>NZ_JBJQIL010000046.1:0-201 GCF_045984185.1 Staphylococcus sp. KUGN1 | reverse complement strand
TTGATGCACTATCTGATGTACTTACTGAGTTTGAGTCAGATACGCTTGTGCTTGTTGATGCACTATCTGATGTACTTACTGAGTTTGAGTCAGATACGCTTGTGCTTGTTGATGCACTATCTGATGTGCTTACTGACGTTGAATCACTTGCGCTTACTGACGTTGAATCACTTGCGCTTACTGATGTTGAATCAGATGCAC
>NZ_JBJQIL010000045.1:0-201 GCF_045984185.1 Staphylococcus sp. KUGN1 | reverse complement strand
CTTCGTAGAAGATGAAGGAATAACATTGACATATTGTATTCAGTTTTGAATGTTTATACAACATTCAACATATCTTCTTTTTCAAAGAAAGCGATTCGCAGACAATGCGTTGAGTTACTTTAAAGCGAAGTTTACTAGAGTAAATGGGTATTTAAAGTAATGATAACAAAGCAGTATGCAAACGCTTGACTGGAAATAGAA
>NZ_JBJQIL010000044.1:0-218 GCF_045984185.1 Staphylococcus sp. KUGN1 | reverse complement strand
TTCTTATGAATTCAAGCTTTAAAACTCTAATTCACTCGGTTTTGCTTGGTAAAATCTATTTTACTTACTTATCTAGTTTTCAATGTACAAGTTCTATTTCCAGTCAAGCGTTTGCATACTGCTTTGTTATCATTACTTTAAATACCCATTTACTCTAGTAAACTTCGCTTTAAAGTAACTCAACGCATTGTCTGCGAATCGCTTTCTTTGAAAAAGAA
>NZ_JBJQIL010000043.1:0-219 GCF_045984185.1 Staphylococcus sp. KUGN1 | reverse complement strand
CAAAAGTTGAAGCTAAGCGTAATGATCAACAAACTGCAACACCTTCATCAAAGGAACTTGCAGCACAACAGAATGCGATTCAAGCAGAATCGAATCATGACCAATTAGCAGATCAATCACCACAAGCGCGTGAAATTCAAGATGCAAAAGTTGAAGCTAAGCGTAATGATCAACAAACTGCAACACCTTCATCAAAGGAACTTGCAGCACAACAGAATG
>NZ_JBJQIL010000042.1:0-222 GCF_045984185.1 Staphylococcus sp. KUGN1 | reverse complement strand
TACTGTCACTTAATGAAGTAGAAGCACTTGTGCTTTCAGAATCGCTTAATGACGTACTGCCGCTCGTCGATGAGCTATCAGAAAGAGAAGTACTTGTTGAATCACTAGTAGAAGTACTGTCACTTAATGAAGTAGAAGCACTTGTGCTTTCAGAATCGCTTAATGACGTACTGCCGCTCGTCGATGAGCTATCAGAAAGAGAAGTACTTGTTGAATCACTAG
>NZ_JBJQIL010000041.1:0-223 GCF_045984185.1 Staphylococcus sp. KUGN1 | reverse complement strand
TGCGCTTACTGATGTTGAATCAGATGCACTTGTTGACGCTGAGTCGCTTGCGCTTACTGACGCTGAGTCACTTGCACTTACTGACGCTGAGTCAGATGCGCTTACTGATGTTGAATCAGATGCACTTGTTGACGCTGAGTCGCTTGCGCTTACTGACGCTGAGTCACTTGCACTTACTGACGCTGAGTCAGATGCGCTTACTGATGTTGAATCAGATGCACTT
>NZ_JBJQIL010000040.1:0-253 GCF_045984185.1 Staphylococcus sp. KUGN1 | reverse complement strand
ATCTTGTGAGTGTTCTTTCGAACACTAGCGATTATTTCTTATGAATTCAAGCTTTAAAACTCTAATTCACTCGGTTTTGCTTGGTAAAATCTATTTTACTTACTTATCTAGTTTTCAATGTACAAGTTCTATTTCCAGTCAAGCGTTTGCATACTGCTTTGTTATCATTACTTTAAATACCCATTTACTCTAGTAAACTTCGCTTTAAAGTAACTCAACGCATTGTCTGCGAATCGCTTTCTTTGAAAAAGAA
>NZ_JBJQIL010000039.1:0-254 GCF_045984185.1 Staphylococcus sp. KUGN1 | reverse complement strand
TTCAGTTTTGAATGTTTATACAACATTCAACATATCTTCTTTTTCAAAGAAAGCGATTCGCAGACAATGCGTTGAGTTACTTTAAAGCGAAGTTTACTAGAGTAAATGGGTATTTAAAGTAATGATAACAAAGCAGTATGCAAACGCTTGACTGGAAATAGAACTTGTACATTGAAAACTAGATAAGTAAGTAAAATAGATTTTACCAAGCAAAACCGAGTGAATTAGAGTTTTAAAGCTTGAATTCATAAGAA
>NZ_JBJQIL010000038.1:0-255 GCF_045984185.1 Staphylococcus sp. KUGN1 | reverse complement strand
AACAGTGATTGAAAATCACATGTTTTACTTACTTAATAGCTCATGCCGCGCAAATATAATTGAGACCGTAAGGTCTCTTTTTTTTATATTCAAAAAAGAAAGTCAACGCAGAGCAAATGCGTTTAGACGATGAATTGAAGAATGAGTGCAACGAGCTTAGTCGAGCTAAGTGAGTAAGGGAGAGATGAAAATGAAGAAGTATAAGCGTATTTCTCTCAAGTTGAAAAAGCTCCTTAGCGCCGAAGGTAGCAGACT
>NZ_JBJQIL010000037.1:0-255 GCF_045984185.1 Staphylococcus sp. KUGN1 | reverse complement strand
TTCAGTTTTGAATGTTTATACAACATTCAACATATCTTCTTTTTCAAAGAAAGCGATTCGCAGACAATGCGTTGAGTTACTTTAAAGCGGAGTTTACTAGAGTAAATGGGTATTTAAAGTAATGATGGCAAAGCAGTATGCAAACGCTTGACTGGAAATAGAACTTGTACATTGAAAACTAGATAAGTAAGTAAAATAGATTTTACCAAGCAAAACCGAGTGAATTAGAGTTTTAAAGCTTGAATTCATAAGAAA
>NZ_JBJQIL010000036.1:0-255 GCF_045984185.1 Staphylococcus sp. KUGN1 | reverse complement strand
TTTGTCTGGTGACAATGGCAAGGAGGTCACACCTGTTCCCATGCCGAACACAGAAGTTAAGCTCCTTAGCGCCGATGGTAGTCGGACTAACGTTCCGCTAGAGTAGGACGTTGCCAGGCAAATATATAATTATTCCACAGTAGCTCAGTGGTAGAGCTATCGGCTGTTAACCGATCGGTCGTAGGTTCGAGTCCTACCTGTGGAGCCATGGCTCCTTGGTCAAGCGGTTAAGACACCGCCCTTTCACGGCGGTAA
>NZ_JBJQIL010000035.1:0-255 GCF_045984185.1 Staphylococcus sp. KUGN1 | reverse complement strand
TCGGTTCGGTCCTCCATTCAGTGTTACCTGAACTTCAACCTGACCAAGGGTAGATCACCTGGTTTCGGGTCTACGACCAAATACTAAACGCCCTATTCAGACTCGCTTTCGCTACGGCTCCACATTAACTGCTTAACCTTGCATCAAATCGTAACTCGCCGGTTCATTCTACAAAAGGCACGCCATCACCCATTAACGGGCTCTGACTACTTGTAAGCACACGGTTTCAAGTTCTCTTTCACTCCCCTTCCGGGG
>NZ_JBJQIL010000033.1:0-259 GCF_045984185.1 Staphylococcus sp. KUGN1 | reverse complement strand
TCAAACTCAGTAAGTACATCAGATAGTGCATCAACAAGCACAAGCGTATCTGACTCAAACTCAGTAAGTACATCAGATAGTGCATCAACAAGCACAAGCGTATCTGACTCAAACTCAGTAAGCGCGTCTGACTCAGCGTCAACAAGTGCATCTGATTCAACATCAGTAAGCGCAAGTGATTCAACGTCAGTAAGCGCAAGTGATTCAACGTCAGTAAGCACATCAGATAGTGCATCAACAAGCACAAGCGTATCTGACT
>NZ_JBJQIL010000032.1:0-261 GCF_045984185.1 Staphylococcus sp. KUGN1 | reverse complement strand
ACGCGCTTACTGAGTTTGAGTCAGATACGCTTGTGCTTGTTGATGCACTATCTGATGTACTTACTGAGTTTGAGTCAGATACGCTTGTGCTTGTTGATGCACTATCTGATGTACTTACTGAGTTTGATCCAGAAACGCTTGTGCTTGTTGATGCACTATCTGATGTACTTACTGAGTTTGATCCAGAAACGCTTGTGCTTGTTGATGCACTATCTGATGTACTTACTGAGTTTGAGTCAGATACGCTTGTGCTTGTTGATG
>NZ_JBJQIL010000031.1:0-261 GCF_045984185.1 Staphylococcus sp. KUGN1 | reverse complement strand
TCAGTAAGCGCAAGTGATTCAACGTCAGTAAGCGCAAGTGATTCAACGTCAGTAAGCACATCAGATAGTGCATCAACAAGCACAAGCGTATCTGACTCAAACTCAGTAAGCGCGTCTGACTCAGCGTCAACAAGTGCATCTGATTCAACATCAGTAAGCGCATCTGACTCAGCGTCAGTAAGTGCAAGTGACTCAGCGTCAGTAAGCGCAAGCGACTCAACATCAGTAAGCGCGTCTGACTCAGCGTCAACAAGTGCATCT
>NZ_JBJQIL010000030.1:0-288 GCF_045984185.1 Staphylococcus sp. KUGN1 | reverse complement strand
TGCATCTGATTCAACATCAGTAAGCGCATCTGACTCAGCGTCAGTAAGTGCAAGTGACTCAGCGTCAGTAAGCGCAAGCGACTCAACATCAGTAAGCGCGTCTGACTCAGCGTCAACAAGTGCATCTGATTCAGCGTCAGTAAGTGCATCTGACTCAGCGTCAACAAGCGCATCTGACTCAGCGTCAGTAAGCGCAAGCGACTCAAACTCAGTAAGCGCGTCTGACTCAGCGTCAACAAGTGCATCTGATTCAACATCAGTAAGTGCATCTGACTCAGCGTCAGTAAG
>NZ_JBJQIL010000029.1:0-294 GCF_045984185.1 Staphylococcus sp. KUGN1 | reverse complement strand
CAACAAGCGCATCTGACTCAGCGTCAGTAAGCGCAAGCGACTCAAACTCAGTAAGCGCGTCTGACTCAGCGTCAACAAGTGCATCTGATTCAGCGTCAGTAAGTGCATCTGACTCAGCGTCAGTAAGCGCAAGCGACTCAACATCAGTAAGCGCAAGTGATTCAACGTCAGTAAGCGCAAGTGATTCAACGTCAGTAAGCGCAAGTGATTCAACGTCAGTAAGCACATCAGATAGTGCATCAACAAGCACAAGCGTATCTGACTCAAACTCAGTAAGCGCGTCTGACTCAGCGT
>NZ_JBJQIL010000028.1:0-295 GCF_045984185.1 Staphylococcus sp. KUGN1 | reverse complement strand
CTTGCGCTTACTGACGTTGAATCACTTGCGCTTACTGATGTTGAATCAGATGCACTTGTTGACGCTGAGTCAGACGCGCTTACTGATGTTGAATCACTTGCGCTTACTGATGTTGAATCAGATGCACTTGTTGACGCTGAGTCAGACGCGCTTACTGAGTTTGAGTCGCTTGCGCTTACTGACGTTGAATCAGATGCGCTTACTGATGTTGAATCAGATGCACTTGTTGACGCTGAGTCAGACGCGCTTACTGATGTTGAATCACTTGCGCTTACTGATGTTGAATCAGATGCAC
>NZ_JBJQIL010000027.1:0-299 GCF_045984185.1 Staphylococcus sp. KUGN1 | reverse complement strand
CATCAACAAGCACAAGCGTATCTGACTCAAACTCAGTAAGTACATCAGATAGTGCATCAACAAGCACAAGCGTATCTGTCTCAAACTCAGTAAGTACATCAGATAGTGCATCAACAAGCACAAGCGTATCTGATTCAAACTCAGTAAGCGCGTCTGACTCAGCGTCAACAATTGCATCTGATTCAACATCAGTAAGCGCATCTGACTCAGCGTCAGTAAGTGCAAGTGACTCAGCGTCAGTAAGCGCAAGCGACTCAACGTCAGTAAGCGCGTCTGACTCAGCGTCAACAAGTGCATCT
>NZ_JBJQIL010000026.1:0-319 GCF_045984185.1 Staphylococcus sp. KUGN1 | reverse complement strand
TGACTCAGCGTCAGTAAGCGCGTCTGACTCAGCGTCAACAAGTGCATCTGATTCAGCGTCAGTAAGTGCATCTGATTCAACATCAGTAAGCGCATCTGACTCAGCGTCAGTAAGTGCATCTGAATCAACCTCAGTAAGCGCATCTGACTCAGCGTCAACAAGTGCATCTGATTCAGCGTCAGTAAGTGCAAGTGACTCAGCGTCAGTAAGCGCGTCTGACTCAGCGTCAACAAGTGCATCTGATTCAGCGTCAGTAAGTGCATCTGATTCAACATCAGTAAGCGCATCTGACTCAGCGTCAGTAAGTGCATCTGATTCA
>NZ_JBJQIL010000025.1:0-340 GCF_045984185.1 Staphylococcus sp. KUGN1 | reverse complement strand
CAACAAGCGCATCTGACTCAGCGTCAGTAAGCGCAAGCGACTCAAACTCAGTAAGCGCGTCTGACTCAGCGTCAACAAGTGCATCTGATTCAACATCAGTAAGCGCAAGTGATTCAACGTCAGTAAGCGCAAGCGACTCAAACTCAGTAAGCGCAAGCGACTCAACATCAGTAAGCGCAAGTGATTCAACGTCAGTAAGCACATCAGATAGTGCATCAACAAGCACAAGCGTATCTGACTCAAACTCAGTAAGTACATCAGATAGTGCATCAACAAGCACAAGCGTTTCTGGATCAAACTCAGTAAGTACATCAGATAGTGCATCAACAAGCACAAGCGT
>NZ_JBJQIL010000024.1:0-353 GCF_045984185.1 Staphylococcus sp. KUGN1 | reverse complement strand
TCGTAACAAGGTAGCCGTATCGGAAGGTGCGGCTGGATCACCTCCTTTCTAAGGATATATTCGGAACATCTTCGTAGAAGATGAAGGAATAACATTGACATATTGTATTCAGTTTTGAATGTTTATATAACATTCAACGTGATGGGCCTATAGCTCAGCTGGTTAGAGCGCACGCCTGATAAGCGTGAGGTCGGTGGTTCGAGTCCACTTAGGCCCACCATTCATTTATTTGTACATTGAAAACTAGATAAGTAAGTAAAATAGATTTTACCAAGCAAAACCGAGTGAATTAGAGTTTTAAAGCTTGAATTCATAAGAAATAATCGCTAGTGTTCGAAAGAACACTCACAAGA
>NZ_JBJQIL010000023.1:0-371 GCF_045984185.1 Staphylococcus sp. KUGN1 | reverse complement strand
ATTCCATTTGTCTGGTGACAATGGCAAGGAGGTCACACCTGTTCCCATGCCGAACACAGAAGTTAAGCTCCTTAGCGCCGATGGTAGTCGGACTAACGTTCCGCTAGAGTAGGACGTTGCCAGGCAATACCTATATTTGGCCGTGAGGTCATTTTTTTGTGAGGTATATACGATAAAAATTATTTATAAAAAGTTGTTGACTTTCGAGTTAATAAAGCGTATAATTAATTCTTGTCGGTAAAAGAAATGAACATTGAAAACTGAATGACAATATGTCAACGTTAATTCCAATAATGTAACGAAAGTTACAACAATTAATTTAGTTTTATGAGCTAATCAAACATCATAATTTTTTATGGAGAGTTTGATCC
>NZ_JBJQIL010000022.1:0-411 GCF_045984185.1 Staphylococcus sp. KUGN1 | reverse complement strand
AATCGCTCAATGACGTACTACCGCTCGTAGATGAACTGTCAGAAAGCGACGTACTCGTTGAATCGCTCGTAGAAGTACTATCACTTAACGAAGTTGAAGCACTTGTACTTTGAGAATCGCTCAATGAAGTACTACCGCTCGTAGATGAACTGTCAGAAAGTGACGTACTTGTTGAATCACTAGTAGAAGTACTGTCACTTAATGAAGTGGATGTACTTGTGCTTTCAGAGTCACTCAATGACGTACTACCGCTTGTCGATGAACTATCAGAAAGAGAAGTACTCGTTGAATCACTAGTAGAAGTACTGTCACTTAATGAAGTAGAAGCACTTGTGCTTTCAGAATCGCTTAATGACGTACTGCCGCTCGTCGATGAGCTATCAGAAAGAGAAGTACTTGTTGAATCACTAG
>NZ_JBJQIL010000021.1:0-459 GCF_045984185.1 Staphylococcus sp. KUGN1 | reverse complement strand
CCGTTGATGTCGGAAGTCATTATATTTGGATGGCACGTAAATTCAGAAGTTATAATCCGAGACATTTGTTATTTAGTAATGGTATGCAAACGTTAGGTGTTGCATTACCTTGGGCGATTTCAGCAGCACTAGTACGTCCAAATACACAAGTTGTCTCAGTAGCTGGTGATGGTGGATTTCTATTTTCAGCACAAGATTTAGAAACAGCTGTTCGAAAAAATCTAAATATCATACAATTAATTTGGAATGATGGTAAGTATAATATGGTTGAGTTCCAAGAAGAAATGAAATACGAACGTTCATCAGGTGTAGATTTTGGTTCAGTTGATTATGTGAAATATGCAGAAGCTTTTGGTGCGAAAGGAATGCGTGTAACAAATCAAGAAGAATTAGAAAATGCGATTAAAAAAGGTTATGAAATTCAAGGACCTGTAGTCATTGATATACCTGTAAATTATA
>NZ_JBJQIL010000020.1:0-638 GCF_045984185.1 Staphylococcus sp. KUGN1 | reverse complement strand
AATGGCTAAAATTGGTTATGCACGTGTATCAACACAAGATCAAAGTCTTGATGGACAGATTGATACACTTGAGGAATATGGTTGTGAACGTATCTTTAGCGAGAAAGCGAGTGGTCGCAAAACGAAACGAACGGAACTTGATAAATGCTTAGATTATTTACGTGAAGGCGATATTTTAGTTATCTATAAACTAGATCGTCTTGGCCGAACAACCAAGCAATTAATTGAGTTATCTCAATGGTTAGATGATAATAGTATTGATTTACATATTATAGATATGAACGTATCAACCAAAGATGCGATGGGCAAGATGTTCTTTACTATGATGAGTGCATTTGCTGAACTTGAAGCTAACTTATTAAGCGAACGTACGAAAAAAGGATTAGAAGCAGCAAGAGCTAGAGGGAGAAAAGGTGGAAGACCATCATTACCAGATCATAAAAAAAGAGAGATTAAATTCTTATATGATGAACAAAAACTTACTGGAGAAGAAATTGCTAAACAAACAGGTGTAAGTCGTTCTACAGTATATAGGATGCTTAAAGATTAAACTCTATGAAAAAATATATTACTTAAGGCTCTTATAGGTGTATCTAAATCATTTTATGAACATTGATTTTATGTTGAGTTTTTGAACA
>NZ_JBJQIL010000019.1:0-906 GCF_045984185.1 Staphylococcus sp. KUGN1 | reverse complement strand
AAATTTGGAAGAAAAAGCATCAAAAAGCTTATTACAAATGGCGTATTGATGAGACGTACATCAAAATAAAAGGAAAATGGAGCTATTTATATCGTGCCATTGATGCAGAGGGACATACATTAGATATCTGGTTGCGTAAGCAACGAGATAATCATTCAGCATATGCGTTTATCAAACGTCTCATTAAACAATTTGGTAAATCTCAAAAGGTAATTACAGATCAGGCACCTTCAACGAAGGTAGCAATGGCTAAAGTAATTAAAGCTTTTAAACTTAGACCTGACTGTCATTGTACATCGAAATATCTGAATAACCTCATTGAGCAAGATCACCGTCATATTAAAGTAAGAAAGACAAGGTATCAAAGTATCAATACAGCAAAGAATATTTTAAAAGGTATTGAATGTATTTACGCTCTATATAAAAAGAACCGCAGGTCTCTTCAGATTTACGGATTTTCGCCATGCCACGAAATTAGCATCATGCTAGCAAGTTAAGCGAACACTGACATGATAAATTAGTGGTTAGCTATATTTTTTACTTTGCAACAGAACCCACATAAGATTGCTAAAAGAAGTTCTGTCCCAGTACTAATTGTTAAATAAACATAAGAAGTAAGAAATTTATTAATTCAAAAAGCCTAAATACTTTCTCACAAATCGAGAGAGTATTTAGGCTTTTTTATTTTTTAATTTTGGTTTGTGATTTTTTAGATTATTTTTTGATTAGTCGTTCTAAAAAAGATTAGACACGCATTTATGCCGAGAAAATTTATTGAAGTTGAGAAGAACCCTTAACTAAACTTGTAGACGAATGTCGGCATAGCGTGAGCTATTAAGCCGACCATTCGACAAGTTTTGGGATTGTTAAGGGTTCCGAGGCTCAACGTCAATAAAGCAATTGGAA
>NZ_JBJQIL010000017.1:0-1213 GCF_045984185.1 Staphylococcus sp. KUGN1 | reverse complement strand
TATTTGGTATTCCAGGTGCAAAAATTGACTATTTATTTAACGCACTTGAAGACGATGGACCTGAACTTATTGTTACGCGTCACGAGCAAAACGCAGCAATGATGGCCCAAGGTATAGGACGACTAACTGGTAAACCAGGTGTCGCACTTGTAACGAGTGGTCCAGGTGTCAGTAACTTAACGACCGGACTATTAACAGCAACATCTGAAGGAGATCCCGTATTAGCTTTAGGAGGACAAGTTAAACGTAATGATTTATTACGTTTAACACATCAAAGTATAGATAATGCGGCATTATTAAAATATTCAACAAAGTATAGTGAAGAAGTACAAGATCCTGAATCTTTATCAGAAGTCATGACTAATGCTATGAGAACAGCAACATCAGGTAAAAATGGTGCGAGTTTTATTAGTATTCCACAAGATGTTATTTCAGCACCAGTAGAATCAAAAGCTATAGCACTATGTCAAAAGCCCAATTTAGGTGTTCCTAGTGAGCAAGATATAAATGACGTGATTGATGCAATTAAAAATGCAGCATTCCCTGTTTTACTTGCTGGTATGAGAAGTTCAAGTGCAAATGAAACAAATGCTATCCGTAAATTAGTTGAAAAGACAAATTTACCAGTAGTTGAAACATTCCAAGGTGCTGGTGTCATTAGTCGCGATTTAGAAAATCACTTCTTTGGTCGTGTAGGATTATTCCGTAACCAAGTAGGAGATGAATTGCTTCGTAAAAGTGATTTAGTTGTCACAATTGGTTATGATCCGATTGAGTACGAAGCAAGTAATTGGAATAAGGAATTAGACACAAAAGTGATCAATATTGATGAAGTTCCAGCAGAAATTACAAATTATATGCAACCTACTAAAGAATTAATTGGTAATATTGCAGGAACTATAGAAATGATATCTGACAAAGTAGATGAACCATTTATTAACCAACAACATTTAGATGAATTAGAGCAGTTAAGAGCACATATTGTTGAAGAAACGGGTATTAAAGCAACTCATAAAGATGGTGTATTACATCCAATCGAAATTATCGAATCTATGCAAAAAATGTTAACGGATGATACTACGGTTACCGTTGATGTCGGAAGTCATTATATTTGGATGGCACGTAAATTCAGAAGTTATAATCCGAGACATTTGTTATTTAGTAATGGTATGCAAACGTTAGGTGTTGCATTACCTTGGGCGATTTCAGCAGC
>NZ_JBJQIL010000016.1:0-1876 GCF_045984185.1 Staphylococcus sp. KUGN1 | reverse complement strand
TCGGTTCGGTCCTCCATTCAGTGTTACCTGAACTTCAACCTGACCAAGGGTAGATCACCTGGTTTCGGGTCTACGACCAAATACTAAACGCCCTATTCAGACTCGCTTTCGCTACGGCTCCACATTAGCTGCTTAACCTTGCATCAAATCGTAACTCGCCGGTTCATTCTACAAAAGGCACGCCATCACCCATTAACGGGCTCTGACTACTTGTAAGCACACGGTTTCAAGTTCTCTTTCACTCCCCTTCCGGGGTACTTTTCACCTTTCCCTCACGGTACTGGTTCACTATCGGTCACTAGAGAGTATTTAGCCTTAGGAGATGGTCCTCCCAGATTCCGACGGAATTTCACGTGCTCCGTCGTACTCAGGATCCACTCAAGAGAGTATATATTTTCGACTACAGGATTATTACCTTCTTTGATTCAACTTTCCAGATGATTCGTCTAATATATACTTTTGTAACTCCGTATAGAGTGTCCTACAACCCCAACAAGCAAGCTTGTTGGTTTGGGCTCTTCCCGTTTCGCTCGCCGCTACTCAGGGAATCGATTTTTCTTTCTCTTCCTCCGGGTACTAAGATGTTTCAGTTCTCCGGGTCTGCCTTCTGATATGCTATGTATTCACATATCGATAACATGACATAACTCATGCTGGGTTTCCCCATTCGGAAATCTCTGGATCAACGCTTACTTACAGCTCCCCAAAGCATATCGTCGTTAGTAACGTCCTTCATCGGCTTCTAGTGCCAAGGCATCCACCGTGCGCCCTTAATAACTTAATCTATGTTTCCATCCTACAGGAAACGCGTTATTAATCTTGTGAGTGTTCTTTCGAACACTAGCGATTATTTCTTATGAATTCAAGCTTTAAAACTCTAATTCACTCGGTTTTGCTTGGTAAAATCTATTTTACTTACTTATCTAGTTTTCAATGTACAAATATAATGGTGGAGACTAGCGGGATCGAACCGCTGACCTCCTGCGTGCAAAGCAGGCGCTCTCCCAGCTGAGCTAAGCCCCCATATGAATATTAATTAATGGTGGGCCTAAGTGGACTCGAACCACCGACCTCACGCTTATCAGGCGTGCGCTCTAACCAGCTGAGCTATAGGCCCATTAATTATTTGTAAAACAAACATTCAAAACTGAATACAATATGTCAATGTTATTCCTCATCTTCTACGAAGATGTTCCGAATATATCCTTAGAAAGGAGGTGATCCAGCCGCACCTTCCGATACGGCTACCTTGTTACGACTTCACCCCAATCATTTGTCCCACCTTCGACGGCTAGCTCCATAAATGGTTACTCCACCGGCTTCGGGTGTTACAAACTCTCGTGGTGTGACGGGCGGTGTGTACAAGACCCGGGAACGTATTCACCGTAGCATGCTGATCTACGATTACTAGCGATTCCAGCTTCATGTAGTCGAGTTGCAGACTACAATCCGAACTGAGAACAACTTTATGGGATTTGCTTGACCTCGCGGTTTAGCTGCCCTTTGTATTGTCCATTGTAGCACGTGTGTAGCCCAAATCATAAGGGGCATGATGATTTGACGTCATCCCCACCTTCCTCCGGTTTGTCACCGGCAGTCAACTTAGAGTGCCCAACTTAATGATGGCAACTAAGCTTAAGGGTTGCGCTCGTTGCGGGACTTAACCCAACATCTCACGACACGAGCTGACGACAACCATGCACCACCTGTCACTTTGTCCCCCGAAGGGGAAAACTCTATCTCTAGAGCGGTCAAAGGATGTCAAGATTTGGTAAGGTTCTTCGCGTTGCTTCGAATTAAACCACATGCTCCACCGCTTGTGCGGGTCCCCGTCAATTCCTTTGAGTTTCAACCTTGCGGTCGTACTCCCCAGGCG
>NZ_JBJQIL010000015.1:0-2291 GCF_045984185.1 Staphylococcus sp. KUGN1 | reverse complement strand
AGAAGAACCCTTAACTAAACTTGTAGACGAATGTCGGCATAGCGTGAGCTATTAAGCCGACCATTCGACAAGTTTTGGGATTGTTAAGGGTTCCGAGGCTCAACGTCAATAAAGCAATTGGAATAAAATAATCAATGGCTTTCTCCAAATACATTTAAGAGAACTACACCTATAACAATTAAGCCAATAGAAATTATACTAATTAAATTAACATTTTCTTTAAAAACGATAACTGAGATTATTGTTGTTAATACTAATCCTAGACCTGCCCATGTTGCGTAAGTTATATTTAAGGGCAAAAATTTTATTGTTAAACTTAAAAAATAAAAGCAAATTCCAAACGAAAGTAGTGTACCTAATGATGGCCATAACTTTGTGAAACCTTCTGATGTTTTTAAAAAACTAGTTCCGATTATTTCTGTTGCAATTGAGATAAATAAATATAAATAATGCATTAAGCTTCTCCTTTAATTTCTATTTGATAGCTTATATTTTAATTTATATTAAGTGAAAGTAAAATTTTTAAGATTTGTATTTTAAAACGAGTTGAAAACGAGTTTCTTCTTGTCTTGATACTATATAGAAATAACGTACTTTTTAAAAACATGAGTTAAGCCTTGATACAACAGTGTTTTTCTGTATTTTTAAGCGTGAAAGAAAAATTTGACATGAAAAAACCCCAGTTATATGATTAAGGTGTCGAATCTAAATCAAAACTGGGGGCTTTTTATATGCATTTTTATACTACAAGAAATATAGCCGAAAATCAAGATAATGAAACATTAAAAGATATGTCGAAAAGTGGGAAACAACGCCCATGGAGAGAAAAGAAAATCGATAATGTGAGCTATGCAGATATACTTGAAATTTTAAAAGTTAAAAAGGCTTATAACGTAAAACAATGTGGTAATGTCTTGGAGTTCAAGCCGACTGATGAAGGTTATTTGAAGTTACATAAGACATGGTTTTGTAAATCGAAATTATGTCCAGTTTGTAATTGGAGGCGTGCTATGAAGAATAGTTATCAAGCTCAAAAAGTGATTGAAGAAGTAGTTAAAGAAAAGCCGAAAGCGCGTTGGTTATTTTTAACACTTTCAACGCGTAATGCGATAGATGGCGAGACTTTAGAACAAAGTTTAAAGCACTTAACTGAATCTTTTAGAAGATTATTTAAATATAAAAAAGTTAGTAAAAATTTAATTGGTTTTATGCGTTCAACAGAAGTTACCGTTAATCAAAATGACGGTAGTTATAATCAACATATGCACGTTTTATTATGTGTTGAAAATGCGTATTTTAGAAAAAAAGAAAATTATATTACGCAGAGTGAATGGGTCGATTTATGGCAAAAAGCACTTCAGGTTAATTATCGACCGGTGGCAAATATTAAAGCGATCAAACCAAATCAAAAAGGTGATAAAGATATTCAAGCAGCAATCAAAGAGACCTCAAAATATTCGGTTAAGTCATCTGATTTTTTAACTGATGATGATGAAAAAAATCAAGAAATCGTGAATGATTTAGAAAAAGGTTTATACCGAAAACGTATGTTGAGTTATGGTGGATTGCTTAAACAAAAACATAAAATTTTAAATTTAGACGATGCCGAAGATGGCAATTTAATTAATACAAGTGACGAAGAAAAAACGACAGACGAAGAAGAAAAAGCACATTCAATTACTGCAATTTGGAATTTTGAAAAACAAAATTATTATTTAAAAAATGTGAAACGTTAGCTAAAAAGCTAGCGTTTTTTTATGTTTTTAGCCCCTGCGGGAACTATAGCGTTTAACCAGCATGGTTACCCACTTTTTATGCCAATTTTTAAATTTGCATGTAACTGGGCAGTGTCTAAAAAATTAGTCACTGGTTTTGTTTAAATTTTGTTTGTGAAATGAGAATATATTTATTTGGCTCATATTTGCGTTTTAAGAGCTTATGTATGTTTTTAGGTATAAAACTATATGATTTACCCCTAAAACTTTAAAATACCCCTTTAAAATTAAAATTAAAGGCATTTAAGATTTAACAAAATAAAAAGCCACCAATAAAATTTGGTGGCTACTTTCTTTCACTATTTTCATTTTTGGAAGTGAACAGTGAAAAGAAAACAGAACGCTAATTAAATTATAACACGCTTTTATGCCGAGAAAATTTATTGATCGTTGAGAAGAACCCTTAACTAAACTTGTAGACGAATGTCGGCATAGCGTGAGCTATTAAGCCGACCATTCGACAAGTTTTGGGATTGTTAAGGGTTCCGAGGCTCAACGTCAATAAAGCAATTGGAA
>NZ_JBJQIL010000014.1:0-2452 GCF_045984185.1 Staphylococcus sp. KUGN1 | reverse complement strand
TTGCCTGGCAACGTCCTACTCTAGCGGAACGTTAGTCCGACTACCATCGGCGCTAAGGAGCTTAACTTCTGTGTTCGGCATGGGAACAGGTGTGACCTCCTTGCCATTGTCACCAGACAAATGGAATGTATTATACATTCAAAACTAGATAGTAAGTAAAATGATTTTGCGTCGCAAAACATAAATTTTGATTAAGTCTTCGATCGATTAGTATTCGTCAGCTCCACGTGTCACCACGCTTCCACCTCGAACCTATTAACCTCATCATCTTTGAGGGATCTTATAACCGAAGTTGGGAAATCTCATCTTGAGGGGGGCTTCATGCTTAGATGCTTTCAGCACTTATCCCGTCCATACATAGCTACCCAGCTATGCCGTTGGCACGACAACTGGTACACCAGAGGTATGTCCATCCCGGTCCTCTCGTACTAAGGACAGCTCCTCTCAAATTTCCTACGCCCACGACGGATAGGGACCGAACTGTCTCACGACGTTCTGAACCCAGCTCGCGTACCGCTTTAATGGGCGAACAGCCCAACCCTTGGGACCGACTACAGCCCCAGGATGCGATGAGCCGACATCGAGGTGCCAAACCTCCCCGTCGATGTGAACTCTTGGGGGAGATAAGCCTGTTATCCCCGGGGTAGCTTTTATCCGTTGAGCGATGGCCCTTCCATGCGGAACCACCGGATCACTAAGTCCGTCTTTCGACCCTGCTCGACTTGTAAGTCTCGCAGTCAAGCTCCCTTATGCCTTTACACTCTATGAATGATTTCCAACCATTCTGAGGGAACCTTTGAGCGCCTCCGTTACCTTTTAGGAGGCGACCGCCCCAGTCAAACTGCCCACCTGACACTGTCTCCCACCACGATAAGTGGTGCGGGTTAGAAAGCCAACACAGCTAGGGTAGTATCCCACCAATGCCTCCACGTAAGCTAGCGCTCACGTTTCAAAGGCTCCTACCTATCCTGTACAAGCTGTGCCGAATTTCAATATCAGGCTACAGTAAAGCTCCACGGGGTCTTTCCGTCCTGTCGCGGGTAACCTGCATCTTCACAGGTACTATGATTTCACCGAGTCTCTCGTTGAGACAGTGCCCAAATCGTTACGCCTTTCGTGCGGGTCGGAACTTACCCGACAAGGAATTTCGCTACCTTAGGACCGTTATAGTTACGGCCGCCGTTTACTGGGGCTTCGATTCGTAGCTTCGCAGAAGCTAACTACTCCTCTTAACCTTCCAGCACCGGGCAGGCGTCAGCCCCTATACATCACCTTACGGTTTAGCAGAGACCTGTGTTTTTGATAAACAGTCGCTTGGGCCTATTCACTGCGGCTCTTCTGGGCGTTAACCCTAAAGAGCACCCCTTCTCCCGAAGTTACGGGGTCATTTTGCCGAGTTCCTTAACGAGAGTTCGCTCGCTCACCTTAGAATTCTCATCTTGACTACCTGTGTCGGTTTGCGGTACGGGCACCTGTTATCTATCTAGAGGCTTTTCTTGGCAGTGTGAAATCAACGACTCGAGGAAACAATTTCCTCTCCCCATCACAGCTTGACCTTATGAGTGCCGGATTTGCCTAACACTCAGTCTTACTGCTTGGACGTGCAATCCAATAGCACGCTTCGCCTATCCTACTGCGTCCCCCCATCGATTAAAACGATACTAGGTGGTACAGGAATATCAACCTGTTATCCATCGCCTACGCCTGTCGGCCTCAGCTTAGGACCCGACTAACCCAGAGCGGACGAGCCTTCCTCTGGAAACCTTAGTCAATCGGTGGACGGGATTCTCACCCGTCTTTCGCTACTCACACCGGCATTCTCACTTCTAAGCGCTCCACATGTCCTTGCGATCATGCTTCGACGCCCTTAGAACGCTCTCCTACCATTGTCCTACGGACAATCCACAGCTTCGGTAATATGTTTAGCCCCGGTACATTTTCGGCGCAGTGTCACTCGACTAGTGAGCTATTACGCACTCTTTAAATGATGGCTGCTTCTAAGCCAACATCCTAGTTGTCTGGGCAACGCCACATCCTTTTCCACTTAACATATATTTTGGGACCTTAGCTGGTGGTCTGGGCTGTTTCCCTTTCGAACACGGACCTTATCACCCATGTTCTGACTCCCAAGTTAAATTGATTGGCATTCGGAGTTTGTCTGAATTCGGTAACCCGAGAAGGGCCCCTCGTCCAAACAGTGCTCTACCTCCAATAATCATCACTTGAGGCTAGCCCTAAAGCTATTTCGGAGAGAACCAGCTATCTCCAAGTTCGATTGGAATTTCTCCGCTACCCTCAGTTCATCCGCTCACTTTTCAACGTAAGTCGGTTCGGTCCTCCATTCAGTGTTACCTGAACTTCAACCTGACCAAGGGTAGATCACCTGGTTTCGGGTCTACGACCAAATACTAAACGCCCTATTCAGACTCGCTTTCGCTACGGCTCCACATTA
>NZ_JBJQIL010000013.1:0-6607 GCF_045984185.1 Staphylococcus sp. KUGN1 | reverse complement strand
AAACTGTTTCGACGAATGTCGGTATAGCGTGAGCTATGAAACCGACGAGTCGACAGTTTTTGGGTTTATTAAGGGTTCAGAGGCTCAATGTCAATAAAGCAATTGGAATAATGCATTAAAGTTATATCACTTATTGCTTTTTTAAATAATAAAAACCAACCACAAATGTGGTTGGTTTCCTTTTTGTCTTTTGAATTTGTGAGGGGCAAATTGCCCCGAACTTTTTAATATCTTTTTATAAATCTTTTTAAGACCTTTATAAGTATTGTTTGATCCTTAGAGCGACAAGAGGTTTGAGATGACAAAGGCAACTTTTTGTAACTACAAAGGCAACTTTTTGTAACTACAAAGGCAACTTTTTGTAACTACAAAGGCAACTTTTTGTAACTACAAAGGCAACTTTTTTACAAAAAGTTGCCTTTGTAGTTAAATTGATGCTATTATAGTTTTAAATTAAAATGGTTACATACTATTAAGACACCTATTATTTTTTTAAGTGTCCTAATTTTTGTTTACTGCTTAGGAGGGTTTATAAACATGCCTGGAGAAACTGTTGTCTATCAAAATGAAATGAATTTAGTTCCTTTACGTAAGTTTACCAGCACAGAAATCGATATATTTTTTAGTCTTTGTAATAAGTTAAAAGAACAAGATATAAAAGAATTAACTATCCCTTTTGAGGAGTTACGTCACTTAAGTAATTACTATCATCGTTCCCTAAAACGTTTTGTTAAAGATTTAGAACATGTATACGATAAGATGTTAACTTTAACTTATACTGAAAGAAGTGGCCTATCTTTCAAAAAATTTGTATTGTTTACAGGATATGAAGTTGATGTTGATGAACAAGAATTAATTGTTAGTATTAACCCTAAATTAAAGCACGTTTTAAATGAAATAACAGCTGATTTTACTAAGTTTGAATTGAAAGAAATGACACACCTTAAATCAACATACTCTAAAAATATGTTTAGGTTATTAAAACAATATAAACACACAGGCTATTTCAAAATTCAAATTGAGGATTTTAGAGAGCGACTAGATATTCCTAATAGTTACCGTATGACACATATTAATCAAAAAGTATTAGTCCCTATCATTAAAGAGTTAGGTTTTATTTTTAACAACCTTAATATCAATAAAATAAAGGCAAAAAAAGGTCGCAAAATTGAATGGCTAGAGTTTACGTTTGATGCTGAGAAACGTATTCACTCCAAGAGACAACCGGAAATGACAGTTTCAGGCAAAACCAAACACATGATAAATCGGGAAAAAACACCAAAATGGTTAGAAGAAAGGACTTATGAGAAGAGAAAAGAAAAGAAATATGACCCACAGCTTGAAAAAGATCGGGAAGCTTTTTTAAAACAACTTCAAGTTGATTGGGAAGAATGAGTAAGAAAATACTCATTCTGATAAAAATATATTTCACATGCTATGCTGTGTTAAAATAATGTAAATCCTATTTACAAAACCATGTAATAAATGTTATTTGTATATAAGATTATATTTATAATTTATACAAAGGGGTGAATATTGATGTCAGGTATCGTTGAATCATTACATAATGCTGTAAATTCAGGTTTACATGTCAAACAAGATTGGGTAGACATGGGATTTGGTATTGCGAATACAATCGCTAAAATTGCAGATCAAGTTTTAAAATATGTTTAATCGATAAACAAAAAAACTATCCATAAAATTGAAGAATTTATGGATAGTTTTTTTACGCTGAAAATCATTAGTAAACAATCCTTATATTCAGGTAATTACTTCTATATTTTTAGATATTGTAATTTACAAATATCTCCCTAAAAGCTATACTGAAAATAACAAGTGAAGTATGGTTCGCCATATGCAAAAAACCCCACTGCCGACCAAAGCAAAGTGGGGTTTTTATTTATCTTTTTAGGTTATCTGTAATGTAGTTCGCAACTACACCAGCGATAACAGATAAGATAAATGTTCCAACAAGTGAAAGTATCGTTAACGCCATATGCGCACCTCCTTTCATGCACAGGAAGTGCCATATCTATTATATATATCGAAAGACCAAGACGAAAGAGCCACATTATAGATAGATTTTGTATGTAGGCATACAGTATGCAACACTTAGACATTGATAACTGAATAAAGATACAAAATGTCATTTAATGAAAATGTATGAAAACGTGTCATTGGGGTAATGTATAAAAGATGAATATCCTATAATCCGAACCAAAAGGGACAAACGCTGAAATGACGGCGTTTGTCCCTTTTGAGTTAGTTAACATAATTAACGATTATAGGTAGTGACTTTGTATAAAACATGTATTTTCGATTTAATTTCACATTATTTTTTTAATATTATTTAGATTCTCCCATTTCAACTTCTTTAGCTTTGTCACCAACTCTAGTTATGAGATACTCATTAACTTCATCTATATCGTCATAATATTTTAAACCAGCAAATTTTTTGTCAGAGAATTTTTTAGGATTAACAACTTTGTCAAAATCGTATTTTAATTCACGGTTATCTACATAGATACCTTTCGTTGGAGTATCTTCATTAGGGTCTTCTTTATAATCATCAGAAATTGTATCAAAACCATGAATTAAAAATTTGAAAGATGATTTATCAGAGGAAGAAGACATTTTAATCTTTTGTGCTTTAGGCTCTTTGTATTTAGTATCTTGTACCTCATCAGGGTTTTTATCAACCAAATCTAAAACTTCTTTCTTATCGGTCTTAAAGTATTCTTTATCTTCTTTTTTCATTTGATTTTTAATCTCTTTCTTATCCATCTTAGCTATTTTTGAAACAGTGGTTTCATCAGTACCATCATATAACTTAGCTTTACCATTCTTAGAAAGAACATAAAAACCAATGGTGGAGTCTTTTGATAATCCATCTTCATCAGTTATTATATAACTAATATGTTCATTATCATCTTTTAATATTTTATTCATATTAACATTTTTTTCGTTAGCAACATCAGTACCACAACTAGCTAAAAATAGAGACGAAGAACATATAATCAAACCACATTTTATAATATTTTTCATAAAAATCCCCCTCCTCATTAATGTATATTTATAATAATACATTAATATAATAAAAAAATATAGATATACCATCACTTTTTAATAGTTTATGTTATAATTTAGTTGTAATTTTTAAAAATATAGAAGGGGGATAAATTTCATGAAACAAACTAAAACTTTAGGAGCAACAACATTAGCCGGTGCTTTATTATTTACAGGTTTAGGTCATGCAGATGCTGCAGAAAACGTTACTAAATCACAAGCTGAAGATAGCGTAAAAAATTTAGTAACTAACAACAATAATTTTCATCCAAAAGAAGGAACTAAATTCACTGAATTTTATCAAGATGATGTAGATTATCCAGTAGATAATAGTTACCCAATCATTTTTGGTGAAGAACCAAACCAATCTCCTACAACATTATTTGTTAAAAAAGATACTGGTGATATTTATAACTATGATGGTAATTTAATCCAAAAAGGTTCAGCTAGTTCTGAAGATACTACACAAAATAATAGTCAATCTGCACAATCTACTGACAACAGTGTAGCTATTCAAGATAATACTCAACAACAAACACAAGTTACTGATAACAACACTACAGCTCAAAATAATACTCAAGAACAATCTCAAGCTAAAGCATTACCAGAAACTGGTGAAGAATCATCAAATGCTACATTAGTAACAATGATTGCATCAGTATTATTAGCTGCTGGTTCATTATTAACATTCAAACGTTTTTCAAAAGAAAAATAAATTTATCAAAAAAGAGAGTTTAAATTCTGAGCTCTCTTTTTTGATGCATTTTTTGAGTTGAGTTAACTATTCTATTTAATATTTTTTACTTACTATATTTGATAGATAGCTTTTAATAGTAGGAAAATTAACTGAGTGAATTTAAACAAATGTTTCAATAAAATATATTTATTTAAAAAAACATATTACTATAGTCAACTTTAATGTTAAAATTTAATAAAATATTATATTGGAGGATACATAATGAAAAAAGAAGTAGCGTTTTCTTTATCCATTTTATTCTTTTGGATTAAAGGCCATCTATCAGTAGATTCTAGATTTGTAAAAGTTAATACAGCTAATTCTATTTTTGGAATTTTTCCAGCTGGAAAGGACTCTGAAACAATTCCTTTAAAAAATATTAGCTCAACTAAATTATCTAGTAAATATAAAATAATGCCTATGATTTTTGGGATTATTATCATGTTAATTGCATTGTCTATGATTGGATCTTCATTTTTCTCAGCATTAATCTTCTTTTTAATTGGTGCTTTAATTTTTGGTAGTGGTATGTTAACTACATTAATTATTCAACGAGCAGGAAATGATTATTTAGTGTCTGTTCCTTTTTTTGAAAAAAGTAAATTAATTAATGCCCAAGACTATATTGAAGAAGCATTAGCAAATGATACGGATAAAACAGACTTAAATCAATTTTTTGATAAAAAATAACTTTTATAGTGGCTAGCAAATAGCCACTATTTTTTCGTAAGAAAAAATCCTAAGGGGCTTGGGGATAATCCCCAACAAGCAGGCGATGCTACCACGTGAGTGGCTAGCAAAGCCAATGCTTGCCAAACCACTATATTACTTGATGAAATTTAGATTATCATATAATCTAAATTTATATTAAGTAATATCTTTCGTAGAAAGCGTGGTGGGATGTATGAGCGAACAAAACCATTTTGTGGCTAGCGACGAAACTGTTGGGCAAAACCATAAACCTAACCGTAAAGAGCCGAAACAAATTAGTTTTCGTGTGAGCGAATCCGAATATTTAAAGTTAAAGCAGTCGGCTGAAACTTTAAATATGAGTGTGCCTGCTTTCGTTAAGAAAAAGGCACAAGGCAGTCGATTGGTCGCACCTAAATTTGATAAAGAATCGCGACAATCGATTGCGAAAGATTTAAGTCGATTAGGGGCGAATGCCAATCAAATTGCGAAATATTGTCATCAACATCAATATGACGCTCCGAATTATAGCGCATTAGAACGTAATATCAATGAATTACGTGAAAGGTTGGATGACATATGGCAACAACTAAATTAAGTGCGACGAAATCAACATCTCGTGCCATTAATTATGCTGAGAAACGTGCTGTTGAAAAAAGCGGCTTAAATTGTGATGTGGATTATGCGAAATCGAGTTTTAAAGCCTCACGTGAGTTATATGGCAAAACTGATGGTAATCAAGGGCATGTGATTATTCAATCATTCAAACCCGATGAAGTAACTCCAGAACAATGTAATCAGTTAGGTTTAGAACTCGCTGAAAAACTAGCACCCAATCATCAAGTGGCTGTGTACACACATAATGATACAGATCATGTACACAACCATATCGTGATTAATTCGATTGACCTCGAGACAGGTAAGAAATTCAACAACAATAAACAAGCATTACATAATGTCAGAAATTTTAATGATGAGATTTGTCGGGAACACGGTTTAAGTGTGCCAGAACGTGATACTGCAAAATTAAGATATACCCAAGCTGAAAAAGCATTAATAGAAAAAGATCAATATTCTTGGAAAGATGATTTACGAGAAAAAATTGAAAATGCGAAAGACCATACAAGTGATTTTAAGAGCTTTTCAGAGCATTTAGAGAAATCCGGTATCGAGTTTAAAGTCAGAGGCAAAAACGTCTCATATAAGCCTGAAAACGTCAATAAATGGGTACGTGGCAAAACACTTGGCGAAGATTACGACAAGGGGGCATTAGAATATGAGTTTGAAAGACGAGAAAGAGAAGAAGAAAAGGAATCAGAGCGAGACGCAGTCGCAGCGTACACAGACCAATTCGAAGTTGACTGGGACGCCGTCGAACACAACACAGAACAACTTAGAAAGACAAGAATTAGACGAACTGAAAAAACAAAACAAGCTCATCATCAAGTATCTAACAGAGATACAAGAGAACCAGAACGCACGAGAGAAAGAACAAAAACAACTCACATCGAATTTGACAGAGGCGACGAAGGATTTTCGAGATAATGGTGTTAAAGTCCATAATAGCTTTACTCATATACTTAAAGAAAAATTGGATAAAGTCGATACCGATGAATTAGCTAATATAATCGGCAGAGATATTTATAAAGTGCGTGATGAAAATGAACGTATGTTGCAAGAAGTGAGAGCGTCACATGAAGCATACCAAAAGAAAATTAAACTCATGTATCGAGGAATGGGCATAATGTTATTAGTCTTTATGCTTTTTACGTTAGTCATGACTATTGGCAGTGATTTTATGGATTTTATACATGTCGATATACTTCAAAAAGCAATAGCTAGTAAGATTAAAACGTCTGAGGGCTTTATGACGTTGGTTTGGTACATTGCTTATGGCTTACCGTATATCATTGCGATAGGTGGATTTATTTATCTTTATGAATGGATTAGAAAGAAATTCGAAGTCTTTTTGTAATTATGAGGACGCAATTATGCCGAGAAAATTTATTGTGCATTGAGAAGAACCCTTAATTAAACTGTTTCGACGAATGTCGGTATAGCGTGAGCTATGAAACCGACGAGTCGACAGTTTTTGGGTTTATTAAGGGTTCAGAG
>NZ_JBJQIL010000012.1:0-7635 GCF_045984185.1 Staphylococcus sp. KUGN1 | reverse complement strand
CTCTGAACCCTTAATAAACCCAAAAACTGTCGACTCGTCGGTTTCATAGCTCACGCTATACCGACATTCGTCGAAACAGTTTAATTAAGGGTTCTTCTCAATGCACAATAAATTTTCTCGGCATAATGGCGTGTGTTACTTTTTATTTCTCCTTTTCACTTCTAAGCTATTCTAAGCTTGATACAGCTTTTTTATTACCTCAAATGTGGTTTTTATTCAACGTTTATATTAAATGCGCTTATACGCGCTTAAAATGGCATATATAAGTCCTCCAAATAAAGCATAAGGAACAAGATAGAAAATAAGTATGAAATAACGCCATGCTGAATGACCTGTTTTCAGGATATAGTTCAGCCATTCATAAAAATGTTGTACACCTAACCAGTCACCTAAGGGACTTAAGACTAAAAATGCGACCATCACTAAGGCAATGATAAAAAACATCGCTGTAATGCCTTTGGTTAAACGATGAAACGCTTGATCATATTGTTTCATCGCTGTGTCGTTGTACTTGATACGTTCATCAAGGGTTGCTTTATAATCTTTATTGGCTTGTCGCAGTTCGGCTTGGTTAGTTTGTAATTGCTCAATCGCCTTATGTGTGTCTGTTTTCACATCTTTCAATTCTTCTTGGATGGCTGTTTGGAAATCTTGTTTTAAATTATCGTTATTAATGCGTTCGATATAGTGTTTCGCTACACTGATGAAACGCTTTTGTGTGATTTCAGTCGCTTGATTAAAGTTCGAGGCCGTGGTCTCGATGGTCGTTAATAATTGTTCGTGACGCTTGTTTCGCTCGTTCTCTCTCTTCTCGATCTCTTCGAGCCTTTTCATGAGCAAGTCTTGCTGATTCTGCAGCTTGTCTGCTACGCTCAAGCTCATTTGTGTCTTGGGCGAATTGGTCCCAATCTGATTGAGTGACGCCTGTATCTCGTTCAGTTGCTTCATCACGGTTTGAAGTTGGTCGTTTGGGCTGGAATTCGGTGTCTGAGTCTCGTTCTTGTTGTTTTCGTCGTTGAATTTGTCTTTCAAAGCCATCTTCGATCCCCCCTTTGTTGTAATCTTCGCCGAGTTTACGTCCACGCACCTTTTTATCTTCGGCTAAGTGTCGATAGGTAATGCTTTTGGGTGTGACACGTTCAAGTTCAATACCATGTTGGTTTAAATGGTCTTTGAATTCGTCCATATTGGTGGCCTGTGATTGATCGATGGCCTCTCTGATTTCATCTTTCCATGAATATTGGGCTGTTGATTTCGTATTAGGGTCAGCAATTGCTTTTTCCGTTTGCGTATAACGTAAGCGTGCTGTGTCCTTTTCTGGCACGCTTAAACCATGTTCCATGCAAACCTCATCATTGAAATTTCTGACATTACGTAACGCTTGTTTATTGTTATTGAATTTCTTACCTGTCTCGAGGTCAATTGAATTAATGACAATATGATTGTGTACATGGTCTGTATCTGCATGCGTATAGACCGCCACTTGATGATTCGGTGTGAGCTTTTCAGCGAGTGCTAAGCCTAATTGATTACATTGTTCGGGCGTGACTTCGCCCGGTTGAAACGACTGGATAATGACATGCCCTTGATTCCCATCGGTTTTACCATATAATTCGCGAGAAGCTTTAAAACTTGATTTGGCATAGTCGACATCACAATTTAAGCCACTTTTCTCAACCGCACGTTTTTCAGCGTAATTAATGGCCCGTGATGTTGATTTGGTCGCACTTAACTTAGTTGTTGCCATAGTCATCACGCTTATTTCTTTCTCGGAATAATGAAAACCAAGTGATTATGACTGATATTGTTACAAATATAGGCGTTAAATACGTTCCACGACTTATTAATATAACGTTTAAAACAATTACAATAAGCGTAAATATCGTAAAGAGAATTAAAAAAATTAATTTAGACTTTGCCATATGTTATTCAACCTTTCACGTAATTCATTAATATTATGTTCTAATGCTTCATAGTTCGGCGCTTCGTGTTGATGTTGGTTGCAATATTTCGCAATCTGATTGGCATTAGCACCTAATCTACTTAAATCTTTGGCTATCGATTGTCGCGTTGTTTTATCTAATTTAGGTGCGACCAATCGAGATCCCTGTGCCTTTTTCTTAACGAAAGAAGGCACACTCATATTTAAAGTTTCAGCTGACTGTTTCAACTTTAAATATTCGGATTCGCTCACACGAAAACTAATTTGTTTCGGCTCCTTACGGTTGTGTTTATGGTTTTGCCCAACAGTTTCATCGCTAGCCACAAATGTGTTTTGTTCGCTCATACATCCCACCACGCTTTCTACGAAAGATAACTCCTTAATATAATTTTACTTTACAGGGTAAAGCAAAATTAATCAAGTCGTTAAGTGGTTTGGCAAGCACTGGCTTTGCTAGCCACTCACGTGGTAGCGACGCCTGCTTGTTGGGGAATATCCCCAAGCCCCTTAGGATTTTTTCTGCGAAAAAATAAGTGGCTAATTGCTAGCCACTGTTCATTAAGTAATATAAATAAATTAAAAAAATAATTTGAGTTGAACATTGACATTTATTTGCTATTTGTTTAAGATGAATTTAATACGATAAAGGAAAGGGTGAACCAACTACATGATTAACTAATCCTATTTTCAAAAGTAAACAATTGAAAGTGTTTTATTTACAAACAGCGTTTGATTTGTGTTGTTTTCAATTGTACTTTTCAGGATAGGATGAAAATTCTGTAGTTGGCTCTAAAAGTATTTTGTTAGAGTTCATCTATATAGATTTATGCCTCCTATTCTGAATAGATTGGGAGGCTTTTATTGTCTTCAATTACTTATAAGAGGATGAGAAAATATGAAAATAATGTTAGAGGGACTTCATATAAAACATTATGTTCAAGATCGTTTATTGTTGAACATAAATCGCCTAAATATTTATCAGAATGATCGTATTGGTTTAATTGGTAAAAATGGAAGTGGAAAAACAACGTTACTTCACATATTATATAAAAAAATTGTGCCTGAAGAAGGTATTGTAAAACAATTTTCACATTGTGAACTTATTCCTCAATTGAAGCTCATAGAATCAACTAAAAGTGGTGGTGAAGTAACACGAAACTATATTCGGCAAGCGCTTGATAAAAATCCAGAACTGCTATTAGCAGATGAACCAACAACTAACTTAGATAATAACTATATAGAAAAATTAGAACAGGATTTAAAAAATTGGCATGGAGCATTTATTATAGTTTCACATGATCGCGCTTTTTTAGATAACTTGTGTACTACTATATGGGAAATTGACGAGGGGAGAATAACTGAATATAAGGGGAATTATAGTAACTATGTTGAACAAAAAGAATTAGAAAGACATCGAGAAGAATTAGAATATGAAAAATATGAAAAAGAAAAGAAACGATTGGAAAAAGCTATAAATATAAAAGAACAGAAAGCTCAACGAGCAACTAAAAAACCGAAAAACTTAAGTTTATCTGAAGGCAAAATAACAGGAGCAAAGCCATACTTTGCAGGTAAGCAAAAGAAGTTACGAAAAACTGTAAAATCTCTAGAAACCAGACTAGAAAAACTTGAAAGCGTCGAAAAGAGAAACGAACTTCCTCCACTTAAAATGGATTTAGTGAACTTAGAAAGTGTAAAAAATAGAACTATAATACGTGGTGAAGATGTCTCGGGTACAATTGAAGGACGGGTATTGTGGAAAGCAAAAAGTTTTAGTATTCGCGGAGGAGACAAGATGGCAATTATCGGATCTAATGGTACAGGAAAGACAACGTTTATTAAAAAAATTGTGCATGGGAATCCTGGTATTTCATTATCGCCATCTGTCAAAATCGGTTATTTTAGCCAAAAAATAGATACATTAGAATTAGATAAGAGTATTTTAGAAAACGTTCAATCTTCTTCACAACAAAATGAAACTCTTATTCGAACTATTCTAGCTAGAATGCATTTTTTTAGAGATGATGTTTATAAACCAATAAGTGTTTTAAGTGGTGGAGAGCGAGTTAAAGTAGCACTAACTAAAGTATTCTTAAGTGAAGTTAATACGTTGGTATTAGATGAACCAACAAACTTTCTTGATATGGAAGCTATAGAGGCGTTTGAATCTTTGTTAAAGGAATATAATGGCAGTATAATCTTTGTATCTCACGATCGTAAATTTATCGAAAAAGTAGCCACTCGAATAATGACAATTGATAATAAAGAAATAAAAATATTTGATGGCACATATGAACAATTTAAACAAGCTGAAAAGCCAACAAGGAATATTAAAGAAGATAAAAAACTTTTACTTGAGACAAAAATTACAGAAGTACTCAGTCGATTGAGTATGGAACCTTCGGAAGAATTAGAACAAGAGTTTCAAAACTTAATAAATGAAAAAAGAAATTTAGATAAATAAATTACTTTAAATTTAAGCAATAAAGATTATTCTTGTTGTCTTTTTATTGAATCATTGATGGGTAATATTTATTAAGTTAGCGTATTGCATAACATATACAATTCAACTACCCATAATCGTTAATTATGTTAACTAACTCAAAAGGGACAAACGCCGTCATTTCAGCGTTTGTCCCTTTTGGTTCGGATTATAGGATATTCATCTTTTATACATTACCCCAATGACACGTTTTCATGCATTTTCATAAGTGAGGTTTTGAATAAAGATACAAAATTTTACACTCTTTTTAACGTATGCTTTATAAATATTTAAATTATAAATAATCACTTTTTAAAAGCTTTAGTTTTGATATTTTTTTCTTGTAAGAATTTTTCTATTTTAGATTGCTCTCTTCCATTCACTATTGTACTGTCATCTTTAATTTCTCCGATATCTTTAGTAGATACTTTTTCATGTTTTGTACTTTTGTTAATTATTTGATCAAGTTTCTTCTCTAAATTTTTGGAATATCTATTAGAATGAGAAATATACTTACTTATTCTTTCTGTATCTTTTTTATAATCTTTAGGTAATTTATTATTTATTATATAGTTTTTAAAATTCATATCATTTTTTTGCCTTAGGCTATTTAAGTGTTTAAGATTTTTAGTTTCACTTTGACTTAATGATTCTTCAGAATCTACCTTATCTTCGTAATATTCACTACTTTCAGATAGCTCTTCATCTTTATCTAAATATAGCTTTATTGATTTTTTCATTTCATTTTCTGTTATATATTGATTACTTGTTTTCTTATCAAATATTCTTTTTGGTAACGGTTTTTCTACTATTTTCTCTTCATTCTTTTTTTCAATATGATTATCATTGTTAGAATTAGAACAACTTACTAAAATAACTGAAAAAATCAATAATAAAAAAATATATACTTTTTTCATTTCATTTTCCCCTTTTTATAGATGGTTATATTCCAATTTAAATAATTAACTAATAACTTCCAAAAATATTTAGTAATAAAATAACCAATAAATACTAGTATAATTCCTAAAGTAACTCCTTTAATAACTTCTATAATGTCTCCGGTGTTAATAGTACTGAAACCATTTATAATCCCCATTACTAATAATATTATTGGTGATATAATCATTATCGGAACTGCAATGAAATAGGCTAATATAAAAGGTGAGAATAGTAAAAGAACAAAAAAACTAAATATTATTAAAATTAAGTTTAAAATACTAAGCTCCATAATAGAAAAGGCTGCAGAAAATATACTTTTAATACTTTTTTTATTTTCTACTTTGTATAATGAATTTACAGCATTTATTTCTTTGGCTATTTTTACAGGATCACCAAGTTCTTTAATAATTTCCTCATCATTTTTATTATTTTTATATCCATTAATAAAATAAGACTCGTATTCAGATAAAATATCTTCTTTTTCATCAGTATTTATCTTTTTTATTTCTTTTTGAATAATCTTTAAATATTCTTCTTTATTCATTAATGCCACTCTCTTTCACAAATCTATTTATTGTTTTAGTAAAGCCATTCCACTCTTTAAGTAATGCACTGAAAAAACTTGTATATTATAATTAGAGCGCACTTCCTGTGCATGAAAGGAGGTGTGATGTACAAATGAATATTGCACTTTTCGTCGTAACAATTATCATTTGTCCAGTTTTGACTGGTATCATTGCAAATTATTTGTATGATAAATTCAAATGATAAAAAGAAAACCCCCACAGCCGTCCAAAGCTTTGTGGGGGTTTTTGATGTACAAACAACATCGCACTTTTCGTTACTTTTAGTATATCTTTCATGTTATCTTTTGTAAACTTTTCTATTCTTCCCAATCTACTTTAAGTTGTTTTAAAAAGGCTTCTCGTTCTTTCTCTAGTTGTGGATCATGCTCGTTGTGTATTGTTTTTTCATATGTGCGTTCTTCTAACCATTTTGGGGTTTTCTCACGACTTATATATTGGTGTGACTTATCTATATTCGCCATTTGTGGTTGTCGTTTATTGTGAATGCGTTTCTCAGCGTCAAACGTAAACTCTAGCCATTCAATTTTGCGACCTTTTTTTGCCTTTATTTTATTGATATTGAGATTACTAAATATTGGAGAAAGCTCCTTGATAATCGGTGTTAAAACAAATTGATTAATATTAGACATTCTATAGGATTCTGGAATATCTAGTCGTTCTCTAAAGTCTTCAATTTTAATCTTCATATAGCCGGTATGTTTATATTGTTTAAGTAATCTAAACATATTTTTTGAATAGGTAGATTTAAGGTGTGTCATCTCTTTTAATTCGAATTTAGTAAAATTATCCGTAATTGAATTTAAGATGTATTTTAAGTCGGGAGAAGTAGCAATTTCTAAATATTTTTCGGATATATCTATTTCATACTTATAGAATAAGACAAATTTTTTAATTTTTGTTTCAGTTCTAATAGTATATCTGATATCTAACATTTTGTCGTAAACTCTTTGGAGATCATCTACAAACCTGTTAATGTTACGTGTTTCAGGACTGTAATTACTTAATTCTTTGAGTTCGTCAAAAGACAAATGGAGTGTATTAGTATCTTGTTCTTTGAGTTTATTACACATAGCAAAGAACAAATTAATTTCAGTAGCAGTAAAGCGTCTTAAAGGTACTAAATTCATTTCATTTTTATAAATAACAGTTTCTCCACTCATATATTATCTTTCCTTTCATTAAAGGCATGAAAAATATTAAAACCATGCCTTTAATATTGTAAAAAAAATGTATTAAAGCTTGTTTATACAATAACATAGAAACATAGGCATAACAATTTAAAAACCATGCCTTTAATGTGGCAAAACTATGCCTTTAATGTGGCAAAACTATGCCTTTAATGTGGCAAAACTATGCCTTTAATGTGGCAAAACTATGCCTTTAATGTGGCAAATCCGTTGTCACTCTAGGACTCAAATGACTCCTAAAAAGGTTTTAAAAAGATTTATAAAAAGATATTAAAAAGTTCGGGGCAATTTGCCCCTCACAAATTCAAAAGACAAAAAGGAAACCAACCACATTTGTGGTTGGTTTTTATTATTTAAAAAAGCAACAAGTAATATAACTTTAATGCATTATTCCAATTGCTTTATTGACATTGAGCCTCTGAACCCTTAATAAACCCAAAAACTGTCGACTCGTCGGTTTCATAGCTCACGCTATACCGACATTCGTCGAAACAGTTT
>NZ_JBJQIL010000011.1:0-13037 GCF_045984185.1 Staphylococcus sp. KUGN1 | reverse complement strand
GTTAGTCGTCCTATACCTTGGGCCATCATTGCTGCGTTTTGCTCGTGACGCGTAACAATAAGTTCAGGTCCATCGTCTTCAAGTGCGTTAAATAAATAGTCAATTTTTGCACCTGGAATACCAAATATATATTCCACATCATTATTCTTTAGAGTATCAATAACTATGTTAGCTGCATTATAATTTTTATTAGTCATTTACATTCATTTCCTTTCAAGTTTTACATTACATGTCTATATCTACTAGTTTTATACATATTCAATAAAATACATGTAATTTGTTTGTGTCTACATTATAACCCCATTTCAAACATGAATAAAAATACTTATTGACGATACTAAACATTCTTTTATTTCATATTTTCATTACTATTAATAAATTATAAGGGCTCATTATACTGATACGATAATCTTTTTGATATCAGAAAGCTATGAAAATATGTCTAATTTAAAGTTATCAATGCAACACTTAAAAATATTCAAAAATAAAGTCATGTAAATGAATCATCAATCTGACTTTTAAAATAAGAAAAACTTCTTAATGTATACGTCGTAAAAAAGCTGTCTAAATACAAAGACAACTTTTAAAACTTCATTATGTTTGAAAGGCATTAGATAAAGGAAATATTATTAAAAAGCAAAGAATGATAAAAAATTATTAGGTCACATTAGATTTATCTATACTATTTAATTATAAAAGGAATAAGTATGTTTTAACATACTATAGGATATAAAAATTTTTATACAAAAAGGAGTTTTTTTTATTATTTATATAATTTGTATAATTCTAATGTTGGTTGCCATTGGTGCTTTTTTAAAAAACATTATGAGTAGAAAGAAAAGCAAAGTTTTCGATATTGTAGCTAGTACTACCTTTTTAATTGCTTCAATTTTACTTTTAATTTACGAAATTTTTATTACTTAAATATACAATTGTATTTCAATAAAATTATTGATATTAAGAATAGTAATATTATTTATCTAATTATATTTCATTCCTTTTAACTTGGGAAATCAATAACTCTTTTATTTGCTTTTGCTGCCCAAGTAACTATTGGCAATTAGTACTGAAATTGCTAATGAAAGCTATCAATTTGTACCAGTTTATACGGTTGCTGCAATATTTTATTGGGCATTAGCGATTATTATTGAGCTCATCTTCCATAAGTTAGAACACCATACATCCCATTATTTAGTGTCATAAATTAAAACTCTGGAACGCGCTTTTGAATAAGCGTGCACCAGAGTTTTTAATTAATTCTTATTCTCAATATTTCTATGAGGACGACCAGCAAATAACATAATCCAAGTTGCTAGAATAAATGGCATCGTCACTGATGGTAAACCAATGGGTTCAAGTATTGTATTCAAACCTAAATTCAATAGAACAGTTAATAATAAACCTTGATTAATGTTATTCACGTTACCACCTAACATAGCTACAATAACAAAACCGAGTACATTACCTAAAATGGCATATACCGTTGCTTTTCTAGAATCGATTAAGATCCCAATTAATATAAGTAAACCTGCCCATATACTAGGTATGATAAACACTTCACTAAACCCTTCTAAAGTAGTTTTAAGAAGAAAACTATCAAATCGATCATGAACCATTAACTCAAGTAACTTATTTCAAAATGATGCAAGACTTCCTACAACTGGATGATATTTTAATTGCTGAACAAGGTTCTTCATTCTTTGGAGCCTATGATTTAGCTTTATATAAAGACAATACCTTTATTGGACAGCCTTTATGGGGGTCTATCGGTTACACATTACCTGCAACATTAGGTACAGAAATCGCTGCACCACATAGACGTAATGTCTTACTTATCGGAGATGGTTCTTTACAACTGACAGTTCAATCGTTATCAACAATGATCAGACAACAATTGAAACCAATTATATTTGTAGTTAACAATGATGGTTATACAGTGGAATGTTTAATTCATGGTATGAAAGAACCATATAATGATATTCACATGTGATTACAAAGCACTTCCTGCAGTATTTGGCAGAGACAATGTAGTCGTCCATGATGTTAATACATCACATGAACTAAAAGAAACATTTGAAAAAATCAATGCAAATGGTGATTGCATGCACTTTGTTGAAGTGAAAATGGCAGTTGAAGACGCACCAGCTAAATTAAGTGATATTGCTAAAGTATTTGCTTCACAAAATAAATAAACAATATATGATAACCCAAATTACATTCTTTAAATTATGTTTATTAAATCACCTATAAAATATTTTTCTATAGGTGTAATTAATTATGACAGACTAAAAATATTCTCTTTAACTATAAAATTAAAGAGAATATTTTTTACTTTAAAAGTCCAAGTTTAACGAATTTTAAGTTTTTAATTTTAATGACATATTAATCTTATTAATGAGTTTTTCATGTTCAATTTCATTTGCATAATCCTTCTGTAATTGTAACCTAGTGCGGTATGTTTTATGATTATTAGACATTTTTCGAAGCATTAATGTCAAATTATTAATATCTTTCTCCATAACAATATTTTCAGTCGCTGTAAACATACGATTATGTGCTTCATTATGCGTTGCAAATATCACCATATCATTTTCAAATGCTCGACCAACTGCATCCAATAATTCATTACCTTTATTATTATCTAAATAAATATCACATCGTTGATATAATGATTCAATTGTCTCTTCATTCGCCACTGGATACAATCGAACATTATCATATTTCATTAAGTTTAATAGTCTATTAGACATTTCTGTAATAGCTGCAATATGAAATTGATATTCGCTATTACTTTTTACTAATTCTTCAATACAGAGCAATTGATCGGAATTTGTTAAAGTTAATATATTTCTAGTAAATTGGTTTTGTTTTCGGTAACTATAAAGATAGCCACCTCTAATTACTTTATCACGTTCTTTATCACCAAGCCCTTGGCGAATTGTTAGATATTCATCTCTATTTGGTATCATTATTGAATACTTTCTATTTAACGATTTATCAAACATAAGTTTCATATTTCCTGGAATAGTACCGTGACTATTTTCTTGCCAAACGAGAATTCCCTTTCCAATTGTATTCATTCTATATAACGCGATAAAAGGCATTGCTAGTGAATTAAAGATAACTACATCCAAATCTACATTTAGTTGTTTTAAGTAATATATGACAAATGATTCTTGAGACTTAAAAAAGTGTGTCTTGTTTTTCCAGTTTAATATATAGTCCCCAGTCACATAATTTTCATAGATAATTTCTTTGCCTAGGTGATCAAAGTACTTTTTCATTATAGATTTGCCAGTTAAATCATAAATAACTTCAGCAAATTTAAACCCATTTTTATTATAGAGATCAACTGTACGTAATCGTTGCTTATTATCCAACCACTCAACTCGACTTACAATACGAGACTTGAAATTGGGTTGATAGAAAATTTTACCTCTAACTTCCCCTAAATTTTTTATTTCACCCATATCATTTGTACCTGTAATTTCCCAGTAAGTTGGCACCTCTACTTCATTAAAGAATAAAGGCTTATCACTTTGTTTAATTGGATTTTGAGCAAAAAATTGGTAAGGAGAGGTAACATCATCTGGTAAAAAGCCATCATCCTCTAAACAAATTGTCAAATGTTGATACCCTGCAAGTTTCAATGAACGATGTAATAATTGTGAATTAAAATGATAATTATCAAATATATTAATCATGTAGCACCTCGTTAATTAGCATATTCCATTTTTCTACTATTTTCTGAGTTAAAAATTCTCTAGCAATTTCATATGATGTGCGTTCTGGATTTTTTGGTCCATTTTTAAAATATTTCACTATATATGAAGCTAATTCATTAATCTTTTCTTCTTCATCTGCAGATTCTACATTTTCAGACATCAGATATCCATTTTCACCATTACGAATAAATGTTGGATTACCATAATTTACATTAAATCCTATCATTCCTAAACCAGACCCTACAGCCTCCATCAATGTCAAACCGAAACCTTCACTTTGTGAAGCAGATACAAATAATTCATATTTTGAATAAACATCTTGCAAATTAACATGACCCTTTAATGTAATATATTCTTGCGCATTATTTTCATAAACAATTTGTTCTATTTTATCTTTTTCTCCACCTTGACCGTATATATCAAACGTTAATTTAGGAATCTCTTTTTTTGCCTTTACAACTGCTTTAGCAATCCAGTCTACATGTTTCTCTTTAGCCAGTCGAGATGCTGTTATCATTGAATACGGTTGTCTTTTTTTCTCTGGATGAATAAGTTGATTTAAACTACCTACAGGAACTGTTCTGATTAATGGATTATCATGAGTATATTTAGAAAAATGTTGACTTAAAATACGATTTTGTAAATCGGTCGCAGTAATAAAGAAGTCAACAAATTTTGCATTTCTAAATTGATATTCATAGTAGTTATTCCACAATATATTATCGCCATCAGTGGCATTATCACTAAAATGTTCTGCATGAACTACCACACCTAATTTGCTAGCACCTTTATTTTGTAATACTGCTTGACCAATTTCTGTAGCTCTATCTAGGATTACGATATCCCTATTTGATAAATTTAATTTATTCATGAAATATGCAACAAATTCTGCTTTACTATAGAGCTGTGCATCATCAAAGACAAAGACACTTTCTTTATCATCTATATACTCTTTATATGCAATTGTTCCATCTTCATTGTAAAACTGTCTCATATATATCTTGGCATAATTTTGATATGGAGCATAATATTCAGAAAAAACTCTTGTATAACTAAAGAAATCTTTTCTTACTAAATAGCCTTCAAGAACAAACTCCACTCTATCTACATAATTTTTATCTGCATTTTTCATATAGCACGTTGCAAATGAACTTTTATCATCATCGAAATACAATCTTTTGATTTTACCGTTATCCTCTATTTGAGTAATTTCGTTATCGATTTCACCCATTAAATCATCTAAAGTATATGTTGTTGGTGCAATTTTTATATCACTAAAATATTGATATAACCAAATTACTTCATCATCTTTAAATCCTAAGTTATCAGTTAATGTTTGGATATTTTCAGAAGACATGAAATCTAAAAAAATAAATTTTACATTTCTATACAGCTGTCTCAACAATTTAGCTCTATATGCTTGAGCATATTCAATTCCACTACTTGCCCAACCTATTCCAAAGTTTATATTATATACAGTCATCATAAACCCCCTTTATTTTATGGGAAATAAATCACAAGATCTCCATGTTTATCAAACGTTATAATACTTAAACATAAATTTCTTATAATATTTCTTTTTAATGTAATTGTCATAGCTTCATATGACTCTAATGCAACTTTATGATATTCATATACGGCATTTCTTTGACCATTTTGGCGATTATTGACGCTAGCTTTTAGTTGCTGAAGATAATCGACTTGTTCAATCCATGCCATATCGATTGCTTTGATAAATGATTTTTGAATGAAACGTAATATGAAATATGGATCTGCTGCTTTCTTTTGATTATCCTCAAATTGATGCATAAAATGTTGTATTAAAAAATCAACAATTGATTCTTGGTTATATACATCTATTCTTTCATTATTCGCTTCAAAATTGAAAGATAAGTTTTTATAAACATAGCTAATTACATCTTTTTCATCATTTATATTAAAGCTTTTTAAATCGCTTCTAAAAACATCTTTCGCCAATTGATTATAATCAAATTGGTTTTTATCAACCATATCTAAAATACGATTTCTTTCTTTATATATTAAATCTCTTTGTACACTAATACTTTTTTCAAATTCATTAGCCATTTCACGTTGAACAATAGAAGTCTCTTCTGAAACAGTTTGTGCTTTATTTACAATATTTTTTACTCTCAATTGAAAAACTTTACTATTTTCCAAATATTCACTATTAGTTTGCTTCAACTTGTCGTTCTCTAGCAATTTAGATTGGCTCCACTTTTTAACAATGTAATCATTTAATGACACAAATATTTGAGATACACCGGGATCACCTTGTCGACCAGCACGGCCTCTTAGCTGTCTATCTACACGACTATTTTCCATATGTTCATTAATAATCACCGCTAATCCACCAATTTCATGAACACCTTGTGCTAATTTAATATCTGTACCACGTCCTGCCATACTTGTAGCCACAGTAACTGCTGCTCTAGTGCCTGCTTCTGCAATCATTTGAGCTTCTTTAGAAACATTTTGAGCAATTAATAGGTTATTAGGTATATCTAATTGGAATAGATTAGCCGAAAAATATTCAGCTGCTTCTGCAGTTCTAGTTATTAAAAGAACTGGCTGAGATTTTTTATGTTTTTCAACTACAACATCAATGATGGCTTGATTTTTTTCTTCCATATTTGCGAATACTCTATCTTCCAAATCTTGTCTCTGAATAGGTTTGTCAGTGGGAATCTCAACTACAATTTTCGAATATAATTCAAAAAATTCCTTTTCTCCTTGTTTACCTGTTCCAGTCATTCCTGCAAATTTGTCAAAGAGTTTAAATAAGTTTTGGAATGTAATTGTAGCCATCACACTCTTATCAATAGATAATTCAACATCTTCTTTAGCTTCAATTGCTTGGTGCAAACCTGATTGTAATTTCGTACCTGGAAGCATTCGCCCTGTAATTCTATCTATTAACACAATCTCTCCATTTGATACAAAATAATCTAAATTATAATCAAATAGATACTTAGCTCTCAATGATAAATTGATAATACGAACCAAATCAAAATTAAGTTCATCATATAAATGGTGCACTTTAAAGTAGTCATTTGCTTTATCAATACCTTGTTTTGTTAGCCAAATTTCTTTTTTATTTTTATCTAGTTTAAAATGTTGCCCATCTTTAAGTGTATGTACAAATTCTTTTACAATATCAAATAAATTAGATTGCAATCGTGGTGCACCGGATATAACAAGTGGTGTTTGGGCTGCATCTAAAATGATTGAATCAACTTCATCTAAAATTGCAAACTGTAATTCAGGTAAAAATTTAGTTCGCTTGTGATCTGCTAAATTGTCTGTAAGATAATCAAAGCCCAAACGCCCATTTGTAGTATAAATGATGTCATGTGCATATAGCTTTTGCTTTTCACCAGCTTCATATTCATAGTCTGGAATGTCTATAAATCCCAATGATGCAGTTAAGCCTAACCATTCATACAATGGTTTCATTTCCATGCAATCTCTTTTAGCTAGGTAATCATTAGTCGTAATTAAAAATGCTCTTTTACCTGTTAATGCATTTAAATATAAGGGCATCGTTGCAGTTAGCGTTTTGCCTTCTCCGGTTTGCATTTCTGCTATATTTCCCTGATGCATTACTATAGCTCCTAGTACCTGCACATCTTTAGGGTACATGCCTAATACACGGTAGGCAGATTCTCTTACCACAGCATATACCTCTGGTAAAATTTGATCTAATGTCTCTTTAGATTCCATTATTCTCTTTTTAAATTCTTGAGTTTTTGCTTTTAATGCTTCATCAGTATATTCAGAAAAAACATGACTCATTTTATTGATACTATTTAATGTTTTATTTAGTTTTTTTAACCGCATTTTATTAATAGTATTATCAAATTTACCTGTCATTTTAACACCTCTTTCTGAATTTTATACTTTATTGTGTCTGATTTTATCTATTGTTTTACTAATATCAGTTGATATAGTTGAATGACTGCTCTCTATATGTTGGTCTTCAATAATAATTCGGCGAAATTGTAAATGCTGAAATCCAGCATTCATTAATTCAATTTTATAAGAATAGGCATCTTTTGGATATTCAAACTCAATATCATCATCTTCGATAATCATAGTTTTAATTTTTTCACCATTCTTTTTATATAAAACAATCTTAAAATACACTGATCTTTCAGGTGTGACATCATAATCAAACCTAATTTTATAATTGTTTCCTTTTTTCAATAATGGTAATGAAGGCACTTGTTTATTTGTTGTATAACTTGATAACATGTTCCATTCACGTATCACCATTCCTGAGGGCATCAATGAATTGTCCATGCTGACAAAATTATTATTAAATTTTAGCTTAGCTCCATACATAAAAGTACTTTTATGTACCTTTTTCCAGGTGATATCAAATCGATTATTTTGATTCATACTACTCTCTCCCGAATTGATTATTTAAAATAATATGATAGAAGTTTACAAACCAACTGGTTATCGTTGCTGAGTCATCATTATGTCTACCAGGCACGCCACGTGTCATGACATGCGTTTTAGATTCTCCTAGCACAGACATTAAATCATCAAAAGCTATATCATCATAATCATCATTTTGCATATATGCGATAGCAAAAGTAGTATTTTCAACTTCATTTTGCTTAAATTTTCCCCAAAAACGCTTATTCAAATGATTGATATTTTCCTTACTAAATGTGCCTTCTTGAGACATCAAAATATCTAGTGCTGTTCCAAAATCATTAGGTCGCTTTAGTTTCATATTTTCAGCTATTCTACCAATATTCACTAATGGTTTACCAACAATCACAGCTCTTGGGTTTAATTGTGCACCATAGTATAATGCGCCAAATGACCCCATCGACAATCCAGATAATATCAAATCATCTTCTTTAAAATTTAAATATTCCAATGTTTCTTTAATAACTTTTTTTATGCTATTTTCATAGGTTTCAGAGCCAAGATAGAAGGATCCACCTTCGATTCTAGGGTCCCCAATAAGTAAAAATGGGGCATCTAGACTGTTCATCATAAAATATCCTTCAAACCCTTCTGCTGAACGATAACCACTAAAATATACATTTAATGGCGGCTTTAAATCACCAGGATTGAAATAATGTATAAACTCTTCGCCATTTTCATCGTTATAACGTTGACCACCCATTATAAATTGGCCCATCTCTGCACGAGACCACCTTTTATGGATCGCCCTAAGATGTACAACACCTGTTCCCTTTGCTTTTACTACTATAGAAATGTTTGCATCATAAGGTCTTGGCATCAATTCCAAAGGCTGGTTTAAATCATCCTTTGTCAAGGTTATAACATCTTTCGTATGTTCTAATGAGCCAAATGGGATTAATCTAATTACATATTGGACATCAACATTTCCCTCTACAAAAAATTCTGGCCATAACTGTACCATCATATTCTTATCGTAAACTAAGTTTTGGTTCCAGCTAACAATTGGCGTATACGACTCTCCAAAATTTCCAGACAAAACGAGTTCCTTGTTACCTAAGTATTCAAATTCTCCTTCAAAATTAGGATTTACCTCTCCTTTAATTGGCGAGACTTTATCTCCGTATTGCTTAGTAAAAGCACCTGATTTTAATTTATGATGCAACTCATCTGTTGATTTATAAATTAATGGTTTAATAAATTTATATTTTACTCGAGAATCATTTTCGAATTGAAAATCCCAATATTTTTCATCTACATAAATCGTATATGGTTCTCCCACTATTTCAATAACTTTCATCAATTCTTGAGAATATGTTGTTTGAATAAATACTAAATTAAAGGAACCAACTTCATCTATTAAATTTTCAATTGCTTCTTCATAACCACTTTCAAATGTAAATAGTATTGGATCAAGATAATCGATGTACACGTTTTTTTTATCATGGAAAATAGGTTCTAAATCTTCTCCACCGATTTGCAATATATTAAATTTTCTAGCCATATAACTCTCCTTTTATCAAACGGTTCACTTCTCTTATTATCTTAGTCGAACTAAATTCATCTACTAATTTTAGGGAAGATGCATAAGAATAATTCCAATTTTTCAAACTTAGTAAGAAGTAATCTAACGCCTGTATCATATTAGATGAACTTGGTATTATTAACCCGTTTACATTAGGTGTCACATAATCCGTTTCTATCATATTAATTTGAGGTACTCCTGCACTGATTGCACTAATTTGCAGATATAAATCTGGTTCATCACCCAAATCTATAACTACTCTTAATTGTGACATTGCTCTAATTAAATCTTCTTCAAATATGACCGATTCAATTTTAATTATTTCTATAAATTCCATTTCTTCTTCTAACACATCAGCCATTTCTTCACTTAAAGTTCTTTGTTCTTCATTATATAATTCATTTTTTTCTTTTACTATGTCTGATAACCATTTCGGTGTTTTGCTTGTTATATCTTTCATTAAAATAGTAACTCTATAGTTTTCTTTATTTTTAATATAACTATATAACTGATCTATTACAGGTTCTACTACATCTCTTGATAAATTATCTATCCAAAAACCAATATGCACATCATATAACTGAGAACTTATATTTGGGATTTTTTCAGTATCAAAGGGTGTAATTCTAGACATTTTCATGTTAATTGAATTGTTATTAGCAATAAGCCTACATTCTCTTTCATTTTCTTTTGTGTCAACTAAACAACTTTTTGCAGGTTGCATGGATTGAATTAAATGTGACGTTATTTCTCTATTTCTATTTGAAAATAGAGAAAAACATAATTGATTTGCTTCAAAATACCGTGTAATTAACTGATTATGTCTTCCATCGGAAGCAGCAATAAAATCGTCTGATTGTGTTATTTGATCTGTATAAAATTTTTCAACAATCTCTTCTATTATTTCCAACATATTTAAATATTTACTATGGTCTAATAAATCTTTAACTGGATTGTTAACTAATACTTCTCCTGTTATTAAGTTCTCAGTTAGAATCTTTTCACCCAATACATTTAAATAAGTTTGTTCAACTTCAGTATCATTTTCATATTTAATAATTGAAGATATAAACCCTCTATCGTCAAATATTATCTTTTGTTGTTGCAATCCATTTTCATATTCATGTATATGGAGTACATATCCCTCTTGATTAAACGTAATTTGAGAATACGTATTTTTACCTATAACTGCTTCTACCATAAACGGCGAATATACAAACTCTGTATCTTTAGGCCAATTCAAATCTAAGTAATCAATAGCTCTAGGTAATGTGTTTGGAGCACTTTGTAACACATCAAATACAGACCAATAATCACTTTCAAATAAATCATGTCTATGTAAAAACAACCTTAAATTAGGTGAATAATTTAATACTAGTAATTTATATTCATAACCATTTTTCTTATGCATAGACATTAAGCTAATCATGTCATCAAAATCTGTTTTATCCGGCTTATAATAGAAGGGAAGAGTATTGTCTTTCCACAATTTTTGTCCACTATACCACGCTGGTATAAAATATCTCATAAAAAATTCCTCCCTAATATTTGTCTAATATGCTTTTATATCTATCAAAATAAGAATATGCTCTTAATGTTTCAGTTATACTTATACCAATATAAATCAATATAATCAGTTGTATTGAAAAGTATATTTCTTTTGAAAGCTCTGGAACCAATAATGAACAATATAAGGGCACTGCTAAAATCAATGTCACTGTAACTGAACCAAACCAGCAAATTCTTCTTGCTTTTTTATTTAAATATCGCTCAGTTTCTTCACCAGGACTAATACCAGCAAAGTAATTTCCATTTTTTAAAAATTCTTTAGATTTCCTTTTAGTATTGATCAAAAATCTAGATAGTAAATATCCAAAAATGATTTGTATTACAATATATACTGTAATACCTATGGGATTATCAAATCCAAAAATGGCTACATTCATTTCCTTATTCAAAAGTAAGTTTCCAATTAAGTTAATGACACTATTTAACAATAGAAATAAAGATAAACTTATCATTATAGATATACTTCCTGCTGGATTTAATTTCCAGGCAAGATATGAATGTGAAGTTTGTGTAGACATATTCATTATATCTTTATAATGAAGTCGATACTCTGATAATTCTATATAGAGAAGTATTAGAATCGCTATAACTAGTAATCCAATCACAATAAATAATGTTGCTGTTACATTTATACTAGACAGTTGTTGATGAAATAAAGATTTTATTAAACTCATTAATACAATTGGCATTGGCCCACCAATTCCATAAGTCGTATTTTGATCAGCTAACCAGACTAATAGTAATGTCCCTGTTAATAAAACTAATACAAGTAACAGAATATTTGTGCTCTGTATTATATTATTCTGAACATAGGTATGGATAACATAGTATGCTTGTATCGTTGCTATAAGTATTGTTAATAGCCTTTCCTTTATTTGTTTTTCAGAACGAGTCTGCTTAACAATATTATCTACATCTCTATAGTTGAATAGCATGATAATAATCATTGCTGTTAACCACGGGCCTAACCCCAATGAAAATACATTCAATGAGCTTAAATCCCCACCGACATTTGAAACAGCTAATTTAAAAAAGCTATCATGGCTGGATTTAATTGATTCATTACCAATGATAGAAATATTACTTCCAAATATGTATATAAAAAGAATGAACATTGTAAAAATAATTCTTTTGTGTAAAATCTTAAACTCTTTATTTCTTAACATTTTTCCACCTAAAATTCTTATATTTTAATATGAGTGCAAAGAGGCTAAAAACATAATTGATTTACTATCACGTAAACTTAATATTATGTCTTAGCCTCTTTGTTTTACTTCATATTATCATAGATTAAAATCTATAATTATTTTTTATCTTCTTTGTTTTTACGTGATCTTTTCATTAAACCTAATCCAGCAAGCAATGAGAGAACAGCCCCCATTAATACGTTTGTATTATTAGCATCATTGCTATTACCAGTTTCAGGAAGTTCTTTGTTCTCATCACTATTATCTTTGTGATTTGATTGTTGAGCTACATTAGATGAGTTTGTACTTTCTCCAGTTGATGCACTATCTGATGCGCTTACTGATGTTGAATCAGATGCACTTACTGACGCTGAATCAGATGCAATTGTTGACGCTGAGTCAGACGCGCTTACTGACGCTGAGTCAGATGCACTTACTGACGCTGAATCAGATGCACTTGTTGACGCTGAGTCAGACGCGCTTACTGAGTTTGAGTCAGATACGCTTGTGCTTGTTGATGCACTATCTGATGTGCTTACTGACGTTGAATCACTTGCGCTTACTGACGTT
>NZ_JBJQIL010000010.1:0-20208 GCF_045984185.1 Staphylococcus sp. KUGN1 | reverse complement strand
ATTTGATATAAAATTGGGGCATATTCTTGAACCCAACGGTAGACCGTTGAATGATGAACGTTTACACCACGTTCCCTTAATATTTCAGATATATCACGATAACTCAATGCATATCTTAGATAGTAGCTAACGGCTACAGTGATAACATCCTTGTTAAATTGTTTATATCTGAAATAGTTCATACAGAAGACTCCTTTTTGTTAAAATCATACTATAAATTCAACTTTGCAACAGAACCTTTTTATCTCTAACTATAAAATTGCTTTTTTCATCTGTACGTTCGCTATATAATGCTTCATCAGAACGATAAGACGCTGACGCAACAATATTTTTTTGTTGCTCGATTAATGTGAGTCACTCTCAACATAAAGTAGCCTAAAAGCATATTTCTTATCATTTGAATGTTACTTTTTTCTTAAAAACTCTTAAATTTATACTTACTTGATTTCACATTTATAAACGATAAATAAAATCATTCTTTGAATAACTTTAGACCATTTTAAAACATCTTTAATGATCTTTTTAAAATTAAATCATTTTGAAAACAAGTTAATTCACGATGCAAAAATATCCTCTATTCGTTCGTTTTTCTTATCGTTTCTTTAACATTTCGGACGTCTAAGGCGTCATGAAAATTGGTATTCCTATGTTTCTTTCATCACATATCATAGCATGTGATGAGGCATAAAACCTCGCTATTCACTCGTTTATCTTCCCACCATATCTCACCTTTAGAATCTGAAATTAGATTCTCAGTAAAGAGCATAAGGAATCCCAATACCACTTCGTGTTATCCAGCATAGCTGGAAGGTTTCTTATCACTCACTTCGTTCGTTTGCTCCAACTGCGTTGAATCTCAAACCGTTGTAGTACAACGGTTTGAATAAATTCCAAAATGACATTATCACGTTAAAATGATTTTACCAATTTAAGTCGTTAAAGTGGCATCGTAAAAAAATAGCTCAGATTCTATTAAAGATTATCACATCAGTGGTTGAACTACTTTCAGATCCTGTAAGAATCTGAAATAAATAGTTTTAGGTCCTGTAAAACACACACAATTAATACACCTTTTTTTAATTAATATTGTCAAAATAAGAACATCATTTTTTCCCATTACTAACATATCATTACTTCAAAAAAGCATTAAATTTCTTTTTTTATTGCATCAATCAATGTTCATTTTCCTCTTCGCATTAAGATAAAACAGATGCAAGTTCAAAAGCAATAGAAACAATTGGAAATTGTTTCTTAGGTCAAAATATGACTAATAATAAAGGAGGAAATACTATGTTTTATCGCCTATTTAATGAATTGTTAGCTGACATTAATTACACAAAAGATGATGTCATGCACATGTATCATCGTATTAATAAGGGGACAGATGAACCAGGTAAAACACAACGATTTCAACGTGTTTTTAATTACCTATATACCACTCTCAAATACGAATAGCCACTCAATTGTGAATTAATACTGGTCGACAAAGCTCCAGAAGAATGATCTTATCACTACGTGAATTACAGTTTTTATTATGGCTATTATTTTTAAAGTGGAACAAAAATATTATTCATTTTAAACACGATCATTGACATGTATCTTACCCATTTCAACTTAAAAAATGAAGTTTATTTACACTCATATCTCATTTTTAGAACACCTCTGTATACTTTTTAGATGGTATAAATACATGAAAATCACTATAAATTGTTATTTTAATTAAATCATTAATCTTCAATTGGAGAAGATGATGCTTACAAAAACAGAATAAAGTGCACCGATATTTTTTGAATTATAACCATTACTTTGAAACAAAACCGATACTTTTATCACACACACTTATAGAAGAATTACCGACACTTTTTGTCAGTGGTTCTTCTTTTTTAATACACAAAAAAAACATAAATGTATAACTGTTTTCACAATAATTAAATCTAAAAACACTCAATCAAACAAACGACATTTTTCTACAAATGGCTTCCATATAATGTGTTTGGGGAGGGCACAATACAGTGGGATACAAAACAAAAAGAATTCTTTATATTTACAAAAGATTATTATCAAATCATCATGTCAACGTAAAACATATGGCTCAGTTTTTCAATACAAACATACGTACAATACAACGAGATATCCAAGATATTAAGTCATTCTTAAACGAACAAAAGCAAACCGTTTTATATGAGAAAACGACATGTAACTATTACATTGCACATCAAAGTGTACTCGATGATGATCACATACAAACGCATGCTACATTTGAAATGACATATCAAGTATATCGTCAAATAAACAAGCAATATGAAACTTATATCGTTCAGAAAAACAGACAGACTCTCAAAGTTATGCTAGCTATCCCTAAAACTGATGCCATTAATATCTGTTTTATGTATCGAAAATCTCTACGTCTGATTTCACCTGAAACATTAGTTAAAGACTTCAGCCAAGAACTATCTCAATTACAAACGAACTATATTTTAAATACAATTTAAAAGGAGTTTAATAAAATGAAAAAAATCTTAATCTTACTATCAATATTACTTGTTATAGGAACAGCTTGTTCAAGTGGTCCGACTAAACAAGCGCAAGGTAAATGGCAAAATGATCATGGAGAGACCATCACAATTAAAGGGGAGAAATTTAAAGTTAATATCAAAGGAACAACTGCAGAAGGATCCATCAAAGATGATGAAAACCATAAAGATTTATCAAAAATCAATTTTGTCGGAGAAAATGGTTATGCCAAAGTCAATGGCGATACATTATCAATCATTGAAGAACCTGGAGAAACTCAAGATAAAGGAGAACAATTTAAAAAAGTAAAATAAACAATAAAGGACTGTTAAAAGATGAAAAAATTAATCGTTGGTTTGTTAGGTATAACACTACTATTAACAGCTTGCAATACTAAAGATAACCATCATGAAGCAAATAAAGAACATCAAACCAATACAACGAAGCAACCCCAAAAACATGATCATCATGCAAAACATAAGTTGTATTTACATCAATTTTTAAATGATCATAAAGCTAAATTAGTCATCACACTTAAAAAAGGTGTAACTGATAGTGAAGTATCAAATAAGGACCTCATCAAAGCACCTAAAGAGCACTTAAAAAAATTTCAAATTTCAAATATTGGCTATATCAAAGACGGGAAAGGATACAATTATAGTGACAAAATTAACAATAACGTCACCTTTAATCAATTAATTAATACCCCTGTTTCAGATGTTAATCGTAAACTAACAAAATTAACAGAATATGAAATGAATCATGGTGTTAATGATGTACAAAACAAAGTGAAAATTAATTATCAGCCCTCTCAATTAAAAACGATTCTATACACGAAAAAATATAAGTCAATGAAAGAAGAAGTTCAACTCGCAGATTTCCAAAGAGAAATGGATATGAGTGGCGATATTGGTGAAGAAAAAACAAATTGGATTTCGGATCATAATAAAATCAGTGATGAGGACTTAGCCAACAATTTCCCAAAAACAAAATATATCGACATTGACCCATTTAAATATAAAGGGAAAACGTTAGCAGGTTTTGCGAAGACAGATGGGAACTATGAGAACGCTGATGGTTCAAATAAGAGCGTCGCAAATCAAAATATTTTAGAATTAACTTTATTTGTAGTGCCTAAAGATACCAAAATTATAAAAGATAAAAGCAAAGATGCAGATCATATCATAGATTATCAAAATACTGATGATGGCAAACAAGAGAAAGATCAAAAAGAGCATTCATTCGACAATTTATAAATATTAATAAGGAGATTTTACATGGAAACCAAACAATACCACATTGTTAATCGTTATATCGACTTTTGGGTTAATACATTTAATTACAAAGGAGAAACCAGTCGACAAGGTTTTTGGATACCAACCATTATCAATACATTGATTTTAATACTTGAATACACTTTTGTAACAATATCGTATGATAATTTTGGTTTATTAGAAGACTTTAGTGTATTCACCAAAATCATATTGATGTTAATCCCGTTTATCATGGGCATTGCACAAACTGCCTTAACACAACGCCGATTTAATAATCTAAATAGCAACAGTATCTGTCCTAAAATATGTGGTGTTGCTTTTGTCATCACATTTTTAGCCTTCGTCATTGATATCAGAATTATTGCGGTATTCACACTCATGATTTATTTAATAACTGCACTGATTAATGTAATCATTGCTTCTCGACCTACAAAATAATAGATAACTATAATCATAGCTCAATCTTAATTGTTTACATGGGGTTTTTGTATTTGTCTATAATTTTTACAATTAAAGAAGATTGATACAATGCATAGACATATTGAACAGAGACTTAAAAAAGCTTTTCAACCACAGCTACAATTGAGTTATTTGAATGGTTTGGCTTTGAAAGGTATGATTATGAAAATGTCAAGGAACCTTCTTAGGTTCCTTTTTATTATGTCTTAAAAATCTACAAACTGTCGCCGTGTCGATTTCATAGCTTATACTATACTGATATTCGACGAAGCATTTTATTTATATGGCTTCAACAGTAATCAATTTTTTAATCATAAAGCGTATTTTAATTAATAATTAAATAGATTATTTTGAGGTCTATGTTGTCTACGCATATATAAGGCATGAGTTTCTTCTAATTCAGTTTTAACAGATTTCATTAAGTACCCTTGCATTGCCTCAACGTTTTCATTTTTTTGAATGAGCATAGCTTTAAACCGTTTTAAGACACTGACGATTTCAAATTCAATATCTTCTAAACGATAAATTGTGTCGTAATCGTTGTTAAATGATTTTTTTGCTTTTAATAATACGGACTTGATAATTTTAATTTCAGTTATAGAAAAGTTGTTTAAATAGATTTGAATACTTTGCGGTAATTCATTGAGTAGTTGAAATTTTAAAGCTTCATCATTAAAGTTTGAATTGTAGTGATTCGAATGATGTGTTTGATTATTATGATATGTTAATTTCTTATCATTCATATCATGCGTATCATTATTCTCAGTTTCTATATAATCAGTATTACTTAATTCAGTATCATTAGACTGTGAATTTGGAAGTTCTTGAGCATTTAAATTCATAGTTCTAGAACTTCCAAATTCATTGTTCTGGAACTGTGAATTTGGAAGTTCCTTGGTATGACTACCTTCAACATCATAATTGGGTTTTAATAAATACAATCTATTGGGTTTATTAAGGCCAACACGTTCTTGAGTTAGTAAATTAAAACTTACTAACTCTTTTTTCAATTTTATGATTTTTTGTTCTGCATAACCTAAGTATTCGCACAAATGTTTATTACTGAAAATAAAGTAAATGTTATTATTTTTATCTACCCATTCATTTTGGATGGATAATTCAAAACGATCTTTTAATAACGCATACATAATTTTGGCTTCTGCTGACATTTTCTTAAAATATGTATCTTCAAATAAATATTTAGGAAGTTGATAAAACCTTTCAGTTTTCACTTGTGATAAATTGTATTTCTCAAAATTGGGCATAATAAAAACCTCATTTCTACTTTTTTGAATTGAGGTAATAAAACAATTTTACGTAAGTTATATGTTTTGTGCTTGCACTTAGATGATTAGATATATATAATACAAGTATCAAAAAAATATATAAACAAACGAATGCGAATCGTTTTATTACTGAGAGTCGATGCTACGCCAATAGCATCGACTCTTTTAATATCCATAAAGTAATATTAACACTTTTAAGGCCGTATATAAAGCGTTTTAAGTGTAGTTTAAAGCACATTTTAACCTCAAAATAATAGAATTTATTAATTAGGTATCTAATTAGGCACTAAAAATGCCCAATAGGCAGCAAATTAGGTATTTAGGTAGTAAAATAGGTGGTAAATTTAGGGGCTAAAGATGAAAAAATATTTGTTAGGTGGTAAAATTTAGGTACTAAATTAGGTACCTAAGGGGGACGTTATGAAAACTATTAAAATGGTTGCTGATGAATTGGGTGTAACTAAACAAACTATTGTTAATAATGCTAAAAGCTTAAATATATCTTTTGAAAAAGAAAATGGAATTAATTATATTAATGATAATGATTGTTTGAAAATTATAGAAAAAATCACTAAGAAAGAAAGTACAACGCAAAATAAAGAATCAGTAAAAAAAGAAATGTTTGATGAAAATACTGCAGAAGTTAGAAAGCATATATATAATAATTCAAATAGTTCTGAGACATTAAAAACAAAAGTAAATGAATTAGAAAAGCAAATAGAAATCTTTGAAACTAGAGCTAAAAATGATGAAAAATATATTGATAATCTAACTAAACAACTAGATCAACAAAATAGCAATGTTAATACATTAAATAAACTGTTGGAGAATCAACAAGTTCTGGCATTAGAAAGTAATAAAAAGATTCAAAAACTAGAAAACCAATTAGAAGAAGAAAGACAGCTTAATTATTCTTTTGATACAGCGACTAATGATAGACAAAACGTTTATCCGCAAGAAGCAAATTTTACTGAAGAATCTCAAAATACCTACCAACAACAAAAGAAAAGTCAACCAATAGAAACAGAAGTAAAACATAAGGATATAACTGAAGAGAAAAGAGATGGCAGTACAAACGAAGAAGTATTAGCGAAAGATGATAAACCATCTGAAGAAATCAAGAGTGGGCCTGAGGATAGGGAAGAAGAAACACGTAAAAAGGGGTTTTGGAGTCGTTTGTTTGGTAGCTAAAATAATTAATTAGGCACTAAAAGTTATAAACTTTTAGTGCCTTTTATATAGTGAGACTTCTGATAATCATCAGTTATGTTAAACTCTAACAAAAACTAAATTATCAGAAGAATTATCTAGGGTATTAAACATAGGTAAATCAATTTTCTATCGCCAATAGTATAAACATCATCCATATTAATCTGAAGATAGCTACATAATTCTTTAACAGCATAGCCTTTATTTGTATAAGGCGCCATAAACTCTATTAAATATGGTTTGTTTTGAGGTTTCTATGTTTAATCATTTAATTTTTCATTATATAAATCGAATAATTATAAAAAGTCATCATACTTTTTATTTTTTAAAAATATTTGAAAATTTAATAGTAATCCAATTATAAGATCAAATATCATTATCATTATAATCAAGGCAACTATAATCACTGTGACACTCGTTACATAACAAGCTAGTAATCTCCAGATAAAATTGACATTTTCACCAATTCCATAACTTAACATATTACAAAGTAGTAAAAGAATAATAATACCTATACTGTAAATTAAAATTGTCAGTGTATATTTTTTAATAACTCTATTAGGAAACAATAGTTCATCTATTAGGTTCTTTTTCACCAGTATCTCTCGTTCAATTCTATCTTTGTCACAGATTTTGATTTTACTATTTTTTATTTTTTCCTCTAATAAAATAACCTCGAACGATCTGCTAATTTTTAATAAATATGCAGGAAAAGCTAATGTTAAGCATAATGTAATTAATTCATTTACATTGTTCATGTAACTTATAAAATAGATGAAAGTTGCTACTAGTGCTCCTAAAAATATAGTTATATTAAGTTCTACATCAAATATTTTAAAAATATCTGCTCTATTCATCAGTTAATCATCCTTTCAAGGTTTATTAATACTAATAAATTATTAGATATAGGTATATCATATTATTAATTTAAGAAATTGTCTTTTATAATTTTACTTAATAATAAAAAGGGAGTGGGACAGAAATAATATTTTCTCAAAATTTATTTCGTTGTATTACCCCGGCAAGGATGACTAGGTTTGAAAAAAGCTTGATTCAAGCGCATTTTCAAATCAGTCAGCTTCTGACAAAATGATAAAATAGGCTGAGACATTTTATTTTGTCCCAGCCTATTTCCTATATGACCAGGTAATAATATTGCTTTATAATTATGAAGCAAAAATGGTAAAATAATAACGTTAGATTAGTCTACATTGTTTGTACAGTGAGATTAAGATATAAAAAACGATGATTAAGGAGTTATTTCGAATGATTAATCTTGAAAATAAAACCTTCGTAATTATGGGTATTGCTAATAAACGTAGTATCGGATTTGGCGTTGCAAAGGTATTAGATCAATTAGGGGCTAAACTTGTTTTCACTTATCGTAAAGACCGTAGCCGCAAAGAATTAGAAAAATTATTAGAACAATTAAACCAAGAAGAGCCAAAATTATATCAAATCGATGTTCAAAAAGATGAAGATGTAGTAAATGGTTTTGCTAAAATTGGCGAAGAAGTAGGCAATATTGATGGCGTATATCACTCTATCGCATTTGCAAATATTGAAGACTTACGTGGACGTTTCTCTGAAACATCACGTGAAGGTTTCTTACTTGCGCAAGATATCAGTTCATATTCATTAACAATTGTTGCGCACGAAGCGAAGAAAATAATGCCAAACGGTGGTAGTATTGTTGCAACAACATACCTTGGTGGTGAATTTGCCGTTCAAAACTATAATGTGATGGGTGTAGCTAAAGCAAGTTTAGAAGCTAATGTTAAATATTTAGCTTATGATTTAGGCCCGGACAACATTCGAGTAAATGCTATTTCTGCTGGTCCAATTCGTACGTTAAGTGCTAAAGGTGTTGGTGGTTGCAACACAATCCTTAAAGAAATTGAAGAACGTGCACCATTAAGACGAAATGTGGATCAAGAAGAAGTAGGTAAAACAGCTGCTTACTTATTGAGTGATTTCTCAAGTGGCGTAACTGGTGAGAATATCCATGTAGATAGTGGTTTCCACGCAATAAAATAATAAATTAAATCAATTGAGTCTGGGACATAAACCCTAGAGAAATAGCCAGTAAATGAGTTTTAACAAATTCATTTACTGGCTTCTTTATTTACAATACTCCGTATTGTTGGCTCGCTTTCTTAGGGGACAGCTTCAGCCTGTAGTCTTCAGCTTGTCCTGTTCCCTCAAGAGTCTCGCCAAAATACTTTGTATTTATATGTAATTTTACATTGTAATACTTTAAAAAAATAAAGCACTTTCGTATAATTTAATAAACATCACTAAACTAAATTAACGAGGTGCCTTATGTATAAAAATTATAACATGACTCAACTTACTCTACCAATGGAAACTTCAGTTCTTATCCCCACAAATGATATTTCACGACATGTAAATGATATTGTTGAAACAATTCATGACAATGAATTCGACGAATTCAGACATCACTGTGGTGCAACTTCGTACCATCCTAAAATGATGTTAAAAGTGATTCTATATGCCTACACACAATCTGTATTCTCAGGTCGTAAAATAGAAAAAATGCTTAATGATAGCATCCGAATGATGTGGCTATCACAAAATCAAAAACCTTCGTTTTTGACACAAAACCTCTTAACTTAATATTAAGAGGTTTTTCTTGGATATTTAAGTCTATAAACTTGTGTTATAATCAATGTATCATAAATATCAAAAATCATGAGTTTTTAGACAATGAGAGACGCGTTTATTTGCATCGAGAACTAGATTTCATTAGTAAGTACTCATAAAACGATTAAAAGAGGTGGTATTCAAATGGCTAAAATTGGTTATGCACGTGTATCAACACAAGATCAAAGTCTTGATGGACAGATTGATACACTTGAGGAATATGGTTGTGAACGTATCTTTAGCGAGAAAGCGAGTGGTCGCAAAACGAAAAGAACGGAACTTGATAAGTGTTTGGATTATTTACGGGAAGGAGATATTCTAGTTATCTATAAACTAGATCGTCTTGGACGTACAACGAAACAATTAATTGAGTTATCCCAATGGTTCGATGAAAACAGCATTGATTTACATATTATTGATATGAATGTATCAACGAAAGATGCGATGGGCAAGATGTTCTTTACTATGATGAGTGCATTCGCTGAACTTGAAGCTAACTTATTAAGTGAACGTACGAAAAAAGGATTAGAAGCAGCACGAGCAAGAGGGCGAAAAGGCGGGAGGCCTTCATTACCTGACCATAAGAAAAGAGAAATTAAGTTTCTATACGATGAGCAAAAACTTACAGGAGAAGAAATTGCGAAACAAACAGGGGTAAGTCGTTCTACAGTATATAGGATGCTTAAAGATTAAACTCTATGAAAAAATATATTACTTAAGGCTCTTATAGGTGTATCTAAATCATTTTATGAACATTGATTTTATGTTGAGTTTTTGAACATATTATATACTGATATTCATAGATTTTGGATTATGAAGAAAGAGTGTACAGAAAACAGTTATTTTCTGTACACTCTCTTTTTATATTATATATCTACACTTATATTTTTTTTCGAACAACAAAGAAACACAAGTAACTATTGGTCTGAGTCTCACACTATTTTTATTAAGGCAATCGTTTATGTCGTAATTATGATGAAGTGATTAAAACAGCTAATTATTTAAATGGGAAAGAATATTAATGTATTTTAAACTTCCTTCTTGGGCTATTGTTTTGATTGGTATTATTTTAGGTATTCTATTTTATTAATATAAATAATAATTAAAATACTCATACTCTATATACATTCCCCTTATTTAACAACTAAGGGGAGTGTATTATTTATCTAAATGTCTGTATAATGTGGCTCTACTTATATTGGTTTTTTCTTTTATCTCATCTAATGTATATTTCTTACTCATATACATTTCTATAGCATCTCTTAAATTTTTATCATCACGTTTAGGTCTACCAAGACGTTTACCTTCTCTTGTATAATTCTCTAACCCCATACGTGTTCTAAATTTTACAATGTCGCTTTGAAAATCAGTAATCTCATGTAATGTTTTTATAAAATTTTCATTGGTATCTGCAATGAGATTTTTATTTAAATTAATTATATATAGTGAAATTCCTTTGGCAGAAAGTAAATCTAGTATATCTACTAAGTGTTTTGTAGAATCTGCAATAATACACAAATCTGTAATATACAATGTATCACCAAAAACTAATTTTGAATTTAATAATGTATTTAGTTCGTTTCTTTTTTTATTATTAGCATGCGTCTCTTTTAGAATATTTTTTGTATATATTTCTATTTTCTTTGCTTGTTCAGTAACAGTGTCATTTATTGTTACAGGTCTAATGTAGCCGTATTTCATTTTATTACACCACCTTACATAAAAAAGTATAACACATAGTTTCATTAAGGGGTATACATATGAAACTTTTATGTTATACTTTACAGTATAATTAATATAAAGGAGAGAAAGCGATGGTTGAAAAATTAAAATCTGAATGGTTCAATCAGCCTAGAAAGAATATACTTGCTGGGATCGTTGTAGCACTAGCATTAATACCAGAAGCAATTGCGTTTTCAATTATTGCTGGTGTGGATCCGATGGTGGGATTGTATGCAGCATTTATCATTGCTACTGTTACTGCCATAGTGGGTGGTAGACCTGCAATGATTTCTGGCGCCACCGGGGCTGTGGCGCTTTTAGTCACACCTTTAGTTAAAGAACATGGTGTTGAATATCTTTTTGCTGCTACGATATTGATGGGGTTAATACAATTACTTTTAGGAATACTTAAAGTCGGTCGTTTAATGAAATTTATTCCCCGTCCAGTTATGATTGGATTTGTTAATGCATTGGGTATTATGATTTTTATGTCTCAAATAGAGCATATTTTTAATATATCTATAGCAACTTATATATACGTTATTATAACTTTACTAATTGTATATGTTATTCCTAGATTTTATAAAGCTATACCTGCCCCATTAATAGCTATAATTGTTTTAACAGCATTGTATATGTATACAGGATCTGACGTAAGAACTGTAGGTGATTTAGGTAATATTAAGCAAACTTTGCCTCATTTCTTAATCCCTAACATTCCTTTTAATTTAGAAACACTTCAAATTATTTTCCCATATTCATTATCAATGGCTATTGTGGGTCTAGTAGAAAGCCTACTTACAGCTAAAATTGTAGATGATGCAACTGATACACACAGTAGTAAAAACAAAGAATCAAGAGGTCAAGGGATTGCTAATATTATTACTGGTTTCTTTGGCGGTATGGGAGGTTGTGCCATGATTGGACAATCAGTAATCAATGTTAAGTCAGGTGCAAATAGTAGATTGTCTACATTTACAGCAGGTATTGTACTTATGTTTATGATTATTGTTCTCGGTGGTGTAGTCGTTCAAATCCCGATGCCAATTCTTGCAGGGATAATGGTTATGGTTTCTATCGGGACTGTTGATTGGAATTCATTTAAGTATATAAAAAAAGCACCTAAAACAGATGCATTCGTTATGGTTTTAACGGTTATTATTGTATTAATAACACATAACTTAGCTATCGGTGTAGTTGTAGGTGTTGTTTTCAGTGCTATATTCTTTGCGACTAAAATTTCTAAAGTTGAAGTTATTTATAAAGAGTTAGGTAAGCAGCATCGTTTTTCTTTTAAAGGTCAGATATTCTTTGTATCAATTGATTCTATGATGGAGAAAATTGATTTTAATATTGAAGATAGTGTCATAGTGTTGAATTTTGATCACGCTCACCTATGGGATGATTCAGCAGTAAATGCCATTGATACGATTGTTAGGAAATTTGAAGAGAAAAACAATATTGTGTATGTTGAAAAATTAAACGCAGATAGCCGAAAAATTATTTCAGAACTAAGTTATTTAAATGAAACTCATTTAAATTAAGGAGTGTTTTTTATGTATAATTCAATTTTGCTTGCAGCAGATGGTTCAAAAAATAGTATACGTGCAGCCCAAGAGTTACTAAATTTTATAGGTGATTATACAATTGTCACAATACTTACGGTTGTAGATATTGAAGAATCAAAAACAGATGTTTTACATGATCACCAAGGAACTAATCTAACTCAAAAAAGGGAAAGTAAATTACAATCTATTAAAGATTTATTTACAGAACACAATGTGAATTACAAAATTAAAATTGTTCACGGTACTCCAACAGATAAAGTGGTTGAAGTTTCAAATAGTGGTGAATATCAAGCTATCATTTTAGGTACACGTGGCTTAAACAGTTTTCAAAAAATGGTTCTTGGTAGTGTAAGTCATAAAGTTGCTAAACGTTCTCAAATACCTGTAATTATTGTTAAATAATTAAAACTCTTCTATATTTTATAGAAGAAGTTTAATAATTTTATAAACCAAAACTGACATATATATCTATATACAAAAAAGAGAGTCCGAGAAATAAAGTTTCTGGACTCTTTATATTTATTATATAAATAATCCTAATTCATTCAGTAAAGTAATAAATGTGATAATTACAAAATCTTATATGTGTGATTAGAGTGTACCACAAGTAGACATATAGATAAATATTTTTTACTTTTTTGTGTCACTTTACTTGTTATATTAGAAATATTCACCTAATAAATGAGAAAAGGAGTACATTTAAAGAGTTTTGTTAGTATTAATTATTTTTCGTTTTTTAGTATAAATATTACATGATTTTTAACTTTGCAACAGAACCAAAAATTTATATTCCTGGCGTAATTTTTGTCTTAATAGACGCATTACTTCTCCTGTTTTATTTAATGAACTAACTACATCGTAAGTCTACGTACCAAATTATTTTCAGGTATACCATCATCACGAGGTTACCTGTTTTCTTATATATTCCCTTAATACACACTATTTTCACCAACATTTTTTCCAAAGTGTTGCATTTTCCAACGACTTAAAACTTTTAATGGTACCCGAACGTGGGTATAACTTGTTACATTATCAAATGTAACATTTTAAATATGCTTAATTTGAGGTATCGGTTTAATGTAATTGCTCACAAATCATCAACATACTACCCATACTTTAAGCGATATAAATTAATGAAATAGGGGGAAATGTCTTGGCAAAGCTATTATACAAACTAGGAAAATTTATAGCTAAGAACAAATGGCTAAGTGTTATAGGATGGCTTGTTATACTAGGTGTCATTATCACGCCATTAATGATAAACTCACCGAAGTTTGACAGTGACATCACTATGAACGGCCTTAAGTCATTAGACACAAACGATAAAATTAGTAAAGAATTTCATCAGGACAGTGAGAAAGCCTCGATGAAAATAGTCTTCCATTCTAATAAGAATGATGGACTCAATAATAAAGATACGAAGAAAGATATTGAAGATGCTTTAGACAATATCAGACAAAATGATGATTATATCCAAAATATCTCTAATCCATATGACAGTGGACAAGTTAACGATGAAGGCGATACCGCTATCGCTAACGTAAGTTATGTAGTTCCACAAACTGGATTAAAAGATTCTTCTAAACATATCATCGACAAAGAATTAAAAGATGTAACTGACAACCACAATGTGCAAATTGAAAAAACTCAAGGTAGCTCTATGAATGCTGAAATTGGTGGTACATCAGAAATTGTCGGTATCGTCGTAGCATTCGTAATCTTACTTATTACCTTTGGTTCACTTATCGCAGCTGGTATGCCAATTATTAGTGCAATCATCGGTTTAGGTTCAAGTGTTGGTATCATCGCATTATTAACATATATCTTTGATATTCCAAACTTCACGCTTACACTAGCTGTAATGATAGGTTTAGCTGTTGGTATTGACTACTCACTCTTTATTCTATTTAGATTTAAAGAACTTAAGAAAAAAGGTGTCGATACTGTAGAAGCTATCGCAACAGCAGTGGGTACAGCAGGTAGTGCTGTAATATTCGCTGGTCTTACAGTTATGATTGCTGTTTGTGGTTTATCACTTGTAGGAATCGACTTCTTATCGGTTATGGGATTTGCTTCATCGATTAGTGTGTTATTTGCAGTATTAGCAGCATTAACACTATTACCTGCCCTAATCAGTATCTTCCATAAAAGTATTAAAATTAAAGATAAACCATCTAAAAGTAAAGACCCTAAAGATCATCCTTGGGCAAAATTTATTGTTGGTAAGCCAGTTATCGCTGTTATTGTAAGTTTAATTATTTTAATTTTAGCTGCTATACCAGTCAGTGGCATGCGTTTAGGTATTCCAGATGATAGTTTAAAACCAACTGACTCATCAGAATACAAAGCTTATAAATTGATCTCAGATAATTTTGGCGAAGGTTATAACGGACAAATTGTCATGTTAGTAAATACAAAAGATGGTGGAAGTAAAAGCACTATCGAACGTGACTTAAATAATATGCGTAGTGATGTAGAAGACATTGATAATGTTGATACAGTTTCAAAAGCACAACTAACTGACAACAACAATTACGCATTATTCACAATCATTCCTGAAAAAGGACCGAACTCACAGTCAACAGAAAATCTAGTATATGATTTACGTGATTATCATAGCCAAGCGCAAGAAAAATATGACTATGACACTGAAATTTCAGGACAAAGTGTTATTAACATCGATATGTCAGAAAAACTAAACAACGCTATTCCAGTATTTGCAGGCGTTATCGTTGTATTAGCATTCGTCTTATTAATGATTGTGTTCCGTTCAATCTTAGTTCCATTAAAAGCAGTACTAGGCTTTATCCTTTCATTAATGGCTACATTAGGTTTCACAACATTAGTCATTCAACATGGCTTTATGGGTAGCTTATTTGGTATTGAAAACACAGGACCATTACTCGCATTCCTTCCAGTAGTCACAATTGGATTGTTATTCGGACTTGCCATCGACTACGAGCTCTTCTTAATGACACGTGTACATGAAGAATACAGTAAGACTGGCGACAATGATCATTCAATCCGTGTAGGTATCAAAGAAAGTGGACCTGTTATCGTAGCTGCTGCACTTATTATGTTCAGTGTATTCATCGCATTCGTCTTCCAAGATGACAGTGCAATTAAGTCAATGGGTATCGCATTAGGTTTCGGTGTGTTATTCGACGCATTCGTCGTACGTATGACATTAATTCCAGCATTGACGAAACTCTTTGGTAAAGCTTCATGGTACCTTCCTAAATGGTTAGGTGCAGTATTGCCAAACATTGACGTTGAAGGTAAAGCTTTAGAAGAAGATAATCATCACGACACATCTTCTGAAAAAGGTCATGTCAACGATAAAAATAATGAATACGCTAGACAAGACAAAGATAACTATGTTTATCAAAATGACAAACGTAACCACAATCGCAATTATAATGACGAAGATTATAACCGTTCTGTGCATTTAGATAATCATCATGACCAGCATCATCGCCAACATCATTATGATAATCAACGTGATGATATCGACTATGAATCACTTTATACTCAAGATGGCGACCATACTCATCATGATGAGCGTAATTATAATGATCGACACTATCAAGACAATTACGATAGAAACGATGATTATCATGATTCAAATTTCGATAAAACAACAAACTTATACAAAGAATTAACTGATAGCAATATTGATCAAGATGTATTATTCAAAGCATTAATGTTATACGCTCGTGAAAACAACAAAGGTGTTTACGATAGATATAACCGATCATCTCAACATCGTCATGATGACGAACTTAGAGACTAATATTAAAAAGGAGGAAACACGTTATGTTAAAACGACGTAGTTCGAAATTCTTAGGACTACTAGCCACACTAGCCTTAGCTATAGTGCTAAGTGCTTGTGGTAATAGTGGTAGCGGTAGTGGTTCATCAGACGATAGTCAAACATCACTTGGTAATAAAGAAATCGAAATACCTTATATCGCGAGTGATAATTCAACACCACGTTCACTAGTTATAGCAGAAGTATTGAAAAAAGCAGGTTATGATGTAACAACTACACCAGTAACAGCAAGTGGCCCGTTATATACTGCTGTATCAGAGAATTCTGATTCATTCCATGCATCAGGTATCTTCCCTACTACTGATAAAAGTTACTACGATAAGTTCAAAAGTAAATTAACAATTTATGATGATAAACATTTAATTGATAACGCAAAAGTAGGTTTAGCCGTACCTAAGTACGTGCAAGATGTCGACTCAATTAGTGACTTAAAAAACAGTGACTTCGGAAAATCTGTAGATTGGACAATTCAAGGCACAGACGCACGTAATGGCGTTATGCAAGAAACTAAAGATGAACTTGATAGTGACAACTTGGATAAATATAGCTTGAAAGAAAGTTCTGACCAAGACCAATTCAAGAAAATTCAATCTGCTTTTAAACAACAAGAACCTATCGTCTTCACATCAATGGAACCTAGTTGGTTCTCTAAAGAATTAGACGTTAAAATGTTGAAAGATCCTGACAACATTTATGGTAATAATAATCAACATATTGACTTAGTATTTAACAAAAACTTTAAAGAGGCACATCCAGCTGCATACACAATTGCAACACGTATGGCAGATGATTGGAGTAAATCTGACGAAGACAAATTAGCTAAAAAAATCTTTGTTGATAACAAAAATCCAGAACAAGTAGCTAAAGACTATGTGGATGATAATGATAATAAAGTAGATGAATGGTTAGAAGATATTGAGACTAACTAATTACAAAGTTAAGATAGACAAATAAAGAATATGCTCGTTTGGTGTAGCATATTTAAAACTCATAATGCAAATTTACAGTAGCAAACCAAGTTGAGAAGGCGCTTAAGACAAACTCTTCTCAATCGTAGCTATATTGCGAGGGAGTGAAACTAAACTCAGTTTCGCTCCTACTTTTTTATATCGCTCTTATAGTATTAAACGTTTCAAATAACTTATTTACTCTTTTTTTATAAACAAATTTAAACGTAGTATCAGTTGTTATGTTTGGAAAAATCAACTTTATTGTGATAAATTACTCTTATTACGTCAGGCTATCTGACTAGATTAAATAAATAGGAGAATCAGATAATGCCGTCAGCAAATCAAAAGCGTATGATTAAACATATTCATGAAACAGTGTTTATACTTTTACATGATTATCATTTTGATGAAATCACGGTTCAAAAAATATGTGATATTGCAGAAATCAACCGCAGTACGTTCTATAGATACTTCCAAGATAAATATGAATTACTCTACACTTTACCTGACTTTATTGCACAACAAATTATAGCTAAAGGTGACACATCAGCAGACATTACAACCTCTGAATCATTTGAAGACTTTATTTATTACATTTGTAATAATAAAAAGATTTTTAAGCATCTATTAGTTTCGTCTCGACAGGCAGATGTATTTAGAAGTTTAACGAATGTGGGTCGCGAAATGATGTTAAATAATTCAACTCGTAAGCGTGGCCCCTTAGCGCAAAAGATTAGAGAAAGTAAACATCCTGAAATTGTAGCTGATTTTTACAGTAGTGGCGTAATAGAAGTACTACGACGTTGGGTAGAAAATGACTATAACTATACAGTTGAAGAAGTGTTTGTAACATTAAATAATGTGCTTGAAACGTCATTATATTATTATGATAAATAAAAGCAATCTCACATAAATTAAGAGTGAGATTGCTTTTTTGTCATTTGCGTTTTTTAACGTCTACTGTCTTGTAAACCATAAAAATACTATTAGCTATGATTAATAATGCTAGAATGACCATTGGCCAAATACCTATATTAATCATATTAAATATGGTTCTGTTGCATTCCTCTACTAACCAGTGTTATAATCTACTTAACAAAGTTATTAAGCATAATACACCAATCCCCTCACTATCGGAAGTAGTGAGGGGATTTTTAGGTGTGACTATAGTCGCCTATTTTTTCTTATCGTTGCGATTGCGTAGCCAATGCGCAAATAATGCGACGATACAACCACTCGCTGCTGTGGTCATGATGTGAACAAAGTTATCAAGCATAATTACACCTCCTCTCTACGTCTATATTGACGCCTGAGAGATAGGCGACTTTTATATTATATCATCTTTGAATATGTGATAATAGCTAACTTCCGATAAGTCATTTTATGTTATATCTTTGCTTATTTTTATAGTATCAAGACAAGAAGAAACTCGTTTTCAACTCGTTTCTAAAAATTAAAAAAGAGAGTAAAAATTAGGAGCCACTCTCTTTTTTAAAACCACTCAATAAACCAAAAATAAGAATTAAAGCAGAAATAAATAAACATAAAACAAAAAGACCATTAAATTCAGGTGTATTGAAAAAAGAAAACAATTCTAAGTTACTTAAATTACTAAGAAAACCACTATCATTGGGAGTTAGCTTCAAGTAATCAAAAACAAAAATTAAAAGGGTATTCGGATTATCGTGTGGAAAAACATTATAGCTGGTAGATTTTTGCTAAACTAAGGTCAGGCTAGTTGAAGAGTATCTTTTATTTTCTAAGTAATTGTGGTAGCATAAAAATGAACTAGAAAACTGTAGCTAGGGTTCCGCTATCTAGGTAGGTCAGTGACCGAGGGCTACATCTTTTACAATATGTAAAAGGCACCTATTGACATAAAAGGTCCGAGGGGGAAGGTTCAGCGTAGTTGTTATGCGTTGAAATCTTTCTCTTCGGCTCTTTTTTTATTATTTAGGAGGTATTTATCGTATGAAAAGGATCGATGATTTGAAAGCTGGTGTTGCAGTTATTATTTTGAATGAGGAGAACCAAGTTTTGTTGCAAAAAAGGTCCGATGTAGGACTTTGGGGTATTCCTTCAGGACATATAGAAATAGGGGAAACAGTTTCTGAAGCAGCTATTAGAGAAATAAAAGAGGAAACCAATTTAGATATTAGAATTAAAAAGCTTATAGGTGTGTACTCTGAGCCTGATTCTCAGGTTTTTACTTATCCAAATGGAAGAGTAGTGCATTTTATAACAACTTGTTTTCTTGCTGAAATTACTGGGGGTGAACTACGATGTAATTCTTCTGAGTCACAAGAAATTCAATTTTTTGAACAACAAAGTTTACCAAGAGACTTATTGAAAATGCATCCTCAATGGTTAAATGACGCCCTTGCCAATGATGACTTAGCTTTTATTCGTTAAAAAGTAAATCCTTGTTAAGTTAACGGGGGGATTAGTAAAAAGAGGGGTTCAGATAAAAAATTCCACACTATTTTCCGATTACCCAATTAAAATAAATGTGCCAATTGTGAAAAGAATAGCTGAAATTAAATATTTTAAAAACTTACTCAATATACCCCTTCTTTTTTTATCAAATTACCAAAATTAGTTGCTTTATTCCAATTGCTTTATTGACGTTGAGCCTCGGAACCCTTAACAATCCCAAAACTTGTCGAATGGTCGGCTTAATAGCTCACGCTATGCCGACATTCGTCTACAAGTTTAGTTAAGGGTTCTTCT
>NZ_JBJQIL010000009.1:0-35819 GCF_045984185.1 Staphylococcus sp. KUGN1 | reverse complement strand
TCCATCAAGACTTTGATCTTGTGTTGATACACGTGCATAACCAATTTTAGCCATTTGAATACCACCTCTTTTAATCGTTTTATGAGTACTTACTAATGAAATCTAGTTCTCGATGCAAATAAACGCGGCTCTCATCGTCTGAAAACTCATATTTTTTGGTATTTATGATACATTGATTATAACACAAGTTTATAGACTTAAATATCCAAGAAAAACCTCCTAATTTATAGTTAAGAGGTTTTGTGTCAAAAACGAACGTTTTTCATTACTTCTGTTATCTCATTTAAATCAAATAAATCTGAAGATTTCCATGTAACATTTTGTTCATTAGACTTATTTTCTATATATGATATGCTGAAGCACCTGTTAATAGAATTTTTTTGTAAATTTAGCCTCCAATTTTAAAAATGAGCAGGCACATGCTTGCCTCAGCTCATCTTTTTCATAATAAGCTAAATTGCTCACTACAATTAAATTAATTTGATATAAGTGTGGCAAGAGTTCTACGTCTCTTAATAAATAATACCCAATTTTATTGATAAATGAACTTAAATTTAAAATTAAATTGATGAGTATCAGAAGTACGATTTACATAAAAAGGTACGACAAGTTTATGAGCTTGTCGCACCTTTTTAATTACAATTAGTTACTAACAAACGACTCCAAAAGCCTTTTTAAGTTGTGTTTATTCACCCTTTTTTCTTCCTAATGTTGATTAATATTTACAGCGTCTGTAGTATATGATACTTCTTACACATCCACGTTTTATCTATCATTAGTAGGTGTATCAAAGGAATAATTAAGCAGCCTCTCTTCCTCTAATTAATTTTTGAATCTTTTTTATTACTCTCTAACGCCAAAACTTGCTGATTCTTAAGCAATCTTTAATCTTTCCTGCAACTCTTTTCTATTCTGGCTCATATATGCGTTTTAAGAAACAAATGTAATTGAATAGGTTAAAAATTATATATTTTTAAAGTTTCCTTTAAACCAACTGTTAAAATGTATAATAAGGATATTGGATTACCACATGTAAATTTGTTTTTAGCACGACGTTTTTTAGGTGTGTAAGTGTGCCTTTAGATATAAAAATAAAAGTCAAACTAGAAAAAGTAGATTGACTTTTTCTTTTGATGCAGTATCGTCAATGTAAATCTAAAAATTCTGGCTATAAATCTACATCACTTTTCAAAAATGTAGTAGTGATATTCAATACTAATTAGTTTTTATAACTACTAGGAAATATCTCAAGGCGTTTCTTTAAATTAAAAATACCCCACAAATAAATGTGGAGTATTAAAGTGAATCATCTTTTGTAGGTTTTATTCCAGATTAGCATGATTTTGCTGCATTGTTTCTTCATCAACGTTTATCTCAGTCATTAAATCTAAAACAATACTATCTAAAAACACTTGTGATGCTTGTTCAAATAAGCTACCTAGAGGTTGTGCTGAACCTTCAGCATCATATTTCGTTCCCGCCGGTAATTCAATCACTGCATTTGCAAGTTCACCAATATTTGACGTTGGATTTGTTGACAATAATACAACTTCTGCACCTACAGCTTTAGCTTTATCTGCTAATAATCTTAAATGCTCTGTCGAACCTGAGCCAGAAAGGATAACAAACAAATCTTTTTCGGTAATGGAAGGTGTAGTGGACTCACCAACTACATGTGCACCCTTCCCAAGCTGATTCAATCTCATCGCAAAACTATTTGCTACAAAACCCGAACGTCCTTTTCCAGATACAAAAACTTGCTCTGCTTTAATAATTTGCTTTAAAAACGTTTCGGCTTCACTGTCTTTCACATGTGATAATGTGTTGTCTATTTCATCTAGTATTAAACGATAATTTGTGATTTCTGTCATCATTATTTTCCTTCAATCGCAGCTCTACATTGTTTAGCAGCTTCTACAGGGTCATCAGCATTTGCAATGCCGCCACCAACAATAATTAAATCAGGATTTTCTGCAACAATATCTTTAATTGTATCTGGTTTAATACCACCTGCGACTGCTACTTTAGAATTACTAATTACAGATTTAACTTTACGTAAACTTTCTAAAGGAGATTGACCTTCAGCTTGTAAGTCATAACCAGTATGAACAGCGATATAATCTGCGCCTAAATCATCTAAATCTTTCGCACGTTTTTCTAAATCTTGGACTGCAATCATATCTACTAATAATTGTTTGCCATGTTTATGTGCTTCATCAACTGCTGCTTTAATTGATGCATCTTCTGCAACGCCTAAAATTGTTACTATGTCTGCACCAAATTTAACTGCTTGGCTTACTTCATAGTCGGCAGCATCCATAATTTTTAAATCTGCTAATACTTTTACACTATCAATATTATCATTTAAATGTTGTACAGCTGGTAATCCTTCATTTATAACAATCGGTGTTCCAATTTCTACGATATCTACATAATCTTTAACTTTATTTGCTAATTCTGCAGCATCCTCTTTATTTAATAAATCAATCGCTAATTGTAATTCCATATGTTATTACCTCCTATATATTATATATTCATTATGGTATAATAACTTTGGAAATACAATACTGACAAATATGTCACTGAGGAGAAGAAATTGTTAATAGAATATAATAATAAATTATTTTACACTTCTAAAGATTTAGCTTTATCAGTAATTGGTGGTAGGTGGAAAATCCCTATTATTTATCATTTATTACAATCAGAAGTACTTAGGTTGAGTGAATTAGAAAAAAAATTACCAGATATTAATCAAAGAATGTTAATTAGACAATTAAGGGAGCTTGAAAAGGATATGATAATAAAAAGAACTATATATCCAGTAGTCCCTCCAAAAGTTGAATATCGATTAACTAGTGTTGGTTTGTCTCTCGACAATGTGGTCTATGGTATTTGTGAATGGGGAGATGAATATTTGAAATTAATTAATAATGAAAATTAGTTAGTTTTTTAAAAGAAGAAAAATTGAACCGAACTTTATATAATCTCTTTCAGATATTGATATGTTTTTATATTGACTAGTAGATCGATATAAATAGAGAACGACTCAAAGACACATAAGTACGCTCTAAACACACAAAATATTTTTCTGATATTAATAGTGTATATAGGGTCATTAGATTCTATATTAAAAAAGGCGAAGTATAATTATACTTCGCTTTAAGTTAATCTTTATAATGATTACTTGTATTTTTGTCAAACCATGCTTTTTCAAGCAGTTTAACTGCTGCTTTTATTTGTTCTATGGATAGTACTGCAAAGCCAAGGAGGACGGTTTGGCCATCATTTCAATTACTTGGTTAAATGAGTCCTTTGGATACTATCAACTAGTAGACGGACTATTTATTATTATAGCTGTCGTAGCTTTAACTACACCGAAAAAAAGTAAGTATGAAAATTAAACAAATTTTTCAAAATTTTTAAGCTATAAAGTAATATAAAAAAGATACTTCTTTAAAAAGAGTGTCTTAATCATTTCAAAACATGCTCGTTAACGAAAATATCTTGATCTATACATTTTTTATCCCTCTTTTCTTATGAGATACTTTATATTCTCGAGAATCTTGCCATAGTTTGTAAGTAGCTTGATTTCCCAAAAAGTAGCAATAACATAATGTTCATTTAAATTACTAGCTTTTAAAAGCAATAAACATCAAAATCCTTTGCTTTTTCAGATTTTTATTTCGGTTTAAGAAAACACGCACAAATTCTTCTTTAAAATCAGCAGTTACTTATAAATAGTTCAAAACTGTATAGTTACTTTTAGATAAATCTTTAATTTTATTCTAATATAGTATATTGCTTACGTGTATTAAACTTATCTATAATTACTTTTTTATTAATTTTGGCTAAATAAATGCGATGTTTGGTATTTTGCAACATATAAACTAACAATTTTCTAAAAAGAGTAATAAATCAATTTATTCTTCTGAGTTTACATTATAATATCAAGGGTAAAGTTTTTTAAAGGAGTGTGGTTTAAATGAAAGCAGTTACTTATCAAGGTCATAAAAATATGGAAGTTCGTGAAGTACATGATCCAATAATAGAAGAATCAACGGATGCAATAATAAAAATAACAGCTTCAGGTATATGTGGTTCTGATTTACATCTTTATCATCAAGGCGATTTATTTATGGATCCTGGTTTTGTTATTGGACATGAGCCAATGGGAATTGTAGAAGAAGTAGGAAAAGACGTTAAAACCTTAAAAAAGGGAGATAGAGTAGTTATACCTTTTAACATAGGTTGCGGCGATTGTTTCTATTGTAATAATGAAATGGAGTCTCAGTGTGATAATTCTAACTCATCACCGGCAAGTTGGAAAATGGATAATGGTGGACTTTTCGGTTTTGGTGGCATGCACGGAAACCACTGGGGAGGTCAAGCAGAGTATTTAAGAGTCCCATTTGCCGATTTCTCCTCTTTCAAAGTTCCAGATAGTGATTTGAAAGACGAACAAGTATTATTTTTATCTGATGTTGTCCCAACAGCTTATTGGAGTGTTGAACATGCAGGCGTAAAATCTGGAGATACCGTTATTGTTCTTGGTTGTGGCCCAATCGGTTTAATGGCACAAAAATTTGCTAAATTAAAAGGCGCTGAACGTGTGATTGCCATTGACAATGTAGAACATAGATTAAACCATGCCAAAAAATCCAATGGCGCTGAAGTATATAATTTTTCTAAAGAAGATAATATAGGAAAATTACTTCGTGAAAGCACACGCGGTGGTGCAGATGTCGTTATAGATTGTGTTGGAATGGATGGACAAGTTGCTCAAGATGATTTAGAGATAAGTTCAAATTCAGCACAACGAGGTAATATTAGTCCAATTATTACAGCAGCTGAATCAGTAAGAAAATTTGGAACGATTCAATTAACTGGTATTTACGGTACACCTGCAGACAATTATCCAATAGATTTAATTTTTAATAGAGATGTCCAAGTAAAAAGTGGACAAGCGCCAGTTATTCATCAAATGCCAAAATTATATGAAATGATTAAAAATGAAGTTTTTGATCCAACAGAAATTATAACTCACACAATGCCTTTAGAAGATGCAAAACAAGCGTATGATATTTTCGATCAGAAAAAAGATAATAATATTAAAGTAATTCTAAAACCATAATAATAAATATATAAAGAAGTCTATATACAGATTATAACCAGTATATAGACTTCTTTATTAATTTCATGTGATAATTTTCAGAATCGCTAAGTTACAAAATTTCTAAATCTAACCAATGCTATATGAAAATATGAAACAATTTTAATCATTTGCTATATAAAGTTTCAAATGCTTAGATGTTAATGTTTTATTCTCTTTAACAAAGTTTATAGGATAGCCACTAAATTGTACTTTACCCCCATCTAGACCAGGGCCTGGCCCTACATCTATAATCCAATCAGCATCACACATAATTGATAAATTATGTTCAATTAAAATAACAGTGTTATTTTGTTCAATAAGATCATTAAAACAGTTTATCAATATAGGAATATCAGCTTCATGTAAACCTGTCGTAGGTTCATCAAATATAAAAATACTATCTGTAACATCATCATTTAAATATTGGCCTAATTTAACGCGTTGAATTTCACCACCTGATAATGTAGATAGAGGTTGGCCAAGGGTTACGTAATTTAATCCAGTTTTACTTATAGCTTGTAACTTAGACTGAATTTCATTTTCTTTATCAAAAAATCTTATACCTTCGTCAACAGTCAATTCAAGGAAATCAGCAATAGAATAGCCATCTATAGTTGCATTCAACACTTCTGGCTTATAACGTTTACCGTGACACACTTCACATGTTTGTGAAAATTCACCCATAAATGCAAGTTCTGTTTCAATATAACCTTTACCACCACAATTGGCACAAGCTCCTTTCGAATTATAACTAAACATAGATTTATTTAATCCAGTTTCTTTGCTGAAAAAATTTCTGACTCTGTCAAAAACACCTAAATAAGTTAGTAAATTAGACCGATTGGAACCTTGTATCGCTTTTTGATCCATAAATACTGCATTATCATTTTTTGCAAAACCTGCCTTAACAAGTGAACTTTTCCCAGAACCTGCTACTCCAGTTAATACTGTCAAAACATGCTTGGGTATATCAACTGTCACATTCTTCAAATTGTTTTGGGTCACTGGTCCAAGATGATAAAAACTCTTTGCTTCACGTATCTCATTTTTTAAGTGATGTTTGATACGTAGTGCTTCCCCAGTAGATGTATCTGAAGACAATAATTCTTTGTATGTTCCCTTAAACGTTATCTCTCCACCTTGCGCCCCTGAACTTGGTCCCATATCAATGATATAATCTGCTTCTTTAATTACATCAGGATCATGTTCTACAATTAATACTGTATTACCTTTATGTTTTAAAGATTTCAAAATTTCATTTATTTTTGCAATATCCTCTGGATGTAAACCAACACTTGGTTCATCAATGATATAAACCAAATCAGATAGCGAACTATTTAAATGTCGTATTAATTTAAGCCGTTGTGCTTCTCCACCTGATAAAGAAGTGGTTACACGGTCAAGAGTTAAATAACTTAATCCTATATAATCAAGTGCTTCTAATTGTTTTCGGAGTGGTTCAATAATAAACTGGGCTGTTGAATTATTTAATTTATTAAGAAATGCTAAATTTTCTTTTACAGTCATTTGTGTAAAATCTGAAATATTTTTCCCCATAATTTTACAACTCAAAATTTTCGAATTTAAACGTTGACCGTTACAAGTTGGACAAATTTTATTTTCCACAACATTTTTAAGATGTTTAGCATAACGTTTTTTGTTAAATTCTTTATCTCCCAAGAATATTCTTCTAAACCTAGGTATAAGTCCCACATATTTTGCTGATTTCCGCCATTCTTCAGGTGGTTTTTTTAATTTTATTGGCTCCTGATACAAAAACAAATCTAATTCTTCTTTTGTATATGCTTTTAATTTTTTATCATTATCAAACAGACCACTATCACGATAAGCTTTCCCTCTTTCTTTATCAGGTCCAAAAGATGGGAAATTAATAGCACCTTCATTTAAAGATTTGTTCCAATCTAAGAGCTCATTTAAATTAATGTCTTCAATGTAACCTAATCCTTCACATGTTTCACACATACCATTGGGACTGTTAAATGAAAAGGCATCTGAATAACCGACAAAAGGTTCACCTATCCTTGACCATAACAATCTAACAGAGGCGTATATATCAGATACTGTACCTACAGTAGAGCGAGAATTACCATTAAATCTTTTTTGACTAATCGTCATTGCTACTGGAAGATTTTTAATTTCTTTTACTTTTGGTTTAGGTTGCTGATTTAAATGAAATTGAATATAGCTAGAATAACTTTCATTTAAAAGTTGTTCAGATTCAGCAGCTACTGTTCTGAATACCAGTGATGACTTACCTGAACCAGAACGTCCTGTAAATACTGTAATCAAATGTTTAGGTATAGTTATATCTATATTTTTTAAATTATTTTGTGAAGCTCCTATAATGGTAATATCATTCATAAATTAAATTGCCCTCCATTGTAATTTTCAACAATTAATAGTATAGATGAAGTTAAAAGATTAGTAGAATTTCGAAATAGGTTACATTACAAAAACAGTATGTAGAATATCTAATATTTTATCGTAGATTATAAGTTATCTTAATGAAGTTAAGTTCATTTTATTTTTATAAAAACCTAACAATAAGAGACTAACAGCAAAGTTATAAACTTTGTTGTTAGTCTCTTAGATAATAAATACTGATTGATATTACAAAATTATGCTTTTAATTTTTTAATAATTTCTCTATTGAAATCATCTAAGTCATCTGGGACACGACTCGTTACAATATTGTTATCTATTACAACTGATTCGTCAACAACGTGTGCACCAGCATTAGATAAATCTTTACGTACATTGATAACACCAGTTATTGTGCGGCCCTTTAAATCATCAGTATCAACTAGTAAAAGTGGACCATGACAAATCGCAAATGTAGGTACATCATTTTGAGTAAAATACTTAGTAAATGTACCATAGCGACCTTCTTCATCACCACGTAAATGATCGGGTGAGAATCCGCCAGGAATTAATAATGCATCATAATTTTCTGGTTTCGCATCTGCAATGCTAACATCTACAGTTACTTTCTCCCCATGCTTACCAACAAGTTCATGTTTTGCTGTATCTCCAATAACTTCAGTCTCGAATCCAGCATTTTCTAATGCTTCTTTTGGACTGGTTAATTCTATATCTTCAAATTCATCTGCTAAAATGATTGCTACTTTTTTAGTCATAATACAACCTATCTTTCAATTATATTTTAAAACCTAAGTACTATATACACTAGAAAAAGGAAGTTTAAACATAAAATGTTTTCTAATTTTTTCACCAACTACATGTGCATTTTGGTTCTGTTGCAAAGTTGAACTTATAGTATAATTTTAACAAAAAGGAGTCTTCTGTATGAACTATTTCAGATATAAACAATTTAACAAGGATGTTATCACTGTAGCCGTTGGCTACTATCTAAGATATGCATTGAGTTATCGTGATATATCTGAAATATTAAGGGAACGTGGTGTAAACGTTCATCATTCAACGGTCTACCGTTGGGTTCAAGAATATGCCCCAATTTTATATCAAATTTGGAAGAAAAAGCATACAAAAGCTTATTACAAATGGCGTATTGATGAGACGTACATCAAAATAAAAGGAAAATGGAGCTATTTATATCGTGCCATTGATGCAGAGGGACATACATTAGATATTTGGTTGCGTAAGCAACGAGATAATCATTCAGCATATGCGTTTATCAAACGTCTCATTAAACAATTTGGTAAACCTCAAAAGGTAATTACAGATCAGGCACCTTCAACGAAGGTAGCAATGGCTAAAGTAATTAAAGCTTTTAAACTTAAACCCGACTGTCATTGTACATCGAAATATCTGAATAACCTCATTGAGCAAGATCACCGTCATATTAAAGTAAGAAAGACGAGGTATCAAAGTATCAATACAGCAAAGAATACTTTAAAAGGTATTGAATGTATTTACGCTCTATATAAAAAGAACCGCAGGTCTCTTCAGATCTACGGATTTTCGCCATGCCACGAAATTAGCATCATGCTAGCAAGTTAAGCGAACACTGACATGATAAATTAGTGGTTAGCTATATTTTTTTACTTTGCAACAGAACCTTATTAACTCTTTCCGCAAAGGTATTTCTTCCTAAAACTCGTTCTAACTCTTTTAGTAAGATTTTTAAAAGCTTTAACGCTATTTCTATATTCTCTTTAAGTGGCTTTGCATTTTCGTAAAGTTGGTTAAAATTATCGTCTGCGTTTTCAATACGCTCAACTGCTTTATTTAATAAATCATCTTTCTCTCGTATTTCCTTATCTTTATCATCTAAGGCTCTACCAGACTTTATATACTCGTAATCTTCCGAAATATCTTGAGCAGCTTTTATCTGTTTCTGAAATTCATTGAAATCTTTTTGGCTTATTACAACATTTCCAGTTTCTTGTATTTCTTTGCTAAATAAACCACCTACTTTTTCAGTTTCTTGCTCATACGGAACATTTATAGGCTTTTTAAGCGTATTTAACGATTTTTGGTACTCTTGCATTAATTTATCGTTCTTTTGCTTTATATGGTCTGTTTTTTGGCTCTCACGTTCATATTCTTGCTTATGATATTCTGTTTTTTGTTTATACTGACTTATTTGCTCATGTTTAGCATTTGTTACTTGTCTTGATTGCCCACGTTCTAAATCATATCCTCGTTGTTTAACATGCTCATTAAATCTATCTTGAAACGCTGTTAAAGCTTTTTTATTACCTACAACTTCTTTAGCACTTAAACGACCATCATCAGTTATTGGAACAACGCCATAATGCATATGTGGTGTTTTTTCGTCCATGTGAACTGTTGCATATAATAAATTATCTTTACCGTATTCTTGTTCTAAAAACTCTTTAGCATATTCAAAAAACTGCTTTGTATCTTCTGGCGTTTGATTATCAAAGAAATCATTGTCTGATGTAATTAAACCATCAATGTGTTTAATCGCGTCTGTTCTAATTTTTCTTTTGCCTGTATAATTCTGTTCGATTTTTTCATCAATCAAGTTATTAAAATTCTGTTTATTAGCATTTACCAAATCATAATTTAAGTAAGTTTTACTATGGTCTATATCTTCATTTTCATAATTATTATTTTCTCTTTGAACATGTTTTTGTATGCCCGTTGTATTTGTTCCAGATTTAACTTTTGAAACTCTAACAATGGAATAAGACATATAAAAATCACTCCTAAGCACAAAGGTTTCATGTGTATTTAATAGTTTAAGTCTAATACACTAGACTTATTTTTAATAAGTCGTTAATACGTGTGCTCTGCGAGGCTTAAACCTGTTTTTGCTAACGCAAAAAATGAGTGGCAAAATGCTAGCCACTCATAGTTCTAAACCAAAATATAATATAACTATTCAAACTGCTTTTCAGAACGTTTAAATACAATAATCGTCAAAAGACAACATAAAATAATAAGGATAGCCATGGCTACAAGAATATTACTATACACTCCAGAAGAATAATTTATAAATTCCAGAACTAGTTTACGATTAATCAATTGTAGTGACAATAAACCTCCTACAATTGCTATACCTGTTCCCTCTGATAAAAAACTTGTGAAATTTAGCAAACTCATTCCAGAAGCAACTTCTTCTTCAGAAAGACTACTTGATACTATTTTTGATATAACTGTTTTAGTAAAAGATAATCCGCCCATAACAAATATAAACATAAAAGTAGTCAACCACATACTAAACTCAACAAAAAATGCAATAGTTAAAAAACTTATAGAGATAGACAATGATCCTAAAATAAAAACAAATAATGATCCTTTTCTATCCACTAAAAAACCACCAAAATAACCAAAAACAATAACACTCATGGTTCCAGGAAAAATAACACTATTACCTATTGTCGCTACATTTACATGATAAATAGTTTTCATCATATAAGGCACCATTGATATAAAACCAGCTACTATAGAAAATATTAGCCCACCAGAAAACAAACCAAGCATAAACGGAATGTTTTTCCCTAGTTTAGGATTAATAAAAGGGTTAGAAACTCTTGAAATATGTTTAATAAAAATCACAAAAAAGATTGTGAAGAGTATTAAAAAAGTCCAATTATAATTTGTCGTAAATAACATAAAACATATAATACTTATAGACATTAAAACAATACCTACGATATCTAATGTATTTTTTGTTGATTTACCAGGTACCATTACTTTAATAAGAAAAGGTATAGTTACTATTGTAATCATAGGAAGTATAAGTAGGTAAGACCAATGAATATAATGTGCTATTATTCCCCCTATTGAAGGACCTAACCCTTCACCTAAAGCTACAATTGATCCTATAAAACCAAAGGCTTTGCCTTGTTTTTTTCTTGTAATATTTCTAGCTACAACCACCATAATCAGTGAAGGGAATGCAGCAGATCCTACTCCTTGTACTAACCTACCAAAAATCAAAATAAAAAAGTGATTGTGACCAATAAAAGCAATCAATGAACCAAGACAGCTCAAACTAATACCAATAATTAACAATTTTTTTATATTTATATAATCAGATAATTTTCCATATACTGCTGTTCCTATCGAAAAAGTTAACATATATGCAGTGTTTACCCAGTTTGTAATTCCAGGAGTAGTATTAAAATGATTTGCAATATCAGGTAAAGAAACATTTAAAACCATTTCATTTAATACACTAAAAAATGAAAGAATACAAAGCCAAAATAAAACGCTATAAAACAAACCTTTAAATTTTTTATATAAACTAAACAATTTTACCTCTTTACTTGAGGTGACTAAAGTTTATAGGGGTAAATTATTCTTTCACCTCATATAAATTCCCCAAATTTTTAAATAGACACTTCATAAAAAAATCCTCCTAAATTAGAATAGTTTAAATATATCATTTTTGTTCAGTAATATTAATATGTACACTATTTCCAAAATTTAAATTCATGTTGCCAAAAATCGATTTGTTTTTGCAATTGTTTTTCGTTCGCTTTTAAAGTCGATTTCATTAAGTCCGTTAAATCGACTGGCGAAATTTCTTTTATCAAATTCTTATATTTTGTTCTAGAATTTCTGTGAAGCTTTCCCCATTCTTCTTCATCACTCAATAACATAAAAACTATTGCTCTATCCGCAGTGCGTTGGATAGTTTTCCAATCTGGTTGCAAGATATGTAAATCACTAAAGCAATCATTCCAGTAATCCACCATATCTCTTTTAAGTTCGATTTCTACACGCCATAAATGTTCAGACATAACTTCAGCATCTGCATTATCTTTACGTTCTTGCTTTTTATTATAAATTCTAATAAATCTATTACTATCTCTCACGCCAAAATATTTTGTTTCTGGCTTACCATTACGACCATAAAAAATAGTTTTCTTAACTGCTTTATCAGACATTGCATAGTAGTCACTCAAATCATCTTCAAAATCAAAGGCTAAATCTAATCTTGTAAAACCGTCATCTTCCATGTAGCTTATTATATTTTGTTTTAACCAAATCATTTCATCTCGTGTAAGTTTGTTTGGATTAAATTCAATACGCATATTACGTCTATCCCAACTATCTGCTTTCACTTTGTCATATTCAATATAAACTTTTTCTTGAAGTGCTTTAGCTTTAAACTTTGTTTGAAGAATATCCCAAAGTCTTATTTGGGGCTCTACACTCATAAATTTAGAAAGGGCTTGAGCGTTGTCTCGGTTGAGATTTCCAACGATCGTCATTGCATCAAAACTTAATTTTGGATCAGATATGCACACAGTATGTGCGTCCAACCGGCTATTAGAGTAGCCGGTTTTAGAAAAATTGTCTAAATCGTGATTTTCCAAATGATTTGAATGATTTGCATGATTGTTTTTATACATAAAAAATCGACTCCTTAATCTCAATTTCGTTTAAGGAATCGCTCACCCAAATATATATCTTGATGGGTTCTGTTGCAAAGTTGAACTTATAGTATAATTTTAACAAAAAGGAGTCTTCTGTATGAACTATTTCAGATATAAACAATTTAACAAGGATGTTATCACTGTAGCCGTTGGCTACTATCTAAGATATGCATTGAGTTATCGTGATATATCTGAAATATTAAGGGAACGTGGTGTAAACGTTCATCATTCAACGGTCTACCGTTGGGTTCAAGAATATGCCCCAATTTTATATCAAATTTGGAAGAAAAAGCATACAAAAGCTTATTACAAATGGCGTATTGATGAGACGTACATCAAAATAAAAGGAAAATGGAGCTATTTATATCGTGCCATTGATGCAGAGGGACATACATTAGATATTTGGTTGCGTAAGCAACGAGATAATCATTCAGCATATGCGTTTATCAAACGTCTCATTAAACAATTTGGTAAACCTCAAAAGGTAATTACAGATCAGGCACCTTCAACGAAGGTAGCAATGGCTAAAGTAATTAAAGCTTTTAAACTTAAACCCGACTGTCATTGTACATCGAAATATCTGAATAACCTCATTGAGCAAGATCACCGTCATATTAAAGTAAGAAAGACGAGGTATCAAAGTATCAATACAGCAAAGAATACTTTAAAAGGTATTGAATGTATTTACGCTCTATATAAAAAGAACCGCAGGTCTCTTCAGATCTACGGATTTTCGCCATGCCACGAAATTAGCATCATGCTAGCAAGTTAAGCGAACACTGACATGATAAATTAGTGGTTAGCTATATTTTTTTACTTTGCAACAGAACCAGCAAACTCATTGCTCAAGGTTTGAATGGCTTTAGTTGGCCTATCGTTTTAGTTTTACTCATCTTGTTTTATTTCTACTCACATTATTTATTCGCAAGTGAAACAGCACATGTCAGCGCCATGTACGCCGCGTTACTCGGTGTTGCAGTCGCTTCAGGTGCACCGCCATTATTCAGTGCATTAATGTTAGGGTTCTTTGGTAACTTACTGGCATCAACAACACATTATAGTAGTGGACCAGCGCCCATATTATACGCAGCTGGCTATGTTACACAAAAGCGCTGGTGGACTATGAATATTGTACTTGGTATAGTCTATTTTATTATTTGGATCGGATTAGGTTCACTATGGATGAAACTCATTGGTATGATGTAAAGTTAGAATTTTAATTAAACTTCAGTTCATCAAATATATTGTAAGCTAACGTTTGAAACGTTAGCTTTTTTGCATCATACTCCCAAGATTAATATTTACTATATTCGTTTCACTTTTTATTCAATTCAACTATGTTATTCTGTACATAGATTAACCAGTATCATTAGGGGTGCAATTCAATTTGCTGAGAGAAAGTCTACTTTCAACCCTTGAACCTGTTGGTTAGCACCAGCGTAGGAAAGTGAGCAATATTGATAACTGTTTCTTCATTCACTTTTTTACGCAATAATTAAATGGATGGAGGAATTTTTTTTGGACAAATTAACAGTAGGTTTAGAATGGTTTTTAAATCCTGATCATATGCCGTTAATCATAGGTATTGAAAAAGGATGGTTTAAAGAAGAATCATTAGAAATTGAGATGATTGAACCAAAAGAGCACTTTGATGCATTAGACGAGATTGAAAATGGTTCAATGGATATCGCGATTACTGAACCTATTCATCTGGTTCAAGATAGAGCTAAAGAACAAAACGTCATCGGGTTTGCGAGATATCTTCACACTAACGGAGGTATTATGTATAACAAAGATAAAAATATCGCTCGCCCCAAAGATTTAATCGGTAAGCGACTTCAATATCCTGGCGCTCCCGGTCCAGGTGGTATTGCCATGGCTAAAACGATGATTGAAGCAGATGGTGGCACATATAAAGAGGGTGACATCACACCAGTTAATCATAGCTTTTATCATACTGATGCACTTTTAACTGATAAAGCTGATGCTGCTACACTCATTTTCGAAAATTTTGAAATTCTTGAAGCTAGAAATCAAGGACTTAATGTAGATTATTTTTCACTTAAAAATTATAATGTACCCGATTTTTGCCAACTTATTTTTATTACAACACCTGAAGTATTAAATACGAGTGAGGTTAAACTCAAAAAGTTCCTAAAAATCATTCAAAAAGCAATTCATTACATCAATCATCATTTAGCAAGTGCAATTGAAATTTACTCAATGTATACTCAAACCGATATCTCTAACCAATTAAACAAAGATACAATTGAAGCAACAGCTAAATGTTTTACAAATGATTTGTCTATGAGTTCCGACTACTACAATGACTTACAGTTGTGGCTTAAAGAAGTCAATGATATTAAAGACACGATTAACCCAACTTTATATTTTACAAATCAACTACTATTCAGTCGATATACAAAATAAAAAATACACCTTCACTCTATTTAAACGTTAATGTACACATCAATAGTTAGAATCAATATCTAATTTAAAGAATGCACATCAAATAAAGTGAAGGTATAATTATTTTACAACTGGATTTTTCTTAATTTGAATATATTGAGAAATACTATATAACACAATACCTATCCATATAAAAATAAAGGTAATTAATTGATCAGTGTTAAATGGCTCTTTAAAGACAAAGATACCTAAGATAAACATGATTGTCGGCCCTACATATTGGATGAAGCCAGTTAACGATAATGGAATTCGCTTAGCACCTGCTGAGAACAGAATCAATGGTATTGCTGTAATTGCACCTGAAAATAGTAGCCAAAATGATGATATATTTAACCCAAATGTTATGTGTTGTTGCTGCCATAGGTAAATAGGTTCTGTTGCAAAGTAAAAAATATAGCTAACCACTAATTTATCATGTCAGTGTTCGCTTAACTTGCTAGCATGATGCTAATTTCGTGGCATGGCGAAAATCCGTAGATCTGAAGAGACCTGCGGTTCTTTTTATATAGAGCGTAAATACATTCAATACCTTTTAAAGTATTCTTTGCTGTATTGATACTTTGATACCTTGTCTTTCTTACTTTAATATGACGGTGATCTTGCTCAATGAGGTTATTCAGATATTTCGATGTACAATGACAGTCAGGTTTAAGTTTAAAAGCTTTAATTACTTTAGCCATTGCTACCTTCGTTGAAGGTGCCTGATCTGTAATTACCTTTTGAGGTTTACCAAATTGTTTAATGAGACGTTTGATAAACGCATATGCTGAATGATTATCTCGTTGCTTACGCAACCAAATATCTAATGTATGTCCCTCTGCATCAATGGCACGATATAAATAGCTCCATTTTCCTTTTATTTTGATGTACGTCTCATCAATACGCCATTTGTAATAAGCTTTTTGATGCTTTTTCTTCCAAATTTGATATAAAATTGGGGCATATTCTTGAACCCAACGGTAGACCGTTGAATGATGAACGTTTACACCACGTTCCCTTAATATTTCAGATATATCACGATAACTCAATGCATATCTTAGATAGTAGCCAACGGCTACAGTGATAACATCCTTGTTAAATTGTTTATATCTGAAATAGTTCATACAGAAGACTCCTTTTTGTTAAAATTATACTATAAATTCAACTTTGCAACAGAACCTTGGATTACCTAGGCTAGGAGCATAAGAAGTATCACGACTCAAATCTTTTTTATTAATATCATTCCAACCAACTTTTTGAAAGAAATATAAAGAGCATCCAATTAGTAATAAGCTAAATACAAAGATAATACTAGTAATTTTATTTTTCACAATGATATTCCTTTCTATTTATTTTGTAATTCCCACAAATTTTTATATAAGGAATTGTTATTTAAAAGATCTATATGACAACCTTTTTTCTAAAATCTGACCGTCGGATAAAGTAATTATTTTATCCGAATTTTTTATTAAATTTATTTCATAAAAATATCTCAAAATTTAATTAACATAACCGATGATTATCAGAAGTCCAGTTAACATAAAAAAGAAGCGCCAAGTTTAAATACTTGATGCTTCTTTTTAAATTACAGTTAGTTACCAAATAAACGACTCCAAAAACCTTTTTTAGGTGGTTGTTCTACCTTGTTATCAGGATCATTATTTATTTCTTCAGATGAATTATTACCTTTAAGTAATTCATCTTCTTCTAAACTGTTATCATTGCTCTCTTCAGGCATCTCTTTATTTCTATCTCTTATGTCTTCTTCTGCTGTCTTGTTTGCTTGTGGTTGATTAACATTTTTAACTTCTTCAGTAAATTTTGCTTCTTGCGTATTAACATTTTGTCTATCATTCGTAGATTGATCAAAAGAATAATTAAGTTGTCTTTCTTCTTCTAATTGATTCTCTAATTTTTGAATCTTTTTATTGCTTTCTAAAGCTAATATTTGTTGATTTTCAAGCAATTTTGATCTTTCCTGTAACTCTTTTCTATAGAATTCTATTGTTGTGTTGTGACGACTTTCTTGCTTTTCAATCTGGCTATTTAAGGTTTCAATTTGATTTTTTAATATTTCTATTATTTGAGTGTCATTTTTAGATTCAACATTAATATTATCTGATTCATTATTTTTTTTATCCGCTGTGGTAGTTTCGAACCCATATTTCTTTTTATTTTCATTCACCCTTTGAATTATTTTTTCTACATCAGTATCTTCTTTAATGAATGAAGTGTTTTCTTGCTTTATTGTTTCTATATTTAGTCGTTTAATATTATTAAAAATTGTTTGTTTACTAACTTTTAATTCTTCACTTAACATTTTCACACTTTTCACATAATCAACCCTTTGTAAACAGTTTATAAACCCTTTACAAACCATTATAAAACTATAGATGCTTTAATACAAGATAATACAATATGAATAAAAAAAACACATTTTATAAAGGGTTTATCTAGGGTTGATAGGATTTGTCAAAGGTTTATCAACCTTTTATGAACCTTTGACGGTTATCCATTTTCTCCTTTTATAACCTTATTTAAAGTGCTATAATATACTTAACATATCAAAAACCCCCAACTACTGGTAATAGTTGGGGGTTGGTAATAAAACGTTACAGCACGTTTGTTTAATATAAAATTTGTACTTGTATTATATAATGAATAACATCTTAGTGCAAGCTCCTAAATCTTTAAATAAATGTAAAGCTATATAAAAGCGTTTTATTACCTCTTACCACACTAAATTTCGGAAAGAGGTTTTTTATTATGTCAAATTTCAAAAGAATTACAATACAAGAGTTTGAACAAGAAAGATTTTATAAACTATATAAGTTTTTATTTGAAGATGATTATTTTAGAAAGCTCAGTGACTCTGCCAAAATTGCTTATTGTATGTTTAGGGACCGGTTCGAATTATCTAAAATAAACAATTGGATTGATGAAAATGGAAATGTATATTTAATATTTACTACTAAAGATTTATGTGAACTTTTAAATTGCGGAACTCAAAAAGTAACCAAAATTAAGAAAGAATTAGAAAATTTTAATCTTTTAGAGCAAGAAAGAATGGGTTTAAACAAACCAAATAAAATTTACTTGCTAGAACCTAAAAAACCATATAAACACAATGATAGCAAGGAATTTCGAAAATCAAAATTCCAGAATAATGAAAATCAAAATTCCAGAGTTTTGAAAGTCAAAAAACAAGAATTTCGAAAATCAAAATCAAATGATACTGAGTTTAATAATACTAACTATATAGAGACTGATGATAATGATACGAATGATTTGAATGATACAAATAACAATATTTCTACAACTAACAATCATTCGTATCATACAAATCACCAAAACACTGAATTTAATAACGATGCTTTAAAATTCCAATTACTTGAAGAATTACCAAATCAAATTAAAGATTATTTAAGTAATTTTGAAATTAGAGAGATTCGTATTATTAAAAGTGTTTTACTTAAAGGGAAAAAATCTTTTAATAACTCACATGATACATATTACCGTTTAGAAGATGTGGAATTTGATCTAGTAAGTGTCTTAAAACGTTTTAAAGCAATGCTGCTACAAAAGAGCGAAACTGTTGAAGCCATGCAAGGTTATTTAATGCAATCGATTAAAGCTGAACTTGAAGAAATACACGCGCTCAATATGCGTCGTCAAAATATGCCTAAATACAATATCTTTAATGAATAGTTCAAATGATCTTACAGCAATCAAAGAGAACTCAAAATATTCGATTAAGTCGTCTGATTTTTTAACTGATGATGACGAAAAAAATCAAGAAATCGTAAATGATTTGGAAAAAGTTTTATACCGAAAACGTATGTTGAGTTATGGTGGATTGCTTAAACAAAAACATAAAATTTTAAATTTAGACGATGTCGAAGATGGTAATTTGATTAATATAAGTGACGAAGATAAAACAACTGACGAAGAAGAAAAAGCACATTCAATTACGGCAATTTGGAATTTTGAAAAACAAAATTATTACTTAAAAGATTTGAAACGTTAGCTTAAAAGCTAGCGTTTTTTTATGCTTTTTTGCCCCTGCGGGAACTATAGCGTTCAACCAGCATAGTTGCCCAGTTTTTACGCAAAAAATAATTTTGTGCGTAAATGGGCAGTGTCTAAAAAATCATTCACTGGTTTTGATCAAATTTTAGTTGGTGTAATTAAAATATATTTATTTGGCTCATATTTGCGTTTTAAGAGCTTATATACGTTTTTAGGTATAAAACTATATGAATTACCCCTAAATCTTTGAAATGCCCCCTTAAAATTCAAAATAAAGGTATTTAAATTTAGACAAATCTAAAAAGTTAATCCGTATATAAACGAAATGATTTTTAATTCCGTACAGTATTAATTTTTATGTCTCTGTTATAATATCGATTACTTGTTTTGATATAAAAATCGGCTTTCGTCGATTTTTATTTTTTAGCATTACGTTTGGAATAAACGTATAAGTCTACACTTGGGAAATACGTAAGTAGGTTAAGTATCTTTCAAAAGTGTTAGTTTATATATTGTTTTTTTATTAGTACAATTAAAGTGATTATATAAATAAAGGAGTTTTGATTATGAAAAAGTGGTTGAAAGATAATTCTACATCAATTTCTTATTGTGTTTTATTTGCTATTCCTTTTGGTGTGCTTTTAGGTCCTTTAGGTGCTTCTATAGGTATTGCTTTAGGTGCTGCTGTGGGTCAACGTGAGCAAAATAAAAAAAGTAAATAAAAAAGAAAGGCAATCAAAATGATACTTGATTGCTTTTCTTTTGGTAGTCGTCATTTAAAAATAATTAGACCACGCATTTATGCCGAGAAAATTTATTGTGCGTTGAGAAGAACCCTTAACTAAACTTGCAGACGAATGTCGGCATAGCGTGAGCTATTAAGCCGACCATTCGACAAGTTTTGGGATTGTTAAGGGTTCCGAGGCTCAACGTCAATAAAGCAATTGGAATAAAGCAATTATGCTAATTTAAGAATTGTGGAGGTGTAAGTATTAAGAATAAACTTTTTAAGGCAATTAAAGACGTTATTATTATTATCTTAATTATTTTTTTAGTAGCAACTGTGTTAAATTACATGGATTTGAATATTAGTTTAAATAAATATTGGAGTAAACTTGGAAATTTAGGATTAATAAATATTTACGAAAATAATAATTTAAATGGGTTGGTAACATTAGGTTTTATATTAGCTGGATTATCTTTTGTTTACGATATGTTTTTTAAGAAAGAGTCTAAAGAGGTTAAACAAAAATAAGAGAAGTTTAATTGGTTTTGATTTTAGGTTTTGAAACGAGTTGAAAACGAGTTTCTTCTTGTCTTGATAAAGTGCCCTTAACAGTGAAAATAAATCTGTTAAGGGCTTTAATAACAATTTTATGGGAATAAATTCATAATTATTTAAACCAGTTAAGACTGATGATAAATATTGTTATAAATAAGGCGATATATATAATGCTAATCATCGCATTAATGATTTTATGCTTTGTTTTATCTGTATTTATTTTTTCGATTGTTTTTCCGTTCATGTAATCTAGAATTTGTTTATAGGTAAATAGCCTATTTTGCTCTTTGTATTTATCAACTTTAATAGCACTATATCCAGAAAGAATTGCTAGTAATACCACTATTATATAACCGTAATTACCCAGAAAGTGTAATGCAGGACCTATAGAAAGGGCAGTTAATATACTGGATATCCCCATAACGAATGTCCAATTATTAAAATGTTTATTACTTAATTGATGCTCCATAGTTTTTATATCTCCTTTAACTAAATGATCTAAAGAAGTATTAAAAATTTGGCTTAGTAAAATTAAACTGTTTAAATCAGGTATATTTTTGTTTCTTTCCCAATTGGATATCGTATGTCTTGTTACATGAATTTTTTCTGCTAAATCTTCTTGGGATAAATTTTGTTCTTTTCTGTATTTTTGGATTTGTTTACTAAGCTCCATTTTTATCGCTTCCTTGTTTTTCAATTTAGTTAATTTAATGAAATATAGCTATACAATGTTTTTTGCATTAACAAATTGTTACTGCAAAAGATGTTTTACATTGCTGATAAATCAATGGTTTTGATTATTTTAGAAACAAGTCAAAAACGTGTTTCTTTTATTTGGGTAGGATATAAAAATAAATCAACTTTAATTTATAAACTGTTATAGTTATTTTTAGTATATAATAAATAAAATGATTGAAAAGTTGAGAGTTATTTAATGAAATTAACTTAAGAAGATATAGAAAGAAAATGAGAATTTTAATGACCATAGTAAGTTTATATAATAATATTAGGTGTTTCAAATATAACTTTTCAAAATTAAAAATAGCTCAAATAATTGAATATAGGTATATTTTCAACAAGTTTTTTAATATCAATTACAAATGTAGGTGGAAAAATTACGTATTCTATATACTTAAATTTAAAATAAATAAAAAATTGTTGATTCTATAAAGTAGATATAAAATCAAAATGGGATATACAAATATTGGAATGAAGAATATAAGTCATATAATATTTTGAAATTTTGGAGGTATAAAATAATGGAAAATGAAAAATCAATTAAAGAAGAAATACAAGAGTTTTATTTAAATGGGGGTAAATATAACGAAGAAGAAATTGATTTTGGAAAACGTGAAGGATCAGAATTGTTATAATAAAATGATTTTCCATATTTTAAAAGTTCATTTTTAAATGATTGAATCATCGTATTGTTTTAAAATAAATTGAAATATCAAACATGTTTCATGCGTATAATTAAACAAATAATAATAGAAAAATATAAAATTGAGTGATTTGGTATGAAAAGAATGATTCATTATGATAACGAAAAAATCATTTTTATTCATTTAACTTTTGTACAAATCATTTATTTTTTATGCTGAAAGCAGAATAAAAAATAAGAGCATAAGGAAATACAATGCCACTGACGTGTCAATCAGCATAGCTGATGTATTTTTCTTACCATTTCTTCGTCATTTGCCCTCGCTATAAATACTGTTATAACTGTATTTATAGCACATTTACATTAAACAAAAATGCATTAAGTAATTTTTATTCTGTAAATTACGAATGGCATTGTTAATGTGAACCCCAATCCTATAAATAAAGCCTATTTAAAGGTATTCAGAGACCCTTTTATTCCATTAGAATAAAGAATTTTGAAGTTTTATTCTACTAGAATAAGCCATTTTTGAAAAAAAGAAATATCCAAAATGAAATTTAAGTTGTTATAGAAAATGAATTTGTGTCACTCATTGATACTTAAAATTTAAAAAGCAATAAAGTAAACCGTAAATTTTTTTATGTTTCATTTTACGTTTTTTAAATTTATAAGGAACTATTTTGGTATGAAAAAATTAGAAGTTTATTCATTTTTGATTTTCTAATCTATCCTTTTTCAAAATTATTCTTGATATTTGATGATACGAAAATGTGTTATAATTTACATAAATTGAAGAAAGAGCAAAAGCTCCTCCTTCAAAAATCATTAATGTATGATTTCTTTTATTAGGGTAAATAAAACTCTTAGCAGATTAATTATTTCTGTTAAGAGCTTTATTTTTCTTTTTCAGACATGCAATCGCTGTTTTCTTTTAAAGAGATTGTGGTATCAAACCAAAAATTAATTAGTCATATTTTTAATGAATGATTTACTGTTATAGTAGAGTTGATTCATAAAATCACTATCAATTAATAGGATGATGTACTTGGAGATTAAAGAAAATTTAGAAATTCTAAACCTTATTGTTCAATTGATAAATATAGGTTTTATTCCATTATTCGGAATTATAGTCAGTAAATTTAGAAGCAGGGAAAGAATTATGAATCAGAATAAAGAAAAATTGGGGCGTTGGATTGGTAATATCTTTTTCTTTATAATAACTACTGTCATTATAGATTTAGTTTTACTAGTAAGTATTATGGAATTATTCATAAATAATGATATAAGCTTAAAGGAAGTCGGTTTACATAAGAAAGAAATTGGACAAATCTTTATTATATTTACAATATTTTCTGTATTATATGCATTTTTCTTAATGCCACTATGGACAAAAGATAAAAGATATCTTGAAGTAGAATTAGAACATGTTAAGGGCGAAAAAAAACTATATACCGTTTTAAATCGAAACAAAATAATGGGGAAAGATGTTTTATTTTATAAGGATAAAAATAATTATAAAGAATATGAAGAAGATATAGATAGAATTAAACAAAGAGAGGGTAGAATTACATTTATACCCAAAAGAAAATCTATATTTAATATTAATAGGGAATCTATAGAAGAAAGTAAAATTTTCCCTATATGGTTTAGATGGGTAGTATTTATATTTATAGCTCTTGCATCTTTATTTGGAACGTGGAATGCCTTAGAAATGATATATGGCATATGGATGAGCGATTTGGGATCACCTTTGATAGGATTTAAAATAGTTATATCTAGTTTTCCTTGTGTAATATTTGCTTATTTTATTATTATCTTATTCTTTCTATATAAAAATTGGTTGGGGAAAAACAGGTTGGTTTACAAAAAAAGAAAACGCTAAATTAATTAGTTTGTATGGATATAATATTCGACATAATTCAACTTATCGGAAGTGAATATGCTTATGTATTTACAAATGATATAATAATAGAGTCGCCTATCTCTCAGGCGTCAATTTGACGTAGAGAGGAGGTGCATACGCGATGTCTGAAATCTTTGTGAACATCATGACCACAGCAGCAAGTGGTTGTCTCGTTGCGCTATTTGCGCATTGGCTACGCAAGCGTAATGACGAATAGGCGACTAGTCACACCAAAAAATCCCCTTACTACGGCCATAGTAAGGGGATTTGGTGCATACATGCCTGATAATCTTTGTTAATTACATTGTAACACTATAATTGGTAGGAATGCAAAATCGCATATCTAAAATTATACATTTTTCTTTTTAAAAGCGAAAATAACTAATGCTAAAAAGATAATAATATAAACAATGTTCCCAATATATAGTTCATGTAACTCTAGTTTAGTCATTTTTTTGAATACTTCGTTATCTAATACTTGTGTACTTAAATTTAACATGTTGATAGGGTTCCATTTTAACCATTCCCATTGAGCAATTGCCGCAAAGAGTATGCCTGAAATAACAGAAGAAGCAAAGTAGAAGACAATTCCTACAGCAATCGAAACACCTGGTGATTTTAAAAGGCAAGAAATTAATAATGTTAAACTCAATATTAACCACATACCAATATAAGTAGCTAAAGCAGTTAACAAGTGCTCTTGTAACAGTGATAAATTGTCACCAGATTGTTTTAAAATATCCATATCAGAAAATAGGATTAATTTTAAACCTAAGCTTATCAAAGTAGTAACAATAAATAATATTAATGAATAAATAAATAAAGCGCTAAATTTACTTAAAATAATACTCATTCTTGAGTAGTTTCTATAAAGTAAGTTCTTAATTGTACCATAGTGGAATTCCATAGTGATTATGGTTGCTGCTTGAATAATCATTAAGAAGAAGATCCAAGAAAATCCTGTATACCCTTGTTTGAACTGTGATTCTGGCTTAAGTATATCTTCATAATTATTACTTAAAACTGCCATAGCAATCATTAGAATAAATATTATAATTGGGATAATAATGGATGACTTCTTTTTAAATATCTTATAAAGTTCTTGATTAATTAAAGTGCCCATTATGATTGTTCCCCCTTTTGATCAATAATATTAAGTAATATATTTTCTAAATCACTTTCATTTGATTGGTTCAATTCTTCCATAGTAGTCTCTTTAATAATTTTACCTTTATCAATAATTAAAATTGAGTCTGTAACTTTTACAAGTTCACTTAAAATATGACTAGATATTAAAAAAGTTACACCTTGATTTTTAAAGTTTATAATCGTCTCTCTCACATTTTTTACGGCTTTTGGATCTAAGCCGTTCATTGGTTCATCTAAAATAACTAATTTAGGATGATTTAAAAGTGCCAGAGCGATACCTAACTTTTGTTTCATTCCTAATGAATAAGTTTTTGCTTTACTATGTATAAAATCATTCATTTCTAACTTATCAACAATTTGCTGAATATTACTTGTGTCTTTATCTTCATTAATAAGTTTCATATTTTCAAAACCAGTAAGAAATGGATATAATCCAGGATTTTCAATTAAAGCACCTATATCATTACTTTTATTTAAAGTATGTGATTTTAGAGTTCCAGATTGATAGCTGGATAGACCTAAAATAACCTTCATTAATGTTGTCTTTCCTGCACCATTTCCACCTACTAATCCAATAATATCGCCACTGTTTAGTGTGAAAGATACATCTTTTAGAATTTTTTTACTTTTGATATTTTTACTAATTTCGTTCAAAGTTAATAATTCCATAGTATTCCCCCTTTTTGGTTTTGTGACTTATATATCAATATTATCAAACAAACAATTGTAAATATATAGTATTGTGTGATATTGATACTATTTAAATTATAAAAAGTGTATATATTGTCAAAAAGATTATACTATTAAGGGTACGCTCTAAATAAACAAAAATAGTCCTCTTATTAAAATAAGAGGACTATTTTTGTTTAAAATTATTCAAGACCATTCGCTTTCTAACATACTCATTTGCCATAAATTATAATATTCTCCATTTAATTTTCTAAAGTCTCTTTTTTCTCCTTCTTTTATAAATCCAATCTTTTTGTAACTTTTAATAGCTGATTTATTAAAGGCAAAAACACCTAATTCAATTCTGTGTAGTCCCAAATCTTCAAAAGCCTTTTTCAATAATTTCTTTATTATTTTAGGGCCTAATCCTTGGCCACGCATTTGCGGATCACCTACTAAAACTTTACTTAACGTGGCGGAACAATTTTTAAAATCTATATTATTTAAAGCAATATGACCTATAATTTTTTTTGAATTATTTTCTTCAATGATAACTTTATAAATTATTTTACTAGAATTTTCTTTATTTGTGTCTTTAATATATTCCTTTAATTGTTCTTCATCTAGGGGATAATTAAAATCTGTACCTGCCCATTTGACTAAAAGTTCAGGAGAGTTTATCCAGTTTATTAATAAATCAAAATCTTTCTCCTCAAAATATTCAAACTTAATCAATAAATTACTCCTTAAATAATAGGTTATTAACTATAAAAATTCAGTGAATGTTGCAATATAAACAACCACTACAATTTTTTGATACTTTCTTCATCAACTTTCTATCTTAAATTTTCGATTTTTTATAAAGCGTTTTGTATTATCTAAATAACTCTTTACAATTTACTGATTTTTAAGCTTTTGCTAATAGATTTATGCAACTTTAATATTATAAGTAAATCTATGCACTTCATCATTAAATTTAAATTCTGCCCAAATTTTATACATCCCTTTTTTAGGAAAATGAGCATAAAAGGTTGTAGAATCAGGTGATTCTGGGTGAACATGAATATAATCAGTTAATTGCTCATCAAATATAATCACATGTCCTAAAGCTCCTAAATAAGGTTGGGGAGTTAATTCTGTATTGAAAGTTAAAGGGACATGTTCATCTTCTTTAGCACTTATAGAATTTAAAGTTACATGAACTCCTTTGTTAACTTTTACCCAATTTTTATCAGAATTTAAAGATGTTGTAGAGGTTATTTTATCTCCAATTTGCAGTTCAATAGGATGAACGGAATACACATGGTTTTTTGGTGTAACATCAACAAAAGCCTGGTAAGTTCCTGGCTCTAATTGTTGGTTAATTATAAATAAACCTTCATGCTTTTTTTGAGGGTGTAGGTGGTAATATTTCTCCATGTCATTAGATACTAAAACGAAATGCATTTCTTTTTCATGCATAGTATCTAATAATGGGGCATTATTAAATTCATCTTCTAACGTAATTTCTATATTACCATCTCTATATACAACATTTGCTTTAATTTCGGGTTTGTTTGAATGATATTCATGATTATGATTCATATTTTTATCCTCCTTAATTTTTAATAAGGGCATATCATTAAACGATATGCCCAACTATTTAAATTATTTAATTACATCGTAACCTTGATCTTCAATAGCTTCTTTAAAGTCGTTGAAAGCTACTTGATTTTCATCAAATTCAACTTCCACATTCCCATTCGCCAAGCTTACTTCTGAAGATGTTACACCATCTAATCCATTTAATGCTTTTTCAATTGAATGCTTGCAATGGTCACAGCTCATACCTTCTACATTAATAACTTCGTTAGTCAATGTTGTCACCTCCTTTCAAGAAATATAAGATTCTTATAATTTCATACGTTTTAGACGTAAAGCGTTTGTGACAACACTTACAGAACTTAAAGCCATTGCTGCTCCCGCAACCCAAGGTGCTAGCAGACCAATTGCTGCTATAGGGATACCTGCAACATTGTAACCAAACGCCCAAAATAGATTTTGGCGAATATTACGAATTGTAGATTTACTTGCTTTTATTGCTTTTGGAATTAATAAAAGGTCTCCTCCTAAAATAGTTATATCAGCAGCTTCGATTGCAACTTCTGTACCTGTACCAATGGCAATACCAATATCTGCTTTAACTAGTGCTGGAGCATCATTGACACCATCTCCAACCATAGCTACTTTTTTACCTTCAGATTGAATTTCTGCTACTTTAGAAGCTTTTTCTTCTGGTAAAACCTCTGCAATAATCGTGTCTATACCAACTTGTTTTGCTATTGCTTGTGCGGTACGTTTGTTATCACCAGTTAACATAGCAACTTCAATACCTAATTCATGAAGTTTTTGAATAGCTTGTTGGGCAGTATCTTTAACTGTATCAGCTACAGCGACAACCCCTCTCAATTCGTTATCTACGCTTATAAGCATTGCAGTTTTTCCTTCTTTTTCAAATTGAGCGAGATTTGTTTCAGCTTCATTAGTTTGGATTCCTTTTTCACTCATTAGTTTTCGATTTCCGACAAAAAGTTCTTTACCATCAATTGTTGCATTTATACCGCGCCCTGGTATAGCTTCAAAATGGTCTACTTCTAAAAATTCTAATGATTTTTCTTTAGCATAACTTACGATAGCTTCAGCTAGTGGGTGTTCAGAACCTTTTTCTGCACTAGCTAACAATTGTAATGTTTGATCATCTCCACTAAAATCAGTGACTTCAGGTGTGCCATTTGTTATAGTGCCAGTTTTATCTAAAACAACTGTATTAATAGCGTGTGTACCTTCAATGTGTTCTCCACCTTTAAATAGAATGCCATTTTCAGCAGCTTTTCCGGTACCCACCATTATAGAAGTAGGCGTAGCTAAGCCTAACGCACAAGGACAAGCGATAACTAATACTGCTATTGCAGCAACTAAGGCTGGTTCAAATTGTCCCGGCTGAACTAATGAAATCCATATAATAAATGTGAAAATCGCGATACCTACAACGATAGGTACAAAATATCCAGAAATAATATCTGCTAGTCTTTGTATTGGCGCTTTAGAACCTTGCGCTTCTTCGACAACTTTAACAATGGAGGCAAGAGCTGTATCTTTACCAACTTTTGTTGCTTCAACAGTAATTGCTCCATTTTTATTCATTGTTGATCCTATAACATTATCATTTTGCATTTTTTCAACAGGAATAGATTCACCTGTCAACATTGACTCGTCAATTGAAGTCATACCTTTAATTATTTTGCCATCTACTGGTATTTTTTCTCCTGGTTTGATAACTAAATAGTCTCCTTCTTTTACCTCACTTAAAGGAACCATAGTCTCTTCACCGTTGCGTAATATACGTGCTTCTTTAGCTTGTAAATTCAACAATTTACTTAACGCATTTGTTGTTTGTGTTTTAGCACGTGCTTCTAAATACTTTCCGAAAAGAATTAAAGTAATTAATACAGCACTTGTTTCAAAATATAGGTGTGGCTCATAATTTGTATTAATTAACCACTTAATCGATTCATAAATACTATAAAAGAAGGCTGCGCTTGTACCTAAAGCGACAAGAACATCCATATTTGCTGACCCATTACGAAGGTTTTTATAAGCGCCTACATAAAATTGCCAACCAATAACAAATTGAACAGGCGTTGCTAATACAAATTGGAACCACGGGTTCATAAATATATGTGGTATTTGAATACCAAATAAATGAACGAACATTGTCATTAACAATGGAGCTGCTAAAACAGCTGAAACAACTAATTTAATTAACTGTCGTTTTAATTGTTTTTCTTTTTGGGAACTTTTTTCTGATGCTTCTTTTTTAGGTTGTGCCTCATACCCTAGGTTTTTAATACGTTGTTGAAATTCATCTACAGACGTCATATCAGGGTTGTATTCTACAGTAGCACTTTCTGTGGTTAAATTAACTGTAGCCTTATTTACACCTGAGATTCGATTTAAAACTTTTTCGATTTTATTCGAACAAGCTGCACACGTCATTCCCATTACATCGAGATCCACTTTTTCGGTTAAAACTCCATAACCTGTTTTTTGAATTGTATTTGCAATATCTTCTAATGATGTAACATTGGGGTTATATTCAATTGTAGCTTTCTCTGTAGAAGGATTTACATTAGCGTTAACTTCATCTAATTTATTTAGATTTTTTTCTACTTTATTCGAGCAAGCTGCACATGTCATGCCTGTGATACCTAATGAGGTTTTTTTAATATTTTCACTCAATTATTTCTTTCCTCCTATTTTGAAAATTGTTTTAATACAACCATCAATTCTTTGATACTTTCTTCTCCGTTGCCATTTTTAATACCTTCACTTACACAATTAGATATATGGTCTTCAGTTACTATAAAACCCACTTGTTTTAGGGCTGATTGTATTGCTGTTATTTGTACTAGTACATCTATACAATATCTATCTTCTGCTATCATTGATTGTAAACCGCGCATTTGTCCTTCTAATCTTTTGAGTCTATTGAGCAATGCGTCATTGTTTTTAACAGTAGTAGTGTTCAATTTCACCCCTCCTCATATACCCTAACGGGGTATCTCTTGTTGGAATCTATATTATACCCCTAGTAGGTATAAGTCAATACAAAAGTTTCATATAAAAAATTAATATTTATAGTTTGTTTTAAGAGGTACACTTGTATAAAATGTATGCTAAAACTTATATTAGGAGAGATATATTTGGATAAAAATATACAACTTGAGCTTTACACAAGACCTACATGCTCTGATTGCCAAGAATCAAAAAGGTATTTAAACTCTCAAGAGATTAGTTATAGTCATAAAGATGTAAGTCAAAATTTGGACTTAGAAGAAGAAATGAAAAAAATATCAGGCAACCGAATTGTTCCCTTATTTGTTTTTTATAAAAAAATTTTTTGGGGTAAAAAAAAGTTGTTTAAATATTACGTGGGATTTGAAAATAACAAAAAAGATATATTAAATATATTGGAATAATTAAATAAACAGCCATTATTAAAAAATAATGGCTGTTTATTTAATGATGATGTTGACTGTCTTCTTCTTTCACGATACAAAACAATTTTTCACTATGATTATTGTTAGAAGTTTCAGTCTGTATTGTGACATGTTGAATATTTTGATGATTGAGTTCATGTTCTATACGTTTAAGTAAAAACTCATTTTCAGTAATGGTCATTGTATCTTCTACAACAATATGACAAGATAACGCGTTTAATCCGCTAGTTACTGACCAAACATGAAAGTCATGAATATTTTTAACTTCTTTGAATTTTTTAATAGTTTTAATAATGTCTTTTGTATTTATATTGCTTGGTGCTCCCTCCATTAATACATGAAGACTTGATTTTGTTACATAAAAGCCGCTACGTAGTACTAAAATTGCTACAATCACACTTGCTAAAGGATCCGCCCACCCCCATCTAAAAAATATAATGAGAAGGGCTGCTATAACTGCACCTATAGATCCAAGCATGTCGCTTATTACATGCAAATATGCTCCACGCATATTTAAGTTTTCTTCTACATCGCTCCCGCGCAGCATTATCCAAGCCACAATAATATTAATAAACAAGCCTACCAAGGCGATAATTAACATGCCTGTAGAAGCTACCTCAGGGGGGTTTTTAAATCTCTCAATAGCTTCATAAAAAATATAGATAGCTATTAACATCAAAGTAATACCATTAAGTACAGCTGCTAGTATTTCAAACCTTTTGTAGCCAAAAGTTTTATTTGTATTAGCTTGCTTCGCTCCTAAAGTAAATGCAATTAAAGCAATACCTAAAGAAATAGAATCACTTAACATATGACCAGCATCTGAAATTAACGCAAGACTGTTAGTAAAGAAACCACCTAACCCTTCTACAATCATGTAACTTGTAATAATAATAAAACTAATTAATAAAGTCTTTTTGTTCGCGCCATGTGTATGATTATGATTGTGATCGTTTTCCATTTAATCCCTCCTCTTTTTAATGATGAAAAATATTTTCTATAATTTGAATTTTTGTTTTTATAACTATAGAGTTAAAAAATATAAAATTTCAATTAATGTTTTGTTACTCGAAGAAAATCATACTAACTTATGAATATATGCTCATATATTCATAAGTTAGTATGATTTTTATCCTTTGTCAATATAGAAATGCTTTGTATTTTGTATATTAAATAAAAACCCTACTTTGCTTTGGACAGTAGTGGGATTTTTGCATATGATAAACCACACTTCACTTGCTAAATATTAACTATATTATAATTAACAAGTGATAATTTCTTTTTAGAGAAAATAATGTATTCACGCCTTTAGGCGTTGTCACTTTGCTTGATATATGAGAATTATTTAACCTTATAAATGAGAAAAAAGCAACGCACTTTAAATAAGATACGTTGCTTTTTCGATTGATGAATACCTATAATTAAACTATTCATCTATTATTTATGATTTTTTGTATATACAATATTTCTAGTTTGTTAAAGAGAATTAAGAAAATAAATATCGAAAATAATAGAGGGAAAATCAGTTTTTGATATCAAAATTATACATGTCAACGATAATACAAACTATAAGATGATATCAGTATTTATTATGCATTTAGAATATTAAAATTCCTTCATTACACTCTTGGCGGTTTCACTTATCAACTTATCATTTGGCTTATCACTTTTATTGTCTTTATTCGTAAAAATGACTAAAACAATAGGTTCAGATTGGCCCTTAGGATAAACAAAAGCAACATCATTTCTAGAAGCATATGTTATTGCTTGACCACTTTTATCAGCAACCTTACAGTCTTTTGAAACACCGTCTTTAATTAAAGTATCTCCGCTTTTATTATTTAACATTAAATCAAGTAAGAATTTTTTGTTTTCTTTGCTTAATTTTCCATTTGCGATAAGTTTATTTAAAGTCTTACCGAAAGCAGCAGGTGTTGAAGTATCTTTTTTGCTCTTTGGTGAATAATAATTTAATTCTATCTCATATCTAACTGGATTTGTTACTTTATCTCCTAGTCCTTTTAGACGTTGTTTAACTTTTTTGATCCCACCGATCTCTTTTATAATTTTATTGTTTGCTGTATTATCACTATATGTCATTGAAGCCTCAATAAGTTCTTTTAAAGTGATATCTTTTCCTACATATTTTTCTAAAATAGGAGAATAAGCAACTATATCATCTTTGTTAATATGTATTTTTTTATTTAACTTATTATAAGGTACTTGTTCTAACAAAATAGCACTATTTATCGCTTTTGAAGTCGAAGCATAGGCAAATCTCTTATCTGAATTAAATTTTACTTCCTTACCACTTTTAGTATCTAAAGCATAAACACCAATATGAGCATTATATTTTTTTTCTAAATCATTTAACTCTTTGGCATGTGGACTGTTTGAATTACATGCACTTAAAACTAAAGCAATTGCAATTAAAAATATTAACTTTTTCAAAATAAACCCTCCAATATTACAAATGTAATTTTTACGAATATATAATATTACATTTGTAATATTTGTGTCAATTATTTATTATAAATATTTGAAAGAAGGTGTCAAAATGGCTAAATTACTAATAACGAGCGTAGTAAGCTTTTGTTTTATATTTCTATTGTTAGTATTTTTTAAGTACATATTAAAACGCTATTTTAATTATAGTTTAAATTATAAAGTTTGGTATCTAACAGTGCTTGCTGGATTAATACCTTTTATCCCAATTAAATTCTCTTTTATAAAATTTAATAATGTGAATAATCAAGCGCCCACAGTTGAAAGTAAGTCACACGACTTGAACCATAACATAAATACCACCAAACCTATTCAAGAGTTCACAACAGATATCCATAAGTTTAATTGGGATTCAATTGATAATATCTGCACAGTTGTTTGGATAGTTTTAGTTATTATTTTAAGTTTTAAATTTTTGAAATCCTTATTATATCTTAAATATTTAAAGAAACAGTCACTTTATCTAAACGAAAATGAAAAAAATAAAGTAGATACGATACTTTTCAACCATCAATATAAAAAAAATATTGTGATTCGAAAAGCAGAGACTATTCAATCTCCAATAACTTTTTGGTATGGGAAATATATTATTTTGATTCCTAGTTCATATTTTAAAAGTGTAATTGATAAAAGACTAAAATATATAATACTGCATGAATATGCTCATGCTAAAAATAGAGATACTTTACATTTAATTATCTTTAATATCTTCTCTATTATTATGAGTTACAATCCATTAGTACATATTGTAAAAAGAAAGATAATTCATGACAATGAAGTAGAAGCCGATAGATTTGTCCTTAATAATATTAACAAAAATGAATTTAAAACTTATGCGGAAGCTATTATGGATTCCGTATTAAAAATCTCAGTTTTTAATAAAAATATACTAAGCCACTCATTTAATGGTAAAAAATCATTACTCAAAAGAAGATTAATGAATATAAAGGACGCCAATCTGAAAAAACAATCAAAATTAATTCTAATTTTCATTTGTATTTTTACTTTTTTTCTCATGGTAATTCAAAGCCAATTTTTGATGGGGCAATCCTTAACTGATGATAATTTTAAAAAACCCTTACAGAACGATTACCAAATTTTAGATAAAAGTAAAATTTTTGGTTCAAATAGTGGATCTTTCGTCATGTACAGCATGAAGAAAGACAAATACTATATTTATAACGAAAAAGAAAGTAGAAAAAGGTATTCTCCTAATTCAACTTATAAAATTTATTTAGCTATGTTTGGACTTGACCGACATATTATAAGTGATGAAAATTCACGTATGTCATGGAATCATAAGCATTACCCTTTTGATGCTTGGAATAAGGAACAAGATTTAAATACAGCAATGCAAAATTCAGTTAATTGGTACTTCGAACGTATTAGTAATCAAATACCAAAGAACTATACAGCGGCTCAACTCAAGCAATTAAATTATGGTAATGAAAATTTGGGAAGTTATAAAAGCTATTGGATGGAAGATAGTTTGAAAATATCTAATCTTGAACAAGTAATAGTTTTTAAAAATATGATGGAACAAAATAACCATTTTAGTAAAAATGAAAAGAAACAATTATCTTCTTCGTTATTGATTAGAAAAAATGAAAATTATGAATTGTATGGGAAAACAGGTACAGGTATAGTAAACGGGAAGTACAATAATGGGTGGTTTGTAGGTTACGTAATTACAAATCATGATAAGTATTATTTTTCTACACATTTATCAGATGAAAAAGCCTCTGGTGAAAATGCTAAATTAATAAATGAAAAAATATTAAAAGAAATGGGTGTTTTAAATGGGCAATAAGCAAGTTGAAATATCTATGGCTGAATGGGATGTTATGAATATAATATGGAATAAAAAATCAGTATCAGCTAATGAAATTGTAGTTGAGATTCAAAAAAATAAAGAAGTTAGCGATAAGACGATTAGAACATTAATTACAAGACTATATAAAAAAGAGATTATAAAACGATATAAATATAATAATATTTATTTTTACTCATCAAATATTAAAGAAGATGATATTAAAATGAAAACTGCTAAAACCTTTCTTAATAAATTGTATGGAGGGGATATGAAAAGTTTAGTGCTTAATTTTGCGAAAAATGAAGAATTAAATAACAAAGAAATTGAAGAATTGCGAGACATTTTAAATGATATTAGTAAAAAGTAATTAGAGGTATGTTTCAAACATAATACATATGTAAACTATGCTTGACTCTTATTAAATTAGTTTTGTTAATGACATTTAAAATATATTATTAAAGATGAGAGTGTACAGAAAATAACTGTTTTCTGTACACTCTTTCTTCATAATCCAAAATCTATGAATATCAGTATATAATATGTTCAAAAACTCAACATAAAATCAATGTTCATAAAATGATTTAGATACA
>NZ_JBJQIL010000008.1:0-36322 GCF_045984185.1 Staphylococcus sp. KUGN1 | reverse complement strand
ACGCTGAGTCAGACGCGCTTACTGAGTTTGAGTCAGATACGCTTGTGCTTGTTGATGCACTATCTGATGTGCTTACTGACGTTGAATCACTTGCGCTTACTGACGTTGAATCACTTGCGCTTACTGATGTTGAATCAGATGCACTTGTTGACGCTGAATCAGATGCACTTGTTGACGCTGAGTCAGACGCGCTTACTGATGTTGAATCAGATGCACTTACTGATGTTGAATCAGATGCACTTGCTGATGCTGAATCAGATGCGCTTGTTGACACACTTTGTGAGTTAGCTGTACTTGTTGACGCACTTTGTGAATTAGCTGTACTTGTTGACACACTTTGTGAGTTAGCTGTACTTGTTGACGCACTTTGTGAATTAGCTGTACTTGTTGATGCACTTTGTGAGTTAGCTGTACTTGTTGACGCACTTTGTGAGTTAGCTGTACTTGTTGACGCACTTTGTGAATTAGCTGTACTTGTTGGATCAGTTACATTAACTTTTTGACCATTAAAAAAGTTAGTACCACCTGTCACAGATGTAGAGTACGGATCAAATGTAAACGATGTATCGCCCCCAGAATTAATAGGAACTGTCCATGTCGTTGTTAAACCATAGCCTTGTTTAGCTTGATATCCATTCATTTGATAACCGTTTGCCCAAGTATATCCATTACCTTGTTTAACCATAGGTGTTGTATTTGCTGCTGGATTACTAACCTTTGCACCTGTTGAGTCTGTAATATAGCTCGTGGCAGATGAAGGAGTTCCATATCCGTTACCTAATGTAAACATTGTTTGATTAGATGCACCTGTATTGTATATTGAATAACCATTTGTTAATGTCGTTGGTTTTTCAACTGTTGTTGTTGCTGGATTATCATATGTAACTGTATAAGTAAAAGTCATAGATGTTCCATTATTAACAGTAGTCAATTTATAATAGATAGGAATATTATTATTTGTATCGGTACCCGCACCTGTATAAGTATTTGTAGTAGATGTTGCTGCTGCTGCGAATGTTGTTGTTGCTAATCTACTAAAAGTTCTTAATTTAGTTGCTGAGGTACTGTTAGACGACGAATCACTATTATTAATTGTGATTGCTGAACCTAAATCTTCACTTGTTGCACTGTCCTTGCTTTCTGTACTTGCAGCACTGTCCTTGCTTTCTGTACTTGCAGCACTGTCCTTGCTTTCTGTACTTGCAGCACTGTCCTTGCTTTCTGTACTTGAAGCACTATCTTTGCTTTCTGTACTTGCAGCACTATCTTTGCTTTCTGTACTTGAAGCACTGTCCTTGCTTTCTGTACTTGAAGCACTATCTTTGCTTTCTGTACTTGCAGCACTGTCCTTACTTTCTGTACTTGCAGCACTGTCCTTGCTTTCTGTACTTGAAGCACTATCTTTGCTTTCTGTACTTGCAGCACTATCTTTGCTTTCTGTACTTGCAGCACTATCTTTGCTTTCTGTACTTGCAGCACTATCTTTGCTTTCTGTACTTGCAGCACTGTCCTTGCTTTCTGTACTTGAAGCACTATCTTTGCTTTCTGTACTTGCAGCACTATCTTTGCTTTCTGTACTTGCAGCACTATCTTTGCTTTCTTTAGTAGATGTTTGATCACCTACAGTAGTGCTATTGGAACTTATTTCAGATGTTACAGGCGTTTCTGATGCAGCAAATGCTTCATGATTATTTAACATGTTGAAAGTGAACGCTCCGCCTACTACAGCTGACGTTTTTAGAGCATTCTTCTTGAAGCTTGAATTTTGTGAATTCAAATCTTTTCCTACAGCTACTTTTTGTCCTGCAAAAGGTAGACCCATAACTTTCATAAGTTGAATTTCTCTAATTCCTGCTTTAGCCCAATTTTTTCCTGATTTATACAATCTCACTCTTGCTTTTTCTTCTTTAAAATTTTCTTTAAACCGTTTGATTTTTTTTGTCATAATTTCCCCCATTAATTGAAAGTTTTAACTGTAATATTACCCATTTGACTGAAAATTTTTGTTTTTTAGTACCCTAATACTATCACTGTCACTTTCTAAAAACAATTAAATTTAACTCAATATTTACATTAAAAAATATTTTGTTTTTTTATATAAATTTATTTTAACTACGTTTTATTTTACTCACACTTATTATCTAAAAATAATTAAATTTTTATTTTAATTAATTTTATTATTCTATATTAAAATATCATTCCTTTGATAAGAATAACTCCCATTTTCATGATGCTTATATAAAGTAAGAGGGTATCATTAACTTAAATTGTAATGACACACTCTCACTTTATAGTAAAATATTAATATTTATTATTTTCTAAAAATCTCTCTAAAACTTCATCAATAATAGCTTTTATAGGTTCTGTTGCAAAGTTAGAAAAATATAGCTAATTACCACTTTATCATGTCGTTGTTCCTTTAACTGGCTAACATATGTCTAATTTCGTGGAACGGTGAAAATCCGTAGATCTGAAGAGACCTACGGTTCTTTTTGTATAGAGCGTAAATACATTCAATCCCTTTGATTGTATTTTTTGCTGTATTGATACTTTGATATCTTGTTCAATGAGGTTATTGAGATATTTAGATGTACAATGACAGTTAGAGTTCAATTTAAACGATTGAATTACTTTAGCCATGGCCATCTTCGTTGAAAGTGCTTGATTTGTAATCACTATTTGAGGTTTACCAAACTGTTTAACGAGGCGTTTTATAAACGCATATGCTGAGTGATTATCTCGCTTTTTGCGTAACCAAATATCTAGTTTATGACCATCTGCCTCAATCGCACGATATAAATAACACCATTTTCCTTTTATTTTGATGTATTTCTCATCAATACACCACCTATAATACACTTTTTTTATGCTTTTTCTTCCAGATTTGATACAAAATCGGGACATATTCTTGAACCCAACGGTAGGCTGTTGAGTGATGAACGTTCACACCACGTTCTCTTAGTATTTCAGATATATCACGATAACTTAATACATATCTTAGGTAGTAGCCAACGGCTACAGTAATAACATCCTTATCGAATTGTTTATATCTTAAATAATTCATACAGAAGGCTCCTTTTTGTTAAAATTATACTATAAAATCAACTTTGAAACAGAACCATATAAAGCCTATAAAGGTAAAATTGGAAAAGTTGCGAATAATTTAATCAAACGTCGATTTAAAACTGACCGACTTTATCAAAAAATAGTGACCGACATTACAGAGTTCAAACTAAAAAATGATCAAAAATTATATTTATCAACGTTTATGGATGTATATAGTTCAGAAATCATTAGTTTTTCTATGTCTAATCGAGCTACCTTAGATATAATCATGACACCACTTCAAGCGCTCATTAATCAAAAGCCTAAAATAAACTATCGTTCAACAATACATTCAGACCAAGGATGACATTATCAACACGATAAATATGTAAAATGCCTAAAATATAACAATATTTTTCAAAGCATGTCCAGAAAAGGTAATTGTTTAGATAATGCATTAATGGAAAATTTCTTTGGATTACTAAAACAAGAAATGTTTTATGGCAATCAATTTCAACATTTTGACCAATTGAAACAATCCATTCATCAATATATTGATTTTTATAATAATGAAAGAATTAAAAGGCTTGTCTCCTAAAAATCATAGAAGACAAACCTTCGAAATTATATACTTAACCAAAGTACAACTTTTGGGGTTCAGTACATAAAAACTCATTGTGGGATGTTCTTTAGCAATTTCAATATAAGCATCGTGTAGTAGTAGATAGGTAATGCCAATTTGCTACCATATTAGATAAGTGTTATTGAAATTGATAAAAACTATATACTTCAATAAAATGAAATTTGTAAATAAAAAAATAAGAGATAGAACCACGATTTCTTGTTCTACCTCTTTAAATGATAAAATGTTATTTTTCTTTTACAAGTTTTTTAACTTCTTCTAATTCTTTTTCAACATCTCTATTCGGTTTTTTAGTTATAAGACTTACGATATAAGTCACAATTAAACTTGTTAAAAATCCAGGAATAATTTCATATAAATTAAAGAAGTCAATATATTCTCCTAATGGTTTCACAAAAACAATCCAAATAATGACTACAACTGATCCTGATATCATACCAAAAATAGCTCCTGTACGACTTAATCCCTTCCAATAGAGAGATAGTAATACCAGTGGACCAAATGCTGCACCAAATCCAGCCCATGCATTACCAACAAGATTAAGTATAGTATCATTTGGAGTCCATGCGATTATAATAGATATAATTGCTATAATAAGAACAGATAATCGACCTACTAATAAAAACTCTTTTTTATGTTTTTTTGCAGCTTCTTCGCCTCTAATTAATTTATAGAAATCCTCTGTAAGTGAACTAGAAGTAACAAGTAGTTGTGAGGAGATTGTGCTCATAATAGCTGCTAAAATTGCTGCAAGAAGGAAACCACCAACCAATGGATGGAATAAAATTTGGCCCATTAAAATAAAAAGTGTTTCTGGATCATTTAATTTAACTCCTCTATCTTGAACAAAAGCAATACCTATCAACCCTACACATACAGCACCTATTAAACTAATAGCCATCCAACTAATACCAAATCTTCTGGCAGTTTTTAATTGACTAACAGATTTGATTGACATGAATCGTACTATAATATGCGGTTGACCAAAGTAACCTAATCCCCAAGCAAAGAAAGAAATAATTCCCACAATAGTTGTCCCTTTAAATAAATCTAAATTAGTCGGTTTTAAATTTGCTGCTTGAGAAAAAGCATCAATCCCTCCGAGCTGCATCATGGCTACAATAGGTACCATAACCATCGCAATTAACATAACTACACCTTGAAAGAAGTCAGTTAATGATACTGCTAAATACCCCCCAAAGAATGTATAAGCAATAACAATCACCGAAACTACAATAAGACCAGTATGATAATCTAGACCAAACGCACTATTAAATAATTTACCACCTGAAACCATACCCGAGTGAGTATATAGTGTAAAGAATACAACAATAATACCACCAGAGATAATTTTAATAATATTAGAATTATCATTAAGGCGATGTGTAAAATAGTTAGGTAATGTGATTGAGTCATTCGCTTTTTCAGTGTACACACGAAGTCTTGGTGCTACAAGTATGTAGTTAACATAAGCTCCGATAGTTAACCCAATAGCTAACCAAGCTGCTGATAAACCTGTTGTATAAACCTCTCCAGGTAACCCCATAATCATCCAACCACTCATATCTGAAGCTCCAGCAGATAATGCAGTAACGTAAGGTCCTATATTTCTTCCACCAAGCATATATTCTCTTAAATCTCCGGTTGCCTGCTTATAACCATAATATCCAATAACAAGTAAAATTAGAAAATATACTGCAAGCATGATATATGTCCGCCAGTCAAGATTCACTTGGCTTGATAAAGATGTAGCTAAAACAAACATATTAAATAACTCCCTTATATTTATTTTTGTTACATACAATAATTATACAAAAAACAAGAGTTATTTAAAGGATAAATTTAAATTTTTGGTATTTAATGAATCTTATTAATTGTAAATACTATATTTATGTAGCAGTGACTATATTTTTAATATTAATTTTTAGTATATAATATTCATTGATTTTGTATATAACGATAATAAAAATAAATATACTATATTTGAGTAACATATAAATCGATATATTTGATTTGTCATTTATTAAGAATCCCGTTGACAATATGAGAAAATTCTATATAAAAACTCGTGATAAACGTTGGTGTAACAAGTAAATCCCGGAATCCCACCCATTTTGACGAACAATCAACTCATTATTTATAAGTATTGATGATAGGATTGGGTCTCTGCTTCCTTATATATATTATTTATTTATAAAGAATAACGGGATTTTGGGATTGTGCTTGTACAATCCTTCTGCTTCTTCGAATTTGCAAATCCCATTCCTTTCCCGGTAAAAAATTATCGTGGGATGTTCTTTAGCAATTTCAATATAAGCTTCGTGTAGTTATGAAAATAATTACGACAATGGCTGTTTCATTAGATAAGTGTTATTGAAATTGATAAAGAGAATTCTAAAATTGGTTAGATAAAATAAATGAAAGAATAACAGAATAGTCATTGTTTATTCAATAGTTATATATATAGTTTGCGGCAAAAATAAATACGAAGTGCTGAGGAGCACTTCGTCGAGTGGATGGTTATTAAATAGTTGTTTATTAAAAGCGTTATCCAATTTGAGGATGATGTAAAATTAATTTTTATGATATTCATCTATCCTTATATCAATACGATTGATAATCGTTAGATACAGTGATTTCAATTGCTATTTCTCTAATTCTTCAATATCTTTGAACATTGTCTGTAACACATTAGCAGTCATATCAGTATTATAATGTGGGAATTCCGCTTGTTTACCTTGTTCTAGTAGATAGCACTATTTATATTAGTATTTAAAATTTAAATATTTTGATTATATAAAAAACGTTGATACAATTCATATAATAGTAAGTCTATATTTTTTATTTTGGAGGAACATATTTGGGGACCCTATTTAGTCTGATTACTTTTATATTATTATTAGTCCTAACGGCATTTTTCGTAGCGACAGAGTTTGCTATCGTGAAAGTCAGAGTAACAAGAATTGCACAATTGTTTAATGCAGGAGAGAAGAAAGCAATCGCTGCTAAAAAAGTTGTCGATCATCTTGACGAATACTTAGCTGCCTGTCAATTAGGTATTACCATTACCGCTTTAGGTATTGGTATGGTCGGGGAATCCACATTTGAATTTATTCTAAACCCACTATTCAGTAGTATAGGTATTCCTGAAGCATGGATACATCCATTTACTATTGGTGGTGCGTTTGTTATCGCGACATTTTTACATGTAGTTGTAGGTGAGATGGCGCCTAAGACCATTGCGATTCAAAAAGCTGAGTATATTACATTACTCTTTGCGAAGCCAATCATCTTTTTCTATAAAATAATGTATCCATTTATTTGGCTATTAAATGGTGCAGCACGATTAATCTTGAAAATGTTCAACATGAAACCAGCTAAAGAGAGTGAGGTATTCCACTCTGAAGAAGAATTGAAACAATTAATTCAAGATAGCCATGAAGGTGGCGAAATTAATGACAGTGAGTTACACCATATTAATCAAGCATTTAAATTCGATAATTTAGTCGCAAAAGATATTATGATCGATCAAGAACATGTCAAAACACTCAATTTAAATACGCGTTTTGATGATGCGATTCAACAAATTAAAGTAGATGCATTTACAAGATATCCAGCTATTAAAGATGATCAAATTTTTGGTTTTATCCATTCCAAATCATTATTTAATGTGGATCAGCCATCTAAGTTAGCGACATTTGTTAATCCAATTATCAACGTTAGACTGAATACGCCATTGAAGCACATTTTGGAAATAATGAAAAAGAAAAAAGTTCATATTGCTGCAGTTTATGATAATGCTGATTTCAAAGGTATCATTACTTTAGAAAATATTCTTGAAGAAATCGTTGGCGATATTGAAGATGAATATAATTAATACAACTGTTTATACTGACCCTATCATTGAGATTTGAAAGTTTGAATGATAGGGCATTTTTTATTTACCAACTTTAAACTTTGACATCCGACTCAATTTGTAACTATAACGATTACATGAAATGAGAAGATTGAAAATTAGTAATCGTTTTACTGTAGTTGGCGAACAAGTATCATTGATTAAACGAATCATTTAAGACTAGACGATTCATTGTTATGGACATATTCATTATGACTATCGTATTGAATATTTACGTAAACATATTCAAGCTGCTATCGAAGCAGTAGCTAAAGACGTTGATAAAGGAAAAACGATTCGTTTTTTACAAAATTTATTAAATATAAGTAGTGAACAAACGATTGTATTAAGTGATGGTTTAAATGATGTTCCTTTATTTGAGCATGCACGATACAAAGTTGCTATGGACAACGCTTATCCAGAACTTAAAAGTAAAGCAAATTTAATTTCAATTAATAATGATAGAGATGGCGTAATAGAAACATTGAATATATTACTTATAAATGACGATAATCATAGTGAATGCAACAATATGTAATTAACTTTTATACGATAAACCGCATCATAAAGGAATTTTGAACGTATCAGAACATATGAGGTTTATAAGAATTGCTGTTATGTTTTTTGAACACATCAATAAACAAAAAAGGTATGCACTATGTAAAATATTTATTAAATGATATAAAGCGAGGATACATAAATGATTTTTAAATAGATATGTATCCAATAATATAAAAAGGGACTATAAGCTATATCTAACTACTTATAGTCCTTCTTCATTAGTATAAATATTAAGAAAGGTGTATATCTTTGTAACCTTCATTTACATTAATAATGTTGTGATAACCTTTATGTTCTAAAATACCAATAGCTATCGAACTTCTAATGCCAGACTGACAGTGTACATAAATAACATCGTTTTTATTGAAAGGTAAATCTGTTTCTAAAAGTTTGCTGTGTGGTACATGAACCGCTTGAGATAAGTGGCCATTATTCCATTCATTATCATTACGTACATCTAATATATGTGATTCGTTACCTGTAATGTCTTCACTATGAATGGAACGTGTTTGAATCTTAGATTGAGGTAATTGATATCCAGCAACATCATCGTATCCAATGAGTTGTAAGGTGTGTGTTGCTTTTGAAATAAGGTGATAGTCTCCAATCAAGTTAATTTCTTGATCATAGTTTAGATACCAGCCAATTTGATTGATGAAATTTTTATCATATGGAATATTGATTGTACCTTCAATATGTCCACCATGATAAGCCTCCTTACTGCGGAGATCAAAAGTTAATCTGTTTGTATTTGTAGTTGGATAAACCGTATAAGGTTGATATAAATTCATACCGAATTGATTAATTTTTTTCATTTGTGCAAAATGATGTGGTGGTGCAGGTTGATCAGAAATGAGTTTATCGATAAAGGTAGCTTCGTTATTTTCAAAAAAAGCCCAGTTCGTTTGTTTTTCATAGCCAAGCGTAGATGTTGGAATAGCACCTAAAGATTTACCACAAGGACTACCAGCGCCATGGCCAGGCCAAATTTGAATGTAGTCTGGCAAGTCTTTAATACTTTTAATCGATTTAAACATTTGTTTAGCGCCTATTTCAGATGATCCTTCTACTTTAACCGCTTTTTCTAGTAAATCAGGTCTACCGATATCTCCTACAAAAATAAAATCACCACTGAATAGTCCCATTGAAACTTGTGCTCCAGCACCTTCGTCAGTAAGTAAAAAACTTATACTTTCTGGCGTGTGACCAGGTGTATGAAGCACTTTTAATTTTATATTTCCTACATAAATATCGTCATTATGTTGAACAAAATGAGTGTGGTTAGGCATATTTTTATAACCTAATGTGTCATCACTTTCACCTGATACATAGATATTAGCATTTAACTTTATAGCAACATCTCTAATTCCTGAAGCAAAATCTGCATGTATATGTGTTTCAGCTGCATGAGTAATGGTTAAACCTTCTTCATCAGCAACTCGAATATATGAAGATAAGTCACGAATAGGATCAATAATCATGGCTTCTCCAGTTTTTTGACAACCGATTAAATAAGATGCTTGAGATAAATGTTTATCATAAAATTGTTTAAAAAACATAATATCATTCCTTTCTAATTATATAAATAAATTGTGATTAGCTTGTTCTGTATATCCAATATATGCACCTACGCCACCGTATTCTACATCATCGCGTAATTCTTCTTTTGTAATGCCCATCACATCCATACTCATTGTACAAGCGATAAGTTTAACACCTTGCTCAACTGCTTGATCAATAAGAGAAGGTAAAGTATCGACATTTTTCTTTTTCATGACATAACGCATCATTAGATTGCCTAAACCAAACATATTCATTTTAGAAATAGGCATGTTAATTGGTGAATTTGGAAGCATGAAGTCAAAAAGTTTTGCAATACCTTTTTTCTTAATACGTTGACTTTGAATTTTTTTAAGTGCATTTAAGCCCCAAAATGTGCAAAAAATGGTTACATCTCTCCCTGCGGCTTTAGCACCATTAGCAATAATCATTGCTGCAACTGCTTTATCTAGCTCGCCGCTAAATAAAACAATCGTTGTTCCACTTTTCGTGTGTGTCACTTCTATATTTTTATTTTCTTCTTTTTGAATAATAGCGCGAATTTCATTACCAGAATCATTGAGTCTAACAAGTGTATGTCCAGTTTGTTTGACCCAACTTTTAATATCATTTAAAAATCCGTGATCAGTCACAACAACTTCTATTTGATCACCAATAGCGATGTTTTTGATTTCTTTACTAATATTAACAATAGGTCCTGGACATTGTAGATTACTATAATTGAACATCTTACGATTATCTTTAATTTCTCTATCTTCTTTTACTTTAGATAAATTATCATTATGATGTTGTTGTTCGTATGCGGTATAACCTCCGTCTAAATTCACCACATCGTATCCACGTTGTGCAAGAAATTGACTGGCTTTTCTACTTCTATTACCACTTTTACAATAGATATAGTAAGTTTTATTTTTGCTTTGTTTAAAAGTCTCTATATTTTCAACTGAATGTAATAAAGCATTTTTAATGTGTCCTAATTCAAATTCTTCAGGCTGTCGAACGTCAATTAATTGACCTTTAGAACCCAATTCTTGTAATTCTTTTTTAGTGAAATCATTAATGTGTTTCGTTTTATATTGTGACATAATTACCTCCTTTTAAATACCTATGGGGGTATATTATAACGAATTAGATAGTTTGTCAAATACCTATGGGGGTATTTGACAAACTAAAATTTAATCAATATGATGTAATTATTAAAAATGAATGTGGAGTGAAATATATTGGAATATAATAAAAAGATGATTAATCGTATTCATCGCATACAAGGACAGCTTAATGGAGTCATTAAAATGATGGAGGAAGAAAAAAATTGTAAAGACGTCATTAGTCAATTAAGTGCCTCTAAAAGTTCTATTCAACGGTTAATGGGTATTATCATTAGTGAAAACTTAGTAGAATGCGTCAAAATGTCTGAAGAAAATAGTGAAGATTCTCAGGCACTAATTAATGAAGCAGTTGAATTATTGATAAAAAGTAAATGATAAGTATAACAACAATTATAGTAATGTTAGTTATTGGTATCTTAGGAGGATTTATTTCTGGATTAGTCGGTATAGGGGGAGCCATTGTTATTTACCCAGCTCTCTTATTATTACCACCATTATTTGGTTTACCTACTTATAGTGCTTATATTGCTTCAGGATTAACTTCAAGTCAGGTTTTTTTTAGTACATTGAGTGGATCTTTAAACGCATATAAAAATAAAAATTTTTCTAGAACGCTTATACTTAATATGGGAAGTGGAATGGTAATAGGTAGTATGCTAGGTGCAATCTTAGCGAATTTAATAAATGTTCAGTTTGTTAATACGGTTTATATTATTATTGCATTACTAGCTCTTATTCTAATGTTTATAAAAGTTACACCATCTACTAGTCATATTAAGTTTAATCGTCTACTTTTAATTACAATAGGTGGTATCATCGGTTTGGTATCTGGTATTGTAGGAGCTGGTGGCGCATTTATTATTATTCCAGTACTACTTGTTATATTTAAATTACCAATGAACATGGTGGTTACAAATAGTATTGTAATTGCATTCATTTCTTCTATTGGAGCATTTATGATTAAATTATTACAGGGGTATATTCCTATCAATAGTGCAGTACCGTTAATTTTAGGTAGTATACTATTTACGCCTCTAGGTATGAAAATGGGTCAGAAAATACCTGACTATATTCAAAAAACGATAATATGTATTTTAATCGTCGTTGCAATTATTAAGTTGATATTTTGAAGTTATTTTATAATAAAAAGTCTATTAAAAAGCGTCTCAATGATATTGAGACGCTTAAAATTTATCTAGCCTTAAATGAGTCAATGGCTGCTTTGATTTCATCTCTAACACGTTGGAATTCTGACCAAGGTTTGCCAGCAGGATCGTCAAATCCCCAATGTTCCTTCTTTACATTAGGCGGCAATACAGGACAGTTTTGATCAGCATCGCTACATAGAGTTACTACTAAATCAGATTGGTTTAGTATATTTTTGTCAATTAAATTAGAAGCATGATTTGATATATCAATTCCAACTTCTTTCATAGCTTCTATTGCTTTTGGATTTACACCGTGTGCCTCAATACCGCCAGAATATACTTGCCATTCATCTCCTAAGATTTTTTTACCCCAGCCTTCAGCCATTTGGCTACGGCATGAATTACCTGTACATATAAAATAAATTGTTTTTTTATCCATAAATAGTTTCCTCTTTTTTTAGAAAATAATAAGTGTTAGATATAACCCTAACAGTGTGATAAATAATACCGGAATCGTTATAATAATACCGATTTTAAAGTATTGTCCCCAAGAAATTTTAACACCTTTTTGAGTAAGCACATGTAACCAGAGAAGTGTTGCTAACGAACCAATTGGTGTTATTTTAGGTCCTAAATCAGATCCGATAACATTCGCATAAATCATGCCTTCCTTGAGTATGCTTGTTGTTTGAGATTGACCAATCGCTATTGCATCTATTAAAACAGTTGGCATGTTGTTCATAATGGATGAAAGGAATGCAGCTATAAAGCCCATGCCCATGATACTACTAAATAAGCCGTAATTTGAAATATTTGTTAGTACATCACCAAGAAGCGTTGTGATGCCCACATTTTTTAGACCAAATACCACAAGATACATACCAATAGAGAATAAAACAATATTCCATGGCGCACCTTTAATTACTTGTTTCGTATGCACAGCCTTAGACTTACGTGCTAATAATACAAATATTAAAGCAATGATACCAGCAATAATTGATACTGGAATATTTATAAACTCACTTATTAAATAACCAACTAGCAATACAGTGAGTACAATCCACGAGATATTAAAAAGCTTTTTGTCCTTAATCGCTTCTTTTGGTTCTCTAATATTTACTGCATCAAATTTTCTTGGGATAGACTTTCTAAAATAAAGCCATAAGACAAGAATACTTGCGATTAAAGAGAATATATTAGGTATAATCATTTTACTGAAGTACTCAACAAATCCAATATCAAAGTAATCAGCAGAAACAATATTAACTAAATTACTAACAATTAATGGAAGAGACGTAGTATCTGCAATAAAACCACTAGCAATAATAAATGGGAATATCGCTTTTTTATCAAATCCTAAACTACGTACCATTGCTAAAACAATAGGCGTCAGTATTAAAGCCGCACCATCATTTGCGAAGAAGGCTGCTACAACTGAACCTAAGAGCATGATAAAGATAAACATTTTCAAGCTATTACCCTTTGATGCTCTTACCATATGTATGGCAGACCATTCAAAGAATCCAATTTCATCTAATATGAGTGAAATAAGAATAACTGCAACAAAAGTTAAAGTCGCATTCCAAACAATTCCAGTAACTTCTAGTACGTCTGAAAAGCTTACAACGCCAGTGATTATAGCAACTACAGCACCAATTAATGCAGTAATACCAATATCTAGACCTTTAGGTTGCCATATAACAAAAATTAACGTTAATACAAATATTGTGATTGCTAATATCGTCATCATTAACACTCACCTTTCTCTACTGTTTCACATATACATGGGACAGTACTGGAACTCAATAGAGTGAGTCGTGATGTAACGTTATCCAATACGTCATGATTCAATTTGTATAAAATTTTATTACCATCTTTTCTGGATGTAATTAAATTATTGTCTTTTAATACTTTCATATGATGACTTAATGTGGGTTGAGAAAAAGAAAAATGCTCTAATAAATCACAAGCGCATAATTCACCGCAAGATAACAAGTCTAATATTTCAAGACGGCTACTATCAGCAATCACTTTTAAGTATTGTGAAATTTCTTTATAATTCAATTTTTCTTCTTCCTTTCTACTTGAAACCTTTTATAACGTTGATAATTTTTATTACCACCTGACAAATTAAACACTTGTTTAAAACCTAAATTAATAAGTACGTTTTGTGCAGCATTCCCAGTAGTACCTTTATTACAGTAAGTCACTATCTTTTGATTTTTATCTACTGTTTTTGCATAACTTCTCAATATTTTCAATGGGACGTTAATCGCTCCATCAACATGATTAACTTCAAATTGCTTTGGAGAACGTACATCTAAAATCAATAAGTCATTATTTTGTTTCATGACTTCTTCAGGCGTTATAATTTTGCGTCCTCGAGTAATATTGTGTCCAATCATCCCTGTATAAATAACAGGATCTTTAGTTGTAGAAAAAGGAGGCGCATATGCTAAATCTAAATGAAATAAATCTTCTGCATGGGCACCAAACGTTATAGCAGTAGCTAGTACATCTATTCTTTTATCTACACCTTCATACCCAATAATTTGGGCACCCAGTAATTTAGAATTGTTTTTATCAAATATAGCTTTAATTACCATTTCTTGACCTTGCATATATTCTGGACGATTCGGTTTCACATTGTGTAATACGTCAATATCAATATCTAAATCAATAGCTTCTTTTTCAGTTAAGCCTGTTTGGGCAATTGTCATATCAAATATACGAACAATGCCTGTTCCTAAAATGCCTTTATGTTCTAGATTTCCACCAGTTAATCGATCTCCTAAAATACGTCCCATTTTATTTGCTGTAGAACCTAACGGTCTATATATAGGGTCACCAGTAATTAAATTATAACTTTCTGCTACATCACCAATTGCATATATGTGAGGAATATTTGTTTCAAAATACTTATTGGTTTGTATTGCTCCAGATTTTCCAATATTAATACCAATTTCTTTAGCTAATTTAGTATTTGGTATGACACCAATTCCAATAATGATTAAATCTGTATCAATTAATTCGCCAGTTTTTAAGCTCACTCTATTTATTGTATGATTTTCATCATAATCAATAATATCTATTTCATTATTGGTATATACGTTAGCTTTATCTTCAATATATTCTTGAATCATAAAACTGATATCGTAGTCTAAATGAGGCATAAAAGTACTACGTTGAATAATTGAAGTATTGTAATTAGATAATTGTTCTAACATTTCTAGACCAATAAATCCACCACCAATGATTGTTATATTCTGAACATCATTGTCCTCAATATAATTATAAATTGCTTTCGCATCATTAATATTCTTAACTTTAAATACATTGTTATATTCTTCGCTATTTAATTGAGGAAGTTCCTTAGGCGATGAGCCTGTTGCTAATACTAATTCGTCATATTCTTGAATCATCTTTTCATCATTTACTAAATTGGTAACAGTTATTGTTTGATCAGTATCATTTATCTGATTCACTTCATATTTTGTATAAATATCTATATTAAAGCGCTCTTTAAACCATTTAGCATTTCTTGGCGTGAGTTCATCAATATCAGATACATTACCGCCTATATAGTAGGGGATACCACATACTGAATACGAAATATCACTATCTTTATCAAAAACGATAATTTCCACATCTTCACTATTTCTTCTTGCTTTAGCCGCGACACTTGTACCGGCAGCAACTGAACCGATGATTACAATTTTTTTAATTATGATAACCCCCCATAAGGTATGACAAAATAATTGTCAAAACTTTCATTTTTAATCTTGTTTATCCAAAATGATTCATCTTCTTTTTTGTTACTAAAAAGGTCATCACGTTGATTTAGCGTAACTAACGATTGATTAACAACCCACCAATTATGGCCTATATTAGCTCTATTTAAATCTTCTACTAAACGTTTAGATTCTAAATAAGGTGTTTTTTCTGCTAGTGTTACGATTATCATCTGTGTTAAATTTTTATTTTGAATTTTAGGTAATAATGTTTCAACATTACTGGTAGTTTGAGTTGATTTTTTCTTTAATTCTCTATGATGATTTTCACTAGAATCAAGTAACAGCAAGGTATGGCCTGTAGGAGCTGTGTCTACAATGACGTAATCCATGTCGTCTTGATTCTCCATAATGTCACTAAAGGCTTTGAAAAATGCTATTTCTTCTGTACAAGGTGATTTTAAATCTTCCATAATATAATCAATATCGTCTTGTGGTGTATCATCATTCACTGTGGCTAGTACTTCTTTTTTATACTTTTCTAATGCTTGTTCTTCATCAATATAAGCAGTATTTAAATTACTTGTAGTTTCAACATTAATTTCTTTAGTAGGGTCAGTAGTTGCTAAAAGAACACGATATCCTTTATTAGATAATGCTGTAGCTAATTGCGTTGCTACTGTCGTTTTACCAACGCCACCTTTTCCCATTGTAAATAAATATTGAACTTTACTATTTTCAATTTCATCGATTAATTTATTGAATTGCGGATGATCTTCAACAATAAAGTCATCATTTTCAATTAAGTTATCATCATTTAATAGATTAGTTAAATTTTCTATACCTTCTTCTTTCTGCTTTTTATATGGAACGTAATAAGCATGATTGTTATTTAACCATTCAGTAAAATGATTAATGTTTTTATCTTGTTCCGATTTCATCTGACTCGAAATTAAACCGTGACTTTCTTCTATATAGTTGTTAATGATTACTTTGAATTTAGAAATTGACAGTTGTTGTAATTCTTGTTGCGCTCTTTGAATTTCATATATAGAAGAGTGAGTAGGTCTCGCAACTAACATCATGGTCGTATCATCTTGGTTACGTAGTTTTTCAAGTGCTGAATTATATTTAACTCTATTTTCATTTAAACCTGATAATTGACCTAAGCAAGAAGCGTCATTACTCGTTGTATTTAAATAATCTGTCCATGCAGAAGGTAATTCAAGCATTCTCAAAGTGTGACCTGTGGGAGCTGTATCAAATATAATGAAATCAAATTCTTGTTCTAAAGTTTTATCGGATAAAAAATTTGTAAATTCATTAAATGCTGCTACTTCAACTGTACATGAACCACTTAACTGTTCTTTCATTTCAGCAAGCACATCTTCTGGTAGAATACCCTCATAAGGTTCTATAGATTGTGCTTTATAATCGTCTGCAGCAACAATCGGGTCGAAATTGGCTATAGAGAGATTAGGTATAGGTTGATATTTAGTTAATTTATTAGATAATTCCATTTGAAATACATCTTGTAAATTACTAGCTGGATCAGTACTTACTAAAGCTACTTTCTTTCCATTCTCTGCTAAGTTTAAAGCAATAAAACTTGATATCGTTGTTTTGCCTACGCCACCTTTACCAGTAAAAAACAAATATTTTGTTAACTCAATGTTATCTAAATTCAATTTATTTAAGTATTTAACAGCATCCATTTCCACCACAGCATCCTCCATTTCTCATTTGATTAACTGTAATAATTTCATCGGCTTCTTCTTGGGTAATATAAGCGCCCGTTTTAGTTATATTGCCTTCTATAAAAGTGATGGGTAAAACTTCATCACCTTTTTCTTGAATTAAACGAATAACTTCTTGATTTTTAATGAATTCATTCGGATTGTTATTCATATTATAACGTTGAACTTCTATTTGATTTTGCTTTAAATATTCATTGATTTGGTTCGCTTTTATTAGTGTTTCATCCGGTTCTGGACCACATACGCCAGTAGAACAGCACATAGCTTCTTCGTATATTTCAATATTTAACATTATACTCACCTCATTAATTAATTTACGATTATAGACTAACATCTATATAGATGGATGTCTATGTTTTTGCTTGAGTTTTAAAAATTTTACTAAATTTAATTCTTAATAATACAATTTATAAAAAAATTATTTTAATATTTCTGTGAGCAATACCTAAGTTTATGTAAAATTATAGGTTTTCTTCTTGCGATAATATAGATATTGATTTATATTTAATATATCAAAAAAAATTGATGTATTAAATGATATAAAACTACGTTGACAATAAGGAGGCGTGCTTGATTGCGAGTAAACCATGCAAGTACTTTAACTGTTGGTTATTTTGTAAGTTATTTAAATCTTGTTATGCTATCAAGAGAAATCAATTTAAAAGAAGCTACAATGTATATGGAGAAGGAGTTCTTTAAAGGGAACATTAATCAGTATGGCGAATCAACAAAAAATAACTATAAACAAGCAATTCAAGAATTGAAATAAAGATAATATAAACTCAATGAAATATTATAAAAAGGATGGTCTTTTATGGAAGTTATTAAAGCAAAGACTGATATGAGTGAAGATCAACAATTTGACTTTTATGAAAATATGTTTAATGCGTTAGCTGATAAAATCAGATTAAAAATACTAAATCAAATTAGCCAAAGCTTCAATAAATCATTATGTGTATGTGATTTAGAAGAGTTATTAGATATAAAACAATCTAAACTTTCTTATCATTTAAAAAAATTAGTAGATGCAAATGTTCTTATTGCTGAAAAGCATGGCACATGGAATTATTATAAAATTAATGAGCAGCAAATACAGGTTGTTTTAAATGAAGATACTTGTTGTAAGATACTTTAAGTATCTTTTTTAATATAGTATTAATCAAATTTTTTTGATTAATACATCAAGAAATATTGATTAATTAAATTTGGAGGCATTATACTCATGTTAGATTCAATTATGGAATTTATAAAAACATTTGTGATGTTGTTTTTTGAATTATTAATACTATTCATCATCGTGAGCTTTATTGTAAGTTTAATTCAACAAGTAGTTTCGGAAGAAAAAATCAAAAGATTTTTGAGCAAGCCTAATCAAGCAATTAGTTATATATTGGGGATGGTGTTTGGTGCGATGACACCCTTTTGTTCTTGTTCTACAATTCCAATACTTGCAGGTCTATTAAATTCTAAAGTACCTTTTGGTCCAGCAATGAGTTTCTTAATATCTTCACCATTAATGAATCCATTAATGATATTTATGTTATGGGCCTTATTAGGTTGGAAAGTTGCTGTTATTTACTTTGTTGTACTAGCGATTTTTAGTATTTTAACGGGTCTAGTATTTTCAAAAATGAATTTAGTTAAAACTTACAAAGGTGTAAACGTTAAAGGAGATGGATTTTTTGCTAATAAACATGGATCTCGTTTTAAACAAGCATTAAATGATGCGTGGGCATTTTTATATCCAATGCTTCCTTACCTATTTATTGGTGTATTTATTGGAGTGTTCATATATGGATTTGTTCCCGAAACATTTATTACTAAATATGCGAGTGAAGGTGGCATTATATCCGTATTTATTGCTTCTATTATAGGTATTCCTATGTATATTAGACCTGAAACAATGTTACCTATAGCTGAAGCATTAGCTTCAAAAGGAATGTCGCTTGGGACAGTTGTTGCTTTGATCATTGGTGGTGCTGGTGCAAGTATTCCAGAAGTTATATTATTATCGAAACTATTCAAGAAAAAATTTGTAATCTCATTCGTTATCGCCATTTTAGTTGTAGCTATTTCTACAGGTTTGATGGTGAACATCGTTATTTAAAGGAGGTGAGATAATGGGGGTCAAAGACGTATTAAAAAAATTAAAACCTCAGGAACAATCTTGTTGTTCAGTAGAAATTGAAGAAAAAAAAGAGAAAAATGAAAAAGAGCAACAGGATAATAATTGTTGTTGTAACAATTAATTTAGAAGTCTGTAAAATATATGCTTCTAATAAATGAACGACAAATTCTAATGTAATAGTATGGAATTTGTCGTTCTTTCATTGTAAAAAGAAAACCATACGCTATGCGTATGGTTCAGAAAAGGTTCTACCGTTGTCACAAAAAAAGCAACTCTACGTGCTAGAATAAATATTGGTCAGCCAACCAAAATAATCAACACGAGGAGATGCTTTTTAATGTCATCCGACACAAACAGTTTAGCACATACAAAATGGAATTGTAAGTATCACATAGTCTTCGCTCCAAAATATAGAAGACAAGTAATATATGGGAAGATAAAGAAAGATATTCGAATTATTCTACGCCAATTATGTGAAAGAAAAGGTGTAGAAATTATTGAAGCAGAAGCATGTAAAGATCATATTCATATGTTAGTTAGCATTCCACCCAAAATAGGAGTGTCTTCATTTGTTGGATATCTAAAAGGTAAAAGTAGTTTAATGATTTTTGATAGACACGCTAATTTAAAATATAGATATGGAAATAGAAAGTTTTGGTGTAAAGGTTTTTATGTAGATACAGTAGGTAGAAATAAAAAAGTCATTGAAAATTACATTCGTAATCAATGGTATCCCTCAAGACGATGTATTTAGATTTGAAACAATAGAAACTCGAGAACCATATGCAGGTGAGATTCAAGTAGAATCCATTTATGTATCTGTAGATCCTTACATGAGAGGCAGAATGAATGATACAAAAAGTTATGTTCAACCTTTCCAAGTGAATGAGCCATTACAAGGTCATATTGTTGGAAAAGTCACACAATCGAAAGATGAACGTCTATCTGTGGGTGATTATGTCACAGGCATATTACCATGGAAAAAGATAAATACAGTGAATGGAGACGATGTGACCCCTGTTCCATCAAAAGATGTACCATTACATTTATATTTGAGTGTTTTAGGCATGCCGGGAATGACGGCCTATACAGGATTGCTTCAAATTGGTCAACCAAAATCTGGCGAGACGGTTGTCGTGTCAGCTGCATCCGGTGCGGTAGGCTCTGTCGTAGGACAAATTGCTAAGATTAAAGGCGCAAAAGTTGTCGGTATTGCTGGTGGTAAGCAGAAAACAGCATATTTAACAGATGAATTAGGATTTGATGCGGCCATTGATTATAAACAAGATGATTTCACGCAGCAACTCGAAGCGGCTGTACCAGATGGCATTGATGTGTATTTTGAAAATGTAGGCGGCGCAATTTCTGATGAAGTGTTTAAACACTTAAATCAATTTGCACGCGTTCCGGTATGTGGTGCAATTTCAGCATATAATAATGAAAAAGACGATATTGGACCACGTATCCAAGGAACGTTGATTAAAAATCAAGCATTGATGCAAGGTTTTGTAGTAGCCCAATTCGCTGATCATTTTAAAGAAGCAAGCGAACAACTCGCACAATGGGTGTCTGAAGGTAAAATTAAATTTGAAGTGACGATAGATGAAGGTTTTGACAATTTACCTTCTGCATTCAGAAAGTTATTTACAGGTGATAATTTCGGTAAACAAGTTGTCAAAATCAAAGAAGAATAGTACAAAAATTGCAACACCAATTGTTATAAATGAGTTGTATATATTATCACCAATTAAGAGTATTTAAATATCTTATCTTCTTAATCATTATTATTTATTCTATTTACAATTCTTCACTAACTAGTGTTATAATTTACCTAACAAACTGTTTATAAGAATAAAATAGAGAGACGTTAGTGAGTCAATAAATGTTTTCAATATTATATTCTGGGTAAATGGAAAATTAGATAATAAGCATTTATATTTATAAAGCCTTGTTCTTTTAGAACAAGGCTTTATAGGTTCTGTTGCAAAGTTAATTTTATAGTATAATTTTAACAAAAAAGGAGCGTTCTCTATGAATTATTTTAGATATAAGCAATTTAATAAAGATGTAATAACTGTAGCCGTTGGCTATTACTTAAGATACGCGCTTAGTTATCGTGATATATCTGAAATACTAAGAGAACGCGGCGTTAACGTTCATCATTCAACGATCTACCGTTGGGTTCAAGAATATGCTCCTATTTTGTATAAAATTTGGAAGAAAAAGCATAAAAAAGCTTATTATAAATGGCGCGTTGATGAGACATACATTAAAATAAAAGGAAAATGGTGCTATTTATATCGTGCCATTGATGCAGATGGTCATACATTGGATATTTGGTTACGTAAGAAACGAGATAATCATTCAGCATATGCGTTTATTAAGCGACTTATTAAACAATTTGGTAAACCTCAAATGATAATTACAGACCAGGCACCTTCGACGAAGGTGGCAATGTCTAAGTTGATTAAAGATTTTAAACTTAATCCCGACTGTCATTGTACATCTAAATATCTTAATAACCTCATTGAGCAGGATCACCGTCATATTAAAGTGAGAAAGACGAGATATCAAAGCGTCAATACGGCAAAGAATACACTCAAAGGTATTGAATGTATTTATGGTCTATATAAAAAGAACCGTAGGTCTCTTCAGATTTACGGATTTTCGCCGTGCTACGAAATTAATCACATGTTGGCCAGTTAAGGGAATACTACCATGTTAAAATGATAATTAGTTATATTTTTTCTGACTTTGCAACAGAACCTTATTTTTCCTTAGCATTCCACCAAACAATCCGATTTAACCACTATTTTTTTCGAATTATCAAAATGCTAATTCCACTATATATTCCGAAGACCCATTTTTAATAAGTCAACTAGATAATGTGCAATAAATTTTGGCGTATACATTAACTTTGGTTTAAAGAAAACATTTAAAATTCATGATTATATGCCAACCATTCGACTATTTTTTGAGTTTGTTAAAAGTTCCGAGGCTCAACGTCAATAAAGCAATTGGAATAAAGCACCTATGATTATTAAAAAAAATAAGTTATAATATATTCAAAAATATTTTTGAATGAGGTGTAATTATGATTCAGACTATTGTAACTGCTGCTGTTCTTTATATTGCGACAGCATTAGACTTATTAGTGATTTTATTAATGTTCTTTGCTAGAGCAAAGACTAGGAAAGAATATCGAGATATTTATATTGGTCAATATGTAGGATCTGTGGCATTGATTGTCATAAGTTTATTCTTTGCCTTTGTCTTAAATTATGTTCCTGAAAAATGGATATTAGGATTATTAGGGTTAATACCGATTTATTTAGGAATTAAAGTGGCTATTTATGGTGATAGTGACGGAGAAGAGAGAGCTAAAAAAGAATTGAATGAAAAAGGATTGTCTAAATTAGTTGGTACGATTGCAATTGTTACGATAGCAAGTTGTGGTGCTGATAATATCGGTTTATTTGTTCCCTATTTTGTGACATTAAGTGTTACTAATTTATTAATTACTTTGTTTGTCTTTTTAATTTTAATTTTCTTCTTGGTATTTACTGCACAAAAATTAGCTGATATTCCAGGAGTTGGAGAAATTGTTGAGAAATTTGGTCGTTGGATTATGGCTGTTATTTATATAGCTTTAGGTTTATTTATCATTATAGAAAATGACACTATTCAAACAATTTTAGGATTTATATTTTAATTTAGGGTGTGATTTCATATGAGTTATGAAAATGCTTGTGATGTGATTTGTGTACATGAGGATAAAGTTAACAATGCTTTAAGTTTTTTAGAAGATGATAAATCTAAGAAATTACTTAACATTTTAGAAAAGATTTGTGATGAGAAGAAATTGAAAATTATATTATCTTTGATTAAAGAAGATGAGTTGTGTGTTTGTGATATTTCTGTGATATTGAAAATGAGTGTTGCTTCAACTTCACATCATTTAAGACTTTTATATAAAAATGATGTACTTGATTTTTATAAAAAGGGAAAGATGGCATATTATTTTATTAAAGACGATGAAATAAGAGAGTTTTTCTCTAAAAATCAGAAGGGTTTTTGAAACGAGTGAAACGAGTTTCTTCTTGTCTTGATACTATAAAAATAAGCAAAGATATAACATAAAATGACTTATCGGAAGCCATCTGTAACTCAATTATTAGAAATGGTATAATACAAAAGTCGTCGTTCACTTCTGTGCTGTATTTAGCATGGAAGGAGGTGACATCATGTTCAGTACACTATTTGTAACTATTATAGCTCCTATCGTAGTAGGAGTTATACTCACATTATTTTCTCATTGGCTGAATAATCGTGAGAAGTAATTTAGCGGCGACATATATAGCTAATACACCAAAAGAGCCCAATAACTATTCGCAGTAGTTATCGGGCTCGGTGTTTATCATGCTAGTACACTATTTGTTAACTAAATTATAACACTGGTTAGTGGAGAAATGCAAAATCATAAAATTTAGTGAAAAGAAGTATTTGGTTATAAAGTATTTTAAGTCTATAATTTTAAATAGACACTAAAGAAAGAAAGTTAAGTGATGCTAAAAGAGTTTAATGAAATTTTAGAGCAAAGAAAATCTGTAAAAGAATTTGATCCTAATTATAAAATTCCACATAAAGAAATGGATGAAATGATTGTGAAAGCAACAAAAGCGCCTTCTTCAGTAAATATGCAACCTTGGCGTTTTGTTGTAGTAGAAAGTGATGAGGCTAAAGAGAAATTACGTCCATTAATTAAATTTAATACAAAACAAAATGATACATCTTCAGCAATGGTAATCATTTTTGGTGATTTACAATGTTATGAAGAAGGTGAGTTTATATATGAACAGGCTGTTAAAAATGGTCATATGCCTCAAGAAGTAAAAGAACAAATGTTACCTCTTGTTTTAGAAAACTATAAAAGCCATACACGTCAAAGTATGAATGATATTGTTAAAGTAGATAGTAGTTTAGCTGCAATGCAATTTATGTTAGTTGCAAAACAATATGGCTATGATACTAATCCAATTGGTGGTTTTGAACATGAAGAAATTGGTAAAACGTTTGGTTATGATTTGGATCGTTATGTTCCAGTAATGATTGTTGCAATTGGGAAAAAAGCTAAAGAAGCATATAATTCATATAGAATGCCAGTTGAAAAAGTCTTAGAGTATAAGTAAATTAATAGTATTTATATTATTAATATAGCTATTGGGTTGTTTAAGGTACACTCTAATCATATATATATAGTTGTTGAATTTATAGCAACTGTGACTTTACCTGCTAATTTAGAATAACTTTTCTTGATAAACGAGAAAGCTCAATACATTCACTATTCTATTTTATATTTTTCGAATTCCATTGATAAATTATAAAAGATCCCCTCATTTTCATAAAAATCATTTAATTTTTCTAAACAAATGGCCACTCTCATTATTGTGGATATGAGAGTGACCATAAATTTTATTTGTTTACTTGTCTATTTAACAAAGGGGATTCTCATTGCATTTATCAATCACTAACTAAATACTTTAAAGAACTAAAATGAAAGATATTAACGAGATTTAAGTTCGTCAGTTGTCATCCATTTGTGATTTTTAACCATTTTATCGTTTTCGGTTGATTTATAATCCACCATATAAACGGTTGTTTTTTCTACATCATCAATTTGAGCTTCTGCACCTTTCATACCAGGCATATGGTCAGCTTCTAATTTAACTGTATCACCTTTTTTAAATCCATTTTTAGGGGCATCTGCAACTTCTTCATTAACGACCCATTTGTGGTTATTTACTTTCTTATCACCATTTTCAGGTGTATAACTCACTACATAAGCATAGGTTTTGTAAGCACCTTTAACTGTCCCTTTAGCATTTTTCATGCCGGGCATATGTCCTGCTGTAATAGTAACTTCATCCCCTTTTTTAAATTTACTATCGTCTGTACGCTTCATATCATCTGGAGTCTTGCTTTCACTTTTATGTTCTATGTGTTCTTCTTCTTTTTTATCTTTAGAACCATTATTTTCTTCTTTACTATCCGTTGAGCAAGCTGATAATACTAATCCTGATGCTAATATAATAAATCCTAATTTTTTATACATATTTTAAAATTCCTTATTAATTATTTTGTTACTTTTACTTGTCCCATCATGCCATTATCTTCATGTTCAAGAATTTGACAATGGAACATATATGTTCCACTGTTTTTAAAAACAACTTCTATTTTGGTTTTTTGACCAGGTTTTAACGATATAACGTCTGTTTTTCCTCTCATATCTTTTGGAGGTGCTTTCCCATCCACTGATACAACTTTAAATTGGGTTCCATGGATATGAAAGGGATGCTTCATACCTCCCATTTTGTCTTTAACATTCTCAATTTCTCAAATCTCTTTTTGATTTTTCTTTTGTGTAAAATCTATTCTGTCAGGGTCGTACTTTTTATCATTAATAGTAACCTTATCATCCATACCTTCTAGTTTGATTTTCTTGTCTACTTTAGAAGTTGTCTCTTTATTATCTTTCGATTCTTTGTAATTTATTGGTAAAACCACGGTATCTTCGTTATCAACAAGATCAACTTCTTCACCTTTAATTTTAGATAAATCGACTATTATTTCTTTCAGAAGGCACTAGATTGATTTCATTTAACTGTTGTTTTTCCTCTAAATAACTACTATCAAAGGTAATGTATTCAAAACTTTGGTTGTTACTTAATTTAAGGTTTAAATCTCGAGCGTTAGAACCATTTAAAAGTCTTAAACGAACTTTTCCTTCTTTGGTTGTTAGTTTAGGATTTACTTTCCCATTAACAACTACTATATCACCTTGAGTCCCATCTATATCTTTTGTTTTTGAATAATTTAATTTTTTTGATATAAATGTTTTATCTTGAATAACTATCGGTAAATCATTTTCCCCATATTCATTAGGGTAATTTAAATTTTCATTATCTTCTATATATAATAAGCCAGATAATCCATTGTAAACTTGCTTAGCAGTATTTGGAGAAGGATGAGGGTGATACCATAAAGTGGCAGCTTCTTGTTCGACTTCAAACTTAATTATTTTTTCTTCCCCTGGTTTTATAACCTGAGAAGGGCCACCATCTACTTTTCCATCTATCTCAAGACCATGCCAATGAAATGTCGTATTTTCATCTAAATTATTAACTAATTTAATTTTTACTTTTTCACCTTTTATAAGTTTTAAAGTTGGCCCAAGTATACTTCCATTATAACATAAAGTATCAGAAACGCTTCCTTTATAAAATTCTGCCTTCCCTTCCTGAGCCTTTAATATATAATTCTCATAACCATCTTTATCTTTTTCTGACTTTAAAACTTTAAGAAAAGTTATTACATTTTCTCCTTGTGAAGAATTAAGTTTTTTCTTTCATCATGTCCTCCCATATCCATTTCATCATTCTGTTTTTGTTTGTCTTCTGTCATATTCATGTTCTGCTTACTTTCTGCTAATATATCATTAGATAATATAAGTAACATGGAAAACAAAGCAGCAAGAACTGTAAATATTTTTTTCATCCATTTTACACCTCTTTTATTTTAATTTTAAAGTAAAGGCATTAATTGCAACGATAATTGTACTTAAGGACATTAAAATAGCACCTATTGCAGGTGATAAAATCAAGCCAATAAATGCTAAAATACCAGCTGCTAAAGGTACAGCAACAATATTATAACCTGCACCCCACCATAAGTTTTGCACCATTTTTCTCATAGTATTATTTGAAAGGGTCAAGAAATGAATAATATCTAATGGATTACTTTTAACAAGTATGATATCACCTGAATCCACTGCAACATCTGTGCCTGCACCAATTGCTATACCAATATCGGCTCTTATAAGACTCGGCGCATCGTTGATACCGTCTCCGACCATCATGACTTTATTACCGTCACTTTGATAATCTTTTATAATGCTTTCCTTATCTTCTGGCATGAGTTGTGCGTGGACATCACTAATACCTAATTCTTTTGCGACAGCGTGTGCCACTTCATTATTGTCACCTGTAAGCATGACTGGTGTAATATTTCTTGATAGTAAATCAGCTACCATTTGTTTTGAGCTTTCTTTAATTTGATCTCCTTGAGCAATCATGCCAATGACTTGTTGATCCTCAATTAAATAACTGATTGAATTACCTTGTTGAGCTAATTTAGTAAACAAGTCATTGTCATAATTAAGTTTATGTTTATCAAGATAAGAGACATTTGTTATTTTATATGTTTTATTATCAATTAGACCTTCTAATCCGACACCTGGAATATTATTAACGTCTTGTGGGTTAGTAAATGAAACATTTTTACTTTTCGCAAAATCAACAATACTTATAGCTAATGGGTGATTAGATTGACTTTCTAATGAGGCGAAAAGGCTTAATATTGTATCATTACTCAAATCATTTTTAAAGCTCTCATAATGATTCACAGAAAAGTTACCCTCAGTTAAAGTACCAGTTTTATCCATCATTACATAATCGATATGTTGAGCTATTTCTACAGACTCTCTATTTTTAATAATTAAACCATTATGTGCACCAATTGAAGTAGAACGTGCAGTGACTAAAGGTATTGCCAAGCCTAAAGCATGTGGACAAGCAATGACTAACACAGTTACAAGACGTTCTAATGCAAAATCAACATCATTTTGAATGAGCATCCAGACAATAAAAGAAATCACGCCAACACTTACAGCAAAGTAGAATAAATAACCCGCCACTTTATCAGATAACAATTCAGCACTAGATTTATCATTTTGTGCTTGATTAACAAGTCCCATAACTTGAGAAAGATATCCATCTTCTCCAACAGCTGTAACCTTGACTTGTATTGTTCCAGACCCATTAATAGAACCCCCGATGACGTTGTCATTTTGATTTTTTTGTACTTTTTTAGATTCTCCAGTGACTAGAGATTCATCTATAGATGTTTGTCCTTGAACGATAATACCATCTGTTGGAATACTTTCTCCGGCTTTTACTTCGACGATATCATCAGTCATGATGTCTGATATTTTAACTTCTTCACGTTGGCCATTATCCATAACTTTAATAGCACTATTAGGTAACAGTTCTGCCATTTTCTTTAAAGCATCTCCAGCATTTCCGACAGCATTCATTTCTATCCAATGTCCTAATAGCATAATTAAAATTAAGGTTGCTAATTCCCAAAAAAAGTCCATTGTATGACCAGTTGCACTACTAAAGTTATTCATATAAAAAGCATACAAGCTATAAATATAAGCTACTGAAATACCTAGGGCAACTAAGGTCATCATACCTGGTTTTTTTGTAGCAATTTCATCTTTACCACCAGACAAGAACGGTTTACCACCATAAAAGAATAAAATTGTACTTAATATTAACACTACCCATTCAGAACCTGGAAATGTGAATTGAAAAGGTAATTTAACGCCCATCATTGGCGATAAAAGAATGATAGGTATTGCAAAAATTAATGAAACAAAAAACTTAGCTTTAAAATTCCCATGATGATGTGCATGGCCACTATGATGATTATGGTTTTCGTGATGATCATGATTTTCATGGCTAGTATGAATCATATGATGCTGTGAGTCTCTATTATCCATCAAATTGATTCCTCCAATTTATAAAAATCTATAGGTAATATAATCAGTTCATATTATATACCCAGTAGGGGTAAGTAAAAACGAATTGATTTCCAAAATAATTAGAAAATACATATCGCTTAATCGAATAAATTCATATTTTAATATTATAAATCAAGATATATACTATCATTTAAAGTTATTTATATTGATTTTAATTGAATTAATACTATTTAAATATTAAATAAATCATTAAATGATTCTATCATTGTTGGATGGGTATAAATATTGTCTCTTAAAATTGTATAGTCAATATCTTGATCAATAGCAAGTTTAATAATATTTATCATTTCTTCAGATTGTAGTCCATATAGTGTAGCTCCTAATATTTTATTTGTTTTAGTATCTATCACTACTTTAAACAGGCCTCTAGTGTCATTATTGATTTTGTGTCTTGGTATATTATTAACTGGAAGCTTACCTTCTTTAATATTATAACCTTGTTCTTTCGCTTCTTTAGCCGTTAAACCAATACGAGATAATGGTGGGTCTATAAATACAGTATATGGTATTGACCCTCTATTCTCTGTAGTACGCTCACCTGAACCTAATAATTGGTCGTTAACAATTCTAAAATCATCTAAAGAAATATAAGTGAATTGCATGCCCCCTTTAACATCACCAATCGTATAGATATGATTAACGTCAGTTTTCAGTTGATTATCAACTTTAATTTCGCCACGTTCACCAAGTTTAATATCAGTATTTTCTAAATTTAAGTCTTCCGTATTTGGTTTTCTACCAATTGCGAGTAGAACTGCATCTGCTTCAATATCGCCTCTATTCGTTTTTACGACAGTATGATCATCTTGATCTTCAAATGCTGAAGTTTGAGTATCTAGCACAATTTTTACATCTTTATCTTCTAAGTCTTTAATTACATGAGAAACGATTTCTTCATCTTCTTTTGGCATTAGTCTTTCTTTCATTTCTAATACAGTCACTTCTGTCCCAAAGTTGGCAAACATAGATGCAAATTCTAAAGAAATATAACCTCCACCCACAATAACCAGTCGTTTAGGCTTCTCATTTAAATTCATGATACCAGTAGAATCGTATAAATATTTTGATTTTTGAATGCCTTGGATACCTGGAATAACAGGTGTTGCTCCTGTATTTATAACGATGTTATTTGCTGTTAAAGTATCTATGACTTTACCTTGTTCGTCTAATAAATTTACTTCAGTATTTGATTTAAAGACAGCTTTATTATCTAATACTGTTATATTTTTATCATCTGCTAAATTATGGTAGTTCTTTTTGTTAAGTGAGGTCACAACTTCTTCTTTACGATGTAATGATTGATTGAATGAACCACTTTCTAATCCTTCATGTATTAATGTTTTAGATGGGATACACCCTATGTTGATACATGTACCTCCATACATTTTTTGAGATTTTTCAACTACTGCTACTTTCATTCCTTGTGCTGATGCACTTTTAGCAAGTGTTTTACCACCTTTGCCAAATCCTAAAATTAATAAATCATACTTTTTCATTGTATCCCTCCATTAAAATTTTATTTAGTATATCTTCAATTGATATATTTTGATAGAATGCTTCTAAAATTCTAAACTCTTCGTAATGATATTCTGACATAACATGACTCATTTGATTTGAAATTTCACATTCACTTTCTTTAGTTCCTGTGTAAATTCTTCCAAACGATTTATTAGTGGCGAATAATCTAAATAATTCTGCTAAGGATGCATTCAAAACATTACCTTTCACACTATAACCGCCATACTTCCCTTTTTTCGCTGTAATATAATCACTTTCTGATAATTGACTCATAACTCTTCTTAGTTGAACTGGATTTACACAAACTTTCTTTGATAGTTCGGTACTACTGAACTTTTCATAAGAATGCCTACTTAAAAAAACTAGTACATGGACTGCGATATTAAACTCTAAATTCAATGAAGTACCTCCAAATTTCAAAAGAAACTTTTATAGTTACATTTAATCACATTAATTTATAGAGTACAAATAAAATGGAATGTAATTTATTTCAACTTTTTATTTATCTTAAAAATTCTTTTTAGATTCTAACAATTTGTTTATTTGAGATATTGGAATATTAATAGAGACAATATGATTAACTAAAATTGATTTTTAATTAATAGAAATATTAAGAGTTTATATGATGAGATTTAGTAGTTAGTGAAAAAATGATTCTGTTACAAAGTAAAAATACTGTAATAATGAAAATCAAATAAACACTTATTATAATTACTATGAATTAGTTAAAAATAATAAGGATTTATTAAAATTACTAAAGTTAAAAGGAATTCATTTCGAAAATTCTTTAAGAAATGATTCTCTTTATAGCGAACAATACGAAGTATTTAGAAATTTACTTTAGTATGATTAGTCTGAATACATGGTTTTGCATTTCTCTACTAACCAGTGTTATAATTTAGTTAACAAGGAAACTAGCATAGATGCACCAATCCCCTCACTACGGCAATAGTGAGGGGATTTTTAGGTGTGGCTATAGTCGCCTATTTATTATTGCGATTACGTAGCCAATGCGTAAATAACGCAATAATACAACCACTGATGACTGTGGTCGTGATGTGAACAAGGATTTCTAACATAGATTAGCACCTCCTCTCTGCGTCTGAATTGACGCCTGAGAGATAGGCGACCTTTATATTATATCATCTGTAATGGGTGAGTTACAGATAACTTCCGATAAGTCATCTTACGTAGTGTTTTAAAACAGCTAGATTTCTTATAGTACTATACTTACAGAATCATAAAACTCTATCAATGAAAAAAGAGATCTCATATATGAGATCTCTTTTTAATATCACTAAAAATTGAATTTGGCTTTATAAAACTAATATACGTAATAATTTTTATAAATATTATGAAATAAATATTTTGACTCTAATATTCTATGTTTGGTGCTTGGTTTACATGTTTTTGGTAACGTTTGAGTGCACAAAAACCAATAGTACTAATAATTGTTACTATTAATAATTTTTTCACGCTTAACATTCCTTTTTTAGCATTGTATTGTAGTCTACTTATTGCTTTGATAGTAATTTAATTCTAAATCTTTTGATGTCTGTTGACGGATTTTTTTCATTAACGCAGTATCATTAATGAGTGATTTACCATAAGATGGAATCATTTTTTGTATTTTAGGCATCCATTCAGATTCATATTCAGGGAAGTTTTTCTCAAGTACTTCTAAAGCTACAGATACTGAAGTTGATGCTCCTGGAGACTCTCCTAATAAAGCTATTACCGAATGATCTTCAGAATTAACAACTTCTGTACCAAACTGAATAAATCCTTTACCATATTCGGGAGTATCTTTAATCACTTGTACACGTTTGCCTGCAGTGTATAACTGCCAATCTTCATCACGTGCTTCTGGATAAAATGTACGTAAATGATTCATACAACCTTCTTTAGTCATTAATATTTGATCAAATGAATATTTGATTAAAGGTAGGTTTTTAGCAGCAGCAGATAATAATGTTGTAATATTATATGGTTTGACTGATTTAAATAAATCAAGATTAGAACCATTTTTTAAGAACTTAGGACCCACACTAGCGAATGGACCGAATAATAATGTACGTTCACCATCAATATATCGAGTATCCAAGTGAGGTACTGTCATAGGCGGTGTGCCAGGTGGTTCTTTACCGTAAACTTTGGCATCGTGTTGGGCTATAATGTCTGGGTTAGTACAAATTAAAAATTGTCCTGTAATAGGGAATCCACCCAAATGTTTACTTTCTGGAATTCCAGTTTTTTGTAATAGTGGAATAGCGCCACCACCAGCACCAATAAATACATAATCAGCAAGTTCAGTTTGAACATCACCGCTGTTACGTTGACGCACTTTAATTTCCCATTTACCATCTTTTCGATGGTTAAAGTCTATTACTTCATGATTATATTGGACATTGGCATTAGGATGTTGTTCAATGTTTTTAGCCATTTTACGAGTAAGCTCTCCAAAGTTAACGTCTGTACCTTCGTTAATCTTACTAGCAGCCATAATATCACTTGAGCTATGACCCTCCATCATTAATGGAACCCATTTTCTCATCTCTTCAATATCTTCTGTATATTCAATATTGTCGAACATTGGAAAATCCTTCATAGCATGATAACGATCCTTTAAGAATTGAACGTTATTTTTACCTCTAACAAAACTAATGTGAGGTAATGGTTGAATAAATTCTTTAGGGTTAGAAATACTATTATTTTTAACTAAATGACCCCAAAATTGTTTTGAAATCTCAAACTGTTCATTAATTTCTTTTGCTTTTTCTATATCAATTGATCCATCAGGTTGTTTCACTGTATAGTTCAATTCACATAAAGCAGCATGACCAGTTCCAGCATTATGACGCTCATTTGAACTTTCGATACCAGGACGATCTAAACGTTCATATAGTTTTATATTCCAACTTGGTTCTAACTCTTTAAGCATAGAACTAAAAGTTGTGCTTAAAACACCAGCGCCAATAACAACAACTGTTTTTGACTCTTTTGTATTCATAATTGACTCCCTTCTTTTAAGTACAAATATTAGTATAATACAAAACATACAGAAATTAAAATACTTATTTTTAATAAGAACTATTCTTTTATGGAATAGATACATATTCTGTAATATTATTGTTATTTCTACTTAGCTTATTAATAAGCTAAGTAGAAATGTCCAGATGCATACAAATACTAATAATCCTATACTAAAACGCATTGTCATTTTCATTAATTGTGATTCATTTCCTACTTCATTAACTGCAGCAGTAGCTATAGCTATAGATTGAGGTGATACAATTTTAGCCGTAACACCACCAGCAACGTTAGCTGCCACAAGTAAGGACCCTTTAGCACCAATTTGTCCAGCAACAGAGGCTTGTATTGGAGCAAATAATGCATTGTTATTTACAACTGATCCAGTCATAAATACACCTATCCAACCTAAAACTGGTGATAATAGTGGAAATATAGATCCAGCTTTAGCAATACCTTGGCCCATAGCACTACTTAATCCGCCATAAGTCGTTACTTTAGATACAGCTAAGATAAAACATATTGTTAATACAGAAATCCATAGTTCTTTCACTGTTAATCCTAATAGTTTCCCAGCAATTTTAAAATTCATGTTATTTGCAATAATAATAGTCAAAATGGCTGTAATTAATATAGCTGTACCAGTTTGTGCAATAAAATTAAAAGTGAGTACATTTGGCGCGTGCGTTACATCATTCATCGTACCAGGTACATTAAAATTAATTACAAGAGAGTGTAATAGTCCTTTCTTTTCAAATAATCCTTTAAAGAATGATGAACTCCATATAAGTACAATAACAGTTAAAATGATGAAAGGACTCCATGCATAAACAATATTTTTGAATGAATGTTTAGTTACACGTTTAGGTTCTTCATTTTGTTGTAATCTAAATATGTTTTTAGGTTGAAACTTACTAGAGAATAATGCTAATACAACCATAGCTGCCAATCCAGGTATAATATCTGCAAGTTCAGGACCTGCAAATGATGTTATAATCACTTGTAAAAACGTATAAGTTACAGAAACAACTAAAATAGATGGTAATATCTCTTTAATACCTCTGAATCCATCAATCATAAATATTAATAAGAAAGGCACAAAAAAGCTAATAAACCCTAAAGTTAAATTACCAATTAGTGCTACCTCGGTAGCAGAAACATCACCTGATAAATTTAACGTATCAATAATAGCTACTGGAATTCCTACTGCACCGTAAGCCCCAGCAGCAGCATTGCCTACTAAACAATACATAGCTGCCTCTAAAGGTTTGAATCCCAGCTGCGTAAGTAATACAGCGCATATAGCAATTGGTACACCAAATCCGGCTGCGCCTTCTAAAAATGCATTAAATACAAAACCGATTAGTAATAATTGAATACGTTGATCTTGTGAAATACTAGCTATACTGTCTTTAACAATATCAAATTGACCACTTTTGGTAGAAATTTTATACAACCATACGGCCATAATAACTATAAAACCAATGGGAATAATACCTTGATAGAAACCTTCAAATGTGGCTCCTCCAGCAATGTTCAAAGGTAATTTAAAAACTAATAATGCTACTAATATTGTTATAATCAAAGTTGTTAATGCAGCATAAACACCTTTCATTTTAAATACTGTTAAACACAGTAAGAAAAGAATGATTGGTATAGCAGCAACGATTGAAGATAACAACAAATTATGAAATGGATCAAATGAATGCACTAACATAACAATTTATACTCCTCTTTTAATTTTTAAGATACTATTCTGCTTCTCTTATTTCTTCTGCAATATCTTTATAATCAATATCCGTCTTATTAAAGATTTCATCATTGATTGGGAAATGTTGTTCGAATGTTTCGAAGTTCTGAATCTCAACTTTAACATCTTCAACTTCAAAATCTAATACATGTCCACCAAAGTTGCGATCATCATTAGCAAAGTGTACATGGAATCCTGCTGAACCTACACCATGAAAGAGTTCTGGTGTAAAGAATCCAACTACTGATCCTTTGATATATGTCTCGGTTTGTTCAGGTTGTCTGCGTGCTGAATCAATCAAACGAGTGTATGGTGGTTCTTGACCAGGCATCATACGTACATGCATCATTTTAAACAATCCAGAAATTTTCACTGCTGAAAATAAATTTTCACTGAGCATTTTTTCTTTTATTTCATCAAAAACAGCTTCAGAAGTTTTATCCTTAGTTTGATATGTTGTATCTGCTGTGAATTTTGTCACTGTTGCATAAGGTGTTAACTCATCACCTTTTAGTTCAACAAATTCTTTATGTTCATTCGCATGATAGGCTTTACCATCTACAAATATCACTTCTCCATTAGAACCAGTTAATGTCGCAATACCTAGGTCACCATGTTCTAATAGTTCATTAATTGATGCAGTACCTTTTAATAGACCTGCCATCAATGTTCCTAATGTACCGTGTTGATATAAGATATTAGTCATAAAAGCTTCACTCCTCAATTACTATTTGATTATTAATTAAATGCATCAGGCAACATATTGGTTGAAAGTTTTACATT
>NZ_JBJQIL010000007.1:0-38425 GCF_045984185.1 Staphylococcus sp. KUGN1 | reverse complement strand
AGGATCAAACTCTCCATAAAAAATTATGATGTTTGATTAGCTCATAAAACTAAATTAATTGTTGTAACTTTCGTTACATTATTGGAATTAACGTTGACATATTGTCATTCAGTTTTCAATGTTCATTGTTGAAATAAATAATGGTGGAGACTAGCGGGATCGAACCGCTGACCTCCTGCGTGCAAAGCAGGCGCTCTCCCAGCTGAGCTAAGCCCCCATTTTTTAAGAAGTCGGGAAGACAGGATTCGAACCTGCGACCCCTTGGTCCCAAACCAAGTGCTCTACCAAGCTGAGCTACTTCCCGTATGTAGTTATATTCTTTAAAATGACGCGCCCGATAGGAGTCGAACCCATAACCTCTTGATCCGTAGTCAAACGCTCTATCCAGTTGAGCTACGGGCGCTTATTAAAGATGGTGCCGAGGACCGGAATCGAACCGGTACGGTGATCTCTCACCGCAGGATTTTAAGTCCTGTGCGTCTGCCAGTTCCGCCACCCCGGCAAAATAATGGAGCAGAAGACGGGATTCGAACCCGCGACCCCGACCTTGGCAAGGTCGTATTCTACCGCTGAACTACTTCTGCAATATTTCGCTTAAAATAATAAATAAAATCGTAATGAGCCATAGAGGATTCGAACCTCTGACCCTCTGATTAAAAGTCAGATGCTCTACCAACTGAGCTAATGGCTCAAAAGATGGTGCCGGCCAGAGGACTTGAACCCCCAACCTACTGATTACAAGTCAGTTGCTCTACCAATTGAGCTAGGCCGGCTATTAAATGGTGGAGAATGACGGGTTCGAACCGCCGACCCTCTGCTTGTAAGGCAGATGCTCTCCCAGCTGAGCTAATTCTCCTGTTATCTATTGCCTGGCAACGTCCTACTCTAACGGAACGTTAGTCCGACTACCATCGGCGCTAAAGAGCTTAACTTCTGTGTTCGGCATGGGAACAGGTGTGACCTCTTTGCTATTGCCACCAGACAAATTAACTTACTTTATTAATAATACACGTTTGTTAATAACATTTCAATAGTTAATTTTACACTTTGTTAAAATTAATTTTACATTTCGTTAACCAAACTACGTGTTTTTGACGACTTTTATATATTACTTCATTTACTTAAGAAAGTCAACAGATTATTTTCATTTTTTTCGAAAGACGGAATTTCAATTCCTACGTCTTTTCCACTTGATCTATTCTACCACATATCACTTTCCTAAACTATAGGTATTATTACTTTCTATCAGTAAATAAGTTACTTTTACTTATCAAAAGTAACATTTATTTAAGAAAAAAATAATTTCATCTCACTTTTTCAACAATTAGATTACATAAAAACACCAATCACAATTGTGATTGGTGTTTTTAGATATATTATTTTTGTCTCATATAAGGGAATAATAATACGTCTCTAATTGATGGTGAATCAGTTAATAACATAACTAATCTATCAATTCCGATTCCTAGACCACCTGTAGGAGGCATACCATATTCTAATGCTTCGATATAATCTTCATCCATTTCATGTGCTTCATCATTACCTTGCTCTTTTTCAACTAATTGAGCTTCAAAACGTTCTTTTTGATCGATAGGGTCATTAAGCTCAGTAAAGGCATTAGCATGTTCTCTTCCTACGATAAACAATTCAAATCTATCTGTAAATCTAGGATCTTCCGGATTTTTCTTAGCTAACGGTGATATATCAATTGGATGACCATATATGAATGTTGGTTGAATTAATGTCTCTTCTACTTTTTGCTCAAAGAATTCATTTAAAATATGACCATATTTCATATTGTCAGTAATTTCAATTCCATGTTCCTTTGCCAATGCTTTAGCTTCTTCATCAGATTTCACATTATAGAAATCTACACCTGTAGCTTCTTTAACTGCATCAACAATGTGTAATCTTTTCCATGATGATTCTAAATCAATCTCAGTTCCATTATATTGAACTTTAGCTGATCCAAGTACTTCTTGAGCAATATGTCTAACCATTGATTCTGTTAAATCCATTATATCATGGTAATCTGCATATGCTTCATACAATTCAATCATTGTAAATTCAGGGTTATGTCGTGTAGATACGCCTTCATTACGGAATACGCGACCAATTTCGTATACTTTTTCTAATCCGCCTACGATTAAACGTTTTAAATGCAATTCGATAGCTATACGCATATACAAAGTAGCGTCTAATGCATTATGGTGTGTCACAAATGGTCTAGCAGCAGCCCCTCCAGCGATTTGATGCATCATTGGTGTTTCTACTTCTAAGAAACCTTTTTGATTTAGATAATTACGCATTTCTTGAATGATTTTACTACGATTAATAAATGTTCGTGTACTATCTTGATTTGTAATTAAATCTAAATAACGTTGACGATAACGTTGTTCTATATCTTGTAATCCGTGGAATTTATCTGGTAATGGTCTTAAAGCTTTAGTTAATAGTGTAAATGATTTCGCTTTAACCGATAATTCACCAGTATTAGTTTTAAACATTACACCTTCAACACCGACAATATCCCCTAAATCGGCATGTTTCCATAAATCAAATTGTTCTTCTCCAATTTGATCTTTTCTAACATAAATTTGAATTTGTCCTGATAAGTCTTGAACATGTGCAAATCCTGCTTTACCTTTTCCACGTTTAGTCATAATACGACCTGCTATCGCAACATGACTTTCTTCTTCTTTTTCATGTAATTCTTCTTTTGAGAATTCGTCCCAAGCTGATTTTAATTCTGCTGCTGAAGCAGAACGATCGTATCTTTGACCAAATGGATCAATTCCTAAATCTCTTAATTCTTGTAGTTTTTGGCGGCGCACCTGCATTTGGTCATTCATTTCTTCTGACATAACTTTCTCTCCTTTTGCTTCTTGTTTTTCAATTATTTATTTTATACATTTTGTTAGAAATGTTTAGGTATATCAATCATTTCTCTTGTTCTTAGAGACACTCTTATTCCCTCTATCGTCCACTCTAAATATAACGATGCCAAGAAGCGTGTTAAATCTTTTCATAACATCTATCTTCCCACCATCTCATTTTACTAAACGGCAATGTTCTAATAAAGTATTTACTTCTTTGCCTTTAACTGTTAAACCTTAATCTATTTAAAAAAACAACTAGAATTAAATAATTTAAGTCACTATGTAGTGTCTCACATCATCAATCTCTTCGTTACTCATTAAGACATATATCTTTTAACAGTACTATCTGCTGTTACTAAATTTTCAATCAATCTTTGGGAACGGGGTTCAATATGTTTCGATGCAATATCATTCAATGGAATAAGTACAAAAGCGCGTTCAACCATTCTCGGATGAGGAATGATTAGATTATCTTCTTCAATGATTTCATTTCCATACAGTAAAATATCAACATCTAGCGTTCTAGGCCCCCATCGAATCTTCCTTACACGGTGAAGTGCTTGCTCTGTTTCTAAACATCGCTTTAATAATTCTTGAGGTTTTAATGTTGTCTCTATTTCTATACATAAGTTAAGAAACTGCGGTTGATCAGTGTAACCAACTGGCTCTGTTTCATAGATAGGAGATACAGATGCAACATCAATATGTTGAAATCGGTCGATAATTTGGATAGCTTGTTGTAACTGATGTGCTCTATCACCCATATTACTTCCCAAGCCTAAATACGCTTTAACCATTTAATGACGCTCCCTCACTATTTCGATACCTACCCCATCGTAATGTCCGGGTATCGGAGGATTTTCTTTAGTTATCCTAACTTTCGTTTCCATTACACGATTATAGTGTGAATTTATACGTTTGGCAATACGTTCTGCTAGATGTTCGAGCAAATTAGAGGGGGCACCTTCAACAATCTCTTTAACATCCTCAAAGACTTCTCCATAATGTACCGTGTCTCTTACATCATCTGATTGACCAGCATCATGTAAATCTACTTTCAAAGTAATATCTACAATGAATATTTGACCTATTTCATTTTCTGCTGGCAATGCACCGTGATAACCATAAAATCGCATTCCATTAAGAAATATGATGTCGTTCATTTTCATTCTCCTTTAGAAAATCCATGCCTTGTGCAATACGTGAATTAAGTTTAACATTATGTACTCTCACAGCTTGAACGCCCTTCATTATACCATAAGCAGTTGTCGCTGCAGTAGCTTCATCCCTTTCAATAGCTTTTGTATCTCCACCTATCATTTCTTTAATGAATCTTTTACGACTAGTAGCCAATAGAATCGGGTAATCTGTTGCAACTAACTCATCTAGTCGAGCCATCACTTCGTTTTCTTCATCTCTAGTTTTAGCAAACCCTATACCAGGATCTAGCCAAATTTTAGACTGTGGGATACCTGCCATTTCTGCTTTATTAGCTTGTGCTAATAGGGTAACAAGCATTTCATCTACAACAGGCTTATCTCTTTCACCATCCCCATTGTGCATTAGAACAATTTCCGCATCATATTGAGCAACAACATTCAATATTTTAGGATCGTACAAACCCGCCCATTGGTCATTAATCATTGTAGCACCTAACTTCAAACAAGCTTCTGCTACTTCACTTCTATATGTATCAATTGATATTTGTACATTAAGCTCTATCAATGCTTCAACAACTGGCACAACTCTATTCAACTCTTCTTCTAGGGTAACTTCTTCTTGATATCCAGGTCGTGTTGAAACACCACCTACATCCACTATATCAACACCTTCATCCACCATTTCTTTTGCTCTCGAAACTGCTTTTTCAACAGAATTATATTTCCCACCATCTGAAAATGAATCTGGCGTTACATTAAGTATGCCCATAATTTTAGTTTTTGACATTTAATCACCTTTTCTATATTGAAATATTTCATGCATTTTCATATCACTTACTATGATATCACTACTTTCAAGATAATTTCAGTGGTAAAAATCAAATAACTTACTCTAAATAACAGTTAAAATGAATTGACTATACTAATACACATATCATCAAATATAAAAAAGCGAAGTCGATTTATCCCGACTTCGCTTTGGTAGCTTCTATAATTAGTCATCAAATGAGTATAAAGGTGTGGATAAGTAACGTTCACCATTACTTGGTAATACTGTTACTACTGTTTTACCTTTACCCAGTTCTTTGGCTTTTTGAATAGCTGCATGGATAGCTGCACCAGAAGAAATACCTGATAAAATACCTTCTTCTTTTGCAACACGTCGTGCCATTTCCATAGCAGTTTCGTTGCCTACTTTAATAATACTATCGTAAATGTCAGTATTTAACGTATCCGGAACAAATCCAGCACCTAAACCTTGTAATTTATGTGGTCCTGGTTCTCCATCACTTAGCACTGGTGATGCTTCTGGTTCGATAGCAACTATTTCAATATCTGGGTATTGTTGTCTTAAAACTTTACCTACACCAGATAACGTGCCACCAGTACCTACGCCAGCTAAGAAAGCGTCGATTGTTTTACCTTCAAACTGTTCAACTAATTCTGGACCAGTTGTAAGTTCATGAACTTCAGGGTTCGCTGGGTTTTCGAATTGTTGTGGTTCAAAGTAACCATGCTCTTCTTTAAGTTCTTTAGCTTTTTTAATTGCACCTTTCATTGCTTCTGAGCCAGGTGTTAATACTAGTTCTGCACCATATGCTTTTAATAAGTTACGACGCTCTTGACTCATTGTTTCAGGCATTGTGAACACTGCCTTGTAACCTTTAGCTGCACATACAAATGCTAAACCAATACCTGTGTTACCACTTGTCGGCTCCACAATAGTATCTCCAGGTTTGATTTTTCCTTCTTTTTCAGCTTTTTCAATCATAGCTAAAGCTATACGGTCTTTAACTGAACCACCTGGATTTTGATATTCTAATTTAACGTAAATATCTGCCGCATCTTCATCAACAACGTTTCTCAATTTAACTACTGGTGTGTTACCAATAATTTGCGTAATGTTTTCTACTGGTTTTTGTGCCATTCCAAACACTCCTTATAGATAGAATTAATAAAACTTAGTCTTTTTATCGGATATTTATATTCTATCAGAATTTTCTAAAAAAAACAAATGTATCCTACAAAATCTAATGCACATTTATCGACATACGTTTAATAAATTCCCTATTTTAATTTATTATAAACTTCTGTTGATTTTATGCCATGGATTCTAATAATTGATTAAGCTCTGTTTCACTATAATTGTATTTATTACCACAGAAATGACAAACTGCTTCTGCACCATGATCTTCTTGAATCATATCTGTAATTTCTGCTTCGCCTAAACCTTTAATAGCATTCAAGAATTTTTCATGGCTACAATTACATTCAAATTGTGCAGGTGATGTTTCTAAAATTTGGACATGCTCTTCTCCTAGAATTTCATTTAAAATTCCTTCAGGTGTCAATCCTTGCTCAATTAGCTTAGATACTGGTGTCATTTGATTAATTGCTTCTTCTAATTTACTGATTGTTTCTTCTTTGGCACCAGGCATCACTTGAATAATGAATCCGCCCGCTGCTTTAATCGTATTATCTGGGTTAACAAGTACACCTAAACCAACAGAAGATGGCGTTTGTTCACTTGTTGCATAATAGTACGTAAAATCTTCTCCTAGTTCCCCTGATACTATTGGACTTGAACCAGAAAAATAATCTTTCATTCCTACATCCTTAACTACTTGAATCGAACCCTCTGTCCCTACAGCTCTTCTAACATCTAATTTACCTTGTTCATTTAATGGGAAATGTGTTTGTGGATGATCTACATAGGCACGTACATTACCTTTTGCATCTGCATCTGCGATAATTCTGCCAATAGGACCACGACCATCGACTGTTACAGTTAATTTTTGATCTCCTTTAAGCATTGCTCCCATCATTACGGTAGCAGTCATCGTTCTTCCCATTGCGGCTGAAGCAGTTGGCCACGTATAGTGTCTTGTTTGAGCTTCCTGTACTGATTCTGTTGTTAATGTTGCATATGCTCTAATTTCACCGTCAAACGCTAGTGCTTTAACAATATAGTCATGTGTCATTATTATATTACTCCTTTATATATCTTTACGATGCTTCGTTTCTTTTAATCAATATCATTTTCGAATAACTATTATACATCTGTTGTTTATTTTCATGAAATGATTTGTTTCAAGATCATTTTGGCTATTTGTTTATTTAAAAAGTATTTATAAAAATGTACTTCACATATTTATACAAAAATATCTCCCTACTATATGGGTGATAGTAGGGAGATTAAACTATGTGCTACTTTACTCTCTGTGATTTGGATCGTTAGGATTATATGGTTTGTCTATATTTGGTGATTGTTCATGACCAGTTGGTTCATCTTCTGACTCATCTTCGTGATGATTGTCGTCACCTTTATGATCTAACGATTGCTCTTTACGAACATCTTCGTATGATTTGCCATATTTACCTTCATCAAATTCAGAATTTGTTTCTTTAACAACTTCTGCTGAATCGTAATCAACCTCTGGCAATTTACCTTCATGGAATAATGATTGAATTTGTTCAGCAACCAATGTTTCTTCTGTAAGTAAAGTTTTAGCAATCAGTTTCAATTGATCTTGATGCTCTAATAAGATTTCTTTACAACGCTCATATTGCTCTTTAACTATACGTTGTACTTCTTTATCAATTTCGTAAGCGATTTGACCTGAATAATTAGGTTCACCTTGCATGTCTTTACCTAAGAATACTTGGCCGCCACCGCTACTAGAGAATTGTAATGGTCCAAGTTTTTTACTCATACCGTATTCAGTAACCATAGAACGTGCGATTTGAGTCGCTCTTTCAAAGTCGTTAGAAGCACCAGTTGATACTTCACCAAAGTTAATATCTTCTGAAACTCGACCACCTAATAAACCACAAATTTTGTCTAATAATTCTGGTTCAGTCATTAAGAAACGGTCTTGTTTAGGTAGCATCATTGCGTAACCACCTGCTTGTCCACGTGGAACAATTGTTACTTTGTGTACAACTTCTGCTTCATCAAGCACCATACCGATAATCGTATGACCTGCTTCATGGTGGGCAACAATATTTCGCTCTTTATCAGAGATAACACGTGATTTTTTAGCAGGACCAGCAATAACTCGGTCAGTTGCTTCCTCAATATCACGCATATCAATTTTGTTCTTACCTTCACGAGCTGCGATTAACGATGCTTCGTTTAATAAGTTTTCTAAATCAGCACCTGAGAATCCCGGTGTTCTTTGAGAAATAGCTTTTAAATCAACTGTTTCATCAAGCGGTTTGTTTTTAGCATGAACATGTAAAATGGCTTCACGACCTTTAACATCTGGACGACCTACTTGAATTTGTCTATCGAAACGACCTGGACGTAATAACGCTGGGTCTAAAATATCAGGACGGTTTGTTGCAGCAATCATAATGATACCTTCATTCTCGCCAAAGCCATCCATTTCAACTAACAATTGGTTCAATGTTTGTTCACGTTCGTCGTGTCCACCACCGACACCAGCACCACGTTGACGACCTACTGCGTCAATTTCATCTATGAAAATAATACATGGAGCATTTTTCTTAGCATTTTCAAATAAATCACGTACACGGCTAGCACCAACACCAACAAACATCTCAACAAAGTCTGAACCACTAATTGAGAAGAATGGTGCACCAGCTTCACCTGCAACTGCACGTGCAAGTAATGTTTTACCAGTACCTGGAGGACCTACAAGTAAAACACCTTTCGGAATTCTAGATCCCATTTGCTTGAATTTCTTGTTATCTTTTAAGAAATCTACTATTTCAACAAGTTCTTGTTTCTCTTCATCTGCGCCTGCAACATCTGAGAAACGAACACGACGTTTACTACTATCGTACATTTTAGCTTTGGATTTACCAAAGTTCATCATACGACCACCGCCGCCTCCACCTTGGGCTTGGCTAAGGAAGAAAATAAATAATAAAGCAATGATTAAAACAGGAATTAATGTTGTTAAGATACTAACAAATACACTTTGTTCTTCTTCTTCTTTAACTGTAAATTTCAATCCATCTTGTTTCTTAGCTGTATCAGTGATTTTTTGCAAATCTTTTTCATTATTAAATAATATTGTTGATGAATAATCTTCACCATTTTTTGTTTTACCACTTACCATGTATACATTTTGCTCAGGTTGGATTTCTAATGATTTTAAATCGCCTTTATCCAATTTATTAACAAATTGCGTATATGTAAGCTGTTTTGGCATATTTCCATTACCATTTAAGAAAGAAAACAGGCCAAATATGATAACGCCTATAATTGCGATAACTAGCACATTGCGAAACGCTTTCTGCATGTGACATTTCCTCCTACTTCCAATAATAAAACTAACAAAAATTGTAACACAATACATCTTTAGCAGGCTACTATTTCAACTTTAGTATTGGTTTAACAATTTTAGTCAATTTCCACTATAGAGATTTTTATTTTTCTTAATATCGTGACTGCAAAATATCTCATTCAATTATATTTTTACGATTTAAATCGAGTCTACACTACATTGATGTTGAATCATAGCAAAAAACATCGTGTCCAATGTATCGATTTAATTCGATTTGTCTTATGAATACACTTCCGGTTTTAACGTACCAATATAAGGTAAGTTTCTGTAATGCTCACCATAATCTAATCCATATCCGACTACGAACTCATCCGGAATTTTTTTACCAACATATTTAGCTTCAATATCAGCTTTTCTACGATTTGGTTTGTCTAATAAAGTAACAATTTCTAATGAGTTGACTTTACGAGATTCTAATAGTTCAGTGATAGATTTTAATGTAGTACCAGTTTCTAAAATGTCTTCTATGATGAGTACATCTTTATTTTCAATTGATGAACCTAAATCTTTAATAATTTGAACTTCCCCAGTAGATTCGGTACCACCGTGGTAACTCGAAACATCCATAAAATCGATTGATAAGTGTGTATCAATGCGCTTAATTAAGTCAGTCATAAACATAACCGACCCTTTTAAGATACCAACACAAACAAGTGGTTTACCTTGGTAATCTTTAGTTAACTGTTGTCCTAAATCCTTACAAATCGCTTGAATCTCTTCTTCACTTAATACGATACTTTTTATATCCTCGTGCATTTGTTATTCATCTCCAATATTTCTAATATTTATATAATGTTTATAGTCTTTATTCATAAACAATTGACCTACAGCAATTATTTTACCTTCTGCATTGATAACAACTGGTAAACGATTTCGTTCAATAGCATCGATTTTTTTATCAATTAACAATCGACTTACTTTTTTATGTTTGCCAGTATAACCATTTAATAAAAAACGATCGCCATTTTGACGTTGTCTTATTGTTAATGGGAACTGATTGAATGGAAAGTCAGGTTGTATTTCAATCTCATAATCACCAAAACGATATGTATGAGGTACTTCGATGACTTGTGTTGAATTCACGTCGCTCATTTCTGTATTAGCCATTATTATTAATGTATCATATGCAATTTGAATTATCCATTTATCTGTTATATCAATTATGAATTGTGATTTTTGACTTGAAATTTGATTAAACCATGATTGATACATTTTATCAGATATCGCTTTAGACAATGCTATCTTTTCAAATAATTGATCAAGTACATGTACCTTCACGTTATCTGTTAATCGATTAAATTGGTCTCTTGGAATCACTATTTTATCTAGATTCTCTGAGACTCGTACTACTTCTTTGATAAAGTGATGCGCCGATTTTCTAAGTGTAGCTAATTCTTGATCATGCCATGATTTTAATTTTAATAAGTGTGCTACGTCTAGTTGTTGATTATCCATTACTGCTGGTATGATACGATTTCTTATATCATTTCTGACGTATACATTGTTATGATTAGATACATCTTCAAAAAATGGAACGTTATATTGATTTTGATAAGATTTGATTGTAGCTTTTGAGATGTCTAGCATCGGACGAACAAGTTGATAACTGACGCGTTGAGAAGTATAAGCAATGCCTAAATGGCTACGTGTGAATCTACCTGTAAATAATCTATAAAAGATGGTTTCAATTTGATCATCTCGATGGTGTGCAGTTAGTAGCACACTGGCCCCAAGTTGTTTCATAATATAATCAAACCACTCGTATCTGTATTGGCGAGATATGTTTTGAATACTGTTCCCCGCTTCAACCGTTTCAGATAAATCTAGTCGTTTGATATAATACTCGATCCCATGTTCTTCACAATATGTTTTAAAAAATGCCTCTTCTTCTATGGATGCTTGTCTTAACCCGTGATTGATATGAATACATGTCAATTTGCTATATGTATGTTGATATTCGTTTAATAAAAGATGCAGTAAACACATACTATCTATACCTGTTGATACCGCTAAAACAATATGATCCTGTTCCGACCACCCTGTAGCATTAAGTTCCATCTTACCTCTCACCTCCAAGCATTTAAATAACCTATCATCAATACATTGTTACAATAAAAATAGACTGCTCCTTCATCAAGAAACAGTCTTAGGTTGTCTGTTATTCAAAGTAATTAGCAATACAAAAGCTATGTTAAGTTATTGCAACAGACTTGGTTTATGAAATTAACGTCTTGAACCTTTACCACCACGTCTAGATTCAGTTTGACGTTTAATAGAAGTTAATTTATCTTCACTATCTTTTAAGAAGTTACTTAATTTCTTTTCAAAGTCTTCGCCTTTTGGAGCTGGTTTACTTTGATGTGATTTATTATTGTGCTGTGGTTTACGTTGTGGACGGTCTTTCGCCTTTTTGATTGAAAGACTAATTTTGCCATCATCCGCGATTGAAAGTACTTTAACCTCTACTTCATCACCTAAAGATAAATGATCTTCCACATTTTCAACATAGTTGTCAGCCACTTCACTAATATGGACTAAGCCACTTTTTCCTTCAGGTAACTCAACGAATGCACCGAATTTTTTAATACCAGTGACTTTACCTTTAAGCTTATTTCCTACTTCGATTGACATATTCTAAATAAATCCTCCCGATTTCATTCGATTTTAACTTTATTATATTCCTGTTGAAGCAATTTCACAATGCTATAATGCGATTATTTTATTTCTCTTTAATTAATTATTCTCATCTGAAGATTTAGCCTTAGAGGATTTATTATCATTTGGCAATCTGAAAATCACTTCACCTTTATTACTTAAATAATAATCATCTCGTGCCACTTTTTCGATATAATCTTTATCATTCAAATTATTTAGTTTTTCTTTCAATGCGATTTCTTCGTCTTGTTGTTTTTGAAACTGCTCTTCTTTATGTTTTCGCTCCACTGCATCCTTTTCGTTGCTGTGTTTTTGGAAGACAAGCATAATGCATAATAAAATGATAATCGCAAGCATGATACCACCAAACAATGCGATTCTTCGACGTACAACACGCATCATTTTACGTTGTCGTTGTTTTTTTTGGTTCTCTTTCGATGTATATTGATTACCGATATTTTCAACTTTATTATTCATAGCTTGTCACCTCACTTTGTCTATTCAGATTCATTAATACGTTCTTCTTTGACTAATTCATACATACCTTTAGCATTTTCTTTAGATGCATGTTCATTTAATCCTGTTACATTAACGGTTACAAGTTTTTGGCCGAAACGAATAACGAGTTCATCTCCAACTTTAACATCTGTACCTGCTTTTGCTACATTACCATTAATCGTAATACGTCCTTGGTCACTAATTTCCTTAGCTAATGTACGACGTTTAATTAATCTAGACACTTTTAAAAATTTATCTAATCTCATTGATGAGTCTCTCCTTGCTCTAAAAATTGTTTAAGAGCCACTTCGTCAAAATCTTTATTTTTTGTTTTATCATACAATGACATGAAATGGTCTGCAAATACTTTCTCGAATTTCACACGAGGTTTTTTACCTTCATTAGATTTAGCAGTTGACCAAATTGTTTTTAAATCCTCTATGGATTCTGCAGATTCATCACTAAATATATGTGGATGACGACGAATCATTTTAGCATTTAAACTTGCTACTACTTCTTTTATATCAAAATAGCCTTCCTTTTTACCGATACTAGTATGCAATAATACCTGTAAAAGTATGTCTCCTAATTCTTCCACCATGTGCCAATCGTCTTCATTATCGATAGCCTCAAACAGTTCAAATGTTTCTTCTAACAGATAACGTTTTAATGTTTGATGTGTTTGAACTTTATCCCAAGGACAACCTTTTTCATCATCAACAAGTAAATCAATCGTTTGTTCAGCAAAGTTAAAGTCATTATATAGTGATTCATCTGCTACAATTTTAGGCACAAAGACACTTGTTAAATTGTTGAACGTAGTGTCAAAATGATCTAACTCGAATAAAGGACATTCAGTTACTTGTGCATCACCACTACGTGCACCTGTAACAATTTTGACCATATGATCATCGGGATAGCGTTCCATTAACGTCAACTTGATATCTGCTGCTACCATTGCACTATATACTTGAGTTATCAACGTATTAGTGCGAACATTTAGTTTCGCTTCTTCTAACGCGGTACCATCTAGTAATGTGAAACCATCGTTAGGTTCTACTGCAACCGCTTCGAATACATCATCAATGAAACTTTTCCCACCTAATACCTTCACTTCTATATCATCATTCTGAGCATGATACGCCATTAACTTAGCAGTGGTCGTTTCAGCGACACGAGGATGCCCTGGCACAGCGTATACAATATTCGATTGTTGTGCTTTATTAATCAACTGTTCGACAATGTTATCGTAAACAGCATCAAACTGCTCATTCGCTTCGTATATATCATCAAAGCTCTCAAAATCAATTTCATCTTTAAGTGCCTCAATGACAGGGTGCTCGAGCGTTCGTGCATATATTTTGTCTTGCTTTTGAATAAATCGATATATACCTAAAGGCAAATCATCGATATCATAGTTTCCTAAACCAATAATCGTAATTGTATGCGTCATGAACGACTTCCTTTCTTAAAGTGATATAACTTGTCTCCTAAAGGTAAAAATTTCAATTCCCTATAACTTAGGACATTAAAAATACCGACGTATATCATAAATACACTTACACCAACTATGGCACTAATTAATAAAGAAATTAATCCAATTAAACGTCCACTAGACGGTAAGATAGTCATCATCAGTTGAACAATAACTGACATTATAAACAACCCGCCCACTAATTTTATAATAAATTTACTCATTTGATTAAAATGATAAGATTTCAAGACGGCATGGTGAAGTATACTCGCAAAGATAATTAACGATAATACTGTACTTATACTAGCGCCTAAAATGTGAAGTTGATAAATGAAAACTATGTTGAATATTGCCTTAGATAATAAACCAACTATAAAACCAATCACTATCGATTTAATTTGATTGAGTACTTGCAATAATGCAATATCCATCATAATCAATGATACACCAATAACCGTTAACATATAAACGCATAACGTTACTGTCTCACTATCAGTCTTGAAAAACACTTTATTCATAAGAGGTAAGACATTTATCAAACCTATACCTGCGGCTGAACTAATCAATATAGTTATTTTTAATGAAGCGTTAGCATATCTATTCATTTGAATCGATTGCTTATTTTGAATAGCTTCGGTTAATAAAGGAATTAAGACAAAACTAAACGTTGTTGTTACAATTAATCCCATTTGAATAAAGGAAGCCCCTCTATCATATACACCTTTTTGTTTGATAGCCGATTCAAAAGGTAGTCCTGTCATTTTCAAAGTACGGATGACAGTAAAACTATCTGCGACTTGCCACAAAATAACAATCAACTGACTTAAAGCAAAAATAAGAATAGCAATCAGTAACTGGGACCATTGAATTTTTGCTACTTTAGCATTCCATTTTAATTTAAACGGACGTTTAGATACCAAATATAGCGTTGAGCTTAAAAAGCCGATTGAAGAAGCAATGATTGATAATGAGCCAGCTTGATATATAGTCCATTGTTGTGTCAAAAATAGGAAAATAGCCATCATAATAAATCCTACTCGAATCAATTGTTCTATAACCTGGGAAATAGCTGGTACGTTCATATCCTGTCTGGACTGAAAATATCCTCTTAATACACCTAACACACCTACAAATACGAAACTAAAGCTAGCCATTCTAATCATAGGTGCTAAATGTCCATCACCCATTAAGCGTGAAATAATGCCTGCACACCCAAATACAATCAAACATATGCCTAAGCCTACACTTTGTATAATAAGTAGCACTTTAGAATAGTATTCTGAACGGTGGTCCATACCTAAGTTTTGCGTCACTGCACTTGGAATAGCATTCATAGATAAAATCAAACCTAAAGCTACAATAGGATAAACCTGTTGATACGCATACAGACCTTCATCTCCAAGTATATTTTGATAAGGCACTCTATAGATTGCACTTAATACTTTAACGATGACTAACGCAAGCGTTAATATCACTACACCATTAAATGCTGATTTATGTTTCATCTTTAATACTCATACTTTCTTCAATACATTTCACTAAGAATTTTAAGTTGTCTAGCCATTGTTTAGATTTAGTGAGCGTCACTTTCATTGCACCATTCTCTACGCCAACTTTCATCGTTCTTCCAAGTGGTTGTGTATTTTTAAATAATGCCTCTCCATCAATATCAGCAGTAGATGTCTCAGATAAGAAGATTTGAATTTGTTTACCCATATCTTTAATTTTTGTAATACCTGCATGCAGTGCATGGGTTTTAATTTCTACTATGTCTAATAAACGTTCAACTTCAGTTGGATAATCATTAAATCGATCGATTAATTCATCTTTAATATCCATGAGTTGTTCTTCTGATTCTACTTTACGTAATTTCTTATAAATTTCTATTTTAGCTTGTTCATTTTGAATATACTCCGCTGGTAAATAAGCATCTAAATTCAGTTCAACCTCTACGTCCGGTACATCTGGTGTTTCCTCTTTGATACCACGTTTCTCATTAACTGCTTCTTCAAGCATTTGAGAGTATAAATCGAAACCAACCGAATCGATAAATCCATGTTGTTGTTTCCCGAGTAAATTACCAGCACCTCTAATATTCAAATCGCGCATAGCTATTTTAAATCCTGAACCTAATTCGGTAAATTCTTTAATGGCTTGTAGTCTTTCTTCAGCTGTTTCGTTTAACACCTTATTTGCAGGATGAAGGAAATAAGCATATCCTATTCTACTTGAACGACCAACGCGACCACGTAGTTGATACAATTGACTTAAACCGAATCGATCCGCTTCTTCAATAATCAATGTATTCGCATTTGGTACATCGACACCAGTTTCAATAATTGTTGTAGTAACTAAGATGTCGTATTCATGATTAATGAAACTGAGCATTGTTTCTTCTAAATCTCGTTCAGTCATTTGCCCATGTGCCACTGCAATGTTGGCATCTGGCATTAACATTTGAAGTTGCTCTCTCTTTTCATAGATGGATTGAACTTTATTATATAAATAGAAGACTTGTCCATCTCGAGATAATTCACGTTCTAATGCTTCTTTTATAAAGTTGGTGTTTTGCTCTAAAACGTAAGTTTGCACTGGGAAACGATTTTCAGGTGGTGTTTCGATAACTGATAGATCACGCACACCAAGCATACTCATATGCAAGGTTCTTGGTATTGGCGTAGCTGTTAACGTTAACACATCTACATTATTTTTTAGTGTCTTAATTCTTTCTTTATGACGCACACCAAAACGTTGTTCTTCATCGACAATGAGTAAACCTAAATCTTTGTAATGGATATCTTTGCCTAATAACTTATGTGTTCCTACAACAATATCTACATAACCGGATTTAAGTCCTTCTTTAGTTTCTTTCACTTCTTTAGTTGAACGGAATCTACTAATCAATTGAATTTCAACAGGAAAATCTTGCATACGTTCAATTAATGTTTCGTAATGTTGTTGAGCTAGTATCGTAGTAGGTACAAGAAACGCGACCTGTTTACCTTCCATGACAGCTTTGAAAGCGGCACGAACAGCAACCTCAGTCTTACCATAACCGACATCCCCACATAACAAGCGATCCATTGGACGTTCGCGTTCCATGTCACCTTTTATTTCTTCTATGGATTTACTTTGGTCTGGCGTTAGCTCATATGGGAAATCCAATTCAAACGTAGACTGTTCTTCAGTGTCTGGACCAAATTGATAACCAACTGACATTTCTCTTTGTTTATATAAATCGATTAACTCATCTGCTATATCTTCAACACTTTGTTGAACTTTAGCTTTCGTCTTTTTCCATTCAGTGCCACCTAGTTTATTTAAACGAGGCGATTTGTCTTCGGAAGCCACATATTTTTGAACTTGATCCATTTGATCAACTGGAACGAACAATTGGTCTGTACCTTTGTACTGTAACTTAATATAGTCTCTATGTTGTTCTCCAACTTCTAAAGTTTCTACGCCTAGATATCGTCCTACACCATGATGAACATGAACCACATAGTCTCCAACATTTAAATCTTGGTATGACTTAATTTTTTCTGCATTCGACATTGTTTTAGTACGTTTACGTTGCTTTTTCTGCTTGGTCTTGAATAATTCTCTTTCTGTTATAACCACTAATTGCATATAAGGTAATTCAAAACCTTCAGACAGACTACCTTCGACAACAACTGCTTGACCACTTGTTGAAGCCTGATCAATATGTGTTACAACGGGTATATGCATTTCATTAAGCATAGATTGTATACGCTCAACCTTCGTCTCTGTTTCGACTAAGACTACTATCGCATAGTCATTATGGATAAATCTTTGGAACTCAGAACGCATGATGTCATATTGACCATAGAACTGTTGTACTGGTTTACAAGAGAATTTAATAATATGGTCTAATTCCACAGGCATAGAAGAAGTGAATAGCGTAAAATAAGCCACCGGTCGTTCATCTAATAAAGTTTCAAAGCCATCATATTGCATAAAACTTTGACCAATAAACCCATTACCACTTTCAATCAAGTTACTAATAAAATCATCAACTTCAGTCGTTAACGTTTCTTCTGTTTCTTTAATACGATTATATTCGTCAACAGCTATCACAACATCATTTGCAAAATAATCAATAATTGTTGATGGTTGATCATACATAAATGCCACCAAACGTCGTAATAATTGATGATCAAAGAACGTAGATTCAAAAAGTTTGAAACTTTCATATGTCTCTTTTAAGTCATTTCTCACAGATTTTTCAATTTTGGGTCTTGTATCTTCATAAGCGGCTTTTAATTGTGTTTGTAAATGACTAATCACTTCATCAGTTATAATATAGTCACTTGCTGTAGTAATATCTACTGATTCTAAGTTATCGTTAGAACGTTGTGTTTCCACATCGAAATCACGAATTGAATCTATTTCTGTATCAAATAATTCAATTCTAACAGGCGATCCAATTAAGGGATAAATATCTATAATGCCGCCTCTAAGCGAGAATTCACCAATGTGAGAAACAACACTTTCTCTACGATATCCCATATTGACTAATTTATTGAGAAAATCGTCAACATCAATATCATCACCGACATTCAATGTCATTTGATGATTGCGCCACATTTCTACTGGTGTTAACCACTTTTTCAATCCATTTAATGGAACAATAAATAACCCTTTTTCTCCATGAGCAAGAGCAGTTAGCGTTCTAACACGCTCGCTCATAAGTTGAGGGCTTTGTGTAGAAAATTCTTCGGTCATAATATCTTGAACTGGATATTTATAAATTTCTTCGCCGCTGACATATTGTAATATATCCGCTTCAATTTTATCAGCTTGATACAGATTATTAGTTACTAACAGCATTTGCTTTTGATCAGCTAAATATTTTTCAGCAATAATGGTTGCTTTTGCTGATGGTGATAGACCCGTAACTAAAATATTATCTTGGCCAAAAACCTGGTCTAATTCCTGAAAGCGTTTATCTTCTTTTACATAGTTAGAAATAACTTGTCTCAATTCACTTCACCATTATATTCATTCATCACATTGTCAAATCGAGATGTTTCTATAAATGATTCTACGGCATTAGCTGAATGTTCAATGACTTTCTCCATTGTAATCATTTCTTCTTTAGAAAAGCGTTGAAGTACATAATCAGGAACAGACATACCATTCGTTGGTCGACCAACACCAATACGAATTCTCTTAAATTGATCAGTGCCAAGCATTTTTATAATTGATTTCATACCATTATGACCACCTGCACTACCTTTTTGACGTAAACGTACTTGACCTTGTTCTAAATCTAAATCGTCATATAATACAATCAAATCATCTACATCAACATTGTAGTAATCCATTAATGGTGCAACAGCTTCACCTGACAAGTTCATCATTGTCATAGGTTCAATAAGCAGAACTTTGTCACCATTCATTCTTTCAATAGTATATGCGCCTTTGAATTTTTGTTTGTCCAATGTGAAACGATGTCGTTCTAGTATATAGTCAATGACTTCGAAGCCAATATTGTGTCTTGTTAATTCGAATCGTTTACCAATATTGCCAAGACCTACAATACATTTCATATGTCGTTACCTCCATGTTTATTCTTTATTTATTAAGTGACCTTTTTAATCTACATAATCATTGATCCAATTCATCTGTTAATCTAACGGATGCTTTACATCAAAATATCTTAGTCACAAATTTTATAATCATTCCCTATAATAACACAAAAAGCACTATGCTTATTAATATAAGCATAGTGCCCGTTAAGAAAGTTAAGAAAATTTATAAGACCTTATTCATTAAAATAATAATCTTATTCTTCTTCTTTATTTTCTTCTTTTTCGTCGTCTTTTTCTTCACCAACACGTTCAGGTTCTTCAGTAGCTGCTTCGCCTTCCATAGCTTCTACTTCTTCTTCAGTAGGCTCATCTGTTGGAGGTACTACAGTTACGATAGAATCTTCTGGTTCGTTTTCAATAGTGAAGTCACCAGATACTTTAATATCAGAAACTGAATAGCTATCGTTGATATTTAATTCAGTGATATCAACTTCAATTACTTCTGGGATATTATCTGGAGTTGCAGTAACTTCTAAGTTGAATAATGGTTGTTCAACTACGCCGCCTTCTTTAGCGCCTACTGCTTCACCAACTAATTGAACCGGTACTTCTACAGTACGTTCTTCAGTCATGTTGATAGCTAAGAAATCGATATGAGTGATTTGGTTTTTCAATGGATCATATTGGTAATCTGATACCATTACTTTGATTGATTTAGAACCAACACCTAATTCGATAACACCGTTACGTCCTACTTCACGGATAACTTTGATAAATTCAACTTCATCAACTTTAACTGAAGTATTTTTTGTTCCGTAACCATATACAACTGCAGGTACTTTACCAGCATTTCTTAATTGTTTAAGGTCAGAACGTGTTTGTTTACCTTGACGGATGATTGACTTTAATGAAGTCATTCTATTTCCACCTTTCATTTTCGCTCTTTCACGAGCTCCTCACTTACCCATCAACATCATTCGTTGCTTGCAAGTGTTTATTTATTCGTATAATCACGAACGAATGTATTATACACGCTTATATCACTTTCGTCAAACTCATTTAACAATTTTAGTCAAATAATACACTTACTGATTCTCTTTCATAAACTCGGATAATGGCTTTACCGATTAAACCAGCAACTGAAAGTTCTTTAGTATTTGTAGGTTTGCGACTTTCTTCTAATTGAATTGAATTTGTTACGATTAGTTCTTTAATTGCTGAATTCTCAATACGTTCTTTAGCTGGACCTGATAATACAGGGTGTGTACAACATGCATATACTTCTTTAGCACCTTTGTCTTTTAATGCTTGTGCTGCTAACGTAATAGTACCAGCTGTATCAATAATATCATCAATAATGATGGCTGTTCTACCTTCAATATCGCCCACAATATTCATTACTTCGGCTACGTTTGGTTTTGGACGACGTTTATCAATAATTGCAATTGGAGTTTTTAAAATGTCTGCCAATTTACGTGCTCTTGTTACACCACCATGGTCAGGAGAAACAACAACACATTCTTCTGGGTTAATGGCAGGATCATTTTGGAAATGTTGCGCTAAAATAGGTACGCCCATTAAATGATCAATTGGAATATCAAAGAAACCTTGGATTTGAGGTGCATGTAAATCTAAAGCAATCATGCGATTTGCCCCTGCAGTTTCTATTAAATTGGCTACTAATTTAGCAGTAATCGGTTCACGACTACGTGCTTTTCTGTCTTGACGAGCATACCCATAATAAGGTACTACGATGTTAATATTTGCCGCTGATGCACGTTTACAAGCGTCAATCATAATAAGTAATTCCATTAGATGTAGATTAACTGGGTATGAAGTAGGTTGGATAATAAACACATCGCAACCACGAATACTTTCTTCAATATTGATTTGGATTTCTCCATCACTGAAACGCTTAACAGAACACTTACCTAATTCAATCCCTACATGATCTGCAACTTCCTGTGCTAAAGGTTCATTACCTTTGAGTGAAAAGATCTTTAGCGATGAATTCTTATATTCATTATTTAACATTTATAGTCCTCCAATTATTTACTTACACAACTACTATTATATAGAAAATTAAACTTGATTACTATGCCAAAGTCGAAATACTAATTTTACATATTCATTTCAGTTATTTATTTTTGTTGCTTAAATAACCATCTTTATTAACTTGTCTTGCTCGTGCCAATGCTAAACTTTCATTTGGGATATCATCAGTAATTGTTGAACCTGCTGCTATAAGCGAATGATCTCCAACAGTTACTGGTGCAATTAAGTTTGTATTACATCCAATAAACGCATCTTTACCAATCACAGTTTTGAATTTATTTACACCATCATAGTTAACAGTAATAGAGCCACAACCAATATTTGTACGTTCGCCAATAACCGCATCGCCAATATAACTTAAATGAGATACTTTAGCACCGTCTTTAAGTTCAGCTTTTTTCACTTCTACAAAGTTACCTACTTTAACATCTGCACCTAATTGAGCGCCTGGTCTCAACTGTGCAAACGGACCAACATTCGTATATTCGCCTACTTCTGAATCGTTGATGACTGATTGTTTAATATGTGCATGAGATGCAATAACGCTATTATTAATTTCTGAATACTGTCCAACTGTAACTTCGTCTCCAATTACAGTTGAACCATTAATTCTCACGCCAGGTTCAATGATTGTATCCATACCAATTTTTACATCCGGCCCAATAAATGTGCTATCTGGATCAATGATTGTCACACCATTTCTCATATGGAATAAATTAATACGTTTTTGTAACGCTTTTTCAGCTTGACTTAACATCACTCTATCATTCACACCCATAATCTCTTCGAAATCATCAGTGTGATATGTACTTGCTCTACCATTTTCATTAATAATTAAAGAAATCACATCTGGTAAATAATATTCTCCTTGTGCATTATCATTCTTAACTTGTTCTAACTTTTCAAATAAAATTTTGTTATCGAACGCAAAGATTCCAGAACTTATTTCAGTAATTGCCTTTTCTTCTGTGTTAACATCTTTTTCTTCTACAATTCGTAATAAATGCCCTTCGCTATCTTTGACAATTCTGCCATAGCCTGTTGGATGGATTGCTGTAGCAGTTAGAACTGTTGCTTGAGACTGAGATGATTCATGTCTCTCGATTAAAGATGTAAGTGTTTCTGATGTAATAAGCGGTGTATCACCACACACAACTAGTGTTGTTCCCTCTTTATTTACTAAATGAGATTGTGCCATTTTTACTGCATGTGCTGTCCCAAGTTGCTCTTCTTGAAAACTATAAAGTGATTGATTACCTAATGTTTCTTTTACACTTTCAGCACCGTGACCAACAATTGTAATTAATTGGTTCACACCTGATTGTTGAACATTTTCAACCACATGTTCTATCATAGTTTTGCCAGCGATCTCATGTAACACTTTGTATTTTTTTGATTTCATTCTAGTGCCTTTACCCGCTGCCAATATTATTGCATGTCTTTGCATGAATGCTAACCCTCCATTAAATATACACTTCGTTATTATTATAATTTAACCGCTATCACTCTTTCAACATATAACCTACCAAGTCATAAGCACCAATTCTTACGATTGTTCTACATTTTTAATATATCCATGATGACTCGATTTATATAGGTTCACTTTTATTACTTTTGACAAATTACTTTCAAAATTTAAGAAGTCAATTCAACATAATTAGAAGGGGGATTAGGGGCTCATTTAAAAGATGATGAAAATGTAAAAACAGAGTCAACACATTCTGTTATGTCGACTCTGCAATGTAATTTTTTATATTTAAGCTTCGTTAGATTCATCAGACTCGCCTGATGTAGCGTTTTTATCTGGAATCACTTCATCAGTTTCATCATATACTTTCATCACTGCATCTTGAATCTCTTGTCTCATTTCTGAGTTGATTGGATGCGCGATATCGCGGAATTCACCATCTGGTGTGCGTTTACTTGGCATTGCGACGAATAGACCTGAATTTCCTTCAATCACACGTAAATCGTGGATTACGAATGCCTCGTCTAGCGTGATAGAAACAAGTGCTTTCATTCTACCATCTGTATCTATTTTTCTAAGTCTTACATCTGTCACTTTCATGTAGTGAGCCCCCCCTAGTATATCTTTGTTTTATTAGAAGCTTGACAATTGCTTAAAAGAAAAATTATATCCTTTATTTAACTTTACTAATCAATTCAATTTCTACTTTAACATCTTTAGGTAGTCGCGCTACTTCGACACAACTACGCGCTGGTTGATGTTTATCAAAATAATTTCCATATACCTCATTTATATATTGAAAATCATTCATATCAGAAATAAAAATAGTTGCTTTAACAACATTTTCTAAATCTGAACCTGCTTCTTTAAGTACCACAGATAAGTTTTCTAAAACTTGTTTAGTTTGATCTTTTACATCATCACTTACAATTTCCCCTTCTAAATTAAGTGGAATTTGACCTGATGTGTATACTAGACCATTTACTACTGTAGCATGTGAATAAGGTCCTAATGCTTCCGGTGCTTTGTTTGTGTTAATAATTTCCATGATGTGATTCGCTCCTTTAAGAAAATTTAGACAAGCTGTTGCCTGGCTCTACTTTAAATTTCTGATTATATTCATCGACATCTGATAGTCTTACCAAGGAAGTATAATCTTCTATTAATCTTTGCTTTACTTCTTTCGATTCTACAAGTACTGATACCCCTTTTACGTGTGCTTTAAACTCATTCATTAAATTCATAACACCGTTGATTGAGCCACCTGCTCTCATAAAATCATCAACAACGAGAACATTAGAATTCTCAGCTAATGTGCGCTTGGATAATACCATCGTTTCTATCTTTCGAGATGAACCTGAAACATAATTAATAGAAACCGTAGATCCTTCAGTTACTTTATTGTCTTTTCTAATAACCACTACAGGTAAATTTAATACGTTTGCAACTGCATTGGCAAGCGATATACCTTTAGTAGCAATCGTTACAACAGCATCTAATTGTTCATCCATATATATACTTGCTATCATCTTACCTACTTTGTTTAATAATGTAGGATTACCAACCAAGTCAGATAAGAATAAATATCCACCAGGCAGAAGTCTATCTTTTTCATCTAATAATGAGATAACTTCATTCACGACTTCTGTTGCTTCTTCTTTACTCATCATAGGTTTATACGTTACCCCACCGCTTGCGCCAGCAGTGGTAATGACCGTACCTAATGCTTCTTTTTGGAAAGTACTTTTAATAATTTGAACATCTTCGCTGATTGACGATTTCGCTTGTTGAAATTTATCTACAAAGAATGTTAATGGAATCAGTTTGTTTGGGTGATTCATCAAATATTGTGTCATAAACACAATCCGTTCACTTCTTTTATATCTCATTATTTCCAACCCTTCTATCCTAATAATCTAACTAAATATACTTCATTACAACAACCATTTACTGCGTTATAAATATTTTTAGCCTGACTTTCTTTTTGTGCCAATCCGTAAACTGTCGGACCACTACCACTCATTAATGCGCCATCTGCACCACATTGAATCATGTTTTCCTTAATCTTTTTGATTTCTGGATGCATCTCCATAGAAATCGGTTCTAATCTATTAGATAAACTTGAGCATAACTTCTTATAATCCGATCGTTTTAAAGCTTCTATACAATTTTGAGTAAATACTTCATGCGTGAAATTTAAATCCAAAGCTTTAAATACGTCCGGTGATGAGATACCTAAATTAGGCTTAGCTAAAACAACCCAAGCAGAAGGAGGCTTGTTCAAAAAAGTTACTTTTTCACCACGTCCTGTACAGTAAGCAGTCTTATTGTATATACAAAATGAAACATCTGTCCCAATTTGACTACCAAGTGCACATAATTCATCTAAAGATAAATTTAAACTGAATAAGCGATTCATACCTCTCATCGTAGCAGCCGCATCTGCTGAGCCACCTGCTAAACCAGCCGATACTGGAATATCTTTATCAATTGTAATCGTCACACCTTGTTTCAAATCATATACCTTTGTCATTAGTTCAGCAGCTTTATATGCTAAATTTTTATGATCGTCAGTTACAAAGTTGTGTTCGATTTCAACAACAATCTTCTTATCATCTCTTTTTTGAAAAGATAATCGATCGTTTAAATCTACAGTAGTCATTATCATTTCAATCTCGTGATATCCATCGTCTCTTTTAAAAAGTGTATCGAGCGTAAAATTTATTTTGGCAGGTGCCGTTTCATATATCATTTTTCCGCCCTCTCTTCGTAATCTTAATAAGATGATTTTAACATAAAGGGATAAAAGATTTGATAGATAATGTTCATTTTTTTCACAAATAATTATATCATTCATTATTGGAATATAATAAAAAAGTATTAAATTACAGTATGTATGTTATTAATGTGTTTTTCCTATAGTTCTAAAATTTATTTATCACTTCAAAAGTATAAAAAAAGAGTATTGAACATGTTGCTCAATACTCACCTTAATATAATATAAAACTTAAATTGATAGAGTAGATACATCTACATCTATGTCATATGTCTTATTAGTGTGCAATTGCTTCTTGATGATTATCTTCTTCAAATGAAACTTGTACGTTCTCAGTTAACACATCAGTGTATGTATAAGATACTCTTTCGAAGTTATGCTTGTCTTGATCAAGTTCAACGACAAATACTGATGGGTATGTTTCTTTTAAAACACCAGAACGTTCGATTGTTTTCTTACGACCACCATTGGCTTTAAGTACAATACGATTTCCTAAATGACAATCAATAGAATTTTTGATGTCCAAAATTGATTTTGGCATATTGCTCCACCTCGCTACAAGTGTTATATTACCATGTTTATAGCGATTTTGTCAAATTAAACTAAAATTTTATCAAGGTAATTAAGGTTTGTCAACAATTTAATTTATTAATTCTGGGAAATTATTTAATTCTTTGTAAAGTTGAGCGAAATCTTGAATTGACAATGTTTCGCCTCTTCGTCTAGGGTCGATATTCGCTTTTTCTAACCAACTTAGTATACTCTCTTTATGTTGTTTTCCCTCTTTAAAGAAATTTTGATAATTATTATTAATAGTCTTTCGTCTTTGTGCAAATGCAGCTTTTGCTAATTTAAAGAATGCTTCTTCATCATCGATATCTACTAACGGTGTTGATCTTTGCATTAATTTAACCACTATAGAATCTACATTAGGTGGTGGCATAAATACGGTTTTAGGCACTGTTAGGACTTTACTTGTTTCAGTATAATACTGCGTCACAATCGATAACGAGCCATAAGCTTTTGTACCCACCTCTGCATTTAAACGTTCTCCAACTTCTTTTTGCATCATCACGACATAACCATCTATTGGTATGTCTTGTTGCATTAAATTGAGTAGTATAGGTGTCGTTATATAATATGGCAAATTAGCCACAACCATAATTTTATCGCAGTCTTTTAAGTGTTCATTTACTGCTGTAGCGATATCGGCTTTTAAAATATCTTCGTTAATAATTGTGACATTATCGTATGGTGCTAATGTGTCCTTTAATACTGGTATTAGTCGATGATCGATTTCAAATGACATTACTTTTTTAGCATGTTTAGCTAATTGTTCGGTTAACGAGCCCATACCTGGCCCTACTTCTATTATGCCTGTAGTTTCATCAATATCACTAGCATCGATGATCTTATTAATAATATTAACGTCTACTAGGAAGTTTTGTCCCAAACTTTTTTTGAAATCAAATCCATATTGGTCTAATAATGCTCTTGTACGAGATGGTGTAGCTATATCTTTATGCTCCATATCTTTATTCACTTCCCTTATTTTCATTTAATGCACGTCGTACATCTTCTTCTGTATATCCAAAGGCATTCAATTTTTTCAACAGTTGCTTACCATTAGAATGCCCAATATGTAATTTTCGACCTAGAATTTCTCGTCGTCTACGAGCATCATGCCCTATAATAAGTCCTAATTCGATTAATACATTTTTATCAATGGATTCTTCAGCTTCTTCAAAAGGGGAACTAACATGCATGAGAGCTTCTTTGATATCATCTACATGTGCATGTTCAACACCTATTTTCCCCCTTTTATTTTTAGCTTTTTCTCTGTCTATATATGCGTGTTTTACCCCAGGCACACGGTCTTTGATCGTATTTCTTATTTTGTCACCAGGAAAATCTGGATCGGTTAAGATAATAACGCCTCGTGTTTCTTGTGCCTGCTTGATAACTGCTATCACATCATCATCAACTGCACTACCATTCGTCTCTATTGTATCGCATTCAACCGCAGATTTAACACGTTGCGTATCATCCCTGCCTTCTACGACTATAAATTCATTTATTTTCATATTTTTAATTCCTTCTTCATTTTAATGAAAATCGTGATTCATCTTATTCTAACAAAATATCATAAATAACACTGCCTTCAGTCTTAATTTAATAAAAAATGAGAAAGATATCCAATTAAATGATACCTTTCTCAATCTAATATTTATGCTTGATTTAAATTAAATAGTCTCTCCGCATTTTCTGTTGTCTGACGACATACCTCTTCATAACTCATATCTCGTAATTCAGCAATTTGTTGTGCAACTAATGTTACTCGTTGTGGTTCATTACGTTTGCCTCTATATGGATGTGGTGATAAATATGGTGCATCTGTTTCGACTAATAATCGGTCCATCGGTACATGCTTGGCAACTTCTTTAGGTTGTTTCGCATTTTTAAATGTGACTGGACCACCTAATGAAACGTAAAAGTTTAATTTATTGATGACAACATCAGCAATTTCTGGAGAGGCACTAAAGCTATGCATAATACCTCCAACTTCTTCCGCGTGTTCTTCCATCAGAATATCTATACAATCCTGTGTTGCTTCACGGTTGTGAATAATGATTGGTAATTGTACACGTTTAGCTAAAGCAATTTGCTTTCTAAAGACTTCTTTTTGAACATCAGCAGGAGACTTATCCCAGTGGTAATCTAATCCCATTTCACCAATGCCAATAATTTTAGGATGTTTTGATAAGTTTTCTATCCATTCTAATCTTTCTTCAGTACAATCGATGGCGTCTACTGGGTGCCAACCGATGATACCATATACAAAGTCATATTTATCAATCAATTCCATTGTACGTTCAATAGTTGGTGTATCAAAACCAACAACAAACATACGATCAACGCCATCTTCTCTCGCACGAGTGATGACATCATTTAAATCTTCATCATATTGCTCATCGTTCAAATGAACATGTGTATCAATTAACATGATTATCCTCCTAGTTTAAAAGCATGATTACTTGATGACTGCACCATTTGGAATAGCATTTGGCAAGCTAATCAATGTTAACACACCATCTTTTTCGGCTGATAAAATCATGCCTTCAGATTTTTGTCCCATTAGTTTCGCAGGTTTTAAGTTAGTTACTACAGCAACTTTTTTACCGATAATATCTTCAGGACGATAGAATTTCGCAATACCAGAAACAATTTGTCGTTGTTCATTATCTAAATCTACTTGAATTTTTAGTAGCTTATCTGATTTCTTAACATTTTCAGCATCAATCACTGTCGCAGCTTTAATTTCTACTTTATCAAAGTCTTTAATATCAATCATATCTTTACTTGGAACGTCTTCTTTTTCATCAGATTTTGGTGGTTGCATTGACTCTTTGATATAAGCAATTTCCGCTTCAGTATCCAATCTAGGGAATATTGGTGTTGGCTTAGTTATTACAGTGATAGGTTCTGTTAAGGATCCATATGTCGCTAAACTTGAGAATTCCATTAACTCTGGATTATTAATATTTAATTGTTTAAATATTTCTTTTGGTGCATGTGTAATAAATGGACGCAATAATACAGTTGCAAAACGGATGTTTTCAACTAAGTGTGCCATCACATTACCTAACATATCTTTTTGACTTTCATCTTTCGCTAAAACCCATGGTGTTGTCTCATCAATATATTTATTAGTACGGCTAATAAATTTCCAAACTGTTGATAAAGCAACTGAGAATTGTAAACTCTCCATATTTTCATGGAATTCTTTAACTGTTTCAAGTGCCATAGCTTCCATGTCTTCGTCTAATTCATGTTTAGGACCTTGATATGCAGGAAGCTCACCTTGGAAATATTTATTAATCATTGAAATTGTACGGTTCACTAAGTTACCTAAATCATTAGCTAAATCATAGTTTGTACGTTCAACAAACGCTTCTGGTGTAAACACACCATCTGAACCAAATGGTAATTCTCTCATTAAATAATAACGTGTAGCATCTAATCCATAACGATCAATTAATACATTAGGATCAACAACATTACCTTTCGACTTACTCATTTTACCGTCTTTCATTAGAATCCAACCATGTGCAAAGACCTTCTTAGGTAATGGTAAATCTAATGCCATTAATAAAATTGGCCAAATAATTGAATGGAAACGCACGATTTCTTTAGCCATCAAGTGGATATCTGCTGGCCAATATTTGTTAAATAACGTTTCATCATCTGATAAATAACCTAGAGAAGAAATATAGTTCACTAATGCGTCTATCCATACATAAACAACATGTTTAGGGTTTGAAGGCACACTAACGCCCCAGTTAAAAGATGTACGTGAAACAGCTAAATCTTCTAAACCTGGTTTAATAAAGTTGTTAATCATTTCATTTTTTCTTGAAGGTGGTTGAATAAAGTCAGGATTTTGATCATAGAATTCAAGTAAGCGATCAGTATATTTCTTAATATTAAAGAAATAACTTTCTTCTTTTACCAATTCTACTTCATGACCTGAATCAGGACTTTTTCCTCCAACAATTTTGCCGTTTTCATAAACAGGTTCAACTAATTGTGACTCTGTATAGTATGTTTCATCTGGTACTGAATACCATCCCTCATACTCGCCAAGATAAATGTCGCCTTGTTTTAATAAACGTTCGAATACTTTTTCAACGACTTGCTTATGTCGTTCTTCTGTAGTTCGAATGAAATCATCATTTGAAATTTCTAGTTTATCCCATAAACTTTTGATTCCAGCGATCATCTCATCTAAATATTCTAATTCTGTTTTACCAGCTTTTTGAGCTTTTTCTTGAATTTTTTGACCATGCTCGTCTGTACCTGTTAAATAACGAACATCGTATCCTTGCATGCGTTTATATCTAGCAATCACATCACCTGCTACAGTTGAGTATGCATGCCCAATATGCAAGTTACCACTTGGATAATAAATTGGGGTTGTTATATAAAATGTATCTTTAGCCATCAAAGGTCCTCCTCGTTTCTTACATGTTAAATGATATCTAAATTTATTTTGCTTTTCAATTGTGTACCGTTCTTACTGTACCTTACTCATCACAATACGTTATTACTATCAATTGTTTATTATATTATCTTTACTACAATACCATAATTTAAGGCATTATGGGGGGTGAAAATCTGTATTAATTCACTCGATACAATGAACTTTGCTCAATTCTTAAACTTATGCAACTTTAATCAACTTGATGATAAATATTATATATTTCACTAGTTTTACTTTGACGATCTTCTGCAACCATTTTAATCGCTGCTTTAGGTTTAATATTTTTTTCTTTGATATAGTAATCGACATGTTCTTCGATAGACATATCATCAAACCATGCAGTAGAAATTTCAGCTTCAGCACCTTCAATTAAAATGACAAATTCTCCTTTTAATGGAATCTCATTATTATGTAACATGGTTAATAATGTATTCACATCTGCAGTTACAATTTGCTCAAATTTCTTTGTCAATTCTCGCCCTAATGATACTCGTCTTTGAGAATCTATTTTGCCAATCACTTTTAGCGTATCGGTTACTCTATGAGGTGACTCATATATAATAAGTGTACTACTTTGATACATTCGTTCTGATAGTATATTTTGCTTTTCTTTATCTTTTCTAGGTAAAAATCCTAAAAATGTATACGTAAATGATGGGAGACCACTTGCCATTAATGCTGTCAAGCCTGCATTAGGTCCTGGTATCGTTTCTACTTTGATGTCATGTTGACGTGCCTCTACTACTAATTCATACCCTGGATCACTAATCAATGGTAAACCTGCATCCGAAACTAATGCAATATCTAGTTCAGACAATAACTGTTCAATCATAAATGATGTCTGTTGGTCTTTATTGTGCTCGTGATAGGATTTTAGTGGCGTCTTAATATCATAATGATTACATAATTTACGTGTAACACGTGTATCTTCACATGCGATTAAATCTACTTGTTGAAGTGTGTCTATAGCACGATATGTAATATCGGCTAAATTGCCAATTGGTGTTCCTACTAAAAATAATGTAGTCATACTATCCCTCTTTAATCAATTTTAGTTTCTTTTGTCGTGTGAAGGTCTTAATTTCATACTCTCTTTTTAACGCTTCCGACTTAGTAGAATATGTTTCTTGATAAACCAACTCTACCGGACGTCTTATTTTTGTATATTTAGCACCTTTACCTTCATTATGTTTCGCCACACGTGCCTGTATGTCTTTAGCATAACCTGTATAGAGGCTTCCATCTTTACATTTTACGATATATACAAAATGATTATCCATAATATATACCCTTCATTTCTTTTGAGTACGTACCATCTTCTTGATAAATATAAAATGGCTTTGTAATATCTAAACCTTGGTTCCCCGACTTTCTACCTTCTATTAAAATCGTTTGTGCGTCTCTATCATGCTTACTATAAACAAATGTTAATCGCTTTGGCTCAATATTAGCACGTCTCATTTCAGTTAGTACATCCATCATTCTTTCAGCTCTGTGTACCATATATAATCTTCCGCCTTGCTTTAATAAATGCCTAGCAGCCATTAAGCAATCTTCTAATTTACATAAGATTTCATGTCTAGCAACTTTATGCGCTTCTTTTTGATGTTGATGCAACTGATTATCTTTGAAATATGGAGGATTGCATGTAACAACCGTATATTGTGAAGGTTTGAAATGATGATATACCTTTTTAACATCCATTTGATGCATGAGTAATCGATCATCTAATTGATTATACTTAAAACTTCTCTTCGCCATATCCACAAGTTGTTGTTGAATTTCGATACCTTCAATAGTCTGGCTACCTTTATGAGAAAGGAGCAGTGGTATAACGCCGTTACCTGAACATATATCGATAATTTTGTCTTTTTTTCTAATTTCGGTAAAATCCCCTAACAACAAAGCGTCAGTTGAGAATGAAAACACATCATCATTTTGGATGATTTTCAAATCTTCTTTAATTAGTAAGTCTAACCTCTCATTATCCTTTAACATTTATCTTTCTCCTAAAAAAGGGACGTTGTTATAACGTAGTCTCTATCATCGTCTACTCATAACACATCCCTGTCATCTTTCTTATATCAACATTGTTTAATCGCTTAATACATTTAAACAAAGCAAACAATCTTCGCCCTGTCTATGTTTGCCAAATAACTCACCTTTGCAAATATGAAATCCTTCTTTATATAACATAGCTAAGTTATCTTTACTAGGCAGTGGCTTCTTCACATGTTTCGTCTGGTGTGGGTGAACAGTTTCAGAATTTGAACTTTCGCTCTTATCCATTAATTGTTTTAAATTATCATTTTCTACTTGAAGCGCTACATTTTCTTCAACCAATGCTACAGCTAAATCTTTTAAATCCAACATATCTTGATTAAGCTGGTTCATGTTTGTTTCTAAGCGCATTAATTTTTCAAATAATTCATTACGATTCAAAGGTGGTTAAACCTCCTTAATTAAATGCTTCAATTTCTTCCATTTTGTACTCTAATGGTTGTTCCATACCATCTATTTTAACTTGCATCGATATATCCAAGATATTTAAACCGACTACTTGGCCATTACCATCAGGTGTTTCAATTGAGTCACCTACATCTGGTAATTGAGCACGTGCTTCTTCATAATAATCATTTTCATATTTTAAGCAACACATCAAACGTCCACATGCACCCGAAATTTTAGCAGGGTTAAGTGACAGGTTTTGGTCTTTAGCCATTTTAATAGACACAGGTTCGAAATCGCCTAAGAAAGTCGAACAACATAAAGAGCGTCCGCATGGCCCTATACCACCTAATAATTTAGCTTCATCACGCACACCAATCTGTCTCAGTTCTATTCTCGTTTTCAAATTTTGCGCTAATACTTTAACTAACTTTCTAAAATCAATACGATCGTCAGCAGTAAAATTGAAAATGACTTTTGATTTGTCTAATGTATATTCGCAATTAACTAATCTCATATCCAATTCCTGCTGTATTACTACCTCTTTACATAGTGCAAGTGCCTTCTCAGCATCAATTGTATTATTATAGTAGATGTCTATATCTTGTTGCGTCGCTATTCTCATTACTTCTTTTAATGGAAGTGAAACATCACCGTCATCTACAGTTCTCGTAGGCATTTTTACTAATCCTATTTCTATACCTCGTTTTGATTCCACTACTACCCAATCGCCCATTTCAATTTGTAAATCTTTAGGTGCATAATATTCTAACTTTCCAGCTTTTTGAAACTGGACACCTATTACATCTGGCATCTATCTCACACCTTTAATCACTATTTGTTCGAATACAAGTGTTGGGTTTACATTTTGATTTAACTTTTTATGTGCCTCTGTTAATTGATCATACATCAATATAAGTTGGTTATATGTTAAATGCTTTGCATACTTTTCTATCTCAACACTCAAATCACTATATATATATTCGCTATTTACTTCTACTTTTGCGTGCATGATATCCTCAAAAAATCCATTCACTGCAGATAATGTTAACAACTGTAATTTACGATTTTTCGCCTGTTTTAACAAATCGATAATCCCAATTAATGCCATCGAACGATTCGTTAATAACAACTCACACCATCTTATAATTGTCTTTCTCAAACTAGTAAGGTCATATTCTTCATTTAATGATAATGCAGTCTCTGCTTGCGTCGTATATGTACTTAACATCTCCGCCACAGGACGTGTCAAAGACTCATCAACTAAGTGATTGATAAACTGACCTTTATCAATAGGTTTAAAATAGACATGTTGACATCTCGAATGTATGGTGTCTAAAATCTGTTCTGGTTTAGTTGATAATAAAATAGCTATCGTATTTTGAGGAGGTTCCTCTAAGAATTTTAATATACTATTTTCACCTTGAACAGTTAATTTTTCGAAATCTTCTACTATATATACTTTATAATTACCTTCTATCGGTAGTTGATTCATATGATGAACAAGTTGTTCGATCTTTTCTTTTTTTATAGTAGTTTCTTCACTAGAGACATACATAAAATCAGGATGATTCAACGTACTTACTTTAACTTCACATTGTTCATCGTTGTTACATAAGATGAGTTTAGCAAAATTAATAGCGACCTTTTGCATTGATTGTGCGTCATCGCCCTCAAAAAGATAAGCATGTGACAATTTATTCGACGCATAAGCATTAGCTAATTGTTGTTGTTCATCCATCTGGATATCTCTCCTATATCTACTTATATAAAAAGACTGCTAAAAGAGCAGTCTCAAATTGTTAAATACTGTATATCACAATTCATCAATAAACTAATGTCTCGTGCAATAAACATTAGTTACATTTAAAATTGATGGAAGGCTTCAATAGGCATTACGAATACCGTTGCACCGCCAACTTCTACTTCTACTGGATAGGGTATGTAAGAATCTGCACTACCACCCATTGGAGTAATAGGAGACACAAGTTGTTCTCTATTACCACAAGTATTGTTTATAACTGATAATAAATCGTCTACACGGTCATCATTAACACCACATAAGAACGTTGTATTACCTGCTTTTAAGAAACCACCTGTTGTTGCTAATTTTGTTGCTCTAAAATCATTTTTGACAAGTTGGTCTGAAAGTTCTTGGCTGTCTTGGTCTTGGACGATTGCTATAATCATCTTCATTTCTATAACACCTCTTTCATCTATTATATCACATTTATTTTAAATATTTGATGATAGATTGATATGCGGCTAATACAACTTTATCAATTGATTGATCTGCATCTATCTGAACAAAACGCTCTGGCTCATTATGTATCACTTGATGATAACCCTCAATGACTTTTTCATGAAAATCAATATCTTCTTGATCCAAGCGATTCTGATCTCTTTGATTACTGAGGATTCTTTCACGTCCTACTTCAGCAGAAACATCTAAATAAATCGTTAAATCTGGATATAGTCCATTAATTGCAAATTCGTTTAAAGCTTTCACTTCTTCAATTCCAATACCTCTTGCATATCCTTGATATGCTAATGAACTATCAATGTATCTATCACAAAGAACAATTTGATTGTTTCTCAAAGCAGGCATCACTTTTTCTACTAAATGTTCTCGTCTCGATGCCGCAAAAAGCATTGCTTCAGTTCTAATATCCATTTGATTGCCTTCTAGTACGACTTTTCTTATCTCTTCGCCTGTTGGAACACCACCAGGTTCACGGGTAGATATAACATCATAGTGTTGAGCTAACTTTTCAGCCACTGCTTTTAAAACGGTTGTTTTTCCTGAACCTTCTGGCCCTTCAAATGTTATAAATGCTGACATTTTTATTCATCCTTAATTAATATTTGATTATCTTTTATTCCTTCAACTTTCATATTTGAATGTTGATATTGATTTATTAATTTTATCATATTTAAAGTGATTTTTTCTCCTTTAAACAGAATCGGCACACCAGGTGGATAAGGTACAATGTGACGGGCCAACAGTTTTCCTGCTGAATGACGAATATCAATCCATTTAACTTTGTTATATACCATAGGTGAAAACATGCCACTTTCTGTCATAAGCTGTGGGTATATCAACAAATCTTCCTTTACATGCGGAATGACCATGCTTTGAATTTTATTTATTAATATCTCAAAAGGATATTTATCTTCTTTATGCCATAACGGTAATACAAATAAGATTTGAAAATCATCTGCTAACTCTACAAATATATGTTCATTCTCAAACCATTTTTGAATGTCATATCCAGAATAACCTGGGTAAGAAATCAACATTTTTAATGGGTCATCAACTTCTTTAACAACAAATCCTTTACGATTTAAAACATTCGAAAGGGTATGTCTTTTTTCAAAAAATATTCCACTATCATAATTTTGATAAAATGTTTGTGCTAACTCCAAACTTGCCATGACTAAGTATGATGGGCTAGACGTTTGAAAGTAAGATAAATATTGTTTGATGTTTTCTTTATAAGGTGCATCTTTATGTATAAATAACACCGACCCCATAGTAAGTGCAGGTAATGTTTTATGATAAGACTGAACAACATAATCAGCACCATAATTTAATGTAGAATCAGGAAATCCATCTAAACCGAAATGTGCACCGTGTGCCTCATCAACGAGTACTGGAACATTATTAGAATGCAATAAGTCTATATCAGTTTGAATTGAGTAAGTTTCTCCATAATAATTGGGATAAGTCATAATCGCTAATTTATGTTGACTCAAATCTAATCCATTAAAGTTAGGAGCTATATAATGATGAGATGTTGAACTTACCTTCATGTTTGTTAAAGTCGCTTTTTGATTCGCTAATTCCAATCCATGAAAAACTGATTTATGTACATTTCTAGGTATCAAATAGTTTCCTGACTCATAAGCCAAGCCTTGGATTACAGATAAAATCCCAGAAGTAGTTCCATTAACTAATAGATAAGCATCGTAATCTCGATGTTTATTAAATTTTGTCATGCTTTCTAAAATGATATCTTCGGGATGATGCAAATCGTCCAAGCCACTAATTTCAGTCATATCCATTTTCAGATCCAATGATTCTAGCTGACCTATAGTCATATTTTTGTGACCAGGCACATGCATGGAAATACTTTGTTGTGATATTAATTCATGTAATTTTTTAGATATTGGTAAACTCAAATCATCACTCTCTTCACTTTTATAATCGTCTTATCTAACCTAGACTATCTTATATGAGATAAATCATCATCTTGTTGATTAACCCAATTTCGTTTTAATAGTCCCATGACATAGCAGTCTCTATATTCTCCTCTTGTATAGAAGTGTTCTTTTAATTTTCCTTCAATTTCAAAGTTATTACTTTTATAAATATGTACTGCTTTCTCATTACTTACATCTACATATAGATAAACTTTATGCATGTTAAGCACTAAAAACGCATAATCTACTGCCATCTTGAACGCTTTTTTTGCATAACCTCTATTCGCAAATTGCGGGTCAACAATAATCAATACTTCGCAAGTTCTATGTATAAAATTAATTTCTAATAACTCAACAACACCAATGGATTGTTGATCCTCTTCAATAACAAATCGTCTTTCTGATTCATCTAAAATATGCTTTTGGTATAGCGATTCTAATTCACTCAATGATTGATATGGCTCTTCAAACCAATAAGACATAATTGAATATTCATTATTCAAATTATGTAAATATTGCAAATCTGTTTTTTCTAAAGCTCTAATGATCATTTTAAAGCACTCCTTTAAATACGATAGTATTGGACTTTGTTTTAAATGTAAATCATTTCAAGCTTTTTGACATTAAATTTAATCATTTAGTTAAGTGTTAGAACATAAAAATGAGGCTACTAAGGCCTTGAGGTATTTATCATTAATCAAACAATTTAAATGTCCCTATTTTAAATCAAACGAAAAAGTTATATGCTCTTAATTACTTAACCAACTCGTTGCATTTGCTCTGCGTTGACTTTCTTTTTTGGGCATAAAAAAAGAGACCTTACGGTCTCAATGCGGCTCATCGCATCCTATTATTTGCCTGGCAACGTCCTACTCTAGCGGAACGTTAGTCCGACTAC
>NZ_JBJQIL010000006.1:0-86929 GCF_045984185.1 Staphylococcus sp. KUGN1 | reverse complement strand
GCTATCGGCTGTTAACCGATCGGTCGTAGGTTCGAGTCCTACCTGTGGAGCCATGGCTCCTTGGTCAAGCGGTTAAGACACCGCCCTTTCACGGCGGTAACACGGGTTCGAGTCCCGTAGGAGTCATTTATGGAGAATTAGCTCAGCTGGGAGAGCATCTGCCTTACAAGCAGAGGGTCGGCGGTTCGAACCCGTCATTCTCCACCATTGATTTTAATTAAATATGCTGGAGGGGTAGCGAAGTGGCTAAACGCGGCGGACTGTAAATCCGCTCCTTCGGGTTCGGCAGTTCGAATCTGCCCCCCTCCACCATCTTAATGGGCTATAGCCAAGCGGTAAGGCAACGGACTTTGACTCCGTCACGCGCTGGTTCGAATCCAGCTAGCCCAGCCATAAGAGCCATTAGCTCAGTTGGTAGAGCATCTGACTTTTAATCAGAGGGTCAGAGGTTCGAATCCTCTATGGCTCACTCTTAACATCTTTCTTCGGAAAGATGTTTTTTTATGTTGTTTTATGTAAGCGGATACATTATTCTATAAATAACATGATAAAAAGAGGTGGATATATTAATGAAGAACATAGATATTATTGGGGCACCTTCGACATTTGGCCAAAGAAAATTAGGTGTGAATTTAGGTCCAGATGCTATAAGATATGCAGGATTACAGGAAAGATTAGAAAATTTAGGTATGAATGTTCAAGATATTGGCAATATAGACGTTCCTGCTATAGATTTGAAAAAGTTTAATTCTGAGCAACAAGGCTTGAGAAATTATGATGAAATTATAAGCGTCTCAAATGCACTTAGCGAAAAAGTTGAACAAACGATAGTAAATCATAGATTTCCATTAGTTTTAGGTGGAGATCATTCTATAGCGGTAGGTTCAATTTCTGGTATTAGTAAACACTATGAAAATCTTGGTGTAATTTGGTATGATGCTCATGGAGATTTGAATATACCTGAAGAGTCACCATCAGGAAATATACATGGGATGCCACTAAGAATATTATTAGGTGATGGTCCAAGTGATCTTGTTAATTTAAATAATAGTCAACCTAAACTTAAACCTGAAAATATAGTTTTAATTGGGATGAGAGATTTGGATAAAGGTGAACGTGAGTATATCAAAGCACAAAACATTAAAACTTATACTATGGCAGATATAGATAAACTTGGAATCGAAACAGTTATTAATGATACTTTAAGTTATTTGAAATCAAGAAATGTTGATGGGTTACATTTATCATTAGATGTCGATGCCTTAGATCCAACTGAAACACCAGGAACAGGAACAAGAGTATTAGGTGGGTTAAGTTATAGAGAAAGCCATTTTGCTTTAGAATTACTTCATGAAAGTAATATGATTACATCAATGGATTTGGTTGAAGTTAATCCATTAATTGATTTACATAATAGTACAGCTGAACAAGCAGTTTCATTACTTGGGACATTTTTCGGAGAAACATTATTATAAAATAATTATTGCAACTTGCATGTGTTTTGACATGCAAGTTTTTTTCATTTTTCTCACCGTTCATATGACACGTGTTCTAATGATTGATATAATGGATGATATGGAAAATGTTATCGGAGGAGATGTTATGGATTTTTCCAATTTTTTTCAAAATTTCAGTACTTTGAAAGTCATAACTAGTGTCCTCGATTTATTGATTGTGTGGTATGTCCTTTACTTACTTATTACAGTTTTTAAAGGAACTAAGGCAATACAATTATTAAAAGGTATTGTTGTTATAGTAATCGGTCAACAAATCAGTAAAATGCTAAATTTGACTGCGACTTCTAAATTGTTCGATATCGTAATTCAATGGGGTGTACTTGCTTTAATAGTTATTTTCCAACCTGAGATTCGAAGAGCGCTTGAACAATTAGGTAGAGGAAGTTTCTTGAAACGTTATACAAATGCCTATACTAAAGATGAAGAGAAGTTAATCCAATCTGTATCTAAAGCGGTTCAGTATATGGCTAAGCGTCGTATAGGTGCGTTAATAGTGTTTGAGAAAGAGACAGGTTTACAGGATTATATTGAAACTGGAATTCCTATGGATTCTAAAATTTCTCAAGAATTATTAACCAATGTATTTATACCTAATACACCTTTACATGATGGTGCTATGATCATTCAAGGAACAAAAATAGCAGCAGCCGCTAGTTATTTACCTTTATCAGATAGTGTTAAAATTTCAAAAAGTTTAGGTACTAGACACAGAGCAGCAGTAGGTATTTCAGAAGTATCAGATGCTTTTACAGTTATTGTTTCTGAAGAGACAGGTGATGTGTCAGTAACATTTGATGGTAAACTAAGACGAGATATTTCAAATGAAGTGTTTGAAGAATTACTAGCTGAGCATTGGTTTGGCACACACTTTCAAAAGAAAGGTGTGAATTAATATGTTAGAGAGTAAGTGGGGGTTAAGATTCGTTGCACTTATTTTAGCAATATTTTTCTTCTTATCTGTTAATAATGTTTTTGGTAACATATTTAATTCAGATGATATTTCACAGAAATCAACAAAGACAATCCAAGATGTTCCAGTGGAAGTAGTTTATAACCATAAAGATTTACATGCAACTCATGTTCCAGATACTGTAGATGTGAACATTTCAGGGCCACAATCTAAATTATTAAAAATTGAAAGTCCAGATGACTTAAAAGTAGTGGTTGATTTATCTGGTGAAAAAGCTGGTAAATATCATGAAAAATTCCAAGTTAAAGGAATAAGTAATGGTATTAATTACAATGTAAAACCTAAAGCAGCCAATATTACATTGGAAAAGAAAACGACTAAGACGATGCATGTTCAACCGGATGTAAGTCAAAGCGATATTTCAAATGAATATAAAATAGATAAACAACAAATTTCACCTGAGACAGTTAAAGTTACAGGTGGAGAAGAACAATTGAATCAAATTGCTTACTTAAAAGCAACATATAAAAATGCAACTAAGATTAGTAAAGATACGAAAGATGTTGCAGATGTTAATGCTTACGATAAAGATTTAAATAAATTAAACGTATCAATTAACCCAGGACAAGTTGATTTGAAAGTGTCTGTTAAGCCTTTTAGTAAAAAAGTTAAGGTTAATACTAAGACTACTGGAAATTTAGATGGTAATAAAAAAGTTGATCATATTAAAATAGATGATGATGAAGTAGAGATTTATGGTAGTAGAGAAGACTTACAGGGTATAGATAATATCACAGCTGAAGTTGATTTAGATCATATTTCAGAATCAACTGAAAAGACAGTGAAATTTAATTTGCCTAAGAATGTAAGTAAGGTTGAACCTGAAGAAACAAAGGCTTATATTACGGTTAAATAAATGAAAGAAATAAAAGGAGAGTAAATCATGGGAAAATATTTTGGTACTGACGGTGTCAGAGGTGTCGCAAACGAAGAGTTAACACCAGAACTAGCATTTAAATTAGGTAGATATGGTGGCTATGTACTAGCACATAATAAAGGTGAAAAAAATCCTAGGGTACTTGTAGGAAGGGATACAAGAGTCTCTGGTGAAATGTTAGAATCTGCATTAATTGCAGGGTTAATTTCTATTGGTGCAGAAGTCATGCGTTTAGGTATTATTTCTACTCCAGGTGTTGCATATTTAACTAGAGAAATGGACGCAGGACTAGGTGTTATGATTTCGGCATCACATAACCCAGTTGCTGATAATGGTATTAAATTCTTTGGTTCTGATGGATTTAAACTTTCTGATGATCAAGAAGAAGAAATAGAAGCACTATTAGATCAAGATGAACCAAGTCTTCCAAGACCAGTTGGTACTGATATCGTTCATTACTCAGATTATTTTGAAGGTGCACAAAAATATTTAAGTTATTTAAAATCAACAGTAGACGTGAATTTAGAAGGCATGAAAATAGTTTTAGATGGTGCCAATGGATCTACATCATCATTAGCACCATTCTTATTCGGTGATTTAGAGGCGGATACTGAAACAGTAGGCTGTAGTCCTGATGGCTATAATATCAATGAGGAATGTGGTTCTACACATCCTCAAGCACTTGCAGAAAAAGTACTTGAAACTGGAGCAGATTTTGGATTAGCATTTGATGGTGATGGTGACAGAATCATTGCTGTAGATGAAAAAGGACATATCGTTGATGGTGACCAAATTATGTTCATCATTGGCCAAGAAATGCACAAGAATCAAGAACTAAATAATAATATGATTGTTTCAACAGTTATGAGTAATTTAGGTTTCTATAAAGCATTAGAGAATGAAGGTATCCAATCTAATAAAACAAAAGTCGGCGATCGTTACGTGGTTGAAGAAATGAGACGTGGCAATTATAATCTTGGTGGCGAACAATCAGGTCATATTGTTTTAATGGATTATAATACAACAGGCGACGGATTATTAACAGGTGTGCAACTTGCAGCTATCGTTAAAATGTCAGGTAAATCATTGAGTGAATTAGTTTCACAAATGAAAACTTATCCGCAATCACTAATCAATGTGAGAGTAACTGATAAATATCGTGTTGAAGAAAATATTGATGTTAAAGAAGTAATGACTAAAGTTGAAGTGGAAATGAATGGTGAGGGTAGAATTTTAGTACGTCCTTCAGGTACAGAACCTTTAGTACGTGTGATGGTAGAAGCATCAACTGACGAAGATGCACAAAGATTTGCACAACAAATTGCCGATGTAGTCGAAGACAAGATGGGTTTAGATAAATAAATGATAAGAGCACATGTCACAAATTAAATGTGGCATGTGTTTTTTATATTACAAAAAGAACCAGAAACAGTAGTTTCTGGTTCTTTAAATATCTTATTTTGCAACTAGTTCATTATATTCTTTTTCAATTTCTTCAGCTAATGGTCCTTCAACTTTAGCATATGTTTGTAAGAAGGCTTTAATACCATTTTCATGAATATAATTATTTTTCTCAACTGTTTCTTGATCAGCTTTGTCGTCATATTTTAGAAGTAGGGCAGCTGCTTTAACCAAGCCATCTCTTTCTAAATTATGTTCATATAAATAATTCAATGGTTTGATGATACGATCTTTCGGTCCAATTTTACGTAGTGTTCCGCGACCTACGCGAGTAACTTCATCAGAAAGATGTGGGTTATTGAAACGTTCGATAATTTTTTCTACGTATTGTGATTGTTCAGTTTTAGTGAAATCAAATTCACGAGTAATATATTCGCTTGTTTCAGCTAATACACGTCTTAAACCTGCTTCAATCGTACTATCTTGAACGGCATCTAATACTGTTGCCTTATTATCATTATATCCTGCATATGCTAAAAATGCATGACCTGTATTTACTGTTAATAATTTTCTTTCGATATAAGGTGTTAGATCATCAACGTATTTAATATGATCTAACTCTTGACCATACCAAGCGTCTTTTTCGACTACCCACTCGAAGAACGGTTCTACCATAACATCTAAAATATTTTCATTTTTTTGTAATGGAACGATTCTATCAACTGCAGAGTTTGCAAAGTGAATATGATCGCCTAGAGGGCCAGTGATATCTAAGATAGCTTTTTTAAGTGTGTCTGTTGCCATTATTGCATTTTCACATGCAACGATATTAACATGATTTTCTTTTTCTTTTAAATATGGTGCAAATGATTTAGCGATAATTGGTAAGATATTAACACCAACTGCAGTAGTAATTAAATCAGCTTCTAAAATAGCTTGTTTTAATTCATCAGACGGTTTAGCTGAGTTAATCGCATCAACATTGTTCACACGTGTAGTTGTTTTAGACTCATCTGCTAAAATAACGTCGTATTCATGCTCTTTTTGTAAAGCATTAATAATGTCTTCGTTAACATCTGCAAATGTAACTTTAATATTATTATCTGCTAAGATATAACCAATAAAACCACGACCGATATTACCGGCACCAAAATGTACTGCTTTCATTATGCATCAGCCTCCTCAAAGACTTGTTTGATTTCGTCAGCAGATTTAGCATTGATAATACGCTCTACATTTTCTTCTTCACTGAAAGTAATCGCGATTTTAGATAATAGGTCTAAATGTTCTCCATCTTTACCAGCAATACCAACTACGACTTTAACTTCTTCGCCATTCCAATCTACGCCTTCAGGAATTTGTAATAAGCTTAATCCAGATTGGATAACGTTTCCTTTAGCTTCTTCAGTACCATGTGGTATAGCTAAGCCATTGCCCATAAATGTAGATACGACATCTTCACGATCTTTCATTGCTTGGATGTAGTTTTCTGTTACAGCACCACTATCTACTAAAGCTTGTCCTGCTTTTTCGATTGCTTCGTTTTGACTACCTACTGATACATTGATAAAGATATTTTCGTTACTGAATAATTCACTCATTGATTAATACACTCCTAAATTAATTGTTGTTTTATTTGTTTTAAAAATTGCTTTTCTAGTATGGTTTTAAATTCCTGTGGATTTTGCATAAAATCATCTAAGTTTTCCAAATGATCGCTAAGTGTTTCTGATATTGTACTAACTAGTTTTGTCATGATTGCATCTTCTGGAATAAACATACTTAACATATATTTAATTAAATGATTGTCATTTTGAACATTACTCAACACTATTGGTTCTTCCAAGGTCGTAATAAGGATACTAGGTTGTTTAAACATAGCATCTTTCATATGTGGAATTGCAATAGGGTAGGGTTGTAATATCCAACTTGGATTTTCCTCTAACCGCTGTTGTAATTGTTCAGCGAATGACTGACCATCTTCAATGATATGTTGACTTACTAAGTAATCAGCTAAATGTTGTTTCCAATTTTTAACTGATTTATATTCTATTTTCACTGAATCAACTAATTTTAAACCTGCGCGCATGGTTTCTAAAATATCTTCTGAGGATGCTTTTTGAGTCTCCACATCCTTCTCTTTTACCACCTGATGTGATTCTTTGGTATTTAAAAATGACGCCACATAACCGATATCTGAATCAGGAAGTAGGGGATTCACTGTTAAAAATGGTCTATCGATATCTAAATTAACTGTCGATATTATGCCATCATAACTAGATAAATCTAATACATTTAAATCACTTACAGATGCTTGGGTAATACGTTCAATTTCACTAAATACTTGTACAAGACGAGTTGCTAATAAACGACTAGTCCCAATACCGCTACTACAAACAACTAGAATGTTTAGAAATTGATGTCCTTGATTTTTGATAGATCCTCCAAAATGAAGCACGATAAAGGCGACTTCACTTTCAGGGAATATCAAATCTGGCCAAACGATGCGTAACGCCTTACTCACATTATCAAATAGTCTTGGATATTTGTACTTAATCATATCGGTTAACGGGTTGTAAGTTTCAATATTTGATTCTAAGCGATTGATAGCTGGATTAATATGCAATGATAAACCATTTATTAAAGTATCTTTATCATCAAAGTATTGGCCTGAAATCTCTTCTACTGACTGTACAAAAGATTTAATTTTTTGTTCGCTTTTTTTATCTTCAAATAATGAATTTTTAGTATCTTTACGTTTTGAACCGCGCAAATGAATGGTAATAAATGTGATTTCAGCTTGGTTAAATTGAACATCGTATAAGTATTCTAAATGTTTGGCGATTTCACTAGCAATTTCATGTTCAAACGTATCTTTTACAGATTGATAAATGTCATCATTAAGTGATACATATTCGTTGTTTTGCATTCTTGTAATACTTAAAACGATATGAACAGTTAGTGTTAAATAGCTAGATTCAGTCAATGAATAGGGAAGTTGCCCTAAATAATCCATTAAAATTCTCTCAACTTTAAATATTCTATCTAAATCCACAAGTGATTGCTGAGATTGATGTAATGATTGGTAAACAAAGTGGTTTTCGATTACTGAATACACACTTGTACTATTTAAGTTATTCACCATTAATTGACTTAAGAACTCTCTTTTTTTAGATTCAGTGCCGTTTAAAATAACACCTTCGCCACGTTTACGTGTTAATGATAATTGATATAATGATAAATCTTGTTCTAATTCATCTAGCAATTTGGTTAACGACTGAATGGATACGCCAATTTCTTGAGCTAGACTATATTGTTTAACAGCATGCTTAGACTGTATAAGAGCATATAGAATAATAACTTTTTGCTCTTCTACTGATAAATCGAGCGTTTGCTGCTGAGTCATTTCAAGTTTTAATGCTTGAATATTTTGGTTAAGTCCTTTTAAGCGTATTCCTTTTTTATTTACACGTTCTAATTCTATAGAGAAAGTATCAATATAAGATTCAACATGTTTTAATTCTCTATGAATAGTACGAGAGGACACTGCCAGTTGCTGAGCAATGTCGTATATAGTGACATATTGACCGTGATACTTGATTAATAGTTCTATAATCTCTTTTTCACGTGTACTCAATAACATGGCGGTATCCTCCATTTAATATTTATTTAAAATTATTGTTCTTCTTTTTTAAGGTTATTTAATAACTCTTCATATCTAGGTGAATTTAAGAAATTATCAACTGAAATATGAATTGCATTTGGTACTTGTTTGATAGCACGATCAGTTAACGTTTTTTGAGTGATAACTAATTGAGCATCGTTAGGTAATTGGTTAATAGCTGTATTTGTCACATTTACATCAGAAATGCCAGCTTTTTTAAATTTATTTCTTAACATACTAGCACCCATTGCACTAGAACCCATACCCGCATCACAAGCAAAGATAACATGGTTAACGTTACTATAATCATGAGCATCTACATCTTCAGTATTATAGTTATCTAATAATTGATAAGCGTCGTCTTCAGTATTATTAGATTCTTCTGTTGATGTAGCACCTGCAGTTGCACTAGCTTCTTGATTATTTTCTTTACTGCTTAATTTTGAAGATACACTTGACTTTTTACCTTTAGTAGCTTCCATTTGAGCAGTAGCTGACTCTAAATCTTGTTTAGGTTCTTTTGTAAACTTAAGAATAATTGCTGAAACTGCGAATGATACTAATGTTGCTAACACCACACCTAATAACATGTGAAGAAATTCTCCTCTAGGTGCGTTAATACAATAAACGATGAATGATCCTGTAGATGCAGGGCTTTTGAATCCGAATCCAGTTGCTTGGTATGTTGCAACGCCTGTCATACCACCTAAAATAACTGAGATGAATAACATAGGTCTCATTAATACATATGGGAAGTAAATTTCATGAATACCACCTAAGAAGTGGATAATTCCTGCACCATATGATGTTGCTTTTGCAGTACCTTTACCAAAAATCATGTATGCAAGTAACACACCGAAACCTGGTCCAGGGTTTGATTCGATTGCGTATAAAACAGATTGACCTGCTGTAGCAGCTTGGTCTGCACCAAGTGGTGTGAATACACCATGGTTTATAGCGTTATTTAAGAATACGATTTTAGCTGGCTCAACAATAATACTTACGATTGGTAATAAGTGAGCGTGAACTAAAGCTTCAACTGCAACAGATAAAATGTGCATGATGAATTTCATAATTGGAGCTAAAATTTCAAAACTTAGAATTGTCATGATGAAACCTAGGATACCGGCTGAGAAGTTATTGAATAACATCTCGAAACCTTTTGGTGTTCTAGGTTGAATGATTTCATCTGTTTTCTTCATTAACCAACCAACTAATGGTCCCATAATCATAGCGCCTAATAGCATTGGTGTATCTGGTAATGCAACGATAACCCCCATAGTTGAAGTTGCAGCGATAATACCACCACGTAATCCATGAATTAAACGACCACCACTAAATGCAATTAATAATGGAATTAAGAATTTAATCATTGGATCGGCTAATTGAGCTAAATCTTTATTTGGTAACCAACCATTGTCGATAAAAATTGCAGCGATAAATCCCCAAGCGATGAATGCTCCAATATTTGGCATAATCATACTACTAAGGAAAGAACCGAATGCTTGAACTTTACGGCCGAAACCTTTTTTCTCTTGTGATTGTGCCATTTCTACACCTCTTTTTAAATTAGTATTTTGACTATATATATTGTAAATCTAAGAAGGTCATTACTACAATAAGAACAAAATTCGAATTTGTCATATAAATCGTGACTATAGGTAAAGAGAATGTAAATATACAGTTTGTTAACAATTAAATTCATATGCAATTTACGCTAGGAATTTTTTACAAAAAGCTTGTGAAAATATTTGCAATTGAGTAAATTGTCATTGTACAATAGGTTTTAATGGGAAGGAGGATAGAAGATAAATATTACAAAGCGCCTGTGCAAGTTGTTGTTATAATGCAATAATTAAGAATTTAATTCAAATGTTGAAATTCTTATAGCTTATATGCACATCTTGTAGACGAGGAGGATAGTGATCGAAAAGATCGGCGGATGCTATCCCGGATGTGGCTCATTCGTTAGCTTATTAAGTAAAACAATAGGGCAACCTATTGGACAAAGTTAATAAGATCGCCAGTAAATATTATATAAAATGAAAGACGTTAGAATGTTAAGTGTGATAAAATATCACGCTTATTTTCAAGTGGGTTCAAATACTTTTTTGTGTCACTTGTTGTATCGAAATAATAATGATAGAAGATTACTAAACTAAATTATGGGTAATAAATCATTGTTACTAACGTTATTTCAATAATTGGAGGAAAAATAAATATGTGCGGAATAGTAGGATATATTGGCTACGATAATGCCAAGGAATTATTATTAAAAGGATTAGAAAAATTAGAATATAGAGGTTATGATTCAGCAGGTGTAGCTGTTGCAAATGAATCAGGTACTAAAGTATTTAAAGAAAAAGGACGTATCGCAGAATTACGAAAAGTAGCTGATAGTAGCGATATTGATGGTACTGTTGGAATCGGTCACACTCGTTGGGCAACTCACGGTGTTCCAAATTATGAAAACTCTCATCCACATCAATCAACAACTGGTCGTTTTACACTTGTACATAACGGTGTAATTGAAAACTATGAAGAATTAAGAAGTGAATACTTAAGCGATGTTAAGTTTGTTTCTGAGACAGATACAGAAGTTATTGTTCAATTAGTTGAATATTTCTCTAAACAAGGTTTCGAAACAGAAGACGCATTTACAAAAGTAGTCTCATTATTACATGGTTCTTATGCGTTAGGTTTGTTAGATGAAGAGGATAAAGACACAATGTTTGTTGCTAAAAACAAATCTCCATTATTAATTGGAGTTGGTGATGGCTTTAACGTTATTGCTTCAGATGCGTTAGCAATGTTACAAGCAACAAATGAATATAAAGAAATTCATGACCATGAAATCGTTATTGTAAAACGTGACGAAGTGATTATTAAAGATGCTAATGGTCAAGTTCAAGAACGTGAAACATACACTGCTGAAATTGATGCTTCAGATGCTGAAAAAGGTGTTTATGATCACTACATGTTAAAAGAAATTCATGAACAACCAGCAGTTATGCGTCGTATTATTCAAGAATACCAAGATAATGAAGGTAACTTGAAAATTGATGAAGATATTATCAATGATGTTTCACAAGCGGATCGTATCTATATTATTGCTGCAGGTACTAGTTATCATGCAGGATTAGTAGGTAAAGAATTCTTAGAAAAATGGTGTGGTGTTCCAACAGAAGTACATGTGGCATCTGAGTTTGTATACAACATGCCTTTATTATCTGAAAAACCACTATTCATATATATCTCACAATCTGGTGAAACTGCAGATAGTCGTGCAGTATTAGTTGAAACTAAAAAGTTAGGTCATAAAGCATTAACAATTACGAACGTGCCTGGTTCTACATTATCTCGTGAAGCAGACCATACTTTATTATTACATGCTGGTCCAGAAATAGCTGTAGCTTCTACAAAAGCATATACAGCACAAATAGCAGTATTATCTATTTTAGCTCAAATCGTTGCTAAAACACATGGTCGTGAAGCGGATATCGATTTATTGAGAGAATTAGCTAAAGTGACTACTGCAATCGAAACAATCGTAGACGATGCACCAGTAATGGAAAAAATTGCTACTGATTTCCTTGAAACAACTAGAAATGCATTCTTTATTGGTCGTACAATTGATTATAATGTCAGCCAAGAAGGTGCATTAAAACTTAAAGAAATTTCATATATTCAAGCAGAAGGCTTTGCTGGTGGGGAATTAAAACACGGTACAATTGCCTTAATTGAAGATCGTACACCAGTGATTGCACTAGCAACACAAGAAAATGTGAACTTATCTATCCGTGGTAATGTTAAAGAAGTTGCAGCACGCGGTGCAAGTACATGTATTATATCTATGGAAGGTCTAGATAAAGAAGATGATACTTACGTGATTCCTCACGTACATGAATTATTAACACCATTAGTTTCTGTAGTTGCACTACAATTGATTTCTTATTATGCTGCATTACACAGAGATCTTGATGTTGATAAACCACGTAACTTAGCTAAATCAGTAACAGTTGAATAATCATTTAGATAAATTGAAATAATTATAAAACATACTTGATAACCTCTTTTTAGTCAATATTAACTGAGAAGGGGTTATTTTTATTGCACTTTTATTCAATTAATGACAAAATTTTAAGTAATATATCATTACGTTATGGAGGATAATATGGACAACATCAAAGCGATATTTTTAGATATGGATGGTACGATTTTACATGAAGATAACAGAGCATCAGAATATACAAAAGACGTCATTAATGCTTTAAGAGAGCATGATTATAAAGTGTTTTTAGCAACTGGACGTTCATATTCTGAAATTCATCAACTTGTTCCTGAAGGTTTTTCAGTAGACGGTATTATTAGTTCAAACGGTACTACTGGAGAAGTAAATGATGAAAATATATTTAAGCATAGTATGTCGCTCGAGTCTGTTAAGCGTATAGTGTCATTAGCGCAACAGCAAAACATATACTATGAAGTATTTCCATTTGGGGAACAACGACTTGTCTTAAAAGAAGATGAGCAGTGGATAAGAAATATGATTAGCGGTGGAGATACACCACCTAATAATGTAGGGCAAAGCGAATGGGCCTCAAGACAAGAAGCACTCAAAGATAAAATTCAATGGGTAGAAACATTACCAGATAAAGACTATTCGAAAATATATTTATTTGATACAAACTTAGATAAAATCACTAATTTCAGAGATGAATTAAAACAAAATAAAGTGTCACTTAATATTAGTGTTTCTAACTCTTCACGTTATAATGCTGAAACGATGGCTTATAATACTGATAAAGGAACAGGTATTAAGGAAATGATTGATTACTTTAATATAAAACAAGAAGAGACCCTTGTAATGGGTGATAGTGATAATGATAGAGCTATGTTTGAATTCGGACATTATACAGTGGCAATGAAAAATGCTCGAAGTGAGATTAAAGCATTGACGAATGATGTGACAGAATTTACAAATGAAGAAGATGGTGCGGCTAAATATTTGGAAAAACACTTATTAGATTAAATTAGAATAGTGATTAGATTAATAAAATAAGACGACGTTCAAAGGTTTAAAACCAATGAACGCCGTCTTTTATAATTGTTCTTTATTTGTTATTAGGGTTGTTTTTATCAATTGTATCTTTTGCTGTTTTTTCTAAATCATCTTTTCTTGATGATGCTGTATTTGATAAATCTTCTTTATGTTGAGTAGCTTTATCGTTTAAGTCTTTATTAGAATCTTGAGCATTAGATTGTGTTGAGTCTTTTAAATGACTTGTATGATCATTAGCACTTTTATCAGTTTTATCTTGTAATTGACTAGATTGTGTTGATTTAGCTTTAGCATCTTTATTATTTATAGCTTTATCTTTTTTGTCTTTTTTACCTTTTTTAGAATCAGTTGTTACTTTTTCGCCACGACGTACGAAATATTGAACGATTCCCATTAATAAAGCATAGTAAATAAATAGTGTTACTAAAATAACAATAACTTGTAAAATAACTAATAATACTTGAGCAACTGTTTGAGACATACTACCAGTTGCCATTTGTACAAGAGTCACTAATACACGTGTGATGATAGTAATTAATAAATTGATTAATAAAATACCAATAAAGAATTTTAACCAAGTTTTATGGCCATTTTTAATTGCTTTAAATCCTTCTTTGAAAAGTTTAATTGGTCCTTGTGTTGGGTTTTCTGCGTATGCGGCTGTGTAGTTAATAATTAACACAAAGAAGAACCAATAAAAGATTGAAGTAATGAATCCAACAATTAAAGTTACACCAATTTGGAATGCTAGGTAAGCAGGCATTGGATTATCCATGCCGCTAATAGGTCCTTGGACAGCATTAAATAATGGTGATAGCGCAAGGCCAATCAATTTATTTACTAAAAATAAAATGACTCCCATAATGATAAATAATACTACTGTGATTAATGCGAGTAACACACTTTTACCATAATGACCTTTTTTAAATGAAATAAATAAATCAGTGAACTTAACTTTTTCTTTTCTAATTGCTTTTGAGATAACATTAATCGCACCTGCAATCAATTGATAACCTAAAAAGATAAATAATAATATAACGACTAATGCAAGCCCAATAATCGGTGTAAGTAATGGTCCGACTGGTTGACCGAATTGCATCATCATTTGCAACTGCATGATTTGTTGGCCAATCATAGCCATTGCCACTCTACCGATTAAAAAGATGACGATAAAGCTTACTAATGTAAATAGTATTGCTTTAAGATTCTGAGGTTTAGCATTCTTAAATGCTAAGTTGTAATATTTAAACAAATTTTAAGCACTCCTTTTCGTTAATATAAATACAATATCAAAAATTTGGACTTTTTCAAATTAATATCTAACATAATAGGGGATTAAGTGTTAAAATGTTCTAATGAATTGAAAATGAAAGGAGATATCATCATGAAATTTGCAATTATTACTGACGTGCATGGTAACTTTGATGCATTAGAAACTGTATTGGATGATATTGATAACAGAGAAGATATTGATAAAATTTATAATCTTGGTGACAACATTGGAATTGGTCACGAGACAAATAAAGTATTAGATCATATATTTGATCGTGACGATATGGAAATGATTGCAGGGAATCATGATGAAGCTATTATGTCTGTTGTTAATGGCACTCCTTATCCAGATGATTTAAAAGATAAATTTTATGAACACCATCGATGGATTGCTGGCCATTTAGATGAAGAATATTATGAAGAACTCAATCAATTACCACGTTATATCGAAAAAACAATTTGTGGAAAAAAAGTTTTATTCATTCATTATGAAATCGCTAATGATAAATTGTCATCTTCAATTGATGAACAACCGTTTAGTCCAATCGTTAAAGATGATGAAAATGAAATGACTCAATTATTTGCGGATAAAGATGCTGATTTAATCATATTTGGTCATAACCATCGTTTGCATATGTTTGATGACAAAAATAAAATGTATTTTAACCCAGGTGCTGTCGGATTGAACAATGGTCCACACGCTGTTTATGGTATTGTAACGATTACTGATACAGACATTTCATTAGAAAGAGTTAAATTAGCATACGATAATGAAGAATTTTTAGAAGGATTTGAAGCTAAACAAGTACCTGCAAAAGAACTTATATTTGAAAAATTTATGTAATTAAAAAGTTGCCCTATCAATTGAATGATGGGGCAACTTTTTATTATTAATGATGATGAACGCCAGTACAAAGTGTTGTCTCGTCATGATCATGATTCACTGTTTCTAATTGAATTGTCATGTGTTGAATATTTAAATGTAACAAGTCATGTTCGATATGTTTAAGTAATTGTTCGCAGTCTTTGACAGTTAAAGTGTCTGATACGACAGCATGGCAACTTAATGCATTCATATCATTAGATATCGTCCACACATGATAATCATGCACGCTTTGGATTTCAGAGTTTCTCATTAAAGTTTGTTTAACGATATCTAAATCTACATCGTTCGGTGTACCTTCCATTAATATATTTAAAGAAGATTTGGTAATACCATAGGCACTTTTTAAGATAATAACAGAAACTAAAATACTCGCTATCGGATCAGCAATAGACCAACCCAATGTCCAAATTAATATTGCAGCGACAATTGCACCTATAGAACCAAATAAGTCTCCAAGTACATGTAAGAATGCACCGCGCATATTTAAATTGTGTGATGTATCTCCACCTTTGAACATTAAAAGTGCAATGACAACATTGACAATTAAACCTAAGATACTAATGACAAACATTTCTTTTGACTGAACTTCTGGTGGCGCGAAAAAGCGTTTAATAGCTTCTATAACAATTAGTATACTTATGACAAAGAGTGTAACACCATTGAAAAGTGCTGCTAAGACTTCAAAGCGCTTATACCCATAGGTCTTAGATATTGTTGCATGTTTTTCTGCATAGATAAATGCAATGAGCGCGACTAAAAGTGATAGGGCATCACTGAACATATGGAAGCCGTCAGAAAGTAAGGCTAGACTATTGGCTAAAAAACCGCCAATAATTTCTACTAACATAAATAGGGCTATAATAATAAATGAGATTAATAGGATTTTTTTGTTGTTTGTATGTACATGCCCATGTGCATGATCATGATGATGTGTTGACATATTATTTTTCACCTTCTATAGGGTGGCTCGCATGATGAATAGCTTGTTTCAATAGAGTAGAAACATGTTGGTCATCTAAAGAATAAATCATACTTTGACCTTGACGTTTTGATTTCACAAGTTTTACTGATTTTAAAAGTTTTAGTTGATGGGACACATTAGATTGGGATAACGACAATGAATGAGAAATGTGACCAACACTTGCTTCACCTGACGCTAATAACTCCATAATTCTAATTCGATTAATATCACTTAAAGCTTTAAAAATATCTGTCACACGTTCCAAGGTATGTTGATCAGATAGGTCTATATACTTTTCAGTCATACGAACACCTCTTAATATATGAATATGTATTCATATATTAATATAATCTACATTGCATATCTAGTCAATAGAGTTATGGCGTTTAAATAATGATAAAAAAGGTAACAATAATAATATAAGTTTTTAAGGAGGACGTTTGATATGAGTATTTTGATTATAGGCGCAAATGGCGGCGTGGGTTCTAAATTGGTTGATCAATTAAAAGATGATAATGTTGATTTTACTGCAGGTGTTAGAAAAGATGAACAAGTTAAAGCATTAGAGGATAATGGTATTAAAGCTTTAAATATTGATGTCGAAAAAGATAGTATTGAAGATTTAAAGAATAAGTTTAAAACATTTGATAAAGTCATTTTCTCAGTAGGTTCTGGCGGTAGTACAGGAGCTGATAAAACAATATATGTAGATTTAGATGGTGCAGTAAAAACAATTAAAGCAAGTGAAGAAGCGGATATTAAGCATTATGTAATGGTTTCAACATACGATTCAAGAAGAGAAGCATTTGATCAAAGTGGCGACTTAAAACCATATACTATCGCTAAGCACTATGCGGATGATTATTTAAGACATTCTAATTTAAATTATACTATTGTGCATCCAGGGGGCCTTAAAGATGACCAAGGTACAGGACAAATAAAAGCAGATTTATATTTTGACAGTTATGGTTCCATACCACGAGAGGATGTAGCCAGTGTATTAAAACATGTAATAAATTCAGATAAATTTAGCAAACAAGAGTTTCAAATTGTATCTGGTAATGAATCTATTAATGATGCATTAAAATCTTATGAATAATGAAGTAGTAAATACTGCGACATACAAATATATAGGACGAGCAGAATTCTGCTTGGCCTATATATTTTTTATACTTTTTAACCCCAAATAATAATACATACAGTTACTATTCATTTGTATTATAAATTGATATAATGACGAAGATTACCTTAAATATAATAAAATAGTATATTTAAAAGTAATAAATGACGTGAATATCGATTGAAAATAGTCAAAAATCATCTTAACCATAAAAATATGAATTGTGATACAATCACATATAGTGAGTTAAATATATTAATCGTTGATTTAAACATCAATAAGGACATACATAGAATACGAATCGTTGATAAATCATTGGTCAACGATATTTACATAAACATCAAGAGTAATGGAGGTGTAGACATGCCACTGTTTTTGAAACCTATTTTCCATGAGAAAATGTGGGGTGGTAATAAATTAGAAAACTTTGGATACCAACTACCCAATCAACAAATTGGAGAATGTTGGGGTATCTCAGCTCACCCTAATGGTAAAAATATAATTAAGAATGGTCCATACGCAGGTCAAACGTTAGATCAAGTTTGGACAGAACATCGAGAATTATTCGGTGAGTTTCCTAGCAAGGATTTTCCATTGCTCGCTAAAATTGTTGATGCAGAATCCCCGTTATCTATTCATGTTCACCCTGATGATTCTTATGCCTATGAAAATGAGAATGGTCAATACGGAAAATCAGAATGCTGGTACGTGATAGATGCAGAGGAAGGGTCTGAAATTATACTAGGAACAACTGCAGATTCAAAAGAGACATTTAAAAAGCATCTAGACGATGGGTCAGTTGAAGATACATTAAGAAAAGTAAATGTAAGGTCAGGCGAATTTTACTTTGTACCAGCTGGAACAATTCATAGTATCGGTGCAGGTATTGTTGCATATGAAGTTATGCAGTCTTCGGATATTTCTTATCGTGTCTATGATTATCAACGCGATAATCATAATGGGGAGTCAAGAGAACTTAATATTAATAAAGCATTAGATGTCATGGCATTTAATAATGATCTACCTAATATTGTTCCAGAAAAAGAGATTATAGAAAGTCATCAATGTACGCATATCGTTTCTAATGATTTCTTCACTATAGTGAAATGGGAAATTTCAGGAACTTTAAATTATATGAAGCCACGTGAATTTTGTTTAGTGTCTGTAATAGATGGTGAAGGGAAATTAATTACAGACGGTGACATTTTTGATATTCAAAAGGGAAGTCATTTTGTTTTGACTTCAGAGGATTTAGATAATGTATTTGAAGGTGACTTTTCTTTAATAATAAGTTATATCTAATGATTAAATAAAGGATGTTCAAATTATGAAGCAGTTTTTATATATTTCATTGCTATGTGGAGTGATTGCAGGTGCTGGTGTGTTTCTGAATATGCCACATTATCCTTCTTTAATGATACCTAGGTTGGTTGCTATTATAGGCGTTCTTAGCGCAGCTATCACGTTTCGAGATAAAGATACAAGTGCCATGCTATCATTAGGTGGTATTATGATTAATTTATTGCCACTGCTTGGTTCTTTCGTACCTTCTCATTAAATTTGAAAAAATGTCTTTATTAAAATAATAACTAAATATAAGTTATATATAGACTAATGCGGATTTTAGCATTAGTCTATTTTTAATTATTTAAGTCCTGAATGATTGCTTTTTAATAAAATATTTGAAAAATAGTTGTAGTAGCATTGGTGTGTTAGATATAATAAGGTAATTACAATAACTTATTTTACATATAATAAGGTGAGGAGATTCGTGATGACAGAAGAAATCAATTACTTTTGGTTAAATTGTGGTTATAATAGATGGAATCATAATGAACCTTTAGTAGGTCAAACGACATTATTTGAATCAGGTGCACAATTTAATCCTACTCAAGGATTTAGAGCATTTAAAAAAGCAAAAGCCGGTGACCAAGTCATCTTTTATCAAGTACAAACTGATACAGGTTTGTTAGGTTTTGGAGAAATACTAAGTGTTCAAGCAGGTGCTCAAAATAAAATCAGAGTTGAATTTAAATTTAATGAAACGTTAAATCCTTTAACTACAGATTATTTAAAGCGTAGTGAAGTACTAGATTTTAGAATGAGTAATATGAAAGAAACACTATTTAATCAAATTAGAAAAGAAGAATTTGATCTTATCGTTCAACTTGGTAAAGGTGAAACCAAAATTCCGCGTTATTTCTTCCTGTCAGAAACAGAAGATTTTGAACCCGGTAAGCACTACACAATATTTACACATACTTACAATGGTATTAAGCGAAATGGCTATCACTTCTATACACAATTAGAAGTTGGAGATAATGTAATTATTTACAATAAATATCAAAACCAATCTGTAATTGGTGTTGGTGAAGTGACTAGACATATTCATGAAAAACCACCAATTCCTGGCAGAACCAATAGTACAGCTATTGAAATTATGTTTGGTAAACATATAACACCAATATCACTTGGTCATTTGAACAAGCATCCGAAGCTTAAAAACTTATATTTCTTACAAGAAAACGCTAAGCAAGCAATAGCGAGTATGTCGCAAGTTCAATATGATGCTATTTTAGAAATGAGCGATAATAATGGAATTAAAAATCCATTTGAAACAGTTGAGAAATCAAATTTATTAGAAGAGCAACACCAAGAAACAACAATTAAGCCTTTTATTCTACTAGTTGTAGATAAAAAAGAAGAAGGTTTAAAAGCTGCAAATGATTTGTTACAAAAAACAAATGCCAATCCAATCATTACATCTGGACATCCAGATTTTAGTGAAGATATGTTATATGGTAAATATCTTCCTAACGAAAGTGGTGCGTTATACTATCGAGAAGGCTTTATCACTCAAAATATGCCTAAGAAAGATAAAAGCTATCTTGTAATCGACAACTTTAATAGAATCGATCCTGATATATTCCAAACTTATATCAACGTGCTTGAAGGATATGAAGTGACATTACCAAGATATAACAAAGAAGGTAATATGATTAAGTGGTCAAAAGAAAAAGACTCATTTTATCATTTTAATCCTAACTGGCACATCATTGGTGTCACTTATGACTCATTAGAAGAAATTCAGCAAAAATATTCTCAACAATTTTTAAAATATACTAGAATTGTAAAAGTTAACCAAGACTAACTCTAAGTTGATTTTATGAAGTAATCATTTAGTATCCTATGACTTAATAGGTAAATTATGATTGTATTCATAAAATCGACTTATTTTTTTAACAAAAAGTGGATAATTTGTTTATAAAAAGGTGAATAGGGAAAATACATAATGAGTTAAAAAGGAGTGAGTTTAATATGGCAATCATTTATTATGATGGTAATTGTGTTTATTGCTATAACTATGCGATATGGTTAATTCAAAAAGGGTTATCACATAAATATGAATTTGCGACATTAAAAGGTGAGTATGGCCAACGCTTGTTTAATCAACATCCGGAAGCGAAGAATAGAAATAGCGTAATAGTAGTAGATGGAGACCATATTGAATATGAATCTACAGCGATTGCTTCACTCATTACGTCATTACCTAATCAGTATAAATTATTAGGTTTATTATTATATGCCATACCTAAATCCATTAGGAATTTGGGTTATCAATTATTTGCTAATAATAGAGATAAAATGTGGCGCACACATTGGCATCAACCTAATGTTTATGAGAAATCATTCTTTTTAGATGATAATGCACATGTCAAATTGATTGATTCTCAATTATAATACTTAATTGAGAATACTTGGACTAAATATTATTAATGAAATCATTGATGAACAATTATATCTTTAAATGCTGAGATTTATTTGTGAATATCATATGAACTTATTTATAATCATTATAAATAAACGTATCATTTTACTTTACAGATTATAATAATTCTAATATAATAAGAGTATAAACAAAGCGTTAAAGGTAGTAAAAGGAGCGAATATTAATATGACAAATCATAATGATGTAGTAAAAGAGTTAAACCAACAAGTTGCTAACTGGACAGTAGCTTATACTAAATTGCATAATTTCCATTGGTATGTAAAAGGACCTAATTTCTTCTCATTACATGTAAAATTTGAAGAATTATACAATGAAGCTGCACAATATGTAGATGATTTAGCAGAACGTATTCTAGCAGTTGGTGGTAATCCTGTTGGAACTATGAAAGAGAGTTTAGATATGTCAATTGTTGAAGAAGCTGGCAAAGGTTACGCTGCTGAACAAATGGTTGAAGAATTATCTAAAGATTTCACAAACATTTCTAAACAATTAGAAAATGCTATTAAAGTAGCAGGTGAAGCTGGCGACGATGTATCTGAAGATATGTTTATCGGCATGCAAACGTCAGTAGATAAACATAATTGGATGTTACAATCTTATTTAGGTAAATAGGATGACTATAAAATCAAGCTAAGAGGCACTTTGTTTAACAAAGTGCCTCTTAGCTTTTCATGTAAAATATTTTAATAGCACCTTAATAATTTATAATTATTATGATAAATTTTATTAAAATAACCAAGCACATCTAAATCAACGTGCTTGGCTTTTATATTATTCAGCTATTTCTAATGCAATTTCCATCATTTGTGTAAATGATGTTTGACGTTCTTCTGCAGTTGTTGCTTCATCTCGTAAGATATGGTCGCTTACTGTGAAAACACCTAATGCTTTTTTACCAGCATGGATAGCATTTAAATATAATCCGGCAGATTCCATTTCAATACCTAATATACCCATTTTCTTCCATGCATCATTAAACGTTTCATCTGCATTATAAAAAGTATCTGATGATAAAACGTTACCGACATGAGATACCGCACCGATGTCATCTGCAGCTTGTTTCGCTTTTGTAACTAAATCAAAATCAGCGATAGGTGCAAAATGGCCAGGAATTTGATATTGATCTACATAATTTGAGTTAGTAGATGCAGCTTGTGCGATGATGACATCATATAAATTTACATGTTCTTGTAATGCTCCACATGAACCTACACGAATAATTGTATCTACATCAAAGAAATGATAAAGCTCATATGAATAAATACCTATACTAGGAATGCCCATACCAGAACCCATAACAGAAATTTCTTTACCTTTATACGTTCCAGTATATCCAAACATATTACGAACTTCATTGAATTGTTCAACATTTTCTAAGAAATTATCGGCGATGTATTTTGCACGTAGCGGATCACCTGGCATTAATACTGTTTTAGCGATTTTAACTCCATTTGGTTGAATATGAGGTGTACCATTTGTCATTTGTTATCTTCTCCTTAAATACATGATTATGTTTAAGATAACATTTGTTTAAATTTATTGCTAATTTTTGTACTATATAGATGAAGGGTATGTTTAACGAATGCATTTGTTCACCAAATGAGATGGACGAAAATTGCATTGTAAAAAAGTGAGGAGGACCTTTTAATGAATTATGCAAAATATATAGATCACACACAGTTAAAGCCTGAATCAACACGTGAACAAATCGATAAAATAATCAGTGAAGCCAAGGAATATGGTTTTAAATCGGTTTGTGTTAATCCAACACATGTGGAATATTCAGCAGAACAATTAAAAGGGACAGACGTCTTAGTATGTACTGTCATCGGTTTTCCACTTGGAGCATCCACTAAAGAAGTAAAAGCATTTGAAACGAAAAATGCGATAGAAAACGGTGCTGCAGAAATTGATATGGTAATTAATATTGGTGCTTTAAAAGATAAGCGCTTTAACGATGTCAAAGAGGATATAGAGAGTGTAGTAACTGCAGCAAATGGTAAGACGGTTAAAGTCATCATTGAAACAGTTTTATTATCAAATGAAGAAAAAGTAAAAGCTTGTGAGCTTGCAAAAGAAGCTGGTGCACACTTTGTTAAAACATCAACAGGATTTGCTGGTGGTGGTGCTACAGCTGAAGACGTTAAGTTGATGAAAGACACAGTAGGAGATGCTTTAGAAGTAAAAGCTTCAGGCGGTGTACGTAATTTAGAAGATTTTAATCAAATGTTAGAAGCTGGTGCTACACGTATTGGTGCAAGTGCAGGAGTTCAAATTATTCAAGGGTTAGAATCGGATTCAAGTTATTAATTCATCTCATTAAAGTAAAGAAAAATAAATCAAGAAACAAACATCTAAAAAGGGGCTGTTTTTATGAGAATGATAGATATTATTGAAAAGAAACGTGATGGGAAATCATTAAGCAAGGAAGAAATCGAATTCTTCATTGAAGGTTATACCAACGGAGAAATACCAGATTATCAAGCTTCAAGCTTAGCTATGGCAATCTTTTTTCAAGATATGAATGAAGAAGAACGTGCTCACTTAACAATGGCAATGGTTAATTCCGGAGAAGTTATCGATTTATCTGATATCGAAGGGATTAAAGTTGATAAACACTCTACAGGCGGTGTTGGGGATACAACAACATTAGTACTAGCGCCTTTAGTGGCTTCAGTTGGCGTACCAGTAGCTAAAATGAGTGGTCATGGTTTAGGCCATACCGGTGGCACAATTGATAAATTAGAGTCTGCTAATGGTTTTCATGTTGAATTAACTGAAGATGAATTTATTAAGTTAGTCAACGAGAATCAGGTCGCAGTTATGGGACAATCAGGTAACCTTACACCAGCAGATAAAAAGTTATATGCACTAAGAGATGTTACAGGAACTGTCAATTCCATTCCGTTAATAGCATCTTCAATAATGAGTAAGAAAATTGCAGCCGGAGCTGACGCGATTGTATTAGATGTCAAAACTGGTAGTGGCGCATTTATGAAGACACTAGAAGATGCTGAAGCCTTAGCGCATGCGATGGTAAGTATTGGTAATAGTGTTGGTAGAAATACAATGGCGATTATATCTGATATGAGCCAACCTTTAGGTAACGCGATTGGTAATGGCTTAGAGCTAAAAGAAGCAATTGAAACACTGCAAGGACATGGTCCAGAGGACTTAACTGAATTGGTACTTACATTAGGTTCGCAAATGGTTGTGCTTGCCGAGAAAGCAGATAATTTAAAAGATGCACGTGAACTATTGGAAGCATCGATTCAATCTGGTAAAGCTTTAGATAAAATGAAAACTTTTATTAGAAATCAAGGCGGTGATGTAAGCGTAATAGAACATCCTGACAGTCTTGAAAATGCGAAATATAAAATAGACTATACTGCAAAAAAAGATGGTTTTATATCAGAAATGGTAGCTAATGAAATTGGTGTTGCATCAATGATGTTAGGTGCAGGTAGACAAACTAAAGAAGACGACATCGATTTAAGTGTGGGTATCGTTTTAAACAAAAAAGTCGGTGACAAAGTAAATGCTGGTGAGTCTATCCTAACCATCCATAGTAATCAAGAAAATGTGAATGATATATTTGATAAATTAAATGAAAGTATTAAAATTGATAGTAAAGGTTACACACCAACATTAATACACAAAATAATTACCGAGTAGGAGATGTAAATATGACTACACCATTTAAACGTGTGCATCTAATTGTGATGGACTCAGTTGGTATTGGCGAAGGCCCTGATGCCGCAGCATTTAATGACGAAGGGTCACATACTTTAAAGCATACACTTGAAGGTTTTGATCAGTCGTTACCTCATTTAGAAAGATTAGGATTAGGTAATATCGACCAATTACCAGTTATCTCAAGTGTCGAGGAACCTCAAGCTTTTTATACAAAATTAAGTGAGGCTTCTGTAGGTAAAGACACAATGACAGGTCACTGGGAAATAATGGGATTAAATATTATGCAACCATTTAAAGTATACCCAGATGGTTTTCCTGATGAATTAGTCCAAGAAATTGAAAGTATGACAGGTAGAAAGGTTGTTGCTAACCGTCCTGCATCTGGTACTCAAATTATTGATGAGTGGGGCGAACATCAAATGAAAACCGGTGATTTGATTGTATACACAAGTGCTGACCCGGTACTTCAAATTGCTGCTCATGAAGATGTGATACCTTTAGAAGAACTATATGATATATGTGAGAAAGTCAGAGAACTAACCAAAGATCCTAAGTATTTAATTGGTAGAATTATTGCTCGACCATATGTTGGTGAACCTGGTAACTTCACACGTACATCTAATCGTCATGACTATGCATTAAAGCCGTTTGGTAAAACAGTTATGAATGAATTGAAAGATAATAACTATGATGTTATTGCAATCGGAAAGATTAATGATATCTATGATGGTGAAGGTGTAACTGAAGCTATTCGAACTAAAAGCAATATGGATGGCATGGATCAATTAATTAATGTTGTAAAAAAAGATTTCAATGGATTAAGTTTTCTCAATTTAGTTGATTTTGATGCTCTTTATGGTCATCGTCGTGATAAACCAGGATATGCACAAGCAATCAAAGACTTTGATAATCGAATACCAGAGCTGATCGACAATTTAAATGAAGATGATTTAGTCATTATTACAGCAGATCATGGTAATGACCCAACAGCTGAAGGTACCGACCATACTAGAGAGTATATACCTGTACTAATGTTTAGTCCTAAAATCAAGCAGTATCATGAATTGCCTGGAGATACAACATTTAGTTCAATAGGTGCAACAATTGCAGATAATTTCAACGTAGAAATGCCCGAATTTGGAAAAAGTTATTTAAAAGAAATGGGAGTGGAACACGAATGAAATTTCTAAGATGGCTATTAGGTATTAGTTTTGGAACAGCAGGTGTATTACATTTTACGAGAGAAAGACAGTTTAGAAACATTGTGCCTGACTATTTACCATTACAAAAAACAGCAGTACTTGTAACTGGCGTATTTGAAATATTCTTTGGTATTGCTTTACTTATTAAACGCCCAGCAAGTTGGTTGAAAAAAGGAATAAATTTATTCTTATTAGCAGTTTTACCTGCAAATGTTTATATGGCGAGAAAAAAATTACCACTTGGTGATAAAGAAGTGCCGGCATGGGCATTATGGTTACGTTTACCATTACAATTTGTACTGATTGGTTTAGTTAAAAAATTATAAGATTAAATAAGCCAGGATGTTAGCAATGAAGCTAACATCCTGGCTTATTTTATACATATATATTGCTATTTAGCATTGCCATAAATGTCGTGCCATTGATTACGTTTATCTAAGAACGCTTGTGCGATTTCTTTGGCACCTTCTAATGAATGACTAGCAGCCCAACCACATTGTACTTCATTACATGCAGGGACTTCTGTTGTGTTTAACACATCATGGAGAGTTTTTTCAACAATATCTAATACATCTTCATAATCATCATGGTTGATAAATGAAACATAAAATCCTGTTTGACATCCCATTGGGCTTAAATCTACTACTTTATCTGTATGATTTCTGATGTTTTCCGCCATTAAATGCTCTAGTGAATGTAAACCAGGCATTTCCATATGTTCTTTGTTAGGTTGTTTAAAACGAATATCATATTTGTGAATTTTGTCGCCATTTAGTCCTTCCATTGTGCCTGCTAATCGAATAAATGGTGCAACCACTTTTGTATGATCTAAATTAAAACTTTCTACGTTCATTTTGGGCATTATATTTTCCTCCTCAAATATACGAAACAACAATTTATTAATAACTAAATTGTAACAATACTGTTTTGTTTTTACAATTTCGAGGTAACAGTATCTTATACTAAAATACAAGTTTGAATAGTGAGAAAATTGTGTAAATATAAATAAATGTAATGACATTTAAATCTAAATCCGATAGAATAAGTAATAATTAAATGATAGATGTGGTCATTATAGTGCGTTTGTAGAATGGGAGCTAGGTAATATGAGTGAGAAACAAGATATTTTATATTATATTGAAAATAATAAATATGATTATGTAGAGATGAGTCACCGAATACATGAAAGACCAGAGCTTGGTAATGAAGAAATCTTCGCTTCAAGAACATTGATCGATAGTTTGAAAGCGAATGGATTTGAAATCGAAACAGATATTGTTGGACATGCTACAGGATTTATAGCTAGATATGAATCGAATAAAGAAGGTCCAGCTATTGGCTTTTTAGCAGAATATGATTCCTTACCGGGACTAGGTCATGCATGTGGACATAATATTATCGGTACGGCAAGCACGTTAGGTGGCATTGCTTTAAAACAAGTCATTGACGATATCGGCGGTTCAGTTGTGGTACTCGGATGTCCTGCAGAAGAAGGCGGAGAAAATGGAAGTGCTAAAGCATCTTATGTAAAAGCAGGTATTATTGATGAAATAGATATTGCATTAATGGTACATCCAGGCAATGAAACATACAAAACGATAAATACATTAGCGGTTGATGTATTAGATGTTAAATTTTATGGGAAAAGTGCACATGCTTCTGAGAATGCGGATGAAGCTAGAAACGCATTAGATGCTATGATTTCATATTTTAATGGTGTAGCGCAACTAAGACAACACATTAAAAAGAGTCAACGTGTCCATGGTGTCATATTAGATGGTGGTAAAGCAGCCAATATTATACCTGATTTTACACATGCTCGGTTTTACACAAGAGCCACGTCAAGAAAAGAATTAGATGTTTTAACAGAAAAAGTAAAACAAATTGCAAGGGGTGCCGCAATTCAAACAGGTTGTGATTATGAATTTGGTCCAATTCAAAATGGTGTCAATGAGTTAATCAAATCACCAAAATTGGACGATTTATTCGAAAAATATGCCATTGAAATGGGTGAAGCAGTCATTGATGATGACTTCGGTTATGGTTCAACTGATACAGGTAATGTTAGTCATGTTGTACCTACAATTCATCCGCACATTAAAATTGGATCAAGAAATTTAGTAGGGCACACACACCGGTTTAGAGAAGCAGCAGCTAGTTTACAAGGTGATCAAGCACTCATCAAAGGCGCAAAAATTATGGCCTTAATGGGATTAGAAATAATTAAAAATCAAACATTATTCGATGAAATAGTTGAAGAACATCATCATATGAAAGGACATGTGAAATCATGAGTGAAAACGTATATAGTCCCAAATTAACATTAAGCGATTTATATAATGATGATGTTGTTTATACATCTAGGCCTTCATATATATCTAATCCATGGTTAAAGCCTGATGAACATCAATCTAATTTTTTAACTGGCCGAGAGTTATTAATTGCCAATCAGTTTCCAGTTATTGTACATGAAGCGAGTGTAACTTCTAAATTAGAGACCCTATTTAAAGAGGTGGGTAAACAAATCCCGCCTCATATTTATCAGTTTAGAGATCAACAAACTTATGAATCTTTAATAAAAAAATTGGCATATGAAAATAATAAAAAATTATACTTCCAATATATTCATGACGACGATGTATTAGAGAAGTCATACTATGCATTAAATAAAGATGTGTTTGTTGCGCTTAACAATAAAGCAAGAATCCCAGAATGGACGAATGGTAAATATCTTCCAAAGAGAGAGATTGTACCTATTGAGTCTTTCAAAGATGCGATACAGAATTGGCAATATCCTTTTGTCATTAAGCCGGGGGATGATTTACCAACTGCTGGAGGATATGGTGTGATGATTTGTTACAATGATCATGATCTAGCCGAAGCTCAAAAACGTATTGAAGAAGCAACAGAAGCAACTGATCAATTAATTATTGAACAAAAAATTGAAGCCGTACAAAACTATTGCGTTCAATTTGCTTATTCCGAAGACATTGGTATTCAATACTTAGGTACCGCGCGACAATTAACAAATGATTATGGTTTCTATAACGGTAATGAAAATGTAGAAGATGTGCCACAACATGTCATAGATGCAGGTCGTGAAATTATGTCAATTGGTGTAGGGTTAGGTTTCTTTGGTGTTGCTGGATTTGATTTATTGTTAGATGAACATCATGACGTATACGCCATTGATTTAAACTTTAGACAAAATGGTTCAACGAGTATGCTACTATTATCTGATGAATTAACAAACGGATATCATAAATTCTACAGTTATTTCTCAGATGGAGATAATGACCATTTCTTCAATGCCATCTTAAAATATGTGAAAAAAGGTGTTCTATATCCTTTATCATATTATGATGGTGATTGGTATGGTAAGAATAAAGTAGGTTCTAGATTTGGATGTATATGGCATGGCAAAGACAAAGCATCGATTCAACAATTGGAGAAAGCATTTTTAGAAGAATTAAAAAATTAAATGATATTGTAATAACTCTTAAAATTTAAGTGATAAGCTTAATTTTTAAGATTTTTTTTAAGGAATAATGAAAAAAGTGAGTGTTAGGTATACGATTCTTATCGTATTGACTAACATTAATGAGTATTTTAATATTTTAAGTAAGGAATAAAAGAATATCTATGAATCGAGGGTGTAAAATGTCTTACAAAGAGGAATCGTTTTTCAAAGAAATGTTAATAAATGAATATATTTATTTTGCTTCAAAAAATAAAAAAATAGTACGTTTAATGAAAAATGAACAGTCCTATGTAGCTGTATGGACAGATGCAGACACTGCGAAGCAATATTTAAATGATAACGAAATCAATTATGATAAATTAATACAATTAGATTTAGATCGCTTTGTCGCATATGACTTAGATGAATTATTTGATGAAACGGATAAAGTAATGATTGATACGACAAACGATAATACAGGTAAACTTGTCAATATATATGATGTCACTCGAGAATTGATGTCAGAATTAGATAAAATTAGAGTGAAAGAATTTGTTAGAGATGTAGCGAAATATGATCATGTGTATGGACTAACTAATAAGAACGAAAAAAACTTTATTTTAATAGATGATGGAAGAGAAGATAAACCACAAATTATGCCAGTTTGGAGCTTAAAGAAAAGAGCTCAAAAAGTTCAAGAGGAAGACTTTGAAGAATGTGATTTAATTGAAATTGAGACCAGTGTGTTTGGTGAGTGGTTAGATAAATTACGTGATGACGATAAAGGTGTTGGAATAGATTTAAAACCAGGTGTCATCGGAACAATAGTATCAGCACAAAAATTATCTAACGAAACAACATTTTAATATTTAAAAGGGAGGTTGAGACATACAGTTTTTGTCTCGACCTCCCTTTTAGTTTAATGATTGTCATTCAGATGTATCGCACCTATTGCACCAGAAAAGGCGCCATGTTCAATGTAAAATGGATTGAATCCTCTTAATACAGTATAATCTTCGATTACTTTACGTAATAACGGATTATTGTTAAATGATGAACCGATGTAAACAACATTATCAGTTTGATGCTCATGAGCAACTGTAATAGACATCGTTGTAATAACTTCTCCCACAACACCCACAACAGAGGCTAATTTATTCTCTAATGAAAAGTCTTCATTCATATGATGTAAAACATTACCAAAGTTTGCGGCTGTTAAATCACCAGGAATAGGGGGTTCACAATCTTTATAAATATGTTTGACTTTTAAATCAATCGTATCTCTATCACCTTTTTGGGCCAAATCTGTTAATTGTTTATAATCTGAAATTTGGCTTAATAAATAACCAAGACCTTGAATCATACCGCCACCAGTACCTATACCTCCAACACGTTGTTGTTGTTGACCATCAAAATAATGAAGTGAAGTACCTGTACCTACATTGGCAAAAATATATTGATTAATATCATGACCTTGTTCTTTAAGTAAAATACCTAGTCCTTTTGAAGCAGCATCAAATTCAACAAAATTTTGAGTTGGTTTTGATAGTTGCTCAGCTATAATACTTGCTTGACCACCAGTCAAACTTAAACTCTCGAATTCAATTTGGTTTAACCACTGAATCACTTTATCAATATTAATGGTTAGTTCGGTGTGATATTTACGTTTATTTTCGAATTCTTGAACGATTTTAATTAAAGTTCCACCAGCATCGATTCCTATTTTCATTTCCACATTCACCTCAAATCAAAAATCCATCACCCATAATAGTATAATAAATTAAGCGAAATACAAGAGTTTATTTTATTTAAAAAATGAACTCATAAAACAATGCAATTAAATTACAATTCTAAAATAGGACTTTGTATACATTTTATTTGGTAGATATTTTAAATTATATGAGAATTCGTATTACAATAGGGTAAAGTAATATATAATAAGTGAGTAATTAAAGATAAGGGGATTAACTTATGAATATAAAAAAGCAATTTGAAGATATAACGATTCAAGTCTTTGAAGAAAAATATCGTACGGATATATTAAATTTTGAACTAAGTGAGAGACAGCAAATCTATTCTTCATTACCTAAAACAGTTTTAGAAGAAGCACTTAATGATGACAATCGTGTTGCTAATATTGCGAAGAATAAAGATGGAGAAGTTGTGGGGTTCTTTGTATTACATCAATATTATCAACATGAAGGGTATGATACGCCTGAAAATGTCGTTTATGTACGATCATTGTCAGTTAATGAACGATACCAAGGACATGGTTATGGTACTAAAATGATGATGTATTTACCTCAATATGTACAAGCATTGTTCCCGGACTTTAATCATCTATTTTTAGTTGTTGATGCTGAGAATCAAGCAGCTTGGAACGTGTATGAACGTGCAGGTTTTATGCATACAGCTACTAAAGAAGAAGGACCAATTGGTAAAGAAAGATTGTATTATTTAGATTTAGATTCTAAACATGTGTCTTCCTTGAAACTCGTTGAGAACGAATCTTCAGAAGAAGCTAATATTCATTTAATTAACTTACTCAAGGATGGAGAAAAAGTAGGTTTTATTGGTATTGAACAGATTGATGATAGAATGCGTATTTCTGGAATTGAAGTTAATAAAACGCATCGAAATGAAGGTATAGCTGAAAGTGCATTAAGACAATTACCAACTTATATACGTAAGAACTTTGATAATATTAAGGTGTTATCTATTACTTTGTATGGAGAAAATAACGAATTAAGTCCACTGTGTATTAATAGTAACTTTGTTGAAGTAGAACAAGCAGAGGATTACATTCTATTTGAAAAATATATAAATTATTAACAGAGATTGCGTAAACGCCCATTGTCATTTATAATTTATTTTTGTTACTATTAATTAACGAAATTTGACCTACTAGTTTAAGATAAAAATCCTTTGAAAGGAAGTATTTTATAATGAAAATTAAAGATTACACTAAAGAAATGGTAGATGAAAAATCATTTATCGATATGGCTTACACACTTCTAAATGAAAAAGGCGAAACAATGAATTTATACGATATTATTGATGAATTCAAAGCCTTAGGTAATTATGAATACGATGAAATTGAAAATCGTGTTGTTCAATTCTATACAGATTTAAATACTGATGGTCGCTTTTTAAATATCGGTGAAAACCAATGGGGAATTCGCGATTGGTATTCTGTAGATGATATTGAAGAAAAAATTGCACCAACTATTCAAAAATTTGATATTCTTGATGACGATGACGAAGAGGATAAAAACCTTAAATTATTAGGTGAAGATGAAGCGGATGACGATGATGATATTCCAGCAGTTACCGATGATCAAGAAACATTAAATGATCCTGAAGATGAACAAGTCGAAGATGAAATTAATGAAACTGATATCGTTATCGACGAAGAAGATGAAGATGAAGATGATGACTTTGATGATGAAGAAGAGGAAGAAGAATATCAAAGCTAAATTTCTAATTGACTTTTAGTTTAAAAATGATAGAATTTTATTTGGGCTCCTTTAAATAGGACACGTGTATAAATGTTATACGCTCCCCTTACAAATATGTGAGAGGGAGCGTTTTTTTATTTTAATAAAATAAGATTCCAATGTAATGTTTAATGTTGTAGAATGAATATTATTTCAAAGTAACTATCAAATACACTGTGACATGTAAATAGAAAAGTATATGTGAATGTATTAAACACATTGTTCCTTTCAAATTAAATACATACTTAATTTATAGTAAATGCTTTTGATTTTAAGCAAATAATATGCAAACTCTAATAAAATTCAGGAGGTCAAATCATGACAAAGTTTATATTTGTAACAGGTGGCGTAGTTTCATCATTAGGTAAAGGGATTACTGCTGCTTCTTTAGGAAGATTATTAAAAGATAGAGGTCTTGAAGTTACGATTCAAAAATTTGATCCGTATTTAAATGTCGATCCAGGAACAATGAGTCCTTATCAACATGGTGAAGTTTTTGTAACTGATGATGGGGCTGAAACGGATTTAGATTTAGGACACTATGAACGTTTTATCGATATCAATTTAAATAAGTATTCAAACGTAACTGCAGGTAAAGTATACTCACACGTCTTGAAAAAAGAGCGTCGTGGTGATTATTTAGGTGGAACAGTACAAGTTATTCCACACATCACTAATGAAATTAAAGAGCGCTTGTTATTAGCTGGTGAAAGTACTAATGCTGATGTTGTTATTACTGAAATTGGTGGTACAACAGGGGATATTGAGTCTTTACCATTCTTAGAAGCAATTCGACAAATTAGAAGTGACTTAGGTAGAGAAAATGTAATGTATGTTCACTGTACACTATTACCATATATCAAAGCAGCAGGCGAAATGAAAACTAAACCAACACAACATAGCGTTAAAGAATTACGTGGATTAGGTATCCAACCAGACCTAATTGTTGTTCGTACTGAATATGAAATGACACAAGATTTAAAAGATAAAATCGCATTATTCTGTGATATTAATAAAGAAAGTGTTATCGAATGTCGCGATGCTGACTCATTATATGAAATCCCACTACAATTAAGTAAACAAGAAATAGACGACATAGTAATCAAACGACTACAATTAAACGCTAAATATGAAACACAATTAGATGAATGGCAACATTTACTAGACACTGTCAATAGTTTAGATGGCAAAATTACAATTGGTTTAGTTGGTAAATATGTAAGCCTACAAGATGCATATTTATCTGTGGTAGAATCACTTAAACATGCAGGTTATCCATTCAAAAAAGATGTTGTAGTTAAATGGATAGATTCAAGTTTAGTAACGGATGAAAATGTTGCAAGTTACCTTTCTGATGTAGATGGTATTCTAGTGCCGGGTGGATTTGGTTTCCGTGCCAGCGAAGGTAAAATTTCAGCCATTAAATATGCGCGCGAAAATAATGTGCCATACTTTGGTATTTGTTTAGGCATGCAACTCGCTACAGTAGAATTTGCACGTAATGTCTTAGGATTAGAAGGTGCACATTCAGCTGAATTAGATCCTAGTACACCACATCCAATTATTGACTTATTACCTGAACAAAAAGATATTGAAGATTTAGGTGGTACTTTAAGATTAGGATTATATCCTTGTACAATTAAAGAAGGTACTTTAGCACATTCTATTTATAATGAAAATAATATTGAAGAAAGACATCGTCATAGATATGAATTCAACAATGATTATAGAGAGCAATTAGAAGCTAATGGAATGGTATTCTCTGGAACAAGTCCAGATGGAAGATTAATTGAAATGGTAGAGATTCCAGAAAAAGATTTCTTTATTGCATGTCAATTCCATCCAGAATTTTTATCTAGACCAAATAGACCACAACCCATTTTTAAAGCTTTTGTTGAAGCAGCTTTAAAACATCAACAACAATAATATTAATAAAGCCTATGGATATGAATTAGTTCATACCCATAGGCTTTGTTATTTTATAATTCTAAATCACGTGTCATTTCAACCATTTGAGTATAAATATCATAATAGATATAGTTAAAAGCAATAGGGTGAGGTTGTACAATCTTATCGTAATCTTCAGTGTATACGATAGGTCTTGGCGTTGATAGATTGATAAAATGCATTAAATGTTCAGGAAAATCATCTCGTTTAGGGTGATTACATACAAGAACAAAGTCGATATCAGTCTCTATTAGTTTATTTACGTCACGTTCGACGTCTTCATTGTATGTAGGTGAAAATAAAAATACGCGGTCTGTTGTATCTAATTCTTCAAAGCTGTTTAAATCTGTTAAAGGTAAGCTTGATTTTAACTTTTCATGACTATGTAGGATGAATTCTTCATAAAATTTCAAATCGTCATATCCTTTAATATAAACATGGCCTTCGCCACCAATGGCTTGTATTAAACATTGTGCCCCCATTTGTACATCTAAAGCTTGTTTTTCAATTCTATCGAAGATACCTATTAATTGCGTATTGAGTATTTTTGACATATTCTACCTCCATTCTATTCATTAAAATATTGTAAATAAAGCCATAATTGATTGCAATGATTATAACTAATTATAATTGGATACGTTTTCAAATCGAGTAGTGGTAAGGATTGTGAAAATTGTAAATTTTAAATCATCTATTCGAATGCATTTAAGTTGTAATTTTGTTATAATGAGTTTGAAAAAATACGTGCTCAAGCACTCAAGGAGGAACTATAATGCCTTTAGTTTCAATGAAAGAAATGTTAATCGATGCAAAAGAAAATGGTTATGCGGTTGGTCAATACAACTTAAATAACTTAGAATTTACACAAGCTATTTTAGAAGCTTCACAAGAAGAGAATGCACCAGTTATTTTAGGTGTTTCTGAAGGAGCTGCTCGTTACATGAGCGGATTCTATACAGTAGTTAAAATGGTTGAAGGTTTAATGCATGACTTAAACATTACAATACCAGTAGCTATCCACTTAGACCATGGTTCAAGCTTTGAAAAATGTAAAGAAGCAATTGATTCTGGATTCACTTCAGTAATGATTGACGCTTCTCACAGTCCTTTTGAAGAAAATGTTGAAATCACTTCTAAAGTGGTTGAATATGCTCACGAAAGAGGCGTTTCAGTAGAAGCTGAGTTAGGTACAGTTGGTGGTCAAGAAGACGATGTAGTAGCTGACGGTGTCATCTATGCAGATCCTAAGGAATGTCAAGAACTAGTTGAAAAAACTGGTATCGATACATTAGCACCTGCATTAGGTTCAGTACATGGTCCTTACAAAGGTGAACCAAAATTAGGTTTCAAAGAAATGGAAGAAATTGGTGCTTCAACTGGTTTACCATTAGTATTACATGGTGGTACTGGTATCCCAACTAAAGACATCCAAAAAGCAATTCCTTATGGTACTGCTAAAATTAATGTTAACACTGAAAACCAAATTGCTTCAGCTAAAGCTGTTCGCGATGTATTAAACAAAGATTCTGAAGTTTACGATCCACGTAAATATTTAGGACCTGCTCGTGAAGCAATTAAAGCAACAGTTAAAGGTAAAATTAAAGAATTCGGTACTTCTAACCGTGCTAAATAATTAAATATCTTTTAATAAGCCATTAAACCTAGGTTTAATGGCTTATTTTTATGCTATAATGATTACGAAATTTATAAAATTGCATAAGTTTTAAGCATACTAAATAAAAATATAGTATTGTTGGCATATGAAAATCAGAACAATTTAATGCGGAGGAAACAAACTTTAAATTCGTAACTTTTGATGAACATGATATAACATAATGTTGAACCAACTATGTATTCATGAACTATTTTACAAACAAAGTAAAATTATTTTATAATGCTAATAATGTAAATTTTTAACAAATGAAGGAAACAAAGGAGAAAAAGATATGGCTCAAGAGGTAATCAAAATTAGAGGTGGAAAGACACTTAAAGGAGAAGTGAATATTAGTGGTGCTAAAAATAGTGCTGTAGCAATCATTCCTGCTACTTTATTAGCCCATGGACAAGTGAATTTAGATGGGTTACCACAAATCTCTGATGTAGAAACACTTGTTAGCTTATTAGAAGATTTAAATATTAAAACAAAATTAGACGGTACTAAATTAGATGTTTATACAACTGAAATTGAAAATGCACCATTACCCAATAATAAAGTTGAATCTTTAAGAGCCTCATATTATATGATGGGAGCAATGCTAGGAAGATTTAAAAAGTGTGTCATTGGGCTTCCAGGTGGTTGCCCATTAGGGCCACGTCCAATCGATCAACATATTAAAGGTTTTAAGGCATTAGGTGCAGAAATCGATGAATCTAGTGACACGTCAATGAAAATTGAAGCTAAACAATTAAAAGGAGCTAATATCTTTTTAGATATGGTGAGTGTTGGTGCTACAATTAATATTATGTTAGCTGCGGTACATGCAGAAGGACAAACTGTTATTGAAAATGCAGCAAAAGAACCTGAAGTTGTAGATGTGGCTAATTTTTTAATTAGTATGGGAGCACAAATTAAAGGTGCCGGTACAACGACAATTAAAATTAATGGCGTAGATACATTACACGGTACAGAGTATCAAGTTATACCTGACCGTATTGAAGCAGGCTCATACATGTGTATGGCGGCAGCTGCGGGAGAAGAAGTTGTCATTAATAATATAGTGCCAAGACATGTTGAAGCATTGACAGCTAAATTAAAAGAATTAGGTGTCGATATCGAATTAAACGATGAAAAAGCTATTATTAGAAAGAGCGAACCGTATCATAGTGTTGATATTAAAACACTGGTATATCCAGGATTTGCAACAGACCTACAACAACCGATTACACCATTATTATTTATGGCAAATGGTCCATCATTTGTTACAGATACAATTTATCCTGAAAGATTCAAGCATGTTGAAGAACTACAACAAATGGGTGCTAACATTAATAAAGATAATGGCACAGCAACGATTAAACCATCCACTCTTAATGGGGCTGAAGTTTATGCGAGTGATTTAAGAGCAGGTGCATGCTTGATAGTAGCTGGTTTAATCGCGGAAGGCGTTACAACTATATACAACGTTAAACACATTTATCGTGGGTATACTCAAATTGTTGAACATTTAAAAGCGCTCGGTGCAGAAATTTGGACTGAAACAGTTTAAAAAATGTGGTATAATAAATATACTTAAAATTATAAGCACAGATTTTAGTGCATTAGTATTAAGATATATGAGTGAGAGGTGAGATTTATGGAAGTATGTCCTTATTTAGAAGAAACTTTTAAAATATTAGGACGCAGTTGGAACGGTTTAATCATCAACTATTTATCTAGATGCGAAGACCAATCTGCACATTTTTCCGATTTGAAAAGAGACTTGAAAACAATCACGCCTCGTGCACTAAGTATTAAACTGACTGAATTAGGAGACTGGGGATTAGTTGAAAAAAGAATCGTTTCCACTAGTCCAGTAACCATTATTTATGAATTGACAGAAAAAGGTAGTTCATTAGCTGACGCTTTAAAACCAATTGAAGAATGGGCACAAAATAATATTAATCTAGAATCAGAAGCAGAACCTGTAAAATAATTCAGACAGTTGTACTTAGAATTGTTTAATTTCTAGATTACGACAACATCCTTATGATTAATTTTAATAAGAAGATGTATTGTAAGAGTGAGGCAATCATGTATTGCTTCGCTCTTTTTCTATGCCATTTTACAGATTGAGTGAATTCGATTGTTATTTCATAAATTTTAAATTTTAAAATGATTAAGTGCAATTGAATCAATGAGCAGATATGTTTAACTTTGTAACAAAATGGTTAGAATAGTTGTATAACAAATCTAAGGAGTGAAGTTTGATGAGACATTTCACTAAACAATATATTAATGGTGAATGGGTTGATAGTGCTAGTGGAGAAACAATAGAAGTAATTAACCCTGCAACTGAAGAGGTCATTGGTTCAGTGGCTAAAGGTAATGAAGAAGATGTTAATAAAGCAGTTGAAGCTGCAGATAATGTATATTTAGATTTCCGTCATAGTACGGTTGAATATAGAAGAGATTTACTAGATAAAATCGTTAAAGAATATGAAAATAGAAAAGAAGATATTGTACAAGCGATTACTGATGAACTTGGTGCGCCGTTATCAGTTTCTGAAAAAGTACATTATCAAATGGGACTTAATCATTTTACTGCAGCGAGAGATGCATTAGACAGTTTTGAATTTGAAGAACAACGTGGTGATGATTTAGTTGTGAAAGAAGCTATCGGCGTAGCAGGTTTAGTTACACCTTGGAATTTCCCAACTAATCAAACATCACTTAAATTAGCTGCAGCATTTGCAGCAGGAAGCGCTGTTGTCTTAAAACCATCAGAAGAAACACCGTTCGCTGCTGTTATCTTAGCTGAAATTTTTGATAAAGTAGGCGTGCCTAAAGGCGTATTTAACCTTGTTAATGGTGACGGTGAAGGTGTAGGTAATCCGTTAAGTGAACATCCTAAAGTTAGAATGATGTCATTTACAGGCTCAGGTCCTACTGGTTCAAAAATTATGGAAAAAGCAGCTAAAGACTTCAAAAAAGTATCATTAGAACTTGGTGGTAAGTCACCTTATATCGTTTTAGATGATGTTGATATTGAAGAAGCGGCTAAAGCGACAACAGGTAAAGTTGTTAATAATACAGGACAAGTATGTACTGCAGGTACACGTGTATTAGTACCAAATAGTATTAAAGAAGACTTCTTAAAAGCTGTGAAAGCACAATTTAGTTCAGTCAAAGTCGGTGATCCTAGAGAAGAAGGTACACAAGTTGGACCGATTATTAGTAAAAAACAATTTGACCAAGTTCAATCATATATTGATAAAGGTATTGAAGAAGGTGCAGAATTATTTTACGGAGGTCCTGGTAAACCTGAAGGTTTAGAAAAAGGATATTTTGCTCGTCCTACTATTTTCATTAACGTTGATAATCATATGACTATTGCTCAAGAAGAAATTTTTGGTCCTGTTATGTCAGTGATCACTTATAATGATGTAGACGAAGCAATTAAAATAGCGAATGATACGAAATATGGTCTAGCTGGTTATGTTATTGGTAATGATAAAGACACATTACACAAAGTGGCACGTTCTATTGAAGCAGGAACAGTTGAAATTAATGAAGCTGGACGTAAACCAGATTTACCATTTGGTGGATATAAACAATCTGGATTAGGTCGTGAATGGGGCGACTACGGAATTGAAGAATTCTTAGAAGTAAAATCAATTGCAGGTTATTTCAAATAATTAAAAAATATTATGAATCAAATTTTTGTGAATGCACGTTACGTTATGACGTAACGTGCATTGTTTTAAATATGTTAAATACAAAATTCGTTTTGTATTTAAATTAAAAGTTTGCTATAGTTATTCTAGTATTTAGAAGGTTATGATGAACAAAGTCGTGATAAGCACTTCAAAAGGCTTTTTTTTAGTAAATGCTAATTAAAAGCCATCTATGTTCCATCACAATCTTTTTAACATAAAAAATAAGGAAATGGGTGCAAGTCTATGCCTGAACGAGAACGAACTTCTCCTCAATATGAATCTTTCCACGAACTATACAAAAACAACACTACTAAAGAACTCACTCAGAAAGCTAAATCTTTAAAATTAACTAATTATAGTAAATTGAATAAGAAAGAACTTGTATTAGCTATCATGGAAGCTCAAATGGAGAAAGATGGCAATTATTATATGGAGGGTATTTTAGATGATATCCAACCCGATGGTTATGGTTTCTTAAGAACTGTTAATTATTCTAAGGGTGAAAAAGACATCTATATTTCAGCAAGTCAAATTCGTCGATTTGAAATTAAAAGAGGCGATAAAGTAACAGGTAAAGTTCGTAAACCTAAAGATAATGAGAAATACTATGGATTACTACAAGTGGACTTTGTTAACGATCAAAATGCTGAAGAAGTAAAAAAACGTCCTCACTTCCAAGCGTTGACGCCTTTGTATCCAGAAGAACGAATTTTACTTGAAACTGAACCAAAAAATTATTCAACACGAATCATGGATTTAGTAACTCCTATTGGTTTAGGACAACGTGGGCTCATTGTTGCGCCACCTAAAGCGGGTAAAACATCATTACTTAAAGAAATTGCTAATGCAATTATTACCAATAAACCAGAAGCCAAATTATTTGTCTTGTTAGTTGGTGAGAGACCTGAAGAAGTAACTGATATAGAACGTTCAGTTGAATCAGCTGAAGTTGTACATTCAACGTTTGATGAACCACCACAACATCACGTGAAAGTTGCAGAATTATTATTAGAGAGAGCTAAACGCCTTGTAGAAATAGGGGAAGATGTCATTATATTAATGGACTCAATTACTCGATTAGCTCGAGCTTATAACTTAGTCATTCCACCAAGTGGCCGTACGCTTTCTGGTGGTCTTGATCCAGCATCTCTGCATAAACCAAAAGCCTTTTTCGGTGCAGCCCGAAATATAGAAGCGGGTGGTAGTTTAACTATCTTAGCTACAGCTTTAGTAGATACAGGCTCAAGAATGGACGATATGATTTATGAAGAATTCAAAGGTACAGGTAATATGGAGCTTCACTTAGATCGTAAACTATCTGAACGACGTATCTTCCCAGCTATAGACATTGGTCGAAGTTCTACACGTAAAGAAGAACTGTTAATTAGCAAGGCAGAGTTAGATACATTATGGCAACTTCGTAATCTATTCACGGATTCTATGGATTTTACAGAGAGATTTATTCGTAAGTTAAAACGTTCAAAAAATAATAAAGATTTCTTTGAACAACTACAAAAATCAGCAGAAGAAAGCACAAAAACAGGTAAACCTATTATTTAATTTTACAAAGGGTTGCGTTTTACATTAATTACTATTATAATTACCAAGTATTGGGTAAAAACTCACAAATAACTCTGTTCCAGATGGTTCAGGGCAAAGGAGCTGAAAACAATGAAACAAGGAATTCATCCTGAGTATCATAAAGTTATCTTTTTAGATACTACTACAAACTTTAAATTCTTAAGTGGTTCTACTAAAACATCATCAGAAACTATGGAGTGGGAAGATGGAAATGAATACCCAGTTATTCGTTTAGACATTTCTTCTGATTCACATCCTTTCTATACAGGACGTCAAAAATTCGCTGCTGCGGATGGTCGTGTGGAACGCTTCAACAAAAAGTTTGGTCTCAAATCAAACAACAACTAATTTTAAGTTTAGACTGTCTACACCATATCAATGGTTATGTAGGCAGTTTTTTTATTATAGTTATATTTAGAGATGACTTGCTATTCAACATAAGAGTAATAAAGAAATGAGTAAGTTATAGAATATTACTGTAGCTAACTTTTTCGAGTTATTATTGTATAATAGAATAGATTGCAAAAATAGCATTTATGATATTTTAAAATATGATATAATTAAGCGATTATGTTTTGAAAAAGGGTGGAACGCTTAATGTATGAAACTTATCATTCCGGATGGATTGAATGTATTACCGGAAGTATGTTTAGTGGTAAATCAGAAGAACTTATACGTCGACTTAGACGGGGAATTTACGCTAAACAGAAAGTTATTGTTTTTAAACCAGCAATTGATGATCGCTATCATAAAGAAAAGGTAGTTTCACATAATGGCAATGCAATTGAAGCTATAAATATTTCAACAGCTAGAGAAATTTTAAATCATGACATATCTCATGCAGATGTTATCGGTATAGATGAAGTTCAATTTTTTGATGAAAATATTGTAAGTATCATACAACAACTTGCTGATCAAGGTCATCGAGTCATTGCGGCTGGATTAGATATGGACTTTAAAGGCGAACCGTTCGAGCCAATGCCTGAATTATTGGCATTAAGTGAGCATGTTACAAAATTGCAAGCTGTATGTGCGGTATGTGGAGGGCCTTCAAGTCGAACTCAAAGACTTATAGATGGTCAACCCGCTAAAGCAGATGATCCAATTATTTTAGTAGGTGCTAATGAAAGTTATGAACCAAGATGTAGAGCGCATCATATTGTAGCGCCAAGTGAAAATGAGAAGGAGGAAATGTAGTGTTTGATCAATTAGAAATTGTAGAGGAAAGATATGAACAATTAAATGAAATGTTAAGCGACCCAGATGTCGTGAACGATTCAGATAAATTACGTAAATATTCAAAAGAACAGGCAGAATTGCAAAAAACTGTAGATGTCTATAGAAGTTATAAAAGTAAAAAAGAAGAGTTAGCAGATATCGAAGAAATGCTAAATGAGACTTCTGATAAAGAAGAAATTGAAATGTTAAAAGAAGAAAGCTCAAGTTTAAAAAATGAACTTCCTGAAATGGAAGAACAATTAAAATTATTACTTATTCCTAAAGATCCAAATGATGAAAAAGATGTTATCGTTGAGATTCGTGCTGCAGCTGGTGGTGATGAAGCAGCAATTTTTGCTGGAGATTTAATGAGAATGTACTCTAAGTATGCTGAAGCGCACAACTTTAAAACAGAAATTGTTGAAGCATCAGAAAGTGACCATGGTGGCTATAAAGAGATCAGTTTCTCAGTATCCGGTAACGGTGCATACAGCAAACTTAAATTTGAAAATGGTGCGCATCGTGTTCAACGTGTTCCTGAAACAGAGTCAGGTGGTCGTATTCACACGTCAACAGCTACAGTCGCAGTATTACCAGAAGTAGAAGATGTAGAAATCGAAATTAGAAATGAAGACTTAAAAATTGATACGTATCGTTCTAGTGGTGCAGGTGGTCAGCACGTCAATACAACAGATTCAGCTGTTCGTATCACTCACTTACCAACAGGTGTCATTGCTACTTCATCAGAAAAATCACAAATACAAAACCGTGAAAAAGCGATGAAAGTATTAAAAGCAAGATTGTATGATATGAAATTGCAAGAAGAACAACAAAAATATGCATCACAACGTAAATCAGCAGTAGGAACAGGTGACCGTTCAGAAAGAATTAGAACGTATAACTATCCTCAAAGTCGTGTAACTGATCATAGAATTGGCTTAACATTGCAGAAACTGGGTCAGATTATGGAAGGTAATTTAGATGAGATTATCGATGCCCTAACATTATCTGAACAAACAGATAAATTGAAAGAATTAAACAATGGTGAGTTATAAAGATTACTTAGCAAATGCTATTTCATTAGCAAAAGAGAAAGGCTATGAACAAACACGAGCTGAGTGGTTATTACTTGATACATTTAATTGGTCACGTACAGACTATCTTATTCATATGAATGATGAAATGTCGGTTGCTGATAAAGCTAAACTTGGTTTAAATTTACAAAGAATGCTATCTGGAGAACCTATTCAATATATTGTAGGGTTTCAATCTTTTTATGGATACCGATTTACAGTATCTGATCGTTGTCTCATTCCTAGACCTGAAACTGAAGAAGTAATGTTACATTTTTTAAACCTTTGTAACGAAGGCGATTCAATAGCAGATATAGGGACAGGCAGCGGTGTATTAGGCATCACATTAAAAAAGTTAAAGCCTACTTTAAGCGTAATAGCTACCGATTTATATGAAGATGCATTAGAAGTGGCACGATTAAACGCAGAACAACACGGAGAGAACATTGATTTCATTCAAGGTAATGCGTTAAAGCCATTGATAGAACGAAATATTAAAGTAAATGGTCTGATATCAAATCCGCCATACATTGATGTCAAAGAAGTCAAAGATATGGCTAAAACAGTCGTAGACTATGAACCACATCAAGCATTATTTGCAAAGAGTCAAGGTTATGCTATTTATCAATCGATTCTAAATGATTTACCTAAGGTGTTATTACCAGGCGCACATGTAGTGTTTGAAATTGGTTATAACCAAGGTCAGACTTTAAAAGAGATAGTGAATGATATGTACCCAGATAAGGCAGTCGCAATTTATAAAGATATTAATCAACTAGATAGAATTTTAGAAATTAAATGGTAAAGTCACGCTCATTTAAATAAATGGATTACTTTTAATTATTAAATTCTTAAATGTATTTAACATAGCTATCGGGTGGGAATGGGCTTTCTTTCAATTGAATATTGAAAGATGATAAGCTATCCCACCTTTATGTTTTGTTAATCAAAGAAAGAGAGGTGTAAAAGAAAAGTGGAAACCAAAATTTGGGATTTAAGAACATACAGAAATGATATTCTACAAAGTACAGACGTATTGGAAATTAAAGACACAGTATTAAACGGTGGTTTAGTTGCATTACCAACCGAAACAGTATACGGGTTAGGTGCAGACGCTACTAATCAAGAAGCTGTTAGTCACATTTACGAAGCAAAAGACAGACCGTCTGATAATCCATTAATTGTACATATCCATGATATGTCGCAGATGAATGATTTTGTCGATACATTAGAGCCTAAGGTTCAGAGTTTAATGGAAGCATTTTGGCCGGGACCTATTTCATTTATATTACCTCTCAAGTCAGGTTATCTGTGCCCAAAAGTAACTGGTGGTTTGAATTCAATTGCAGTGAGAATGCCAAGCCACCCCATTGGCAGAAGTGTATTACAACATATTGATAAACCAATTGCAGCGCCAAGTGCTAATATTAGTGGTAGACCTTCCCCAACAACGTTTGAACATGTATTCCAAGATTTGAATGGTAGAATTGATGGGATTATTAATGGTGATCAAAGTGAAGAAGGTTTGGAAAGTACAGTGTTGGATTGTACACAATACCCGTTTAGAATTGCACGTCCAGGTTCAATAACTAAGAAAATGATTGAAAACGTACTTCCCAATTGCATAGAGGCATCAAATTATAATGAAGCTTCTCAACCCATTGCACCAGGAATGAAATACAAGCATTATTCACCAGATACCCCAGTAACCATTTTAAAAGAATTAAACAAAAAAATTCCAGACCATAATAAATGGAAACAGGTGGCGTTTGTAGTGCCTGATAGTTTGTCACATTTTCTACCTAAAGAAGCGATATATATAAAATTATGTGACAATGTAACAGATATTAAACAAGCCAATCATTTACTTTATAGTATTTTGCATGAAATTGATCAACGTGCAGATATCACTCACGCATATATTTACGGATTTGATGAAAGTGATCAATCTGAAGCGATTATGAATCGCATGTTGAAAGCTGCTGGAAATAATATTGTGAAAGAGGCGTCATTATGAAAGTGATTTTTGTTTGTACAGGCAATACCTGCCGAAGTCCAATGGCTGAAAGTATAGCAAAATCTTTATTTAAAAATGAAAATATTACAGTAGAATCAAGAGGTATATTTGCTTTAGATCATCAACCGATTTCAAAACTGTCAGAAGAAATCATACATGAACAAGAATTACCACAGCCATCATTAACACAATCTTTTTCTGAAAAAGATATTGAAGCAAATCTTATTTTAACCATGTCACAATCACATAAAGCAATTTTGAAATCGCAATATGGTTCAGTTACAAATATATTTACTTTAATCGAATTTGTAGGTGACGAATCTGAAGTTAATGATCCATATGGTGGGGATAAAAAGATTTATTTGAATACTTATAAACAAATTTATGACTTAATTAGTAAAATTAATCCAAAAGATCTGCAAGAGAATTATATATAATTAGTATATGTTACGCTTTAAATACGTTATAATAAGGGAGTATAGCAAGTTTGCTATGTTCCTTTTTTATATTTTAAGGGGGTGGGTTTTAAATGCAAGATTTTTCAATTTTGTTAGAAGAATTAAAAGCGATGTCATTTTTTAATGAAGGTGAAATATGTTTGATTGGTTGTTCAACTTCTGAAGTGTTAGGTGAATGCATTGGTTCAGTAGGGTCAATGGAGGTAGCTGAGTCAATATTTAATGATTTAAACGAAATTAAATTACAAACAGGGGTTTCGTTTGCATTTCAAGGATGCGAACATATCAATAGAGCAATCACCATTGAAAGATCCGATTTTAATCCACTGACAATGGAAGAAGTTACTGTTGTTCCAGATGTTCATGCAGGCGGTAGTTTAGCAACTTATGCATATCAACATATGGAAGACCCAATCGTTGTTGAACATATCACCGTGCCTAAAGGTATAGATATAGGTCAAACATTAATAGGTATGCATATTCAACATGTTTGCGTACCGGTTAGAACAAGTGTAAAGCAAGTTGGGGAAGCAATCGTTACCATTGCGACATCTAGACCTAAGAAAATTGGTGGCGAACGTGCAAAGTATAATTAATTAGTTGAAAGAAGGGGTTTATATGTCTTACATCGAAAAGCAAGATAAAGTAATTTTTGAAGCCATTGAGCAAGAGTTTAATCGACAAAATAATAATATTGAGTTAATTGCATCAGAAAACTTTGTTTCTGAAGCTGTTATGGAAGCACAGGGTTCAGTATTAACCAATAAATATGCTGAGGGCTATCCAGGTCGTCGCTATTATGGTGGTTGTGAGTTTGTAGATGTAACTGAATCAGTTGCTATTGATCGTGCTAAAGCACTATTTGGTGCTGAGCATGTCAATGTGCAACCACATTCAGGATCTCAAGCAAATATGGCTGTATATTTAGTAGCTTTAGACTATGGAGATACAGTTTTAGGTATGAACTTAAGTCATGGTGGTCATTTAACTCATGGATCTCCAGTAAACTTTAGTGGTAAATCATATCATTTTGTTGAATATGGCGTAGATAAAGATACAGAACTTATTAATTATGATGAAGTACGTAAGTTAGCCATTGAACATAAACCTAAATTAATCGTTGCAGGTGCATCTGCTTATTCTCGACAAATTGATTTTAAAAAATTCAAAGAAATCGCTGATGAAGTAGGCGCTAAATTAATGGTGGATATGGCACACATTGCAGGGTTAGTAGCTGCAGGGTTACATCAAAATCCTGTCGAATATGCTGACTTTGTGACAACAACAACGCATAAAACTTTACGTGGACCACGTGGAGGAATGATTCTTTGTAAAGAGGAATACAAAAAGGCAATTGATAAAACTATGTTCCCAGGTATCCAAGGCGGACCACTTGAGCATGTGATTGCTGCAAAAGCAGTTGCTTTCGGTGAAGCGTTACATAATGATTTCAAGGTATATCAAAATCAAGTGATTAAAAATGCCAAAGCATTTGCAGAAGCATTATCTAAAGAAGGTTTTAGAATTGTATCAGGTGGTACTGATAATCACCTAATAGCTGTAGATGTTAAAGGTTCTGTGAATATCACTGGTAAAGTAGCGGAAGAAACACTTGATAAAGTTGGAATCACTTGTAATAAAAATACTATCCCGTTTGATCAAGAGAAACCTTTTGTAACAAGTGGTATTAGATTAGGAACACCAGCAGCCACTACGCGTGGATTTGATGAAGCAGCGTTTGAAGAGGTTGCTAAAATTATTAGCTTAGCATTAAAAAATCATGAAGATGAAACTAAGTTAAATGAAGCGAAATCACGTGTTTTAGCTTTAACTGAACAATACCCTTTATATCAATAATATTAAGGGATTTTTAGAATATTGGAGGAAATGAAAATGAGTAAAGTACATGTATTTGATCATCCATTAATACAACATAAATTAAGTTATATTCGTGAGGCTCATACAGGAACGAAAGAGTTTAGAGAACTAGTTGATGAAGTGGGCATGCTTATGGCTTACGAAGTAACAAGAGATTTAGAGTTACAAGATGTTGAAATTGAAACACCTGTAACTAAAATGACAGCTAAACGTTTAGCAGGTAAAAAATTAGCTATTGTACCTATATTAAGAGCAGGATTAGGTATGACAGAAGGTATTTTAAGTTTAGTACCAGCAGCTAGAGTAGGCCATATTGGACTTTATAGAGATCCCGAAACTCTTGAAGCGGTAGAATACTTCTCTAAAATGCCTCAAGATATTGATGAACGTGAAATTATTGTTGTAGATCCTATGTTAGCTACTGGAGCTTCTGCCATTGAGGCTATTACTTCATTAAAAAACAAAGGGGCCAAAAATATTCGTTTTATGTGTTTAATAGCAGCACCAGAAGGTGTAGAAAAAATGAAAGAAACACATGATGATGTTGATATTTATATTGCTGCTTTAGACGAGAAACTTAATGATAAAGCTTATATCACACCAGGATTAGGTGACGCAGGAGATAGATTATTTGGTACTAAATAGATAATGAAAACGGAGATAGATACGTTTGAAGAAAAAAATTATGACAATCTTTGGGACTAGACCGGAAGCTATCAAGATGGCGCCACTAGTCAAAGCAATAGAAAATGATAATCAATTAGAAGTATGTGTAGTCGTTACAGCACAACATAGAGAAATGTTAGATTCTGTATTAAACACATTTGATATACAACCTGATTATGACTTAAATATCATGAAAGAAGGTCAGACACTTTCAGAAATTACATCAAAAGCTATGATGGAATTAGAGTCAATAATCAAGCGTATTAATCCTGATATGGTATTAGTTCATGGAGATACAGCAACTACATTTTCAGGAAGTTTAGCAGCATTTTATAATCAAGTACCGATTGGCCATGTTGAAGCAGGTTTGAGAAGTTTTGACAAATATTCACCATATCCTGAGGAAATGAATAGACAAATGGTAGGTGTACTTTCTGATATTCATTTTGCACCTACCTCAAATGCCAAAAAGCATCTGTTAGATGAAGGTAAGAAAGAAACAACAGTTGTAGTGACTGGAAATACTGCAATTGACGCTTTGAATTATACAGTTAATGATGATTATCAATCTGAGATACTTGAAAAGCACAAAAACAAGAAAATTTTGTTACTAACTGCTCATCGTAGAGAAAATCTTGGAGAGCCAATGGAAAATATTTTTAAGGCTGTTCGAAAACTTGTGGAAGAAGATAAAGCATTAGTAGTTGTATATCCAGTTCATATGAATCCTAAAGTTAGAAACATCGCTCAAGAAATTTTAGGGAATCACGAAAGAATAGAACTCATTGAACCATTAGATGTGTTAGATTTTCATAATTTTGCTAAACAAGCATATATAATTCTTACAGATTCTGGTGGTATTCAAGAAGAGGCACCTTCATTACACAAACCGGTATTAGTTTTAAGAGATAATACTGAGAGACCTGAAGGCGTTGATGCTGGCACATTAAAAGTAGTAGGTACGTCATTAGATAATGTCTATAAAGAAACTAAGCAACTTTTAGAAGATCAGCAAGCCTATCAATGCATGTGTAATGCTAAAAATCCATACGGAGATGGTAAATCTTCTGAAAGAATAGTGAATCATATAAAGTATTATTTTAATTTAACAAAGGAAAAACCAACAGATTTCAATTAATAAAAAATGTATACCGTTTAAATGTGGCCAATTTGTGACAATTTTGCCTTAAAATTTAACAACAATTTGAATAGAATTGACACCGTTGTGGCCACTATATTATCATTTAGATTGTATGAGTGGAACGGTTTACATGATTGTATAAGACACTCGGAGGCAAACAAATGGGTCGTTTCTACATCATTTTTAAACAATATATACAATATTATCTTTATTTATTGATATTATTAGGTATATTGTATCTCTTTTCACCCCATCCATTTTTACTTGGATTGATTATTGGCACATGTGGTTCTTTAATCAATACATACATCTTTGAGAGTTATTTATTCCACGCACAGAAAGCAGATACTAATCATATATCTACAGGCAACATGTGGAGATATTTAGTCGCTATAGTTGTGTGTTCAATTTGGTTTTTCTTTAAAGATCACATCAATATCATCGGGGTGTTAATAGGGCTAATGATTTCTTATATTGTAATCATATGTCGCCCTCTACTTAATAGGGAGTAAAATTCAATACGAAAGAGGTGAGAATATGGATCATAAACATCCGAAAGTAAGTTGGGATGTTTTCGGCTTTGACCTTGTTTTTAACATGGCAAGTGTAATGATGGTGCTAATTACTGCAGTGATCGTTTTTCTATTAGCTATTATTTGCACACGCAATCTGAAGAAACGACCAACTGGCAAACAAAATTTCATTGAATGGATTTTTGACTTTGTTAGAGGAATCATTGAAGGTAATATGGCATGGAAAAAAGGTGGACATTTTCACTTCTTAGCAGTGACTTTGATTTTATACATCTTTATTGCAAACATGCTAGGTTTACCATTCTCAATTGTAACTAAAGACCACTATTTATGGTGGAAATCACCGACAGCTGATGCAACAGTTACATTGACATTGTCTACAACAGTAATTCTTTTAACACATTTTTATGGTATTAAAATGCGTGGTACTAAGAATTATTTTAAAGGTTACATTCAACCGTTTTGGCCACTTGCAATTATAAACGTCTTTGAAGAATTTACTTCAACCCTAACACTTGGACTACGTTTATATGGTAATATCTTTGCAGGTGAGTTATTACTTAGCCTATTAGCTGGACTTGTAACAAATCAACCAGCTTGGGGTTGGATCATTGGTATTCCTGGTTTAATTGTTTGGCAAGGATTCTCAATCTTTGTAGGTTCAATCCAAGCATATATCTTCATTATGCTTTCAATGGTTTACATGTCACATAAAGTGGCAGATGGACACTAAATTTTAAAAATTATATACAATCTTAGGAGGAAAATTTATTATGAATTTAATCGCAGCGGCAATCGCAATTGGTTTATCAGCATTAGGTGCAGGTATTGGTAACGGTCTTATCGTTTCTAGAACAGTAGAAGGTGTAGCACGTCAACCAGAAGCTCGTGGTCAATTAATGGGTATTATGTTCATTGGTGTTGGTTTAGTTGAGGCTTTACCTATCATCGGTGTTGTAATTGCATTCATGACATTTGCTGGATAAGACATTTATTTAAGGCGAAGTCTATTAGACTCTCGCCGTTCGTTTTATTTTTTATTGCTTAATGATTATTTTGACGAAAGGAGTGTCATGATCCCGTGACTGCAACAGCTAATATGTTCGTTATTGGTGCAGCTTCAGGCGTTGAGTGGGGTACTGTAATTGTACAAATCGTTACTTTTATTATCCTATTAGCGTTATTGAAAAAGTTTGCTTGGGGTCCATTAAAAGAAGTAATGGACAAACGTGAACGTGATATTAACAAAGATATCGACGATGCTGAACAAGCTAAATTAAATGCACAAAAACTTGAAGAAGAAAATAAACAGACACTTAAAGAAACTCAAGATGAAGTTCAAAGAATTCTAGAAGATGCGAAAGTTCAAGCTCGTAAACAACATGAAGAAATCATTCATGAAGCTAATGTGAGAGCTAACGGCATGATTGAAACAGCTCAAAGTGAAATTAATAGTCAAAAAGAACGTGCAATTGCAGATATCAATAATCAAGTATCAGAACTATCTGTTTTAATTGCTTCTAAGGTTCTTAGAAAAGAAATTTCAGAGCAAGATCAAAAAGAATTAGTTGAAAAGTATCTAAAAGAGGCAGGCGATAAATAATGGCAAAAATCGCTGATAAATACGCAAAGGCATTATTCGATGTTTCTGCAGATACAAATCAATTAGATAATATTTATGAGGAATTGGAAGTAATTAGTCATTCCTCTTTCGATTATATTAAAGACTTAAAAGCTATTGATAGTAATCCGAAATTAACATTACAAAAACGTCAAAGTTTTTTAGAAAATGTTTATGGTGACGCTAATCAATATATTGTTAACATGTTAAAAGTATTAGCCGAAAATCGTCATATTTCATATATTGAAGATGTATTTAAAGCTTTTCAATCTCAGTATAATCAACATAATAATCAAGATTTCGCATTAATAGAATCTACTTATGATTTAAACGATGATGAAATTTCTAAAATCGTTGAACTAGTTAAACAACAAACAAACTTATCTAAAGTAATTGTGAATACTAAAATTAATCAAGACTTAATTGGTGGTTTTAGAGTTAAGGTCGGCACGACTGTTATGGATGGCAGTGTTAAAAATGATCTTGTTCAATTACAACGTAAATTTAAAAGAGCTAACTAATTAATAAAGAGGAGTGACATAGATGGCCATAAAAGCTGAAGAAATCAGTGCATTACTTCGCTCACAAATTGAGAATTATGAGTCAGAAATGTCCGTTACAGATGTTGGTACAGTATTACAAATTGGTGATGGTATCGCATTAATTCACGGACTAAACGACGTTATGGCTGGTGAGCTAGTAGAATTCCAAAACGGCGTGCTTGGTTTAGCACAAAACCTTGAAGAATCTAATGTTGGTGTGGTTATCTTAGGACCATACACTGAAATTAGTGAAGGGGACGAAGTTAAACGTACTGGACGTATTATGGAAGTACCAGTAGGTGAGGAACTTATTGGACGAGTAGTAAATCCATTAGGTCAACCAATTGATGGACAAGGTCCAATCAATGCTACTAAAACTAGACCAGTAGAGAAGAAAGCAACTGGAGTTATGGATCGTAAGTCAGTTGATGAACCTTTACAAACTGGTATTAAAGCAATTGATGCATTAGTACCAATTGGTCGTGGTCAACGTGAGTTAATCATCGGTGACCGTCAAACTGGTAAAACAACAATCGCAATTGATACAATTTTAAACCAAAAAACTGAAGATACAATTTGTATCTATGTTGCAATTGGTCAAAAGGATTCAACAGTAAGAGCGAACGTTGAAAAATTAAGACAAGCTGGAGCTTTAGATTACACAATCGTTGTTTCAGCATCAGCAGCAGAACCTGCTCCATTACTATACATTGCACCATATGCAGGTGTAACAATGGGTGAAGAGTTCATGTTTAATGGTAAGCACGTATTAATCGTGTATGATGACTTAACTAAACAAGCATCAGCTTACCGTGAACTTTCATTATTATTACGTAGACCTCCAGGTCGTGAAGCGTATCCAGGTGATGTTTTCTACCTACATAGTAGATTACTTGAAAGAGCAGCTAAATTGAACGATGACTTAGGCGGAGGATCTATTACAGCGTTACCTATCATTGAAACTCAGGCTGGAGACATTTCTGCTTATGTTCCAACAAACGTTATTTCAATTACTGATGGTCAAATTTTCTTACAATCTGACTTATTCTTCTCAGGTGTAAGACCTGCGATTAACGCTGGACAATCAGTATCACGTGTTGGTGGTTCAGCACAAATTAAAGCTATGAAGAAGGTTGCGGGTACTTTAAGATTAGACCTTGCTTCTTATAGAGAATTAGAATCATTTGCTCAATTTGGTTCTGATTTAGATGAATTCACAGCTAGAAAATTAGAGCGTGGTAAACGTACAGTTGAAATCTTAAAACAAGATCAAAACAAACCACTTCCTGTTGAAAATCAAGTATTAATCATCTTCGCATTAACAAAAGGATATTTAGACGATATTCCAGTTGAAGATATTACTCGTTTTGAAGACGAACTAAACCACTGGGCAGCTTCAAATGCAACTGATTTATTATCAGAAATCAGAGAAACTGGTGGCTTACCAGATGCTGATAAATTTGATACTGCAATTACGGAATTCAAAAAAAGTTTTAGTAAATCTGAATAATAAAGAATAGTAATTAAAGGTGGTGAGATAGTGGGTTCTTTAAAAGAAATAGATACACGTATAAAATCAACCAAAAAGATGAAGCAAATTACTAAGGCGATGAACATGGTATCAAGTTCTAAATTACGTAGAGCGGAGAAAAATACTAAACAATTCAAGCCTTATATGGATAAAATGCAAGATGCTATTACAGCTGTAGCTGGATCAAATAAAAGTTCTAGCCATCCTATGCTTAAAGAAAGAGATGTAAAACGTAGTGGTTATCTTGTTATCACAAGTGATAAAGGTTTAGCTGGTGCGTACAGTGCTAATGTACTTAAAAGATTAGTAACTGACATCAAACAAAAGCATAATGATAGTAGTGAATATAGTATTGTGGTATTAGGTCAACAAGGTGTTGATTTCCTAAAAACACGTGGTTATGAAATCGAAAGTTCACTAGTTGATTTACCAGACCAACCTTCATTTAAATCTATTCAAGCTCTTGCAAAACATGCAATTGATTTATACAGTGAAGAAAATATTGATGAGTTAAATATATATTATAGTCATTATGTAAGTGTGTTAGAAAACAAACCTACTACTAAAAAGGTTCTTCCATTATCTCAAGAAGATTCAAGTCAAGGTCATGGTCATATGTCTACATATGAATTTGAACCTGATAAAGAATCTATCTTAAGTGTTATCTTACCGCAATATGTAGAAAGCTTAATATACGGTACGATATTAGACGCTAAGGCAAGTGAACATGCTTCACGTATGACAGCAATGAAAAATGCGTCTGATAATGCTACAGAACTTATTGATGACTTATCATTAGAATATAACAGAGCTAGACAAGCAGCTATCACGCAACAAATCACTGAAATTGTTGGTGGTTCAGCAGCACTTGAATAAAATTAAAAGGAGGAAAATAGCATGGGAATTGGCCGTGTAACTCAAGTTATGGGTCCTGTCATTGATGTTCGTTTTGAACATAACGAAGTCCCTGATATTAATAATGCCCTTATTATTGAAGTTCCAAAAGAAGACGGAACGTTAAACTTAACATTAGAAGTTGCACTACAATTAGGTGATGATGTTGTACGTACAATTGCAATGGATTCAACTGATGGTGTTCAAAGAGGCATGGATGTTAAAGACACAGGTAAAGATATTAGTGTACCTGTTGGCGATGAAACGCTTGGAAGAGTATTTAATGTACTAGGTGAAACAATTGACTTAGAAGAGAAAATTGATGATTCAGTACGTCGTGATCCAATCCATAGACAATCACCAGGTTTCGATGAATTATCTACTGAAGTAGAAATTCTTGAAACAGGTATTAAAGTAGTAGACTTATTAGCACCATACATTAAAGGTGGTAAAGTTGGACTATTTGGTGGTGCCGGTGTAGGTAAAACCGTTTTAATTCAAGAATTAATTAACAATATTGCACAAGAACATGGTGGTATTTCAGTATTCGCGGGTGTAGGTGAACGTACTCGTGAAGGTAATGATTTATACTATGAAATGAGTGATAGTGGTGTAATTAAGAAAACAGCGATGGTATTCGGACAAATGAATGAACCACCTGGTGCACGTATGCGTGTAGCTTTATCTGGTTTAACTATGGCTGAATACTTCCGTGATGAACAAGGGCAAGACGTACTTTTATTCATCGATAATATTTTCAGATTTACACAAGCTGGTTCTGAGGTATCTGCATTACTTGGTCGTATGCCTTCAGCGGTTGGTTATCAACCAACATTAGCAACTGAAATGGGTCAATTACAAGAACGTATTACATCTACAAATAAAGGTTCTGTAACATCTATCCAAGCAGTATTCGTACCTGCCGATGACTATACTGACCCAGCTCCAGCAACTGCCTTTGCACACTTAGACTCAACTACAAACTTAGAGCGTAAGTTAACTGAAATGGGTATTTATCCGGCAGTAGACCCATTAGCATCAACTTCTAGAGCATTAGAACCATCTATTGTTGGTCAAGAGCATTATGAAGTTGCTCGTGGCGTTCAATCTACATTACAAAAATACAGAGAATTACAAGATATCATTGCAATTCTTGGTATGGATGAATTATCTGAAGAAGATAGACAAACTGTAGAACGTGCACGTAGAATTCAATTCTTCTTATCACAAAACTTCCACGTGGCAGAACAGTTCACTGGACAAAAAGGATCTTACGTTCCTGTTAAAACAACTGTAGCGGACTTTAAAGATATCTTAGAAGGTAAATATGATCATATTCCGGAAGATGCATTCCGCTTAGTAGGTAGCATGCAAGACGTTATTGCGAAAGCTAAAGACATGGGTGTTGAAGTCTAATAATTAGGAGGTATGGATAATGAATACATTAAGCCTAAATATTGTCACTCCTAATGGTTCTGTCTATGAACGAGATGATGTAGAACTAGCTGTTTTACAAACTACAGCTGGCGAAATGGGTGTGATGAATGGACACATTCCAACCGTTTCTGCATTAAAGACTGGCTATGTCAAAGTAAATTTTCATAATGGAAATGAATATATAGCAGTTAGTGATGGGTTTGTAGAAGTTAGACAACATCAACTATCAATTATTGTCCAAACAGCTGAAACTGCTACTGAAATTGATGTTGAAAGAGCTAAATTAGCTAAATCAAGAGCAGAATCGCATTTAGATAATGATGATGATAATAGTGACATTAATAGAGCCAAAAGAGCGTTAGAACGAGCAAATAACCGTTTACGTGTGGCTGAACTTAAATAAATGATAAAAGGCTTGGAAATTGACCAGATGTGGTGTTTCCAAGCCTTTTACTATACATATAAATCTTCCATTATTTGCAGTTAATTGTAGTATCATTATTAACTTTTTTCATGTACAATGTTATACAGTAATCAATTCTAAGGAGTTAACTATGGATTATCTTGGACAGTTTGCAATCATACATTTGGTATTACATGTGATATGTATATGTATTGCATATTGGGCATTAAATGCAATTCGTCTAGACCAATTTTTTAAAAAAGGTTATGCTACACAAGTTCAAATTTGTATGATATTTATAGCTATCATGTTGGGAACGAGTGTGAGTAATTTCATAATTGATTTATTACAGTTTTCCACTCAATTAAAATATATAATGAAATAGTGCGTTTTTGGTTTTTTCATATTGAAAAACGGATATAATATATTAATGAATAATAGATTTTATATAGTAGGGAAATGTAAATAACTAGGAGATTTAAGTGGAGGATTTAAGATGGATAAAATAGTAATTAATGGTGGTAACCAATTAAAAGGCGAAGTTAAAGTAGAAGGTGCTAAAAATGCAGTTTTACCTGTATTAACAGCTTCACTATTAGCTTCTAAAGGTACAAGTAAATTAGTTAATGTACCTGCATTAAGTGACGTAGAAACAATTAATAATGTATTATCAACATTAAATGCAGATGTTACATATAAAAAAGATGAAAATGCAGTTGTAGTAGATGCTACAAAAACTTTAAATGAAGAGGCACCGTATGAATATGTAAGTAAGATGCGTGCAAGTATTTTAGTTATGGGTCCTTTATTGGCACGTTTAGGACATGCAATAGTAGCATTACCAGGTGGTTGTGCGATTGGAAGTCGTCCAATTGAGCAACATATCAAAGGTTTCGAGGCACTAGGAGCTGAAATACATTTAGAAAATGGAAACATTTATGCAAATGCAAAAGATGGTTTAAAAGGTGCTTCAATTCATTTGGACTTCCCAAGTGTAGGTGGAACGCAAAACTTAATTATGGCAGCGTCATTAGCATCCGGTAAAACAGTATTAGAAAATGCTGCTAAAGAACCTGAAATTGTTGATTTAGCTAATTATATAAATGAAATGGGCGGAAAAATTACGGGTGCTGGAACTGACACTATTACAATCCACGGTGTTGAATATTTAACAGGTGTAGAGCATTCTATTATTCCAGATAGAATTGAAGCGGGTACTTTACTTATCGCTGGTGCAATTACACGAGGAGATATTTTTGTTCGTGGTGCTATTAAAGAACATATGTCTAGCTTAGTTTATAAGTTAGAAGAAATGGGCGTCAAATTAGATTATCAAGAAGATGGTATTCGTGTATCTGCTGAAGGAGATTTAAAACCTGTAGACGTAAAAACATTACCGCACCCTGGTTTCCCTACAGATATGCAATCTCAAATGATGGCATTATTATTAACTGCCAATGGCCATAAAGTAATTACAGAAACAGTTTTTGAAAACAGATTTATGCATGTTGCAGAGTTCCGTAGAATGAACGCTAATATCGACGTTGAAGGTAGAAGTGCTAAAATCGAAGGTAAGAGTGATTTACAAGGTGCACAAGTCAAAGCAACTGATTTAAGAGCGGCAGCGGCACTAATATTAGCTGGTTTAGTAGCTGAAGGTACAACTCAAGTTACTGAATTAAAACATTTAGATAGAGGTTATGTAGATTTACATGGTAAATTAAAATCATTAGGTGCTAATATCGAACGTATTAATGATTAATTTAAAGTATTAACTTTTGTTCAAACTTGGAGGGTTAAACATCATGGAAACAATTTTCGATTATAATCAAATCAAACAAATCATACCACATAGACAACCATTTTTACTGATAGATAGAGTTGTAGAATACGAAGAAGGTAAACGTTGTGTGGGATTAAAACAAGTTTCAGGTAATGAACCATTCTTCCAAGGGCATTTTCCAGATTATGCTGTAATGCCTGGTGTATTAATTACAGAAGCATTGGCCCAAACTGGTGCAGTGGCTATGTTAAATAGTGAAGAAAATAAAGGTAAGATTGCGCTTTTTGCAGGTATAGATAAATGTCGTTTTAAAAGACAAGTAACTCCTGGTGATACACTTATGTTAGAAGTAGAAATAACAAAAATTAAAGGACCAATTGGTAAAGGTACTGCTAAAGCAACAGTAGATGGTCAATTAGCATGTAGTTGTGAATTAACTTTTGCAATTCAAGATGCTAAGTAAAACAAAACCTACACTCATGTTTGAACATGAGTGTAGGTTTTTGAATTTACCTCTCGAATTTTTCATCTTTAAGTTTAGGCTTAGATTGCATCATACGGTTAAATGTTTTCTTTAGTTCTTCACCAGTTAGCCCATCATCTACTAATTCTTCTAGTAAGCTTTCTGCGTAGACTTGTCTAAGGGTATAAATATGACATTCGAATACTATTGACATAGTCTTTTCAAACTGAGTTACACTTTTCACAGTAGCATCAAATAATGCTGGATCATTGGCAGGTCTTGTTATGACCACACGTATATCTAACAATTGATCACTATCCATATAATCTTTAAATGTATGATAGTGTTCATTAGAAATGACAATTTCTAAAAGCCATCCTGTTCCACTACCTTCCTTATTTATAATCACGCCATCTTCTAATTCATATTCGGTTACACCGCCATTTTCACTTACAATTTGAAAACGTACAGCTTTAAATGTCTTCATAAAGTCCACATCCCATTTATTTATATATTTACAAAAAGTGATTTATTATTAATCAACTGATTTAAATATTGATTATTTTCTTTAAATATATCAAATATGAAGGGTGAATAGCTATATCTTTCGATAAAATAGCTTTTTGACGGTATAAAGAGATGTGATTATTATATAACTTAAGAGGAGGTGACACATGTTAAATAAAATAGTTTTAGTTGGTAGACTTACAAAGGATGCCCAAATTTATGAAAAGGAGGAAGGTAGTAAAGTAGCAACATTTTGCGTTGCTACGGAAAGAAATTATAAAGATCAGAATAATGAAATCGCATGCGATTATCTATATTGCAAAGCCTTTGGGAAAACAGCTACGAATATTGAAAAGTTTACATCTCAAGGATCTTTAGTAGGTATTACTGGCCAAATGCGATCACGTAAGTATGAAAAAGATAATCAGACACATTTTGTAACTGAAGTTTATGTAGAAACAATTAAATTTATGTCCTCTAAGACAAAAGAATCCAATATCCTCTCTAATGAATATAATGAAGCACAAAATGAATGCTTCATATAGGTTAGACAGCCATTAATTATTCAATAACTCCCAATTATTTATACTTTTATCCTATCTTAATATAAATTACCATCTTTCAATTATACTCAAGCGACCTTTTTTAATTTTTTTAAATAGAAAAAGGTCGTTTTTGTATCCATATTTTACTTTAAAAATGACATATTTGCGTCAGAATTATCTGATAGATTTCATTTCTATTACATACATATCACAGATATATAACCTTTATAAACTGTCATGGCAGTTTTCAAAAGGTATATATATTAATATTACACCTCTAAACGATGTAATTAGGACGTAAAAAAAAGGCTTCCTTTTTTATTTGGCTGTAACCTGCAGTGTATTTATAGATGTTAAAGTTGTATTTGTAAATTAGTTAAAGAAAACAAATCACTTTTAGGAGGATTTTTTAATAATGAAAAAGACAATTATCGCATCATCATTAGCAGTAGGATTAGGCGTTGTAGCAGGTAACGCTGGACACGACGCACACGCAAGTGAAGCAAATATCAACGAAGCTGAATTAGCTCAAAAAGCACAATCAAATGATCAATCATTAAATGAAAGCCCTATCCAAGAAGGCGCTTATAACTATACATTCGATTATAATGGTTTCACATATCATTTTGAATCAGATGGTACAAACTTCTCATGGGATTTCCACCAATCTGGTCAATCAAATGAAGCTTCAAATACTCAAGCTCAACCACAACAAGATGTAAGTGAACAAGCTTCAGCATCAACTAACCAAACTTCTGCAGAAGAAGTAAGTAACCAACAACAATCAAACTCAGCTCAACCTGAACAAGTTTCAGCTCCACAAACTGAGCAAACTCAACAACCACAACAAGAAGCTACTACTTCAAACAATGAGTCAAGCTCAAGTGAAGCTTCAAGTGGTTCATCAGTAAACGTAAATGATCACTTAAAACAAATCGCACAACGTGAATCAGGTGGCGACATCCACGCTACAAACCCATCATCAGGTGCTTCAGGTAAGTATCAATTCTTACAATCTACATGGGATTCAGTAGCTCCAGCTGAGTACAAAGGTCAACCAGCTTCTAGCGCTCCTGAACATGTTCAAGACGCAGCAGCTCAAAAATTATACGATACAGCTGGCCCAAGCCAATGGGTAACTGCATAATTTAATTTTTATTAAACATCTTATCATTAGATAGGGTGTTTTTTAGTTGGTAAATAGTTTGACTTAGTTATATGTTTATTAAAAGGTATATTGTTATACATTTTTTAATAATTGAATTTATGTGTTACATTTGCTATTGTAATAATTGAAAATGATTAAAAATAGAACTACTAGGGGCGCCTATAAAGGCTGAGATGAATTTAATTCAGACCCTTAAAACCTGATTTGGTTAGTACCAACGGAGGAAAGTAGTGTAACATATTAACGGTATTAGGTCGTGCCTTAATTTTGCTACTTTCCAGTTTGGAAAGTAGTTTTTTTATTTCAAGGAGGAAATTTTATGAGTTTTTCTAAAGATTTAAGAGTGGCAGCAGAACCTATTATTGAGGATATTTATAATGATGGTTTCATACAAGATTTATTACATGGTGAATTATCTAAACAAGCGGTAAGACAATATCTACGTGCAGATGCATCTTACTTAAAAGAGTTTGCTAATCTATATGCACTATTAATTCCTAAAGTGCATAATATGGATGACGTTAAATTTTTAGTGGAACAGATTGAATTTTTATTAGAAGGAGAAGTAGAAGCACATGAAATTTTAGCTTCATTCATAAATGAACCATATCATGAGATTGTTAAAGAAAAAGTATGGCCACCAAGTGGTGATCATTATATTAAGCATATGTACTATAATGCCTATGCACATGAAAATGCAGCATATACGATTGCAGCAATGGCACCATGTCCATATGTATATGCGGTAATTGGTAAAAGAGCGATAAAAGACAATCAACTTAATAAAGATTCAATTACGTCTAATTGGTTTGAATTTTATAGTACAGAAATGGATGCACTAGTAAATTTATTTGATGAATTAATGGATCGTTTAACAGAGAATTGTACTTCAGAAGAAAAAGAAGAGATTAAGGAGAATTTCTTACAAAGTACTATTCATGAAAGAAACTTTTTCAATATGGCCTACGTAGATGAAAAATGGAATTTTAGAGGTGACAAATATGAATAAACCTAAAATTGCTTTAACTATTGCAGGTACTGATCCAACTGGCGGTGCTGGAGTAATGGCTGATTTGAAGTCATTTCATTCTTGCGGCGTTTATGGAATGGCAGCAATAACGAGTATTGTCGCTCAAAATACGATGGGCGTAGAACATATTCATAATCTAGAGACATCATGGGTTAAAGAACAATTGGATAGTGTATTTAATGATGAACTTCCTCATGCAATTAAGACAGGGATGATTGCTACAGAAGAGACGATGCAATTAATCAAAAGTTATTTAGAAGATTATCCTACAATTCCATACGTGATTGATCCTGTTATGCTAGCCAAAAGTGGGGATTCGTTGATGGATGATCAAACCAAACAAAAGTTGCAAAGTACATTATTACCTTTAGCTGATGTTGTTACACCTAATATTCCAGAAGCGGAAGAAATCACTGGTATAAAGATTGATACTGAAGAAAACATTCGAAAAGCAGGAGATATATTTATCAATGACATTGGCAGCAAAGGTGTAATCATTAAAGGTGGACATTCTGCCGACTTAAATAATGCTAAAGATTTTTTATTTACAAAAGATGGCGTATACACATTTGAAGATGAACGATTTGATACTAAACATACTCATGGAACAGGTTGTACATTTTCAGCTGTCATTGCTGCTGAATTAGCTAAAGGTCGTAGTATTTATGAAGCAGTTGAAAAAGCTAAAACATTTATTTCTTTGAGTATCAAATATACCCCTGAGATTGGTAAAGGTCGTGGCCCAGTCAATCATTTTGCGTATCTAAAGAAAGTAGGTTTAGATGATGAATAATTTAGAAAAGCTTAGAAATGAGAATCCTTTAATTGTTTGTTATACGAACGATGTAGTTAAGAATTTTACTGCAAATGGTCTATTAAGTATTGGTGCAAGTCCGGCAATGAGCGAGGCACCAGAAGAGGCTGAAGATTTTTATCAAGTTGCAAGTGGATTACTAATTAATATTGGTACGCTTACGCATAATAATGAAGCAGATTTAATTAAGATAGGTAAAATTGCAAATCAACTTGGTACACCAATTGTTTTTGATCCTGTCGCAGTAGGAGCGTCACAATATAGAAAAGATTTTTGTAAAAACTTTTTAAGTGAAGTAAAAGTTGCAGTGATTAAAGGGAACGCTTCAGAAATATTGACACTCATTGATACCAATACAACAATGAAGGGGACTGATGGAGATAGTTCACTAAATGCAATAGAAATTGCCAAGAAAGCTCATCAAAAATATCACACTGCAATTGTAGTCACAGGTAAAGAAGATATTGTAGTTCAAGATGGCAAAGTGACTCAACTTTCAAATGGTTCTCCTATGTCTGCTAAAATTACAGGTGCTGGTTGCCTATTAGGTGGAATTATTACTAGTTTCTTATTTAGAAATAATCATCCTCAACAAGAAACACTTGTAGAAGCGGTTAGTTTTTATAATATAGCTGGTGAAATTGCTGAAAACGCAGATCATGTCAAAGGTCCTGGCTCATTTTTACCAGAATTACTAGATCAAATGTATTTATTGGATTATCAAACCTTTGAAAAATATGTTAGAAAAGAAGAGGTTGAATAAATGTCATTTAAAGCAACAGATTTAAAAATATATTTTATATGTGGCACCCAAGATATACCTGAACACCAAACTATTCAAGGTATCCTAACACAAGCTTTAGAAGCTGGCATTACGATGTTTCAATTTAGAGAAAAAGGTGATAAAGCTTTAACTGGCTCGAAGAAAGAAAAATTAGCTAAAGAATTACAAGCTCTATGTCAATCATATGATGTACCATTTATTGTTAACGATGATGTCTCATTAGCCAAGAGCATTAATGCTGATGGCATACATGTTGGTCAAGATGATGAAGATGTTCGAGCTCTTGCAAATGATTTTCAAGAAAAGATTATCGGTCTAAGTGTTGGAAATTTAAATGAGTATGAAAAATCAGATCTCACTAATGTTGATTACATCGGAGTTGGACCAATGTTTGAAACACCATCTAAAAGTGATGCTAGTGCTCCAGTAGGTCCAGATATGATTACACAGTTAAGACAAAAAATGGGTGATTTTCCTATGGTTGCTATTGGAGGTATTAATGAGGAGAATGTTGCCCTCATTGCAAATGCAGGTGCTGATGGCATTTCAGTGATTTCAGCAATTAGCAAAAGTAATAATATTGACAACACTGTTAATGAATTCAAGAAATATTTCAATTAATCTTTAATTTTTTCCACTTTTTGTTTTATCCTAGAGTATGAGTATGATAGAATAAATCCTATGTGAATATTACAATAGAGGTGGAAAAATGAAGAAAAAAGCGTTGCTACCTTTGTTTTTAGGTTTAATGGTCTTTTTAGCAGGCTGTGATTATTCAAAACCTGGAGCTCGTAGTGGATTTTTCTATAATACGTTCGTTGATCCAATGAAACACTTATTACAGTGGTTGGGTAACGATGTTTTACACAATGATTATGGTTTAGCTATTATCATTTTAGTATTTGTTATTCGTCTTGTGTTACTTCCATTCATGTTATCAAACTACAAAAATAGTCATATGATGCGTGAAAAAATGAAAGTTGCTAAACCTGAAGTAGATGGTATTCAGGAAAAGGTTAAACGTGCACGTACTCAAGAAGAGAAAATGGCTGCTAACCAAGAATTAATGGAAGTTTATAAAAAATATGATATGAATCCAATGAAGAGCATGTTGGGTTGTTTACCGATGCTAATTCAAATGCCTATTATCATGGGGTTATACTTTGTACTTAAGGACAAGTTAGTTAATGGCTTATCTGTACACCCTCATTTTTTATGGTTTAATTTAACTAAACCAGATATTTGGATTACAATTATTGCAGGTGTGCTTTACTTTATACAAGCATATGTTTCAAGTAAAACGATGCCTCAAGAACAACGTCAAATGGGTTATATGATGATGATTGTATCACCTATTATGATTATTTGGATTGCGTTAAGTTCAGCATCAGCATTAGGTTTATATTGGTCAGTCAGTGCAGCATTCTTAGTTGTACAAACACATTTTGCTAATATGTACTATTCTAAACTTGCTAAAAAAGAAGTTGAACCATTACTTGAAAAATTTGATCAAGACGGTAAGTCATCAAATAAAAAAGGTAAAAATACTCAAGTCGTATCTAAGAAAAATAAAAAATAATTTAAATAAACCAGCAAATCATTGATTTGCTGGTTTTTCTTATATATAGTGCCATTCGTCAAAAAACTGGGAAACGAATGACTTCATAAATTCATGACGTTGTGCTGCAATATGCTTAGCAGTTTGAGTATGCATTAAATCTTTAAGTTTAAATAATTTTTCATAAAAGTGTTTTATAGCAGAAGGTGGTAATTGTGTTAGAGTTGATTCACTAAAATCATTAGGCATTATTGTTTCCGTCCACATTGGTTCATTGAAATAACCTGCAAATTGAAATGTTCTAGCAATACCAATAGCACCAATGGCATCTAGACGGTCGGCATCTCTGACAATTTGACCTTCAGTTGATAATTCAATATAGTTGTTTGAACCATTCTTATAACTCATATTCTCAATAATATGTATAACATGAGTTTGATCATCTTCAGATAATTCAATTTCTCTTAAAAACTCTATTAATTTAGCTTTAGCCTGTTGTTCATTTACTAATTTAGGGTCAATCGTATCGTGTAGTATACTTGAGAGTTCAATGATAAATGAATGTTCAAAACCTTCTTTCTTAGCAATATACTTTGCTAATGCGTGTACACGATTAACATGTTCAACATCATGACCACTATAATCATTTTTATGAAATGCTTGCATATATCTGAAAGCCATTTGAATTCGTTCTTCATTATTCATTCAATTCATCCTTTCATAATGAAAACCTGAGACAACAATAGGTATGGGTCTCAGGTTTGTATTTATTCTAATTACATATATTTGTTTATCTATACAATCGATAAAATCTTATTTATTGTGAATACTGTATTATAAAATGGGTGATAAGAGTTGTGATATACCTTCTTTAAATTTGATCCATAAGCTACGCGATTCATATTTTTCTTTAGTTAATTGATCGGAAACTTTCATATCATCAATGAAGGCTTGTTTTAAAGAACGAGCAATACCTTCGTCATATATAAAGGCATTCACCTCAAAATTTAGCGTGAAACTTCTATGGTCCATATTGGCAGTACCAACACTTGCGACTTCATCATCAATAATTAATGTTTTGGAATGTAAAAATCCATTATTATATTGATATACGTTGACGCCAGCTTCTAAGAGGGAAGCTACATTTTTTAGAGTTGCCCAATAAACAAAAGGGTGATCAGGCATATTTGGAGTCATAATATTGACTTCTACACCCCCGAGTGCAGCAATTTTAATTGAATCAAAAAAAGCTTGGTCAGGAATGAAATAAGGTGATTGGATATAAATTGATTTTTTAGCAGAAGAAATCATTTTTAAATATCCATATTTAATTTGTTCCCATTCTTCATCTGGACCACTAGAAGCGATTTGTATTCCAATAGTACCACCTGAATTGACATCTGGGAAATAGCGTTCTTCGTAAGTAATATTGTCACGTGTAGATTGAGAGTTCCAGTCTAGGATGAATCTTAATTGAAGAGCGTTAACTGCATCTCCTTCAACACGTAAATGTGTATCGCGCCAATATCCAAACTTTTTAGATTTACCTAAATATTCGTCACCAACGTTAAATCCACCCACATATCCTATTTTACCGTCTATCACAACGATTTTACGGTGATTTCGATTGTTCATTCGTAAATTAATAAGTGGAAGTTTCGATGGAAAAAAAGCTTCTGCATGACCACCTTTTTCACGAAATGCTTTCAAATCCTTTTTCCTTAAGTCTCTTGAACCCATATCATCATATAACATTTTAACTTCAATACCAGCTTCAGCTTTATCTTCTAAAGCCTTTAAAATGGTCTTTCCAAGTTCATCACTGTGAAAGATATAATATTGAATATGTATATAATCTTTAGCATTTTTAATATCTTCTAATAAATCATCAAACTTTTGATGACCGTCAGTATATATCATTAAATCATTATCAGTTGTTAAAAAAGCTGCATTATTATATAACAACATTTGAACCATTTCTTTAAACTTAACAATTTGATGATTTCCCTTTGAAAAGTTTTTATCTTTTATGGCTTTAAGTTGTTCATCAACAATCATTTCAAGGCCAACTTTATCGTCTTTATCCAATGTGAAAATGTGATCTCTTTGAATTTGACGGCCAAAAAGTAGATATAATATAAAACCTAATAAAGGTAAAAATACAAGGACTAATAACCATGCCCATATTGAATTAGCACTACGTCTTTCCATAAAAATAATGGTAAAGGCAAAGGCTAAGTTCAAAATAAAAGCACCAATCAAAATAATATTGATAATAAGATTGGAATGAGCGAAAGTCATCGTGAATATTTCGACCATAAAATACCTCCTTATTATATTATTTGTATTAAAATTTAATTGATTTAACAAAAGTTTTTAACTACATAATTGTACCATGAAGTCATCTTTTTATCATTATACTGATTGTATTAATAAGTGTTTCTATTATTGACTAAATAGTATTAGAGAAGTAGGATAGTAGGGAAATCAATAAAGAGGTGACTCAAGTGACAGAACAAGATCATGCGCATCACTCTGAACAAAGTAAAGCAAATTTAAAATCGAGATTAAACCGTATTGAAGGTCAAGTGAGAGCTATTAATCAAATGATAGAAGAAGATGTATATTGCGATGATGTGTTAACTCAAATCAGAGCTACACGTTCTGCATTAAATAGCGTAGCTACTAAATTATTAGAACAACATATGAAAAGTTGTATTGCAGAAAAAGTTAATCAAGGACATCAAGAAGAGGCAATGGAAGAGCTACTCGTTACTTTTCAAAAACTTATGAAAGATTGAGGGATATTAAGTGCAACAAAAAATTGTTTATACAGCTGGTATAGAAACACAAGAACAATCTGAATCTGTAAAAAATCTTTTAACTGAAATGATAGGTGTATATCAAGTTGAAATCGATATCAATACTGGAAACATTTCAATAGAATTTGAAACACCTGCGAATTTAAATAGTATTGAAAAAGAAATTTATGATGCTGGATATAAAGTCCTCTATTGATAATACGCAAATTCAGTTTATTGAACATATTTTTAAGTTATAAAAAGTAAAGATTATATTAAATTTTAAAAATCATGTAGTAAAGTAGTCTGAATTGGGGTATGATTAGTTATGAAGTCAACCAAACGAGGTGTTATTAGTGAAGAATTCAGAGAAAATTCAAAATGTAGTCAGTTTATTATCATCATTAGGTGTAAATATTAAAAAAACTAAATCTCGTTTAGACATTATTAATACGTTACCTACAACAAATCAAATCAGTCACGAATGTAAATAAGTGAACTTGATTTAGGATTTTGGTTAGTAAGTGCACTTAAATTGTAAATGTGAGTCGTCGTTTCAAAAGGGCGATTTTTTAGTAAAGAAATAGAGTCAGTCCTTTCACGGACTGACTCTATTTTTATTTGATATAAATTATTCTTTTGAAGTTTCATATTTTTTAGGTTCATGATAATAAATGGATAAGATGACACCAATTCCAGTCATTAAACTCCATAATGAGCTACCACCATAACTAATGAATGGTAAAGGAATACCAGTAATTGGTAACAATTGAACTGTCATTCCAATATTTTGTAAAACATGGAAAACAATTAGTGATACATATCCTATAATGAATACTTTATTATATTGATCATTAATCCGACTAGCTAATCTAATTAAATGAAAGACTAAAATTAAAAATAACAAAATGAGAATAACTGATCCTATGAATCCCATTTCTTCGCCTATCACAGAGAAAATAAAATCGGTATGATTTTCAGGTATATAAACTTCACCATGATTATAACCTTTACCAAATAGTTGACCTGAACCAATGGCCTTTAGTGATTCGGTTAAATGATAACCATCTCCACTACTATATGAGTATGGATCCAACCATGAATTGATTCGTCCCATTTGATACATCTTTATACCTAATAAATTTTCTATTAATGATGGTTTGAAAAGAATAGTAAGTATAATTGACGAACCAATTACGATTGCCGCAATGAAGATAGGTGCAAGTAATCTCCATGTAATACCACTAACTAGCATGATTCCGGCAATGATTGCACAAATAACCAACGTTGTTCCTAAATCATTTTGTAATAAAATCAACGCCATTGGAATAATAGAAACACCTATGATTTTGAAAAATAATGTCAAATCAGATTGAAATGACTTGTTAAAAGTAAATTGATTATGTCGTGCCACTACTTTAGATAAAGCCAATATAAGTATAATTTTCATAAATTCAGAAGGTTGAATACTAATTGGTCCAAAGCTATACCAACTTTTGGCACCATTAATAACTGGTGTGATAGGTGTTTCAGGTAATATTAAAAGTCCTAATAATAAAATACAAAAAATTCCATAAAGCAAATATGTATAATTTCTTATTTTTTTAGGTGAAATAAACATAATTATTATGGCCATTATTGCGCCTAGAATATAGTACATTATTTGTCTGATTCCAAAGTTAGCACTATATTGTCCACCGCCCATGGCAGAACTAATTAATGTAACACTTAATATAGCTAACAATGTAATGATTGCTACTAAAATCCAGTCTACTTTAAGTAGCCAATGTTTGTTAGGCTGTTGACGGGATGAATATTTCATAATTTACTCCTTTTACTACACGTGATGAGATATTTGGTAATGAATTATCAATATTGATAATCATTCATCTATCATCCATAATTATATAACGATTTTACATGACTTTATAGAAATTTGCTAGAATATCAAGTCCAAATGAACTAACCATTTTATTTCAAATGATATATTTAGAGTGAAGATTGGTTAGGTTAAGTAACTTTTCCATTTATATTAATAGATTATAAAATGCAAAAGTCCTATCAAATATGATAATATTAAGTTTCAGAGAAGACTTTGTATATTAAAAATACATATATTTAAAAGTAGATATTAAAATGATAAGACGTTATTCCATAGCGTTTATTGGAGGAAAAACGAAATGACAAAAGAAAATATTTGTATCGTTTACGGAGGAAAAAGTGCAGAACATGATGTATCAATCTTAACTGCCCAGAATGTATTAAATGCGATTGATAAAGATAAATATCAAGTTGATATTATTTATATAACAAATGACGGTGAATGGAAGAAACAAGATAACATCACTAGTGAAATTGAATCAACAGAGGATTTAAGAATCGATAATATTCCTACCGGTGAAATTTCTCAATTATTAAGTAAGGGAAGTTTAGGACAATCATATGATGCTGTGTTTCCATTATTACATGGCCCAAATGGAGAAGATGGTACAATTCAAGGATTATTCGAAGTGCTCGACATTCCTTATGTAGGAAATGGTGTTTTAGCAGCATCAAGTTCAATGGATAAACTAGTTATGAAACAATTGTTTGAACATAGAGGGTTACCACAATTACCATACATTAGTTTCTTAAGAAGTGAATTTGAAAAATATGAGAATAATATTCTTAAATTAGTTAATGATAAATTAAGTTACCCAGTATTTGTTAAACCTGCAAACTTAGGTTCAAGTGTAGGTATTAGTAAATGTAATAATGAAGATGAATTAAAATCAGGTATTAAAGAAGCATTCCAATTTGACCGTAAATTAGTGATAGAACAAGGTGTTAATGCACGTGAAATAGAAGTTGCAGTTTTAGGCAATGACTATCCTGAAACAACATGGCCAGGTGAGGTTGTTAAAGATGTAGCGTTTTATGATTATAAATCAAAATATAAAGATGGAAAAATACAATTACAAATCCCTGCAGATTTAGATCAAGATGTACAAATGACTTTAAGAAATATGGCATTAGAAGCATTTAAAGCTACGGACTGTTCAGGTTTAGTACGTGCAGATTTCTTTGTTACTGAAGATAATCAAATTTATATTAATGAAACAAATGCAATGCCAGGTTTTACGTCTTTTAGTATGTATCCAAGTCTATGGGAAAACATGGGTCTTTCATATGCAGATTTAATTGCAAAATTAATAGATTTAGCTAAAGAAAGACACGAAGATAAAAAGAAAAATAAATATAAAATAGATTAAACGAGGTTGCTTGAAATGATTAACGTAACATTAAAACAAATTAAGGCATGGATTGATTGTGAAATAGATGAGCAATATCTTCATCAATCAATTCAAGGTGTCACAATTGATTCCAGAGCGATAAAAAAAGACATGTTATTTATACCTTTTAAAGGTGAAAACGTTGACGGTCATCGTTTCGTTGAACAAGCACTCAAAGATGGAGCAGGTGCATCATTTTATCAAAAAGATGTATCACTGCCCAAGGATATAGAAGGACCTATTATATGGGTAGACGATACGTTGCAAGCATTACAAGATTTAGCTAAAGCATATTTAAAATATGTTAATCCAAAGGTCATTGCTGTGACAGGTTCCAATGGTAAAACAACAACTAAAGATATGATTGAATGTGTACTTAATACAGAGTTTAATGTGAAAAAGACACAAGGTAACTACAATAATGAGATTGGTATGCCTTTAACTATTTTAGATTTAGATAAAAACACTGATATTTCTATTTTAGAAATGGGAATGTCAGGATTCCATGAAATTGAATTATTATCTACTATTGCTGAACCAGACATTGCTGTAATTACTAATATTGGTGAGTCACATATGCAAGATTTAGGTTCACGTGAAGGCATTGCTCAAGCTAAATCAGAAATAACAATTGGCTTAAAATCAAATGGTACATTTATCTATGATGGTGATGAACCTTTGTTAAAACCGCATGTCGAACAAATTAAAGAAGCTAAATGTATTAGCATTGGGTTAGAACAAGGCAATTCATTAGTATGTAGTGTAAATGATCAAGTTGAAACAGAAGGCATTGCATTTACAATTAATCATCAACAAGAATATGAATTACCTATATTAGGTATTCATAATATGAAAAATGCTGCTATTGCCATTGCAGTAGGGCAAGAATTAGGACTTTCGTATAAAACAATTCAACACAATATCAAACGTGTTAAATTAACAGGCATGAGAATGGAACGTCATGAAACAGAACAACAAGTTACTGTCATTAATGATGCATATAATGCAAGTCCAACAAGTATGAAAGCTGCTATAGATACGTTAAGTAACATGAATGGACGAAAGATTATTGTGCTTGGTGATGTTCTTGAATTAGGTGACAATAGTCAACGTATGCATGAAGAAGTCGGAACTTATTTACAGAATAAACACATCGATCAATTAATTACATTTGGTAGTGAAGCAACATTTATACACAATACAGGTAAGTCATATGTTGATGAAGCACATCATTTTAATGATAAAGAAAAACTTATTTCTTATATGACACATTTCGTTCAACCAGATGATAACGTCTTAATTAAAGGTTCAAGAGGTATGAAATTAGAAGAAGTAGTAGATGCATTAATTAAATAATGCTTTATGTTATTGTAGTAAGACTCATGTTAATTTCTCATATAATTGGGAATAACATAGTAGTCTTACTATTTTTATTTAAAAAATAAAATATATTTATGAAACGCTTCCAAATTATATAAAACACCAGTTTAAAAGGAAAAATTTCATAATAAAAGGACATGATTCACCACGATATGCCAACTGCTTTATTGCTATAATAAATGTTAGGTGGTACTATTAAGAAGTTGATAAAACATAAATGAACATATATGCAAAAAAGTATATTGAGAAATAAACATGTAAAAGGAGAATTATTTTGCAAAATTTTAAAGAACTAGGGATTTCGGATAAAACGGTTCAAACACTTGAATCTATGGGGTTTAAAGAGCCAACTCCTATCCAAAAAGATAGTATCCCTTATGCGTTAGAAGGACATGACATCCTTGGACAAGCACAAACAGGTACTGGTAAAACGGGTGCGTTTGGTATACCTTTAATTGAAAAGGTTGTTGGAGAACAAGGTGTTCAATCGTTAATTCTAGCGCCTACTAGAGAATTAGCTATGCAAGTTGCAGAGCAATTAAAAGTATTTAGTAAAGGTCAAAACGTACAAGTTGTTACGGTATTTGGTGGTATGCCAATCGAGCGCCAAATTAAAGCCTTGAAAAAAGGACCACAAATCGTAGTAGGTACACCAGGACGTGTCATTGACCATTTAAATAGACGTACATTAAAAACTAACGATATTCACACACTTATCTTAGATGAAGCGGATGAAATGATGAACATGGGATTCATCGATGATATGAGATTCATCATGGATAAAATCCCGGCTGAACAACGTCAAACGATGCTTTTCTCAGCTACTATGCCAAAAGCTATTCAAACGTTAGTACAACAATTCATGAAAACACCAAAAATTATTAAAACAATGAATAATGAAATGTCTGATCCACAAATCGACGAATATTATACAATTGTTAAAGAATTAGAAAAGTTCGATACTTTCACTAATTTCTTAGATGTACATCAACCAGAACTAGCTATTGTGTTCGGTCGTACAAAACGTCGTGTAGATGAGTTAACAAGCGCGTTACTTTCTAAAGGTTATAAAGCTGAAGGTTTACATGGTGACATTACGCAAGCTAAACGTTTAGAAGTATTGAAAAAATTCAAAAATGATCAAATTGACATTCTTGTAGCAACTGACGTAGCGGCACGTGGTTTAGATATCTCTGGCGTTAGTCATGTTTATAACTTTGATATCCCTCAAGATACTGAAAGTTACACGCATAGAATCGGACGTACTGGTCGTGCTGGTAAAGAAGGTATCGCTGTTACTTTTGTAAATCCAATCGAAATGGATTATATTCGTCAAATCGAAGATGCTAACAATAGAAGAATGACTGCTTTAAGACCACCTCATCGTAAAGAAGTATTGAAAGCACGTGAAGACGATATTAAAGAAAAAGTACAAAACTGGATGTCTAAAGACAATGAACCTCGTTTACAAAGAATTTCAACTGAACTACTTGAAGAGTACAATGATGTTGAGTTAGTTGCATCATTATTACAAGAGTTAGTTGAAGCTAATGATGAAGTTGAAGTTCAATTAACTTTTGAAAAACCACTTTCACGTAAAGGTCGTAATTCAAAAGGTAATAATAACTCTAGAAGAGGCAATAATAAACGCAGTGGCGGTAAATTTGATAACAAAAATAGACGTTCATCAAAAGGTTTTGCTTCTAAGAAAAACGGTAACAAAAAATTTGACCGTAAAGATAAATCATCTCAAGGGTCAAACAAGACAATGAAAGGTCGCACATTTGCTGACCATCAGAAATAATTAATTTATCAATACTCAATATATTTGTATTAAAAATAGAGCATACATTTAGCTTCGGTTAAATGTATGCTCTATTTATTTGTTTCTAAAATATACTAAAGTAATTTGGGTTTAAAGAACGTTAATAAGTAATGAGGAGCATTTAGAAGGTAATTTGTCTATGATATAATGTGACTAAAATGAAAAGGAGCTTATTGATGGATAATACATTTCATAAAAGTCCCAGAAATACATTGACATACTATTTTTTAACTTCAGGGCTTAACTTGATTATTGAAATTATTATTTTTACAATTCTATTTTATTTATGGAATCAATTTAATTGGTGGCACTTTATCATATACATATATTTTCTTTTATGGGGGATAAGTTTAATTAGATTCTTTTACGTTCCTGTTGTAAATTATCACTTTTTATATTATCGAATTCATCATAATATTTTAGAGGTGAAGTCTACTTTTTTCTTTAAACGTCAAGACATCACTAAAGTAAAAAGACTTCAATTTTTACAAATTAGAACTAACCCACTAGCTAAATTATTTAAAATTAATGAAATTTCATTTGTTTCTGCAGGTCATTCGATTGAATTACCATTTGTTTCTGAAAAGGAAGCAGAATATATAGAAGATCAAATTTTTAGTCAATTGAGGGGAGCTGAATATGATGTTTAGCCCACAAAAATTACACCCTATTTCTTATATATCAGGCTTAATTGAAGCGTTCAAACAAAATATTATTGTAATTATTGTATTTTTAGTTTTTAACTTTAAAGACTTTGATTTTACTAATATTCGTGAGTATATTGTACCGGCAGTGTTGTTTATATTTTTCTTAATATCGTTTATTGGACAAATATTGAAAGTGTATCAGACAAGATATTGGATTGAAAATAACCACTTTATATTAACAACGGGCATATTTAACAAAGAACGTAAAGAGTTAGATATCAGTCGTATTCAATCTGTAGACACTTCACAAAGTATGATTAATCAAATAGTAGGTGGTGTGCAATTACAAATAAAAACACCAAGTGATGGTATAGAATTATCAACTATATCCAAATCACAAAGTATTGAATTAGAACATACAATCAAAAATATTCAAACTCAGTTAGATAATTCTCAGATTGAAATAGAAACAAATGATTTTCATAATACTGAAGAGAATAATGAATTACATAAGAAAGAATCATTTAATGAGGAACCCAAAAAACGTCGTGTATTTAAGTTATCAATCAGAGATTTAATTTTAATGTCATTAACAAGTGGTGCTATAGGAATCGCAATAGCAACTATTTCACCTATCATAGGTAGTGTGTCCAATATCATTCCGTGGAAAAGTATTACTGAAGAAATGACTCATTTGGCTAATGCCATTGTATTAATCGTAAGTATCATCATTGGAGTGATATTAGTTGCGAGTTATATTATAGGTGCAATTATCAATTTCATTAAATATTTCGGATATACACTAACACAAGAAAATCATCAATTGAAAATTCAATATGGTTTGTTTACTAAAAAGAACGTTACCGTACCTACAGAGCGTATTCAAGCAGTTGTCGAACATCAATCATATATTAGAAAGTTATTCGGTTTTACAGCTATACACGTATTGATTACGAGTGATTTTGAAGAGAAGATGGAAGATGATTCAACTGTAGGTGGAAATATAATGATTATTCCATTCATAAAGAGTAAAGAGGCATATAGAATCATTAAGGCATTAATTCCAGAAATGGAGTTCAAACCTGCTCATATCGGTATGCCTTGGAGAGGTTTTCATAGACATTTTTTAATCCCTTCGTTGGTATTAATCTTAATTGGTATTATAGGACTATATTATTGGTCAGCTTGGGCTTTATTTATAGTTTGTATAATGATTTTAGCACTAATTATTGAAGCATTACTTTATATTCATTTGTCTGGATTTCAACTTGAAAATGACGAAATGACAGTACAGAAAGTGAACTGGTTTAGTATTAAAAGATACTATTTAAAATACGATAAAATTATTGGAATGGAAATTAAAACTCATCCATTTTTAATAAGAAATCATTTAGGTAATTTCAACTTCTTAATTTCTAAAGGTGCTTCAAATCAAACAATTGGATTAAAATTCTCAGATGAAAAATCAATAGAAACCCTTAAAACATGGTATGTAGGAGGTGATCAACGTGTCGAATTATAATTATATGGATGTTAATGCTAAGAAATCTATGGTTTTAGCTAATTCTATTTTGTTGATCATACTTTTTCTTATTTTGATTTGTATTCTAATTCTAAATTGGAAATTTTTACATTTAACAGATAACTGGTCAATCGCTATTGGAGGTATAACACTCTTTATTGTATGCAGTATTACAATGTTATTCGTTATACCAACATTTAGATATAAGAATTTCAGATATAAAATAAAGAATAACGAGATACATGTGAGAAAAGGGATTATCTTTATTAATACTAATATTATACCGTTTTTTAGAATTCAAAATATTGATATAAGCGAAGGCTTTATTATGAGAAAATATCAACTAGCTACAGTCACTTTATCAACAGCAGGAGGTAACTCTGAATTATTACTTATAAACAAAGAAAAAGCTGAAGAAATCAAACATTTAATTAAAGAAAGACGAAATAGTGAAAATCTAAATCAAAATGATGTAAAATTATAAGAATAGAATGATAAAAGATAACGAGGCGTCCTATGATATATGGTATTGGATTAGATTTAATAGAAATTGAGAGAATAGAAAATGTTTATAATAAGCAAAATCAAAAGTTTGTTGAACGAATTCTATCTAAAGAAGAGCAAATCAAATTTAATAGTTTTTCACAACAAAAAAGAAAAATTGAATATCTTGCGGGAAGATTTGCTACTAAAGAAGCGTTTAGTAAAGCTTTAGGAACTGGATTAGGGAAAACAATAGCATTTCATGATATCAACTGCTATAACGATTATCTAGGCAAACCATGCATAGACTATAGTGGTTTTCGAGTTCATGTGAGTATTACCCACACTGAAAATTACGCGATGAGTCAAGTTCTTTTAGAGAAACAAGATGATAATCATGATGTGTGAACTAACTCATTTGTATTTATGTTGTTAGGTTTTAAAGGAGGTAATGACATTATGTCAGAAAAATTTTACAGATCGACGTATTTAAATATAGATTTGAATGCAATCTTATCTAATTATCAAACTTTTGATAAATTGCATGCTAATAAGACTGTTATATCAGTCATTAAAGCCAATGGATATGGTTTAGGTAGTGTTAGAATTGCACAACACTTAATGGAAAATGGTGCTTCATTTTTTGCAGTTGCAACATTAGACGAAGCAATAGAATTACGTATGCATGGCATTAAAGCTAAAATTTTAATTTTAGGAGTAATTCCGCCTAAAGATATTAATAAAGCTATCCAACACCGTGTCGCATTGACAGTCCCTTCAAAATCTTGGTTAAAAGAATCCATTAAGAACATATCAGATGAAAATGAGAAAGCACTTTGGTTACATTTAAAACTTGATACAGGTATGGGTAGACTAGGTATGAAAGATGTTGAAGAATACAAAGAAGTTGTAGATATTATTAGTAAATATGACCAACTTGTATTTGAAGGTGTATATACTCATTTTGCATGTGCTGATGAACCTGGAGACGATATGGCTACACAATATCAAAAATTCAAAGAACTTGTAGAACAAGTAGAAAAACCACATTATATACACACACAAAATTCAGCAGGTTCTCTATTAATGGATGGTCAGTTCTGTAATGCGATTCGTTTAGGTATATCACTATACGGATATTATCCTTCTGAATATGTGAAAGAAAACGTTAAAGTACATTTGAAACCAAGTGCACAATTAGTGAGTGAAATTGTACAAACAAAAACATTGAATGTTGGTGATTCTGTAAGTTATGGCAGTACTTATACTGCAACGGAACCAACGAGAATAGCTGTATTACCAATTGGCTATGCAGATGGTTATTTACGTTCTATGCAAGGGTCATATGTCAATGTGAACGGTCAACAATGCGAAGTAATAGGAAGAGTATGTATGGATCAAACGATGGTCAAAATTCCAGATACAGTAAAAGTCGGAGATAAAGTAATTCTGTTAGATAACCATGTAGATACAGAACAATCTGTTGAAGCATTAGCTAAGCAGCAAAATACAATAAATTATGAAGTTCTATGCAATTTATCAAGACGATTACCACGCATTTATCACATAGAAGATAATACAGAGATATCTAATGAATTATTAAAATAAGTATAGTCACTGATTTCAAAATTTGTTATTATTAAGTTAAATTAAGAAATCTTAATAATGCAACTTTTGGAATCAGATGGAGGTTCTTTGTATGTTATCTTTTAATCAAAATAGAAGTTACAGTTTAGAGCAATCTTTAAAAGAAGGTTATGCACAAATGGCTGATTTAAATCTCTCCCTAGCAACCGAAGCTTTTCCTATTGAATGTGAAGCGTGCGATTGCAATGAAACATATTTAACTTCTAATGCTAAGAATGAATGATTAGAAGAGGAGACGTTTATCTAGCGGATTTATCGCCTGTTCAAGGGTCAGAACAAGGGGGAGTGAGACCCGTAGTCATTATTCAGAATGACACAGGTAATAAATATAGTCCCACTGTAATTGTAGCTGCAATTACTGGAAGGATTAATAAAGCTAAGATACCTACACATGTTGAGATTGAAAAGAAAAAGTACAAACTTGATAAGGATTCAGTCATTTTACTAGAACAAATTCGTACTTTAGATAAAAATCGTTTGAAAGAAAAACTCACATATTTGTCTGATAACAAAATGAAAGAAGTAGATTACGCCCTAGACATCAGTCTAGGTTTACATAATTTCAATCATTCTAAGACATAATTAATTGTATGTATTATTCCAATACAAATAAAATAATGAGATCAAAGACAATAACTTTATAATAATTACAACTGCTTAAATATATATAAATAGATTTATTTATAACGTTGAGCATTTAGTTTTTAACATTTTATGAGCAATGATAGTTATTTCGAAGTATTATTTATTATAAAAGGATGTCTTAAGTTTTACGGCTTTAGGTATTCCATTCCTAAAGTCTTTTTTAGATGTATCGAGGTTTTAGTCTTTTTTACTAATTATAAAGAAAGATATTTTGATTGAACGTTAGAAACTGAGCGTTGAAGTCGTATTGAGGAGGCAAAATCGTGGAAGAATTTAAAAAAGATTATAAAAAATTGATTGATGAAAGTTTAAGCACGAATAATAAAACTCAATTAATAAAAAAGTGTGAAGAGTTTACTAATGAAGTTATAAAAAAGGACATTTTGCCAGAAGATATTGTTGAAATACATAAAAATTATATATCTTCATTAAACGTTACTGATCACGAAGCGCTTGATACTTTAGATGTCCTTCAAGAAGTAGTTAAAGGATTTGGTTACAGTTATAGAGATTATCAAAAATTAGTAAACAAACTTCAATACCACGATAAAGAAATAGATCTAGCTTCTAGACTTCAACAAACTATGTTGAAAACAGATATTCCTCAATTCGATAGTATTCAAATTGGTGTAATATCAGTTGCAGCTCAAAAGGTAAGTGGAGATTATTTTAACTTAATAGATCACAATGATGGTACTATGAGTTTTGCAGTTGCAGATGTCATTGGAAAAGGTATACCGGCTGCTTTAGCAATGAGTATGATAAAGTTCGGTATGGACTCATATGGACATTCTCAATTGCCAAGTGAAGGGTTAAAGAGGCTCAATAGAGTTGTCGAAAAAAACGTCAACCAAAATATGTTTGTTACAATGTTCTATGGTTTGTATGAAGAAATGAACCATTTATTATATTGCAGTTCAGCTGGTCATGAACCAGGTTATGTATATAGAGCCGAAACTGAAGAGTTTCAAGAAATTGAAGTAAGAGGCCGTGTTTTAGGTGTTAATCAACAAACTAGATATAGTCAGCAGGAAATACCAATCTATATTGATGATTTGGTGATTATATTTACTGATGGAGTCACAGAAGCAAGAAATAAAGAAGGCGAATTCATCCAGAAAGATACTTTATTAAATTTAATCAAGAAATATAAACATATGCACCCTCAAGATATTGTTCAAATTATTTATGAAGCAATATTAAAAGTACAAAATCCTAATAAAAAAGATGATATGACTATTTTAATTATTAAAAGAGTAAATTAATTTTTATTTTATGATTAAGCAACGTTGACTTTGGGTATAATTATTCTTGAATAGTAAACTAGAAGATTTGAAATATAATTAGGAGTGTAACCAAATGAATCTTAATATAGAGACTGTCACACATGATACATATTATGAAGTTAAAGTTGGCGGAGAATTAGACGTTTATACAGTGCCTGAGTTAGAAGAAGTGTTAGTACCAATGAGACAGGAAGGTACACACGATATTCATGTAAATTTAGCAAATGTTAGTTATATGGACTCAACAGGTTTGGGTCTTTTTGTAGGCACACTTAAAGCATTAAATCAAAACGGTAAAGATTTATATATTTTAGGCGTTTCTGACCGTATAGGAAGATTGTTTGATATTACCGGATTAAAAGATTTAATGCATGTTAATGAAGGAACGGAGGTAGAGTAACATGCAATCTAAACAAGATTATATTGAAATGCGGTTACCAGCTTCTGCCGAATATGTAAGTTTAATTAGATTAACATTATCTGGAGTGTTTACTAGAGCAGGTGCATCATATGATGATATAGAAGATTCAAAAATTGCTGTAAGTGAAGCAGTTACGAATGCAGTCAAACATGCATATAGACATAATCCCGAAACAGGCATGATTAATTTGTGCTTTGAAGTCTTTGAAGATAAAATTAAGATTGTGATTTCAGATCAAGGTGAAAGCTTTGATAATGAGACAACTAAATCTAATTTAGGGCCTTATAATGATAACGAAAATATAGATTTCTTACGTGAGGGTGGATTAGGATTATTCTTAATCGAGTCACTAATGGATGAAGTAACTGTTTACAAAGAGTCTGGTGTTACTATAAGTATGATTAAGTATATAAAAAAAGAGCAGGTGCGAAATAATGACGAAAGAGTCGAAATCAGTTAATGATGTATCACCTGAACAGATTAACCAATGGATTAAAGAACACCAAGAAGACCAAAATAGCGGAGCTCAAGATAAGTTAGTAAGGCACTATCGTAAACTAATTGAATCATTAGCTTATAAATATTCTAAAGGTCAATCACATCATGAAGATTTAGTTCAAGTGGGAATGGTTGGTTTAATAGGTGCTATAAATAGATTTGATTTGTCATTTGATCGAAAATTTGAAGCATTCCTAGTGCCAACTGTTATTGGTGAAATAAAAAGATATTTAAGAGACAAAACATGGAGTGTTCATGTACCTAGACGTATAAAAGAAATAGGTCCACGCATAAAGAAGGTAAGTGATGAACTTACAAATGAATTAGAACGTTCACCTTCAATAAGTGAAATTGCTGCTCGTTTGGAAGTTACAGATGAAGAAGTACTTGAAGCTATGGAAATGGGCCAAAGCTATAATGCATTAAGTGTAGACCATTCAATTGAAGCGGACAAAGACGGGTCTACAGTTACCTTATTAGATATTATGGGTCAACAAGATGATAATTATGATCTTACAGAAAAGCGCATGATACTTGAAAGAATTTTACCAATATTATCTGACAGAGAGAAAGAAATCATTCAGTGTACATTCATTGAAGGATTAAGTCAGAAAGAAACTGGTGAGCGTATAGGACTAAGCCAAATGCATGTGTCTAGATTACAGCGAACTGCAATTAAAAAGTTGCAAGAAGCAGCTAAACAATAAATATTTAAAAATAGTTAACATTAATATTTATAAGGTTATTATTTCTTTAGTCAGAAGCCACACAATAATGTGAGGTACTGTTGAAGAAATAGTAATCTTATTTTTGTTTTTATACTTATAATACTTGATAATAAGAGTATTAGTATTAATAATTACAGAAAGCAACTATGTTAAAATAAAAAGATAAATTAAAGAAAAAGTGTGGTAGAACTATGGACAATCATTTAATAAAATCAATTATTGAAAAATATAATTTTTCAGAAAAACAAATCACTTCAGTATTAAAACTTTTAGAAGATAAAAATACCGTTCCGTTCATTGCGAGATATCGTAAAGAACAAACTGGTGGTTTAGATGAAGTAGAAATTAAACAAATATCAGATGAATATCAATACATGGTCAATTTACAAAAAAGAAAAGAAGAAGTTATTCATAGTATTGAGCAACAAGGTATGCTAACTAATGAATTAAAAAACAATATTCTTAAACAAACTAAATTACAACGTGTTGAGGATTTATATAGACCTTATAAACAAAAGAAAAAAACACGTGCCACTGAAGCGAAAAGAAAAGGTTTAGAACCTTTTGCTACTTGGTTGTTACAGCCTAAACTAAATGAAAATGTTGAATCAAAAGCTCAAATGTTTATTAATGAAGAAATAAAAGGCGTTGAAGAAGCTATTCAAGGTGCACAAGACATCATTGCAGAGCAAATTTCTGACAACCCTAAATATCGTTCAAGAATATTAAAAAATGTATATCAACACGGACAAATCGTAACTACTAAAAAGAAAAAAGCTGAAGATGAAAAAGAAATATTCTCTATGTATTATGATTATGCAGAACCGATTAAAAAGATAGCTAATCATAGGGTTTTAGCCGTTAATAGAGGAGAAAAAGAAAAAATATTATCTGTAAAAATAGAATTTGATACAGAACAAGTAGAAAAAGACATCGAAAAACAAGAAATAAAAGGTGAAAATGAAGCGACAGAAATTGTAAGAAATGCAATTAAAGATAGTCTCAAGAGATTAATAATGCCTTCTATTGAACGAGAAATCAGAGGCGATTTAACAGAAAAAGCTGAAAACCATGCTATAGATGTTTTCAGTGAGAATTTAAGAAACTTACTATTACAACCGCCGATGAAAGGGAAGCAAATACTAGGTGTAGATCCAGCTTTTAGAACAGGATGTAAACTAGCGGTTATTAATCCATATGGCACATTTGTGGCTAAGAATGTGATATATCCACATCCTCCAGTGAATAAAATTGAACCAGCTGAAAAAATAGTAGTAAAAATGATTAATGATTATGATGTTCAATTAATTGCAATTGGAAACGGTACGGCTAGTAGAGAAACAGAACAATTCATCGCTAATGTAATTAAGAAATATAATCTTAATGTGCAATTTATTATAGTAAATGAAGCAGGTGCGTCAGTATATTCAGCATCAGAAATTGCGCGTGCAGAATTTCCTGATTTCCAAGTTGAAGAAAGAAGTGCCGTTTCAATAGGAAGAAGGGTACAAGATCCTTTAAGTGAATTAGTCAAAATAGATCCAAAATCAATAGGGGTAGGTCAATATCAACATGACGTGAACCAAAAAGAATTAGAGAAAGCACTAACATTTGTTGTCGAAACAGCAGTAAACCAAGTTGGCGTAGATGTTAATACGGCTTCACGTTCATTATTACAATATGTATCAGGACTTTCATCACAAATTGCACAAAATCTAATAGAATATAGAGAAGAAAATGGCGCTATTAAACATCATAAAGATATTGCTAAAGTTAAGCGTCTAGGTGCCAAGACATTCGAACAAAGTATAGGTTTCATGAGAATTGTAGATGGTTCAGAACCGTTAGATAATACATCTATCCATCCAGAAAGTTATGAAGTAACATATGAATTACTAAACCAATTAAATCTTAAAGTTGAAGATGTAGGTAGTGAAACATTAAAAAGCACATTAGATTCAATTGATGTACATGAAATTGCTGATCAATTAAATATAGGTATACCAACTTTAGAAGATATTATAAAATCTTTAAAAGCACCAAATAGAGATCCACGTGATGAATTTGAAACACCAATTTTAAAATCAGATGTTTTATCAATAGAGGATCTATCAGAAGGAATGAAACTCAGTGGAACTGTTAGAAATGTTGTAGATTTTGGAGCATTTGTTGATATTGGCGTCAAACAAGACGGACTTGTCCATGTCTCAAAACTATCAAAAAAATTCGTGAAGAACCCTATGGACATCGTAAGTGTAGGAGATATTGTCGATGTTTGGATACTTAGCATAGATACACAAAAAGATAAAGTTTCATTGACGATGATTAATCCATATGAATGATCAGGAATTACAAAGTTTAGTATGTGATATTTCCTTAAGATATTTTAAAATCCCATTTAAGCATAATGCGTATTTTAATAAACGCTTAAGGACAACTGGCGGTAGATATTTACTAAAAACACATGATATAGAAATTAATCCAAAACAATATGAGCATTATGGTAAAAAAGCCATTATCGATATTATAAAACATGAACTTTGTCATTATCATTTGCATATTTTAGATAAAGGTTATAAACATAAAGATCGAGACTTTAAAAATTTAAGTGCAAAAGTTGGTGCACCAAGATATTGCAGTCCAACTCAATCATATGAAACACGTGCTAACTATGAATATATTTGTACTAATTGTGGTACAAAATATTTAAGAATAAAAAAAGTAAATATAAGTATCATGAGATGTGGCAAATGCGGTGGAAAATTAAGGTTAAATAGAAAAAAGGTTAATTAAATCATTATAAATCTAAGAGTAAATAGATATGAATTTGAGGGAGAGTACTATTAAGAAAATTAATTAAGTGCTCTCTCTTTATATTTCAAATAAGTATTGACATTACTTTTACAATGATTTATTATAAATAGCGTTGTATTAATAAATTAGCAAACATTACAAGATAATTAATTTTATTAATTTAATGTTAAAAAGTTATTGACATCGTTTAATAAATGATTTACAATTTATTATGCTATTGAGAAATCGATAAACTTTTGAATGCGTTTTGCCAGCGGTCGTGGCGGAATGGCAGACGCGCTAGGTTGAGGGCCTAGTGGGAGAAATCCCGTGGAGGTTCAAGTCCTCTCGGCCGCACCAAAATAACTTTTGAAATTATATATGCGGGTGTAGTTTAATGGCAAAACCTCAGCCTTCCAAGCTGATGTTGTGGGTTCGATTCCCATCACCCGCTCCATGATTTATTTAAATGAACATTGAAAACTGAATGACAATATGTCAACGTTAATTCCAATAATGTAACGAAAGTTATAACAATTAATTTAGTTTTATGAGCTAATCAAACATCATAATTTTTTATGGAGAGTTTGATCCTGGCTCAGGATGAACGCTGGCGGCGTGCCTAATACATGCAAGTCGAGCGAACAGATAAGGAGCTT
>NZ_JBJQIL010000005.1:0-126887 GCF_045984185.1 Staphylococcus sp. KUGN1 | reverse complement strand
GCCAGGATCAAACTCTCCATAAAAAATTATGATGTTTGATTAGCTCATAAAACTAAATTAATTGTTGTAACTTTCGTTACATTATTGGAATTAACGTTGACATATTGTCATTCAGTTTTCAATGTTCGTTTTTTCACTTACAATATCTTATTATATCGCGTTTGTTTAATGAAGTCAACAATAAATTTAAATTCTTTTTTAAGAAATATGTTATTAATGACTCAACAAAATCTATAATATAATGTTTGGATTGAAAGTTCAATAGTCAAAATTACACTTTATCAACATTTGCTTTAAAAAGTTAATGAAATCTTTTCAAATAGTTAATATCGTTTTGACGACTTTTATATATTACCAAGTAATCATTTTTACGTCAACGTATTTCAACTATTTAATTTGTATAAATTTACTCAAAGTATAGTTAATTTTTATATTAAGTGAACAATAGTTTATAAAGTGTAATCCGCGTCTCAGGATTTATCATTCATCTACCCTTTATGTTGTCTCTGAAATAACTTCGCTATTCTTAATTAATAGTTACTATTCTTTGAATAGGATATAAAGGTGTTCATATGATTAAGTTGATCAGATTACTCCATACTAAAAAAATAAACCATGTTTGACAATTATTGAATCAAACATGGTTTTGTTTATTGTTAACTTTTATCTTGATGAGTAAATGATGCCTATTCTTCTTTATCTTTGCATTCTTTACAAATTCCATAAATTTCCATTCGATGATGTGTTACGTCAAATTCAGTAACATGTTGTGCTAGCTGTTCCACTTCGTCTAACTGTGGATAATGGAAGTCAACTATTTTACCGCATTTTTCACAAATAATATGGTAATGATTGTGAGTATTGAAATCAAATCGACTTGATGCATCACCGTATGTGAGCTCTTTTACAATGCCAATATCTTTGAATACTCTTAAATTATTATATATTGTCGCAACACTTATATTAGGAAAATCTGGTGAAAGTGCTTGATAAATTTCGTCGGCACTAGGATGTGTTTTTGAAGAAATCATGAATTTCAAAATTGCTTGTCTTTGTGGCGTTATACGTATACCAGCTTTTCTTAAAGACGCAATTGATTCTTCAAGTTCATGTTCTATTGATTCTAATTCCGCGCTCATTTTTTTCACCATCTTTCTAGTTAATAATGATTATTACTTAATACTAATATAACTGTTACAATTTACTAATGTCAATAAAACAGTTGTATTTTCATTAATATCCTTTTACTGGGTCTACTTCATTCTCAATTAGATTTCCATAATTGAGAAAATGTTTTAAGTTTTTGATGAATATTTCTGTAACGTCATGATTAATACCATGATCGTTGCCTGTAATATGTGCTGTTATAGTTACGTTGTCTAGATCATATAATGCGTTATCTGATGTTAATGGCTCTTTTTCAAATACATCTAAGTAGGCATGTCTTATTTCATTATTACTTAATGCTTTAATCAGTGTATCTTCCTCAACTACAGTACCTCTACCAACATTAATAAACATTGCACTTTCTTTCATGTTCTCAAAGTCTTTGTATTTGATTAAATGAATCGTTTCGTCTGTTTCCGGTAAACTATTGATTACTATGTCTCCTTTTCCTAATAAGTCACTTAGATTATCAATTGTTTGTACCTCATCAAACCATTCTTTATGTTCACCTGATTTACTTACACCTATTACCTTCATATCAAAAGCTTTCGCTAACTTTGCTGTTCGTTGTGCGATTGCTCCTGTGCCTAAAAATAATATACAATCACCATTTAACCTTCTGCCAGTCATTTTCGAATCATATATCCTATTTTGTTGATTAATAAATGATGTTTTCATTTTCTTATAATCATCTAATATAAAAGCAATGATGAATTCAGAAAGTTGTTTTGCCTGTACACCTCTACTATTGGTTAATTTAATATTTCGTTCATTAATATAGTTTAATGGTAATGAATTAACACCAGTAGCATACCAAGCAATCCATTTAAGATTAGGGCAGTCCTCTAAAAATGTTTCATCTAGACTTCCATCATATCCAATTAAGATATCTAGTGATTGTCTGTCTTCATTTGGTATATTTTTGGCTTTTTTAATAAATTTAAACTCCACCTGTGGAAATGTCTCTTTTAATTTATCTTCTAACTCTCCCAATCTGAACAGACTAACTACTTTCATCTATATCACTCCAAAATGTTTTTTAGCTCTTCAATATGGGTCTTAACTTTAACTTTTTCAATAACATCTTTAACTATGCCTTGCTCATCTATAACAAACGTTGTTCGAACTATACCCATACTTTCTTTACCAAATGATTTTTTTAATTGATATACACCAACTTCATTTGAAAGCTGATAGTCTTGGTCTACGAGTAAATCAAAGTTAAGCTCATGTTTCTCTATAAAATTTTGATGTTTTTTCTTAGAATCCCCACTTACTCCATAGATATTGACATTCAAATCATTAAACATTTCAATATTATCTCGAAAATCACAAGCTTCTGTCGTACAAGTTGGCGTATTATCTCTAGGATAGAAATATAATATTGTCACTTGCCCTTTAATCGTTTCATTAGTAATAAGTTCTCCATTTTGATTTTCTAGTGAAAATTCTGGAAATTGATCACCTTTTTTTAACATTTAATCACCTGTTTCTTCATTAAGTTAATTTTATGATACGATAATAAGCGACAATATTAAATTAAAAGAGGTTGATAGTATGAACTTTACTGAAAGTGAACGACTTCAGGAATTATCAAATGAATATATTTTAGGTGGTGTAAATTCTCCATCACGTTCTTATAAAGCAGTTGGTGGTGGCGCACCTGTAGTAATGAAGGAAGGTAAAGGCGCTTATTTATATGATGTAGATGGCAATAAATTTATAGATTATTTACAAGCATATGGCCCTATCATTACGGGTCACGCACATCCTCATATTACGAAAGCTATTCAAGAACAAGCAGCCAAAGGTGTACTATATGGAACGCCTACTGAATTAGAAATTGAATTTAGTAAGAAATTACGAGAAGCTATTCCTTCTCTAGAAAAAATTAGATTCGTAAACTCTGGTACTGAAGCTGTCATGACTACTATAAGAGTTGCACGCGCTTATACTAAACGAAATAAAATCATTAAATTTGCTGGTTCATATCATGGCCATTCTGATTTAGTACTAGTTGCTGCTGGTAGTGGTCCTTCTCAACTTGGTTCTCCTGATTCTGCAGGTGTCCCAGAAAGTGTTGCTAAGGAAGTAATTACTGTGCCATTTAACGATATTGAATCATATAAAGAAGCAATTAAACATTGGGGTGACGACGTTGCTGCCGTTTTAGTAGAGCCAATTGTAGGTAACTTTGGTATGGTAATGCCCGAACCAGGATTTTTAGAAGAAGTTAATCGTATTACACATGAAAATAACAGTTTAGTCATTTATGATGAAGTGATTACAGCGTTTAGATTTCACTATGGTGCTGCCCAAGATTTACTTGGTGTTATACCTGATTTAACTGCTTTTGGTAAAATTGTTGGGGGCGGCTTACCAATCGGTGGTTATGGTGGCCGTCAAGATATAATGGAACATGTAGCGCCACTTGGACCAGCCTATCAAGCAGGAACTATGGCCGGTAACCCATTATCTATGAAAGCTGGTATTGCATTACTTGAAGTTCTAGAACAAGACGGTGTCTATGAAAAATTAGATAAGCTAGGTAAACGATTAGAAGATGGTCTTTTACAACTAATTGATAAACATCAAATCACTGCCACAATTAATCGTATTTATGGCTCTCTCACATTGTACTTTACTAATGAAAAGATCACTCATTACGAACAAGTAGAAAATTCTGATGGTGAGGCATTTGCTAAATTCTTTAAATTAATGCTTAATCAAGGTATTAATTTAGCTCCTTCTAAATTCGAAGCTTGGTTCTTAACTACAGAACATACTGAAGAAGACATTGATCAAACACTTAAAGCAGCTGATTATGCGTTTAGTCAAATGAAATAATTTTTGGTTATTCAAGCGGCTATGATAAAAGAGTCTTTACCTATAATCCTGCTTTGGGGATGCCGTTAATTAATCCAAGACATAAACTTTGTCTTGGATTTTATTTATTTAAAATGATTTAATTCTGGTTTAATAGACTATATCTAATTGAAAATAAATCACCTTTTCTACTTATAAAATTGTACATTTATATCATGTTAAGTACTGGCTACCTTCTTTCTTATAATTAAACTATTCTCATTATTAAATTTAAGACCATAGTTAATGCAATTTTAAAGTCATCTATAATGGTTATATTCACTTGAAATTTATTGTCAGTCAGTGTATAACAATAGTGAATACGAATTTAATATTATATTCAATAAATCATAAAAGGAGCGCTATTTTTTGAGACTTGGAGCTCGGATTTTAAAAACTGGTATAGCAATTATATTAGCTATGTCTATCGCTTCTTTACTACCTGATGATGTTGGTCTTAAATCATTAGCTGGCGTCAGTGCTGTTGTTGCTATGCAACCCAGTGTCTATAAGTCGATAAAAACAGTTTCAGACCAAGCTATAGGTAACATCATTGGTGCGTTATTGGCTGTCACTATGGTGACGATCTTTAGTGATAATTTCATTATCATGGGTGTCACAGTTATATTATTAATTGCAATTTTATTCAGATTTAACTTAGCCCATGTTGCTACTTTAGCAAGTGTAACTGCATTAATCATTATGGGACAACATACAGGGTCTTTCTATGTTGCCGCTTTCTTTAGATTTGTTCTAGTCATGATTGGTGTACTAAGTTCTTCAATTGTGAACTTGTTATTCTTGCCTCCTAAATTTGAAACGAAAATCTATTATAATTCTGCTAACATTTCATCTGATATATTTGTATGGTTTAAACTCGTACTAAATGATACATCCGAATTTCATAATATTAAACAAGATGGCAATCAGTTAAATACTAGGATTAATAAATTAGAGCAGATTTATAATTTTTATCACGAAGAAAGACCACTATTTAAAAAGCATATCCACGCACAATATCGAAAGAAAATTTTATTCAAAGAAGTAGTAAGAACGACTAGATTAGCATATGAAGTATTAAATAGAATGTCACGTTATCAAAATGATTTACATCAACTAAATAATCAATTACTATTACAGATTAAATTAGAATTGGATTCACTTATTGCTTTTCATGAACAAATTTTAAAAAGTTTATCTAAAAAAGCAAAATATAATGTGGCTCAATTTCAATATGAAGTTGATAATCCTCAAAAGAAAGATTTAATGGATGCCTTTCAAAATGAATTGATCCATAATCCATATCAAACACATTATTCTTATGCTAATATTATGCAAATCATCGCAGCTATTGAAGAATATCGATATCATTTGGAACATTTAGATCGTTTACGAATTAGTTTCTTCACCTATCATCGTTCAGATTCTGATATTGATATCGCTGATGAAGATTTTGATTTATAATACCGAATATTTGTTAGCAATAAATATCCAACTCCAAATTAAAGAAGAGTCCGGGACATAAAGTTCTTGGATAAGTGAAAAAAAGACAATTTCTATTGAAATAATATAGAAATTGTCTTTTTTATAAATTTTTTGATTATTTTCAGCTCGTTGAGCTACTACTTTTCTTATATTAAGTGCCATTAATACAAAACCAAGTTCTCTTTTGACTTTATTGAGTCCTCGGACAGACATCCGAGTGAAACCCAAAATAGCCTTCATAAATCCAAAAACAGGTTCCACATCAATTTTTCTTTGACTGTAGATATTTTTTGTTTCTGGTTCTGAAAGCTTTTTGTTAATTTGGGATTTAAAATATTCCCAGTTATAATTCTTCATTATTTTTTTGTTTGTTTTTGAATTGAAGTTCATACATTGATTTTTCAGAGGACATTCTGAACAATCATCACATTCATATAATTTGAAGTCTCGCTTATAACCATACTTATCATGACGATAGGCATATCTTTTAAAACCTAGCCGTTTATTATTCGGACAAATGAATTCGTCATTAATTTCGTCATAGTTCCAATTTTGAGTATTAAAGATGTCACTTTTATATTTTTTAGTTTTATCTTTTATAAACATTCCATATGTTATGAGTGGCGTTCGATTAAAGTCATCTATAATTGCCTTATAATTTGATTCACTACCATAACCTGCATCAGCTACAATATATTCAGGTAAATGACCGTAGGTCTCTTGAATTGAATTTAAAAATGGAATCATCGTTCTAGTATCCGTTGGATTTTGATACACATTATAAGATAAAACAAATTGGGAATTTGTCGCTATTTGTAAATTATACCCTGGCTTAAGTTGTCCATTTTTCATGTGATCTTCTTTCATTCTCATAAATGTCGCATCATGATCTGTCTTAGAATAACTATTTCTATCCTTTAAAATAGATTTTTGAAATTCGTATCGATACTTTCGCTCAAAATAATCATTGATTTGCTTTTTGTATTTTTTGATTTTAGTTCTTTTGAGACGTATTTGTTTTCTTGTTTTAGTACATTTTTCATTGTTGATATGTTGGTTTAAATCTTCGATTTCTTTATCTAAGTGACTACCAATCAAATCTATTTCTTCTTTTGTTAATTCATTATCATGATCTTTTTTAATTTCCGGTATGATTTTATTGGTTACCAATTCATGGTAGAGGGCTTTAGAATCCTCATTCATCTTTGATTCATGGTTTTGAATACTCTTTTTCCATACAAATGTATATCGATTGGCATTTGCTTCAATTTTTGTACCATCAATAAAAATAGCTTTATCATCTATAAGATTTTGTTTTACACACTGACTGTAAAATTGAATAAATAAAGATTCTAATAAAGCATCTACTTTTGGATTTACTCTAAATCGATTAATTGTTTTATAAGAAGGTTTTTGATTTTGTGATAGCCACATCATTCGGATGCTATCATTAAGCATTTTTTCTATTTTACGACCTGAGAATACAGATTGTGTGTAGGCATATAGAATCACTTTTAACATCATTTTAGGATGGTACGAAGTTGCACCACGGTGATGTCTGAATTCGTCGAATTCATTGTCATGAATTGTTTCAACAATATCATTTACATGTCGTGAAATATCATTTGTGGGGATAAGAACTGAAGTTTCCATTGGTAGAGTAAGTTGAGTCATGTTATAATTTTTATACATAAGGCACCTCGTTAATTTAGTTTAGTGATGTTTATTAAATTATACGAAAGTGCTTTATTTTTTTAAAGTATTACAATGTAAAATTACATATAAATACAAAGTATTTTGGCGAGACTCTTGAGGGAACAGGACAAGCTGAAGACTACAGGCTGAAGCTGTCCCCTAAGAAAGCGAGCCAACAATACGGAGTATTGTAAATAAAGAAGCCAGTAAATGAATTTGTTAAAACTCATTTACTGGCTATTTCTCTAGGGTTTATGTCCCAGACTCTTCTTTGTCTTATTTATAAATTTTGAATACTGTACAAGTGTTCGTATGCACCTTTTTTATCGATTAATTCTTGATGTGTACCCGTTTCGACAATTTGTCCATTTTGCATCACTACTATCTTATCTGCATGTGTGATCGTTGATAATCGATGTGCCACGATTAAAGTAGTACGGTCCTTACTTAACACATCAAGTGCTTCTTGTATGATTGCTTCACTTTCTAAATCTAATGCACTTGTTGCTTCATCTAAGATTAGTATTGGTGGATTGTTTAAGAAAATACGTGCTATTGATAGTCTTTGTTTTTGACCACCTGATAATTTGACACCACGTTCCCCTACTTCAGTGTCATATCCATCTTGCAAATTCATAATAAAATCATGAGCATTAGCCATCTTAGCCGCTTCAACGACTTCTTCGTCTGTTGCATCAGGTCGACCTAATAAAATATTTTCTTTCACAGTATCAGAAAATAGGATATTATCTTGTTGAACTAAGCCAATTTGATTTCTCAGGCTACCTGTTAAGAAGTCTTTAATATTATGTTGGTCAATCAATATTTCACCATCAGTTACGTCATAAAATCTTGGTATTAAATTGATTAAGGTAGATTTTCCTCCACCACTCATTCCTACAAAAGCAACTGTGTCTCCTTTATTTATTGTCAGATTAATATCTTTCAAAACTTCTTGTTCATTTTCATTATATTTGAAACTTACATGTTTTAATTCAATTTGTCCTTGTTCAATCTCAATAGGTTGTGCACCTACACCATTTTTAATGTCATAATCTTCATCAATTAATTGAAAAACACGATCCATTGAAGCAAAACTTTGTGTAAGTGTAGTAAATGATGAAACTAAACGTCTTAAAGGTCCAAACAATTGTTCAAGATATCCAACAAATGCTGCTAAGGTACCGACTGTAATTGAGCCACTTATAGCTAGATATGCACCTACACCTATAACAATAATTGGTCCAATATCCGTTACGGTGTTTATCGCTGCAAATGAATATGCGTTCCATCTTGTATGTTTGAAAGCTTTTTGTAAAAAGTTTTGATTTCGATTATCAAAATTTTGAGCTTCATTGTCTTCAATAGCAAAGCTTTTAATAACTGACATACCTTGAACGCGTTCATGTAAAAATCCTTGAACTTCCGCTAATGCTTGAGATCTAACCCTAGTTAACTTTCTTAATCTTCCAAAGAAGAAATATACAGTTAAAATATAAAATGGGAATATAAATATCGCTGCAAATGTTAATTTTACATCAAGGAAGAACATGATCGTTAATGCAATTATAATTGTAATACAATCTAACCAAATGTTCATAAGACCTGTTAAGATAAAATCTTTAGTTTGTTCAACGTCATTAATTACTCGTGAAATCACTTGACCAACTTGATTGTTGGCATAAAAGCGAGCACTTAATGCTTGTAAATGATTGTATAACTGTTTACGAATATCATATAAAATTTTGTTACTTGTCCATTGTGCTAAATATTGTCTTATAAATTCAATTGGTGGTCTTACTATTAAAAAGATAAATAAAGCTATACCTATGGCAATTGCTAAATGTGAATACTTTTCACTAGCGCTTAGGGAGTGATTATTAATAACACCATCAATCGCATATTTTATAAGTAATGGAATTAACATCGGTATACCGAATTTAATAATACCAACAATAATTGTAGCAATGATTCGATATTTGTACGGTTTTACGAATTCTAAATATCGTCTAATCATTTGTTGTAATCCCCCCACATTTTATTTGATATTGATTTATTTAAAATGGAACAGAGGTTGGATACGGTAAATACATCATGAATAACGATTCACTTCAACTATCTCTTTAAATTAGAGAAATAGTTAATAGGTGTTATTCTTCGGTAATTTACTTACATATCTCAACCTCTGAATGATATGATTATCAAGTTTAGCTATATTGATAGAGATTGGTTCATATCTAATAATCGTTTTAAATAATCCAATGCAATATTAAATAATATAAACCATCTTTATATGTTTTACATCTTATTTGCTTAATAATCTCTAATTTTCTTATATCGTTCTTTCCATACTTTAATAAAGTCTGGTGCGAACGGGCCTTTTTTCTGTTCAATCCATTGTTGTAAAATATCAACACTACGTCTCAATATAACATCAATATCATGAGGGTAGTTCATTTGATTCATATGTTGTTCATACTCATCTTCATCTAACAAATGATATTTACCATTTGGATAAACTTTAATATCAAGATCATAGTCTATATATTTTAAAGCTTCCTCATCACATACAAATGGTGAAGACAAGTTGCAATAATAGTAGACACCATCTTCACGGAACATACAAATGACATTAAACCAATACTCTGAATGAAAGTAGACAATAGCTGGTTCTCTCGTAATCCATGTACGACCATCACTTTCTGTTACTAGCGTATGATCGTTACCACCGATAATGACATGATCAGTTCCTTTTAAAATAGTTGTTTCAGACCATACACGATGGATATTACCATCATGTTTATAACTTTGAATCTTTATATCTTGTCCTTCTTTAGGTATGGATTCTTTTACCATACTCCACACCACCTTTATACTTTTTAACCAATTAGATTATATCATATTTATAAAGTACTTCTGAACTTTGATGCAATTAAATTGATACTTTTAATACATTTATTTCCTTACTGTTATCCTTCAATAAATTGATAAATTTTAGCCATAGGTACTGGAAAAGTAAAATGATCTCGTTGTTCTAAATCAAACCATATCATATTCTCAGGTAAAGACGACGCTTCAATCTCAAGTTCCTCTGGTACGCTATACACCTTAATATGCCATGTTAAATGTGTGAATTGATGCTTTAATTTAAAAATCGGTTCAGATAAAGGTTCAATCTGGTGGTTTAATTGCTTTGATATTTGGTCAATTGCATGAGATGTTTCAAACATCGGGAATTCCCACATACCACTTAATAATCTTTCTTGTCGTTTTTCTAATAGATATTCACCACGTTTATTACGAATGAGAAAAACACTTTGATCAATCGCTTTCTTTTTAACATTCTTAGTTTTAACAGGTAAATCTAATACAGTACCTTTATCGTATGCCTCGCAGTTTTCTTGTACTGGACAAAACATGCAGAGTGGATTTTTAGGTGTACAAATTAATGCACCAAGTTCCATCATAGATTGGTTAAATGTACCAGCTTCTTCACGCACGTATGGTAATAATTCTTGTTCATAAGCTTTACGTGTGGATTGTAGTTTTATATCTCTACTGTCATTATTAAGTCTAGACCAAACTCTAAATACATTACCGTCAACAGTAGGTAGCGGATGATCAAATGCAATACTCATAACTGCCGCTTGTGTATATGGCCCAACACCTTTTAAGGCTTTAAAATTCTCAGGATCTGACGGCACAATACCTTGATACTCATGTTGAACTTCTTTGATTGCATGATGAAAATTTCGTGCACGACTATAATATCCTAGCCCTTCCCAATATTTAAGTACTTCATCTTCATGCGCCTCACTTAAATCCGCAATAGTAGGGAATCGTTGTATAAATCTGTCATAATAATCAATAACTGTTTTAACTTGTGTTTGTTGCAACATAACTTCGCTTAACCATATATAATATGGATTCGTCGTTTCACGCCAAGGCATAGAACGTTGATTTTGATTAAACCATTGCATTATATTTTTTTTAAAATTGTCTTCTAAATACATATATTTCCCTTTCTTCAACGTGTTTTGATGTTTTAAATTAAGCACAAAGGCTATTTTACATACATGTTATATAAATTAATGTGAGTTGATTTTTTTATTCCAACTTTTAGATTATAATATATTATAAATTAAGACGAAATGAGTGAACATATATGGATACAGCCACGCATATCGTGATTGGTGTTGGCCTTACAGCACTTGCAACACAAGATCCTGCTATGTCAGATACATTTGCAGCAACCGCTACAACACTAATTGCAGGATCACTTATACCTGACGGAGATACAGTTTTAAAACTAAAAGATAATTCAACGTATATTTCACATCATAGAGGTATTACACACTCTATTCCTTTTACAATCTTATGGCCTATTTTAATCACGTTTTTAATTTTTGTCATATTCAACCATACGAACCCTTTACATGTATGGATGTGGGCGCAATTAGCTGTGTTCTTGCATGTATTTGTTGATATCTTTAATTCCTATGGTACACAAGCTTTAAGACCTATTACAAATAAGTGGATTCAACTTGGTGTAATTAATACGTTCGACCCAATAATATTTATTATTCTATGTATTGGCGTGGCATTGTGGGCATTTGGTGTACATCCTTACTTAGCCTTTTTCCCGATTATCGGGGTTCTCGTAATATACTATATTGTCCGCTTTAAAATGCAATCATTCTTGAGAAAACAAGCATTGAAACAAATTAAACAAGAACATAATCCTGTTAAAGTTTTCGTGATTCCTACTTTAAAATTTATGGAATGGCGTATAGCAATTCAAACTGATGAACATGATTATGTAGGTAGATCATTTGGTAGAAACATTGTTTTTAGTGATAAGGTCAAACGTCAACATTTATCAATTGATTCATTATTATGGAAAGTTAAAAATAATAAAGATATTAGGACATTTTTAAATTTTTCATCGATTTATCGTTGGCAAACAACACCATTAGAAGATGGTACTACTGAAATTAGATTAATGGACTTGAGATATTTAAATAATGATCATTATGCATTTGTTGCAATTGCTCATTTAACTCAACAAGATGAAATCGACCACTCATATATTGGATGGGTATTTAGCGAAGATAAACTTCAGCGTAAATTATTCGCCAAATAAAATAGCCGAGGCATTTGGATAACTTCATTCTCCAAGTCCTTGGCTATTTTTCTTATTATTTCTTTTGCTCATTTTCTACTTTTTCATTATTATTTATTTCATTCAAGCTATTTTTTTCATCATTAGATTGAATTACTTTTTGTAGTTTTATATTTTGATTTCTATATTTCGCATGTGCTACATAACGTGACAATGCAAAATTGATAATAGAAATGATTGCAATAAAACATAACATGTATAGATGATATGGAAGATTAGCTACACTCACGTTTCCAAATAACACTGATTGCGCCAATCCATTAACTATATAATATAAAGGGTTTAACATTAATAGGTGTTCGATAAGCGTCAAGTGTGTCTTTGGCATATAAATTATAGGCAATATCAAAAATTCTACTACACAAAAGATATAGAAATATTTATCAATTTTGTAATTTAGTATTTTCAAAAGACCGAATGTTACTGACAATAAACTTATCAACACTATAGAAACAAATAAAAAGAATAACGTCGCTAATAATGAACTTTCATAGTTTATGGGTTTTAATAATGCAATGATAGTCATTAGTATAAATATCACTACACTTCCAACAATCGTGGTAATTACAGTAGGTGTTACTGGTGTAATATGAAAAAATTTCGTAATTAAATAATCTTTAGCATATAATCTATAACATCCATACAAAGTTAGCATGATAAAGATAAATGCAAATAGTGTTATTAGTCTATATAACCAAATACCATGGATAACTTCTGTAGCATTTGTAAATTTAAAAGATAGTTCTGCGATTAAAATAAACACTAAGCCAACTATAAAACTTAAGGTGAACCACTTCCATAAACTTTTAATTCTTTTTAACGTGTATGTTAAAAGATGTGGTAAGTTTTTAAAATATAATATTATATTATCAATCATGTTTACACCTACAATTCAATATATATCCATTTATTATCTTTTAAATCAGCAATAAAGTAACCATCTCCTGATTTACAAATCCAAATATCCTTCTTGATATTAAACTTATCTTTCAGCTCGCTTTTATTCTCAATCGGCATCACAAAACCATTTAATTGATTCTCATCGTTAAATATCATTTTAATCGGCTGAGATGTTATATCAGCAACAAAACGATTATCATCTTCAGGTACTAGTGACTTTTTCACAGAACTATGTTCTTTATGTAAATGGCTATTGAAGTAATCCACATATTTACTGTAGTTGGATTTAATATATGGAGATAGTGTTTTAAAACTATGTTTTTCATATAAACCTGCTGGATTAAAGTATTCTAATTGATTCTTTGCTATAGTATAACGATTACCACTTACATCAATACGATAATTTTTACTGTTTTCACCATCAATAGTCACAACACTATATTTGGGCAAAGTTAAATTACTTGAACCTGAAAGTTTACTACTGCCCTTTAAGGCTATACCGTATGCCAATTTATCCTCATATGTATCTTTAGCTTGTGTTTGAAGTGTGGCTTGGTTATTTTCAGGTACGTTAACTATGCCTAAATTATTGAATATAAATATACCCATCAGTGCTAAACCTAAAATAAAGCTAACCATCAATGTCCAAAATCTTACCAAGAATACTGGTGGTTTAGCATGATTATATCGTTCTATTCGTTTAAAATTATAAGTCATCTCTGGCATTCTTGTTCTACTTTTTTTCCAATCCAGGTCAAATGACGCAAGTGCTTCTTTAGATTCAATACTTTTTCGATCTTTTTCATGCTCTATAAAGGTAGGAATAACTTGGTTTACAGAGCCCTCCATACGAATTTGACCATGAGAAACCCATGTAATATAGTTACTTACTTGTTCGATTTTATCAATATCGTCATCGATAAAGACCATTGTTTGATTATTATCTATGTATTCATTAGATAGTTCTGTAGCTCTATTCATAAATGTTTCATCTAAATATTGAAGCACATGATTTAAAATGATGATGTTAGATTGGCAAGATCTCGCTATACTTAATAACAATTGCGCAAACTCTTGTTTTGACAATTTAGAAATCACTTGTTGCTCATCTACATGGGCATATTGTATCACTTGATCAGCTTTATGATTTGATATTTGATAAGGAAATAATTCAACGATATGAGTGACATAATCCTTAACAGTTCGATGAATCATACGTCTATCTTCAATATCTCCATAATATATATGATCAAGTTGAACTAATTTCCCCTTGTCAGGTTCGATAGATCCGGATAACAACCTTCCTATTAACCTTTTTGATGAACCTGGTTCTCCAATAATACCTAAAGATTCTCCTTGGTATATATGTAGTGAAATATTATTTAAATCAATGTCATCTGCGCCGTAACCAAAAGGTAAGTACCATTTTTTAGTTTTTTTGTTTCTATAATAATGAGTGACTTTCAGTAACTTTAAAACGATTGAACTTCCCATTTTATTTCATCCTTCTACAATTTTAATAATGCAATTGGTAATCCTTCTTCGGGTTCACTACTTTTAATTCGGAATCCCCAAGCAAATATACCTTTCAGTCTTTCAACTTTAAAATATTGATCACTACCATCATTTAATTGATAAATACGACCTAATTCAATTTGGTTACGATCAACAAGGTAGCTTTCTGCTACAATGACTTTACTTTGGTAAACGTCATATTCATTTAAAATACCGTTCATTTCTGCTTTTCTCATTTTTTCTTTATATGTTTGAATTTCATGTCTTAATTCTTGTTCAGACATCTCACTCAATTTCTTCTGTTCCATGTTCGATACCACTTTCTTCTAATTTAGATTTAATTTTATCATATTTATAGCCTTTTCTCATAAGTGTTTCTATCGTTTTTCTTATAACTTGTTGACCTTCATATTTACGTTGTTGCTTGTTATAAACTTTTTCTAAATCTGTTTGTAACATATGGTCCAATTGATCTTCATTTTCTGAAAAGTCTAATTCATCCATAGCATCTTTAATTCTTTCCATCGTATACCCTTTTTGCATCAATGATTGCATGACTTTTTGTTTTACCTTAGACGTCGGTCCTTTCTTAGTTCTAATTACTTTCTGCGCAACTTTAACTATATCCTCTAGTGGCTGTTGCTCTATATATATTTCTGTATACTGGTCGATAATATTAGGCTCTACGCCAGCTTGATACAACTTTTGTTTATATATTTCAGGGCCTTTATCAGTTGTATTAATCATTGTGTTTTTTAAACTTTCTGCATAATCATCATGGTCTATTAATTTTTCTTGATAACAATAATCTATAACTTGTTGAATTGCACCTTCAGAAACTTCATTTTTTGATAAATGCTGTCTAACTTCTTTTTCAGTACGTTTTCGATATGACAGAAATTGAATTGCATCATTTAAACCTCTACGATAATGATCATGTTTTTGTATCTGTTCCATATCTGAGGGTTCTAATACTTGACCTTTTTTTAAATTGAATTTAACTAAAGTATCAATATCAATTCCCATTTCAAATTCATTATCAAGATATAGGTTAAACCGCTCTTTATTTGTCTTTTGAACTTCTAATTTAGTGATTTTAGGCATCATGCACCTCCACTTGCGTATTGTATATTACTTATTATGACATAGTTTGATAATTATCTAAAAACCATTGCTTTACAAAAATAAATACCCTATCAGCTACCCAATATTAGGACTTCAGTTACACATAACTGTAATTAAGTCTTTCATATTGCATATGATAGGGTAAGTTTTAGTTACCTAATTGTGCCATTGCTTCTTCATATTGTTCATCTGAAATATAATGAAGTTGTTTCATCTTTTCTAAATTTGTTTTAACTCTATTTATAAAATTATCAGACATATCTTCAATATTATAAACACTTGGTGCATTGACTTTACTAGCTAAAATAGCACTTTGCAAAACACTAATTTGCTTTAAGTTTTGATTATCTTTATTAGTAGTTGCACCGAAATAATGATTGGCTGCACCTTCTACCGTATATTGATTGTCACCAAAATATATATTGTTTAAATAAAAACTTAGTATTTGGTTTTTATCATATTGTTTCTCAACTTTATGTGCTACAAATAATTCTTTTAATTTTCTTGTAAATGAACGTTCGTTATCATAATAATAATTTTTAACAACTTGTTGTGTAATCGTGCTACCACCTTGAACATCATGATCACTTAATGTTGAAAACAATGCACGCGATGTACCCTTAAAATCAAATCCATGATGTTTATAAAATCGTTCATCTTCTAACGAAATAAATGCACCTCTTACATATTCAGGCATTTGATCAGCAGCAACGTAATCATTTTTATTTTCTATCGATTTTAAATCATCCACGTTAGCTCTAGAAGACATAAAGTACATTAATCCTAAAAACAGAACTATGATAATTGTTAATATGATTAAAATTCTCAAAAAAATACGTTTGCTTTTTTTCTTTTTAGGTGGTTTTCCTACTGGTTGGTAATAAGTATTATAGTGAGGTTCACGCATATCTCGTTGATACGTATCATTCGATTGTGCAAATCTATCGCTTCTTTTCATGCATTTGCTCCTTTACTTAAACTCACTGTTATAATGTGAGTTTACCAGTACTTACGTGGTTTAGCTATAGTTAATCATAAAAATCAGTCCCAGGGTGTACGTGATCACAAATGGTATTAACTATATTTTGTTGAAAATTTATAGTTACATTATATCCATTTATATATCAATTAATATAAAAATAGCCTGTTGAAATTAATCAACAGGCTCTATATCAGTGCTTAATTAATGCTTAAATTAATTTTCTAATTGTTTAACAATTTCTCTGTTAAAGTCATCTAAATCATCTGGTGTACGACTAGTTACAATGTTGTTATCTACAACTACTGATTCGTCAACAACATGAGCACCAGCATTAGATAGGTCTTTTCGAACATTTAATACTGCTGTTAATGTTCTACCATTTAAATCATCAGTATCAATTAACACTTGAGGACCATGGCAAATTGCGAAAGCAGGTACATTATTTGTTGTGAAATATTTAGCGAAAGTACCGTATCTACCCTCTGCATCACCACGTAAATGGTCAGGTGCAAATCCACCTGGTATTAATAAACCATCGTAATCTTCTGGTTTAGCATCAGCAATACTTACTTGAACGGTTGCTTTTTCTCCATGTTTACCTACAACCTCTTGGTTTTCATTATCTCCAACGATAACTGTTTCAAAACCAGCATTTTCTAATGCTTCTTTAGGGCTTGTTAACTCTATATCTTCAAATTCATCTGCTAAAATAATAGCTACTTTTTTACTCATAATATAATCACCTTTCTATTGTACGATTATATTTATTACTTTCACTCTTTTACATAATTTTAAACATCTTCTAACAAATGAAAACTAATTGTCACTAAAGTGTCACTAATAATGATAACCTATGATTATTTTGAAACTTGTTTCACTTTTTCTTCTAATTGATCTAATAATCCAATCCACTCATCAATGTCTTCAACGCGTACTTCATCAGGGTTTACGTGATCAATATCTTCAATAAATTTGTTTAATCGTGTTTTAATTTGGTCAATTGTTTGTTGTTCACTCATATTAAATAAGCGCTCCTTTAGTTTGTTTTTTGATAATATCATCCTAACAGAATTTGACAAAAAGCGATATAATCTTAATAATGTTTACTGTACTTTTTACAAAATTTAAAGAGAAAGACTCGGTAAAAGTTAGATTTAACTATATTTTGTTATGAATCAATTCATATTAATGATTTACTTCATTTACATATCTAATTTTATACTAACGTCCCCCTCTTTTAGGAGTAATTTTCATGTTAACAACTAATAAAAAACCTATTTCAATACATAATGATCCTTGGGAAGCCTATAATGACATCATTGATAATGGTCAACTTACTTTAAGTAATATAGAGTTTACGACTACTAATTTATGTAATATGAGATGTAGTCATTGCGCGGTTGGTTATACACTTCAAACTCAAGACCCAGAACCTTTACCAATGGACATTATTTACCGTCGACTAGATGAAATACCTCATTTACGTACGTTATCAATTACGGGCGGCGAACCCATGTTTTCAAAAAAATCTATCAAGAATGTTGTTAAACCATTATTAAAATATGCATATCAACGTGGTATTTATGTTCAAATGAATTCTAATTTAACATTGCCACAAGATAGATATTTAGATATCGCTGAGTATATCGATGTCATGCACATTTCTCATAACTGGGGTACAATCCAAGAATTTACAGATGTGGGCTTCGGTGCTATGAAAAAGCAACCACCTTTGAAAGCGAAACTCAAATTATATGAACAAATGCTTGATAACGCAAGCACGCTCTCTGACCAAGGTATGTTCGTTTCTGCAGAAACAATGTTGAATCAAAGTACTTTACCCTATTTAAATAAAATTCATAAAGAAATTGTAAATGATATGAAATGTAGTCGTCATGAAGTACATCCAATGTACCCTGCTGACTTTGCTAGTACATTAAATGTATTGTCATTAAAAGAAATGAAAGAAGCAATTCATCATTTATTAGGCATTAGAGATGAAGATACTTGGATGTTGTTTGGTACGTTACCTATATATCCATGTATTAATGATGAAAATGATCAACATTTATTACAACGTTTAAGACATGCTAAAAACGTTACAATGCGAAATGATCCAGATGGCCGCAGTCGTTTAAATGTAAATGTCTTTACAGGTAATGTCATCGTAACTGATTTTGGTGATGAAAATGGGACTATCTCAAATATTCAAAATGATAAACTGACAGATGTTTTTAAGCAATGGCTTAATTCAGATTTAGCACAATCACTCAACTGTCATTGTGCTGAATATCAGTGTTTAGGACCAAATGTTTTAGTGAAAAATATGTACTACCCTAATACAGATTTCAAAGAAAATGAAAAAGCGATGCATGCTAAGCGTATTTTCTCTTAAAGTCTTTATTATGTAGCATTTGAATTGAATCATTATTTTAATAAGTATTAAAATAGGCCCTTATATCAATACGTTTAACGCATTGATATAAGGGCCTTTATTTAGGTAATTAGAGTATTATCTTTCTATATGCTGAATTTTAGATAAATACTCAATTGTATTTTTGCTTTCATCACGACGTTCTTTGCGACGAGCAACACGTTGTGGTGCAGTTTCATGGAACCATTTTTCAACTTTATCTTCTGGATATACCTGAGGTACTTGTGTTGGTTTACCACTTTGATCTAACGCAACGAAAGTTAAAAAGCTAAGAGCTGCTAATTTTCGTTCACCTTCGAACACATCTTCAATAATAATTTGCACACATACTTCCATCGAACTACTACCAGTGTACGAAACCATCGCTTCATATGACAAAATATCACCATTTTTAATTGGCAATAAAAAATCAACAGAATCCGTTGATGCTGTAACAACAGAGTTACCTGCATGTTTCATGGCAGTAATAGCTGCAATTTCATCAACGTTAGCCATTAAAGTACCACCAAACATCGTATGATGATGATTTGTATCTTGTGGATAGACTTGTCTAGATTTCAAACTTTTAGATTCTGACATTGCTTTTTTAGTCACTTGTTGTTTTGCCATTCATATCTCCCTATCTCTTAATGAATTTTGACTCCTCATCTGTTCTATAACATGATATTTAATTTGCCCAATTACCATTTTCAAATACGAGTTCTTTAGTACCATCTTCTAATATGCCATAGATAGTTAAATCTGCACTGCCAATCATAAAGTCTTCATGCACATTTGAATCATTTAAACCACTTGCTATTTTTTCTTCCGTAGTCATTTCTGTTCCACCTTCAATGTTGAAGCCGTATGCTGAACCTATAGCTAAATGACAGGATGCATTTTCATCAAATAACGTATTATAAAAGATGGTATTACGATTTGAGATTGGTGAATCATCCGGTACTAACGCAACTTCACCTAATCGTCTAGCACCTTCATCGGTATCCAATAAATCTCTTAACACGTCTTCACCTTTATCTGCTTTAAAATCAACAATTACACCATCTTTAAATGTTAAGGTAAAGCCATCAATAATATTTCCATTAAAACTCAATGGCAATTTATTAGTCACATAACCGTTAACATTGTTTCTATCTGGTGCAGTGAAAACTTCTTCTGTAGGTATATTAGCAATAAAGGCTTGTTGATCACCATTGACATAACTTGTCGCATCTTCCCAAATGTGACCTTTAGGTAAGCCAACAACTAAGTCTGTTCCTTCAGATAGATAGTGTAATGCTTTGTATTGTTTTTTCTGTAATTTATCAGCATGCACACTTAAATTTTTTACGTGAGATTTCCAATTTTGAATTGGATCGTTACCATCAACTCTTACAATATCAAATACTTCATCTATAAAAGTTGAGTACGCATCTTCTACTGATTTATTAGGATATACACGTTGCGCCCAAGCTTTAGATGGGAATGCTGCTACGACCCATGGGAATTGATTCTTTTGACTTGCTTCCATATAACCCTTATACGCTTTTGAATATTGTAATTGATAGGCTTTTAATTTACTTGCATCGATGCCACTTAATAAGTCTGGATCTTCAGTTAATATTGCAAGATTCGCAGCCCCTCTTTTCACAAAGTCCATTCTAGCTTCTACATCATATGACTTAACGTCGTTATTTTCAAAGTGATCTAATGATTCATATTCAAATTTTAATCGTTTTAAACGTGGATCAGCATACTCAACTCTAACATCTGAAGCACCCGCAATGTAGGCCTCTTCAACGACTAAATGAGTGAGTTCCAATGCCTCAACTGATGATCGAATAAATACTGGTTGCTTATCTTGAACATTCATCCCTACTCTAACTAATAGTTGTGCATATTGTCTTAACTTGTCTTGATAGTTACTCATTTAGGTTCCCCCTTATTGTCGTAATTGTCCTAGTGCATCTGCAATTGCAGTGACCTCACTAGGTGAAAATGAATCCTTTGAAGTAACAAATTGATGAATTTCACTAATCTCATCATGATTTGCCTCTTTAAATTTATCTGGATCGATGAGTGCTTTATTGACGATATTTAATTTTTGTCTAATCTCAGTAATCATCTCTTCATTAGTTAATGCCACACGTCTCACCTCTTTATCTAAGTAATCATATTCTATCAAACTAACATACTTTATGGAACTTTAATAGAAATTGAAAAAATTTGCTTTCTAATTGTTTGAAGAACCATTAAAATGGGGATATAATTACATGGTTTGGAGGAATCAATATGGTAGACGTTGCTTTTGTATGTCTTGGAAACATTTGCCGTTCTCCAATGGCTGAAGCTATCATGAGACAAAGACTTCAAGACAGAGGCATTAAAGATGTTCGGGTACACTCTCGTGGTACTGGTAAATGGAATTTAGGAGAACCACCACATGAAGGTACTCAAAAGATTCTTAAAGAACATCAAATTCCTTTTGATGGTATGATTAGTGAGCTATTTGAACCGACAGATGATTTTGACTATATTATTGCTATGGATCAAAGTAATATAGAAAATATCAAAGCAATTAATCCTAACATTCAAGGACAATTGTTCAAACTATTAGAATTTAGTAATATGGAAGAAAGTGATGTACCAGATCCATACTACACAAACAATTTTGAAGGTGTATATAAAATGGTACAATCATCTTGTGATCATTTAATTGACTACATCGTAAAAGATGCAAATTTGAAAGAGGGGTAAAATATTATGGAAAACAAATTCATTCCTGGTGTATTATTAGGCGCTGTTATCGGTGGCGCAGCAACATTAGCTGATAAATCAACTCGTAATTCATTAAAACAATCATTCTCTAATGTTAAAGAAGGCAAAAAATCTCAAAAACCTTCTAAAGTTAGTAGCATTAAAGATGAAGTAATGTATTGGAAAGATGTTATCGAAGAAATTCGTCGTAACAATCCAGAATTAGAACGTTCTATTAAAGATGCTAAAGACACATTTGTTAATAGAAAAAATGAACGTATTGGTAAGTAATGGAATGCCAAATGGACAATTTAATTGAATGTTGGCTTATCGCCAATACGTAATCTAGCTATTTTAAATAGTGAAACACTTCTATTATAATTGTCCCACTCCATTAATACGGGGGTGAGTTTAAGAATTCATTTCCAAATGAGTTCTTTCTCACTCCCTTTCTTTACAACTAATATTAAAATAAAATTGCATTTAAAATTCCATGTCAAAGGACTAAAGGAGATTGTTATGTCAAAGAAAGAAAAAACAAGTTCCAAATTCCTTAACTCTGCTAAAGAATATGAAGAGCATAAGGATGACAAAAATAGTGATAATAAAATTAAAGTAGACCGTACATATATTGAACCACAAGAATTTCAATCTAAGGAACCTAAGAAAGATAACCAAGTTTTCTTCTTATCAAGATTGAACAAACCTGCTAAATATACAAAGAATTCAAATTTCTTTTCTTATTTAGTTTATAGAATTGGCAAAGATGATGCTTCAGGATTAGCAGCACAAATGACTTATCATTTCGTTCTTGCAATGTTCCCTATGTTAATTTTCTTATTAACATTGTTACCATTCTTTAATATTGAACAAAGCCAAATTACTAATATGTTAAGCAGTGCACCTTCTGAAACATCATCAATCATAAAAGGTGTCATTGGCGATGTAACGAAGAACTCAAGTGGTGGCTTACTATCTGTCGGTTTGATCTTAGCAATTTGGTCAGCTTCAAATGGTATGACAGCAATTATGAACTCATTCAATGTTGCTTACGATGTTGAAGATAGTCGTAACGGCATTTTACTAAAACTTCTAAGCGTTGTATTTACAGTTGTGATGGGCGTTGTTTTTGCTATCGCAATGGCATTACCAACGTTAGGTTCTGCTATAAGTCATTACTTATTCGGACCTTTAGGCTTAGATTCTGAAGTAAAATGGGTATTCAATTTAATAAGAGTGGTATTACCACTTATCATCATTTTAGTTTTATTTATCGTGTTATATTCAGTAGCACCTATTGTTAAAACAAAAATTCTATCTGTATTACCAGGTGCTATCTTTACTTCTATCATTTGGTTACTAGGATCATTTGCATTTGGTTGGTATATTTCTAACTTTGGTAATTATTCTAAAACATATGGTAGTATCGCAGGTATCATTATTTTACTAATTTGGTTATACTTAACAAGTTTCATCATCATTATAGGTGCTGAAATCAATGCGATTATTCACCAACGTCATGTGATTAAAGGTGAAACGCCAGAAGAAGCTGCATTGAAACATGATGATAATAACCAAAACCATTACAACGAAGATACAACATATGAATATAATGATCATCGTGAAATAGGTAAAGATGAAGATTATAATATTGATAAAAATGCTAAAGACAAGTATCAAGAAGATCAAAGTACGATGAAAGATAAAATCGTTAATAAAATTAAAAATAATGATTCTGAAGATAAACATTCTTAATCATTAAATTAAAGGCCAAGTGGAATTGATATATCATCCACCTGGCCTTTTTTATAATTATTGAATTAAGTTATGTTGGAATGCATAAATGACTGCCTGTGTTCTATCTTGAACTTCTAATTTACTTAGAATATTACTTACATGAGTTTTTACTGTTTTTATTGTAATATGAGATGCACTAGCAATCTCTTGATTAGAATAACCTTTAGCAATTAACAATAAAATTTCCATTTCTCTATCTGTTAACATTTCGTATAGCTCAGCACGTTTTTTCATTCTGTTACGCATTTTAACTAATACTTCTGGTTCAAATACCGATTCACCATGATATGTTTTACGAACCGCTTCTGCGATATCACTAGCACTTGTGGTCTTTAAGATATAACTATCTACACCAGCATCTAGAGCTCGATACACTTCTTTATCTTCAATGAAACTTGTAAGCATCACAACTTTAATGTGTGGTAAATCCTTTTTAATTTCTGTTGTCGCTTCTACACCATCCATATCATCCATAAGTAAATCCATTAGAATCAAATCTGGTTGTAACTCATGTGCCTTTGCAATTGCATCTTTCCCAGACTCACCTTCTCCCACTACTTCAATGTCAGATTGTGTTGATAAGTAACTTGAAATACCTATTCTAACCATCTCATGGTCGTCTACAAACAATACTTTAATCGCCATACGAATCCTCCTTGTTTAATGGTGCTTTAACTTCAATACGTGTACCAGAATCTGGTAATGAAACGATATGGAAAGTAGCACCAATTTCTAGTGCACGTTCACGCATATTCTTTAATCCATAACTTTGCTCAAGTTTCTCGTCTATATTAAAACCTTTACCATTATCTTGTATACGTAACAATAAATAATCTTGTTTATTAAATAATTCAACCGTTACTCTTGTACCATTAGAATGTCTCAAAGTATTTGAAATTGCTTCTTGTGTAATTCTGAATAAATGATCCTCTATTCCTTTTGGTACTTTAAATTCTTGAATCTCATGTACTACTTTCATTGGAACTTTCTTTTGAAGGTCAATGACTAAATCTTTAATTCCTTCACCTAATGATTTATCTTTTAATCCTAGCGGTCTTAAATGAAGTAACAACGCTCTCATTTCAAGTTGAGAATCTTGAATCATTTTTTCGAGTACAGGTATTTGTTGATCTAATGGTGGTTCTAACTGTGTTTCTTTAATTGCTGATAACATCATACTTGCAGCGAATAGTTGTTGACTTACAGAATCGTGTAATTCTCTTGCTAAACGTTGTCGCTCGTCTTCAATAATTTTTTTAACTTTAACATCATTCATATTGTAATTTTCGTTAGTTAAATTTTGTGTTTTCATTCTTAATCGATGTAACTCTTGATTTAATGGAACGAGTGTATGATATATTTCTAAAGTCTCACTATACAATTCAATATTTTGGTCATTAATACCAACTGTTTCCCCTTCAATTGATCGCTCAATTTGAGTTTTAATCCAATCATTCTGTTGATTAATTTTATATGCTAGAACTGATCCGACTATAATACATAATAATATAACTATAATATTTAAGAATAAGAACACTGGAATACCGAAAATTTGTGTATAAAACATGCCTTGAAAGTAAATGATGTTAACAAAAACTTTATCAATAAATAAGAATGCCGTTAACATACTATATATCAATATCAGCATTGACCCAATGGCTCTTATATAGTGATTCATCTATATATCACCTCTACGTCGCCAATAAATGTTGATACATAGACATTAACTGTATAATTTTCTTCTTTTGTCTTTTCTTCAACATGAATATTATTATTCTCTATCTTGTATGATTTTTCATTAATATATGCGGAACCATAAAATGCCGTCGCATGGATATTAATATTATAATTTAATGGCACAATCACTTGTACTTTACCTAATATATGTCTAACAACAATTGTGTTGTTATCTTTAATATTTGCAGCTTTAGTTAAATCAATATGAATATCCCCGATTCCATGTTGGATTTGAACATCTTCCCACTTATATACATATACTGGTGTACGTTGTTCACCAAACCATTTCTGCTTAATAAATGCTGGCGACGTAACTTCTTCTTCAGTTGCTGTTACTTTTAATGGTTTAAATTTATAAATTAAGTACCTTACAATTAATATTAATAAAAATATAAACAATATGATAATTGTATATTTATTAGAAAGTAAGGTGAATGCAATTAACAAAGTACCAATCCAAAAGGATAACAACCCTCGTACTTTATGAAAATAAATATATCCTGCATAGACTAATACGCACCCTAAAAGTAAAACGAGTAAAAAGCCTATTTTTTCAAAGAATATATAATAAAAATTAGCAATAATCATTAATGCTGTAAAAACTATCAACAATTCTGTTGATATATATTTATGTGTCATGATTCGCCACCTTTCTATGCCACAGCACTCATATATTGAATTAAATGACATTCTTTTTCGATAGTCATTTTCTCTTTTGCTTGTTCACTTATTTTAGTTTCAATTTGAGCACAATACGCTTCAATTTGATTTAAATGATTTCTTAATGATGCAATTTCATTATCATGTACTTCTTCTGCACATCTAATATTATATAAATCTGCTATATCTATATATTTATTCTCTAATGCTAATGAAAGACTGTCAATTAGCTTTTTAAGTTGCATTCGCTTTTCATTTAAATAAGCGATATAATCTTCAATACTTTTCAATTTTTTGTCTAATTTCATTTTATAATCATCAATGTTGTATTGTAATGATGTTTTAAATATTTTATTTAAGTAAATCTCCATGTAATTCATAGAACCACCTCACCCTTGATTAGGTTCTATTATAAAACAATTCCGAAACCATCAGTAATAGGCTCCGGAACCATATCTTGTTAGTCCTTTAGTCCTAGTCTATGTAAAATGAATGACTATACGATCTAAAGGATGATAATACTTTAATCTTCAATTTTAGTTGTTAATAAAGGGCCTTCTTTTGTGACAATGACAGTATGTTCTATTTGTGCAACGTAACTTTTATCTCTTGTTTCAAATGCCCATTCATTTTTACCTTCAGTCACAAATGTTGCTTTAGAAGAAATAAATGGTTCAACTGCAATCACAAGTCCTTCTTTTAAAAGTGTTTTATCTTTAGGATCATAATAGTTCATGACATGATTAGGTGCTTCATGTAATGATTGACCAACGCCATGACCTGTTAGGTTCTTAATAACTGTTAAATCATTTTGACGTGCTGTTGCGTGTACAGCTTTACCAATATTACTCAACTTTGTACCTGGTTTTACTTTAGCCATTGCATTCTCAAATGCCATTGTAGCAACATCACACACTTTTTGTTTCATAGGATCACTTGCTTCTCCTACCACAAATGAAATACCTGTGTCGGCATAATAGCCATTTTTCAATGCAGAAACGTCAATATTAACTAAGTCACCTTCACGAATCACACGTTTTCCAGGTATACCATGTGCTACTTCTTCGTTGACACTGATACATGTATGTCCTGGAAAATTCTCATCATGAATTGGCGCTGAAATTGCACCATGTTCTTCGAATAACACTTTAGCAATATTGTCTAACTCTTTTGTCGTAACACCTGGTTTAGTCTCGGCTTGCATTGTGTCTCTAACTTTTGCACAAATATAGCCAATCTCTTTTAAAGCTTGTAATTCCTCATCTGTTTTTACAATCATTTTTATCCCGTTCCTTTTTATTTATTATTCTATCTTATTATAGCAAAAATTTTTTGATATACTAAACATGAATGCATTGAAATGACTTTATTTTGTTTGATTAAGAAAGAGAATTTGTAAAACCGTAAATCGTTTTAAAAATTCCCTTTTCAAGGGGGACAACATGTTGAATGAAAAATGGTATAAAAATCTTATTGGTGCTCGCACTATCAAGACAGGTTTAGCTACATTTTTTACGACTGTCTTTTGTATGTTATTAAATCTTACACCAATATTTGCCATATTAACTGCAATTGTAACAATTGAACCTACTGCTAAGGCCTCAATTAAAAAAGGGTATCGCCGTTTACCTGCTACAGTTATTGGCGCATTATTTGCAGTTGTATTTACTTTTATATTTGGGGATCAGTCACCATTTGCTTATGCATTAAGTGCAACATTGACAATTTTAGCCTGTACTAAACTGAATTTACAGGTAGGTACAACGGTCGCTGTATTAACGTCAGTTGCAATGATACCAGGTATACATGAAGCGTATGTATTTAACTTCTTTTCACGTTTACTAACCGCCTTAATTGGTTTAGTGACAGCAGGTCTAGTCAATTTTATGATTTTACCACCTAAATATTATAATCAGTTAGAAGATCATCTTTACGATTCTGAAGAAAAAATGTACGCACTATTTAATCATCGGTGTCATGAATTGTTGCTTGGTCGCTTTCAATCGGATAAAAGTAATAAAAAGATTATCCGAATCAGTAATTTAAACCAAAAAATTGATATGCTAACTGGCTATCAACGTGATGAACTTACTTATCATCAGAACAAGGCAGACGATTGGAAAAAACTAAATAAATTAACTAATAGAGCTTATACTAATCGATTACTGATGACCCATTTAGCAAACATTATATATTTACCTAAAGATGCACACGTATTCTTTACACCTGAAGAAAAAATGGCAATTCTAAAAATCAGTACAAGTATTAGCCAAATCCTATGTGATGGTACATTTAGACGTGAGCGACAATCCGCTTCAACACTAAAATCTTCAGTTAAACAACTAGAAGAATTTGACCAAAATCAAATTAAAAGTCATCTTATATACGAAATATTGTTAATCTATAAAATATTAGACCATCGTTATGCATAATAAAATAGAAAGAGGTTGCGACTCGTTACAAAAGTCACAACCTCTTCTTTTATGTTATTTACTTTTATTTGCACGATCTATTAAAACTTGTTTGGCTGCTTCTTCTTCAGTATTATCTAATTCTTTGGGTTCAAACGGAATACCTTTTCTTTCACAAGCTTTCTCTAATAAATAATCAGTTACTTCATGGTTTTTAGGTAAAATAGGACCATGTAAATAAGTTCCTAGTAAATTCTTATAATGGATACCCTCTTTACGATCCGTATCATTATTACCATAACCATGTGTCACTCGACCTAGAGTACCAAATTGATGATAAGTTCTTCCCCCGTGATTTTCAAAGCCAACAATAGTTCCAAATGTATCACTTTCGATAATGATATCACCTGTTAATCGGTCTTCTCTAGATTCAGTATAAAAATCTAAAATACCTAAACCTTCTAACTCTGTACCATCTGGTGTAATATATTTAGTTCCTAGAAATTGATATCCACCACATATAGTTAATCCAGGCATACCATCCTCAATTGCTTCTTTTAATGGGGTTTTAATTTTACTCAATTGTTTTGTAGCTAGTGATTGTTCACGGTCACTTCCCCCGCCAATAAAGAAGATGTCACAATCATCAAAGGTTACACCCTCTGTTTCATTAATTTCTACAACATTCACTTTAATATTTCTTTTTTTGGCTCTTATTTTTAATGCAATAATATTGCCAATATCGCTATATAAATTTAATTTATCGGACATAAAATGATAAATCGTTAATTCGTGATTCATTATGATTGTCCTCCTTCAAAAGAACGATTCAATTGTTCTAGCATCGGTGATAATGAAGTATAGTTAGGAATCGCTACTGTAAACCCTGTAAAGTCCATTGTTTTAGCAGTTGCTTTATATATATCCCTTTCAAGGATAACAGGTACATCCACTTCAGCTAATTTTAATCTTAATTGTAATTCTTCAGCACGATTACCTGTAACGATAATCGTTTCAATATCTTGATTACTTAGTTTTTCAAAGTCCGCATCATAAATCCATGACGTATCTCTACCATCCGCAGCATTATCATTTAAACTGATAACATATACTTTACGTCCTTGTAATTGTTCGCCGACTGATAAACTTGCATTCATTCCAGCTGGATTTTTAGCTAAGTTAATCATCGCTTCTTTTTGATTTAATGAAAAATACTGCATACGACCATTGTCAGATGTATATGTTTCAAATCCTTTTTGAATAGATGTATCATTTAATCCTAATTCTCTTAACACAGTATATGCTGCAAGTGCATTATATGCATTAAAATCACCAGCAATCTTCATATTAAACGTTGCCTCTCCTATATTTAATTTAAGGAATGGTGACGTTTCGAAAGAAGATACTTCATATTTAGGTTGTTCACGTTTAAAGCCGCATTCACAATGATAATGACCAATTTGATTATAATGTATGTAATCATATTTAAGTAAACGGCCACAGTTAGGACAATATCTACTTTCATTCATTGTACTTTGTTCAAATTCATGAGCATGTGCTTTCATACCATAATAAACTCGAGTCTCACTTGCAATCTTAAGTCGGCTAACGAATGGATCATCCGCATTTAATAATAATTTGATACCTTTATCACTAATTGATTTAGCGATATTATTGACCATGATGTCTATTTCACCAAAACGGTCCATCTGATCTCTGAAGAAGTTTGTAAATACCATCATAGATGGTGTTACTTCTTTAAGTACTCTCGGTATAGAGCCTTCGTCTATTTCAATAATTGCAATTTTAGTTTGCTTTGTTGTTTGCATAATAAAGGCAGACGTAATACCTGCTGCCATATTGGCACCTTCATTGTTATGAATAATATCAATTTGGTTGGCCTTTAATGTATGTCCAATTAAGTTAGATGTTGTTGTTTTACCGTTTGTACCACTTATGAAGACAATATCATCAACTTGTTCTGATAATTTTCTTAATATATTTTGATCCACTCTACGTGCGATTTGACCTGGTAAGTCAGTTCCATTTTTACCCACGGCTCTACTGGCCTTGCGCGCTAACTTCGCTAAATGGGTTGCAGTCCATTGTCTCATTTGTTTCCTCCCTATTACTATTCACTCGCATAATTATAACATGCAGAGGGTATAACTAAAAAGATTCTCAATTAAAAAGATAAAAATGCACTCCAGATTATAATAATTATTATTTACGAATGAGAATAAGTTTGTTATACTCATTTTAGTCAACAGAGAAAGAAAATGAAAATTTTCATATGAGGTGAATACTATGTTAAATAAAGAATTATTAGAAGCATTAAATGAACAAATGAATCACGAGTATTTTGCTGCTCACGCATATATGGCAATGGCATCTTATTGCGATTCTCAATCATACGAAGGATTTGCAAACTTCTACATTCAACAAGCTAAAGAAGAAAGATTCCATGGTAAAAAAATCTATGATTATATTAATGACCGTGGTGGCCATGCGAAATTCACAGCATTACCAGCACCAAAAGTAGACTTTAATTCTATTTTAGAAACATTCAAAGACGGTCTAGCTCAAGAACAAGATGTAACAAAACGTTTCTACAATCTATCAGAAATCGCACATAAAGATAAAGATTACGCAACAATCTCTTTCTTAAATTGGTTCTTAGATGAACAAGTTGAGGAAGAATCAATGTTCGAAACTCATATCGATTACCTAAACCGTATTGGTGATGACTGCAATACGCTATATTTATATGAAAAAGAATTAGCTACTCGTACATTTGACGAAGAATAATTCAATATATAATTAGATAAGTCATTTATCATTTATAGAAGAGCTGTCAATTAACGTTTAAAGTTGATTGGCAGTTTTTTTATTGAATTTCAACAATGACTTCCACATATACGCGCCTTAAAATGAATGTTTTATAAATGTTAAGTCTTTCCCTTTTACTATCCATTATAGCTTTGATATATTAAAATATATTTTATGATTATTGATAGAAAGGAGTGGCACAATGAGTGAGAATGCATTTGTTGCACTAGACTTTGAAACTGCTAACGGTAAACGTACTAGCATTTGTTCAGTAGGTATGGTTAAAGTAATAGATAGCCAAATTACAGAAACCTTTCATACTTTGGTCAATCCGAATGATTATTTCTCTGAACAAAATATTAATGTGCATGGTATATACCCAGAAGATGTGGCATCTTCTCCAAATTTTTCATATGTATTTCCCTATATGATGCAGTTTATCGATCAACTTCCAGTCGTTGCACATAATGCTGCATTTGATATGAATGTACTCCATCAAAGTATTCAAGACATTGGACTTGAAACTCCTCATCTAACATATTTTTGTTCATATCAATTGGCTAAGCGAACAGTTCAATCACATCGCTATGGCTTAAAACATATGATGGACTTTTATCAACTTGATTTTCATGGGCATCATGACGCACTAAATGATGCGAAAGCTTGTGCAATGATCACATATAGATTATTAAAACATTATGATGATTTACATAGCATGTTAAATATCTATGGCAAAGATTTAAAAGATAAAGGCTAATAATGTATTAAATATCATACATTACTAGCCCGTTATATAAAGTCATATATAGTCATATTGCGGTATGCTGATTGTTCTAGGTTACCTACTGTAACACCTATTAATCGTATAGGCACTTCAGGATCTTTCAAATCAGTATAAAGTGAGTAGGCAATATTATAAATATCTGTTTCTGAATTAACTGGATCTCTTAAACTGGTTTGCTTTGATAACGTCTCAAATTGATACGTCTTAATTTTAACAGTAACCGTTTTACCTGATTTTTGTAATTTATTTAATCTTTCAGCCGTTTTTCCAGATAATTCCCAAACCTTTCTTAATATCTCGTCATCATCATTTACATCTGTCGCAAAAGTACGTTCTGTTCCTACAGATTTACGTATACGGGTCGATTTTACCTCATTATGATCGATACCTCTTGCTTTATTGTATAAACCCCTACCCCTTTTTCCAAACAAACGTATTAACTCAAATTCATCCTTATTATATAAATCTTGACCGTTAAAAATTTGATTATCATGCATGACTTTTTCAGATGCTTTTCCAACACCTGGAAATTCACCAATATCCAAACCCATTAAAATGTCATGCACATTATTATAATCTATCACTGTAAGGCCATTAGGTTTATTCATACCGCTCGCTAATTTGGCTAAAAATTTATTATAAGACACTCCTGCAGAGGCTGTTAATTCAGTTTGTTCTAATATATCTCTTCGAATAAAATTGGCTATTTTAGAAGCTGGTAAATCAGGTCTTACTAAATGTGTAATATCTAAATAAGCTTCGTCTAAAGATAAAGGTTCTACAATTTCAGTATAACTCCGAAATATATCCATAATTTTTTGAGAAGCTTCTCTATAAGCATCAAATCGGCTCGTTACGTAATAACCATTAGGACATAATTTATGTGCTTGCGACATAGGCATGGCTGAATGCACACCATACTTTCTAGCTTCATAAGATGCCGTTGATACGACACCCCTGTTACTTGCCTTTCCTCCAACAATAACCGGCTTTCCTTTTAGTTTCGGATTATCTCTCATTTCCACTTGCGCAAAAAAGTAATCCATGTCAATGTGAATAATTCTTCTTTCTTCCATTATTTCACCATACTTTCATTTTTAGTTTAATCATACTTTTATTATAAAATGTATGACAAATATTCACGAATTTCATGCTCTTAAATTAAGGCATTAAAATAAGCCATCTCCACTTTTAAGAAAGATGACTTATTTGTTGAACTATTATTCATGATTCATTTGACTTGGCTTTTGTTGATATAAATATAATCCTTCATCATATTTTTGAATATATTTAAAATTACTAGCAAGTGCTAAAGACACTAATAAAATATCAAGCACACAATAACCAATATGAATACTAAACATAAATATCAACGATGAATATGCAAAAGTTTTGATTAGTACAAGTAAAAGCGAACTTATTAATACAAGAGGCGCTAACATGATTGTGCTAAATTGCCATCTGTTAAAGCAAGTTTCAGTAAATTGTAGTAACATTGTTCCCTTTTTATATTTCATTTTAGGCTTTTCACCTTTAGAAAATAATATAAATAATACTCGATGTATCATCTCATGGAGAATTAATAAAACTAAAAATCCAGCGAAACCATAAACTAAGTTCAATATAATATTTTGTTCGATAATATGTGTCACCGTGTAAGCCCATTTATATGTAAATAATATGACAAACATAATTAAAACAATCTGCATTAATACAAAGCGACGAATATTAATTTTATGAGGAAACAAATTAATTTTATGCACAACCAACCCTCCATTTATCTCTAAAATCAACTTTAGTATACATTGTTTATGATTGATACTAAAGGCATTTTCAAGAAAGTAAGTTGCTTGTAATATAATTTTAATAATCTTCTTGTTTTAGCAATCAACTTCTTCAAATTTCTCATCAAATGACATTATTTTCTTTCAAATAATGCCACAGTTTCGATATGCGTTGTTTGCGGGAACATATCAACAGGCGTAATTTCTTTTAATTCATATTGACGACTAAGTATATGTGCGTCACGTTGTTGTGTAGACGGATTACATGATATATATACAATACGTTTTGGATTAAGTTCTAATATTGTTTCTAAGAACGTTTCATCGCAACCCTTTCTTGGCGGATCGACCATGACAACATCTGGTCTTATTCCTTCTGATTTCCATTCTAGAATAACTTCTTCAGCTTTCCCACAGACAAAAGTCGTATTTTCGAATTGGTTTATAGTCGCATTTTGTTTTGCGTCTTTAATCGCAGAAGGAACTACTTCGACACCATAAACGTGTTTCGCATTTTCAGCCATATACAAACCTATTGTACCGATACCACAATATGTATCAAGAACAATTTCATTGCCTGTTAATTGAGCATAATCTAATGCTTGTTGATATAATTTTTCTGTTTGATGTGAATTGATTTGATAGAATGATTGATCGCTAATATTGAAGGTGACTTCATTTAGTTGATCTTTGATTTCTTCTTCACCATAAAGCGTGATAGATTGATGACCCATAATCACATTTGAATGTGCATCATTAATATTTTGTTTAATACTAGTGACATTAGGATATTTTCGAACTAGTGCATCAACCATAACTTGAGCTTGTTTGAATGCCTTTCCATTCGTCACAAGTATAATCATTAATTGATTCGTATAGTGACCTGTTCTCACTACTAAATGACGAAGTAGTCCTTTTTTAGTTTTTTCATTATAAACGCTTATATTTAAATCTGATATAAGTTGTTTAACATCGTTCATCACTTGTTGATGTTGTTGATCTTGAATTAAACAACTATCCATATCTATGATGTCGTGGCTTCGTTGACGATAAAATCCCATGATTGGTAACTGATCCTTACTTAAACCAACGGGAATTTGTGATTTATTTCTATATCTCCATGGCTCTTCCATGCCAACAGTATCTTTAATTACTGTATTGGTAAAATTGGATTTTCTATGAAATAAATTAACCACCTGTTCTTTTTTCATATTGAGTTGTGCTTGATAAGACATATGCTGTAGTTGGCATCCACCACATTTATAATAATATATGCATGGCGGCTCCACTCGTTCATCACTTTCAGTAATCACTTTTATTAATTTTCCAATCGCAAAGTTCTTTTTTACTTTAATAACTTTATATTCAATCGTCTCATCTATTAACGCATTTGGGATAAATATTGGATATCTATCAATTTTCACAACAGCATGGCCTTCATGTGTTAAGTCTACGACTTGTCCTGTTAGTACATCATTTTTCTTCAATGTTTCCACTTTATTTCCCCCACATATAAAAAGGTTAGGACATAAACGCTTGCCTATCCTAACCTTGTGTTCTGTAAATATTTATTATACTTCGTCTGAATTTTGTTGATAATCCTCAGCCTTCATCTGTGGTGTTACTGTTGGTTGGTCAAGTAATTCTTCATTATGAATATCATGAGGTGTAAATACATCGATATGTCTTTCTAAATTCAAGAAATTAGCTGGTAATTTACCGCCATATTCACCATCAACATTTAATTGCATTTCTGTATATGATGAAATATTAATAGATTTTGCTTTTTCATATATCACTTTTGGATGCTTAGTATGTTCGCCTCTCGAAGCTAATGTCATGATATGACCTAATTCTGCTAAGTTAGCTTTTTCTACTATTATTAATGTATAGTAACCATCATCTAACTTTGCGTCTGGTACTAATTTTTCAAAACCTGCCATAGAATTAGTTAATCCTAGTAAGAATAGCAATGCTTCTCCTTGAAAGACTTTGTCATCATATTCGATTCTCAAATCAACAGCCTTCATTTGCGGCAACATTTCAAATCCTTTAATGTAATATGCAAATGATCCGACGATAGATTTTAGTTTACTTGGTGTTTCATATGAGACTTGTGTCAATTGACCGCCCGCAGCTAAGTTAATGAAGTAACGATTGTTCATTTTACCAATATCAACTTTAGTACTGTGTCCTTCAATAATCACATCCAGCGCACCCATAATATCATTTGGTAAATGCAACGCACGTCCAAAGTCATTAACAGTACCCATTGGAATAACACCTAATTTCGGTCGATTAGGTTGCTCAGCAATCCCATTGACTACTTCATTTAGCGTACCGTCGCCACCCGCTACGATTAAGATATCATATTGTTGTTTAAGTGCTCGCTCTGCTTCTAGCGTAGCATCACCTTCACGCTCTGTAGCATACGCACTTGTTTCATATCCAGCTTTTTCTAGTTTAATTAAAACATCAGGTAACATTCGTTTAAAAAGCTCTTTACCAGATGTCGGGTTATAAATAATTCTTGCTCGTTTTCTCATATCATATCCCTCGACTTCATATACTCATATTTAATATTAAATGATTTACACTCGAGTTGAAAGTATTTTTTAGAACTTGTTAATAATTTATTGATTAGCATCTCTGATAAATTTCCGTAACTGAGGCATCAATATATTATCTTATTAAAGTGCTTCGTTTAACTAATACATAAATGACTTTTTCATTCTTTTTTCAATTCATTGTCTCACTCATAGATAGCTCTAACCATTTTTCGTGAAAACGAATGATATTCAAAAAACTCCTACAACGAATAGTTTACACTAAACGTTATAGGAGTGAAAATCAAACTATTTATCTTTTATCTAGTTCTTGTTTTAGTAATTGGTTTACTTTTTGAGGGTTTGCTTGTCCTTTAGAAGCTTTCATAATTTGACCAACTAGGAAGCCCATTGCTTTACCCTTACCATTTTTATAATCTTCAACGGATTGTGGATTGTTATCTAATGCTTCATTAACAAATTTTAATAATGTAGCTTCGTCTGAAATTTGAACTAAGCCTTTATCTTCCATAATTTGTTTTGCATCTCCACCATTTTCTGCTAATTCAGGGAAGACTTTTTTAGCAATCTTACTGCTCATTGTACCGTCTTCGATTAATTTAATCATACCTGCTAAGTTTTCTGGTGTTAATTTAGTATCTTGTAATTCTACTTGATTTTTATTCAAGTATTCATTTACGCCACCCATTAACCAGTTAGAAGCTAATTTCACGTCAGCACCATGTTCGATGGCACCTTCGAAGAAATCAGACATTTCTTTAGTAAGTGTTAAAACATGTGCATCGTATTCAGGTAATCCTAGATCATTGACATATTTCGCTTTACGTTCATCTGGTAATTCTGGGATAGTTTGACGAACACGTTCTTTCCATTCGTCATCTACATATAAAGGTACAATATCTGGCTCAGGGAAATAACGATAGTCGTCAGACCCTTCTTTAACACGCATTAAGATTGTTTTACCTGTTGATTCATCAAAACGACGTGTTTCTTGGCCAATCTCTCCACCATTTAATAATTCTTCTTCTTGGCGTTTTTCTTCGTATTCTAAGCCTTTACGAACATAGTTAAATGAGTTTAAGTTTTTCAATTCAGCTTTTGTCCCGAATTCTTCTTGACCGTATGGACGTAATGAAATATTGGCATCACAACGTAATGAGCCTTCTTCCATTTTACAATCTGAAACGCCTGTATATTGGATGATTGAGCGTAATTTTTCTAAATAAGCATACGCTTCTTGAGGTGAACGAATATCTGGTTCAGATACGATTTCAATTAAAGGTGTACCTTGACGGTTTAAGTCAACTAAAGAATATCCATCTTTATGCGTTGATTTTCCGGCATCTTCTTCCATGTGTAAACGAGTTATACCAATACGTTTTGTTTTGCCGTCTACTTCGATATCAATATATCCGTTTTCACCGATTGGTTCATCAAATTGAGAAATTTGATAAGCTTTTGGATTATCTGGATAAAAGTAGTTTTTACGGTCAAATTTAGAATTTGTAGCGATATCCATATTTAAAGCCATTGACGCACGCATTGCCCAGTCTACTGCTCTTTTATTAACAACAGGTAAAACGCCAGGATACGCAAGGTCAATTACGTTTGTATTTGAGTTAGGTTCTGCTCCAAAATGTGCAGGTGATGGAGAGAACATTTTTGAGTCTGTTTTTAGCTCAACATGAACTTCAAGTCCGATAACTGTTTCAAAATGCATTATTTCCACTCCTTATAATTTTTCATAAGCGTCATGTAGGTTGAATTGTGTTTCATATTGATATGCAACACGATATAACGTCTTTTCATCGAACGGTTTACCAATAAATTGTAATCCAATTGGGCGTCCGTTTGATTGTCCACAAGGAACAGAAATACCTGGTAAACCTGCTAAGTTAACTGGTGTAGTTAATAAGTCATTGGCATACATAGTCAATGGATCATCAATCTCATCACCTAAATCAAATGCAGTTGTGGGTGCAGTTGGACCTACAACTATGTCATATTTTTCAAAGATTTTATCAAAGTCATTTTTGATTAAAGTTCTAACTTTTTGTGATTTTTTATAAAAAGCATCATAATAACCTGAACTTAAAGCGAATGTTCCTAAGAAGATACGGCGCTTAACTTCATCACCGAAACCTTCTGATCTAGACATTTTATAAAGTTCCTCAAGTGATTGTGCTTCTTTAGAATGATAACCATAACGGATACCATCAAAACGAGCTAAGTTTGCTGATGCTTCTGATGAAGCAATAACATAATATGATGGAATACCATATTTCGTATTAGGTAATGATACCTCTTCTACTTCTGCACCTAATGATTTTAATGTTTCGACCGCATTTTTTACTGATGCTTTAACATCTTCGCTAACACCTTCACCTAAATATTCTTTAGGAAGTGCTACTTTTAAGCCTTTAATATCTTTCCCAATATCAGAAGTAAAGTCAACATCATCCACTGGAGCACTTGTTGAATCATTAGGATCTATACCAGAAATAGCTTCTAACACTAATGCATTATCTTTAACATTACGAGTTAAAGGTCCAATTTGGTCTAATGATGAAGCGAATGCTACTAAGCCAAAACGTGACACACGGCCATATGTTGGTTTCATACCTACGATACCACAATAAGATGCAGGTTGACGGATAGAGCCACCAGTATCTGATCCTAGACTAAATGGTACTAAACCTGCTGCTACAGCGGCAGCCGAACCACCTGAAGAACCACCTGGGACTGCAGTATGATCAAATGGATTCACTGTTTTCTTAAAGTAAGATGTTTCAGTAGAACCACCCATTGCAAATTCGTCCATGTTTAATTTACCAATTAAGACTGCGTTTTCATTATGCAATTTATTCATAACAGTTGATTCATAGATAGGTACGAAACCTTCCAACATTTTACTTGCACATGTTGTTTCTAAATCTTTTGTTATGATATTATCTTTAATTCCCATTGGGATACCAAACAATTTGCCTTCCATTTGGTCTTTTGCTTGTAATTCATCTAATTCTTGTGCTTTTTTCATCGCATTTTCTTTATCTAATGCTAAGAAAGATTTGATTGTAGGATCAGTTTCTTCAATAGCATCATAAATATCACTTACAATTTGTGATGGTTTAATTTCTTTATTTTTAATTAAAGTTAATAAATTCTCAACAGACTCATAGCGAATACTCATCTTAAGCGTCCTCCTCATTCATGATGGCTGGAACTTTAAATTGTCCATTTTCAGTTTCTTTTGCATTTTTTAATGCTAATTCTTGAGGAATGCCCTCGATAGCTTTATCTTCACGTAATACATTTTGTAAATCTAAAACGTGATATGTTGGTTCAACACCTTCAGTGTCTGCACTATCATTTTGTTTAGCAAAATCTAAAATACTCTCTAACGTATTGGCCATTTCATCCGTTTCTTCAGGAGAAATTTGAAGTCTGGCTAAATTAGCTATATGTTCAACTTCTTCGCGTGTTACTTTAGTCATTAAATAAAAGCCTCCTTATTACTCATTCATCACTAAATTGTATCAAATATTCATTTAAAAATCTAAGTATTTATTGAGTGATAACAATTTAAATCACTGTTTCCACTTTTTCGAACGTGTTTTTAGACATTTACATTACGAAATCCGATTATCAATGATTGATTCATTTGGGTGTAACTTATTTATATGTATTTATCATATATTTCTATTAAAATACAAGATCTTATATTAATCATTTATGATTATGCAATATTTATAAGTGGCAATATTAATTAAAATTTGTAATGTAAGCGCTACATCAAAGTTTTGGCAGTTATTTAAAAATAAAATTTTATTTTTTCACTTTTCTAAACATTTAACTATAATGTATAATATTACATGTGACACAAATTAATACATTGATAAGAGGGAGTTGTTAATATGCTATATTTGGGGACTGCACTAAATCAACAAGTTGATACAAATTGGCAAACTTACATCATGATTGCCATTTACTTTATTATTTTGCTCATTATAGGGTTTTATGGCTATAAGCAAGCAACTGGTAATTTAAGTGAATTCATGTTGGGTGGTCGTAATATAGGACCTTACATAACTGCACTATCCGCAGGAGCTTCTGATATGAGTGGTTGGATGATTATGGGACTACCAGGTTCTGTTTATAGTACTGGATTATCAGCTATTTGGATAACCATCGGTCTAACACTTGGGGCTTATATTAATTATTGGGTTGTAGCGCCTAGGCTAAGAGTTTATACAGAAATTGCAGGAGATGCCATTACACTCCCTGATTTCTTTAAGAACAGATTAAATGACCAACGAAATATTATTAAAATTATTTCAGGCTTAATTATCGTTATATTCTTCACTTTATACACACATTCTGGTTTTGTTTCTGGAGGTAAGTTATTTGAGAGTGCCTTTGGATTAGACTATCACTTTGGATTAATTCTCGTCGCCGTTATTGTTATTTTTTATACATTTTTTGGTGGATATTTAGCTGTATCCATTACAGACTTTTTCCAAGGTGTCATTATGTTAATCGCCATGGTTATGGTACCTATTGTAGCTATGATGCAATTAAATGGTTTAGATACTTTTAGTGAAGTAGCAGCTATGAAACCAACAAATATGGATTTATTTAGAGGCACGACATTAATTGTATTATTTCTCTATTTTCGTGGGGACTCGGGTATTTCGGTCAACCTCATATTATTGTTAGGTTTATGTCTATTAAATCTCATAAATTATTGCCAAAAGCTAGACGCTTAGGAATTAGCTGGATGACAATAGGCTTACTTGGTGCTGTTTGTGTAGGATTAACAGGTATTGCCTTTATATCTGAACGTCATATTAAAATGGAAGATCCAGAAACATTATTTATTATTATGAGTCAAATTCTATTCCACCCACTAGTTGGCGGATTTTTACTTGCAGCGATTCTAGCTGCTATTATGAGCACAATTTCATCTCAACTTTTAGTTACTTCAAGCTCATTAACTGAAGATTTTTATAAACTGATTCGTGGAGAAGAAAAGGCAGCAACACATCAAAAAGAATTTGTAATGGTAGGACGGTTATCTGTTTTAGTTGTGGCTATCGTAGCCATCGCAATTGCTTGGCATCCAAATGATACGATTCTCAATTTAGTTGGTAATGCTTGGGCAGGTTTTGGTGCCTCTTTTAGCCCATTAGTATTGTTCTCATTATATTGGAAAGGTTTGACGAGAGCTGGTGCTATTAGCGGTATGATTAGTGGCGCTTTAGTCGTGATTATATGGATAGCTTGGATTAAACCACTAGCTTCTATTAATGAATTATTCGGTATGTATGAAATCATTCCAGGTTTTCTTGTGAGTGTTATCGTGACATATATTGTAAGTAAATTAACAGCTTCACCTGGAGACTTTGTAATTCAAGACTTAGCTAAAGTAAAACAAATTGTCAAAGAAAAATAAAAAAATGCGCGTAGCAAAGGTCAATTCTTTGCTACGCGCATTTTTATTTTTAGTAATTAATTATGATAAATATGAACCTGTGGTTCTTTATCATCTTTATTTTTACTAATTAATGCTCTCGGATTATTACCATCTTTAATTCTGATTTCATACTCGTCAATATTATCAAAGTATTTATTAGCTTGTTCAGTCACATATTGTGTGATACCAATCGTTTCAGCTTGACCATAATAATCAATTGGTAAATCTACTGTTAATTGTTTTGCTTTTTTATCTACGAATTTTACTTTACCTACTGCTTGTGTGAAGTTAGAGAAATAAGATTGTAAGTTATCATTAAATTGTTTAAAGTTATTATTTAATGATTCGTCATATTTACCTGCTGTAGATGAAGGTAACAATGCAGTTGTCTCGTTAATTGTTTTCCAATCATTGATTTTCGTTTGCCCATCATCAGCAGTTGCACCAGCAATAAATTCCCCCGGTGTAATAGATTCTTGTCTACTTTGTTTATATATAGCAAAGTGAATTGGAATATCTTTTAAATCACTATTTTCTCTTAATCTAGATAATATTTCACTCGCCATTGCTTTACCTTGCTTCTCTATTTCTTTGTCATTTAACTTCTTACTATACGTTTCACCATCTTTTTCTTTTTGGTAATAATATTCACTATTCATAGCTAAACCTATGGTCATACCTTTAATATTCTTACCTTTAGTATCACTATTACCATAGAAATCCTGTTCTAAAATATTAGATAAATACGCTGGTGACTTTTCAGCTATTTTTGTTGGATTGGTTTCTCCTTGGTGAGAAGGATTAAGACCTAAATTTTCATTAGCCTTTTTATCTTTCTTATCTTTTTCACTCATTTTTTCAATTTCTTTTTTAGTATATTTAGGGTCAAGATATGCATTGATTGTCTTTTTATCTAAAAATTGTCCATCTTGATATAAATATTTATCTGTAGGAAAGACTTCTTTACTAAGTTCTAACAGACCACTCTCAAAGCCTTCACTGTTATAGCTATTTGCCATATTATCTTGTAATAACCCACGTGATTGACTTTCTTTAAATGGTAAAATCGTACGATAATTATCGCCTTGTACGTTTTTATCTGTTGCCACCTGTTTAACTTGAGATGAATGACTTCCTTTAGTATGATCTGCTTCTTGGTCAGATGATTTATCTTTATCGTTACTGCATGCGGCTAAAATAAAAATTGTCGAGATAAGTAAAATAATTGTTCGCTTCATCGACGTACCTCACTCATTGTTTATTTCATTTTGTTTTGTTGCAAATTCTTCTTCAGTCCATATTTCCGTGCCAAACTTTTCTGCTTTGGTCAATTTAGAGCCTGCATCAGCTCCAGCAATTAGTATGTCTGTACTCTTAGTGACACTATTCGTCACTTTTGCACCTTGCATTTGTAACCACTGTGAAGCCTCATTACGTGTCATTTGCTCTAATTTACCAGTCAATACAATTGTCTTTCCACTAAAATCTGGATGTCCTTCAATTTCAGTAGTTTTAACACCTTTATATGTCATATTAACATCTTTATCTTTTAATTTTTGAATTAATGCACGAATGTCATCATTTTCTAAATAAGTGACTACTGATTGTGCTAATTTACCACCAATATCATGAATAGCAATTAATTCTTCTTCAGTTACTGTTAAAAGTCGGTCCATTGTTTCATATTTTTCAGCTAGAACACGACTTGCTTTTACACCTAAATGACGAATACCTAAACCAAACAATAAATGTTCTAACGACTGTGATTTAGCTTGTTTTATAGCTTCTAATAAATTTTCAACTTTTTTACTTCCCATACGTTCTAGAGGTAATAAATCCTCTTCTTCTAAATAAAAGATATCGGCAACATCTTTGATTAAATCATTTTCATATAACTGTTGAATAATTTTTGTACCTAAACCATCAATATTCATTGCCTGACGTGAAACAAAGTGAATAAGACCTTCGATTAACTGCGCTTGGCATTTTGGATTAATACATCTTAAGGCCACTTCACCTTCAATCCTTACTAACTCATGTCCACAACTTGGACAATGTGTCGGCATGTGATATGTTTCAGCATCTTCTGGTCGACGATCAATAATACTTCTCACAACTTCTGGGATAATATCACCTGCTTTTTTGACAACGACACTATCACCAATTCTGATATCTCTTTCATGTATTAAATCCTCGTTATGTAATGAAGCCCTTGATACAGTCGTACCTGCTACTCTCACTGGTTCAAGTATTGCCGTAGGTGTAACAACGCCTGTACGTCCTATACTTAATTCAATATCTAATAGTTCTGTAACGACTTCTTCTGCTGGAAACTTATAGGCAATTGCCCATCGAGGTGATTTTTGAGTGAATCCCATTTCATCTTGTTGTTCTAAATCATTAACTTTGATAACAATGCCATCTATATCATAAGGTAACATTTCTCTTTCAGCTGTCCATTTTTCAATATATTTAAGCACGCCGTCTATATCAGATACTCTCTCTCGTTCATGATTTGTCTTAAAACCTAATTCATCTAATTCATCTAAAGCACCACTTTGAGTCGTAGCTTCAAAGTCAGTAAAATCGTTAATACTATATAAGAAAATACTTAACTTTCTTTTAGCAGCTAGTTTAGAATCAAGTTGACGTAATGATCCCGCTGCTGCATTTCGAGGATTTGCAAAAGGTTGCTCGCCATTCTTTTCTTTTTCTTCATTTAAATTCATAAATGATTTTCTAGGCATATATGCTTCTCCACGAACTTCAAAATTAAGTGGTTCTTTAATTTTTAATGGAATGGCATGAATCGTTCTTAAATTTTCAGTTATATCTTCACCCGTCGTACCATCACCACGAGTTAATCCTTGTACGAAACGGCCGTTTTCATATTTTAAAGAGACCGCTAAACCATCTATTTTAAGTTCACACATATATTCTACTTTGCCAATATTTTCTCGTATACGTTGATCAAACTTTCTTAAATCTTCTTCATTAAACGCATTACCTAAACTCAACATAGGTGTATCATGATTCACTTTTTCAAAGGATGATTGCGCTTCGCCACCTACTCTAACTGTAGGTGAATCTGGTGTCTTAAATTCAGGATGTTCTGCTTCAATATGAATGAGTTCATGTAATAATTTATCATATTCACTATCTGGCACTGATGGATTATCTTGAACATAGTATTCATAGCTATATTGGTTTAATAAATCATGCAATTCATTCACACGATTTTGTAATTCACTCATCCACTAATCCTCCTTTTTCTCAATTGGTGCAAATTGTGCAAGTAAACGTTTAGGTCCTTCTGATTTAAAGATAATATCTAATTCAACAGAACCATTCTTTTCGTTAACGTTACTTACCATGCCTTCTCCCCATGCTTTATGTGTTACTTTGTCTCCAACCTTCCAATCTGAAGATGTGACTTGTTTCTTAGATGATGTTGTACGTTTACTAAATCCACGTTTTTGAGTTGGTTTTGCTTTAGGCTGAATCGTTTGTCGTTTACTACCAGAATGACTTTCCATTAAATCTTCAGGTATTTCTTTTAAAAATCGTGATGGCATATTGGATTGAGAACGACCAAATAACATACGCGTTGTTGCATTTGTAATATATAACGTTTCCTCTGCTCGTGTGATTGCCACATAACAAATACGTCGTTCTTCTTCCATTTCATGATCATCATCACTTTTTATTGCTCTTATATGAGGGAACAATGACTCTTCCATACCCATGATAAACACAATTGGAAATTCTAGACCTTTCGCAGAGTGCATAGTCATTAATGTAACACCTGATTCGGTATCCGCTTCGTCAATGTCTGCTACGAGTGATAAATCTGTTAAGAAATTAATTAATGATTGTTCTTCTAATGGTGTATTCTCTTCATAATCTTTTGGGACTGACATAAATTCATCTAAGTTTTCAAGACGACTACGTGATTCTAAAGTTTGTTCTCTATCAAGCATGTCTCTATATCCAGATTTAACTAATACTTCTTCTACGATTTCACTAATTTCAAGAAACTCTTGCTCTTTAATAAGATTTTGAATCATTTCATAAAAAGCGATACATTCTTGAGTTACCTTTTTAGATAATCCAATAAAATCAACTTCGCCTAATGCATCAAACATACTGATATTATTTTGCACTGCATAAGTTTGAATTTTTTCAACAGAAGACGGCCCTACACCTCGTTTAGGTACGTTAATAATACGTTGTAAACTAATATCATCATTACTATTGGCAATGACTCTTAAGTAACTTAATAAATCTTTAATTTCTTTACGATCATAGAACTTTTGTCCGCCAACCATTGTATATGGAATGTTTGATTTCATAAATGTTTCTTCAAGTACACGTGATTGTGCATTGGTTCTATATAATATAGCCATATCACTATACTTTTTACCATTACGTTGATACTTCATAATTTCACGAACAACATATTCTGCTTCATCACGTTCCGTTGTTGCTTCGTAATAATTTATTTTATCTCCGCCTGTATTGGCAGTCCATAGCCCTTTAGGCTTTCTTTCAGTATTGTTTTTAATGACTTCATTAGCCGCATTTAAGATTGTTTTAGTTGAACGATAGTTTTGTTCTAAGAAGATTGTTTTCGCGTCTGGATAGTCTTCTTCGAATGATAAAATATTTTGGATATCCGCACCACGCCAACCATAGATAGATTGATCTGAATCACCTACAACACATAAATTTTTAAACTTGTTTGCTAACAATTTAATGAGTGTGTATTGTGCTTTGTTTGTATCTTGATACTCATCAACATGAATATATTGGAATTTGTTTTGATAATATTCTAAAGCTTCTGGCACTCTTTCAAATAAATTAATCGTTGTCATAATTAAATCATCAAAGTCCAACGCTTCATTTCTTGAAAGTTGACGTTGATAGCCTTTATAGACAGTAGCAACCATTTGTGAATGAAAATCATTAGCTTCTTTTTGAGCATCTTCTGGCGTTTTTAATTCATTCTTTAAATTACTAATCGCACCAATAAACATTCGTGGTTCAAAACGTTTACTATCGATATTTTCATTTTTTAAAACGTCTTTAATTACAGATTTTTGGTCAGTTGGATCAATAATTGTGAAATTGCGTTCTATCCCAATTCGATCTGCATCACGACGTAATATACGAACGCACATTGAGTGGAATGTAGACATCCATATTACTTGTGCTTCTTCGCCTACTAATTGTTCTACTCTTGCTTTCATTTCTTTAGCAGCTTTATTCGTAAATGTTATGGCTAAAATATTGTAAGGTGATACATCCTTCTCGTCTAATAAATAAGCGATTCTATGTGTTAACACACGTGTTTTACCAGATCCTGCACCTGCCATTATCAATAGTGGGCCTTCTGTTGTTCTGACAGCTTCACTTTGCTCTGCATTCATATTCTTTACTAATGAATTCATTTACTAGACTCCTTTATCTTAACTGTTTTCAATGCTTTCTTTATATCTCGATATACAATATCACCAACGACGATTGTATCAGCAAACTCAGCCATTTCTTGTGCTTGTGATAATGATGTTATACCGCCACCATAAAATAATTGTGTTGTCGTTAGTGTGTTTGCTACCGACTTAACTTTCTCTACATCCCCATATTCTCCACTATATTCGAGGTACATTATTGGGAAACGATATAATTCATTGGTCATTAATGCATATGCATCTACATCATCTATATCTAACTGCGTCTTTGCTTCTGTTTGATGTGCAACTTTACTATCCTCATTCATTACTAAATAACCTTCAAAGACGACTTCTTCAAAATTAATCACATGTCCAAATTCCTTTAAGGCTTCTAGTAGCATTCCATTATGATACTTTACATTGTTACTATTTAAGACTGTAGGCACAAAGTAAAAATCAAAACCTGGCATAACGCTCTCTAAGTTAGAAATTTCAAGAACAAGTGGTAATGGATAACGTCGTACTCTACTCATTAAATGAATGACGTTATCTTCAGTTACATTATCAGTACCCCCGATGATGATTGCATCAGTATTTGACATACCAATCGCATCTAAATCATCATCTGAAATAGACTTTGCAGGGTCTAATTTAAATACATGACGCCATTGTTTAATATCATACATTACGTGAAACTCCTTTTTTTAACATACCTTAAATTATATCATTTTTAACATGCTAGTTCTAAACAGTTAACGTGAAATTGTACAACTTATTTTTTACTTTTGACACTAAAAAAGAAACGATCGTTCACATATTATAGCCGTTAAACTTTAATAGTTACGATCGTTTCGTATTATTTTATTCTTTTGTATCGATATTAAGGCGATCTAATATCATTGTGTAGGCATCATTGCCCCATTGCAAAGAACGCTTCACTCGAGAAATTGTTGCCGTTGACGCGCCTGATTCTTGTTCAATTGTTGCATATGTGTATCCTTGTTTAATCATTTTAGCAACTTGTAGTCGTTGAGAAAGTGATTGAATTTCGTTCACTGTGCATAAATCATCGAAAAACTGATAACATTCTTCTCTATTCTCTAATGTAAGAATTGCATCAAATAATTCATTTAATGCATCCCCACGTAATTTTTCAATTTGCATCATAACAGCTCCTATATGCATATTCTTTTTACTATTTTAACTTACTAACAAGTTAAAGTGTAGTAGTTTTAATTGAATTTGTATAGGATTTCAATTTAATTTCTAAAGTTATTCTAAGCCTGCTCTTTTAAAAATAGTGTCGACTTGATTTAAATGATGTTTAGGATTGAAGCATTCATCCAATTCTTTTTTAGATAAAACATCTGTAATCTTACTGTCTTGTTCTATTAAATCTCTGAAAGGTGTTTTCGTTTCCCAAGATTTCATAGCTTTTGGTTGCACTGTATCATACGCTTCTTCGCGTACCATACCTTTATTGATTAGAGAAAGTAATACGCGTTGTGAATAAATTAAACCAAATGTTTTATCGATATTCGCTTGCATATTATCCTCATATACTGTTAAACGATCTACGATATTTGTAAATCTATTTAAGGCATAGTCTAAGGCAATTGTTACGTCTGGTAACATGATACGTTCTGCAGATGAATGTGAAATATCTCGTTCATGCCATAACGGTATATTTTCATAAGCAGTAGTAATATAACCACGAATCACACGAGAAATACCTGTAATATTTTCAGAACCAATTGGATTACGTTTATGTGGCATTGCTGAAGATCCCTTTTGACCTTTAGCAAAAGCTTCTTCAACTTCACGTGTTTCAGTTTTTTGTAGATTTCTAATTTCAACTGCAAATTTTTCTAATGAAGTGGCTATAAGTGCTAATGTTGCGATATAGTAAGCGTGACGATCACGTTGTAAAGTTTGAGTTGAAACAGGTGCTGCACCTAATCCTAAATGTTTACAAACATAACTTTCAATTTCTGGTGGAATGTTAGCAAAAGTACCTACCGCACCGCTCATTTTTCCTACCTCTATTTCTTCACGTACATCTTTAAAACGTTTTAAATTACGTTTCATTTCTGTGTACCATAATGCCATTTTGACACCGAACGTCGTTGGTTCAGCATGTACACCATGTGTTCTACCCATCATTAACGTATATTTGTAATTTTTAGCTTTTTCTTCTAAAACCTTGATGAATCTTTCTAAGTCTTTTTCGATGATATCATTTGCTTGTTTAATAACATAACTAAGTGCTGTATCAACAACATCAGTAGAAGTTAAACCATAATGAACCCATTTTCTTTCGTCACCTAATGTTTCTGAAACCTGTCTAGTAAATGCGACGACATCATGTCTAGTTTCTAATTCTATTTCTTTAGCACGTTCCACATCTACTTTTGCATTTTGGCGAATTTTTTGAACATCTTCTTTTGGAATATATCCTAGTTCACTCCATGCTTCAGATGCTAAAATTTCTACTTCAAGCCAAGCTTCATATCGGTTTTGGTCTGTCCAAATAGACGACATTTCTTCTCTAGAATAACGTTCAATCATTTTTTAAACTCCTATCGTATGTATATTCATATTTTAAATCACAAAATCTGTACATTAACTGCAAAATAAACTTAAAAGTTCGTCTTTGACGATTTACTTTAATTCTAACAGAATACTTATCGATTGTATAATTCTAATTAGCTTACATTCCTATTTTATTTCATATTTTAGTCAAACACAATTCCAAAATAAAAACCACTCAAAACAACTTATTGAGTGGTCTCTGTCATATTTTATTCAGTTATCTTCTTACCAATAAAAATGATATCTTGTTTTAAAACTTCTAAGCTTCCATCTTTATTTTCTTTATAAATTGGTTTTTCAATGCGTCTTGTTGGCATATAACCATCGGCTTTCATTCTTTGTAGGCAATCAGAAATCGTCTCATTATCATTTACTTTATACTTCATGTTCAACAACACTTTCTAATTCTTCTGGTTCGTACGCTTTAAGTTTACGTTTACGTACGCCTTTAACCCAGAAACCACCGTGAATATTTCTTGGTTCATAAGCAATGATAAAGGCTTTTGGATCTAAGTTTTTTATGGTATCCATTAACTTTAATTCATATTTTCTTGGTGTGAGAATTTGCATAACCATGCGGCTTCCATCTCGTCCAAACGCTTCATAATGTGTAACACCATACCCTAAGTTACGAAGTTCATTGGGTAAATCTAACTCGTATTCTGAAGATGTCACATTAACGACAGTGTATCCAAGCGCCAATTTCTCTTCGATTTTCATACCTACAATAATACCAATAGAAAAGCCAAATGCATATGCGACAATATTTTGAATTTGATCTAAACTAGACATTACTAATCCTAGACCTACGACATAAATCAATACTTCAACAAAACTTACAATCGCAGCCACATAACGGTAACCTTTTAAAGTTAAAATGGTTCTCATTGTTAAACATGTGACGTAACACACATTGATTACAAAGATAGCAAACACCATCAACCAAGGGTTTTGAGCAATCGCTGACATATTATTCCTCTTTTCTTACTTGAAATTCAAATTATTTTAACAGGCATTTTTAGCTTTGTCACGTCAAATTTTAACTTTAGTATTATAAAATAATTAATAGCATCATTAATTGTAAAATTGATTAAAAAGTATGTTCTACATTTCGATTCGTTTATAGCTTACTTTCTAATTTTTAGGCCAAGAATAACGTGTATAAGCGAGTTCACGTTTATGTGCATTTTTAACATAATGATTTTCAATCGTTTCTTTCGCTTCGCTTGAAACCTCTTTGCCTTCTAAATAGTCATCTATATCATTATAAGTTACGCCTAAAGCTTCTTCATCAGGTAATTGTGGTTTATCCTCTTCTAAATCTGCTGTAGGTGTTTTTTTATATAAATGTGCTGGCGCATCTAAATATTTTAGTAAAGCTCGACCTTGACGTTTATTCAGTCCAAATAATGGCGCGATATCAGCTGCACCATCACCATATTTAGTATAAAACCCAGTGATATTTTCTGCAGAATGATCCGTTCCCACAACAATACCTGATTGATTGGAAGCAATTGAAAATTGTACTTTCATACGCTCTCTTGCCTTTTCATTTCCTTTTTGGAAATCTGTTAATTGAATCCCTGCTTCTTGTAGTGATTTTACACTTGTATCTACTGCAGGTTTAATATTGACGGTAATCGTTTGGTCAGGGTTAATGAAGGCTAGCGCGTCTTCTACTTCATCTGCGTCTGACTGGACACCATAAGGTAGTTTTACAGCTATAAATTGACATTCTCTACCTTCTTCACGTAATTCATTAACAGCTAATTGAACAAGGCGACCAGCTAATGTTGAATCTTGACCACCAGAAATACCCAGCACTAATGATTTGATAAATGAATGAGATTGTACATAACTCTTTACAAATTGTTTAATCTCTTGTACTTCTTTTTCAACATCAATTTGAGGTTTTACCTTCATCTCTCTTACTACGATATCTTGTAAATTACTCATGGTCTTCCTCCATTTCTTTAACATGCTCAGCCACTTCAAAGATGCGTTTATGTTTATTTTCCCAACAAGCAGTACTTAAATCAACTGGATACTCTTGTGGATTTAAATAACGTTTATTTTCGTCCCAAAATGTTTTAAGTCCTTCTGTTAAATAAGCTTGGGCATCATGAACATTTGGCAAATCATAAACGAGTTGACCATTTTCAAAAATAGCATGATGTAAATCAATAGCTTCAAATGATTTAATAAATTTCATTTTAAATGTATGGACTGGATGGAATAATTTTAAAGGTTTTTCTTTAGTTGGATCTTCACCATGTAAAGTAATATAATCCCCTTCAGCTTTACCAGTTTTCTTATTAATGATTCGATATACATTTTTCTTACCAGGTGTCGTAACTTTTTCTGCATTATTAGATAATTTGATACGGTCACTGTATTCCCCATCACTATTTTCAATAGCAACTAATTTGTATACAGCACCTAATGCTGGTTGGTCGAAGCCAGTTATAAGTTTCGTACCTACACCCCATGAATCTACTTTAGCACCTTGTGCTTTCAGACTTGTTATTGTTTCCTCATCTAAATCATTGGACGCGATTATTTTGGCATCTTTAAATCCTGCTTCATCTAACATACGACGTGCTTCTTTAGAAAGATATGCGATGTCCCCTGAATCCAAACGTATACCTATAAAATTGATTTTATCACCTAATTCTTTGGCAACTTTAATAGCTGTAGGTACACCTGATTTTAAAGTGTGGAAGGTATCTACTAAAAATACACAATCTTTATGGCGTTCTGCATATTTTTTAAATGCAATGTATTCATCACCGTAAGTTTGTACGAGTGCATGCGCATGTGTACCTGATACAGGTATTCCAAATAATTTTCCTGCTCGTACATTACTTGTCGAATTAAAACCACCAATATAAGCAGCTCTAGCACCCCATAATGCTGCATCTAACTCTTGACCACGACGTGTCCCAAATTCCATAAGAATATCGTCATTCGCTATTTGACGAATACGACTTGCTTTCGTAGCAATGAGCGTGTGGAAGTTAATAATGTTTAATAATACTGTTTCCAGCAATTGAGCTTGAATTAATGGGGCTTCTACTCTCATCAACGGTTCATTTCCAAAACATATTTCTCCTTCTTGCATTGAATGAATATGTCCTGTAAATTTTAAATTTTTCAGATAATCTAAAAAGTCATCTTGATAACCAATTGATCTTAAATATTCAATATCTGTTTCTGAGAAACCAAAATTATCCATAAAATCTATAACACGTTTAAGTCCATTAAAAACAGCATAACCACCATTAAATGGCATACTTCTAAAGTATAAATCAAATACAGCCATTCTTTCATGAATACCATCATTCCAATAGCTTTCAGCCATATTAATTTGATATAAATCATTTTGTAACATCAAACTGTCGTCTTCAAATTGGTACACTCGTATCTCTCCATTTCGACCATTCTTTTATTAGTATTTTATCATAATTCAATTTAACTAGGTAACAACTGAATTGCTTTTACGCCCCTCATATAAATGAATGCTATCAAAATTTACTTTCAAGTATCATATGACTTTGCCTATATATCTTAGACGTTGCGACAAATTCGTGACAATTATCATTATTGAATGTGTAAATCAATCGTGTCGATTATAATACTAATGAGGTGTTTGAAATGTTAATAGATAAAGCAACAACATTTATCCAAACGATGTATTCTGAATTAAATTATACGCAAGATGAAATCGATAATAGAATTAAAGAAATTAATCATGAGATTCTAAAAACAGGTACCTACACGCATACATTAGAAGAATTAACTTACGGTGCCAAAATGGCTTGGAGACATTCAAATCGCTGTATCGGTAGATTTTTTTGGGAGTCACTTAATGTCAAAGATGCTAGAGATATTAATGATGAAACACATTTTTTAGAAGCTATTGAAGACCATATTATCAAGGGAACTAACGACGGAAAGATTAAACCTTATATAACGATTTTCAGTCCTGACGAACCTCCTAAGATCTACAATAATCAATTAATACGTTATGCAGGTTATGAGAATTGTGGTGACCCATCTGAACGTGATGTAACGACGCTAGCACAGCATTTGGGATGGCAAGGAAATGGTGGAGACTTCGACGTATTACCCCTCATTTATCAAATCAATGACGGACCAATTAAATATTATGAATATCCTAAATCCATAATCAAAGAAGTCATAATCGAGCATGACCGATACCCTAAATTGAAAGATTTAAATTTAAAATGGTATGCAGTACCTATCATTTCGAATATGGACTTACAAATTGGCGGCATTACCTATCCTACTGCACCATTTAATGGCTGGTACATGGTTACTGAAATCGCAGTTAGGAATTTTACTGATAGCTATCGTTATGATTTATTAGAAAAAGTTGCAGAAGCGTTCGAGTTTGATACACTTAAAAATAATTCTTTTAATAAGGATAGAGCACTTATCGAACTTAATTACGCTGTTTATCATTCATTTAAATCACAAGGTGTATCAATTGTGGATCATTTAACAGCTTCTAAACAATTTGAAATGTTTGAAAAGAACGAAACAAAGCATCAGAGAGAAGTAACAGGTAAATGGTCATGGTTAGCACCACCTATTTCACCGACGCTGACTAATAATTATCATCATGGTTATGATAATACGATGCGAGATCCAAACTTTTTCTATAAACAATCAAGTGAGACAAAGTGCCCCTTCCATTAACACATCAATAGAGGTGAAGGCATGCAAATATATTATTTAGGTCCAAAAGGTACATTTTCCTATTTAGCTTCTCAAAAGTTTGTTAATCAAAATCAAATACAACATTATGACTTTATACCCAAAGCCAATTTATACGAAGTGATTAAATATGTTTCTCAAGATACTGCTTCAATAGGCATTGTGCCAATTGAAAATTCAATCGAAGGAACAATTAATATCGTTGCTGATTCACTTGCACAGCAAAATGTTTACGCACATGGTGAATTACATTTAGATATTGATTTTGCTTTATACGGTAAAGCTGGTAGTCAAATAAGTGATATCAAGAAAGTTTATTCTATAGCACCAGCCATTAGTCAAACCTCAAATTATATTATGAAACATCAATTTGATTACGATTATGTTGATAGCACTGTTAAAGGTTTGGATATGATTAATGACCATATTGGGGCTATTGCTCCACTAGCTAGCGGAAATGATTATGATTTTGAAATTTTAGATACACATATCCAAGATTTTGCTCACAATGCTACACGATTTTTAATCATTAAAAACCATGATAATTTCGATAGCAATACGAATACGTCAATGTTTTTAATCACACCAAAATACGATAAACCCGGCCTTTTAGCGAGTATATTAAATACATTTGCTTTATTTAATATTAATTTATCATGGATTGAATCACGACCACTTAAGACTAAGCTCGGCCAATATCACTTTTTTGTTCAAGCAGATGCTCCTATATCACAAGATGTCAAAAAAGTCATAACTATCCTTAATACACTTGATTTTGAAACTAAACTTATTGGTTCATTTTATAAATAAGATAATAAAGAACGCTTCTCCCATACTTTAAGATCTAGGGAAAAGCGTTTTTGTATTATTTTATGTTTTCTACATTCTTTTTTTCTATAGACACTAAATGATCATCTTGATTCAATGTTAAATCATCGATATCTTCGAGATGTATTTTTTGAGATTTATCATTAAATGTATTGCCTGCAATAAATATTTGCGTATGTTTCACATTATTATAACTTCTAATGTGTATAGCATCCTTTTCCATTTTCCCAATAAATTCGTTGCCAATCACATTAAAATTAGAACCTGCTTGTGTCCCCATGTCTTTACCAGTATAAGGATCCGCTGCGTTTTTACCATCTTTGACACCTAAAAAACGTATGCCCCCTACACAATTTATGAACTTGTTTTTAGATATAAATGTATTTTGAGATTTTAGTGGCGTTAGTGCATATTCTTGAATGTGATCAAACACATTGTCTCTGATATGAATATTTTCATAATATCGATGATATCGACTCGCATGTGATCCTATCGCCCTATTCCAAGGTTTCATGTTAGGATCATCTGACGGTCCAAAATAACAATTTTCTATAATGGCATTTTTAGTTATCGTCCCATCGGTGGTACCAAACTTCGGAAATGCACCTGGCACTTGGATATCCAATTGTACTGCTTCCGAAAAGAATCTATCACCATCAATATCTAAGAAACCTTCAAAAGAACAATTCGCTATCCTTAATCCATTTAAGCCACACGCATCTATGGCATGCCCACCTACAATATTTTTAAAAGTCACTCCTATAAATTGAATGTCTTCTGCATGTCCCATGCATATAGCTGTATTGTTATATGGAAAATTAGAGCCATTCATATCAAATGTACCACCTTTAATATGTATATGACTATTTCCTCTATATTCATGATAGAAAATATAGGGTTTTCCATTCTTTAACAGTGCATCTTTGCTATATCTCAATAATACTGTTTCATCATCTAAAAGCAGTGTTGTAGAATCATAAATCACTAACGCTTTGCCAATATGATACGTCCCTTTTGGGATATACACCGTATGTTCACCATTTTTTGCTTTGTTCAATGCTTTTTGAATTGCTTTAGTATCTTTTACTTTATTTTGACCTTCTGCGCCAAAATCTTTCACATTTATGAACATCCAATTTCTCCTTTGTTTCATATTTAATTGTAGTCCTCTTGATAAATATATATACTATGATTAATCTTATAAAACATTTTTTAAGCATATTAGATGAATTTTTAATTAACTTAATGAAATTGAATGACAGGATTGTAAACAATAGTTATGTTTATGTTGGGAAGGATGTTATTGAATGGAGAAAAAGGCTTTAATTGTAGTAGATTACTCAGTGGACTTTATTGCACCTGACGGAAAGTTATCTTGCGGAGAACCTGGACAAAAATTAGAAACATTTATAACAGATCGCATCCATCGCTATATTGAAAATAATGACAATATCTTTTTTATGATGGATTTACATTACGAAAATGATAATTATCACCCAGAATCTAAGCTATTTCCACCCCATAATATTGCAGGTACCTCAGGACGACAACTCTATGGTACTGTGGGAGAAATTTATGAAGCGAATAAACATCAAAGCAATATGCATTACTTAGATAAAACACGTTATGATTCATTTTACGGTACACCTCTAGATAGTTTATTACGCGAAAGAACAATTAACACATTAGAAATCGTTGGTGTTTGTACTGATATATGTGTGTTACACACTGCTATTTCTGCATATAATTTAGGTTATAAGATACATGTACCGAAGAATGGCGTCGCTTCCTTTAATCCATCTGGACATGAATGGGCATTAGATCATTTTCAAAACTCATTGGGCGCAGAGGTAGAAGAATAAGCTATAGTCATGCTAAAATAACTATATAATATCAATAAAATAACTAATGAATAAGGGAGACATTTATCCATGGCAAACACTTACATTTTTGGACACAAAAACCCAGATACTGACGCAATTTCATCAGCTATTATTATGGCTGACTTTGAACAATTAACAGAAAATGCAGGCGCTAAAGCCTATCGCTTAGGTGAAGTTGGGGCTGAAACTCAATATGCATTAGATCACTTTAAAGTAGATGCACCAGAATTATTAGAAGATAATTTAGATGGTCAAGATGTTATTTTAGTTGACCATAACGAATTCCAACAAAGTGCTGATACAATTGCCGATGCCACAATTAAACATGTTGTAGATCATCACAGAATTGCAAACTTTGAAACAGCTAGCCCTCTTTATTACAGAGCAGAGCCAGTTGGTTGTACAGCAACAATTCTATACAAAATGTACAAAGAACGTGGATTTGAAATTAAACCTGAAATTGCTGGACTTATGATTTCTGCAATTATTTCAGATAGTTTATTATTTAAATCTCCTACTTGCACTGATGAAGATGTCAATGCAGCTAAAGCTTTAAAAGATATAGCAAACGTCGACTTAGATGCTTATGGTTTAGACATGCTTAAAGCAGGCGCTTCTACTACTGATAAATCTGCTGATGTATTATTAGATATGGATGCTAAATCATTTACTATGGGAGATTACGTAACACGTATTGCTCAAGTTAACACAGTTGATATTGATGAAGTATTAGATCGTAAAGAAGAATTAGAAAAATCTATGCTAGAATCAAGCGCTGAAGAAAAATATGATTTATTCGTTTTAGTTGTAACTGATATCATTAATAGCGATTCTAAAATTTTAGTTGTAGGTGCTGAAAAAGATAAAGTTGGCGAAGCATTCAACGTTAAATTAGAAGACGATATGGCATTCTTAACAGGTGTTGTATCTCGTAAAAAACAAGTTGTACCTCAAATTACTGAAGCTTTAACTAAATAATTTTATTAGTAATAAATGTATTTGATTGTATTGAGCCTGGGACATGATTTAATGTCTCAGGTTAATTTTTTATATTAAAATTAATTATTTTTGTGGTAATCGGGTAAAGATATGTTAAGCATTTTTTCTTGAGAATATTGTTATCTCAAATCCAACTTAAGGAGGTTCAACTTTTGAATTCAATTGATCAACTATTTGAAAATAGCAAAGCTTTTTTCAAAACACATCAAACTAAAGATATTAAATTTAGAAAACAACAATTAAAGTTGTTAAGCAAGAGTATTAAACATCATGAAAACGAGATACTTGAAGCTTTACAAAAAGATTTAGGTAAAAGTAATGTTGAAGCATATGCTACTGAAATTGGTATATTGTTAAAAAGTATTAAATTAGCCCGTAAAGAGCTTAAAAATTGGTCTAAAACAAAACAAGTAGATACACCACTTTATCTTTTCCCTACAAAAAGTTATATCAAAAAAGACCCTTATGGCACTGTTCTTATTATCGGTCCCTTTAATTACCCAGTACAATTAACATTTGAACCATTAATCGGTGCGATTGCAGCTGGCAACACAGCGATTATTAAACCATCAGAACTAACGCCTCATGTATCTTCAGTCATTCGTAAAATTGTTGAAGATGTTTATAAACCTGACTATATTGCTGTAGTTGAAGGTGGTATTGAAGAAACAGACCACCTTATTCACTTACCGTTCGATTATATGTTCTTCACTGGTAGTGATAAAGTAGGTAAAATTGTTTATCAAGCTGCAAGTGAAAACCTCGTTCCTGTAACACTTGAATTAGGTGGTAAATCTCCTGTAATTATCGATGAAACAGCTAATTTAAAAGTAGCTAGTGAGAGAATTGCTTTTGGTAAATTTACAAATGCAGGTCAAACATGTGTTGCTCCAGATTATATTTTAGTAGATCGAAAAGTAAAAGATGATTTTATCAAAGCATTAAAACAAACCTTAAATGAATTTTATGGAAAAAGCATTCAATCTAGTCCAGATTTTGGCAGAATTGTAAATCAAAAGCATTTTAATCGCTTAAACGAATTACTACAACAACATAAAAGCAATATCATTTTTGGTGGTCATAGTGATGAATCTGATTTATTCATCGAACCCACTATTATTGATGATATTCAAACTTCAGATTTAATTATGCAAGAAGAAATATTTGGTCCATTATTACCAATCATCAGTTATGATCAATTTGATGAAGCTTTTGAGATAATCCAGTCTCGTCCTAAACCTTTAAGCCTTTATTTATTTAGTGAAGATGAAAATTCAACGCATCGTGTACTTAATGAACTTGCCTTTGGTGGCGGCGCAATTAACGATACATTGATGCACTTAGCAAATCCCAATTTACCATTCGGCGGCGTAGGTCTATCGGGTATTGGAAACTATCACGGCAAATACTCATTTGATACATTTTCTCATGATAAATCATATACTTTTAAATCGACACGTTTAGAGTCGAGCCTATTTTTCCCACCTTATAAAGGCAAATTTAAGTATATTAAAGCATTTTTCAAAAATTAAAAAGTAGATCCCATAAGCGATATCGCTTATGGGATCTATTTTTTAGAACATGACACAAACGCCTTCTGGTGCCTGAGTTGATTGATCTTTTAAAGTTAATGTACCTGTTTCTTTATCTCTTTCGAATACCGTTAATTTAGAAAGGCCTTCTTGATGTGCACAAATTAAATAATCATCTGATTCTGTGATATTAAAATCTCGTGGGAATGCATCGCCACTTTTGACAATATCAACCAATTCAAGTTTAGCTCCGTTTTCTAACACTTTGTAAATTGCAATGCTATCATGACCGCGATTACTTACATATAAGAACTGTTGGTCATGAGATAAATGTACTGCTGCAAGTTTAGTTGCACCATCAAAATGTTCTGGAATTGTTAAATGACGTTCTAATTCTTCAAAACGCCCATCTTCATATTGAGTCACGCTAACAACATTTGATAATTCATGTACGACATATGCATATTTTCCATTTTCATGGAATGCAATATGACGCGTACCATCAGCTGCATTAAATTCTGAAACAGCATGTTCTTTCAAACCATTTTCACTAAATGTGTATGACACAAGTCGATCTGTACCTAAATCAGCTGCTACTACATATTGACCATCTGGTGTCTCGTTTAAAAAATGCACATGAGGATGTTCTTGTCTTTCATGAGGTCCAAGTGGATAGTCATGCGCTAGTTCTTGAATTAAGCTCTCTATTTCACCAGTAGTTGGATTTAATTGATAAATTCGAGCTAACCCTGCACCATAAACCGCTTCAAATAAAAACTCACCATTTGTCGATACTTGAACATAACATCCTGTGCCATTTTGAGAATCCAAACATTTATTGATTAATGTTAATTCACCATCTTCCGCTATTTTAAAACTTGCGACACCACAATTGTCTCCTTCTTTTGTAATAGCATATAGAAAAAGATTATTTCTTGTTACATATGTTGATGCTTCTAGTTGATAACCAGTCGCTACTTCAACTATTTGTCCCTTTTTTTCATCTAATTCAAATTGATAAATCCCTTTCCCATTCTTCTTCGTATATGAACCAATATAACCTTTAGTCATTTCGTCAACGCCTCCTTATCACTTATCTCTATTCTATTAAAATTATATATATAAAGACAAACGTTTGGGCATGATTTTAGTCATAAACCTCTATACTTAAATTTTATTTGTTGATAACCACACATGATTCTATCGAAATACCACTTGCAAAACAGAACGTACGTTCGTATAATAGAAGTATAAATATTGAGGTGATTGAAAGATGATTACGGATTTAAATAATAATCAATTGGACTATCGACATATTCCACGCAATCAATTGGATAGAAATATCCCGAAAGGCCGCGGCATGGTTAAATGGGCACCTTTTGCTACCTTACCTGAACAATTTGAAACGATTCATCAATATATCATAGATCAAAATAAGGTTGATCGCCCTGTACTTTCTGATGATCAATTATCTGATTTGAATTTTCGTTTACATCAGTCCTTGCAGTTAAATCAGCCAGTAGTTGTACAGTATTATGATGACGGATACTTTAAATCTATCGAACTTAATATTGAACGTATTGATGCTATAACTTTTGAAGTTGAAGGCTATCCATCTCATTCTTCTGATAAATTCAAACTTTCTTTATTAGACATCGTGCGTATTTCCCCTACTTAATTTCTTTTCAAACTCAAGCAAATAAAAAAGCCACTGATGACAATTTCATCAGTGACGCTTTCATTAATTTAATCTTTAAATTAATTATTATTTTCGATATCTGAAACGATTTCTTTAGTTTTTCTTTCGATATCTTCAAAGTCTTTTTTGAAAATATAAGCAAATGCAACTACACCTACACCTACAACAACTGTAGTGATAGCTACTAAACTAAATACAAATTTAAATAAACCTTTAATAAAGTTCCACATTAAAATTCACCTCTATATTTTATATGCATATCTACAATACATTATGATAGCATATTTATCGTTATCAATAAATACATACCCTTTTTACTATTTTTATAAGCTCTCTTTATAAAAATTTTTATGATAAGATATAACTATAAAAAAGACGACTGATTTATTCATCAGCCGTCAGTGCAATATTATAATTATTTATGCCACCAATTATAAATTGCGCCTTTTATATAATCATATTTGCTACGCATGATATCACCCCAAAATAAATTATTTCTCAATGCTATCAGTAACTAATTACAATTTTATTATATATATAATTACATAAAATAACAATTAATGTAACATTAACATTATATTACAAAGTGTAAATTTTGATTAAGGAGTACTTTCATATGCAAAGCGTTCAATCTGAAATTATGAGCTATAGAGGTTCACATTATGATTTAGGCGTACAAACCGCCAAATGGTTAAAACAAACTGACCTCTTGAAAAATAGAGAAAAAGAATGGAAAAAGCGAATTCCTAGATTTGATATAGATATTAACGAAACACATTCTATTTTTCAAACGTATGCACCTAAAATTTGGGAAGAACTCATGGGTATGCAGGATGTATTAAAGTTACCAACACGTCAAATGATTTTAAACTTTGCACATTATCGTTTTACTGATTTAAAAGAAAGTGGTTGTACCGTATTTAACGGGGCGGATTATTTAGTAAGAAATTATGATTATCATCCTGCTACTTATGATGGCAGATATTTATTATACCAACCAAATGATGGCGGATTAGCACAAATTGGTCCAACATCAAGAGTAACTGGACGTATGGACGGTATGAATGAAGCTGGTTTAGTAATGGCATATAATTTTATGCATCGTAAAAAACCAGCAAATGGATTCGTTTGTTATATGGTAGGTAGATTAATATTAGAACTCTGTAAAAATGTCGACGAAGCGATTCAACTGTTAAAAGAGATACCACACCGTAGTTCTTTTAGTTATATTTTAATGGACCAATCTTTAAATCATGCCATCGTAGAAATTACACCACGAGATATCAATGTTAGATATGATACTATTTGTACAAATCATTTTGAATTACTAACGCATGAAAATAGAAATTATACTAAAGAATCTAAAGAACGATTAGCACGCGTCATTAATCAAACACATACACAACTTGATAAGCATCAAGCATTCAAATTATTTAATGATCCACAATACGACATATATAGCAAACTTTTCAACAGTTGGTCTGGTACCATTCATACATCGATGTACGAACCACAATCACTTACGGCATGGATGTCTTTAGGTGAGAATCAGATACCTTCAAGTATAGATTTTAATGCTTGGCTTAAAGGCGAAGAGCTCACGCAAAGAACATTTGAAGGCGTCATTGATACAGATTTAACTTTTGCCACACATTAAAAAAGTACAAAACGAGAACAATTAAACTTGTCTCGTTTTGTACTTTATCTTCCTTTATTTTATAACTATATCCCCATCAACTGTATAGAATTCAAGAATATTGTCACTCTTACCTACTTTACTTTCATGAAAATGTTTATTCTCAATTAAAGCCTTTCCTTTACCTGGTTGTAATTTCAACAAAGTATTTTCTGGTTTATCTTTATAAGAATAATGAATATCACCTTTTTTAGTAGAAGCCTTGATATCGCTTCTTGGTGACATACTATTAAAATAAATATCTCCTTCTCCTAATAGAAAAATAGAATCGCTAATATTACTATCATAAACATTTATAAACCCACTATTTAGATTTACATTATTATTTTTTAAAGTAGATTTTTTAATTAAAAATTGTGAGCTATTAGCCTTAATATCTGAATCATTAACATTTAGATTTTTAAATTTCACATAACAATTGGTACTCAGTAAATTTAAATGATTAGTAGTAATATTATCTACGTTCAAATGACCACCTTTAGATACATAAGAAAAAGCATTTAATTTTCCATTTGGCACTTCGATAACAATCTGATTGTCATCTTTTCTAAACGGATTTAAATTAATAGCGTAGCCTCTATCAACATTTTTCACTTCTGAAATTTTCAGTGTTTTATTCTTGTTAACTAAGTTTACTTTATTATCCCCATTATATTTCACTTTAAATTTAGAGCCTTTAACCACCTTAACATTAGTATATTCTGTGTTTATTGATATATTTTTAAAATTAGAGTTAGGATAGGATTTATTAATTTTCGTTTCTTCATAATTCTGTTTTTCAAAGGTGAACCAGCAAACTGTAGCACCTATAAAGAAAACAAGAAAAATGATAAGACCTGAAAACATTATCTTTCTCATCTTCGAACGCTTCCTTTAACTGTTTTAATATACCATCTCAAATATTTTAGAATGAGTCTATATATCGTTTCTAATACTTTAAATGTTATAACAATCAACATTAATCCGAGTCCTGTATAGGCTATTGAAAAAAGAATATTACTTACTGAATCATGTATACCTTTATATAAAGACGATAAGACTAAAATTAAAGGTGCACAAATTAATAACACGGAAACAATAAACAAAATAACGAATATCATACATATGAAAAACACTGGAATTAATACTAAAAATACTGATAGCAAACCTAAACTTAATGAAGCCGTAACAGCTCGTAACGTATTATGAAATGTTGGTTTATATTCAGCATATTCAATCGCGCTATGCGCTTTGACCTGTTTAGCTATATCATTAGGCTCTTTTAACGCTTTAACTATTTCCGCTTCAGATTTACCTTTCAGTTCCTCTTCATAAAAGTAATGTTCATAATCATACATTTTTTTATCTTTTTCTTTGCGAGGTAGTTCGTCTAATGAGACTTCTAATTCATTCAAAAATGTAATTTTATCCATAGTATTGTCACTCTTTCGATCTATTTTTTCAATTAGTTGCAATACTAATGTTCAACTATTTAGTTACTTACTAAAGAATTCAATCCGCTTCACGATATCATCTTTATATAAAATACTTAATTTCATATGATGTTCACGATCTCGATAAGTTATTGATTGATAGTTCTTACCTATTTTACTTTTTTGATAATTACTACCTAAATCATTAATAACTTCATCAATATGACTCCCAATTCTAACACCAAAATTTGTATGTATCTCTTTATCTTTAACAAGTACAATGCCTTTAACAACGTGTTTCTTTTTATGTACTTTAACTGTTAAATCATCATACTTTTTATGATTATAAAATGTGTAACGATCTACTTTAATATTTTTATTTACATTAAAATCCTTTTTATGAAATTGTTCATTTAAATGTATCCCATTTATTGATGCACTTGATAAATCAACGGTTTTTATATTTTTATAAAATGAAAGACCTATCAGAAGTAAAATGGCTAATATTAAGAATAGCGTACTAATTATCCATCGATTCTGTATGCGCAAAGATGTTCACCACTTTCAACTTATTATAATAAATATAGCATAAGGTGTATTTAGTTTCATCTCACGGTAGGTATTTGCTAAAATGAGAGAATTTTTAAAATATTTTAATTTATTTACATTATGAAAATTGGTATAATATATAAAATGATTAAAGGAGGTTTTTTCGATGACCAATTTAGAAACATATTTTAAAAACAGTCAAGACATCGGACCTTATATTGAGCAGATGCAAGACAATAAAGACAATCTCGTTTCAATTTATGATTCCTTTAAGTTACCTGAAGATGATGAAAGATTACAGAAATTAAAATCATCTAACTATTCTAAAGTATTGGTAATTACCGAAGACTGGTGTGGCGATGCCATGATGAATCTTCCAATACTTAAACATATTGCTGAAGCCCTAGAATTAGAAGTCAAAGTGTTCCATAGAGATGATGATACACATCTTATAGACCAATATTTAACAAATGGAAAATCACGTTCAATTCCTATTTTTGTATTTTTAAATGATAATTATGAACAAGAAACAGTTTGGGGTCCACGTGCTAAAGAAGTTCAATCATTTGTTACGAATTTACGTGAAGATACTTTACCAAGTAAAGATCACCCGGATTATGAAGATAAAGTTAAAGAAACACATTTAATTATTTCAAATCGATATAAAACAGATTCCACATTCTGGAAAGCAGTTTACAATTCAATTATTGATCAAATGCTTTATAAATAACACCTATATATAACGAAGCTATTTGAGTAAGATAGCTTCGTTTTCTTTTGAAATCTCCCGTTTTAACGCCTTATTCTCTCTTAAATTAAAATATTAAAAACCGGGACTATCAAGCCCCGGTAATCACTTATTCTAAATATCTCTTTTAGCTGCATATAATACATTAACAATAAATAGCACTACGATTGATGCTATAGAAATAAACCATTGCCAATGTGTAAATGAAACATCGGACTCAGTCATTTTTTGAGTTAAATATGTGAATGGAATGTATTTAAATGACTTATGAATGTCATCACCGATGTTTGGAATTAAACCTACTAGCGGTTGGATAAATGGCACAATTAATAATAAGAAAATGCCTAACGTAAATATAACAGCTGGTTTTTCAACTGCTAATGTAATTAAAAATAAAAATAATCCAAAGAATAGGAAAAAGATAAGATAGAACCAAATGTTAGTTAAAAAGTTATCTCCGTCAATACTTTTACCTTTAGTTGTAGATTCAATTACAATAATCACTATATATTGAACAAGTGTAAATAAAAATGAAATTAGAATCATTGAAATTGTTTTAGCAACAATATAGCCAATTCTACTACTCATTTTGTTCATATATAATTGAATTGTTCCTTGTGAGTAATCTCGAGTAATTGTTTTGATAATAAATAATAAACCTGCAAATAAGAATAACCAATTGGCCATGATAAATACCATTGTATAGTCCACTTTGTGTCCAGGACTATAATTTGCCATCATGACAGCTTGAAAGACAGTTAAACCAATGACAAGTATAAACGCAATGTACGTGAGCGGACTTTTAAAAATACTAATTAAATCATGTTTTACTAATTGTAAAGATCTCATTATTTATCACCTCTTTGATTAATATTAAAGTAAGTATCACGTAATGAACTTTTACGTGTTTCAATATATTTAGGATAAATATTGAGTTTTGCTAATGCTTCAAGTACATCTTTATAATTTTTTTGCGCTTTGATTATGATTTCTCCATTTTCTTTATTAGACTGTTGAACATGGAATTTTTCTGTTAACATTTCTAATGCATTTTGATAGTCTTCTGTATCGATTGAAATAATCGTACTATCTTTTGGTCCACCATCTTTCATATTGACATCTTGTACGAATGTACCATCTCTTAAGAATACAGCTCTATCACAAATGAGTTCAATGTCCTCTAATTTATGACTAGAAATCAATATTTTCATTTCTAACTGTTTAACCAATGATTGAATCGTCTTCAATACGTCAATCGAACCATCTGGATCCATACCATTTGTAGGTTCATCTAAAATAAGGTATTTTGGTTTATTCATTAATGAAACTGCTATAGCTAATTTTTGCTTCATACCCATTGAATATTTTTTCACTTTTTTCTTGATATAAGGTCTCATACCGAATGCATCAATGATGTGATCCGCATATTCTTTATCGAATCCTTTACCTAATACTTGTGCAAATAATTTTAAATTATATAAACCTGTTTTATTATCATATAGTTTAGGATGCTCAATTAAATAACCAACATTTTCATTATTAGGTAAATTAACTTTCCCCTCATAATTAATAATATTCCCATTCATTACTTTCATTAGTGTTGTTTTACCTACACCATTTTTACCGATTAATCCTACGATTTGACTGTTTCCAAAATCAAAATCAATATGATCTATAACAGTATTTTGGCCATATTTTTTTGTTATTTGTTCTAACTTCATTGTAGACCTCCTTTAAAGTGTATGTTTCTTAATTTTATTTAGTTGTAAAACGTAATTAATGATTAAAACTATAATACTTAATAGTACAAATCCATAATTTAAAAAATAAGAGTAAAATTGTGGAATTTGACTATGATTTAAAAATATATAATTAATTAAAATCAAGGTGACGGATAATAGAAATGGTAATGCGAACATAATCAAAATGATATAAGCAATATATGATACTCCCTCAGTTTTATACTCAGTACTTTTTCTAAAAGCTACTGGTATCGATAAGAAGTTCGCTACAATATAGGCATATGTAGTTGAGAAATATATTGCATTGGTTTGAATAGAATCTGATTCATAACCGTATAAAGTAATCACAATTGCACCAAATAAAGTAAAGAAGATACATGTTAAATAATTGGCGTTTAACATATTCTTCTTGGATACTGGTAAACTTCCAAAAAATAAGTTTGATCGATTCCCACCTAATCGTCGATGAAATCTAAACAAATGACCAGCATCGAGTATAGACATTATCATTAAAATTAATCCAAGCGGTATTGCCATAACAGAATTCATGAGCGGATTAGGTTTCATTATGAAGCTATATATTGGATAAAATACAATCAATGCTATATACAAAATAAGAGTCCAGTATCTTAATTTAATATTTCTAATTAATAATTGCTTCATTTTTTATCCTCACTTTCTAAAGTAAGGGGCTCATATGATTTACTCTTAAATTTTTCTAAATAAATCATTAATTCTTCTATACTCGGATTTTGAACTTCAATATCATTTCCGAATATTTCTTTAAATGTTTGTGCATGTCGTGTTAAAGCTGTATATCCAGTTTTCCTAGTTTCTCTGTAGATTAATAATTCTTCCAATTCTTCATCTAAATCATTATGATTACCTTTAATAATTTGAAATTTACTCATTAACGATTCAATTGAATCATTTAATATCATTTCACCGTCTCTGATATATACTAAATAATCAGCAATCTTTTCCAAATCTGAAATAATATGTGTAGAAATGAAAACTGTCTTATCTTCATCAATTAGTTCTTGTTGAATAATTTCTAATACTTCATTTCTTACAATTGGGTCCAAACCCGAAGTAGGCTCATCCAAAATAAATAACTCAGCATGATGGCTAAATGCAATAGCCAGTGACAATTTCATCTTCATACCATTAGAAAATTGATTGATTTTCTGATTATACGGTAAATCAAATCTACTTAAATAATCATTAAACAAATAACTATCCCAATCTTGATAAAAAGGAGAAATGATATTTTCTAACTTTTTTATAGTCCATTTTTCATTAAAGTATGTTTCTGAATAAACAAAGCCTATTTTATTTTTTATCTTAATAGGATTCGTTAACATACTGTCACCTAAAATTGAAATGCTTCCACTATCGTATTGTAATAAATCCATAATTAATCGTATGACTGTCGTTTTCCCTGCACCATTAGCACCAATAAATCCTGTAACAAATCCTTGAGGCACATTGAATGATACGTCCTTCAATTTAAAGTTCCGTCTAGAATAATTAACATGGTTCAATTCTATAGCATTCATTATTCTTCCTCCTCATAAATTAAGGAAAGAATTTCTTGTAGTTCTTCTAAAGACATGCCAATTGTCTTTGCTTCTTTCGTCATTGATTTTGCTAAATTTTCAATCACAAAGAACTGCTTTTCCTTTAGAATTGAGTTATCCTGTTCTTTCACAAACGTTCCCTTGCCTCTAATCGTAGTAACAAAACCATCTTTTTCCAAATCTTCATATGCGCGTTTGGTTGTAATTAAACTAACTTGTAAGTCTTTTGCTAATTCACGCATAGATGGTAAATGTTCACCAGAAGAAACGTATCCTTTCAAAATGTTCTCTTTAATTTGTTGTTTGATTTGTTCATAAATGGGATATTCACTGGTGTTCTTCAAAATAATTTTCATTGATGTCCCCCTTTTCTTCTGTATATAATCAATATACACACTATATACAAATTTGTAAAGTATATATATGATTCTCCTTTATACATATGGTTGGACGATAACAAATTATATATAAACAATATATACAGATTAAAAAAACAGCATGTAAACTACACACTGTTTCCAACAATTCATTTCTAAATTGATTACTTTTTATGATTATTTTTACGTCGATCATTATTTCTACTTATAAATGCGCATATTATGAACATAATAGCAGCAAGCAGTAATTTTATTCCTGAAGATTCATTTCCTGTAGCTTGCAAATAATAACCTATAATGAATAATATGATTGCTAACACTACAAATATTTTAGTCATATGCTTCATTGAATTCACCTCATTATTTTAAATTATATCAAACTATCAGTTTTTACTAAAATTCATTCAAACGTTATATTGATTGCGATATATATATCGCGATGTTACTATATAATTGTATCCACAAATTATACTACACAACCCCAAGTCCGGTACCAGCAGGCTTAGGGTATTTTGTGTATGGTCATCTATTTATCTTTCCAATTAATTTCTAACCAAACTCGAAAGATAACAAGTAGGCCACCTGTTAATAAAGTAATAATTCCATCTTGCCACCACGTCATTATACTACACCTCCCAAATGCAAAGTGTCATAAATGTCGATGACCTATACTTATCTTAACATAAAACAGAACACATGTTCGTATATTTTGCTGAATAATTAATATTAATTAAATCTTTAATAACAATACTTTATCTTTGGACAATTTCAAGATACTATAAGGATAATGACTTTAATTTAAAAAAGAGAGGTTATCCAATATGAACCCATTAGCCCAAAATTTAAACGAACAACTAAAACAGTCAAATCCTGAAATCTTTTCTATGCTTTCAGATTTAGGGCAAAATATGTTTTATCCAAAAGGTATTCTTTCTCAATCTGCTGAAGCAAAGAGCACAAAGTATAATGCAACAATTGGTATGGCAACCAATGACAACGGTAAAATGTATGCCAATGCTCTAAATCAAATGTTTAATGAACTGTCACCAGATGAAATCTTCCCATATGCACCACCTCAAGGTATTGAAGAATTGCGTGATTTATGGCAAGAAAAAATGTTAAAAGATAATCCTGATTTAACTAAAGAAGTCATGACAAGACCCATTGTTACCAATGCACTTACGCATGGACTTTCACTTGTAGCCGACCTATTCATCAATTCAGGTGATACTATTTTATTACCAGAGCATAACTGGGGAAACTATAAATTAGTATTTAACACACGACACAATGCAAACATCGACACATATCCAATCTTTGATGAAAATGGTCACTATACTACGAAATCATTAGTTAAATCTTTAGAAGCTTATAATAAAGATAAAGTCATAATGATTCTTAATTATCCGAATAACCCTACTGGTTACACACCTAATAATGAAGAGGTACAAACCATTGTCAATGCAATTAAATCATTAGCAGAAAAAGGAACACAGGTGGTAGCTGTGATTGACGATGCGTACTATGGATTGTTTTACGAAGATGTCTATACTCAATCTTTATTCACTGCATTAACAAATATTCAATCTAAAAATGTACTTCCAGTGAGATTAGATGGTGCAACTAAAGAATTCTTTGCATGGGGATTCCGTGTAGGATTTATTACATTTGGTGTAGAAGACGCATCTACTAAAGATGTATTAGAAGCCAAAACTAAAGGATTAATACGTAGCAATATTTCAAGTGGCCCACTACCATCTCAAAGTGCTGTTAAACATGTACTTAAAAATAATGTTCAATTTAATAAAGAAATTGAACAAAATATAACGACATTACGAGAACGATATGAAATAACAAAAACAGTCGTATATGCGGATCAATATCAATCTCATTGGCAAGCATATGATTTTAATTCTGGTTACTTTATGGCAATTAAAGTTAAAGATGTAAATCCTGAAACATTACGTCAGCATTTAATTGAGAAATATTCAATTGGTGTCATCGCATTAAATGAAACTGATATTAGAATCGCATTTAGTTGTGTAGAAAAAGATGATATTCCACATGTATTTGATTCAATCGCAAAAGCAATTGATGATTTGAGATAATATAACAAAAAGGTTAGACCAACTCAATTTGTGGTCTAACCTTTTTTCATCTTATTCAATAAATATATCTAAATAAAAATCAATAAAATAAATCCTACAATTGCTAATGAAAATGGTCCATAAGCTTTTAAGTTATCTTTAATTTTTAATCCTATAAAACCATCTATTAATTGGATTAAAGCCATTAAAAATGTCATAGCAAATAAAAATAGATGATTTATAAAGAATAGTGTTGCGACGCACAATAATGCAATTGAAAAACTTCTAGCAAACGCATAAAGTGCATTCACTTGTTTAGTTTTAATGCATGCATCGATTGCATAAAATAAACTTACTAACGAACTAATACTTGTAAAGATTGCGATAACAAAATACATAATAACTCCTCAAATTCTCTATTTTATAGTCAACATGTTATTAATATAATTTATTATATACTCTTTTAAGCTATAAGTCTTTTCTTTTCAATTTTAATTTACAAAGTATGAATCCCAATAGCAGTAAAACAATACTAGTGTTTCCTTTTTCATTCGTTTGTTTCTTTCCTGTATTTGGTAATTCTATTTTGTCTTTTTGTATCTCTTTCTTAATTACATAATGTGTTTTTACATTTTCAATTTCACTTTCATTAAGTAATTTTTCTTGTTTATTATTATACAAATCATACACTGTTCCTTTAAATTTCGGAATTATAAAATGAATACTTTCACTTTCATCACTATTACCAAATGTACTACTTACTAGCAATTCTTTATAATTTTGGACTATTTGATAATCAATGGTAACTATACCAGTTTCACTATCTATTTGAATCCCACTTATTTTGTGATTAAGGTTCCATTGATAATCAGCTTTTGTCGCAATAATTTCAATATTACTATTATGGGATGAACTTATAAATTGTATTCTCATTTTATCTGTTTTCCCATTTGGTTTAATAGAAATTGAACCTTTCTCTTTATCCCATATAATTATAGGTGGCATAGGTTTACTTTGTTTCACAGGAACATTAGCAACAATTTTTTCACTCGGATCACTGTTACCGAGGGTTTCACTTGCTACGACTTCACTGCCATTTTGAACACCTTGATAGCCTACTGTCACTGCCCCACTTGTATTATCTATACTAATACCTGTTGGTGTTTCATTTAATGTCCATTGCGTTCCGACTTTAGTTGCGACAACTTCTTTTACATCGCCATTCGGTGCGACATAGTGCACTGTCATCTTATCTGAATCACCTTGCGGTATAACTGTTACACTCGCATTTGTTGCAGAAACAAATTTTGTTCCTTGTGGTAACGTTACTCGATAAATGGTTTCATTTGAACTTGTGTGTCCTTTATTTTCAAGGATTACTGAAATTGTACCACGTGCATAATTAGAAGTTGATGAATCACTTGTAAAGTCGTAATTGATTTCAGTTACTCTAGATACAACATAAGCACCACTATTTACATTAACTCTACTAACAGCACCACCGTACATGTAATTTGGATTATCTCCAAAACCATAAGCACTATTTGTTTGGTTAGAGGTTAATGTGTACGAATTTGAAATTGGAATAAAGGATAACCTTACTCTATCAACATCACTTGGAACATTGACCATGAGATTCAGTTTTCCAGTTGGATATTTACCCATACCATTTATCTGTTTATCAAATAATACTCGATTACCGTCTGGTGTTGTTATTTTGGCTTTTACACCTGGCCAAGCATTAATTGTTGCTAAAGCTGAAGATATAAAATCTACGACTAATTCTGAATTAGGTGCAACATCAATATCTTGATAAATACCGGCTACTCTAGGGTCAGGCACACGTCTGTCAAATCTATCTGTTGTTCTGGCTAATACGACGCCATAAGGTGCTGAACTATCACTCATAAATGTTGGATAATTTCTTACTTTAGTAGTCATTACTATAGGAAATTCTTTATCTGGATCTGTAGATACACTCGTCCATCCAATGACATCTTTAACAACCGTTAGACTTGTTTTTTGATTTGGTAAATTTCCTCCAGAAACTTGATCAAAGTGTCCGTTAATCACACCGGTATTAGTTTCATTGTATTTTAAAGGGTCATTATTATTTTGATTTGGTACTGCCCTAAATGATGCACCTTCTGATTGTCGCACTACTTGAGAATGTTGATTATTACTTGATGGTTCTGTGTTTGTTGCAGGTATACCTTTATTACCATTTTGTTCTTTTGTAATTTGAACTTCATTGTTATTCTTTTTTCTTTTTAATTTAGCAGCACTGTTAATGAAATTTCTGTAATATCCATCAATTTCTGCTTGAGTAGATTCTTTTTGTAAAAATTTTTCAGCATTAGTAATATCATAGTTAAATTCTTTTATTGATTCATCTGTCTTATCATTTAAATTTATTTTTTTATATTGTTGAATTAATTGTTTTAATTGCTCATTATTTCCACTATTTGATTGTTCAGAAGTCACCTGCTTATTATCCATTACTGGCGTTGCTTCGTTGTTCGTATTATTTGGAGTTGTTTCGTTGTTTGTATTATTTGTAGTTGCGTTTAATATTTCAGTATTTTGGTTAAGTTTTTTCTCATCTTGCTTATCTTCAATCACTGTACTATTTGTATAGCTGTTATCTATTTCAGTAGGTTGATTGAATTCTGCTGCATTTGCCATGTTAGTATGTCCAAATATTAAATACAATGAAGCTACAGTAATACTAGTCACGCCATACCCTTTTAACTTTCTAATGGAAAAATAGTTTATTTTTTTATTTTCTTGGTTGTCTTTTCTAGGGTGTTTCAATTATGACTTCCTCCTTATTATTTAATTGTCAAAATGAATAATGCGTTAATTCAAATCAACATGTCGTTCCTGAATTAAAACATTTCTTTATAAAAATCATAATAAATAATATAACATTTGTGGATTGGTACCTCAACTATTTTATTCTATAAAATATTTTGCTATTTTAATTGAATAAGTTGTCATTATTTATGATAAATAGCTTAAAAACGCATCAATTTCAATAAATAAAAAACTTTCTAGCGAAATGGATCACTAGAAAGTTTTAATTATCTTTATGTCTAATTTATGAAGTTTTTATCAATTGTCCAATGCGATGGCGTGAACTTACATCATACCAGGCATTCTGTATATGCACAAACTACTATAAATACGTTAACAAAAGACTGTTAAATCAATGTTTTATAATTTCACATATGCCATTATTTTTAGTTTTTTCATTCTGTTATGACCAAATTATGACCACTGATCACAAACTACTATTGTACTTATAATATCAGTTTTAACATATAAAATTTTATTCACTCTTTTTTGTTCTGAAATTATAATAACAGTCTCTGCAAAATAATGAACGACCGAACTTTATGTAAATAAATATAAAAAATACAGGTATTAAAATTGCCATTACAAATGGCGCTATTAATTCAAAAGGTGACCTTGCAAAATCTCCCGACATAAACATTCCAAAGATTGACATAGCAGCGAACAATAAAGATATCAACGCTAGTTTAGATAAACATCCACTAGATCTTTGAACCACCCTACCGGAATTGCATCTTGGACAACGACGCCAACCACTCACTATGTATCACTCCTATTTCTAATCTCAAACTATATATAATAATTAGTGTTATTGTATCATTGTTTATATTAAGTTAGTATAGAAATTTAAAAAATGTTAAAATTGCAAAAACAACATAAATTTGTGCAATTTATTCATTTTCACATTTCTGTATGTTAATCATTATATAAATTCAACAACATATTTTTTTGAAATTAATATTATGGTATAATCATTACTAATTTGGAATTAAATCTATTAGTTTCATACATACGAATATACTCATTAAAAAGACAGGTGAATTAAATTGTCGGATCATGAAATGAAAATATTTCTTCCTATAGAAGAATTCAATAATCAATTTAAGCGAGATTTATATTTAGAGAATTGGAAAGAAATTACAATCATTACTGGGGATAAAGAAGTTGAATACATTTTAACCCCCGACTACATTAAAAAGTTAAATTTCATAGATACAATTAATAAATTATTTGTCACTATGACTTTAATAGTAGGTGTTATAGTCTTCTTTGCAATAGCTTTTTTAACTTATTTCGATATTGACAAAGTGTTGAATAAAAATTTCACTCTTAATGAAACTACTACAAGACTACTAATAGTTGCAATATTGACTTTCACATCAACTTTCTTTAATAATTTAGTTGTTTCCACTCAAGAATATACTTATACGAAATTTGTCTTCGGTATATTAGATGAGAAAGTTGAAGCTTTTATAAAAAATAGAAATGCAATATTAAAATCCATTTGTAACTTTATATCTATTATTATTATCGTTTTTTATGGTTCTACTTTAGTACTGCAGGGAATCTATACCACTATACCATTAGTAATTATTTTTATTTTTTCTTTCATATTCATTTTTTATCATTCACATTTATTAAAAAAATATAATATAAGTCAACATGTACCAATAAAACTCGAAGACGGAGTATACATAATCCAGTATAAAACCAAAAACTCAAAAATTTATATAAAAATATAGACACAATACTTTACGAAATTTTTACTTATCATTTTTTGATACAGCATGGCACTTTTTATAAAAAATCTGTTGCTTATTTTCAATTGCTAGTATACTTCAACAATGATTACTATTGAAGTTGTAAAATCCTATTCTTCATCCCTATATATTTATGTTTAACGGTCACTCTGACATTCACTCTGTGCTGCATCGGGAAATGAATTTACGTATCGTTGTTCGTTTATTGCAGTATTTATAATTAGAATTTATCTATAATAGATTAGAGCTTAAGAATATGATAATAAAAAAATTCACAATAAAGCATTAAAATACAACAGTTAGGCAAAATATTAATTAAAATATCTAAGTATGGTAATGTCATAATTAAAAGTATTTTGTGAGGTGCAAAATGTTAAATTCTATATTATCCATATCTGCTAGTGTTTTAACTATTATTAGTTTCTTTATTCCCATAATCAAAAAATTAAAGTCTAAACCTAACACTAAAAATGCTCAAGGCAATAACGGGTCTAATAATAATGTAAATAATCAAAACATATATTCTGAAAGTCATAATTACCAAAATATACATACCGAAAACTACAACCATAAAAATGTACAGGAAATAATAAAAAAAGAAAGTACCACTGAAGACGATTCGTATAGGATAATTTTATTTGGTTTAGGAATTTTATTAGCATTGACTATCTTTATAAAATTCAATTTTATAGTTATAGGAGTGTCCTGCACACTTGTATTTTTTATTGGTATACTAACTATTTATAGATTAAAAAAATACCAATTACCTATTAGAAGTTACTTTTATTATTCAGTAAAATATTCTTCATTCACATTAATATTACTTAGTGCTTTATTCATAAATCCTAAAATTATTTCAAATTTAGAAAATAAATTCGATACTTTATACTTCAGTAGTTTTTCAACTTTTTTTGAGTCTTTAATAGAAATGATAAAAACTACATTAATTTACTTTCATCACCTTAATTTCCCTAGTGTCCTTTCATTTGTTTTAATATTAAGATTTTTTGCGATAGTATTTATTTATGTGATACTTTTTAATGATTTAAGAAAAAATGTCATTTTAAACACTATAAATTCATTATTTAAAAATAAAACAAGTCATATACTTACTTATATAACTCTCTTAGTGCTTATTCTAGTTTTAATTTTCTTTATTCATTTTTATTACTTCCAAAATTTTGTAACGGAAATTCTAAATCCTATTAAAAACTGGTTACAAAACTAAATATATCTTACATTAGTAAAATGAAACCACTACGTTTATAAAAATTAGTGGTTTTATTTCATCTCCACAATATCTTTCAAATCTTGCTTAGTTATCCCCTTATCTTCATATAAATATAGTGTCTGTGTGTAAGGGTCTACTTTGTGGATGTAACCTTCTATAAATTTAATGTAACCATTCTTAAAATGTCTCACTTTAATATATGGTTCATTGACCATTTTAAAAACTTTTTTTCAAATAACATATTATATTCTGCTTAAATCAACATATACAGTTACAAAAATCTTGTTTCTCACTGCAACACAGGATGTTTCTCAGCGTCTTATGATACAAAAAAACGCCACTCAATAAGTGACGTTTAAAATCAAATATTTAACTTGTCCGTGTGCTAACTATTTAATTTGCCCTTATCATCAAAATTATGCCCTTTTTTTGCCCTCTGAATTTAAAGCTATTTATATCCATAATTAACGGTAAACAATATTATTTAACAATCACAATTTTCACAAACATAGTTTATTCCTTAATCTAGTTTATCAATAAAATTATAAAACTGATTAATATCTGTTAATTGTTTATTACAATGAATGCTATCTCGACATATATAGTCACCTTTTTTTACATATTGACCATCCGAATTGGTTTTTGACTTTTTCATGAATAATGAAACATTAGATTCTTTATTACAAATTGTGCAGAACCCCTTTACAACCTGATTAGAAATTTCTCCATAAAGTCCTTTTAATTGTTTTTTTTCATCGTAATATATTATATATTTCCGATTTGATGCAAGTTCATTCCATCCTACAAATGAACTTACCTTCAAATCATATTCTTCAAATTGAGGTATTTTTATTTTTTTAACTTTCTTAAATACTTTCTGAAGTTTTTGCGGACTAGGTAGTTCAAAAGGTACTACATATTCTAAAAATTTATTAAGTATTGCTTCAATTTCTTTGTTTGATAATCTGATGTTCATTAATACTTTTAAAGATTCTTCAATATCGTCATCTATATGACCAAAAATCTCATTAATATCATTATAGGTTTCCGATTGAATAACTTTGACGGTTTCTTTATCATTTACCGTTTTATATACATTTTTCAATCTTAAAATAACCGATCTGATATAATTATATTGGTGAGGATAAATCATTGTTTTCATTGTTTTCAACCTTTCACAAGTATATTTATTTTACTTATTAATAAATAAGATACTTTGTGATAATGTTGATTAAATTTAGCTACAAAGCATCTTATATTCAAGATCCAATAGCTTTAAATATGTTATATCTTTTAACATAACATCATCACCTCCCGAACTGTTAAATTCATTTATATCACTTCAATATTAATTAATTACTCATAATGTTACTCTTAGTAAAAAAAATAACATGGGTAAATCCAGAGTTAATCGTTTCACTCATCGAAACACAGAACGTTTCTCAACGTCTTATATTGTTAATAATTTCATACTCTTGTCCTTTATTTCAAAACTGTACCCTTTTTTGCCCTTTAAATTATCATTAAACAAATCATTTCATTTTTGCAAAAAGTATTGTAAGAAAAAGTTTCATTATGATATATTTTTTATAGTTTTTATATAGAATTAAACTTGCTAAACAGGAGTGTTTTTTTATGAAACTCTCAGCAAAAAAGCAAAAGCAGTTCCATCATTTTTGTAACTACTTTAAAAGTTTAGAAATTAAAACATTTTTGCAAAATGCTATCGGCGCTTTATTTTTAAGTCCTTTTACATTAATAACTTATGCATTTATTTTAGCATACAAGGTTACATTTATGAATAAATCATTAATTGAAGCTTTGTCAAGCGCTGTTTCTTTAATTCTTATATTTTGGGTAGTTGCATTGTATTTAATGATGTTTTATGTAGTTTACTTTAAAGGTAAAAATTCATTATTAAAATTTGTTAAAATAACTACTCTAATAATTATTATTTCTTATCATATATACATATTTATTAGAAAAGGTATAGAAAATCTTACTCATTTTGATAACTATATTATTATTATTACTTCAGTTCTTATTTCTTACTGGCTGATACAAACTTTGAGAAATATAATTACTTCTATTTACAATTGGATATTTAACGATGAAAGTCACCAACGAGATGAACTAATTAAATTTAAGCTTTCTTTCATAAAAAGCTTACTCTTAGGCTTTTTTTCTTTTATTGCCACTATATTAGGTATAGCATTAACGATTAAAAACTTATTCTTTACTTAAGACGAGTTAATTTTTATAGAGCACAATTAATAAAGGATGTTGTATCATACGACATCCTTTATTATATAACTTACCGTAGTTACAAAAGCTCCTTCCTCACTGCGACACAGGAAGTTTCTCAGCGTAAAAAAACACCACATGAGAGTGTGTGGAACGTAAAAGTTATTTTACTGGTACCGATGACTTTATTAAATCTACAGTAATGGGACTATTTTGTCCTAATTTATATGCTTTATCCCATGCTGTGTTTTTTTTGTGAGTTTTTTCAACCATGTCCCAAGCTGACACTCCATCATACTCATCAATAACATCTTTTATTAAACTACTAATATATTCAGAATCCTCTTCTCTGAATATTTTATATGTTATTGGAGTAGTAGCATTACTTATCACACTATATACAGACTGATCATCTTTTTCAGTAAGTACGTCACTTTGCCCCCTGTATACTGAATAAACTTCTTTAACTACAGGCCCATAATCAAAGGCTAAAAATCTCTCTTTAAATAACTCTATTTTTCTGTTTAAAAAATATCTTTCATATACTATATAAAGTAATTTTTGAAGTTTAAGTGGAGTAGTAGGTTTCAACATTAAAATATATCTCGCTATATCCATAGCATTTAATCCGTGAGGAGATTTAGCAACGTTTTTAAAGTCAAAATATTTTTCGAAAATGGTTACATTTTCAAAAAAACTATCTTTTTCCTTTATACTTTGAATTGTATCTTTTGATGTAGTAATCAAATGTGTATAAAAACCAATACCTAATTCTGTTAAATCTTCTTCATAAAGTTCTATTTTTTCAAGATCTTTTTTTTCAGTTATAGTCATATGGAATGCTAATCTTCCTTCATGGTCATATTCTTCCAAAATTATTAAATAATGTTTGTACATTTATCTCACCACCCTACTTTTTTTCTAATTCACTTTCATATTCTTCCCAATTTAAATAATCTTGCTTATATATTTTATGCGATTTTTTATTATTCTTATGATCTTTGTTTAGCCATATTTGAAGTTCACACGGAAAACAAAAATTATCAATCTTAAAATATAAGTGAATTGCTTTATAGTCATTTTTACTAGCGTCTACTATCTTTATTTTACCATTAAAATTCTCATAAACATACTCATTTAATATATTATATACATTATTTAAATCAATATCGCTTTGTAAAGTGAATCTATACCCTAACAAATCATTTAAACATTTAATAATAGGATACTTTCCTTTACCATTTTTTGCTTGATATTTTAAAAGTTTGTTATAAATAGACCTTTCATTTTTAATACGTTTATCTATTTCTAATTCTAACTCTTCATCAATCAATAAGATTCTATTTTCTTTCTTTACTATTTCTTTAAAAACCACTACATTATCTAACAACTCACTATCAATATACGTATTTTTATCATCCAAAAAATCACAAATACATTTCTTTTTAAAATTAATTTTATTATTTCTTAGTTCAACAAAGGTATCAGCGTAATTAGTCATTCTTTCATAGATTACAGAAATTATTTTTTTAAGAAAATTCAACTCATCATCATAAGACATATTTTACTCCTAATCAAATATAGTTCTGTTAAGTATAACTCTATATTTTCTTAGAAACAATCAAAATTACAACAATATATTATAATTTAAAAAATTAATCTTCTTTACTTCCCAAATCTCCTTATATCATCAATATGAAACTCTGTATTCGGGTATTGCTCTTACAACCCTTTTAAATCTCTTTTCTTTCATCATCTTCACCGATATTATCAATAAACACTGGTGTTGCTACATTCACTTATCTAACATTTACAAGTTACAATACATGGGTGAATATTTTGTTCATATCCTAGATCAAGTTACTTTGGGCGTCGTGTTACCCTACTCTCTTTATCGAATACTCGTGTAGCTAACGTCACAAATTGTTACATCAGCTCATGCGCTAAAACACTTCGAAATTGTATTTCTAACTACGCAAATATATAAATTAAACAAGCCATATTCAGCTTTTCAGAAATTAGAAAACGGATATTGTCGTTTTCTAATGCACTGACTTAGTGCGTCAGCATTTGTATTATTAATTAATACTCTCACATTTGAGCATATTGAATGTGTATAGCTGTTCAGTTCTATTACTGAACCCACATTTGGGCTGTGTATAAACTAATATTCTCACATTTGAGGGTATTAAGCTAAGTAGCTAATATGTCCACTTACGGACACATTTAACGAAGCCACATTTGGTTCGGTTATATACAAAAGGATACCCCAAATTAGGGGTATCCTTTTTGTCATATTAAACCACTTCCCTATTTTAAGGCACTGGGTACAAGCGTACTTTTAAGTCCGTTTGTTATTGAATGAGATGCAAAGTTTTGACAGGTTATAAATAAAAAAACTGCACCCAATGAATGCGTCACGTTTTTTAAGTTGTTTCTTTAACTCTCGTAATTCTCGAACTGTCATTTCGTCTGGCGTTTTAACTTCTCCTTTTGAAGTAGTATGTTCTTTGGTACGTTCAGGTTTTGGCAAACTAGCGATTTCATGTAGAACTGATATACCAATATTTCGTAACGTTGCGAAATTTGAATTATCAAATTCATCAAAAACCTTTATATATTTAGCTGAATAATCTTTAGATATGTTCACTTTTTCAAGCCACTTTCCAAACTCTCCATGTGCGATACATTTAAATGATAACTTTCTTCAATTTGCATCTCTATAGATCTAATTTTACGATTTATGATTAGTGGATTGTACTTTAGCAACAACCCATACTCTGAAATTTTTTCTTCTATATAATACAATATTGATTTATTTTGTTTTAATATCATGGTCAGCCTCCCTGATTTTAAAATAAAGGGAAGACGTTGACAATAAAGTCAACGCCTTTAAATACTATTTTTTGCTTGGTGCTAAATTTGGGTAATTAATCATCTTTTTACCTAATGTTTTTTTCTGCAATAAACCAGTTGCTTTTTGCCACATAAAATCGCTATAGAATCTTTTTGCATCATAGTACTTGAATTCGCCTTCTATAATTGGTTTAGCAACATCATTTAACGATTGTTGATTGATTATTTCACCGATATAATTATTGTTGCTTTCAATTTTAGCTTTAAGCTCATTGATTTGTTGGTTGATACTTTCATTTTCTTTCTCAACTGATTTAATAACCTTATTAGCATTATCTGTCTCACTATGTGTTACTTTTTGTAATTGATCTAGTGATTTAATATTACTCGGTAAATTGACTACAATTTGACCATTAACATTTGGATTAGTAGCTTTTTCTCGTCTTAAATTATCTATCTCATTTAAAATTAATTCATATTCTTGTGTACTCAAGTTGCCTTCTTCTAATTTGTTGTATAATACATTAATACTATCTTGATATGAGCCATTATTAGCAATATGTTTACTTTGCTTCAACATATCTTTTATTACTTCTAAATGCGTTGGAAAAATTTCATCAACCGTTGGTTTTGAGTTTGTTTTACTTCCCATAATATCTCTCCTTATTCTTTTTAAGTAAATTTTTAATTTTATTTACTGCACTATGTTCTTTTTGATAATCCATTAGTTCGTTTACCCAATTCTCAACTACACTTAATTCTCTAAGTACACTAGTAAGTTGTCGATTCTTCGCTTTATCAATGAAACTCTGTTGTTTCACACCATCAATTTCTTCACGAATTTCTTTTATCTTACTTTTTATATGGTTCCATTCAAACATATTGATATTACTCACTACACGACCTCCTTTGTTTTATTTAGATTTATCTTGTTAACTAAATTGATAAAGTCAGCGCAAGATATGTTGCTTTTATGCAGGGATAGGGGTTATACGTGGAACAAATTGAAAAGTTACGGAATCGAGCCCACCCGCCGTTCTCCCACTTGGGAAATAATCGGGAAATGTTTTGACCCGGGGCGTGATAATCCCCGCAATATTTACTTTTGTTTCATATCCAGATAATGTTTATAACTAATTCCTTTAAAGACTTTTTCAGATGTCTCACAATATAATAAATAACGTGCTATCAGTTTACTGTATCCCATAACGCAACATCTCCTAATGTAATAGTGTATTCATCGTCTCACTTAGCTTCAGTGTCACAGGCAACCAACGAGCATCTGAATAATCAAATGGATTTGTCATAACAGGCAGATCTAGATACATACCATGTCTTACATAAGTCGTTACATCTGTGCGTTCTAGCTCAAGTTGTTTAGATGATAGTAAGCTACCTACTATATTAATGACTTCCATACTCCATCCATGCCACAACACAATGTTCTCATTGTCTACATGTACAAATGTAAAATCACCTTGATAACCAATATGCAATGACTCAAACAATTCTTCTAAATCAACAAAGGTTACATGGGTTTGGTATTTAATATAGTTGATAATATATACTTTCAATTCATCTTTAGACATGTCATACTCCCTTACGCTTTGACCTTGTTCATATTGTTCTTCACATGTTTAATAGGAGATACATAACTTACTTCCCTCTCGATGTGCTGCATACGATTACCTATACGATACTGATACCAATATGCATTATTACTAATCATCACATTCAATTCATTGATAAGGAACTCTATTGTCTTTATGTCTGCTCGTAAGAAGATTGTCATATGTCCTACGCTTGTATAGTGGAGCTTAAGGTTGTATCCTCTTAACCATAAGAACAGTAGCTCCATATTCAGTTTAGATTGAAGATATGCCTGACCTTTACTTGATAAACACCAGTCACATGTGATGAAGTCTATTTCTAAATACTGATACTTTCCATGAGTTTTATAGATATGGCAGATAGGTTTATTGTTAGTCTTTAACTGATTGATATCCAGATGATTCAGTCTTTGTTTATTTAGTGCGAATGTTTGAGATAACCTTTTGTGTATCATAATCATCACCCTTTATTCTTTTTAATATATCCTAAATAGTTTTTAATTCGTGCCATTACCAACTCAAATCCACCATGCGCAATCACTTTATAACTGGTGCGCCTATTACTATTCGGCACATAACTTTCACGCCATGCAACCCATCTATTATCAATGTATTCAACATAAACTGCTGATACTCTACTGATTGTGCAAAAATACACTTCTTCTGGTATGCCAACAATTAATCCTATCTTTTCAGCTTGTTCATCTAAATCATAATCATATTTAACGGCTTGCACTTCTAACAGTCGCCTCCCATTCCTTTTCACTTATTACATCGCCGTTTTTATTATCTCCAATCAATATACGTAACGGCTCAATATCTATGTTACATTGATTTGCATAGCTTACTGCTTTATATAAATCATCGTTTCTGTATTCACTTTGACCGTCTATAATACGTTGATATGCACGTTTACCGTCTCCACCTTTGCCACCTCTTACATGATCAAAATTATAATTAGGTAACACTCTTTCTATTGAGTATGATTCTAACGTTTGTTGTGTATAATTACCGTGTTTTGAAAATATACGTTTTTCAAAATCACCTTGATACATTTTAGGTTTTATTCCGTTATGTTTATATTTGCCTTTAAATGTTTGACTACCTGCTAAAACAAAATAACTATTGTCATGTGCCTTAATATCTACACCAGGCAAATATCCTATTTTTTGACCATATGCAACACCTTCTCGCTTATTAAAAATAATGTGCCTGCCACCACTGGGCGTGGTCTGTACTAATGTATTACGTGCATTCGATACAATTTCCTCATAATATGGTGTATGTTCAATACTTTCAAATCCATTCTCACCGTCAACATGGTTAATATCAATGTCGATACACCATATACCTCGAGTCAATACACCTAGTACATTAGCCCTATGATATTGATAAGAATGATATTCAATAAACTCGTCAGTTACATCTTTATCTGCAAATGACACTGTTGGCTTTTTATGTTGATTTAGTGGTATCACTTCAATATTCTTTTTCAATAATTGTTTCGCTACATGATAACCTGTCATTGAATATCACTCCTTTATATTAATCATACACACCATCATCACCGTTATTTTGTGTATAGGAATAAAACAAAATTATTCAAAATTTTTGTATGGTAAATTGTTGGTGATAATGGTGAGTTGTTTATATATCAGCTTTTTTTAGGTGTGTATTACGGTGTGGGAAAGGTGTGTCACACCATTATTCGATTAATGAATGAGCCATATTAAATAATTCTTGATTTCCAATTTTAAAACCTTTGTAATTTTTACCTTCTATCCAAATATCTTGTCGTGTAAGTACACCTATCTTCTTCATATCTTGACGAGCTTTTTTATATTTCATATTTTTATAATCCTCTTCTATTAGTCTTTGCAATGTCTCATTACCAGCAAGAATAAATCCTTGTTTAGATAATGCCTTCAACAAGACAACTTGTGTCTCAGTCAATTCTTCTTCACTAAAATAATGTTTCAATGTTACATCTTTAAATCTAAAATCTCGCCCAATTTCTTTAAGATATTCTAAACTTGTGATTAAAAACGAGACTGACGCTATTTCAGAATCTTCGTCATTTGGTTGGACAAAATTCCAGTAAGGCTCAAAAATCTTGTATCTTTCATCGTCAGTTTCTCCTATCGGTCTATCTTTAAAAGCTATTTTTATTGTTCTAGTAGTATTAGCTGTAATTTCACCAGTATCCACACTTTCATTTGTATCTAGTATTAATACAGACTTATTTTTAAATGTGAATGCATTACGACCAATGCCACGTCCTGAAATTGTTTCACCAGTTGCTATTTTTCTTAGTATTCTCATCATAGGTTTGGTTATTTCACCTGTTTCATTAGCATGTGCTATATCTGCACCATAGAAATTCATCCATTCGTTAGCTGCTTCAAAACCACCTGAGACAAGTCCATCAAAGTTCACTTTATTAACGTGTAACAGTTTATTAAATGTAGTTATAAATAAACCTTTACCTGAACGCCCGAAATCTTTAAATAAGAACCATTTTTCGGCTTGAATAAGTTTCATTTTGCGATACATTGTATAAGCATGTACCAGTTTTAAATTATGTTTACTTTTCTCGTTATCAGTAACCAAATCATAAAAATCATTTGGCGTTTTGAAATCTAAATCGTTGTAGTTTACGTCATACTTAATAGCGTATAACTCATTATCTTGTGGCTTTTCTTTTGTGAGTTTTAATTTCTTACAGTTATATATGAAATCATTACCAGCAATACTATATGGGTAAATTTTATATTCATGTTCTAATTCAAGATAATCACGGTATAATTCAAGCATGATTTCAAGAAAATCATCTATTTGGTTTTTAGGTTCAATCGGATAACTTAACTTAAAATTAGTATCGTCAATCACTTCATATTGATTATTTTTGACAATAAGGAATTGGTCTAATTGTTTAGAATAGATGACATTATCAGAAATTAAATCTGCAATAAAACGAGCATAATTATTAAAAGGATCTGGTTTAAAATGTGCTTCTTTTTCGTCTTGATCGTTAGTTTTAACGAAAATTCTTCCATATACCAGTCCAATTTCTTTAGGTTTTATGGTATAATCTAAAGTAAGATTATTAATATAATCACCTGCAACATCGTCTTTCTTGCGATGATACGCATTACCTTTGTTATCAAAAATTTGTTTATCACTAGAGATAGAAGCGAAATTTATTCGCTTACTTATCTCCTTAATTCTTGATAAATTGTTAGTGATTATATAATCTAAATTTGAATGAAACTCAAAATGCTTTTTGTATAAATTAACTTCGTCCATGTTATCAACCTTTCATTTGTGTTATTATTTATTTTGTATTTATTAAATTAAATACTTCTTTGTTATGCGTTATCTTTACTTTGGTCGGTGGAAGATGACGCTTTTTCTATGTCTTCTAACACTGTATCTAGTTCTTTTAGATAAATATTTAATAAATCAATGTGTTGAGTAATGTAACAACGATGTTCGTGATAACTCGCGCCGTGTGTCAATATTTCATCTTTAGTTAACAAATGACCACTATCATGCGTAAAATACTTATCATCAAACCAACAAAATGTTGTAACTGCATCATTGATTTTTCTTTTAATAATATCTATATCTTCAATCAAACTTTTAGTTTCCCAATTCATTATTTGACTCCTTTTCTAAACTGAATGACATTATTATCTTTTAACGTTGGCACTGGGACGCCGTAATAAGTGCATACATTTTCAAATCTTTTATATTTCTGTTCCCAATTATTAAATTCTTCTTCAAATTGACCGTACACACTTTCAAATTCAAATTCGAGATCGTCTAATACAATTTGCTCAATAGCCTCAGCACCTTTAATATCTCTTTCTTCTCTATATTCTTTAGCCTTTTCAGTTAAATAACCTGTCAACTCTGAAAGTCTTTCTGTTTCACCTCTTAATTGAGATACTTTCATACCTGCAATTGCTACATCGTCATATGCTTTTAAAATTTCTGTTATCATTTCATTCATTCTCCCATTCAAAATTATTTTCAATTTGTTGTATAACCCACTCAATTATTGCTTGTAGATGTTGTTCACGATCAACTGTTTCAGTCCATTCATTATGACCTTCTTTAAAATGATGTTCATACTCTGTGGCTTTGTCATTAGCAACTGAACCTAATGTGCTATAAATATCTTCAATTACTTTTAACTGTTCTTCATTCATCTTTACTCAACCTCCAATAAATTCAATCCGTATGCGACGCCGACAATAAAAATCGCAAATGCAAGATAAATACCAATCGCATATACAAATAACAATGTGATAAGTGATACTAAAGTTACGTAGAATATTTGATTTTTCATTGCGTTTCCTCCAACAAACGTTTGATATCTACACGCTTTAAATCATTGTTCTGAATATCCATTTGAGCAGTGATTTGCTCCATAAATGCATCGACATCAGATTTCTTAAATCGGTATGTGCTTCCTACTCTGAAATAGCGCATGCCGTTTTTAATAAGTAATTCATCTATTGTCGGCTTGCTTAAATTCAGATACTCAGATAATTCTTTGAACGTCATAAAATACTTATCACGCGCTAATTCGTCCACACGTTCATTAATTGCTTGTTCTAATAACTCACGTGCTTCATCTTCATCAATGCCGATATTAAACATTAGTTATGCCTCCTTATGCCATTTGTTGCTTGTCATTGTATTTGTCGTAAATGTGCTTTTTCACAGATAAAGGAAGATTATATTTATCAACAAATACCATAAATTCTACTGTGTCACTTAATACTTGCTGTCTTAACTCCAGCATTTCCTGTGTCATATCTCCCTTTTGAACCATCTTAGGAAAGCCATATACGTTTGATACTGCTTTATTACTAATTGATTGAGCTTTGCAATAATCTTTTTTAGAAATAGCTTTAATACCATTTTTCAAGTTATCCATAGCTTCTTTTTGTTTTTCTTTGTCTAACATTCGGAATGCTTCATATCCTTTTAGCCCTGTTGATTGGCGTAACTCAATTAACACGTCACAAATCCAGTCTTGAAAGTCTAGTGCCTCCGTTTTGTTAGACCTCATTACAAGTCTATAGATGCCTTTTTCATTGATAACTGTGTAATCTTGGAATTTTCTTGATTTCTTTTTATCTGATGTGGTACGCCCTTTAAGAGTACCTCTTGTATGCTCGGGTAAATATCTTGTAGCAGTGTACGCATCTCTAAAACCTAATACCTTTGCCACATCGCTTGCTATAGCCCAATACTCACCGTCTTTTTCGATAAACCGTATTTCTTTGTCATTGAAAATTTGTTTAATCATTGGTTAAGCCTCCTTTTTAAACAACTGATCTAGTAACTGCTCTTTAGGAATTAAGATTTTGCCTTTAATTCGTACATTAGGAATGTCGTTGTTACTTACTAAGTTATACGCGTGTCTTTCACTAATTCTTAAAAGTTTCGATACTTCCTTGATTGTCAAAAACATGTTACTTCACCTCCATAACAACACAATATTTTTTGTTTGTGTTGTTCGTTATATTCTTATACTAACATCTTTTTTGGAATTTGCAACAATAAAAACAAAAAAATTCTAAAATGTGTTATAGTTGTTATAGTAAATTGTTATAGGAGGATAATATAATGTCGTTTAATGTATTGAAATATTGTAAGGACTTAAGAGAAGAAAAAGAGGTTTCCGTTAGAAAAATAGCTGAAAAAATAGGATATTCATATAGTTATATAAGTAGCATGGAAAATAAAGCTAGAAATAACCCATCGGATAAATTTATTAAAGATTATATTTTAGGTTTAGTCGAAAACAATCATTCTGAATTTAATTATCATTCGGAAAAAATTAAAGAATTATCTAATGGGGAGATTGATTTAGGTTTATATGTGGATAGTGCTACTTCAATTATGGACGCTGTAACAAATAAAAAAGTATCTTCTTATATTACTGATTCACATACACACGATGGCAGTTATTATGACTTTGCTGTGAATGACTTGAAATATCATCTTCAAGATGAAAAAAATTCAACATTTTATGGTCGTGTACCATTAGATGCTGATGACAGTCAACACGTACAATCATTAATATATAATTACTTAAATACAAAATATGATATTTTGAAATCACAATTAAATGCACTTTATAACAGTGATGCCATAGATAAAGATAAATACGATAAGATATTAGATGAGATAGAAACTATTAAGCGATATATTAAGTAGGTGACCTTATGGCAACATATGAAAAACGTGGTAACTCGTGGCGATATCGTATTTCTACTGGTAAGAATCCTACAACTGGCAAATATGAATATATCTCTAAATCTGGCTTTAAACGTAAATCAGATGCCAAACATCATGCTGAAATGGTTGAACGTCAATTAAGAAATGGTGAGTATATTGCACCTTCCACATCTACATTTAAACAAGTAGCTGACGATTGGCTTAAACAATATGCGAATGATGCTAAAATAAGTAGCGTGAGAGCACGTGAGAAAGCCATGTATCATGCCATAGAGCGCTTTAATACTTTTCCTATACAAACTATCAAGAAACATGATTTTCAACGCTTTGTGGACGATATGAGCTCACAGTATAGTAAGAATTATGTTGACAGTATTGTGGCATCTACGAATATGATTTTTAAATATGCTTACGATATGAAATTAATTAAAGTTTTACCTAGTGAGGGAATTAAGCGACCTAAAAAGATACGTACTGTTGAAGAATTAGAGGACACTGAGATACATAAAAAGTTTCTTGAAAAAGATGAATTATTTCAATTTCTAGAGGTTGCTAAAAATAACCATGCGCCACTTAATAGCTTTCAAGTTTTTACCACATTGGCATACACGGGCTTACGTGCAGGTGAATTATTGGCATTGAAGTGGTCTGATATTGATTTTGATAACAACACGATCAGTATTACTAAAACGTATTACAATCCAAATAACAATAAGAAAAAGTATCAGATACTTACACCTAAAACTGAAAGCTCTATCGGTAAAATCACTGTAGATGCGAATGTGATTAAGATGTTGCAAGACTATAAGATTAATGTACAGAACAATTGGAAAGATGAACTCTATGTCGATAATAATTTTGTGTTCACAGACAATAACGGATATCCACTTGTGATTAAGAAATTATCAATGTGGATTCAGTCTATTATGGCACGTACTGATATCAACAAAAACATCTCAACGCACTCGTTCAGATACACACATTGTGCATTACTCATTGAGGCTGGTGTACATATTAAGGAGATACAAGAAAGATTACGCCATAAGGATATCAATACCACAATGAATATCTACGCTAAAATTACAAATTCATACAAAAAAGACGCTTCCCAAAAGTTCAGTCAACTTATGGAAAACGTCTCAAAAGAATTATTTTAAAATTTATATGACCAAATTATGACCATTGAACATTACAAACGTTGATATAACGGGGTTCATTGGTCTTTTTACATCATACCAGGCATGCCGCCACCCATTCCAGCTTGTTCTGATTGATCTTTTTCTGGAATTGTTGCTACAACTGCCTCTGTTGTCAAGAACATTGCAGCTACACTTGCTGCATGTTGTAATGCTGAACGTGTTACTTTAGTAGGGTCTACAATACCTTCTTCAAGCATATTAACCCATTCATTTGTTGCAGCGTTGAATCCAACACCTGCATCTGCATTTTTAAGACGTTCTACAATAATAGAACCTTCCAATCCAGCATTTTCTGCAATTTGTCTAACTGGTGCTTGCAATGCTTTTAAGACAATATTAACGCCTGTTTCAACATCGCCAGTTGCTTCAATATCACTTACTTTTTTATAAATATTTACTAATGCTGTTCCACCACCAGCAACGATACCTTCTTCAACAGCTGCTCTAGTTGAGTTTAAAGCATCTTCAATACGTAATTTACGTTCTTTTAATTCAGTTTCACTAGCAGCACCTACTTTGATTACTGCAACACCTCCGGCTAATTTAGCAAGACGTTCTTGTAGTTTTTCTCTATCGAAGTCAGAATCAGTTTCTTCAATTTGTGCTTTGATTTGGCTAACTCGTGCATCGATATTATTTTCATCACCGTCTCCATCAACAACTGTTGTATTATCTTTAGTAACTTCAACCTTATTAGCACTACCTAACATATCAATAGAAGCATCTTTTAATTCTAATCCTAAATCATCTGTAATGACTTGTGCACCTGTTAAGATTGCTAAGTCTTCTAACATTGCTTTGCGACGATCACCAAATCCTGGTGCTTTAACTGTTACTGCTGTAAATGTACCTCTCATACGGTTTAATACAATATTAGTTAATGCATCGCCTTCCACTTCATCCGCTACAATTAAAATTGGACGATTAGATTGAACCACTTGTTCTAATAAAGGTAAAATATCTTGGAAAGAAGAAATTTTCTTATCGGTAACTAAAATGTATGGTCGTTCTAATTCTGCAATCATTTTATCTGAGTCAGTAACCATATATGGTGATTGGTATCCTCTATCAAATTGCATACCTTCTACAACTTCTAATTCAGTATTGAAACCATTAGATTCTTCTATAGTAATAACACCATCGTTGCCCACTTTTTCCATAGCTTCTGAAATATATTTACCAATTTCTTCATCCGCTGCAGAAATGGCACCTACTTGAGCAATTTCATTTTTATTTTCTACTTTTTGAGAAATTTCATGTAAAGCTTCAACTGCTACTTGAACTGCTTTATCAATACCTTGTCTTAAACCTACAGGGTTTGCACCGCTAGTCACATTTTTAAGTCCTTCTTGAATCATTGCTTGTGCTAGTACTGTTGCAGTGGTAGTACCATCACCAGCAATTTCATTTGTTTTGTTAGCTACTTCTTGAACTAATTTGGCACCCATATTTTCATATGGATCTTCTAACTCAATTTCTTTTGCAATTGTGACCCCATCATTTGTAATTAATGGCGCTGTATATTCTTTATCTAATACAACATTGCGTCCTTTTGGTCCAATTGTCACTTTCACGGCATTTGCCAATTTATCTACACCACGTAACATTGCTTGACGTGCGTCTTCTGAGAATTTTAAATCTTTAGCCATTATGTCTAACCTCCAGTATTGTCAATCTTCTTACTTTTTTATAATACGTTTATTTTATGCTTCAATAATTGCTAAAATGTCGTCTTCATTTAATACGATGTATGTTTCATCGCCACGTTTAACTTCTGTTCCTGCATATTGTTGGAATACAATTGTATCCCCTTCTTTTACTTCAGGAGCAACTCTAGAACCATCATCTAATAAGCGCCCTTTTCCGACTGCTTTAACGATGCCTTCATTTGATTTTTCTTTAGCACTATCTGTTAATACGATACCACTTTTAGTTGTTTGTTCTTGTTCTTTTCTTTCAATAATCACACGATTTCCTAATGGTTTAAGCATGATTGTTCCTCCTTGTTGAGTACGAATTTTAGCACTTAAACTTTTAGAGTGCTAAACTACTTTTATAATAATCAAATTTGGTCAATATTTCAAGCAGGACGTCTTTGAATTTATTTTGTACATAATGATTTTTTACGATAAAATAAACTATAAACAGAAAATCGGAGGTCCAATATGAAAAGATTTTGGGTGTCATTATTAACAGTATTAATTTATGCCTTAGCTCAATTTTTACCAGGCATGTTATTACGAAGTGGATTAATCCAACCAGAAAAAGGTATGGAAACAACTCAATTTATGATATATACACAAGTATCATTATTTATAGTCGCAGCTATATTAATCATATTAATTAACTTATATATTAAAAATCCTACTCGTCTCGAAGCAGGTGTTAAAGAATCCAAACGCTACATCATCAGTTGGGCATTACTTGGATTTTGTATCGTCATGGTATATCAAGTTGTTGTGAGTTTAATTTACACACTTGTTTTAGGACAACAACAACAAAGTCCTAATACTGAGCGATTAATGGCTATTGCTAAACAAATGCCAGTCTTTATTATATTAATTTCAGTTGTTGGTCCAATTTTAGAAGAGTTTGTATTTAGAAAGGTGTTATTTGGTGAATTATACAACGCCATCAAAGGTAATCGTATCGTTGCCTTTTTAATAGCTTCCATTGTGAGCTCACTTCTTTTTGCATTAGCACATAATGATATTAAATTTTTACCTATGTATTTCGGTATGGGAATGTTATTCTCATTAGCTTATACATATACACATAGAATCGCTATACCAATCGGCATTCACATGTTACAAAACGGTACTGTTGTCATTATGCAAGTCTTCGGTGGTGAAGCACTTAAAAAAGTACAAGAACAAGCCAACTTTATCATCCATCTTATATTGAATTAAATATAAATTAATAGAGCCAGTCACATTTTCAGTGATTGGCTCTATTTTTTAATATCATTTTATTGTGCACCTTCATCTTGCTTTCGTCGTTTTAACAGAAATGCAATGATTACACCAATGAAAATGGCAATAATACTTGTACCTAACGTCATTAATAAACGATTTGTTTTCTGCTCTTTTTGATAACTTTCTTTCTGTTGATTTGATGTACTTATTTTATCATCGCTATGATTTTCAAAAGAACTTTTATCACTCGATTCTTTATCTTCAGGTTTCTTTAAATCAGGCATTGATCCTATATCGCCTGTTATTAAAGCTAGAACTTGATCATCTAAGTTTTTATAGTACTTCTTTGAATCCAATGGGTTAAAATACTGAAATCTAAAATAATTAGATGATTGTTGTAATGAATTTAAATATTGATTTCCACTAAACGTTTCTTTTCTAAAAATATTGTAAATATCCCTATCTGAAATAACACCATTAGAATTATCAAGTTGATGAATTTGATTAATCACAAATGGGTTATATTTGTATGAACCTTCTGCTAAAGAATTAAACCTTCTTATTAGCGACTGCTGATTTGATGTACGCTCAAAGCCTTTTTGATTGTTGAAAATTGATTCCGGTCTTTGCCACATAAAACGATTACTATCATAATTAGATGTATTAGATTGTGACTGATCGTATGAATTTGATTTCCGCACTGGTCCTAAAACTTGATTTTGAGAGTCGTATCGAGGCATTAATTGCACAGAATTATGATTAGAATTCTGATATTGGCTATTGCTCACGTTATTGTTATTTGCATTTTGCCAATGATTGGGTCTTTGATTATTTGATTGACCATGATGAGTCGAACCTGTTCCATTGGCTTGATGATTTGAATTATTTTCACCGGGATATTGTGAGTTTCCATCTTGAGATGACTGCTGACCTTGATTTATAGGTGGTTGCTGATTGCTTGGTTTTTGATGTTGATGATGAGTTTGTCCTGAACCTGGTTGCGTGCTTGGTTTATCATTGTTTTGATTAGAATCTGGTTTGGCTTGATTGTTAGATCCATTGGGTTTGTCTTGACCATTTTGGTTAGACCCTGGTTTATCTGGATTGGTTTGTCCATTTTGATTGGAATTAGAACCATCATCTTTATCATTTGGCTTGTCATCTGGCTTAGTACTTGGATTATCTTGATTTGAGTTTGAATCTTGATTACTATCTGATCCATCATTTTGGTCATCATTTGGTTTATCTTGATTATTATCAGGATTATCATTATTATCTTGATTCCCAGGCTTATCATTATTATCAGAAGTACCATTGTTTGAATCAGTGTTATCATTTGAATTTGAACCATCATTTTGTCCCGAATTTGGGGTGTCGTCTTTACTACCATCAGATGTATTACTACTATTATCAGGATTAGTTTGATCTTGGTCAGATTGATTTGAGTCACTTTGATTAGAATCAGAAGATTGAGATGTATCCTTTTTATCATCAGTTGATGGTTCAGCATTATTTTTATCATTGTTGTTCTGATTTGAATCATTTGTTTGAGTTGTATCTGATTGAGGTGGCTTATTTGAATTTTCAGCCGCAAAAACCGGCGGACTTAGAAATGATGTGCTTAATATTAATGCAAATCCAGGTAACATTAATTTATGTTTTAACTTTTTCTGCATCAAAAGTCACCTCCTATTATTATTTCTTTACTAAATCAAGTATATATAAAGTAACCAAATAATGCATTGATATATGTTTATTGATAAAAAATATTAATATTTTTGAAATTTTCCAGTAATTATTAGTTTACTTTATCGAGTATAATATTTATACTAAAGATACAAATAGTTATTAACTATAACAAAGGAGATTGAATATGGGTTTATTTAATAAAAAGAACAATGACGTTTCATTTAACGATGCTATGGAGCAAAGACGTACAATATACAATTTAGAAAGTACTATTTCAATTGAAGATTCAGAGTTAGAAGAGTTAATTGCACATGCAGTTAAACATGTACCTTCAGCATTCAATTCTCAATCTACTCGTATCGTTTTATTATTAAATGATAAAAATGAAAAATTCTGGGAAAACACGAAAGCTATTTTAAAAGAAACAATGGGTCCAGATCGTGATTTTGAACCTACACGTCAAAAAATTGATAACTTCAAACATTCATATGGAACTATTCTTTACTATGAAGATCAAGATGTTATTACAGGATTACAAGAAAAAATGCCAAACTTCTATGACAATTTTGAAATTTGGTCTAATCAAACAAATGCAATGCATCAATATGCCATTTGGACTGCATTAGCTACTAAAGGTATTGGCGCTTCATTACAACATTATAATCCAATCGTTGACGAAGCAACTGCAAATGAATTTGGCATTCCAAAAACATGGAAATTAGTAGCTCAAATGCCTTTTGGTAATGTTCGTGAGCAAGCTGGTGAAAAAGATATTAAACCAGTTGAACCTCGTTTCCTTATTAAAAAATAATTGATTGAATTTAACACTGAGTGGGCGTAAATTTCTTACAGAAATTACCCCACTTTTTTGCTATCTAGATATAATTTTAGTATCTTATAATTAATCAATTAAGAGGAGTGATATATATGAAAGTTCAACTATTTCAAATATATATCGAATATGGTCAATCTGAGAAAAATATGGCAAAAATTGAACAATGGTTTGAAGATAAATTAGAAAACGACACAGACGTTGTAGTAATCCCTGAAATGTGGAACAACGGCTATGCATTAGAGAAATTAAATGATCTAGCGGATGTTAACTTAAAAATTAGTTTGCCATTTATTACAAATCTAGCACAAAGGTATCAAGTTGATATTGTTGCTGGCTCTGTATCAAATAAAGTTGATCAATCTATTTATAATACAGCATTTACAGTATTATCTAATGGTAATTGTATAAATGAATATAATAAAATCCATTTAGTTCCAATGTTAAGAGAACCCGATTTCATGTCACCAGGTGTGAATGTTCCTGAACCCTTTGCTTTATCTGATGGCACTTTGGCTACTCAAATTATATGCTATGATCTTAGATTTCCAGAATTACTGCGATACCCCGCTCGTAGTGGTGCAAAAGTAGCATTTTATGTTGCACAGTGGCCAACAGTAAGATTAAATCATTGGCTCGCTTTATTAAAAGCACGCGCAATTGAAAATGACATGTTCATTATCGGTACAAATAGTTGTGGCAATGATGGTCAAACAGATTATGCTGGGCATTCAATTGTCATCAATCCTAATGGCGAAATTATTGGAAGTTTAGATAGCGAAGAGGATTCTTTAAGTGTAAATATAGATATTAATGAAGCTATAGAACAACGACAATCAATTCCAGTGTTTGATAATCTTAAACTTGATTTATATAAATAGAAATTGAATCTTTCCCACTCGATGCAATTTAATTGAGTGGGTTTTGTTGTATATAAGAATAAGCCGTGAGCTTGGGAGGGGCTCACGGCTTTTGATAACTTATTATTAAGGGAATGTTTTTACAGTTATTTTTTCAATCTATTTTTTGGGGATGTTATTAATTATGAAAAAATTTTAGTGAATTTATCTCTTTTTATAATGATAAATTGAATGTTGTTTTACGATAGCTTACATGTTAGAAAAATACCTAGTTAAAGGTAGCTAAGAATAATACGTAACACTGAGTCCAAGGAAAACTACAGTCATATTAGTAAATGTTTGGTCACCTACTAATGTTGTAAGTTATTAAGTTGGGATGGCTTAATAACTCACCTATTATACGAAGAAAACAAAGTTACAATGAATTTCTACTATTATTTAGTGAATTTTTTTACTGTATCTAAAATCCATTTTACAAAATCACCAATTGTTGAAATGATATCTGCAGTCATTGAAATCACTCCTTCCATTTGAATTATTGTAAATCCTAAATACTCATCTTAACTAACTTGAAAAAATTATTTTTGGAATTTTTTCACAGTGTTAATGATTAATTTTACTAAATCACCGATTGTTGAAATGATATCTGCTGCCATTGAAATCACTCCTTCCTTCTAGTAATGGAACTAGAATTACTTTGACAAATAATTCTAATAAGTAGATTAAGCAAATTTTCAACTCTATTTCCATCACATCTCTGTGATATGAGTCTATTAAAACATGGTTATACCTCTTTGACTTAAAAAATTCCTAACTCGCAATATTTTATACTAAACTGTAAGCCTTTTTATGATAAAATACTTTTTAGAAAGTACATTATACAGTTAAGTATTTATTTTTGACAGTTAGGCATAAAACACAAAATAAGTTGCACAAAATTGTATAATGATACTTAAGGAGAGTAGTGAACAAGTGAAAATAATAGATACAAAAATTGATCAATTTGCCAACTACTTACAACGTAGAAATAACTTGGATCGCATACAATTTCTAAAAGTTCGTTTAGGTATGCAAGTTGTAGTAAGTAACATAGCGAAATTTATAGTAACATATGGGTTAGCGATAATATTTCATATTTTCTGGTATACGTTAACTATGCATTTAGCATATATGATTTTAAGGTTTTACGCGCATGGCGCACATGCTAAATCATCTTTACTATGTCATATTCAAAACATCATTATTTTTCTATTGATGCCATGGCTTATCGTATATTTATCAATTGGTAAATTTGAAATGCTTATCTTTGCATTAATTGGTTACTTAATAGTAATTATCTATGCACCTGCTGCAACAAAGAAACAACCTATACCTAAACGCTTAGTGAAAAAGAAAAGAATACTCTCCATTGCAGTTTACATGTTATTAGTCATAATATCGTTTATAATTAAAGAACCATATTCACAATTAATTCTATTTGGAATTATTGTTGAATCAATTACATTATTACCTATCTTTTTCCCTAAGGAGGATTAACATTATGGAATTTTTAGTCAATTTATTTTTTAAATTTTTCACTTCAATCATGGAATTCGTTGGTTTTGTAGCTGGAGCAAATCCATGTTCTGCTTATTTTGACGAGCCTGAAGTACCTAAGGAATTAACTCAACAATTCGAATAAATCTAAGGAAAGTGTGCTCTGTATGGATGCAATAAACTTTATACCTGCTGCAGCTTTGCAAGTCGCTTTACTATTTTTAGTATCTAAAATTATTATAAATATAAAATTTTATTTGAGGGATTATTTAATCATTATTGGGATTATAATCCCTTCAGTATTTATATACTACTTTTTTGACAGAGCTGGTTTAATTTTTATAGTGATTGCAATGATAGTTTTTTACTATTTTAAAGTGAAGTTATATTCAGTAATCATTGTTCTTATTAGTAATTTAATTATGTACTTAACTAACTTTATTTCTGTTAGCTTTTATTTAACTTTAGTTAAATATTATCCTGACAGTTATTTGCTAATCATTTTGCACTTTATATTATTCTATTCAATAGCACTGTTACTAGCTTTTTTCATAAAAGCATTACTAAAAAAACTAAAAGAATCATATTTATCTTTGAATAAAACGTATATAACTATAATATCAGTGGTATTATCTATTTCATTTATGTTCTTTTACATAATTTCTCAAACAGATATGAGTGCACCAAATAGTTTGAGATTATATGCTATTATTTTTGTTGGTTTAATTATCTTTTTAAGTATTATTGTTTTCATTCTTTCAATGTTCACTTTACGTGAAATGCGTTATAAACGTAATCTTCAAGAGATTGAAACGTATTACGAATATACTTTAAAAATTGAATCTATTAATAATGAAATGCGTAAGTTTCGACATGACTATGTCAATATTCTATCAACGATGTCTGAATTTATTCGTGAAGACGATATGCCAGGCTTACGTCAGTACTTCAACGAACAAATTGTACCGATGAAAGATAACTTAGAAACACGTTCACTTAAACTTAACGGTATTGAGAAGCTCAAGGTGCGTGAAATCAAAGGGCTTATTACGACGAAGATTCTTCAAGCTCAAGAAAAAGAAATCGCGATTAGTATTGAAGTCCCTGATGTGATTGAACGTATTGATATGAATACGATAGAACTAAGTCGTATTATTGGTATTACGTTGGATAATGCGATTGAAGCATCAGAATCATTAGAAGATGCCCTTATTCGTATCGCCTTTTTCAAAGAGGATGAATCTGTAACGCTTATTATCATGAATAAATGTAAAGATAGTATTCCTCGTGTTCATGAACTGTTTGAAGAAGGATTTTCTACAAAAGGTGATAATCGAGGTTTAGGGTTATCTACACTTAAAGAAATCACTGATAATAATGATAATGTATTATTAGATACAGTCATTGAAAATGGCTTTTTTGTTCAAAAAATTGAAATTATCGATAAAGAATCATAAGGATGTGAAATCATGAAAATATTCATTTGCGAAGATGATCCAAAACAACGAGAAAATATGGCTTCCATTATTAAAAATTACATTATGATTGAAGAGAAGCCTATGGAGCTTGCTCTCGCAACTGATGATCCTTATGAAGTGCTTGAGCAATCCAAAAATATGAATGACATCGGTTGTTATTTCTTAGATATACAACTTGAAGCAGATATAAATGGTATTAAATTAGGTAGTGAAATTCGAAAACATGATCCTGTAGGTAACATCATTTTTGTAACAAGCCATAGTGAATTAACGTATCTCACTTTCGTTTATAAAGTCGCTGCAATGGATTTTATATTCAAAGATGATCCTGCAGAACTGAAAACACGTATTATCGATTGTTTAGAAACAGCTCACACAAGACTCAAATTATTATCCAAAGAAAGTAATGTAGAAACAATTGAGTTGAAACGTGGTAGTAATTCAGTTTATGTACAATATGACGATATCATGTTTTTTGAATCATCTAGTAAATCACATCGTTTAATTGCACATTTAGATAATAGACAAATCGAATTTTATGGTAACCTCAAAGAATTAAGTCAATTAGATGACCGTTTCTTTAGATGTCATAATAGCTTTGTGATTAATCGGAGAAATATTGAATCCATTGATTCTAAAGAGCGTATTGTCTATTTTAAAAATAAAGAACACTGTTATGCATCTGTTCGTAATGTCAAAAAGATATAATTCCATTATTAATATAAATAAACAACCATCCGTTAGTCTTAAACGGATGGTTGTTCTATTATGCATGATCAATTTCATCTAAAGTAGGAATACTGTCAATGGCACCATATTTTATCGTTACTTTTGCTGCTACAAGATTACTGAAATGTAAGATTGCTTCACCTTGTTGTTTAAACAATCGCTCTATAGACATATCTTGATGAGTTAATATTTGACTTATCACGGCTCCTATAAAGGCGTCTCCAGCACCAGTCGTATCGATGGCTTTGACTTTAAAGCCTTCATGATGTTTTACTGTCCCATCTTTTAAATAAATTGAGGCACCTTTAGCACCTTGCGTATAAATTACCGCTTCAACATGACCTACAAATAGCGATGCAATCGCTTTAGATTCATCATGCTCTCCCGTAATAAATTCAAGCTCTTCATCTGAAACTTTTATAACATGTGCTTTAGGTATAAATGTCAGTATAGCGTTACGACAATCCTCTTCATTATCCCATAAAGGCAATCGGACATTAGGATCAAAAACAATAGTTCCTTGTTGCTGTTCAAATTTCTCAACCATTGCTAAATGTGCTTGTTTCATTGGGCTATCTACTAAATCAACAGAGCAAAAATGTAAAATATCACCCTTACCCATGTCTATATCTTCAATATTTTGAGCTTCATATAACATATCTGCAGATGGTTTTCGATAAAATGAAAAATCTCTTTGCCCATCTGCCTTTAAACTTACAAAAGCAAGTGCTGTATTCGCCTCATTTGTTCTTTTAATATAACCAGTACCAACACCAATATTTTGTAGTGTTTCAACGATAATATCTCCAAATGCATCATTGCCAAGTTGCGTAATCATTTCAGCTTGTGCACCTAACTTTTGTACTGTACAAGCAACGTTACAAGGTGCACCACCTACTTGACGTGAAAATTGTTCCACGTCTTTAAGTGCAGTATCAGTTACTGTTGGCATAAAATCGATTAGCGCTTCACCAATTGCGAATAAACGTCTCATGAAAGATCACCTTTCAAATTATATTTCGTAAATTGTAAATAAACTTGTCCTGATTCAGTAGAAGTTTTAATACCGGTTGCTTCTTCCGCAGGGAATATTCTTGAAGTTAATACACGTTCACCATCATTACAGAAAATTTCTATACTTGATGTATCTACAAATATGCGTAACTGAGTTAGTGTTGAATCCAATTTTGTACTACGTGTAGTACCTTCCACATTACCTGGTAACAAACCACTATCAGTTCGATCAAGCGTCATTTTATTGTCACGCTTATTATAAGAAATCATTGTCGATTGATATCTTGATGTTCTTAACTCAAAATAAACTTCAGAAGCATCATTTTCTAAAATATCAATGATTAATTCATACTGTTTACCCTCATAAGGATGTAACTTCGTTGTAAATTTATTAGCGTAACCTAAAGCAGTTTCTTTGTTATATCTTAATTTTTCTAGACTTTGAATAGGTCTTTGTTTCAACTTACCATTTTCAACAGTTAATACTCTTGGAATAGTTAAACAATGTGCCCAACCTTCTTCATCTGTAGGATATGTTGTTTCTGGTAATCCCATCCAACCAATTAAGATACGTTGACCATTTTTATCGAGAAATGTTTGTGGAGCATAAAAATCAAAACCTCTGTCTAATTCTAAAAATGATTGATGATCAAACTCTAAAGTATCTAGATTTAAATCACCCATGATATAGCCAGATTGATAAATATTACGATATTTATCTTCCTCACTATCAATGCCTTGTGGACAGAACATAATGATATCATGGCCATCCAGTTCAAAATAGTCAGGACACTCCCACATATAACCAAATTGGTTTAATGATGTTTTAATTTCTCCTTGGAAATGCCAATTCACAATATCTTTCGAACTATATAATAATAATCTACCAAATTCATCCATAGTTTGGGCACCCAAAATCGCATAATATTGGTCCTCAATTTGAAATACTTTTGGATCTCTAAAATGACTTGTATAGCCTTCAGGTTGTTGGCTAATAACAGGTTTAGGAAACTTCTCTACTGAACCGTCAGCTTTCATTCTAGCTATCATTTGTGATGAATGTCTTTGCCAATTATGATCACGGTGATTTCCAGTGTACATATAATATAAATGACCTTGAAATTCAAAAGCACTTCCACTATAAACACCATGACTATCAAATTTAGTATCTGGACTTAGTATGACTCCTTGAGGTTCGAAGTGAACCAAGTCGTCACTCGTATAATTAAACCAATATTTCAAACCATGTACTACGCCTAATGGGAACCATTGATGTGAGACATAATACTTTCCATTAAAATAAATTAAACCATTGGGATCATTTAATAAACCCGTTTCTGGTTGAATATGGAAAGTTTGTCTATACGGAGATAATTGTACTTGTTGTTTTAAATTTAATAATTTATCGCTATCAACCTCTTCTATTCGTTGATAACGTTCTTCTTTAGTCCATTCAGTCATTCATATCCCCCTATTTTATAATAATCGTTTAAGTAAATGGGGTTAAGTTTATAAATAATAAAGAACCCTTGATACATATACTTATGTTTAAGCATGATGTTTGCACCTAAGATCGAAACTTTATGCTATATCAAACACGTTCATGTAAATGTATGTCTTTATACTTGTTCTCCCCAACTTGCATTGTCTATAGAATTTGTTTTCTAAATTCTATAGACATGGGTCACTTGACCTAGTAAGTATGATGTTTATATTTTATCATTTATACTGGTATCGGTTCCATATAAATTGAATATATTCTTTATAATTTCACTGGTATCACGATGGATTCTTCAATAGATTCTCCCTTAATCAATTGTCTAACTTCAAGCATCGCACGTTGTCCCGCTTCATAATAATTAAACTGTATTGTTCGAATAATTGGAGAAACAATTTGTGTCATAGGATCTCCACCAAATCCATGAATTATTGTTGGTTTTAATAATTGATCTGAATTAAAACGATATTTATGAATTGCCAACGCAATGGCATCAGTCGCACCAATAATGACGTCAGCATCATTAATCTTTGTTAACGTTTGCTTAATATCTTTTAATGCTTCTTCATATTTAAATGAGGTTTCAAATATATCTGGTTTAATTTGATATTTTGATAAGCCATCGATTAAACCACTTTTCCTATGTACACCTACCGCAATATCTTTCTCAGTAACACTAAAAAATACAACACGTCGCGGTTGTCTTTGACCTACCCACTCACCCACTTTTAATCCTGCTTGATAATCATCATGCGTGATGCTATGTAAACCAGGATATGCTTGTCCAACAATAATGACAGGTACATTAGCTTTATCAATCACTTCCAAATGTTTATCAGTAATATCAGTTGCCATTAAAATAATTGCATCTACTTTACTACGAGATAACGTTTCAATGGCTTCAATTTCTGCTTCCATATGTAATCCAGTATAGTTAAGTAACAGTTGATAGTTATGTTGTTGACATTGATTTACGATACCCTTCACTGTTTCATCAACAGCATAAGAGTTCATCCTTGGAATGATAGCACCTATAATACGTGTTTGAGTTGCTCTTAAACTTTGCGCGAATTGATTCGGTTGGTAGTCATGTTCATTAATGATCCTACTTAGTTTCAAACGTGTCTTTGGACTGACAGATCCATTATTTAAATACCTAGAAACCGTACTCTTTGATACTCCTGCTAATTTTGCGATATCCGATATATTTTTCATAAAAGTTACTCACCCATCATATTTTGGAAAACTTATATCTATTCTATCATAAATGTAATCGCTTAAAATACTAATTTCTAGTTGAATAAATAGAAAAAGAGCACCCATGATGGATGCTCTATCTATATTTATCATTATTTTACGCCTTTTGTACAGTAATTGTCCAAGACGCATCACCAAGTTGTTCATAATTAGTAACAGGGTAACCATTTTCTGCCGCCCAATTAGGGATTGCCTCAGTCGCCTGTGTACAATCAAAATCAATTTTTAATTCATCACCAGAATCTAATTCAGTCATTTTCTTTTGAGCTTCTATTAAAGGGAAAGGACAAACCATCCCAACTGTGCCTAATTCATATACCATAATAACTCCTCCTTAAGTCGTTTGTGTTTGTTGTTTAACTGTTGTTTGTTGTTTTTTAGTCGATTGTTGTAGTTGTTTCATTGGCTTAATAAAAATAAAGTAACTCATAAACCATACACCTAGAATCATTGAACCTAGACCAATCCAGCCTTGCCAACTCATTGTCGCCGTTTCAACTAAGCCATTACCGATTGAACAACCACCTGCAACAGAGGCTCCAAAGCCCATTAAAATGCCACCAATTGCACTATTTCTAATTGTTTTCTTATCTGGTAAACGCCATTTAAATTCTTTTGATCCTTTAGCAGCAATGTAAGAACCTAGGAATATACCTATAACTAAAAATGCGCCCCAATCAATGAGTTGTGTATTTCCAGTAATTAAGAAATTAACAATATTTGCTGAAGGTGTCGTAATTCCTAATCCATAATCTCTACCAGTAGAACTACTCATTGGCCAAGCTAATAAAGCGATTAAACCAACTGCAATAGCCGCTACAAACGGATGATATCTTCTTTCAAATAAATAATGTCTTACGCCTGAATACTTCTGTTTTAATTTAGGGACTGCTACTTTAGGCTTTTTAAGTGTTTTTGTCACTAATATTAAAGTAATTAACGTTATTAGTATTACTAAAATCCAATTGGGAATATGCAATGTATCTGCCATACTTGCATTGACATTTGTAGGTTGATTAATTACTTTTAGGACTGGTGACAAAACACCTGTCTTAGTAATTGCACTTGTTAATGCATATAAAATGAGTGCAACCCAACTACCTATTAAACCTTCTCCTGCTCTATAATATGTTCCAGTAGCACAACCACCTGCTAATACAATACCTATGCCAAAGACAAAAGAACCAATGATTGTACCAACAATTGGAAATGTGTGTGCTGGAACATTTACTATACCTAAACTTGTTAATATTAATAAACCAATACTTTGAACTGTAATAGCAACAAGCAATGCATAGAACATTTTATTACTTTTTTGAACATACATATCTCTAAAACCGCCTGCTAAGCAAAAGCGTGTTCGTTGCATTACAAATCCTAATAGTACGCCGACGATCAAACCGCTTATAATCATCCAAACCACGTTATCACCCTTTTCCGATATAAATACTAAGTTATTTTACAGGATAAAGTGTTATATTTCAAGTTCACTATCATAATATGTTTCTTAATTCTACACATTTATCAATGAAATGCTTTATTTAAAATAAAAAAAGAGTACATCTCGATAAGATGTACTCTTGCTCATCACTTTTTTAATGTGCTTGTATTTCATCGATATAATGAACTAATGCTTGCAATTCATTTGCTTTAAAATGACTAAATTTATACCAAGTTTGGTTATAGTAAATCAATAATTTATGTCCCAGTAACCCCTTACGTATTTGGTAACGAATAATTTTTTTAACATCAATTTCTAAATTTAGAGGATTATGATTTGTATAATAGGACTTGAACACTAATGTATGACCGTTCAATACCAATTGTCCTGGAATGTATATTAATGTAGGTAAATGTGCTTTATACATACACCCTATTTGAATCAATACTTTATCATTCATAAAAAGTCCCTCCAAATGATCAATATGCTATTTCATTGATTCATCATAATTTCTCATAAAGAAAAGTAAGGACTGTAATTCAATACCTAAATCAATATGATGTACTTGTACATCAGTTGGCGTACTCACTCTCGCTGGTGTAAAATTCATAATACCTTTAATACCAGATTCAACCAGCTCATCTGTAACACTTTGGGCAACCTGTTCAGGTGTTGTAAGAATGACTACATCAATATCTTGATTTGATAACGTATGTTTTAAAGTCTTGCTATCTTTTACAACAACACGGCCTACTCGTTCGCCGATGACATCTTGATTTACATCAAATGCTTCTGTAATGGTCATTTCATCGTGAATTGAGAAGTTATATGTTAATAATGCTCGACCTAAGTTACCCACACCAACAATTGCAATTTTAATATCATTGCTACCACTAATTTCAGCTTTGAAAAATTCAATTAAACTATCTATATTATAGCCATATCCTTTTTTACCTAATTCGCCAAAATATGAAAAATCTCTACGAATCGTAGCTGAATCTATTTGTAATGCTTCGCTAATAGCTTTAGAATTAACACGGTCAATACCTTTAGATTTTAGATTACTCACAAATCTATAATATAACGGTAAACGTTTTAAAGTTGCTCGAGGAATTTTAACGTTACTTGCCATTTTATTTGTCTCCCTTCGACGCTAAACGGTTTTAATTTTATGTATATATTTGCAACAATAAAAATCCAAATAATTGTTCACAATGAATACTTGCTAATTATACATTAATAAAATTTAAAAATAAATATCCTAGTTTCAAGACACAGCTTAATACTGTAAAATAAATATTAATATGATAAACAAAAAATTTAAACATATCAAACTATATGTATAGTTTATAATGATATCGCATATTTAGAAAGGTGAAGTCGGATGATACTTTTACAACTTAATGACATCTCTAAATCGTTCGATGGTGAAGATATCTTTACTAACGTTGATTTTGAAGTGAAAACAGGTGAACGAATAGGCGTTGTTGGACGAAATGGTGCCGGTAAATCAACACTTATGAAAATCATTGCTGGCGTTGAAGATTATGATAGTGGTCACATTTCAAAGATTAAAAATCTTAAGATGGGCTATTTAACACAACAAATGACGTTGGACTCTAACGCCACTGTGTTCGAGGAAATGTCAAAACCATTTGAACATATTAAAAATATGGAACTATTAATCAAACGTGAAACAGATTGGTTAGCTGCCCATGCAAATGAGTATGATACACCTACTTATCAATCACATATGGAAAAATATGAATCTTTATCAAATCAATTTGAGCAATTAGAAGGTTATCAATATGACAGTAAAATTAAAACAGTTCTTCATGGATTGAATTTTAATGAAGATGACTTTAATAAGCCCATTAATGACTTTAGTGGTGGTCAAAAAACACGATTATCACTTGCACAAATGTTGTTAAATGAACCAGATCTATTATTACTTGATGAACCTACCAACCATCTCGATTTAGAAACTACAAAATGGTTAGAAGATTATTTGCGTTACTTTAAAGGGGCAATTGTCATTATAAGTCATGATAGATATTTCTTAGACAAAATCGTTACACAAGTTTATGACGTCGCTTTAGGTAGTGTTAAACGATATATTGGTAATTATGAACAATTTATTCAACAGCGAGATAAATATTATGAAAAACGTATGCAAGAATATGAAAAACAACAAGAAGAAATTAAACGGTTAGAAACATTTGTAGAAAAAAATATCACAAGAGCTTCTACAAGTGGAATGGCAAAGAGCCGTCGTAAAACATTAGAAAAAATTCAGCGTATTGATAAACCAATGATTGATGCAAGAAGTGCTAACATTCAATTTGGATTTGATAGAAATACCGGAAATGACGTCATGCATATCAAACAATTAGAAATTGGTTATGATGATACACCTATTACTAAACCTATTAATTTGGAAGTATCCAAAGGTGATCACATCGCTATTATTGGGCCAAATGGTGTCGGTAAAACCACTTTAATTAAAACCATTGCTCAAAGACAACGTCCACTCGGTGGCGAAGTCACATTTGGTGCTAATTTACAAATAGGTTACTATGACCAAAAACAAGCTGAATTCAAATCAAATAAAACCATTTTAGATTATGTTTGGGACCAGTATCCAAATATGAACGAAAAAGATATTCGAGCAGTATTAGGCCGTTTTTTATTCGTACAAGACGACGTCAAAAAAATTATCAATGATTTATCTGGTGGCGAAAAGGCAAGATTACAATTAGCCTTGTTAATGTTGCAACGTGATAATGTACTTATTTTAGATGAACCTACCAATCACCTCGATATAGATTCGAAAGAAATGTTAGAACAAGCTTTAGAACATTTTGCAGGTACTATTATCTTTGTATCCCATGATAGATACTTCATCAATCAATTAGCCAATAAAGTATTTGACCTAGATCATGATGGTGGAAAAATGTATCTTGGTGATTATCAATATTATATTGAAAAAACAGAAGAAGCTGCAGCCTTAAAAGCTAAAGCAGAGAGTGAAATTGAGTCTGCAAATCACTCAAATACTAAACAGACTACAGCGTCATCATATGAAAACCAAAAGCAGCGTCGTCGCGAACAACGCAAAATAGAACGTGAAATCGAGCAACGTGAAGCCCTCATCGAATCATGTGAAGCAAAGATCGAAGACATTGATCATCAACTTACACAACCCGACGTTTATAGCGATCCTGTAAAATCCAATGAACTAGCTGAATTAAAATCGAATACCGAACAAGAATTAGAACAAGCAATGCTTGAATGGGAAGAATTACAAGAAAAATTATAAATAACTATTATTTTTCCAGACACTAGAAAGTAGATTTTCTACTTTTTAGTGTCTTTTTTCTGATTTTTAATTGATTATTATTAACATTCATTTTCGCCTATCTGATAGCTATCCACAGAGTTATCCTAGTTATCCACAGGTAATATGTAACTAAATTTTAGAGTTATTCAGATAAAAATTTGCTATATCCACAAAAATTAACACCACTTATCCACAAGTTGTGCACTTATTGTTGATAAGTACGCATGTTCCCTATTGACATATCTTCTGACTTCTCATTTTTATCATTGATTGTTTCAAATTAAATGATATGAAATAATTAAAAAAACAATACATTAAGGAGTTTTTAAATGAATGACCCACAGTTATTTTTATTATTTGTTTTAGGCGTTATTATATTAACCACAGTCGTTAGTATCATTACTTCTATCATTAATAGACGACAGTTCATTAATAAAATTAACGGCTTATGGTCTAATCAAGAAAAGTTAGAAAAATTTATCAGGCCAAATGCGAAATATGATTATCAATTTCAAACCTATTTTGATAACTATGATGATCGTCAACTAATTGATAACAAGACATGGTCTGACTTAAATATGGATGCATTATTTCAAAGTATGAATTTCAATTTCACAGCACTTGGGGAGATGCGTTTATATGCAACATTACGTAGAATGTTTAAAATGAACAATAAAATATTACTCAATCGTTTTAAAGAAGATACTTCTTTTAGGAATCAGGTTTCATTACGGTTAGGTCTAGTTGGTAAAAGTGTCTATCCACATTTTCCCGATCAACTCACACCTATTAAATGTCAAAAAATATTTATGCTAGCCCCCTTATTACCAATAATCGCTTTAATTTATACGTGCTTTGATGCGTCAAATGGTATTCTGTTATTCATCATGGCATGTGTGATTAATATCATTTTATCGGTCAGTTTAAAACGAACTTATGAACAAGATTTAAAAACCATTTTTTATACTGCTAATATTTTAAAGCAGTGTAAAAATCTTACTGATATAGAGGGAACACCGCAAATAGACGTTAATTTCAATCACTTTAAAACTGCAAGATATTTAAGTGGCATATTAGCTAAAGTCGAAAGCGTTGACTTTGCATCAGCCTTTGTTTTATTAATTAAAACTATATTTATGTTAGATTATCTTATTTTTCACACGATTCAACATAGTTACTATAAATATTTAGATGAAGTATTAAAATGCTACGATTATATTGGCCAATTAGATAATCATTATGCAATTGCCTTATACCAAGAGACATTAGAAGCATACTGCGAACCTGAAATAATTCAAAATAGTAATACTCAACAGCAATTATGTGAGTTTAATCAACTTGTACATCCATTAATTAACAATGCTGTTCCAAATGATTTAAATCTCAATCGAAATATTTTATTAACCGGTTCGAATGCATCTGGTAAATCAACCTTCATGAAGACTGTTGCGCTTAATCTTATCTTGGCTCAAACAATTAACACTGCAACAGCCACTCAATTTAAATATGTACCTGGATTAGTCTACACGTCTATGGCTAATGCAGATGATGTCTTATCAGGAGATAGCTATTTTATGGCTGAATTGAAATCCATTCGCCGTTTATTCAATATTTCAACGGATAATCAAGTATACTGTTTCATTGATGAAATCTTTAAAGGAACCAATACTACAGAACGTATTGCCGCTTCTGAATCAGTATTAACTTATTTATCTCACTTGCCAAATTACTATGTATTAGCTGCAACACATGATATTGAATTATCAAATTTATTAAATATATCTTATACAAATTATCACTTTAATGAATCAATTAAAGATGATTCCATTGCGTTTGACTTTAAAATCAAACCAGGTAAAGCAAATACAAGAAATGCAATCGAATTGCTAAGATTGACACAATTCCCTACTGATATTTATGAACGTGCCAAACAACAAGTTAAGGATATATAATAAAAAGTCAGTAGTGTGAGATTCTATTTAATCTCGCATTACTGACTTTATAATTATGATAAAGATTCAATTGAAAAATCTTCAATATCGATATTATTTTGTCCATTCATTGCCATATCCCCACGAATGCCTGCTAAATACAAGAAATGACCTGCTGCACCAATCATCGCTGCATTGTCAGTACATAATTTTGGTGTAGGAATGGTTAATTGGATTTGATTATTTTCACACTGTTTAGAAATACTTTCTCTTAGTCCACGATTACTTGCTACACCACCAGCAACAATTAATCGCTTAACGTTATACGCTTTGCAAGCATGTATCGCTTTAGTTGTTAACACTTCAACAACACTATTTTGGAAGCTAGTTGCCACATTTTCTGGCACAATGTCTTGCCCTTTTTGACGTTGATTATGCAATTGATTAATAACTGCACTTTTTAGTCCACTAAAACTGAAATCATAACTTTCTTTTTCTAACCAAACTCTAGGAAATTGATACGTATCTTCACCTATAGCTGCTAATTGATCTATTTGAGGTCCACCTGGATATGGCAAGTCAATTGTACGTGCTACTTTATCATATGCTTCACCTACAGCATCATCTCTTGTTTCACCTATCACTTTAAAATGGAGATGATCTTTCATATAAACCAATTCTGTATGACCTCCTGAAACGATTAATGCCATTAATGGAAATGTTAAAGGCGTTTCTAAATGATTCGCATAGATATGTCCTGCAATATGGTGAACGGGTATTAATGGTATATCATATGCAAATGCAAGTGCTTTCGCTGCATTAATACCTATGAGTAACGCACCTATAAGTCCAGGTCCTTGCGTTACAGCGATAGCATTAATATCATTCATAGTCACATTTGCAGTTTGTAAAGCAGTGTCTATAGTCGTTGTGATTCCTTCGACATGATGACGACTAGCAATTTCAGGTACAACACCACCAAAGCGCTTATGACTTTCAATTTGGCTTAACACTGTATTGGACAATATTTCCGTACCATTTTTAATAATACTTACACTTGTTTCATCACAACTTGTCTCTATTGCTAAAATTAATGTCTGTTGATTATTCACGTAAATTCACCCACATGACTAATGCATCCTGCCCTTCTCCATAATAATTTTTTCGTTTTCCACCATATTGAAAACCTAAATTTTGATAAACATGTTGAGCCACTGTATTATTCACTCTAACTTCTAAACTCATCACTTCACATCGATGTCTCGCATAATTCATGACATATTTTAATAATAATTGTCCTAAACCATATCCTCTAAATTGCTCTGCAATCGCAACTGTGGTTATTTGTGCTTGATCAATGACAACCCATAATCCTAAATATCCAATAATCGTATGGTTAAATTCTATGACGAAATAATTAGCAAACTCATTCTTTTCAATTTCATGATAAAATGCATCGATTGACCATGAACTATCATTAAAACTAGATCTTTCAATGTCAAAGACTGCTGGAACATCATCTTTACTCATTTTTCTAATATTTAATTGTTCTTCTGTTGGTCTATCCAATTTCTTTCCGCCTCAGTTATTTTATGATATTTAGGAACAAAACTATGGATTTCAGTTGGCTGGCTAATTAAATTTTTCATGACTGATGCTTGTGGTAATTGATTAATGCCCTTAGCATCTAGCAAATGTTCTAATTTAACCGTATCTTCACCTATAAATACATGTGGTTGATCAAGTTCATGTAATTTCAGTTTCAAGTCGTTAATTGAAATATATTGATCGTCTAATACAGTTTCTAATATTCCATTTTTTCTTTGGTAAATTCCTGCATAAACCGCTTCACGTCGGGCGTCAAAAATGGGTACTAAAAGTTTGTTTTTTTCGCTAACAGTTGCTGCCAAAGCTTTTAATGAAGAAACGCCATACAATTTACAATTTAATGCATAGGCAAGTGTTTTAGCAGTCGTCACACCAATTCTTAATCCAGTATATGAACCTGGGCCTTCAGCAACTACGATGCCATCGAGATCATTTTTTGAGATACTACTTTCTTTAAATAAACGTTCAATCTCAGGCATTAATTGTACTGAATGATTCGTCTTTGAATTATTGGTTATTTCAGCTAAAACATCATTGCCATCTGTTAATGCGACAGATAAAGGCTGATTGGACGTATCTATCAATAATAATTTCATTGTTCTAACGCCTCCTTCATTGCTTCATAATGTTCGCCTTTAGCTTCTATCGTAATGTGTCGACTCATTTCATCAATAACTTCAATATTTATTGTCAGTGATTCATCAGGTAGTAAATCCTCAATAAATTGGCTCCATTCAATCACTGTTAAGCCATTATCTTCAAAGTATTCATCAAATCCTAAATCTTCTTCTGAATCTTCTAGTCTATAGCAATCCATATGATGTAACTTTAAATGTGTACCTTTGTAAGATTTAATAATATTAAATGTTGGTGAATTGATTGTTCTCTTAACACCTAAAGCTTCACCTATAAATTGCGTGAATGTTGTTTTACCTGCACCTAAATCTCCATTCAGTAAAACTAAATCCCCAGCTTGGACTAATGCCACTAATCTAGCCGCAAATTGTTTCATCTCGTTTTTATCTTTAATACTAATCATAGGTCATTCTCCTATTTACTTTTTAACTACACAATAAATATATTAACTTAATAAGTGTAACAAATTTTGTCTTATATTTCTTCGTAAATATTTTCAACAAAATAGATTTGTAATTGTTAGAAAATTCTAAAATATTATTGACATCATTTTCACCTTATAGTAAATTAGGTTTATAAATTTTAAAACAATTCAAACTATTTAGAATAAATAACCATTCAACGAAGGGAGTATAAATAAAATGAGACATTATACAACACAACATTCAACGACAACTTCAAATATTATTATTTTATTATACTCTCAAGGGCTCGAACTTTAGTAATTTTTTCATTTACTAAATGTTTAAGTCCTATTTGTAATTGAATGGGACTTATTGAACGTCCCAATAACCATTGGGACGTTTTTTATTTTCTTATAGTAAAAAATACGGGGGAATTTATTATGCGAAGCGACATGATCAAAAAAGGAGATCAACAAGCTCCAGCAAGAAGTCTTTTACATGCTACGGGCGCACTTCAAAATCCAACAGATATGAACAAACCTTTCGTAGCTATTTGTAATTCATATATTGATATTGTTCCTGGACATGTTCATTTAAGAGAATTAGCTGATATAGCAAAAGAAGCGATTCGTGAGGCAGGTGCCATTCCATTTGAGTTTAATACAATTGGTGTAGATGACGGTATTGCGATGGGTCATATTGGAATGAGATATTCTTTACCTTCTAGAGAAATTATTGCTGATGCTGCAGAAACTGTAATTAATGCCCACTGGTTTGACGGTGTATTTTATATTCCAAACTGCGACAAGATTACACCAGGCATGTTACTAGCAGCTGTTAGAACTAATGTACCTGCAATTTTTTGTTCAGGTGGTCCGATGAAAGCTGGATTATCTGCTCAAGGTAAAGCTTTAACATTATCTTCTATGTTTGAAGCCGTTGGTGCTTTTAAAGAAGGTTCTATTTCTAAAGAAGAATTCTTAGATATGGAACAAAATGCCTGCCCTACTTGTGGTTCATGTGCAGGTATGTTCACTGCCAATTCAATGAACTGTCTCATGGAAGTACTTGGTTTAGCATTACCATACAATGGTACAGCATTAGCAGTTAGTGACCAACGTCGTGAAATGATTCGTCAAGCTGCCTTTAGATTAGTAGAAAATATCAAAAATGATATTAAACCTAGAGATATTGTTACCAAAGAAGCGATTGATGATGCCTTTGCACTGGATATGGCTATGGGAGGTTCTACAAATACAGTATTACACACATTAGCAATTGCTAACGAAGCTGGTATTGAATATGATTTGGAACGTATTAATGAAGTCGCTAAAAAAACACCTTACTTATCTAAAATTGCTCCAAGTTCTTCATACTCAATGCATGATGTTCACGAAGCAGGTGGCGTTCCAGCAATTATCAATGAATTAATGAAAAAAGAAGGTACCTTACATCCAGATAGAATCACAGTCACTGGAAAAACTTTACGAGAAAATAATGAAGGTAAAGAAATTAAAAACTTTGATGTTATCCATTCGCTAGAGAAGCCATATGATAAAGAAGGCGGTTTATCTATCTTATTTGGTAACCTGGCTCCTAAAGGTGCAGTTATCAAAGTTGGTGGTGTAGATCCTTCAATTAAAACATTCACTGGTAAAGCGATTTGCTTTAATTCACATGATGAAGCAGTTGAAGCCATTGATAATCATACAGTACGAGAAGGACATGTGGTCGTTATCAGATATGAAGGACCTAAAGGCGGCCCAGGTATGCCTGAAATGTTAGCCCCTACTTCTTCTATTGTCGGTAGAGGATTAGGTAAAGATGTAGCATTAATTACAGATGGTCGTTTTTCAGGTGCAACACGAGGCATTGCAGTAGGACATATTTCTCCTGAAGCAGCATCTGGTGGGCCAATCGGACTTATTCGAGACGGTGATGAAATCACCATCGATTTAACAAATCGTACACTTAATGTTGATCAACCTGAAGAGGAATTATATCGTCGTAGAGAACAATTAGAACCATTTAAAGCAAAGGTTAAGACTGGTTATCTTGCACGTTATACATCATTAGTCACAAGTGCCAATACTGGTGGCATCATGCAAGTACCTGAGAATCTTATCTAAATAATAGGAGTTGATTTTAATGACTAAACTTAGTGATATGTCAGAACATAATACAGCAACGTCGAACCAACCTGTAGATACCATGAAAGTTGCTGAATCTAGCAAACCTGAATATATGAAGAGTCAGACTATAAATGAGATGCGTCCTGGTTCTGAAATATTAGTTGAAGCACTTCAAAATGAAGATGTCGATTTTATCTTTGGTTATCCAGGTGGTGCCGTATTACCTCTATATGACACATTTTATGATGGTAAAATTAAACATATTTTAGCAAGACATGAGCAAGGTGCAACACACGCTGCTGAAGGATATGCACGAATTTCTGGTAAAACTGGTGTGGTTGTTGTAACAAGTGGTCCTGGAGCTACAAATGCTATTACAGGTATTACTGACGCTCATAGTGATTCATTACCATTAGTAGTCTTTACAGGACAAGTAGCGACACCAGGTATCGGTAAAGATGCTTTCCAAGAAGCAGATTTATTATCAATGACCGCTCCTATTACTAAACAAAATTATCAAGTAAAAAAAGTTGAAGATATTCCTAGAATCGTTCACGAAGCTTTCCACGTAGCTAATTCTGGTAGAAAAGGTCCGGTAGTCGTAGACTTCCCTAAGGATATGGGCGTATTATCTACCAATGTGGGTCTATCTGACCATATCGATTTACCAGGTTATCAAGTTAATACTGTAGCTAAATCAAATGATATTAACACGTTAGTTAAATATTTAAATCATTCTAAAAAGCCTTTAATTTTAGCAGGTGCTGGTGTCAATCATTCAAAATCTAATGAATTACTGACTCAATTTGTTACTCAACATCAAATTCCAACTGTCACAACACTGTTAGGGCTCGGGGCTATTCCATACGAACATCCCCTATTCTTAGGTATGGGAGGTATGCATGGTTCATACGCAAGTAATATGGCATTAACCGAGTGTGATTTATTAATTAACTTAGGTAGTCGTTTTGATGATCGACTCGCCAGTAAACCAGATGATTTTGCACCTAATGCTAAAGTGGTTCATGTAGATATTGATCCATCAGAAATCAATAAAATCATAGCCACTGATTTAGGTATCGTTGCAGATTGTAAAAATGTATTAGAACAACTTGAAGCTTCTCAAATTAATGTTCCATCACACGATGAATGGTTACAATACTGTCAATCAAACAAATCCAATCACCCATTTAAATATGAAAAAGATGATAAAGACATCTTTTGTAAGCCACAAGAGGCTATTGAATATATTTGTAAAATCACAAATGGTGATGCTATTGTCACAACAGATGTGGGTCAACATCAAATGTGGGCAGCTCAATTCTATCCATTCAAAAGTCACAGTCAATGGGTTACTAGTGGAGGTCTTGGTACGATGGGATTCGGTATTCCATCTGCGATTGGTGCACAACTCGCTTCACCAGATAAAACAGTTGTTTGTTTTGTCGGAGATGGCGGATTCCAAATGACGAATCAAGAGATGGCACTTTTACCAGAATATGGCTTAAACATTAAAATTGTCCTCATTAATAACGGTACATTAGGCATGGTTAAACAGTGGCAAGATAAGTTCTTTAATCAACGTTTTTCACATTCAGTATTTAATGATCAACCCGATTTCATAAAAATGGCTGAAGCATATGGCGTCAAAGGATTCTTAATTGATCAACCAAATCAACTTAAATCTAAACTTGATGAAGCATTTAATTATGAAGGACCTGCCCTTATTGAAGTTCGTATCTCTCCAATTGAGCCAGTTAATCCAATGATTCCTAGTGGCAAAGCTAATAACGAGATGGAGGGATATTAATGAAAAGACATTTAAAATTTGAAGTTATGAATCAAGTAAGTACTCTAAATAGAATTACAAGTGCATTCGTCAGATTGCAATATAATATTGAAGAATTACATATCAAAAAACGTGACGATAATCCTAATATTTCATATATGGAACTTATTGTTAATATTGAAGATGAAGACGTATTAAATATTTTATTAAATAAATTACAACAACAAATAAACGTTTTAAATGTAGAACAATACTCTGCTTAATATAAATTATGATTAAAACATCGATGCGCTAGTGTTCTATAAAAGCATACTTACCGAACAGCTATCATCCTTTGTTTATCACACACTTTAATTTTCGGAATATTGCTAATTTTTAATTATTTTGGAGGAATGTATTATGACAACAGTTTATTATGATGAATCAGTAAAAACAGACGCTTTAGAAGGTAAAAAAATTGCTGTGATTGGATATGGTTCACAAGGCCATGCTCACGCACAAAACTTAAAAGATAACGGATATGATGTTGTTATCGGTATCCGTCCAGGACGCTCTTTTGATAAAGCTAAGGAAAATGGTTTCGATGTATATCCTGTGGCAGAAGCAACGAAACAAGCTGACGTTATCATGGTTTTAATTCCAGATGAAATCCAAGGTGATGTATATAAAAATGAAATTGAACCTAATTTAGAAGCTGGTAACGCACTTGCATTTGCTCATGGTTTCAATATTCACTTTGGTGTTATTCAACCCCCTGCAGATGTCGATGTTTTCTTAGTTGCACCAAAAGGACCAGGTCACTTAGTTAGACGTACATTTGAAGAAGGTAGTGCAGTGCCATCTTTATTTGGTGTTCAACAAGATGCTACAGGTCATGCAAGAGATATTGCATTAAGTTATGCAAAAGGTATCGGATCTACAAGAGCTGGTGTAATTGAAACAACATTTAAAGAAGAAACAGAAACGGATTTATTTGGTGAACAAGCTGTACTATGTGGCGGTATCCATAAATTAATTCAAAGTGGATTTGAAACATTAGTTGAAGCTGGTTACCAACCAGAATTAGCCTATTTTGAAGTATTACATGAAATGAAATTAATCGTTGATTTAATGTATGAAGGCGGTATGGATAATGTCCGTTATTCAATTTCTAATACTGCAGAGTATGGTGACTATGTATCTGGACGTCGTATCATCACTCCAGATGTCAAAGACAATATGAAAGCTGTATTAACAGATATTCAAAACGGTAAATTTGCTAATAGTTTTGTTGAAGATAATAAAAATGGATTTAAAGAATTCTATAAAATGCGTGAAGAACAAGCTGGTCATCCAATTGAAAAAGTGGGCCGTAAATTACGTGATATGATGCCATTTATTAAATCAAAAAGCATTGAAAAGTAATAGTAATGGATTAAGGAGTTGATTAAAATGAGTAGCCATATTCAAATATTTGATACCACTCTTAGAGATGGTGAACAAACACCAGGCGTGAATTTTACATTCGATGAACGTTTAAAAATAGCACAACAACTTGAAAGATGGGGTGTAGATGTTATCGAAGCTGGCTTCCCTGCTTCTAGTACAGGGAGTTTCAAATCAGTGGAAGCTATTTCTAAAGCCTTAACAACAACTGCTGTTTGTGGTTTAGCTAGATGTATTAAGTCTGATATAGATGCAGTTTACGAAGCAACAAAGCATGCAGCTAAGCCTCTAGTACATGTTTTTATTGCGACATCCCCTATTCATCTAGAACATAAATTGAAAATGTCTCAAGAAGAAGTTTTAGATTCTATAAAAGAACATGTTACTTATGCTAAACAATTGTTTGATATCGTTCAGTTCTCACCTGAAGATGCAACACGTACAGATATGGACTTTTTAATAAAAAGTGTACAAACAGCTGTTGATGCTGGTGCAACTATTATTAATATTCCTGACACTGTAGGCTTTAGTTACCCAAATGAATATGGACAAATTTTTAAAACTTTAACTGAATCCGTGCAATCTGATAATGAAATTATATATAGTTCACATTGTCACGATGACCTAGGAATGGCGGTTGCAAATAGTCTAGCTGCTATTGAAGGTGGTGTGAGACGAATAGAAGGTACTGTTAACGGTATAGGCGAGCGAGCTGGTAATGCAGCACTAGAAGAAGTCGCTTTGGCACTGTATGTTCGTAAAGATCATTATGGCATAGAGTCACAAATTGATTTAAAAGAAACTAAGAAGACTTCTGCCTTAATTTCTCGCTATGCAGGTATTCGTGTACCAAGAAATAAAGCGATCGTAGGACAAAATGCATTCAGTCATGAATCTGGTATACATCAAGATGGTATTCTTAAACACCGTGAAACATATGAAATTATTACCCCTCAATTAGTTGGTGTTAGTACTACTGAATTACCTTTAGGAAAACTTTCAGGTAAACATGCCTTTGCTGAAAAATTAAAAGCACTGGGCTATGACATTTCTCCTGATGATCAAATTAATTTATTTAAACAATTTAAATCTATTGCTGATAAGAAAAAATCAGTCTCTGATCGCGATATCCATGCTTTAATTCAAGGATCAGAACATGAACAAAGTGCGATTTATCAACTAGAAGCATTACAACTTCAATTCGTTTCTAATGGTCTTCAAAGTGCAGTCGTTGTGATTAAAGATAAAGATGGCAATATTTATCAAGACTCAAGTATTGGTACAGGATCCATTGTTGCAATTTATAATGCTGTTGACCGTATCTTTAAACGTGAAACAGAATTAATCGATTATCGTATTGATTCTGTTACAGAAGGTACAGATGCTCAAGCAGAAGTACATGTTAATCTTGTTATAGATAATAAAGAAGTTAATGGTATTGGTATTGATCACGATATTTTAAAAGCTTCTTGTAAAGCTTATATTGAAGCACATGCAAAATACGTTGCAGACGCTAAAGAGAAAGAAGGTATCCAATCATGACCTATAACATCGTCGCTTTACCTGGAGATGGCATAGGCCCAGAAATACTAAATGGGAGTTTAGAAGTTTTAGAAAAAATCAGTGAGAAATATCATTTTGAGTATCAAGTAGATACACATCATTTTGGAGGAGCTGCCATAGATGCCTATGGCACGCCTCTAACTGATGAAACATTAAAGGCTTGTCAAAATGCTGATGCGATATTGCTAGGTGCTATTGGAGGTCCGAAATGGACAGATCCTAAAGTACGTCCAGAACAAGGTTTATTAAAATTAAGAAAATCACTTAATTTATATGCTAATATTCGCCCTACTATAGTGACTGATGGTACAAGTCATCTTTCACCTCTTAAACAAGATAGAGTTGAAGGTACAGATTTAGTCATAGTTAGAGAATTAACAGGAGGTTTGTATTTTGGTGAACCACGTGAGTTAACTGATCATCATGCATTAGATTCTTTAACTTACACGCGTGCTGAAATTGAACAAATTGTTAGAGTCGCATTTGAAATAGCACAACAACGACATAAAAAGTTAACGTCTGTCGATAAAGAAAATGTACTTGCTTCAAGTAAACTTTGGAGAAAAACGGTTGAGGAAGTCAGTCATGACTATCCAGATGTAGAAGTAGAATATTTACTCGTTGATGCCTGCAGTATGCATTTGATAACACGTCCAACACAATTCGACGTCATCGTCACTGCAAATTTATTTGGAGACATCTTAAGTGATGAAGCTTCTGTCATTCCAGGTTCTTTAGGATTATCTCCATCAGCTAGCTTTGGCAAAGATGGAACAAGATTATATGAACCTATTCATGGCTCAGCACCTGATATTGCGGGCCAAGATAAAGCCAATCCTTTTGGAATGATATTATCATTAGCAATGTGTTTACGTGAAAGTTTCAAAGAAATTGAGGCAGCTAATGAATTAGAGAACAATGTTTATCAACTCATTAGAGATGGAAAATGTACAGCTGATTTAGGCGGAACGTATACTACATCACAAATTATTAAATTTTTAAAAGAATTTTATACTTAAGGGAGGCGTCATCTTATGGGACAAACACTATTTGACAAAGTATGGGATAAACATGTCTTACATGGAAATGTAGGTGACCCTCAATTATTATATATAGATTTACATTTGATACATGAAGTAACATCACCGCAAGCGTTTGAAGGATTGAGAATTCAAAATAGACGCTTACGTCGTCCCGATTTAACATTTGCTACATTAGATCATAATGTCCCAACAATAGATATATTTAATATCAAAGATGAAATAGCAAATAAGCAAATTACAACGTTACAAAAGAATGCAAAAGACTTCGGTATACACATATTTGATATGGGATCAGATGAACAAGGTATCGTGCATATGGTTGGTCCTGAGACTGGATTAACACAACCAGGAAAGACCATTGTATGTGGCGATTCTCATACTGCTACACATGGGGCATTTGGTGCCATTGCTTTTGGTATCGGAACTAGTGAAGTAGAACATGTCTTTGCTACACAAACACTTTGGCAAACTAAACCAAAAAATTTGAAGATAGATATCAATGGAAACTTACCTAAAGGTGTTTATGCCAAAGATATTATTCTTTATCTTATTAACCAATTCGGTGTAGACTTTGGTACTGGTTATGCTTTAGAGTTCACTGGTGAAACAATCAAAAAGCTTTCAATGGAAGCTAGAATGACCATATGTAATATGGCTATTGAAGCAGGTGCTAAATATGGAATCATGCAACCAGATGAAACTACATTTGAATATGTAAAAGATAGACCATATGCTAACAATTTCGACCAATCCATATCTGAATGGAAACAACTATATTCTGATGAGGATGCTATTTTTGACAAAGTCATTGAAGTAGATGTTTCTGATTTGGAACCTCAAGTAACTTGGGGTACTAATCCAGAAATGGGCGTTAATTTTAATACTCCCTTCCCTACAATTAAAGATTCTAATGACGAACGTGCTTATCAATATATGGGACTCGAACCAGGACAAAAAGCTGAAGATATCGAATTAGGATATGTCTTTTTAGGATCATGTACTAATGCTAGAATTACTGATTTAATCGAAGCTAGTCATATTGTGAAGGGCAATCATGTACATCCTAATATTACAGCTATTGTTGTACCCGGATCTCGAACAGTTAAAAAAGAAGCAGAATCAATGGGACTCGATAAAATATTTAAAGAAGCGGGCTTTGAATGGCGAGAACCAGGTTGTGCAATGTGTCTGGGTATGAATCCAGACCAAGTACCTGAAGGCGTCCATTGTGCGTCTACAAGCAATCGTAACTTTGAGGGCAGACAAGGTAAGGGAGCAAGAACTCATCTCGTTTCCCCTGCTATGGCCGCTGCAGCAGCAATTAATGGGCGATTTGTTGATGTTAGAAAGGTGGTCGTATAGATGGATATCAAACCAATCACAACATATACAGGGAAAATTGTCCCTCTCTTTTACGATAATATTGATACAGATCAAATTATACCTAAAGTTCATTTAAAACGTATTTCAAAAACTGGTTTTGGTCCATTTGCGTTTGATGAATGGCGCTATTTACCAGATGGAAGAGATAATCCAGACTTCAATCCAAACAAACCCGAATATCAAGGAGCTAGTATTTTAATCACTGGCGATAATTTCGGTTGCGGTTCAAGTAGAGAACACGCTGCTTGGGCATTGAAAGACTATGGTTTTAGTATCATCATTGCTGGAAGTTATAGCGATATCTTTTATATGAATTGTACTAAGAATGCGATGCTCCCTATCGTATTAGATAAACCTTCACGTGAACATCTTGCAACATTCAACGAAATCACAATTGATTTACCAAATCAAACTGTATCATCACCAGAACAAACCTTCCACTTTGATATTGATGAAACTTGGAAGAATAAACTGATCAATGGTCTTGATGATATTGATATTACTTTACAATATGAAGATTTAATTGAAAAATATGAAAAAGCACATTAAGGTGGGAATATTATGACAGTAAAAACAACAGTTTCAACCAAAGATATTGACGAAGCTTATTTACGTCTTAAGAATATAGTTAAAGAAACGCCTTTACAATTAGATCACTATTTATCTCAAAAGTATGATTGTAAGGTATATTTAAAAAGAGAGGACTTGCAATGGGTACGTTCCTTTAAATTACGTGGTGCTTATAATGCTATTTCAGTCCTTTCTGATGATATTCAAAGTAAAGGGATTACATGTGCTAGTGCTGGAAACCATGCTCAAGGTGTCGCCTACACAGCTAAAAAACTTAATCTAAAAGCTGTCATTTTTATGCCCGTCACTACGCCTTTACAAAAAATTAATCAAGTTCAATTCTTTGGAAATGGCAATGTTGAAATTAAATTAACTGGTGACACATTTGACCATTGTTTAGCAGAAGCGCTTGAATATACTAAACAAAATAATATGACATTTATTGATCCATTTAATAATGTTTATACTATTGCAGGTCAAGGTACTTTAGCTAAAGAAATGATTACACAATCTCGCGAGGAAAATATCAATTTTGATTATTTATTTGCAGCTATTGGCGGTGGTGGTTTAATTTCAGGTATTAGTACTTATTTTCATGATTATTCTCCACAAACTAAAATCATTGGAGTAGAACCTGCTGGAGCTAGTAGTATGTATGAATCTGTAGTAGTTAATAACAAAATTGTAACATTAGAAAACATTGATAAATTTGTTGACGGTGCATCAGTCGCTAGAGTCGGTGATATTACATTTGAAATTGCTAAATCTTTCGTACATGACTATGTGCAAGTGGATGAAGGTGCAGTTTGTTCAACAATTCTAGATATGTATTCTAAACAAGCAATTATTGCCGAACCAGCTGGAGCATTAAGTGTAGCAGCATTAGAAGACTATCGTGAATCAATCAAAGGAAAAACAGTAGTTTGTATCGTAAGTGGTGGTAATAATGATATTAACCGTATGAAAGAAATTGAAGAACGTTCATTATTATACGAAGAAATGAAGCATTATTTCATTCTTAACTTTCCACAAAGACCTGGTGCACTTAGAGAATTCGTTAATGATGTACTAGGACCACAAGATGATATTACTAAATTTGAATATCTAAAAAAATCATCTCAAAATACTGGTACTGTTATTATAGGCATTCAACTAAAAGATCACACAGATTTACAACAATTAAAAGAAAATGTAAATCAATTTGATTCTTCAAACATTTACATTAATGAAAATAAAATGCTATATTCATTATTAATTTAAAACGGACGAAGCTATGTAAACGTGCATGGCTTCGTTTTAGTTTATACTTTGAACTATTAGCTCGACTAAGCTCGTTGCACTCATTCTTCAATTCATCATCTAAACGCATTTGCTCTGCGTTGACTTTCTTTTTTGAATATAAAAAAAAGAGACCTTACGGTCTCAATTATATTTGCGCGGCATGAGCTATTAAGTAAGTAAAACATGTGATTTTCAATCACTGTTTTGCTTTAGAACGTTAGTCTGCTACCTTCGGCGCTAAGGAGCTTTTTCAACTTGAGAGAAATACGCTTATACTTCTTCATTTTCATCTCTCCCTTACTCACTTAGCTCGACTAAGCTCGTTGCACTCATTCTTCAATTCATCATCTAAACGCATTTGCTCTGCGTTGACTTTCTTTTTTGGGCATAAAAAAAGAGACCTTACGGTCTCAATGCGGCTCATCGCATCCTATTATTTGCCTGGCAACGTCCTACTCTAGCGGAACGTTAGTC
>NZ_JBJQIL010000004.1:0-166451 GCF_045984185.1 Staphylococcus sp. KUGN1 | reverse complement strand
GTTGAATCACTAGTAGAAGTACTGTCACTTAATGAAGTAGAAGCACTTGTGCTTTCAGAATCGCTTAATGACGTACTGCCGCTCGTCGATGAGCTATCAGAAAGAGAAGTACTTGTTGAATCACTAGTAGAAGTACTGTCACTTAAAGAAGTGGATGTACTTGTGCTTTCAGAATCACTCAATGACGTGCTACCACTTGTAGATGAACTATCAGAAAGAGAAGTACTCGTTGAATCACTCGTTGACGTACTGTCACTTAATGATGATGATGCACTTGTACTTTCAGAACCACTTAGTGATGTACTACCACTTGTAGATGAGCTGTCAGAAAGTGACGTACTAGTTGAGTCACTTAATGAAGTACTGTCACTTAATGATGATGATGCACTTGTACTTTCAGAACCACTTAGTGATGTACTACCGCTTGTAGATGAACTGTCAGAAAGCGACGTGCTCGTTGAATCACTCGTATAAGTACTGTCACTTAAAGAAGTAGACGTACTAGTACTTTGAGAATCACTCAATGAAGTACTACCACTCGTCGATGAGCTGTCAGAAAGTGACGTACTAGTTGAGTCACTAGTAGAAGTACTGTCACTTAATGATGATGCACTTGTACTTTCAGAGTCACTTAATGAAGTACTACCACTTGTAGACGAGCTATCAGAAAGTGAAGTGCTCGTTGAAGTACTGTCACTCATTGAAGTTGAAGCACTTGTACTTTCAGAGTCGCTTAATGAAGTACTACCGCTCGTAGATGAACTGTCAGATAGAGACGTACTCGTTGAATCGCTCGTTGAAGTACTATCACTTAACGAAGTAGAAGCACTTGTACTTTGAGAATCGCTTAATGACGTACTGCCGCTTGTTGACGAACTATCAGAAAGTGAAGTGCTAGTCGAAGTACTGTCACTTAATGAAGTCGACGTACTTGTACTTTCGGAGTCACTCAATGATGTGCTACCGCTTGTAGATGAACTGTCAGAAAGTGACGTACTCGTTGAGTCGCTTGTTGAAGTGCTATCACTTAACGAAGTTGAAGCACTTGTACTTTGAGAATCGCTCAATGACGTACTACCGCTTGTAGATGAACTATCAGAAAGCGACGTACTCGTTGAGTCGCTTGTTGAAGTACTGTCACTTAATGAAGTGGATGTACTTGTGCTTTCAGAATCGCTCAATGACGTACTGCCGCTTGTAGATGAACTATCAGAAAGCGACGTACTCGTTGAGTCGCTTGTTGAAGTACTGTCACTTAATGAAGTGGATGTACTTGTGCTTTCAGAATCGCTCAATGAAGTACTGTCGCTTGTAGACGTACTATCACTTAACGAAGTCGACGTGCTTGCGCTTTGAGAACCACTTAATGACGCACTTGTACTGCTAGAAGTCGATGCACTATCACTCGCAGACGTACTAGAAGAAGTAGAATCACTCGCACTTGTCGAAGCACTTGCGCTATCACTTAATTTACTACTAGTACTTGTCGACGTGCTTGCGCTTTGAGAACCGCTTAATGACGCACTTGTACTGCTAGAAGTCGATGCACTATCACTCGCAGACGTACTAGAAGAAGTAGAATCACTCGCACTTGTTGAAGCACTTGCGCTATCACTTAATTTACTACTAGTACTTGTCGACGTGCTTGCGCTTTGAGAACCGCTTAATGACGCACTTGTACTGCTAGAAGTCGACGCACTATCACTTGCGGATGTACTAGAAGAAGTAGAATCACTGGCACTTGTTGAAGCACTTGCGCTATCACTTAATTTACTACTAGTACTTGCAGACGTGCTTGCACTTTGAGAACCACTTAATGACGCACTTGTACTATCAGAAGTCGAAGCGCTCGTCGAAGTCGATGCACTTAAACTGTTGCTTTTCGAATCGCTCAATGACGTACTTGTACTGTTCGAAGCCGAAATACTATTACTATTTGATGTACTATTAGAGGTACTTGTACTAGTTATAGTAGACGTGCTTTCGGAGTTGGATAGTGAATCACTAGCTGCATTACGTTCTATATTCCATGTAAATGTTTTAGTTGTTGTATTGTTACTTGCATCTTTTGAAGTAACTGTCACAGTATAACTACCTAATTGTGATGGTGTACCGCTTACTGTTTTAGTAGATGGATCATATGTTAATCCTGGAGGTAACCCAGTTACTGTGTCAGTCGTTGAACCACTATTATCACTTGTATTGATAGTGACATTGTTAATAGGTGTGAAAACTTGATTAGACTGATTACCGATATCAATCACAGGATTAGTAGTATCTACGACATTGATAGTGAAAGTAGATGATGATGAATTACCTGCTTGGTCTACTGAAGTAACCGTCACCGTATTATTGCCTAATTGAGTTGGCGTACCTGTGATTGTATTTGATGTTGAATCATAAGATAATCCAGCAGGTAGTCCAGTGACAGTATTAGTTACTGTTCCGGTACCATTATCTGTACTATTCACTGTGATTGGTGAAATAGGACTATTAATTTCTTTAGTTTGATTCGTCATATTAATTGTTGGCGCTTTAACATCTTTATAGAAGATGGTGATAGCTTGACCAGCATTAGTTAACTTAACTGTTTTATTTGTAGCATTGTATGTCGGTGCATATGTACTATCTACATTGACTAACTGATAACCCTTAGATGTTAAGTTACTTTGTTGATCATCAATGTTTACAGTATTATCAACGTCTCCAGCCAATGTTTTAGGTGGAATGATTTCTTTACCAGTATTAGCATCAACATAGTGAACTTGTGCTGTAGCAGATTCTGTATAGGTGAATGAGTCAATTTGAACTTGTTGTAAATTTCGTGCACCACCTGTAGAAGCAGTCATAGATAAAGAGAAATTGGTATTATTACTTGCTTTAATCCAATCTGAAATATTTCGTGTCCATGTTTGACCAGCATACGTGACTGTCATCACTTTTGTATCACCATTATAATCAATGACGAAATCTTGGAAGGTACCGTTAGGTTGTGTTGTTAATTTCGCTGCGTTTGCTGTCTTAGTGCTATCCGTATATGTCGATGCGACACCACTTGAGTTGGTTGTTACAAATGCACCGAATGCGCCTCCGCCTGATACATTCGCAGGGTCTTTATTGGCACTTGCTGATGCGTTTGGTTGAGAGGTATTATGATAACTATCTAGTTTAAATCCGAACGCATTATTTAAGCCACCGATACCTAAAGCTGCACCTTCTTTACCGATTTGGCCTAAAGTACCAGGTGAGAAAGCAAATCCAATTCCATCTCCGCCAGTAACGCCATCAGGACTAAAACCTTCATAACGCGTTCCTAAGTTAACTTTACCAGTGAAGTGGAAACTCTTATTGGAGTTGATTTTAGTACCAAGTGAAATGGCACCTTTTTGACTACTTGCATCCGGTGTCAGTGTAGCAATACCAGTGTTCTTATCAAAAGTTGCAGAACCAACTGTTGTGAAATGGTCGGTAAAGTTATTTTTATCAACAACAACTTGTGATGTTGTTGGTGCAATAGGTGTTGGTGTTGCAGCTGCTGCTAAACGATTGACCGCTAATCGACTAAAAGCACGTACTTTAGTAGTATTAGTTGGTTTAGTAGACTCACTTGCAACGGGTGTTGTGACTACACTTTCAGAAGCAGTATGTGTCATTCTTTCATTCACATAGGACGTTTGATTTGTAATCGATTCACTTTTAACAATGTTATTTTGATTAGATGATGATTCACTAGTTGTAGCATTGTTTGGTGTTTGACTATCTTTACTTTGTGTTGATGATTGAGACTGACCTTCATTCGTATCTACTTTAGGTTTACTAGACGTACTTTGTTGTTGGTCTTGTGAAGTAGATGTAGATTTCTGTGATTGTGTATCAGTTGATTTGTCGTTAGTAGAAGATGTTGTACTTTTAGCATCTTTACTATCGCCTTCACTTTCACTAGATGTCGTACTATTATGTTCTGATTGATCTTGCTTGGATGATTGTTCTGAGTGGCTGTCGTTATGTGATTGATCGGATTCACTTTGTTGTTCAGTTTGATCTTTCACACTCTCACTTGATTGTGTGTTTGATTGATCACTTTGACTATCTGTAGATTGAGTACTATCAGCATTGTCATTTTTTTCTGAACTTTGTGTTTTTTCTGAGGAAACCGATTCGCTATTTGAAGGATTTTCGTTGGTGCTTGCATGTTTAAGTTCTGTTGAATTTTGATTTGCAACAGCTTCACTTTGCGTGGAAAGTTCTGAAGTTATAGGCAATTCAGAAGCCGCCATAGCTTGATGATTATGTAACATATTCACTGTAAAAGCACCACCAGCTATGGTTGTAGCTTTTATAGCATTTCTTTTTACGAAATTACCTTTGTCTTGTGTTTCATCAGGACCTTCACTTGTGTGATTAGAAAAGATAGGTAATCCCATGATTTGCATGAGTTTAATTTCTTTGATACCTGATTTAATCCAGTGTTTGCCTGATTTATATAATTTAACCCGTGATTTTTCTTCTTCTAAACTGTGTTTTAAATTTCTTTGTCTTTTTGACATTGAACCATACTCCTTTTAAATGTTGCTTTGTAAGAATGGGTTAGTCTCAATGTAATAATACACTAATAAATAACTTCAATATTACAATACAAATATACCACATATAAAGAATAATAAATAATAATATTATTTGGAAAATAAATTTGTTACTTTTTGGTAACGAATAGAGCTAAATTAAATAATATTGTGTTAGCAATGTTTCTGTCGACAATTATAATTAAGCTAAATGTTTTTGAGAAAACTTATTTTTATAAATTTGCAAGTAAATAGGAAAATGTTTGATAAGGGCACACTCTGGTTTGTCTGAGGTCAATCTGACATCGGTCTTAATGATTGTAATATAAAGATAAATGAACTTAATAAGTCTTCAAAGTCTAATTGATATGCTGTTATGTTATCAATTAGGCTTTTTTAATTAATTTAATTGTGGCTATAAATTTATATTGTATTATTTACTTTTTTATAGTAATCTTTAAAACGAAATAATTACGATTTGAAAGGTTAAGGATAATAATATGGGAAATACATACGATATTTGGTGGAAAAAGGGAGAAGAAACGGATGATGATATGGCAAGGGACCATCAAGAGTCTTGGCAAAGAATCATTCAGATGCTTGATCCAGTCCATATTAAGGGACAAACAATTTTAGACTTTGGTTGTAATCAGGGTGGTTTTTTACGACAACTGTATCAGACATATGAATTTGAAAAAGGTGTGGGCATCGATTTAGCATACAACTCATTAGAAAAAGCAAACACATTAAAAGAACAACTCCCCCTCGAATACTTTTTAACGGATAAGCCTCAAACAACGGGATATAAGTTTGATACAGCTATAAGTACGTCAGTGTTATATCTTATTGAAGATGTCCCTCAACATGCAAGAGATTTAAAAGCAGTTTTAAAAGAAAAGGGTGTTTATTACGCCACATTTGCAGATCATACGAATAATCCAAGTAGATATTTTATGAAAGAAACCATCGATAAATATGGTGCGACGCCATCTCAAGATCATTCATTAAAATATATCGTTGATAGCTTTGTCGCAGAAGGTTTTGAAGTAGCAGTGATAAAAGAAAGCGTACCTGACGTTATCAATCTTACAAACTATAGTGATTTTTATTTATCTCCGAGTGACTATTTACGTACATTATTTGAAGAATCATTTTTAATTAAAGCTACATTGAAAGAAGGAACAAAATAATGAAAAAGTGAATATTATTATCGGTGGTAACTACAACGACGTTACTACTAGCGGGTTGTTCAAGTCATACTAAGGATGATCACAATATTAATGTGTCATTACCAACAGAGGCGAAAGCAGATAAATTAGATGCACAAGGTTATGATGCTGCGATGCCGGTTTATAGTGCAGTATACGATTCACTTGTTCAGTACGATAAGAAGAAAGGCATCAAAGCAGGTTTAGCAGATCGATGGAAAGTTGATAACTCAGGAAAAGAATATGAATTTCATTTGAAAGAAAATGTGAAATTCTCTGATGGGTCCAAACTAGACGCTAAAGCAGTTAAATTTTCAATTGACCGTGCTAAAAAGATGAATAAAGAAACGACTGTTGAAACATTAAAGCAATTAGATCAAGTGGTGGTAAAAGATTCACAAACAGTACAGATAAAATTGAAATAACCATCTAATCAGGTACTGAATGAACTAACACAAGTGAGACCGTTGCGTATTATGAGTCCGCATGCGCTTGAAGGTGGCAAGGTCGATGGCAAGTTTAAGAAGGCAATTGGTACTGGTGCATTCGTTGTAGATAAAGCAGGTAAGGAAAAAACGACAATGAAACCGAATAAGTATTACAATCACGAGCATCCAGTTAAATATGACTTATCTTTCCAAACGATAGAAGATGGTGATTCTAGAAATTCAGCTATACAGAGTGGTTCTGTAGATATTTCTGGTGGTTCATTAGGAATGTTATCAGACCAACAATTAAAACAAGATAAGAAAAATAAAGACTTAACAATAGAAGACCGACCAAGTACAGTTAGTCATTTTATGGCCTTTAATCCAGATCATAAGACATTAAAAGATACCAAAATAAGAGAAGCAATAAGTAAAGCCATCAATACAAAACAATTATCAGATCAACATATGCGCGGCATTTTCCAAAAGGATGTTCAATATGTAAATGATAAGAACCAACAACAGCATGACTATAATATTAAAGATACTGAAAAAATTCTTAAAGAAGAAGGCTATAAGAAAAATCATAACTGCATTTATGAAAAGGATAGTAAACCATTATCATTCAATCTTGTTATTCAAACTGCAGAATTTCCAAATTGGAAAGATAAAGCAGAACAAGTTCAAGATCAATTGAAAAAAGCAGGTATCGAATTAAAGATTAAAACATTAGATTCGCAATCGTATTATGACACGTTATGGACGAAAAAAGACTTTGATCTCATTTTCTATAGAACTTACTCAGATGCCTTAATGCCTTATAACTTTATGAATTCAGTATTTAAAAATATTGATGGTAAATCAGGGGTGCTTGCAAACGATAAAGTGTTATCAGAGAAGTTAGATGCTTACCCTAAAAAGATTAACCGTGATGAGCAACAACAGGCAATGGATGATATATTTAAACATTTTAATAGTAGTTATTATGGTGTGCCGATTGCTTATCCAAATGAAACATTTGTGACGAGTCATAAGATTGAATCATTTAAATTCTCAGGTCTTACTGATGCGCCTATCGACTATAAACATCTGAAAGTTAAGCAATAAAATGTTTAAACGTACTTTGAAATTATTGCTGTACTTATTTATGAGTTCATTCATTATATTTCTGTTAGTGGAAAAGACATCAGGAAATCCTGCCATCTTGTATTTACAAAGACATGGGTACACACATATTTCCCAGGAAAATATAGAAGCAGCACAACATCAACTAGGTCTAGGTCATCATATGATATTAAGGTATCTAGATTGGGTTGTACATGCTTTTACAGGGGATCTTGGTTATAGCTTTAGTACAAGTGAGCCAGTGACTTCTATGATTATTCAATCATTAACGCCTACATTGACATTAATGATAGTAGCAACGGCCATTTTATTACCGTTAGGATTCGCTATTGGTTATGTGGTTGGCGTCAATCCAGGTCATAAATGGGGGTTAATGCTTAGAAGTATCGCTCAAATCTTAACCTCAATGCCGGAATATTGGTTGGCGATATTATTCGTGTATTACTTTGGCATTCGCTTGCAGTTGTTACCCTTTGTAGGAAGCAGTACGTGGTTACACTTTGTGCTACCTGTTACAGTGCTAGTCATAGTAGAAGGTTGTCATATTATTCTAATGACAGCACATTTAATAGAAGGAACGCTTAAAAGTGATGCTTACCAATTAACCTTATTACGTGGTTTTAAACTAAAACATCGAATCTATGTGCAGATTAAAGATATTATCGCACCATTAGTAACGATCATGATTAATAGTATGATTCATTTGTTTGGTAAGGTTGTTATCTTAGAAGTGATTTTTAGTATGTCAGGTATAGGCAAATTATTGATTACTGCAATCAATCAACGTGATTACCCAGTAATTCAAGGTATTATCATGCTAGTAATTGTCGCAATTATGATTACGAATTACTTGGGAGATATACTAATGATTAAGAATGAACCTCGAATTCAGCACAAGCAATTAACTCAACCTAATATAGTAAGGGTGGGTAATCATGAATAAACATAAATCTGTATATATAATAGTAGGTTTTATATTCATGATGATTGTAGCTATAGTTGTTAGTTTGATACCACAACAGTTGAATGAAGCATTAGGATTACGTCCACCTAGTTTCAATCATTTATTAGGAACAGATCAGTTAGGTAGAGATTTTCTATTGCGTCTTATCCAGGGAAGTATCGTGACGATTGGATTAACGATGACAGTAATCGTGTTAAGTATCGGTATCGGTTTAATACTGGGATTAATTGCAGGTATAGAAGGACGTTGGTTTGATAAAAGTTGTATGTTTTTAGCGGATTTATTATTAGCTATCCCATCGTTTATTATTGCTTTAGTTGTTTTAAGTTTAGTGAGTGATTCAATGCTAGGATTACTATTTGCACTCACAATAGGATGGTTAGGACGCTACTTACGTTACTTTAGAAATTTAACTAGAGATTTACAAAAGCAACCTTTTATTACTTACGCAGTATTAAGTGGTAATTCTAAGATGAAAACAACATTAGTGCATACTATTCCTCATCTAATGAGTAATGTACTAGCCCTAATTACTGCAGATATAGGTAAAATTATGTTAAGCATTTCAGGGTTAGCCTTTTTAGGTCTAGGGATTAAACCACCCACACCTGAATTAGGGACAATATTATTTGATGGTAAGAGTTACTTTAGTGCGGCACCGTGGTTATTCTTCTTCCCGGGACTACTATTAGGAGGTTATGCTTTATTATTTCAAATGCTCAACAACAAAATAATGAAATAACAACCTTTGTGAGTGTCGATTGTTTAAGTGTTTTTAACAATGCGCGCACATTATTAAATTCAATTTCTGTAGATATTCAAAAGGGTGCGTTTCATTGTGTTATAGGTGAAAGTGGTAGTGGGAAGTCCTTGTTAATTCGTACAATATTAAATATGACTTCTTCAGAATTATCGTATCAAGGGCAAATTGATATCAATTTGGCCAACGTTGATGCAGTGTTTCAAGATACAACGAGTAACATGTTTCAAAATATTCCCCTTGATAAACACTTTGATATGTTATATCAAGCGCAATCATCGAAATTGACCAAGTCAGAGCGACGTGTGCAGTTGATTGAAATGATGACAGCCTTTGGTTTAGAAGAACCACAACGCTTATTAAAATCTTATCCTTTCGAATTGAGTGGTGGTATGGCTCAAAGAGTTGCGCTAATGATGGCATTGATTAGCAAGCCTCAATGTTTAGTTTTAGACGAACCTACAAGTGCACTCGATCAGAAAAATAGTCAAAAGGTAATGCGTTATCTTTCGAAGATAATGAAGGAAAAACAGATGACGATGATATTTATCACACATGATCTTAATTTAGTAGAAGATTATGCGACACATATTAGCATTATGAAAGAAGGTCATCTCCTAGAAAATGGTACTGCTAAGGAGATACTTCAACATCCCAAAGACGATTATACGAAGAAATTAATCGACATTGCGCATAGGAGAAAGCAATATGCTTACAATCAAACAACTGTCTAAAAGTATTCAACATCAACCGATTTTAAAAGATATAACATTAGATTTAACAGAAGGTCATTTACTGATATGTGGAAAAAGTGGTAGCGGGAAGTCTACTTTAGCGAAAATGATAGCTGGATTAGATTTAGATTATACTGGCCAAATCAAGTACAATGGCATTTCAAGAAAAGACACTCAAACGAAAAGATGGATGAAACAGATTCAATATGTACCACAATATCAAAGCAATACATTAGATCATCGAAAAAGAGTACGTGATATCTTATTAACGCCGTTGAAAAATCATCATTTTGATCCGTCAACTTATCATGAGAGAATCACGACAGTACTTAAACAATGTATTTTACCTCAGTCGATTTTAGATCAACGTGTAAGTACATTGAGTGGTGGCCAATTTCAGCGACTTTGGATTGCTAAAGCTCTTATTATGGAACCACAAATATTAATACTTGATGAAGCAACTACGAATTTAGACATTATTAATGAAGAAACGATTCTCAACATGCTAAAGGAATTAACACAGATTCAAATGATTATCATCTCACACGATTCATATGTGTTAGATTACTTTAAGGGTCAGAGACTCGACTTGGATTTATAAAATTGATTGAGCCATATTGTAGTGAACATGATTCACTATGATATGGCTTTTTGTATGAAAAAAAGGATTGCCCTTGAGCACGCTCCATGGTTTACAATGTTTGTAACAGAAGTGGAGGTCGTAGTCATGAATGTATCGATTATGTCATTCGCAGTTTCCTTTTGAAATACTACTCTTTGAAACGGAAAGCTATTATAGATGTTATGACATTAATCATTTTTGTTATACTTTCAATCTCATTTGTAGAATTGTATGAAGGGTTATTAGCTATTGCTATTGCTCAATTAGTAACATTTGTGATGAAAGCTGTAGTAGAGATAGTTATATTTGTTAAATTAGACACTGCTTCAAAACAAGTAAATAATAGGGAAGTTGATGATATATGATAAATAAATTAAAAATATTTATAAGAAAATTATTATTAAGAAAATCAACAATGAGTTTATATAAGAAGTTGAGGCACATTAAGGTAAATGTAATGCGCATATTAAGTGATGAACAATTTGTAAAACTAAATGTATATTTTAATACGGGTATTAAAATAAATTTAGAAAATCCAAAAATGTATGTTGAAAAATTAAATTGGTTGAAATTAAATTATCGGAACCCACTTCAAACGTCGTATACAGATAAGTATCAAATGCGCACTAACCTTATAGCTAAAGGATATGAATATATATTACCACCACTGATAGGTGTATATGAAAAGTTTGAAGATATACAGTTTTCTAGAATGCCCAGTAAAGTGTTTGTAAAAACTAATCATTCTTCAGGCATGAACCAAGTAATTACTAGAAGTTCAACAGATTTAGATAAAGCAAAACATAACTTTAACAAATCACTAAAACAAAATTATTATAAGTTCTCACGGGAATGGAACTATAAAAATATTAAACCTAAACTGTTAGTAGAACATTACTTAGATATGTCAGAATATCTAGATTATAAATTCTTTGTATTTAATGGGAAGGTTGAATTCTTTGCTGTAATTAAAGATATTATTGATGAAACTGGGAATCAATCTTTGGAAAGTCAATTTAATTTATATGATTTAGACTTAAAGCCACTGAATGTTGATGTAAAGCGAAAAACTTTTGATGATACAAACTTTGAATTTAGTCCTTTTATAAAAGAAATGATAGATATTTCAGAAGATTTGGCTTCGCCATTTCCATTTGTAAGAGTGGATTTTCTAGTAAGTCAATCCAAATTTTTATTCGGAGAAATGACCTTCCATCCTAATGGAGGAGAATTAGTCTTCTATCCGTTATCTAAAGATTATGAATATGGTAAGAAAATAAATCTTAATAATATTCCTAATCAATTTATTAAAAAGAGGGATTAAAATGAAACGATTTTTTGATATTTTTAGTTCGTTATTTGCAATTACAGTACTTTCACCTATATTAATCATTGTTTCGATTGCAATTAAATTAGAGACTGAAGGGGATGTAATTTTTAAACAAAAGCGTCCGGGATTATATAATAAACTATTTAATATTTATAAATTTAGATCAATGAGAATAGATACACCGAATGTAGCGACAGATTTATTAGATCCTACAGATTATATTACTAAAACAGGCAAATTTATACGTAAAACTTCATTAGATGAATTACCCCAACTTTTTAATATTATTAATGGGGATATGTCAGTAGTTGGTCCTCGTCCAGCTCTATATAATCAATATGAATTGATAGAAAAAAGAACTAAGGAAAAAATCCATACTATAAAACCTGGTTTGACAGGGTTAGCACAAGTAATGGGACGTGATGATATTTCAGACGATGAAAAGGTAAGATATGATAAGTTTTATCTAGATAATCAATCTTTTAAATTAGATATGTATATTATCTATAAAACAATACAAAATACTATTTCTTCTGAAGGGATTAGTCATTAATGAGAAAAAAAGTTTTAATTACAGGTGAGAAAAGTTATATTGGTAATCATTTAGAGAGATACCTTTCTAGTTGTGGCTATCAAGTAGAGCGTTTAAATATGAAATCAATTAATTGGAAGAAAAAGGATTTTACTGAAATAGAAGTGGTCATACATTTAGCTGCACTTGTCCATAATAATATGCCAAATGCATCTATGTTAGATTATATGAATGTTAATTATCATATGTCTATAGAGTTAGTGAATAAAGCTAAAGAACAAGGTGTAAAGCAATTTATATTCTTTAGTACTATGAGCGTTTATGGAGAAGAAGGTAGTTTAAATCAATCTGTAGAAATATCTAGAGATACACCATGTAAACCGAAAACTATGTATGGAAAATCAAAATGGTTAGCTGAGGAAAAAATAAAATCGTATGATGATGAGAACTTTATTGTAAACATTGTTAGGCCTCCAATGGTATATGGAAAAAATGCACCAGGAAATTTTATGAAATTGATTAAAGTTGCTTCGCTACTACCAGTCTTTCCTAAAATAAATAACGAAAGGAGTGTGTTGTATATAGATACATTGTGTCAACATATACAACATTTAATGAACATTCGCTTTAATACAATTACTCATCCACAAAACGAATCATATATGGCAACTAATCAAGCTTTGTCATTTATCAGAGAAGAACTTGGAAAGAAAATAAATATCATTGAAATACCAATACCAAGATTAATATTAAAATATTTATCCCAAAATAGAGCTATGAATAAAATATATGGTAATTTGACATATACAATGGATATAGATGATGAATTAGTAGCAACACATACTAAGTCCTTTAAACAAACAATTCATGAAACTGTAAACAAATAATGTATAAATAGGAATTTGACAACACGCATTTGATTTTTTACAGATTATTTACATTTGTTTACTATTAGTTTCTTTATATTGGGAGCGGGAATGAAAAATTATCTAATATAAAGGAGAGATTAGTAATGAAACATACTAAAACAATAGCTTTATTATCATCAGCAGCCATTTTATTAGGTGCGTGCGGTAACGGTGGCAGTGATTCTGCTTCAAATAAGAAAGATGAAGGTACGAAAGACGCCACTGTAGCGGTTAAAGATATTGAGACAAAGCCTGAAGATGCAATTAAAAAGGCACAACAAACATATAAAAACCAAGATTTAAAAGATATTTCTTATGAGAAATCAAATGGTGACTGGGTCTATAAAGTTGAACAACAAGATACGAAAAATAATAAAGAGTCTGAAGTTATCATCAATGATAAAGATAAAAAAGTGATTCACAAAGAAACTGAAAAAGGTGAATCTAATCAGTCGAATGACGCATTTAAATACAGTGATGTGAAGAATTATAAAGATGCTATTAAATCAGCGCAAAAAGACTTTGATGGAGATGTGAAAGAGTGGTCATTATCAAAAGATGATGGCAAGTTAGTTTATAACTTTGATCTACAAAAAGGTAAAGAAAAGCATGAAGTGACTGTCGATGCTAAAACTGGAAAAGTATTAGACAATCAAAAAGACGATTAAAATAAATCCTCTATATGAAGATCAAGCCTGGGACATAAGTAAAATGTCTCAGGCTTCAATTTTTTTAATATATTTCCAATAATTTCTTCCAGTTATAAGAAACCATAACCGCAATGCTCATAATTAGTAACAAGATGACGAGTTCAGAAGCCATGTAACCTTGTGATAAGTGTACTGTAAATAGGGCGCCTAACATAATGACGATAAATCCAGCAGCAACGTAATTTGAAAATAATCCGATAATCATTAAAATACCACCGATAAATTCAAATAATCCTAATATAATTCCTAAAAATGCAGGGAATCCTAACCCAGACATCATTTCCATAGGCTCTTTAAATCCGCTAAATACCTTTTGTGATCCATGTATTGTAAATGTAATACCTAACATCAGTCTAATTAATAGTAATCCTAAGCGCATAAATACTTACCCTCCCTTTAAATATATTTTATATACTAGATATGGTTAGTATACTACAATAAGATTATTTTCAATGCAACCACGTATTTGATTTTTTGAAATAAATTCAAAGGCATTGCATATAGAAGTAGTAATAAAGCTTTTAAGAGGACACATGATGTCCGGTTCAAATGATTAAATTAATAAAAACGAATAAATTTGATTTTGATTTTAAATTGGATATAAGTTTGCGTTATAATACTTATGCGTATGCAATATACATATAATTAATTTAATTTGAGGATTTAAAAGTGTTTTGTGCGAAAAACGTTAATGACTTCAGTAATGTATATTAATGCAACTTACATCTAGTTTTAAGAATGATTGCGTAAAGCAAACTAAAGGGGGAGCATCGTTGAAAAAAGTTTTTACTAGTTTAATGATGATTATGATGTGTTTAGTCTTAATATCGCCAACTGTTTTTGCTGAACAGTCTCCAGTCGATGTTGCTAAACAAGAACATCAAGATATTGATAAGCAATACAATCCAAAAGGGATGATCGTAACAACTAAAGATGGTCAAATACTTTATGATTATCATGGAAATACTCAAGTAGATCCAGCATCTACTACTAAATTGATGACGATGAATTTGGTTTATGATGATATTAAATCAGGCAAAATTAAAATGAATGATAAAGTGAAAATAACATCACGATATGAAAAAATGTCAGAATTACCTAATTTAACTACATTTCCACTTAAAGAAGGAACAACCGTTACAATCAATCAATTATTGAAGCAAGCTGCATTAGAATCAAGTAACGCTGCGACATTAGTATTGGCAGAACATATTGATGGTAGTTCTTCGAAATTCACAGATAGAATGAATCAAAAAGCTAAAGACTTAGGCATGAAGGATACAAAGTTTACGAATCCAAGTGGTGCTAATAATAAAATATTAAAACCATATGAGCCAAAAAGTTATAAAGATGATACAATTTCACATACAACTGCACGTGATATGTCATTATTAAGTAATCATATATTGAATGCACATCCAGATGTTTTAAAAATTACAAAACTATCTAAAGATAAACAGTCAAATCAAGAATTACATAATACCAATACATCATTACCTAATGAAGCAGATGGTATGAAAGATGTTGATGGTTTAAAAACAGGCACAAGTGACAATGGATACAATTTAGAATTAACTGCTAAACGAAATCATTTAAGAATCGTAACAGGTATATTTAATGTTAAGCCGTACCCTGATGAACAAGCGAAGCATGCCCGCCAAAAACTTGCGAATGCTTTAACTGAACATGCATTTAAGCAATACGACTACCGTAAAGTCATTTCAAAAGGTGAGCATGAAATAGATGGTAAAAAATACGAAGTGAAAAAAGATTTATATGATTTAGTACCTAAAGATAAAAGTAAATATCAATTAAAAGTGTCTGACGATAATCAATTATATGTAGATTACAATCGTCAATTTATGAAAGGACATAAAGCGCCTACTGTGGAAGTCAAACCTACGACACATTGGGGCATGATTTTTCTATACGTATGTATGGCAATTGCCGGACTGGTATTACTAGGTATGTTGACCATCATAGGTATCAAAATGTATTACAAAAAGTTTTAATCAAATGATGACGTATAAAGCTAGCGCTAAGTGTAAAGTGCTAGCTTTTTTTAATTAAAAATTAAGCATATTGATAAAAGATAAAAGTGTAACTGCAACTGTTACGTTTGCAAACATAGCGAACATATTTCAAAATGTAATTAATCTTAAAAGAGATAAATGGAGGAGTTTAACAATGAAAATAGGAATTATTGGCGCTTCAGGTAAAGTAGGACAACTTGTGTTAAAAGAAGCTTTAGATAGAGGGCATCAAGTAACTGCCATCGTGAGAAATGCATCAAAAATAACAAATACGGAAGTAGAAGTTATCGAGAAAGACATTCATGATTTAACAACTAAAGACATAGCATCATTTGAAGTTGTTGTTAATGCGTTTGGTGCACCATTAGGAGATTCAGAAGGACATATCAATGCAGGCCGTCATTTAATTGATATTTTAAAAGGAACAGATACAAGAGCAATTATTGTTGGTGGTGCCGGAAGTCTATATATAGATGATGCACATACAGTTCAATTAATCGACACACCAGAATTTCCTGATATTGTTAAACCTTCAGCAAGTGGTCAGGGACAAAACCTTAAAGAATTACGCAACTCAGAAGGTATAACATGGACATTCCTTAGCCCTGCTGCAGAATTTGATCCAGAGGGTGTTAGAACAGGTCATTACCAATCTGGTAAAGATCAATTAATTGTTAATTCTGAAGGAAATAGCTATATCAGTTATGTGGATTATGCCGTTGCATTAGTAGACGAAATTGAAAATCCTCAACACATCAATGAACGCTTTACTGTTGTGGGAGAAGCAAAATAATAGAATTAAAAAGGCTGAGATACTCATTCCTCATGAATATCTCAGCCGTATTTTTATTATTTTTTAGGATATAAACCTAAATAAGATTCTAAACTTTGGCCTGAATCTTTGACTTCTTTGGCTTTCTCTTTACCTAAATAGCGTAAATGCCATGGCTCATATTGATAGCCAGTTTCATTTTCTTTGCCTTTACCGTATCTAATAATAAAGCCATATTCATCTGCATGGCGTTTAATCCATTGACCTTCTTTGGTTTTACCAAAACTGCGGTATAGGTTTTTATCAGACCTTTGTGCACCCACATCGAATGATAAACCAGTTTGATGTTCTGAATGACCTGGTTTAGAGCTATATTTATTAGCTGCTTTTTCACCGTCTCTAGCTTTATAATTATTGAATAATTGAATTTGAGTTTGATAGCTTCTGAAGCCACTAATTTTGTATAAATTGATATGATCTTTTTTCGCGTCAGCAATCATTTTATTTAATGCTTTCACTGCTTTAGGATTTTCCCCAGGATTATAGTCTTTTGGTAATTTAATTTGCTTATTCACCATTAAGATACCGTCAATATAAGTTTTACCATCTTTTTTAACTTTCTTGTGAGATTGATTCTGCTTATTACCATCTTGTTTGCTCGCTTCATTTTTTCCTTCAGAATGATGATTTGAACATGCTGATAGTACTAGTAATCCCATCAATAGCACAGTCCACAACTTTTTCATATCACACAAAACTCCTTTTATATTGTTAACGTGATTTACCAAATAACCAACTAATTGTACACGAAATAAGTTTAACATATTTTATTAGTATAATAATGGTATATAAGAAATGAATTCATTTGATTTTTATGTAAGTATTTTAATTTTGAATTTATGATATTTATAAATCTGTTATGTAACAGTGAATAAAAATGTAATTCTGTATTAATTTAAGATACAGGTTCGCTAATCAGCCATATTTTAGTTGAAAATTAGTCATAAATAATGTGAAAATAATCACAATAAACATGCTACACTACATGTGAAAACGTTAACAAAACGAAATGGAGGCGAACAGTATGTTAGAAACAAATCATCATACTAGTGCTTGGCAAGGTTTTAAAAATGGTCGTTGGAATAGACATGTAGACGTGAGAGAATTTATTCAACTAAATTATTCATTATATGAAGGTGACGATGCCTTTTTAGAAGGTCCAACTGAAGCAACATCAAAATTATGGGACCAAGTGATGCAATTATCTAAAGAAGAACGTGAACGCGGTGGCATGTGGGATATGGATACGAAAGTAGCATCCACAATCACATCACATGACGCTGGATATTTAGACAAAGATTTAGAAACAGTTGTCGGTGTGCAAACAGAGAAACCATTTAAACGTTCAATGCAACCGTTCGGTGGTATTCGTATGGCTAAAGCAGCATGTGAAGCATACGGTTATGAATTAGATCCAGAAACAGAAAAAATCTTTACAGACTATCGTAAAACGCATAACCAAGGAGTATTCGATGCATATTCCAGAGAAATGTTAAATTGTCGAAAAGCTGGAATAATTACAGGATTACCAGATGCATATGGCCGTGGACGTATCATCGGTGACTATCGTCGTGTGGCATTATATGGTATTGACTTCTTAATGGAAGAAAAACTTAAAGACTTTAATACAATGTCTACTGAAATGTCAGAAGATGTGATTAGATTAAGAGAAGAATTATCCGAACAATATCGTGCCTTAAATGAATTAAAAGAACTAGGACAAATGTACGGATTTGATTTAAGCCGACCAGCTACGAACTTTAAAGAAGCGGTGCAATGGTTATACCTAGCATATCTTGCAGCAATCAAAGAACAAAATGGTGCTGCTATGAGTTTAGGACGTACATCAACATTCTTAGATATTTATGCTGAACGTGATTTGAAAAACGGTGACATTACAGAAAGTGAAGTACAAGAAATTATTGACCACTTCACTATGAAATTACGTATCGTTAAATTTGCACGTACACCAGACTATAACGAATTATTCTCTGGTGATCCAACTTGGGTAACTGAATCTATCGGTGGTGTAGGTATTGATGGTAGACCATTAGTTACGAAAAACTCATTCCGTTTCTTACATTCATTAGATAACCTAGGTCCTGCACCTGAGCCAAACTTAACTGTACTTTGGTCAGTAAGATTGCCTGAAAACTTTAAAATCTATTGTGCAAAAATGAGTATTAAAACAAGCTCAATTCAATATGAAAACGACGATTTAATGCGTGAAAGCTATGGCGATGACTATGGTATCGCATGTTGTGTATCAGCAATGAAAATCGGTAAGCAAATGCAATTCTTCGGTGCTCGTGCTAACTTAGCTAAAACATTATTATATGCTATCAATGGTGGTAAAGATGAAAAATCTGGCAAACAAGTAGGTCCAAGTTATGAAGGTATCCATTCAGACGTATTAGATTATGATGAAGTATTTGAGAAATTTGAAAAAATGATGGACTGGCTTGCAGGTGTATACATTAATTCATTAAATATCATTCATTACATGCACGATAAATATAGTTATGAACGTATTGAAATGGCGTTACATGATACAAATATTATTCGTACGATGGCAACAGGTATTGCTGGATTATCAGTAGCAGCTGACTCTTTATCAGCAATCAAATATGCACAAGTAAAACCTATCCGTAATGAAGAAGGTCTAGTTACAGACTTTGAAATCGAAGGCGACTTCCCTAAATATGGTAATAATGATAGCCGTGTGGATGATATCGCAGTCGACTTAGTTGAACGCTTCATGACAAAATTACGTAGCCATAAAACATACCGTGACTCAGAACATACAATGAGTGTATTAACAATAACATCTAACGTTGTTTACGGTAAGAAAACAGGTAACACACCAGACGGTCGTAAAGCAGGCGAACCATTTGCACCAGGTGCAAACCCAATGCATGGTCGAGACCAAAAAGGTGCATTATCTTCATTAAGTTCTGTTGCTAAAATTCCTTATGATTGCTGTAAAGACGGTATCTCAAATACATTTAGTATCGTACCAAAATCATTAGGTAAAGAAGAAGAAGCTCAGAATAAAAACTTAACAAGTATGTTAGACGGCTATGCAATGCAACATGGTCATCACTTAAATATCAATGTATTTAACAGAGAAACATTATTAGATGCAATGGAACATCCAGAAGAGTATCCACAATTAACAATCCGTGTATCTGGTTATGCAGTTAACTTCATTAAATTAACACGCGAACAACAATTGGATGTCATTTCACGTACATTCCACGAACAAATGTAGAAAATAAGGTGGGAGCAAAATGCTTAAAGGACACTTACACTCCGTCGAAAGTATGGGCACAGTCGATGGACCAGGTATTAGATATATATTATTTACACAAGGTTGCTTATTAAGATGTTTATATTGTCATAATCCAGACACTTGGAAAATCAATGAACCATCAAGAGAAGTTACTGTAGATGAAATGGTTAATGAAATATTACCGTATCAACCTTACTTTGATGCATCTGGTGGCGGCGTGACCGTAAGTGGTGGCGAGCCATTACTACAAATGCCATTTCTAGAAGCGTTATTCAAAGAACTACAAGCAAATGGTGTGCATACGTGTCTTGATACCTCTGCAGGATGCGTCAATGATACACCAGCGTTTAATCGACACTTTGATGAACTACAGAAACATACGGATCTTATATTATTAGACATCAAACATATTAATAATGAGAAACATATTAAATTAACAGGCAAACCCAATACACATATACTCAAATTTGCCCGTAAATTGTCAGATATGAAACAACCTGTATGGATTCGTCACGTCCTAGTGCCAGGTATCTCAGATGATAAAGAAGACCTCATCCAACTTGGAGAATTTATTAATTCTCTAGATAACGTAGAAAAATTTGAAATCTTACCCTATCATCAACTCGGCGTGCATAAGTGGAAAAATTTAGGCATCCCATATCAATTAGAAAATGTTGAACCACCCGACGATGAAGCGGTCAAAAAAGCATACCGTTACGTCAATTTTAAAGGGAAGATCCCAGTTACATTATAAAAAGAAATAAACCCATAACACTAAACACCCTTCACAAACACATCAGTTCCTTATTGGAATTGATGTGTTTTTTATAATAATAAGTTCTATTAGACAACCTATGTAGGTCAGTACTCAAAAGTAAAAATGTCTGTGGAAACGATTATGAATAAAGATAATAAGATTGATGTATTAATTAATAATGTTGATATTAATCTTCCAAGATTATTAGTAGATTATCGTGAAGAAAATGAAGAAATATAGATCGTGAAATAAGAAATTAGTAATTAAAAGAAGGATTTAGTAGTTATATGTATCTACTAAATCCCTATATTTGGTGTATTATTCTTCTCTAATAGTAATTTTCTTTTCTTTTATCTTATTACCATTTTGATCTAATTTAATAAGTTTATCGTTTACAAATTTGTATGTTCCCAAAATTTCACCATCATGATTACGATAATTAACAGTCCAATTACCATCTTTGTCTAATCTAATGTTATCCCAAAGATATGCATTGTTATTTAATTCTCCACCAAATTCACGAATCATTCTATATAGTTGACTTCTCATATGAGCCATCATACCGATATTATTTTTATCGGGGTCAAATAATTTAATGCTTTCATCTCTATTAACAATTTTTATTTTCTTTTCCATTTCAGGTAAAGATTTATTATATTTATTTTTTTGATATAGATTATTAATATCTAATTCTATCCCTGACTTCAATAAAAGTTGATAATCAGTTACAGCACCTTGAGTACCACACATAAAAATTTTATTCTTATTCATACCTATAATTGAAGCAAATTGACCTTTAGGAGGATACACATAATAAAAATGCATTCCAGTTGGTGCATTATTTATCGGAGGCATTTTTTCTAACAGTATATCTTCTGTTTGTGCTTTTTCAGTTTCTGTTCCTTTTTTATATTCATATATACCTGTTAGGATTTCATTTTTTGTTAATGTATATTGACCTGCTTCGTCAGCATAAAAAGCTAATGCCAATCTTTGTTTATCTGATAAATGAATCGCCGATTTATTTGTGTCTTTTTTACTATTTCCTTGGTCTTTATGAATTTCCTGTTTTTTTGAGTCTATATCAGTTTTAGTTTTCTGAGATTTAGTAGATACTTTATCGTCTGAATTACAACCAGCTAAAACTAGAAATACTGATAAACATAAAATGAAAATAAGTTTCATCATTATGACTCCTTTCTAAAGTGTTTTTACTAATATAAATTTAAATAATTATTTTATATTTTTCGATATGTATTTATATGGATACGAAAGTAATACGCAAAATGAGGTGTATTATTTGGACTATAGTATGCATGACATAAATTATTGATTTGTGAAGCGTGTAATTAAATATTTTAGACGTAATCAATAAATTATTGTTAATTTTCTGAGAATAGGGTATCGGTATAAAAATATTAACTTCAATGATTTAAAAAGGGGATTAATTATATGAAAAAAGAAAAATCGAAGAAGTTCAAATTTAAAACACCTCATACGTATGCTTTATTATTAATGGTTATTATATTTGCTTGGATAATGACTTATGTGATACCAGCGGGGGAATATGCTCGAGAAAAGAAAAGTGGTCAAACAGTAGTTGTTTCTGGTTCTTATCATGAAGTTGCGAATCAGCATTTATCATTTTTAGATATTTTTAGAGCAGTGCCAGAAGGTTTGGTAAGTGGCGGAGAAATTGTATTTTACGTATTTTTAGTAGGCGGCGCATTTGGGATAGTTCACCAAACAGGTGCATTTGAAAATGGTGTGAACAAAGCAATGCGTACATTAGGCAAAGCCAATTTTTTAATGATTCCACTGACGATGACGGCCTTTTCAATTTTAGGGTTTTCTATCGGTTTATCAGAGGAGACGATTATTTTTGTACCTATAGGAGTGTTGATTGCTCGTACACTTGGTTATGATGCATTAACAGGTGCAGCGGTAGTCATATTAGGAGCCGGAAGCGGATTTATGGGTGGTATGCTTAATCCGTTTACTGTTGGTGTTGCGCAAAAAGTAGCTGAGTTACCATTGTTCTCTGGTTGGGGATTACGTACGATTATATACGTCTTTATACTCACTGCAGCTATTACTACAGTCATGCTTTACGGTCATAAAGTTAAAAAGAATAAGTCGAAGAGTATTGTTTATGAGTTGGAAAAAGAAGAAGGACAACTTAATACAGAAATTGAATATCAACATTTTAGTAAGAGGCAAGCTTTCAGTCTAGCATTGATTCTTGGTGCGATTTTATTTAATGTATTTGGTATTTTTAAGTATGATTGGACGTTTACACAAATGAGTGCCAACTTTCTATTGGCTGGTATCGTAGCTGGATTAGTCGCTGGACTTGGATTTAACGGAACATTTGATGCACTAGTTAAAGGGATGCAAGATATTCTCTATGGTGCTTTAGTCGTGGGTATTGCTAAAGGGATTGTCGTGTTATTAGAAAATGGTAAAATCATCGATACGATTGTACATGGTATGACAACACTATTATCTGACGTACCTGCTTCATTAGTCATCATGGTGATGTTTGTTTTACAATTTATATTGAATTTCTTTATTCCGTCAGGCTCAGGACAAGCTTTAACAACAATGCCACTCATGATACCTATTTCAGATTTACTACACATCAATCGACAAATTACAGTGCTAGCCTTCCAATATGGAGACGCCATTAGTAATATATTATTCCCGACATCAGCAACACTGATGGGTGCTTTAGCAGTTGCGCGCATTTCATATACACAATGGCTAAAATTTGCATGGAAACTCATTGTTGTATGGATCATTATCTGTGCTACAGCAATGTCTATCGCCTTGATGATAGGTTACTAGATTAGACGTATAGGCATTGCTAACCATCAACTGGGGAAGATAGGTCTCCGATTATCAAGTTATTGTTACATTAAATGTATCAATATATTTAATGTAAAGGAGATTGAAAATGAAGTTAATTCGATGGTCAGGTCTCGTGTTAATTTGTACGTTAACTGTGATACCGATGAATGGTTCAGCACATGCGCAAACTAATCAAACAAATATGTCATCTGTAAATACTGATACTCGTGATACTCAGTTTAAACAATCGGGAAATGTCGGTAATCACGCACAATTTTTACTAGATGAATCATTTCTAAAATCACTAGATAAAGGAACTGTTTCATTTAATGGTTACCAAGTTGTATCAAACGATGATGGAAAATCAACGTATAACAAGCATGTGTTTGATCAAGATATCACAGTTATCGATTCCCATTCAGCATCGAGTGTGAGATTTTCAGTAGCAAATCCAAGTGTGTCATTACAACAGATGAAGGACGTATATGATTCATCAAAGCTAAAACATATCCCACATACAAGTAATGATGCACAATATCCTGATGATGGTATTTATGTTTATCAAAGTGATGCTACAAGGTTACAATTTGTAGTTAAAGAAGGCTATGTATCAACTGTAACAGTCGGTCAAGTGAATGCAGAAGGATAAGGTAAGGGTAAGTCTGCGGTTTGTCTAAAGGTAGATTATTATATAAAAAAAGAACTCTAAATGAAGAAACATAAATATAAAATCCTCAACTTGTGGTATGAATAGTATTGAAAAGTGTGAATCAATCATCACTCTATATTCAATGATGTTCATCCATTTAAGTTGAGGATATTTTTATATTACTCGGCGTCTTTCATGCCTTTTTGCATAGCGACATAAGCATAGTTACCAAAGTCTGCTTGTGCACTTTCAAACGGAGCGCCATTAACACTCACTACTTCATGATTTTTATCTTTATCATACTTAACAGGTGAGAAATTAAAATAAGCTAAATAGTTAGAATCGTCTTTTTCCTTTTCACCTTTAACTAAGATTGACACATTAGTAACTGGAAGTGCTTCATAATTCATTTGAGCTACACTATATGGTACAGGTTTTGATTGGTTAAGTTTTAATAATTGGTTTAAATTTTTAACTTTAGTGAAATCTTTATTTTCTACAGCATCACTGAAACTTACATGATATAGACCTGGTTCAACAGAAGCATAAATAAGTTTACCGTCTTTATACTTAGTCATGATTTCAGTATAATATTCTGGGTAATTAGTGTTGCCGACTTTTTTACCAGAGCCAGTGACATACCAATAATTAACTTGCTTAATACCATCTTCGCCTGCATCCATTTTTTGACGTTTTACATCTTTTTTATCTTTGAAAAATGCATCAACATCGTCTAATGAAGAACCCTTAGATTCTTTAGTATATTTATAATCAGCAAGCTTTACTTTATCCATTAATTTCTTATAATCTTTCCAACCTTGCATTCCTTTTTGATTAGTAAAAGTTTTATCTGTCATTATTGGATCTAATTTATTAAGCATAGAGATTGGTTTTTGTTTATTATACTTTTTCTTAGCTTCTTCATACGCTTCACTATTGTCATCGTATTCTTTAAAACGTTCACTTTTACTTTTAGCTTTAGATTCTGATTTTTTCTCATCATTTTTATGTGAATCTTTATCATTATTACTATTGCTACAACCTGCTAAACATAATACTAAGGCTAAAATAAATACACTAATTAATTTTTTCATAATAAATTCTCCTTTAACTATGTTTTAAGTTAATGCATTATTATATTTTTCATAAGCCATCCCTTTGTCTTCAAGAACATGACGATAAAAAGGATTTTGACCGATAATTTTAATGTGATCAGCTAATACTTCAACCTCATCTAAATGATGTGTGGTCATAATAATTAAACATTGAGATTTTAATTGTTCTAATAAATGATGGATATCATATCTAGATTCGAGATCGATACCGACAGTTGGTTCGTCTAGAATTAAAATCTTAGGTTGGCTAAGTAGTCCGATTAATATATTGATTTTTCTTTTATTACCACCAGATAGCTTCGAAACTTTAGCTTTGGTTTCATCAAAATTAAGTTGTTTTAAATAACATTGAATCGTCTCTTCTGATATTGGATGTTCACATAATGATTTGAAAAATTGAATATTCTCTTCGACAGTCATATGTTCAAATAATGCGATGTCTTGTGGTACATAACCCACTAATTGTCTGATTTGACGTTTAGTTAATGCCTTTCCAAAATATTGAATGCTACCTGCATCGACCTTTTCAATACCAGCAATTAAGCGCAATAACGTAGACTTACCTGCACCATTTTCACCTAATAGAATCGTGATGAGATTGTTCTGAAATGACATATTTAGTGAATCGAAAATGTGCTTCTTCTTATAATGTTTCGCTACGTTTTGAACGTCTATCATATTTATCACACTCCTTTATAATTGAATCCATATATAAACCACACTTAATATGATGGCATACACAATCGCCATAAATAGACGATGACTTAAGACATTTACTTTAAATAGAAGTAATGCCATACCGAACTCGTAAACTACTAATATAATGATTGATTTCAAGTAAAACCATATACTCAAAGGTTGGTGCATGCCTATACTAATGAGTAATAATACAGCTAATAAAATCAGAACGTGCGTGATGATATAGGTACTGTAGAGATTGTGCTGACTATTGTTAGTCAGGAATAGTCGATGAAGTGGTGCATCTTGCTTAAGACGTTGATGTAATAGAATTTGAATCACACTGACCCATATCACAACGGCAAATACAATGCCGATAGAGATAGATTGATTGGCATTATGATTGATTGCATGCGTAGTCATTTGTGATTTGGGCGTGTCTTTGTTGTATTGCTTTTGAATGTCTGACATTGTTTTAGATTGTTTTATATCACTTAAATGTTCATATATAATATTTGGAATTTGCTGTTCATATAAGGAACGACTTATGATTTCAATGGCGATACTACCTATGAAATCATCACGTCCATATAACGGCAAGGCAGCTTTTAAATTGTTGTCTTTAAGTTTGCGATCAAAGTCTTTAGGAATTTGTAGGCTTGCCATGACTTCCTTTTTCTTTACTAAATCATCGATATAAAAGTCGTCTTCAGATAGTTGACGAACATCAACATATTTACTTTGATTAATTTGATGTATGAGTTGCTTAGATGATTGGGTATGACTCATATCTTGTACTGCTATTGGAATTTTAAATGTTTGGTTTGCAGATTTTTGACCTAACCATAAGGCAGTTAATGTTAAGACAATCGTCAATATCAAGATCAAATAAGCTAGCCATTGTTTTTTAATCACAAGTTGAATATAAGGTTTCATCGGCGATACCTCCAAACAAGTACAAGTATTAACATCACAATCAATACAACCAAACTAGAATAAAAAGCAGGGTGTGTATCTAAAATGTAATTATTTAATGTAATTTCTAGCATCTGATTAGTGACTAAACTAAATGGTTGACTGACTATCATATTATTAAATATATGTTGGAAGAAAATGGTTGGGACAGTGATACCAGAAAATCCAATAATTATGATGCTTAAACCGACTTTTAATAGTAGATTCAACCATGATTTAGCTAATAAATCGATTATGATTAAGCATAAGATCATCATTGTTACAAAGTATAGTAATTCAATAGTTACTGTAGGCCAATTGTATTTTCTAAAGGGACTATCTAGTGCATGATGAATCCAAATAAACCCTATAGCTGACCATAGTAGCGTGTAAAACCAAGCGATAAACCCACGGACAAGTGTGAGTTTCTCATAGGAAAAGTGAAACATTTGTAATCGCTCTTTTAATGCAGATTCTTGGTTCATTTTAAGTACAGTATAGAGTGAGAGACATAGGATATATATTGAAAGTAAATAAACAGTCACCACATAATAACTACCAGTGTCATAGATATTGATAGGTTCATAATCGAAGGCACCAGTACGATTGAGACCTGTAAATAGCATGTCAGTCATCGTCATTAATGTCTCATTGTCAGAAGGCTTATCCGCAAGATGAGTGAAACTTAGAATGCCTCCCATTGACAACATTAAGCGGTCATACACAGAATGAGTGAGTTGGTTAATGACTACACTTTTAGTGGACTGTTTGTCATATGTATAAACTGAAATAGGAAGACTGCCGTTTTTATAAAAAGCCTTAGTCATACCTTTATCAAAGACAAAATAGCCTTGTAATTTCTGTTGTTGTAATAATTGATGTGCTTGATGTTCGTCATGCTTTTTGAGAGAGACATTTTTACCTAAGTGACTCCCTTTACCGACAGACCCTAAAATAAGTTGAGTTTCTTTGGAATGATCCTTGTCGACGATGCCTATCTTGAAAGATGACTGATCTTGGTTAAGTTGTTGTAGAATTGTTAGTGTCGTGATTAAAGCCATAATCATCAGTAATAAATATAAAAATAAATACCACTTCTTCAATAAAAAAGAGTGGTAGATGTGAAACAATTTTAATGCTTTCATATACCCACTCCTATTAAATGATATGAAAAATGGGGTGGAAATTATGTCCCACCCCGTATGGTTGTATTGGCTACGATATCCTATATTGAAATGGATAGGGGTATGAGCCAATCAATAGTTTGAAAATGCATTTGATATATCATTCTCTAGCTACTTAATCTTCTAATTTTTTAGTTATTTTTTTGAAATTATCTTTATAACTTTTATTGATTTCTTTGGCTAGTTTTTCTTTGTCTTTTTCAGATAAATCATTAAAATCTTTAGCACCTTTTGTATCAAAGTCAATTTTTTCTTTTAATTTGGTATCTGCATTTAAAATGATGTTAATAGGTTCATTTTCTATTTTAAACTCTACATTAAGCTTCTGTTTTTGTTGATTATTCTTTGTATCAGTATCTAAATTATTTTCATAGTCAATATCATAGTTATCTGTACCATCATCTATAGTTACAGTACCAGCATCTTTACGTTTTGAATCACTTTGGGTCTCTTTATTGTCGATATCAAGTGTATAGCGATCATAGTCAATACTGCTTGTTAATGTGTATTTATCTTTGTAAGTATCATCTTTTTTCTTAGATGTACCTTTAATTTCAAAAGTATTATCTTTTGCATTAACTTTGTAATTTACTTTTAAGTCATCATCAATTTTATTAGTACCTTTGATAGTGATTTTTTTATCATCAGAATCAGTGATTGTAATATCTCGTTTTAATATTTGATGCTTTTCTTGATAAATTTTAGATTCGATTTTAGGGAAATCTTTATCTTGAGCATCCTGAGCATCTTTGAGTGCATCTTTTATTGATTTGTTATACTCTTTTTCATTCATGTTTGAAAGTCGTAAAAGTTCTTTGTCATTCTTAGCTTTTTTTAATGCAGCGACAGTTATTTTCTTAGCTTTTTCTCTGCTAATAGTTAAAGTAACAGGTTTGATTTTCTTAGTTTCTCCATCAATTTTCACTTTTTCTTTATCGCCTTTTTTGAAATCATCTTCATCTAGCTTATCCGCGATTAAATCTGTATAGCGTTTAGTTATTTTGTCAACATCATCTTGTCGAGTTTGCAATACACCCAGTTGATTATTCAGGTTGAAATTAACATTTGAATAGCCTTTATCTTTAAGTTCGGATGCATCAACATCTTGTAATTCAGCTAATCCATCAATGATTTCGGAGTTTTTGATACTATAAGTATCTTTGAAGAACGGTGATTGATAATATTGATTTTTATCATCAGCACTAGTTTGGAATTTACCGATTTCTTCATCAACGATTGTAGGTGACAAACTGACAGTACTTTTCTTACTTTTAGGATCATGACCAACGGTACCTTTAAGTTTTGTACCATCTACTACAGATTTAGGTAATCCAAGATCTTCGATAAAATCTTTAGAGGCATCTGCAGTAATTTCGAATTTAGATAAGAATGAATTATCGTTATATTTTTCTTGGAATTTCATTTCATTTTCGAAACGATCATTTACATATGAATTTAAGTTCTTAGCTGTTTTCTTTTCACTTAATAAATATGTATTCTTGGGTGTATTAGTAATAAAAGCATATACGCCCCAAGCTATTCCCAGTACAAGTAATAATCCGACCACGATAGGTAAGATGATTTTAAGTTTCTTCGACATATCGTATCCTCCCAAAATTTGCTGTTATCCCCAATTAGAATTGATTTATTTAACAAAAGTGGCCAAATAATTGCGAACAATCTATCCAGCCACTTTACTTGTATTATTTTAACTTGATTTCCTTTTTAGCAAGATTATCGTTGCTATAATCGTTAGGATCTTTAACCTTTAGTGTTACAGGTGTTTTAGTATCTTTTAATTTGTAGAATTTAACTGCTTTAACTTTACCGCCTTTATTAATTTCGTCAGTATCGTTATCGCCGTATTTTTTATCTAATTCACTATCGTAAGCATCCCCAGTTTTTAATTCTCTTTTAACATCTTTAGAATCTTGGTAAGCTTCAAAGCTTAGATCGAATGCTGATGATGCCGTTACATCTTCTTTATCAGTTTTCTTTTTAACACCATAAACAATAGCAATATTTGGTTTGTCATCTTCTGCATATTTACTTGCATCAACGATTTCAGTATCTAAAATTTCAATGTCAAAATCTTTACTCGTTAATTTATCATTTTCGAATTTAGAGTCAGATTTCTTTTTATCATCGTCAGAAGAATCAACTTTAACAGAATCAGTTTTACCAGAATCTTTCTTGCTTTCAGATGATTTGTTTGATGAATCACTATCTGATGAATCCTTAGAAGAATCATCTTTGCTACCACAAGCGCTTAAGATTAAAACTGACGCAAATAGTAAAGCTAATAATTTTTTCATAGTCACAACCTCCAAAATTTTATAAAAGTAAAAGTATGTAATAAAACATTCAAGTTTTAATATTAAATGTATATTAAAATAATGAATATTTATGGTAAATAGTATAGCATTTATTAGATATAATAGTAATACTTTTATTTGAAAATATTTAGTTTAAAATATATAGATAAACAGTATATTTACATGGATTATGATTAATTAAATTTTTGTATAGTTGTAATACCAAATTGTTTTAAAAGCACAATTATCTAATAGAGTTAAATTGAATTTTGTCTAATAATATTAAGAGTTAGTAAAAAAATAAAAAGTAATGCAGAGGAGAAGCAATGGAAAATATAAAGAAAAACAATAAGCTATTTTTATCTTTTGAAATTATTCCGTTTATAATGACAGTTTTACTGATGTTTGCACCGATGTTAGCAGAATTAATGAATAATCGCTTGCAGTACGGTTGGAATTTTAGTGATAAAGTTGCTTTATATTCTTATATTTCAATTATGAGTGTATATGTTATTACCATATTGTTAGAAATTATTTTTTATTTTAAAATACTGAAAAATTATCAATATGATCAAACAAATGTTGAATTAGCCAATAGAGTTAAAGTCACAAAGGTATTGTCAATTTTATATATGATTCCAGGTTTATATGCGATTCCATTTTATTTTAGATTTTTACATGTTCGCTCATTTAGAGAAAATAAAAAGTCGGGACAACCTGCTTATCATTTTTGGGAAAGCTTTATAAAAGCTGACAGAAAACCATTTGAGTTGAAAGACTTATTTATTAAAAATAGATAATAAGGAGTAACTAATGAAAAAGTTTTGTATAGGAGTGTTAATTATAATGATGAGTATCATCAATAGTGGTTGTAGTCACGACCAAAAAGAAAATAAATATCAAAGTCACATTGATAAAGTAATGGAAATACAACAAGAAACACATAAAGAGATGGTTAAAAAAAGTGATCAAGTTACACCTGAATTCAATAAAAATCAAGTGAATACTTATGTTTTTGAAGATGGTAAATTGATTATCCTTAGTTATAAGCTATTTAAAGATAAAGATGAATTGTTCTATGCATCATATGAATTTAAAGATGACAAAATCTATTATAAGAGAGATATTGATCCTAAAACATATGTGAAAGAACATCACCCAGATTATAAGGATATTAAAGTAAAATAATTTAAAGGAGTCGGAAAATAAATGGAAAAATTAATTAAAGTGACGTCTTTAATTGGCGTTATCATACAAAGCTTTTTAACATTATTGTTTTTATTATTTTTAATTTTATCAGCCACAGGAATTATACAACCTGATTTAACCACAACTGTTAATGGAAAGGAAACAGTACAAAGTCCAGAAACAGCTCAAACGACATTCGTTACGGTATTTGCCATTTTCTTTGTAATTTCATTAGTTTCAGATTTATTAGGTATTTTCGCTATGAAAAAGTTATTTGTGAATAATAAAATGAGCGGTATTTTGCATATTATTGGAGCAGTGATTAGTGCTAATCTATTAACATTTATTGCTTGGTTAATCAGTGGTATTTCTATCTTAAGTTATAACAAAACGAGAAAAGAAGTGTCGTAGTATGAAATATACTTGGTGGATACTTTTAACAATTGCAGGTATTTTAAGTTTAATAAGTGTATATGGATTTATTCTATGTGTAGGTAGCTTTGGAATGGTAGCACTGAATGTTATGTGGTTATTTGTCTACACACCACATAAAAATTCAAAAGCACTTGAATCTGTATCAAAACCAACGATATATTTGTCAATCATTGGAACATACGCTTTCATAACGTTGATGTCTATTCTATTTTACTTTGTAATGAAAACTGATTTTAATGATATAGGAACAAAATTATACGGTGAAACTTTTAATACGTTAGGATTACCATTATTTGTCATTGGCATTATTTTATTTACTATGGGTACATGGCTTGTATTTAAAATACAACAATCACGATTAAGACAATAAAACGAATAGAATGTAGTTTAGGACGGTTTAATGAGAATGTCGTCCTATTTGTATATACATATATGTGTTAGAAAGTGATATATATGAAATAAAGGTGGTTAAATAAATTGGAAGAATCATTGAATCAATTAAGAAAACCGGCAATTCAATATTTAAATATATTTTCATTAATTTTTATATTTTTTTCATGTTTACAATATAACTTTGATTTGACTATAGAGAATACACCGATTTACCTAGTAGTAACTACGATAATAGCAATTATAATTAATATTCTAGGCCTTTTACAATTCTTAGAAAAAAAGTGACGAATCCTATAAAAAGAGCAAAGCGTTATTTAATAATTAACATATTAAGTAGTTATACTGTATATATGACATTTTACAATTTATACTTTTTTGTGGCTGCTGAGCATCATTATTATTTGGATAATTATTGGTATTTTGGAATTATGACATTATTATTTTGTTCTACTGCTCATATATTAAGTATATTATTAATGATGTTTACTCCTAATTGGTCAAAAGAGAATAAGATGGTGGCTATCATTATTTTGAAGGGGTTAGCTTCTTTGATATATATTGGTTCTCTATTTCGGTCAGGCCTAATTGATTTAGTAAATCTTTATATTCATCTTTATTGAGTACATCTTTTTTATACTTTTTAAGTAACTGAAATTGTTGTTTAACCGTTAAGAATGGTACTAAATTAGTGGATTGTAGAATAAATCCAATTTCTTGAATTCTAATACGGGCAAGGGCCTTTTGTTTTAATTGGGTAATATTTTGTTGATTAATCCATATGTCACCCGTAGTAGGTGTTTGTAATGCACCTGCCATTGTTAAAAAAGTGCTTTTCCCAGAACCAGATGGCCCTACAATGGCGATGAGATCGCCTTGATTAAACGACAAATCAGTTGATTTAACAGCTTCTATCGTTTGGTTACCATCTTTAAATGATTTTGTGACAGCTTTAAATTGTAACATCTGCATACTCCTTTCTATCCAATTGCTTTCAATGGATCAATTTTTCTAATAGATAAGACTGAAAATAGACTTCCTAATAATGAAATAATGATGAGTACTACACCAAATATAAGTAGTGTAATCATATTAAACTGTATTGGAACAGCATCAGGCAGGATAGTGCTTGTTAATAATGTTAGTATCAGTCCAATTGCCGTACCAATCAGTGACAATATAAAGGTTTGTGCTAATACCATTTTAGCTAGATAGGTATTAGTGAAGCCTTGTGCTTTTAAGACGCCGAATAGATTTGTCTTTTGTAGCGTCATGACATATAAGAACACACCGATAACCGTTGCTGAAATCACAAATAGGAAAGAAATCATAAAGTTTAAAGTTAGATTTTGAGCTTTATAACCCGGTAAATTTTCAATAAATGCATTGATAGATACGCCTTCTAAATCACTATCGAGTTTATGATCTTTCCAATTTTTATCTTTCACGACAATGGCATTGGTTTTATCTTTTGATAGCGCTGGATTGATCTTTTCAATCGTTTTGTTATTAGAAAAAATCACTGGTGATGCATTGTACTTCGCACTTTCTGTAATACCTACGACCTTCAATTTTTCGTCTGATTGTGACAATGATAATGTATCGCCAACTTTGAATCCTTTATCTTTAAGGGTTTGGTCAATCACCACTTCATTGGTCTTTTTTACTTGATGCCCGTCAACTAATTTTGGCACTAAAAATGAATGAGATGTCACACCGAAGAGTAAGGCATTTTCTTCTTTTTGTTTATTTGAAACGATCACGCCTTGTTGTTTCAATGGTGTTGCTTGTTTGAAGTCGTCTTTCACTTTGGATTGATCAAATACAGATTGTTCTACGGTTTGATTGGCATCCTTATTTAAAATAATAGCGTCAGCATGCCACTTTTCAATGCCTTCTGTATTCATTTTGATTAACCCGTTTGCCAGTCCAGATAATAAAAATAATAAATAGCTAATGAGTACTAAAATCCCAATAATTAAACTGAATTTAAGTTTGTTTCTTTTAATTTCATTCCAGGCTAAGAACATTAAATTGTATCCTCCTTTGTAAATAGATAAGGCCGTTGTATAGCTTATCGTGATTAGATTACTTTAAGATATCATTTTTTACGCTTATTTCATAAAATTTCGGTTGATTTAAAATAATAACAAAACATTGGTAATATTCATATAATTAGTTGAATGTCATATAACCTGTTATAATCAAAGCTCAAATAAGTTAACCTGAGGAGGTTAAATATGAATGAACAAGTCTTGGTCACAGGTGGTAGCGGGTTCTTAGGAATGCGTATCATTAGTGAACTATTAAAAGATGGCTATGAGGTACGTACGACGTTACGTTCTTTAGATAAAAAGAAACAAGTAATTAAAACATTAAATGATCATCACATAAAAACTGAAAAGTTATCATTTGTAGAAGCGGATTTATCAAAGAATGAACATTGGAATGAAGCGATGAAAGATTGTAAATATGTATTGAGTGTCGCTTCACCAGTATTCTTTGATATTCCAGAAGATGAAACGGAAGTCATTAGACCAGCGATTGAAGGTATCCAACGAATTTTGAGAGCAGCGGAGAAAGCGAATGTGAAACGTGTAGTGATGACGTCAAACTTTGGTGCTGTCGGATTTAGTAATAAAGACCAATCTAGTATCACTACCGAAGAAAACTGGACAAACCAAGATGAACCGGGATTGTCAGCTTATGAAAAATCTAAGTTATTAGCAGAGAATGCGGCATGGGACTTTGTTAAGAATAAGGATAATGATTTAGAATTTGCGACGATAAACCCTGTAGCAATGTTAGGCCCATCATTAGATAGCCACGTATCGGGAAGTTTTAATATTATTAAAAATTTAGTCGACGGGTCATTAAAACGTGTGCCTAATATCCCATTAAATGTAGTTGATGTCAGAGATGTGGCGCGTTTACACATTTTAGCGATGACTACACCTGAGGCCAATAACCAACGATTTATCGCCACGGCAGACGGACAAATTTCAATGCCAGAAATTGCCCAATTAATTAAACATCAACGTCCTGAATTAGCTACTCAAACATCTACAAAGAAATTGCCTAATTTTGTATTAGGTTTAGGTGCGAAGTTTAATAAAGAGGCTAAAGAAGGTAAATTGTTACTTGATATGAATAGAAATGTAAGTAACGAACACGCTAAATCAATACTTGGTTGGCGCCCAATTGGAACACAAGAAGAGGCAATTCTAGAAGCGCTTGATAGTATGGCTAAATATAACTTGATTAAATAAATTAAAAAAGCAGTAGTAGGTCAGTGTTTAAAATGACTTACTACTGCTTTTATGTTGTATATCTATTTTCCTAATAATTTAACAACACGACGTTGTTGTTCTTTACCCGTTGGATCAGCTTGTGTTTTGAGTTCGGTAAATGCTTCAGACCAGTCTGATGTACGAGTACGAATAGGTGGTTCTTCCATTTCTAACGTATTAAGTATGACGGTAGCGACTTCTTCAGAAGTTTGAGAGGACCCCGTGCCATAATTTTCTTTAAGACCACCTAAGTATGAATCAAGAACTGGCTTGTACTCATCGTCCTTAAGACCGCCCGTAGACTGTAGCTGTGCCATCACATTATTTGTAAATTCTGATTGAATGCCTCCTGGTTCGATGAGAGTGAATTTAATATTGAATTCCGGCTGAACGTAACTTGCCATTGCTTCCGTATAACCTTCCACACCGAATTTAGTTGCACAATAAATTTCGTTAAATGGTTGACCTACAAGACCACCAACAGAAGATATATTAATGATACGACCGTCTCTTTGATTTCTCATATATGGTAAGACTGCTTTTGTCATACGGATAACGCTCATTAAGTTTAAATTCAATTGCCACATGATTTCATCATCTGTTGCAAGTTCTGTTGTTTTAACAAAGCCAGCACCTGCGTTATTAATAAGGATATCAATACGACCTTCAGTATTGATAATGTCAGTAACGACTTGATTGATATGATCTAAATTTGTAACATCTAGTTGTTTGACTTCTAAGTCGATACCGTCTTGCTGTGATAATTGTATGAGTACATCTTGCTTTTCTAAATGACGCATCGTTGCGTATACTTTATATCCATTTTTAGCCAGTAGTGAAGCAGTTTCTAAGCCTAAGCCTGTTGAAGACCCAGTAATTAATGCGATTTTTTTATTCATGAACGAATACCCCGATTATTTTTATTTAATTGATTAGTTGCGCTAAGTTTACGTGGTTATCAATGGAATAGCAAAGATTTAAGACCAACGTTGCTCAACTTTTCCGAATTTCCAAATCAGTGTTGAAATCAACCATGTGATTAAGAACAAACCAACCAAAATATAACCTAAATAGTCAAATTGAATGGATTGAATTAGTGACCAAAAGCCACCAGATAACGCCAATTTATCAGCCATAATTTGTAACAACTCTATTAGGCCAATTATTAAAGCTGCGATAACTGAAATGGTTGTAATTGTAATGTTGTAATAGATTTTACGAATAGGATTAAAGAATGCCCAGTTGTAGGCAGATTTCATCACTACACCATCTAAGGTATCTAATAAACTCATACCCGCCGCAAATAAAATAGGTAATGATAAGATACCTATAAATGAAATAGCTTGTTGAGAAGCACCGGATGATAACGCGAGCAATGCAATTTCGCTTGCTGTATCAAACCCTAAACCAAAGAGGAAACCTAATGGTAATACGTGCCAACTTCTACTGATGACTTTGAAGTAAGGTCCTACAAATCGAGTGATAAAGCCTCTAGATTCTAATAGCTCATTCACTTCCTCATCATCAATGCCCTTTTGTTTACGTAATTTCATAAATAATTGAACTAGAGATACTAGAATAATTAAATTTAAGATACCAATTAGAACTAAGAAAAATCCGGAAACTAACGTGCCAATCGTACCACCTATGTCTTGGAAATGGGGTAATTCACTTTTAGCCCATTTGACTGAGATACCTAGTAATACAGCCATTAAAAATACGACTGTAGAGTGACCGATTGAAAAGTAGAAACCGACACCGACAGGATCGCGACGTTGTTGTAATAACTTCCTAACTGTATTATCGATAGCAGCGATATGATCGGCATCGAAAGCATGACGTAAACCTAACGTATATGCCAATATACCCATGCCAAATAAAATATGATGATCTTTACCTGCAAACCATAAAAAGCTAAATCCAATAATGTGTAGTAAGATGACAATGCTTATGTATGGTAACCAACTTAATGATTGTCGTTGCATTGATTTCAAAATAATACCCTCTTTCTGATAAACATAATAATTAATCATACTCCGATTAATGATAAACGCATAGAAAATTTTATTAGTGTAACAAAAATGTTATGACGAAAATAAATTAGTTTTAATTATTATTTAATTGATATTGCAATGAAATAAGGTCAACAGATTAAACGTTTGATCGATTGCATTGTCAGGTATAGATTAATGGCAAGTCTGTAAATAAAGGGGAGATGACAAATGGTTGAACATCAAGGGTGTGTTAAATGTGGACATACTGAAGTCGAAGAAGGTACACTATCTGCAACAGGTTCAGGACTCTCAAAAGTGTTCGATTTACAACATAATAATTTTATAACGATTACTTGTAAAAATTGTGGTTATACGGAATTTTATAAAGATGATAAGAATAGAAAATCAGATATCATTGATCTCTTTTTCGGTGGCTAGTGACTGACTATGAGTCCTTAAATATACTATCTTTAATCGTTGATAATGAGTATATGAATGAACATCCCAATTGTTGAATTAAGCGTTCAATATGTTGGGGTGTATTTTTATAAACAAACTATTGTTTTTCTGATTCATTTATTAGTAGACTGATATTATTATAACGATTGAGATGTGTGAAGGGAGGACTTTGATGAATAATGAATATAAAAAAGGCATATTTTTCGCACTAGGTGCATATGTTTTATGGGGCATTTTGCCTATATATTGGGAATTGATTCATCATATTGGTGCATTTGAAATTTTAGCCTTTAGGATTATCTTTTCAGCGATATTCATGATTTTTATTTTAATCATTGGCAAGAATCAAAGGCAAGCATTTATTCGAGATGTCAATCAATTGGTGACACATCCTATACAACTTGTAGCCATCGTCGTTGCTGGTTATGTGATAACGATTAACTGGGGAACGTTTATATGGGCAGTGACGAATGGACATGTATTACAATCTAGTTTAGGTTATTATATTAATCCGTTAGTGAGTATCTTATTAGCGCTCATTTTCCTAAAAGAACGATTTAATAAATTTGAATGGTTAGCGATTCTATTTGCATTTATTGGCGTACTTTACATGACATTGAAAGTAGGAGAATTCCCAATCGTTTCACTCATGTTGGCATTTTCATTTGGGATTTATGGATTATTGAAAAAGGTTGTCCATATCGATGCGATTAGTAGTATTACAGTAGAATGTATTGTCACGGCTCCTGCAGGATTAATCTATGTTGGTTATTTATGGCAACAACACCAACTTAGCTTTGGTATGAACATGTCATCGTTCTGGTTATTATTCTCTGGTGCGATTACAGCGATTCCTTTAATACTATTCTCAGCAGGCGCAAAACGTATTCCATTATCTTTAACAGGGTTCATCCAATATGTTGGACCGACCATTATGTTTGTTTTAGGTATCTTCTTATTTAACGAACCGTTTGATATCAATCAGTTGATTACGTTTATATTTATTTGGATAGGTATTGTGTTATATAGTACATCTCAATATTTAAAAATGAAAAGAAGACCAATTACAGAATAAGAAAAATCATCACCTTTACCCAAGAAAATGTGGTATAGGTGATGATTTTTTTAATTGATATTGAATTGATTAAAATATACCGATTAATTTCATCCATAATGAGCCTAAGCCAATCCAGATGATAAAGTAGACGAATCCTAATACGATATTCATTGTCCACCAACGTTTTTGTGTGATGTAGCCTGAGCCATAAAGAATAGGTGCTGGACCACTACTATAGTGTGTTGTTGACGCTAATAAGTTACCGAAGAACCCAAGGATTAAAGCACTGAATAATGGAGGTGCTCCGGCTGCGACTGCCACGCCTAATAATGCGGCATACATTGCACTGACATGTGCAGTTGCACTTGCGAATAAATAATGTGAATAGAAGAAAAATAGTATAAGTAACACAATGACAATTGGCCAACTTAAACCATGTAAGCTATGTGCAATCAATTGACTCAACCATGGAATAAATCCTAGTTGGTTTAACTGATCTGCCATGAGTACAAGTACTGAGAACCAAACTAATGTATTCCATGCACCTGTTTCATTTAAAATATCTTTCCATGTTAAGACACCTGTAAGTAACAGTAATGCTAACGCGATAAATGCTGTTAATGTTGCATCAACATGGATAAGGCTACCTGTTACCCATAATGCTAATGCCACAATAAAGATACCTGTCATGAATTTTTCAGCAATGGATATAGGTCCCATATTGGCTAATTCATTTTCAGCCCACTGTTTAGCATTGGGTGTTTCCTTTACAGTAGGTGGATACATTTTATAAATAATAAATGGTACGACGATTAAGGATACTAGTCCGGGTACAAGTGCAGCTAAAAACCAATTCATCCATGTAATATGTACATGCGCAGTTTTTTCGGCTAAGTTTTGAGCTAGTGGATTACCTGCCATTGCAGTTAAGAACATTGCTGCTGTAATGAGGTTACCTTGGAATTCAGTGAAGATGAGAAAGGCACCCATTTTACGTTCTGTACCGTCTTTAGGACTTGAACCAAATGATTCAGACAATGATTTAATAATAGGGAACATAATACCACCGGCACGTGCAGTATTACTTGGTGTAGCAGGTGCTAATATTAAATCGACACCTACTAATGAATAAGCTAAGCCCAAGGTCTTTTTACCGAACAGTTTGACGAATTGCAGTGCGATTCGACGCCCTAAACCCGTTTTAACAAAGCCTCTTGAAATGAAGAATGCCATAGCAATAAGCCATATACTATTATTTCCGAAGCCTTGGACAGCGGTTTTAATATCTACAACACCAACCAATACGGTTAACGTAAATCCAATAATAGATACAGCGCCAATGGGCATAGGTTGTGTGATACAAGCGATGATCGTAGCGACAAATATCGCAAACATATACCATGCTTGAGTATCTAGTGCATCTGGTTTGAAGGGGGTTAATGCCCATATGAGTAAACCAACTACAATAGGAAGAATAAACTTTTTGTATTTTACATTATTTTCCAAGATGAGTTTCCTTCTTTCTTTCTATTAGGAGATTCATTAATACACCACTAGGATAATCCTATTTATAGTGAATGTACAGAGGGTTTGAGTAATTAATTGAGAATCATTTTCGGTGATTTAGGACATAAAAAAGGACCTCACTTAACAAGTGACATCCTTTAAATGGTGATAACCTGAGATACTGTTTTAACAACCAGACTATCAAAAAGCATTGTTGAATTATTGTTGTTTTATAATACGTGCCATTTCTTCAATTTTACCAGCGTGAAGCGGGATATGAATAGCATTTAACATTAATAATCCTTCCACTGTGGAGAATCCTGCAATGGGTTGATCTAGTGTTTGTGCTAACTGTTCATCTGTTAATTGTCTTGCACGTTCAGGAATAGTTTGAATATCTTTTAAAATCTCATCGATATTCGGCACATCACCTTCAATTTGAGGCCAGTCAGCTGGTTTAGATCCAGGCGCAAATAGTTGTCTATAGCGTTCTAAATCAACCACATGTTGATTGCCTTTAGATAATGCATTTTCAAAAACAGTTAATACATGACCGAATTGCCAATGTATATTATTAGGAAATACATCACTATCTTGATCTAAAATATCTTCAACTTTCCAACTATCATACATATTTACTAAATAATGAACACCCGTATCAATAACATCATAAACCGTATTCGTCATCATCCATCTCTCCTCTGTATAAAAAATATACTTAATCGTTCTAATTGTGTTTACCCAGAATCATCATATCTTAGACATTATTAAATGAGTGTGATGACTTCAGTATATATAGTAAAATGATTTTAATAGTACAAATTCAGTATTAAAAGAGGTGGCAGTAGGATGTATAAGTATAAAAAGAGGAATCCTTTTTCTACCCAATCATCTCCAGTTTATGATGAAGGGAACCAACATATTATTGATATACAGAAAGTTTTTCGTAATCCATTTCAAAGAATCGTAAGTATAGTCACATTATCTTTAAGATTTAGAAGATATGAATTGAGGAATTCAGCAGGAGAAATCGTTGTCGAAGCTAGTGCAAAGTCTGTGTTAGAGGGTAAACATTTTGAGTTGTATTATCATGACAAGGGCAGCACACAAAAGGTTTTATTTGATAAGAAAAGTAGTGGAACAAAGGATACGTATGGCATTATTAAATTAGATAATCGAATTTTAAATATATATGCTGATGAAAATAATCAGACGCACATGAAAGATGCTAAATTAGATCGTGATATTGCATATTGGAAACAAGTTGGAGACTACGCAGAAATACGTGGTGGAGAAGATCGGTTTTTTGAAGATCATAAGATCTTGTGCATTGCGATACTTCATATCTTTGCAGTGAATCATGTCTATACACGTCATAAAGGATGGTCAATGATAGGACCGCCTACGATATAAAAATTAGCCAAGAATGATAGTAGTAGGTCATTCTTGGCTATTTTTATATGAATTAATGTGTCTCACCTAAAGCAATTTTGATGTCATCATTTCTGTCAATTGCTTCAATTGCTGCGATTAAACCTTTAACAATTGTGTCCAATGACAATGAGGGTGATTGAGATGTTGATTCGACTTGTTCTGGAATATAAGGCACATGAATGAATCCAAATAGCAGGTTAGGAAAGCGTGTAGCATTTAAGTAACCGAGTTGATATAAAATATGATTACATACAAACGTACCTGCACTGTTTGATAGTTTTGCAGGGATGCCTTGTTGTTTGATATTTTCTGTCATTCGTTTAACAGGTAAATTTGAAAAATAAGCTGGTGCACCCTTAGGTTGTATAGGAATATCGATAGGTTGTTGTCCGTCATTATCAGCTATTCTCGCATCATCTATATTGATCCCGATACGTTCAGGGGTGATTTCTGCACGACCACCGGCTTGACCTACTGCAACTACAGCATCATATTGTTCAGAATCTAACGCTTGTTGTATGACATTCATCACTTTATGAAAGACAGTTGGCACTTCTAACTTTGTAATATCATGCTGTCCGATATGGTCAGGCAATTGCTTAACCGCCTCCCAAGAAGGATTAACTTGATTGCCCTCAAATGGATCAAATCCAGTAACTAGAATCTTCATACGCCCACCTCTTAATATGATTTATTTATATAGTATCATTTAAACCCAATGACTCAATAAAAAAACAGGTCGTAAAACGTATCGTTTTACGGCCTGTTTTAAATATTTTAATTATGCGTGTGCATGTTCTGGAACGTCTTTGAAGTTTTCTAAACGACGTTCCCATTCTTCATCACTAATATCATGTGTTGCAACGTAACGGTTGCGTTCATGTTTTGCACAGTCGTATGAGCATGCGCCTAAATATTTTTCTTCATTTTCTTCTGAAACAAGGATTTGTTTGTTACATTCTGGGTTGGCACAATTGATATAACGTTCGCAAGGTGTGCCGTCGAAATGTTCTTTACCTACCATTGTTTTCTCAACTTGGTTAACATCTACGCTAATACGTTCATCGAAGACATACATTTTACCATCCCAGTATTGGCCTTTGGTTTCTGGGTCTTTACCATAAGTTGCGATACCGCCGTGTAATTGACCAACGTTTTCGAAGCCTTCTTTAACTAACCAGCCTGAGAATTTTTCACAACGAATACCACCTGTACAATATGTGACAATGTTTTTACCGTCTAATTTGTCTTTGTTGTCGCGGATCCAATCTGGCAAGTCTCTGAAACGTGTAATGTCTGGACGCACAGCACCACGGAAATGACCTAAATCAAATTCGTAATCATTTCTAGCATCTAAGATGACTGTATTTTCATCTTCAAGTGCTTCTTTGAATTCTTTTGGTGAGTAGTATTTACCAGTTGTTTCACGTGGATCTACATCTTCTTCTAAATCAAGTGCAACAATTTCTTTTCTTGGACGTACGTGCATTTTCTTGAATGTGTGACCTTCAGCTTCGTCAATTTTGAATGTCATATCTTTAAAACGTTCGTCTGCATGCATATGTTCAATATATTTGTCTGTATCTTCCTTAGTACCTGATAGTGTACCGTTGATACCTTCTGTTGATACTAAGATACGTCCTTTTAAGTTATTCTCTTTACAGAAGTCTAAGTGTTCTGCAGCAAATGTTTCGGGATCTTCAATCGTTGTATATTTGTAATATAAAAGTACTCTATAATCCATTTTCTATTCTCCTCTAATCTCTTAATCTATGTGTTTTACATCATTATTTATTCATTGTTAAACGTTTCATTAATGTCTACGTATTTTTACACCATTATAATATTGTACCAAAATTAGCAAATGATTCAATATCTCAGCTTATAAATCATTCAAGTGACTGAGTATTTAAATGTATTTTACTAAGATATAAAACTGACAAAATAAGGCAATAATGATTTGAAAATGTTCTTATGTCACAGAATCAGCAAATTGGTTATACCCCTCAATGACTTTAAATTTAATTTCAGATAAAATAGTGATGATATCATTATATATGAAAGAAGGGGTATGAAAATGGAAAATAATGGTTTACCAACATTAAAGTATGAGGGGCTATCGGCTAGTGTGGCGCCGATTGTTTCGGAAAGTGAATTGCAAACGATAATAGCTGAACCATGGGTGGAAATCTCGGATAAAGGATTACAACTTGAGGGCTTAAACTTTGATCGTGATGGGCAATTATTCTTACTCGATGTCTTTGAAGGTAATATCTTTAAAGTTAATCCTGATACTAAAGAAGTGACACGTCCATTTAAATCGAAAAAAGAAAATCCAGCAGCTATTAAAATTCATAAAGACGGTCGATTATTTATATGTTATCTAGGGGATTTCAAATCGACAGGTGGCATATTTGCTACAACTGACAAAGGAGAACAATTTGAAGAGATTATTTCAGAATTAAATACGGAATATTGTATTGACGATATGGTATTTGATAGTAAAGGTGGCTTTTATTTTACTGATTTTAGAGGTTATTCAACTCATCCGCAAGGCGGTGTATATTATGTATCACCAGATTTTCAAAAGGTGATACCTGTGATTCAAAATATTAGTGTCGCAAATGGTGTAGCCTTAAGTACAGATGAACGTGTGCTTTGGGTGACAGAAACGACTACGAACCGATTACACCGTATTGAATTAGAGGAAGATGGTGTGACAATTGCACCATTCGGCGCGACGATTCCTTATTATTTTACTGGCCATGAAGGTCCAGATTCTTGTTGTATTGATAGTGATGATAATTTGTATGTTGCGATGTATGGACAAGGAAGAGTCTTAGTATTCAATAAAAAAGGCTATCCTATTGGACAAATTTTAATTCCAGGTCGAGATGAAGGTCATATGCTACGCTCTACGCATCCACAATTTATTCCTGGTACAAACCAACTTATTATTTGTTCAAATGACATCGAAATGAGTGGGGGATCGATGTTATATACGGTAAATGGATTTGCTAAAGGTCATCATAGTTTTCAATTTCATTAAATAAGAGTATGAAAAAAACGGTTTTCTACGTATATGTAGAAAACCGCTTTTAAATATATATTAGTCTTGAATAGAAAATTCTGCTGAAACTTCGAATTTTACTTCTCTACCTAACATTACGCCACCAGTTTCTAATGCTTGGTTAAAGCTAATGCCATATTTTTCTCTATCGATTTTACCGGTTACGATGAAACCAGTTACTTGTTCACCGTTCATAGGATTTTTACTTACGCCATTATATTCAACGTCGAATTTTTCTTCGTGTGTTTCGCCTTTGATTGTTAAGTCACCAACAACACTATTTTCACTTACTTCTTTAGATACGAAAGTGATTTTGTCGAATTCATCAGTACCGAAGAAATCGCCTGTTTTTAAGTGGTTGTCACGGTCTTCGTTACCAGTATTGATTGAAGCAGGATCAATTGTTGCAGTTGCTTTTAAAGTACTTAAATCGTTAATATCGCCTTCAACGTTAACGTCGAATTTTTCGAATGCACCTTTCACCTTTGAAACCATTAAATGTTTGATTTGGAAATCTAATGCACTGTGTACGCTATCGAATGTAAATTGAGTCATAATTAACTCCTCCGTTTTCTCTTTTTAAATATATCATTTATATTTGATATAAAGAATATACCACGTTAGTTATAGAAAAGCAAACTTTTTATGATTAAATCTTCAAAATGGCATGCCTTTACTACTCTCGATTATATTTAACTCTTAAATGTGTCGAATGAAAGCATAATGGGAAAAATTATACAAAATGGAAAATTATTATAAACAGGGGTGTTATCGAAGATGAGTATCACAAGAGGTATCAATCATATTGGGTTAACAGTTCCAGACATTGAAGTAGCGACAGAATTTTTCAAACAAGGATTAGACGGGAAAGTGGCTTATGACAGTCAAACACAAAATGATAGCCCTAGAGAGGGTGAGTTTGTTGAAGAGGTGTTAGGTCTTGAGAAAGGTGCCAAAATTATTAAAAAAAGAATGATGGTTTTTGGTAATGGTCCAAATATTGAACTATTTGAATTTAAAGATGCATCACAACAACAAGCCGTATCTTTACAAGACATAGGTTTTACTCATCTTTCATTCTATGTAGATCACTTTGATAAAGCTTTGTCACAAATCAAACGTGCAGGTGGACAACCTATATCTGAACCTCATCTAAATACACGTTATGAAGATACGAAAGATAATCAAACGGTTTATGTTAAGACACCGTGGGGAAGCTTAATTGAGTTACAAACGATACCAAATGGTTATTATTATCCTCCTGATAGTGAAGCGGATGTATTTATTCCGAATAAAATTGATGATTGATGTCATTATTGTTCGAAAGTGGGTATAAGTGGACTAAAGGGGGATGACAATGAATTATATTAAATACATTCAATCAGCAGACGGTACTAACCTATATGCGAAGGTCAACGAGGTATCGGAACCAAAGGCCAATATCATTGTTGTTCACGGTTTAGCTGAACACCTTGAACGCTATGATCATATCACTACATTTTTAAATGATAATCAATTTAACGTCATTCGTTACGATCAACGTGGACACGGTCGTTCAGAAGGAAAACCTGTATATTATAGTAATAAAGATGAAATTGTGGAAGATTTAGATGCAATGATTCAATTTGTGAAAGAAACATATAAAGGTAATGTTTATCTTATTGGACATAGTATGGGCGGATATACAGTTACATTATATGGTACAAAACACCCTGGGCTTGTCGATGGTATTGTCACTTCAGGTGCATTAACACGTTATAACCTGAAATTATTTGGAGAACCTGACCGTAGTCAACCAGAAGATAAATATTTACCGAATGAACTTGGTGATGGTGTATGTTCAGATGAAGATACGATTCGAAAGTATGAATTAGACGATTTAGTTGCTAAAGACATCTCTTTTGGATTAATTTATACATTGCTTGATGGCGTCAAATTATTAAAAGCACAAGCAGCATCGTTTACTGATCCTATATTGATATTACATGGCAAGGAAGATGGACTTGTGAGTTATCAAGATTCTCTTGAATTGTTTAATGATATTAGTTCCGAACATAAATCAATGCATATTTATGATGGACTAAAACATGAAATATTTAATGAATCATCATATAATCAAAGTATTTTCCAGGAAATAGTAGACTGGTTAAACCATCATGTATCACAATAGAATGAAACCGGGATAGTGCTATGAGGGCACATATCCCGGTTATTTTTATATTAAATCGATTAATGTAATAAAACTTGTGCGACTAACATGCCACCACCAAATACAAGTACAAAGACGACAACAGGCCATACAAAACGGAACCAATGAGAATAACGCATATTGAGCATTTGTAATGTTGCCATGACTAAACCTGTTGGTGCTAAGAATAGCATTGCATATTGTCCAAATTGATAGGCAGATACAATAGTATATCTAGGAATACCAACTGTATCAGCTAGTGGTGCGAAAATAGGCATCGCTAACACAGCTAATCCAGATGATGATGGAATAATAAATCCTAGGAAGAAGAAGATAAATAATAAAGCGATTATAAATAATGGACCTTGAATATGTTCTACGAGTGAAGAAGAAAAATGTAAAATCGTATCTGAAATGCGACCATTATTTAATACTAAGTTAATGCCACGTGCTAATCCGATAATGAGTGATACCCCAACTAAACTGGAAGCACCTTTGACAAATTCATCTACGACACCTTGTTCACCTAAACCATTAGGGCCAGTTGCAGTGAGTAGCATGATAATAATGGTAAAGATAAGGAATGCAGAAGCCATTGTTGGGAACCACCAACCTTGTGACATCACACCCCATACCATGACTGGGAAAGGAATCACAAAGAGTAGTAAAATTAATTTTTTACGCATTGTAAATGATTGTTGTGTGGTATCGTGCTGCATTACAGACCATTGTTGATCAAATTCGTCTTTGTCTTCGTAACTATAAGACGCGGTAGGATCTTTTTTAATTTTTTTACTATACCAATAGAGGTAACCAATAACAAATAGTGCTCCGATAATACAACCAGCAATACGCCAATACAAACCTTCAGTAAATGTCGTGCCGGCCGCATTAGATGCGATGACGACTGAGAATGGATTAATCGTAGAGAAGGTCGAGCCCATCGAACTTGCTAAAAAGATAGCCCCAACACAAACAATAGAGTCATAACCCATAGCTAAAAAGATAGGGACAAGTATAGGATAGAAAGCCACAGCCTCCTCCTCAATACCACATAAAGTACCACCTAGAACCATTAATATAGATACAAAGAAGATTAATAAAAATTCTCTGCCTTTAGTCTTTTTAGTTAGTGCTAGTAAGCCAGATTCAAATGCACCACTAGCTTGAACGACACCAATTAAACCACCGAGTACTAAGATGAATACCATAATATCAGCAGCTTCAATCGTACCATTTACCATACTACTCGTAATATCAGACAAATGAGCAGGGTGTTGATCTAAGCGCTCATATGTATTGGGAATGGATACAGGTTTATTAATCGCACCTGAAGTAAATTGATCAATATCAATTTTGACACCCATCTTATCTAGTTCATGTTGTGTAGCTTTGTGTGTTTCAACTTTACCTTGCGGACTTTCGACCTTTAATACATGATCATCATAAGATAATTTAGAGTAAGAACCTGCAGGAATCATCCAAGTTGCTAAAACAGCTAAAATCGTTAAGATGAATAAAATTGCAAATGCACCAGGCATTTTTAACTTAAACTTTCTTTTTGGTGAAGATGTATGACCATCGTTCATCGTGTGTTCCGTTTCCATTAAATCTCCTCCCTATACATACTTTGTTAGTGAATAATTATAAATAAATATACATATAATTTCAAACAAATTAAGCATAACATTAATTATGAAAAATAATGAGGAAAAATTAACATTTACAAAGAAAAAATATTTAAGAATTGCTAGAAGTATAATTCATATACTTTTTAAAAAATCAATTGACCTTAAAGTATGCTTTAATGATAATGTAAAATTACAAAATAAGGAGTGGTTTTATGAATATTGATAAAGTTTCCGAAATATCTGGTCTTTCTAAATCCAAGATTCGCTATTATGAAGAAATGGATTTAATTAAAGTTCAAAGAAAGGAAAATGGTTATAGAGATTTCAAAGAAGAAGATATTCAACTATTGAAAATAATTAATGATTTGAAAAGACTGAATCTAAAATTGAAAGATATTGAATATATTATTTCATTATTTCAAAAACCAGTAACACAAAGTTGTAATGATGAATCTCAAATATTCCTGGATAATATAATCCAAATAATAAAAGATAATATTGATGAACAAATTCAAATTTTAAAAAGAGTAGAAAAAATAAAAATTATGTCTGAAAACATGAAATATGAAGAAAATAAATCTAAGATTTTAGATGAATTATCGGGATGGAAGGAAAATATATGATTAGTTTAATTTATGCTGGAAATGAAAAAGGTAAATGTAAAGAAATTCTTCAAAGTGTTGAAAAAATACTTTTAGATCAAAACTATCAAAAATTTAATTTGCAAAATGACCAACATGAAATTTATTCCCTTAGCAAGGGATATCATACGAAAATGTCTGAATATCAAATTAGAAGTATAGAAAAATTGAATAAAAGTGAATTACTTATTTTTATTTATCCATTATATTGGTTGAATTTACCAATGATATTAAAAGGGTTTATTGACATGGTATTTTGGCCAGAATATGCCTTTAGTTTTAAGCGGAAAAAATATTTTAAAAATGGACTTTGGAAAGATAAAAGAGCAATCATTATTTATACTTTAGGTGGTAGTGAATGGTTTCATATATTACAAGGTAGATTAGGGTATAGAGTCATGAAATACCCATTAAAGCTTGCAGGCATTAAAAATATTAAACATTTCTATATAGACAATTTGAATAAATCCACTAGTGATAGGAATGTAAATAAAGTAATCAAAAAAATTGAAAAAGTATTATAGTTGATTTAATAAATGGAGGGATGGCAATGATAGAAACAGAACATTTAAAATTAATACAACCGTCTATGAAATATGTAGAGGACTTATTTCAATTACATACTAATGACGAGGCGACAAGATATACACCTTTAGGTCGCCATGAAGATATTGAAGATACAGCACATTACATTCAACAATGGGACCAACATTGGCAAGATAATCAATTTGGTTATTTCTTGATTCAACCTAAAGATAAAGATGTGGTAGTTGGTATCATGGGGTATGAATATAGAACGATAAATGACCAACGCTTTTTAAATCTTTATTACCGATTACTGCCAGAATATACTGGTCGTAATTATGCATATGAAGCGATTAGTCGAATTGATGAATGGATGCTAAGTAGAGATAATGAGACAACGCATATTGTCAGAACCAATATACAAAATGTTCCGTCCATTAAACTGGCTCAAAGATTGGGATTTAAGAGGGATAAGGAATGGGACGATATCATCAATAAAGGGGACATATGTCTTTTTAAAAGTTAATAAAGAAGCTCACTCTGACTAAGCTGTTATTAAATCATGTTAGCTAAAAATAACCAGTACGTTTTTGTCTTCACGTACTGGTTTCGTGTGCCGTTGATATACTATTGTTCGATATATCTTCTTAAATGTTTAGCAGTTACAGATTGTTTCACATCAAGTAAGCCTTGTGGTTCGCCGCTATAAAGTAGTTGTCCGCCTTTATCACCTGCATATGGACCGATATCGATAAACCAATCCGCTTGTGTCATCATCGTTAAGTTATGCTCGATTAGGATTACTGTGTTACCTTGATCAATCAAATGGTTGAAACATTCGATGAGTATGGGAAGATCGTCTTCATGAAGACCTGTCGTAGGCTCATCAAAAATAAATATGGCATCATGTACCGTTTCTGTTAAATATTTACTCAATTTAACACGTTGTATTTCCCCACCAGAAAGCGTATCAAGAGATTGTCCTAGTGTCATATAATTTAAGCCAGTATTTGCTAAAGCTTGTAATGGTTGAACAATGTGCTTATCATTTTTGAATTTTTCGATGGCTTCTTGGACAGTTAATGATAAAATATCAGCAATTGAGTAGCCATCAACTTTGGCTTCAAGTACTTCGGGACGATACCTTGTACCACCGCACATTTCACATGTTTGAGAGAAGTCAGGCATAAATGCCAACTCCGTTTTAATAATGCCCTTACCGTGACATTCGGGGCAGGCACCTTCAGAATTATAACTGAACATACTTTTCTTAAGGCCAGTTTGTTGACTGAAGAACGCGCGCACGTCATCAAAGATATTTAAATAAGTTAGCAAGTTTGAACGGTTTGATGCGTGGGCAGGTTTTTGGTCTATGAAAATCGCATGGCTATCTTTTTCAAATGCTGATGTAATTAATGAACTTTTACCTGAACCTGCTACACCAGTTACGACAGTCATTGCATGTTTAGGCAATTGCGTTGTGATATGTTGCAAATTATTTTTAGAAATATCATTAATCTCTAACATATCATTGTTTGATCTAATGTCATCTTTTAAAGTATGTGTACGATGAAGTGCTTGGCCGGTACTCGTTTGAGATTTGAGTAAATCTCTATAAGTGCCTTCAAATGTAATCTCACCACCATCTTTACCAGCTAATGGTCCAATATCTATAACATGATCGGCGGTCTTTATAACATCAGGGTCATGTTCTACAACAAGTACTGTATTACCTTTATCTTTTAAAGATTGTATTAAGTCGTTAATACGTTGAATATCCTCAGGATGAAGTCCAACACTTGGTTCATCGATAATATAGACAAGGTCACTGAGTGGACTGTTCAAATGTCTGATGAGCTTAATTCGCTGTGATTCACCACCAGATAAGGATGTCGTTTCTCGTGATAAAGTTAGGTAGTTAAGACCAACATAGCTCAATGATTTAAGTTGTTGTTTGAGTGGTTCGATAATAACTTGTGCTTTGGTCGATTCAATCGTTTCTAAAAACGCTAAAGCATCATCAATTTGTAAATCGGTAAAATCAGCGATATTCATACCATTGATTTTACAACTTAATACTTTGTCATTAAGTCGTTTGCCTTGGCATGACGGACAAGCATGTTGACTTACAACACGTTCAATATCTTTCGCAAAGCGCTTCTTTTCAAAGTTATCATTTAATAAAAAGGAACGTCTAAATCTATGAATTAATCCTTCAAACTTTGCAGTTCTAGGCCAATTAGCTGGCGGATTTTTAAGTTTTGTTGGTTCTGTGTATAAGAACGTGTCCAATTCTTCTTTAGTATAATCTTTTAATTTTTTATCATTATCAAATAAACCTGTATATAAATAACGTTTTCCTCTCCAACTGTCAGGACGAAATGATGGAAAGTTAATCGCATCTTCATTTAAAGATTTATCAAAATCAAGCAGTTCATTTAAATCAATATCTTCGACATAGCCTAAGCCTGAACATGTTTCGCACATGCCTCGTGTATTATTAAATGAAAAGACATCTGAGTACCCGACAAATGGTTCGCCAATACGCGACCATAATAAACGTACAGAAGCATAAATATCTGAAATTGTACCTACTGTAGAACGCGAATTTCCACCTAAGCGTTTCTGATTAATAATCATTGCAACGGGTAGATGTTGAATTTGATCAACTTCCGGTTTGGAATATTGGCTTAATTGATGTTGGATATAACTCGAATAAGTTTCATTAAGTAAACGTTCAGATTCGGCAGCTAATGTATTAAATACTAGGGAAGACTTACCTGAGCCGGAACGCCCTGTAAATACAGTTAATTGATGTTTAGGAATGGTGACATTGATATTTTTTAAATTATTTTGTCTGGCACCAATGACTTTGATATCTGACATGTGTTTCACCTCTTAATACGATATTACCCTAATATGTATTTTCAATTCGTTATGGATATGTATTCAAACACATTCATTTATCATTAGATCAAGTGTGTATAGTTACAAAAAGATAAAATTTGTATAGAATTGGATTTGATTATTGACTTTTCAGACAAATTTTCGTAACATTTTAATCAATTACTAGTTAAAGTAAGTGTAAGTGATGATGTCGAAATTTTTTATTTTAATATTATTGTAAGCGCTTACCAATAAATGAAAGGATGGTTCTTATGAAAGCTTGGTTTACAAAATTAATTGAGTTTTTACCACGTGCAATTGTCAATTTATTCATCTAGTTATTTAGGATTGGTTTAAAAATTAAATAAAATAGAGGTGCCGAATATGAAAAATAGAGAAAATAAATATAGTATTCGTAAATTTAGTGTAGGAACATCTTCCATTTTAATCGCAGCATTATTATTTATTGGTGGAGGTTCTGCTCAAGCAGCTGAAAATCAAGATAAGGGAAATGTTGATTCAGAAGCACAACAAGCACAATCTATTGGGGAACAACAGGGAAATGATGTTAAAAATGAACAAACAAATCAATCTAGTGAATTAAAAAAACAAAACGATAGCGTTGAAGCACAAAATGACAATCAACAAGATGCAACACCAACAAGCTTACATAAAGAAACATCTGAGAAAGATACTACACAAACGTCACAAGACAATACTGAAGAGAAACAACCAAAAGATGCAACAGTAGAAAGTGATCAATCAGTTGATCAAGTACAACAAGATGTTAAAACAGCACCTAAAGAAAAAACAACAGAAGATCAAGCAACAAAGTCTGTTGAAAAACCAGATACTACAACGCCAAATCAAAAAGACAAAGCTAATGGTAAAGCAGTAAAAGAAGAAACGCCTACGCCTAGTCCAAAGGCGCAAGATAAAGCATCATCAACTCAAACACATCAACATGATGTAGATCCAGAATTTAATAGCAGACATAAAGCTTCACAAGTGGATCCAGAATTTAGTCATAAGCAAGCGCAAAAGAAAGCTGATGTAGATTCAGAGTTCAATAAAAATCATAAAGCGCAACAAGTAGATCCGGATTTCTCTCGTCGTCATGCTACAGAAAAAGCGACTCATGCTACTGTGAATAAAGAAAAATCGGATGCCACAATTAATCAAAAAGATCAACATAAAGTGACAGCACAATCAGTTGATCAAACAGCAACAGCTCCGAATCAAACTGATTCATCTCAAAAATCAAAACAAAAGCAACCTGTCTCTCTTGATCAATTAGAAAAAGATTCACCATTATTATCAAAAGATAATCCAAGTAAAAAAGATAAGGAACAAAAAGACGGTTTACAAGCACTGAAATCAAACTCAGTTGCTACATTAAATAATCAGTCTAAAAATAAAGTAGCTGTAGCAGATAAAGATCAAACAAATAAGAAAGCCAAACAACAACAGTATAAAAATCATGATCCAATCATTCTCGTTCATGGATTTAATGGATTCACTGATGATATCAACCCAGCTGTCTTATCACATTATTGGGGCGGCGATAAAATGAACATTCGCCAAGATTTAGAAGAAAACGGCTACAAATCATATGAAGCAAGTATCAGTGCTTTTGGTAGTAACTATGACAGAGCGGTAGAACTCTACTACTATATCAAAGGTGGTCGTGTAGATTACGGTGCGGCACATGCTGCGAAATATGGACATGAACGATATGGTAAAACATATGAAGGTGTATATAAAGACTGGAAACCAGGACAAAAAGTACATTTAGTTGGTCATAGTATGGGTGGACAAACGATTCGCCAACTTGAAGAACTTTTAAGAAATGGTAACCAAGAGGAAATTGAGTATCAGAAGAAACATGGTGGTACAATTTCACCATTATTCAAAGGCAATAATGATAATATGGTTTCTTCAATTACAACACTTGGTACACCACATAATGGTACACATGCTTCAGATTTATTAGGTAATGAAGCGGTTGTAAGACAGGTTGTTTATGATATTGGTAAAGCCTTTGGTAATAAAGATTCAAGAGTCGACTTTGGTTTATCTCAATGGGGCTTAAAACAAAAACCAAATGAATCATATATCGATTATGCTAAACGCGTGAAAAATTCTAATTTATGGAAATCACAAGACAATGGTTTCTATGATTTAACTCGAGATGGTGCAACAGACTTAAACCGTAAAACATCATTAAATCCCAATATTGTTTATAAAACATATACTGGTGAGGCAACGCATCCATCACTATTTGGTAGACAAAAAGCAGATTTAAACATGTTCTTACCATTTATTTTAACTGGCAATGTGATTGGTAAAGTAAACGAAAAAGAATGGCGAGAAAATGATGGACTTGTATCTGTGATTTCTTCACAACATCCATTTAATCAAAAATATACACAAGCAACAGATAAAAATCAAAAAGGTATTTGGCAAGTAACACCGACGAAACATGATTGGGATCATGTTGACTTTGTTGGACAAGATAGTTCTGATACAGTAAGAACTAGAGAAGAGTTACAACAATTCTGGCATGGTCTAGCAGATGATTTAGTACAAAGTGAAAAGCTAACATCTGAGCAAAAAGCACAAGCATAATCAAAAACGCTATACGTTAAATAGAGAAAGGAGCATACGCTATGACTGCAGATTTCTTCCAATTAATCGGTTCATTCTTCAAAGTATTAAAAGAATTATTTAAGTAATATATGAGTAAAGTACCTAATACGCTATATGAGCATGTTAGGTACTTTTTTAATATGAAAAAGCAATTGAATTTAAATATCTAAATTTAAAAAAGTAAAAAATATGTAAAGAAATATAAAAAATAAATGATTTAATTATAAAAAGTTGTTATGATAAAGATGTGTCAATAATTCACTTTTGGAAGGAGATTTTAAAAATGAAAAAAATGACAATGTTAGCAGGTTCGGTACTAGCAGGTACACTCGCAGTTGCAGGTGTATCTGGTGTGGCAGATGCAAGCTCAGTACATAAAACTGCCAAACATCAACAACAAACAACTCAAGGTGACCGTCCTTATGGTGGTATTGCTCCTAAAGGTATGTCAGAGAAACAATATGAAGAATTAGAAAAGAGATTACCGAAAGCAAGTGAAGTATCAACTAAAGAATATAATCAATTACTTGATAAAGAAACACAACGCATTGCAGATAAATATAATGTGACGATTCATGCACCACAAAAAACATTCCATCCACATCAATAATTCATAAATAATAAGGCGTCTCGCACAATGCGAGACGCCTTTATTGGTAAATAAAAAAGACCTGAGACATAAAGAAATGCCTCAGGTTACAATAATATACTCAGTAGCGGAGGGAGAAGGATTTGAACCAACGCGAGCACGAAGCTCCTACCAATCATAAATGATTGGCCTCTTAAGCCAGACTTGAGTATCCCTCCAAATCGATTAACAATAAACAGTATATAACTATCTATAGTAAATGTAAAGATAAATGGATTAAAATATTAAATATTTGTAGAAACGTGCAATATTCTATAATAATAAATTTAATTTTATAGTTAAATCAATCCTTTAACTATACGAATCAAGCCATAAATGAGTTCAGGTATACTTTGAAATAGAATTTCATAGGTTGTCTCTTTTAGAATGTCCACTTTTCTTCTTTTACCATTTTTATTTTTTGTTGCCAAAATCTATCCCTCCAGTTAAGCATCATCATAATAAAAGTTAAATGCACACTTTAAAACAATGAACGAATTAGACGCATAAGACCACCTACCATTTCAGGTAAAAAGTTAAACATGTCTGTCCAAAATGAGCGTTTAGTTTGTTTTTCATCTTCTGCAATTACTTTTTCGTCTTGCTGGTCTTGTTGAGATGTCATTGTAGTTACCCCCATATTCATCGTCTTATTGATTCCATTTCATTATAACGTTCATTTAGCATCTATCATAATAAGATGGGGTTATATGGGCTAGTCCAATCCATTTCATATTTGTCACATGATTGTCGAAATTTAATCATATACATGATGATGTATAGAGATTCAATTTACAATGAAATGATATTAAGACGATAGTGCTTTAGAATGCCTAATCCCAAATTGTCTTAATCTTAATATAATGAAAATGAAATGAAAGCTTATGAAAACTTGTATTGAAGAATTCGAGAAATTTCTATATACCTCTTCACGTTGTTCAAAATCTTTTGTAGTATAGCACTCATGTTGATTTTTTGAATGAAACGAAAAGGGGGAAGCAGTGATGAGAGAAAATAAAATGATGTTTTTTATTTTTATGTTAGGTACATTTACTGTTGGTATGGCAGAATATGTTGTCACAGGATTACTAACACAAATATCTGATGACATGCATGTATCTATTTCAAGTGCGGGACTGCTTGTGAGTGTTTATGCGATCAGTGTGGCAGTGATTGGTCCATTCATGCGTATATTTACGATGAAAGTCCATGCGCATCGCCTGTTACCTGTGCTTGTAGCTATATTTATCGTGAGTAACTTAGTAGGAATGTTAGCGCCTAATTTTAATGTGCTTTTATTATCAAGATTAATGTCTGCAGCTATGCATGCACCGTTCTTTGGCGTTTGTATGAGTGTAGCAGCGGCTGTTGCACCACCAGCTAAGAAACCGCAAGCAATTGCCTTAGTTCAAGCGGGTCTAACGATAGCAGTCATGATTGGTGTGCCGTTCGGATCATTTTTAGGTGGCTTGGCTAATTGGAGAGTTGTATTTGGTATCATGATTATCTTAGCAGTGATAACGATGTTAGGTATGATGAAGTTTACACCACACGTTTCATTAAGCGCAGAAGCCAATATTTCTAAAGAATTAACCGTATTTAAGAACCCACACATTTTAATTGTGATTTCTATCATCGTATTTGGTTATTCAGGTGTGTTTACAACTTATACGTTTATGGAACCAATGATTCATGAGTATGCACCTTTTAAAATAATTGGATTAACCGTATGTTTATTCTTATTTGGACTAGGTGGTGTAATTGGTAATTTAGTTACAGGTAGTGTACCAGAACACGCTTTAACTAAATATTTATTCTATACGTTCTTCTTATTATTTATTACTATTATCTTATTCGTTACTTTTGTTCATTATGCAGTATTAGCATTACTCATTTGCTTCTTGTTTGGTTTTGGAACATTTGGTACGACACCACTATTAAATAGTAAAATTATTTTAAGTGCACATGAAGCACCATTACTAGCAAGTACGCTTGCTGCTTCCATATTTAACGTAGCTAACTTTATTGGTGCTATACTTGGTTCAATATTATTATCAATCGGATTACCATATATGACGATTACGTTCATATCTGGTGGCATTATTATATTAGGTATCATACTCAATACTGTAAATAATGTTTACGAGAAAAAGCACATATCATTTCATAACTAATTGAAAACCCTGTTCGACACATGATCGAGCAGGGTTTTCTCATATTTTATCATTACGTTTCAACTTTAAAATTGACGACCTCAGGAATATGAGAATTTGAATGTTCTTGAAGGTAATCGATAATTAATTGTGCACCGTCAATTTGGATATCTTTAACAACTGGTGCGTTGGTGTACATATCATATTGACCACCACCCACTGAACGATAGTTATTCACACAAATTGTATAGGTCTTATCAAAGTCTAATGATTCACCATTGAATTGAATATGTGCTACACGTTGTCCTCGGGGTTGACCAGCATGAATCGTGTAGCTTACACCGGCGAATATATCATAATTAAAATGTTGGGGTTTCGGTTCCATAAAATCTTTACTGATAGTGATTTCTTCATGAATAACATCAAAATATTCAGCAGAGCGCTCAATTGCAGCTTTAATATCGGCACCACTCACACGTAATACTTTAAATGTATTTGGGAAAGGATAATTGTTAATAACATCACGCATTGTAACGTGTTTTGTAAAACCAGTTGCTGAATCAAATAAGGCTGTACATGCCATATCGGCGCCACTCTTAGCTAATAAGACATAATTTAAAAAATTAATAAATGGATGTGGTGCTACACGAGCGTCAAATGCATCATCCACAATCATTTCATTAGGTAGTTCAGCAATCTGGGTATCGAGCCAGTCTTCTAATTGGCTTCTTAAATAGCGATCATCTTCATTAATAACAAAGTCATCATCATCGCTAACCGGTAACAAACTACATGACGCAATGCGTTCATGAGTGTCATCGTTGAAATTCAGAACGACTTTGCCTATAGATCGACCTCGTGTACCAGGTTGGATGACTGCCGTTTGGTTGAATAACGTTGCGATATCTCTATGTTGATGACCTGTGATGAATATATCAATATCATCACAGAAGTGTTCTAAAATTGCATAACCTTCATTCTCACCTGTTTGCGCTTCGGTAGGGTCTCCAGTTTCTAAATCTTTTTCAAAGCCACCGTGATAGCTCACGACAACGAAGTCTGATTGGCGGCGTACTTCGGGTAGCCAACGTTGTAATGTTGTTACGGCACTTTCAAAGGTGAGTGACTGGATGTGTTCAGGTTGTTCCCAATGAGGGATATACTGCGTCGTTAATCCAATCACGCCAATTGTTTTACCATTAACATCGAAATAGTGAATGCCCTGATGCGTGAGTAATTCACCATTCTCAAAGATATTGGCACATAACACCGGATAGTTTAGACGATTCAATGCATCTTTCAAATAAGGTAACCCGTAGTTGAATTCATGATTACCTAGTGTACCAAAGTGAAAGGACATATGATTATAGAAATTGACTAGAGGCTGACTATTCTTGATATGAGAGACGAGATAATTACAAAATGGTGAGCCTTGTAAAAAATCGCCATTATCAATTTTAATATGATGTGCGTAATGTTGTTGGTCTTTTTCAATTAAATGATTAGCCAACAATAAGCCCATAGGTAGGTATTGGTCTCTTTTGGAGAAATCTGTTGGAAATATGTAACCATGTATATCGCTCACTACGTAAAACGCAAGTTGTTCCATAAAATATCACTCCTCTTGTTGATCATCTTATGCGGGTTAATCTGTTTGGGTATTGTGTTGATGTTGACTTCCATAACTGCCAGCTTTAAAGGTTGAAGGATCATACCATTTATAACCTGATGGTGGTTGAGACCAAGGTTCCTTTTCAGGTTCAGTTGACTGTTGAGGCTGTTCAAACTGATGTAACGTTGTTTTACGATCCAGTTTGATTATACTATCTTTTAAAGATGTTGAAGTATCTTCTTTACTCATCCATTGAGTAATGTTAGTTAATAATTTTCCATTATCTTCTTCATGAAAACCATTGTATGTTTTTTTATTTTCACCGGTATCTTCACGTTTGTATTTTGGTGAACGATCTTCTACTAAGGAGGAATCTCCGATAAATACTGCTTTTCCTTTACCTAGTTTAGAAATGGCAACATATGGACCTTCTTCAACACCGCCATTATTGTACACCCCTTGATCGACAGCATGGGACCATTTATGTTTAGACGATAAATGCGAAGGTGTGTACACGATACCTTTAGCTTTATTAGGGTCAGTAATAGCTAGTGTACAACCTGCATGCATCGATACAGAATCGATCCCTTTGGTAATGCCCATACTTTCGTCTGATGACACTATATTTTTAGTATTCATATCTCCAAGGGCATTATAGCGAAAACGTACACCAAATTGATTAGAAAGCCAATCAGAACTTTTAACATCTTGCATTGCTTTAGAATGCTTCTCGTCATTTGTCATACCTTTAGACATATCATCGAAAGCGCCACGTCGATAACCATTCATCGCTTCCGAAGAATCAATTCTATTTAAATTTCTATCTGCATTATAGTGGTCTGATATGAAAACAACTTTACCACCTTGTTTTACATAATTAGCAATAGCTTCTTGTTCGCTTTTATTAAATGGTACATTTGCTTCAGGGATGACTAATATCGCTGCTTGATTTAATGTTTGTTCATCGATATTGGCTTGGCCATCAATGTCTTTAACTTGATAACCCTGTGATTTAAATGAATCAGCATAATCAGAAAAAGCACCGTCACTTGTCCAGTCGGCAGCGCCCGCTGTTTGTGCATGTGATCGATCAAATAATACTATTGGTTCATCTTTAGACGTAGGATTGGTTTGAGCTAATGTCATAGGTATAGCAGTGAAGAGGCTGCTTGCTAATATGGATGAAACTACAATACTTTTATATATTTTTCTCATAAATGATACTCCTTTAATAATTTTTTCTAATTATGAATTATAGAATATCGACGTTTACATTGTGTGGTATTTAATAAAATTTACAAAACCTTTAAGCGTATTTAAAAATGTGTTATTAAAATTCATTTTAATATAATACAAATTTACTTTAATATGTGATAATCTATAAGTGTAATTTTATTATATACATATTACACCAAATACGTATAAGAAGGGACAGTTATTAGATGAAAAAATTGAAGTATTTATTGATTCTTGTTTTATCAGTCACTATGTTTACGGCAGCATGTGGAAATTCAAGCTCTTTAGATAATCAAAAGAGCTCTGACAAAGGTTCAGATTCTAAATCTGGAGATTATAAACCAAAAGAATTAACGGTACAATTCGTACCTTCACAAAATGCAGATAAATTAGAAGCGAAAGCGAAACCACTTGAAAAACTTCTGTCTAAAGAATTGGATATGCCAGTTAAAGTATCCGTTTCTACCAACTACAATACAATTGTAGAAGCCATGAAATCTAAAAAAGTAGATGTCGGCTTCTTACCTCCTACAGCTTACACATTAGCACATGATCAAAAAGCAGCAGATTTATTATTACAAGCACAACGTTACGGTGTGAACAAAGATGGTTCACCTAACAATAAACTTGTGGATGACTACAAATCAGAAATTTTAGTAAAAAAAGACTCAGATATTAAAAGTTTAAAAGATTTAAAAGGTAAGAAAATTGCTTTACAAGATGTAACTTCAACGGCAGGTTACACATTCCCATTAGCTACATTAAAAGAAGAAGCGGGTATTAATGCAACTAAGGATATGAAAATCGTGAACGTTAAAGGCCATGACCAAGCTATCATTTCATTATTAAATGGTGATGTAGATGCAGCAGCCGTATTTAATGATGCACGTAATATTGTTAAGAAAGACCAACCAGATGTATTCAAAGATACTAGAATTTTAAAACTTACGGATGCCATTCCGAATGATACGATTTCTGTAAGACCAGATATGGATAAAAAATTCCAAGATAAGTTGAAAAAAGCATTTAAAGATATTTCAAAAACTAAAGAGGGACACAAAATCATTAAAGAAGTATACTCACATGAAGGTTATACTGATACAGATGATTCTAAATTTGATGTTGTTAGAGACAATGAAAAAGCAGTTAAAGATATGAAGTAATGCATACAGAGACTACATTAATAAATGAAGCGCGTCATATTGATGCAAATATAGTTCAAATGACTTAAACAAAGTACATGACTTTGAAATGCTAAGTGTTGAATTGGATAAATTATTGGGAGAGGATAATATTCAATTCACCTTAGTATTTCTTTGTAAAAGAAAGGTGTCAAACATGAGTCAAATAGAATTTAAAGATGTCAGTAAGGTTTATCCTAACGGGCATGTCGGATTAAAAAATATTAATTTAGAAATAGAAAAGGGAGAATTTGCGGTTATTGTTGGCTTATCTGGGGCAGGTAAATCTACGTTACTTAGATCAGTCAATCGTCTCCATGATATTACCTCTGGGGAAATTTTCATTCAAGGTCAATCGATAACGAAAGCACGAGGTAAAGAATTACTTGAAATGCGCCGAAACATTGGTATGATTTTCCAACATTTTAATCTAGTCAAACGTTCTAGTGTATTGAGAAATGTATTAAGTGGGAGAGTAGGCTATCATCCGACTTGGAAAATGGTGCTTGGGTTATTCCCTAAAGAAGATAAGATTAAAGCGATGCATGCACTTGAGCGCGTAAATATTTTAGATAAATATGATCAACGTTCGGATGAACTTTCAGGTGGACAACAACAACGTATTTCAATTGCGCGTGCCTTATGCCAAGAATCTGAAATCATATTGGCAGATGAACCTGTAGCATCATTAGACCCCTTAACAACGAAACAAGTTATGGATGATTTAAAGAAGATCAATCAAGAATTAGGCATTACGATTTTAATTAACTTACACTTTGTCGATTTAGCAAGAGAATATGGTACTCGTATTATTGGATTACGCGATGGTGAAGTGGTCTATGATGGGCCTGCTTCTGAAGCGACAGATGACGTCTTTAGTGACATTTATGGACGATCAATTAGTGAAGATGAAAAGCTGGGAGTGAATTAGTATGACCGCACCAGTACAACAGAATTATGATACATATTTAAAGCGGGAAATGTCGCTCAAGACAAGTTTTACATTTGTATTACTCATTGTGTTAATTGTTTGGAGTTTTATTTATACAGGTTTTAATGTTGGGGACTTAATGGTTGGCTTACCTCAAATAGGTGATTTGTTTGCCCAAATGATTCCACCTGATATGAGCTACTTAAGTCAAATTACACAACCCATGTTAGACACAATTAGAATGGCGATTGTTAGTACTGTATTAGGAAGCATCGTGTCTATTCCAGTTGCATTATTATGCGCCAGTAATATAGTACAGAAGAAATGGATTAATATACCTGCACGATTTATTTTGAATATTGTCCGTACGATTCCAGATTTACTACTTGCGGCGATATTTGTTGCTGTGTTTGGTATTGGTCAAATTCCTGGTATTTTAGCGTTATTTATTCTAACGATTTGTATCATTGGTAAGCTATTGTACGAATCTTTAGAAACGATTGACCCAGGTCCTATGGAAGCGATGACGGCGGTAGGTGCAAATAAGGTGAAATGGATTGTTTATGGTGTAGTGCCACAAGCGATATCATCATTTGCCTCATATGTACTTTATGCATTCGAAGTGAATATACGTGCTTCAGCTGTGCTAGGTTTAGTAGGTGCGGGTGGTATTGGATTATTTTACGATCAAACGTTAGGTCTATTTCAATATCCGAAAACAGCTACGATTATTTTATTCACGCTGGTTATCGTAGTCATCATTGATTACGTTAGTACGAAAGTGAGGGAACAACTCGCATGACGACTAAAGAAACGCAATATCCATTACACACTAAAAATCATCGCAAAAAGTTGATTAAACAGTGGCTCATTGCAATTGTAGTAGTGAGTATAATTATTTGGGCTTTTTCAGGTGTGCCTAGTTTAGAACTCAAAAGTAAATCTATTGAAATATTAAAAGCGATTTTTAACGGTTTGTTTCACCCAGATTTAAATTATATTTATATTCCTGAAGGCGAAGATTTATTAAGAGGGTTATTAGAAACATTTGCTATTGCAGTAATTGGTACTTTTATAGCGGTCATTATTTGTATTCCGCTTGCATTTTTAGGTGCTCAAAATATGGTGAAGTTACGACCTGTTTCAGGAATAAGCAAATTTATACTTAGTGTTATTCGAGTATTTCCAGAAATTGTCATGGCATTAATCTTTATTAAAGCAGTAGGCCCTGGCTCATTTTCAGGTGTTTTGGCACTCGGTATTCATTCTGTTGGTATGTTAGGTAAATTATTAGCAGAAGATATTGAGAGTTTGGATTTTAGTGCCGTAGAATCTTTAAAAGCAAGCGGTGCTAATAAAATGAAGACGTTAGTGTTTGCAGTTATTCCCCAAATTTTACCATCATTTTTATCATTAATCCTTTATCGATTTGAGTTGAATTTACGTTCTGCTTCGATTCTTGGCTTAATAGGTGCAGGCGGTATTGGGACGCCACTGATCTTTGCAATTCAAACACGTTCTTGGGATCGTGTAGGTATTATATTAATTGGACTAGTAGTCATGGTAGCTATCGTTGATTTGATTTCTGGTGCAATACGTAAACGTATCGTTTAAATAAGCAGATAGGCTAGAGTTTCTCATTATGGGAAACTCTTTTTTTTATGAAGCATTTTTTAATAGATAATCTCATTTAAGGATGAAAATATAGTTAGCAATCGAATATATATTCATAAGTCATCGTGGTATAATAATATTAAATAAATATTTTATATAATGTGTTTTGATGTTGTAAGGATATCCTAAATGTTTAAACACTATTATATATGATTCAATGATGGAGATGACAAATCATGATCGATATTCATAACCATATATTGGTTAATATGGATGATGGCCCAAAAACTAAGCAAGCAATGATTCAATTGCTTATTCAAGCTAAAGAGGAAGGTATCACAGGCGTTATAGCTACACCGCACCATCTAAACCCTAAATTTAACAATAGCTTTCAAAACGTTTCTTTGAAATTAGCAGAGATTAGAAAGATACCGGAAATTAAAGATTTAGGTATCGAATTATTTCCAGGTCAAGAGGTGAGGCTCACAGAAGCAATGATTAATGAAATTGAGTATGGCAGTATACAAGGATTAAATAAATCACGATATTTATTGATTGAGCTACCGTTTGGTGATGTGCCTGATAATGCTAATCGACTGTGTCATGAATTGCAATCTTTAGGATATATACCAATCATAGCGCATCCAGAACGTAATAAAGCAATTGCCAAAAATCCGTATCTCTTATATGAGTTGATTTGTAACGGGGCATTGAGTCAATTGACAGCGAGTTCTTTGTTAGGTGATTTCGGAAGAAGTGCTCAAAAATTATCATTACGTTTTATTGATTGCCATTTAGCACACTTTATAGCATCGGATGCACATTCTGTAGAGCATAGACCATTCGTCTTAAATCAATTGTTTGATGAACGAAAGTTAATACCTTATAGAAATAAAATAGAAGAAATGATCGAAAATGCCAAAGCCATCGTGAACAATAAAGTGGTTTATTCGGATAGACCATGTGAACCAGAGATGATGAGACGATTTCTAAGATGGTTTTAAGAATAAATTTAAAGGAATAATGAAAAATAATGTAGACAATACTCATAAATATAATGTATAAGGTTAAACGAAGAGTGGGAAGGATGAATAACCTAGGAAATCAATTAACCTTTATAATGAAGAGGTGATAAAGATGGAAGATAATCAAAAAATAGTTAACGATAGAACAAGTAATGTATTGGGTTCATTAAGTTATTTAAGTATATTCTTTGCACCTTTACTTTTTCCAATTATTGTTTGGATCGTTGCAGATGCACCTGCATCAACGTACTCTAAAAAAGCGTTATTAAACCATGTTATGTCTTGGGTTTGTATGGTTTTAGCAATTATTTGTTTTGTAATGGCACCAGCAGTTTACAACCAAAGTACTGTTTTAATGGTTATTTTGTTTATTTTGGGTATCGCATTTATCGTAGGATCAGGGGTATTATTTATTATTAATATCGTCAGAGGTATTCAATTATTAATTGATTAATTATTTATAAGGGAAGCGTCGTTCAATGACTTTGAACGACGCTTTAAATGTAGTATTAGATTTTTTCGTATCTTATGGGTCTTGATGTGCCGTACGAATCTTTAACCGACGTTTGTATGAAAATATGGTTTGTATCTTCATAGTCTAAAATATACATGAGTTGAGGGTCTACTTCAGATGTCAGTTTAATACGTTGATGTTCGGTATCAATTTGAAGAATTTGATATTGATTGTGATTCGTATCAACGCCAGTTTGAATGCTAATAGATTTTTGAACTGATGGGTTAATCCAATTACCCAAAAATAAGTGAATCGTGTCTTGCTGTGACTTTGTGAGTGTAAGTGCGTCGTCATTAATATGAATAAAGTGGAGTTGATACATAGCGTCGCCTGCCTTCAATCAATATCTATATTATGTTTATTAATAACCTATCATTGTATCGTCCCATGTATAGTCTCTGTTGAATGATAAATGAAGTAAATTAGAATCGGCATCTTGAATAGATAAATCAGTATCCCATGGATTCCAGAAAATCAGTTTTTCTTCGTTATTAATTTTAGCATTACCGACAACTGCCATCGCGTGACCGAGATGAGGGTCATTAGGATTATTTTCAACACTATGAGCTAATATCATAGCTCCCTTATTATCTTTAGTTAATTGGTCAACTTGATTATAAGAAGGCATACCACTTTGATGTTGAATGTCTCTACCTTGTGAGTTACCGTACTTAATCATTTGTTGTGGGTTAGTTGAGAATTGTGGTAATTCTTCTTCGCTAACATTTGGATATAGCGTTCTCATAATATCGTGTGCATTATACTTATCGGTATTCTTAGTGGCATTCAGTAAGGCAGCCATACTAAATCCAGCACACCATGAATTATCAAATTGTTGTTCTCTTATTTTGAAGTTTTTTAATGTATTTTCATATTGAACTTGATTGTCTTGGTCGGCTTCAGCTGCTTGATTTTCATTTATTTTTGTTGGCTCAGATGTTGCTTTAAGTTGTTGTTTAAGATGAGATGACATATGTTGATTGTTTTCTTTGTCTTTGATGTTTGTAGGAAGCGGTGTGGCTTTAATTAATTTAACTTGTCCATTTTCTTCAAAGTAGAAACCTTTTTCATCAGTTAAAATAGTTATATTTGTGTGCTTGTCTTTGATAGCATCTAGATCTTTAGCGATGAAATTTGAGATTTTCACACTATAGTTTGCATTTTCTTTAGATTGTTTTAAATCATCTTCACTTTTAGGGCTGACTGTTAATGTATAAATGATTTTGCCATCTTTTAATACTGGATAATAATAACTATTATCTTCTTCACCATTAAATTTATAGATCTTAAATGCTTCGCCTAATTGATAGTCACCAGGTTGGCTGTTTTTTTGTTTGTCTAGAGCTTGGGCATAGCCTTTATATTGTTGTTGTGCTAGATTCTGTACTTTTTGAGGGACTTTATCATTTTTAACGTTAATTTCTAGTTGATTGGACTTCTGTGCGGCATAAGATTTGTTAAGGTCAGTAAAAGCAATGGTTGATAATAAAAGTATGGCGAATAAGAGAATACTTATTAATTTAAATGATATATGTTTATATGAATGATGCATTTAACAACCTCCGATAATGTTTGATGATTGATTTATAAGTATACGTTGTCTGTTTATTCTGAATTTTTATATTAATATGTGTGGCAAGTTACGCTGCGTCTGGATTATCATAGTTATTATCGTCATCGTTATTATTATTGTTATTATCGTCTGTGCCATTATTGTTATCATTGTCGTCATTATTGTCGCTATTTGAGAAATTAATGTCTTCAATATTTTGTTTTAAGAAGTTTTGTACATCTTTGTTGATAAAGACAGCGCCATTATAGCTATTGGCTGCGCCACCCCAATGAATACCAATGACTTCGTTACGGCTATTGAATACAGGTGAACCTGAATTGCCACCAGTTGTACTTAAGTCATAGTGCATATCTTCACCTTGTATTTGAGTGATTTTACCTCTACTTTCCCACATTGTAGCAAGCGGTTTATCTCCTGGGTAACCAGTAACGGTGATAGGTTGATTTTGATTTGTATCTGCATTGTCACTTAAAGTGGCTGGTGTAACAACTTCACCAATATTTTGATTTTTGTCATTAGGTGAGAATTTAACGATGGCTAGGTCAGCATTGCCTGGATATTTAGTGATTTGTTCTCCAGTAAAGCCACCATTTGGATAATTATTTTGATTAACTGCAGAAGGGAAGGCTTTTAAAGCGCGTGGATTTCCGTGAGTCGCATCTACAACATGCTTGTTAGTTAAAAGTTTGTCTTTACCAACAACAACGCCTGATGCAATAAATGTACCTTCGTTTGATTGAACTTGAACGAAAGTAACAGGAGCATAGTGACCTAACGTTGTATCATTAATTTGATGTCGATCATTGTTAGGTAGTATGACATTTGCGCGTTCTTTCTTTTCAACAGGTTTGACGTTATTACCTTTATCAATCTTCGGTGTCTTTTGTTGTTGAGATTGTGTGGTTTGTTGGTGATTATCGGTTGATGATGTCGTTTCTGCATGTGCTGGATTAATTAATGTCGCTGATGTCAAAGTTGCAATTAACAAAGAACTTGCTGTTAAAAACTTAACTTTCATTTTAAAACCTCCTAAAAATAATATTTCCAACACAAATATAACACCAAAAATTTTTAAGTCAATACAAATATATAAAATAATTAAAAAAGTTTTGTAGAAAATAGTGTTTTATGAAATGTTTTCTATAAGATTGAATTAAATATCATTTTATATTATTTAATTGTGCAAAAATGGATATTAACCATATAAAAAAGCACCGGCTAAAACTATAAAATAAATAGTAATTAGCTAGTGCTTCTATGCATTATATATTGTAATGAAATTAAAAGTGTTTAAATGGTGAACCTATTTTTTAGCAGATGATTTTCTTAATAAAATAAAAGCTACACCTAAAACGAGTGTGATGACAAAACCGATGTATGGTGAACGTGTTCTTTCTTGGCCGGTTGCAGGTAATGATTTTGATTGGTGATGAGTTGTTATAGCTGATTGCGATGATGTAGAATCATGTGATTGTTGCATTGAACGACTTATCATTGCTTGGTTATTAGCATGAATAGGTTGTCCAACTGCATCATGGTTAAAGCCAGCATCCACATTATCATCCGCAACAATCGCATCGCCATTTTGATCATGATTGAAATTGTTATCGATGTTAATGTCCGAGGCAATAGGATTGCCGTCTTGATCATGATTGAAGTTGCTATCTACGCTAATAGTCGTCATTAAAGGATTACCGTCTCCATCATGGTTGAATCCAGCATCCGCATTATCATTACCAACGATCGCATCGTCATTTTGGTCATGATTAAAGTTGCTATCGATATTATTGTCCGAGGCAATAGGATTGCCATTCTGATTATGATTAAAATTGTTATCAATATTATTATCAGAAGCAATAGGATTACCGTCTTGATCGTGATTGAAGTTGCTATCTACGCTATTAGTCGTCATTAAAGGATTACCGTTTTCGTCATGGTTGAAGCTAGCATCCGCATTATCATTACCAACGATAGCATCGTCATTTTGGTCATGATTAAAATTGTTATCGATGCTGCTGTCAGTGGCAATAGGGTTGCCGTCTTGATCGTGATTAAAGTCACTATCTACACTATTAGCTGTCATTAAAGGATTACCGTCTCCATCATGGTTGAAGCTAGCATCTACATTATCCTCAGCAACGATCGCATTGCCATTCTGATTATGATTAAAATTGTTATCAATATTGCTATCAGAAGCAATAGGATTACCGTCTTGATCGTGATTAAAACTGCTATCGATGCTGTTTTCCGCAGTAATAGGGTTACCATTTTCGTCGTGATTATAAGATGAATCTGTTTGATTAGTATTAGTGATGGCATTACCATTCGACTGATGATTAAAACCTTGGTCTACTTGATTATTTTCTATAGTTGCAGCTGAAGCCTCGTGATGTGATGTAAGAAATAAAGCAGAAGTAGTGATAGTTGCGCCAATTAAGTATTTGATAGAATGATGAGTCAAAAAAATCTCTCCTTGAATATATTTATTTATACAGTAAAGAAATTTTATCTAAGTTATTGTAGTTAACTCATAAAGTTAAATGTTTAGTTATCAAAACTTCGTTATGTACAATCTAAATATAGCATCAAATCATTTGAAAGCCCTATGAATCAGGTGTCAATGAAATAACAGTTTTGTCACTCTAATCATCCATCATGAAATAATACTTAATATCATCCAATATAGTAAGTACTTTTGATCAGGCTTTATGTTATGTAGAATACATATAAAGAGGTGAGGACGATGGAAGTAGTATATGTCGCTGGAGGTTGCTTGTGGGGCGTGCAAGCTTTTTTCAAAACAATACCAGGTATCGTATCAACTGAAGCTGGAAGGGCGAATGGAACAACATCAAATTTGAATGGTGAATACGATGGTTATGCCGAATGTGTAAAGTTAACATTTGATCCGGATAGTTTAACTATTCGGAACATTATGTCATATCTTTTTGAAGTGATTGATCCATATAGTTTAAATCAACAAGGTCAAGATATAGGTAAGAAATATAGAACAGGATTATATAGTGAAAATACGCAACATTTGAAGGAAGCACAAACTTTTATTAATGAGCGTGAAGATAGTGATCATATTGTAGTGGAAGTCTTACCTCTGTCTAACTATGTAAAAAGTGCGCACGAACATCAAGATAGATTGGAACATTATCCTGAAGATCATCATTTGTGTCATATACCCATGCATATGTTAAATAAATATAAATAAAAGAGGTCACTTAATGTGACCTCCGTGTTAATTATTTGCGTTTACCGTCAAAAGTATCGAATAAGCTTAATGTTGCTAAGCCTAATAAGTCTAATGCATGTTGAGCACCTTTTTTACCATGTCCAGCTTCGAAGTGTTTGTAAGCTGCTACACTTAGTACTGAAATTGTAGCTAATGAGCCTAAACGTGAAGCAGTTTTACTTAAGAAGCTTACTGCGAATAAGCCTGCAGCAGCTGCTTCAATCGTACCAGCTAATTTAACTGATTTTTCAGGCATACCGAAGACATTTGTGAATGTATCTGACATACCTTGGTCACCTTGTAATTTTGGTTTTGATGCATCGTAAAGTTCTTTAGCAAGTTTTAAATTTGTAGCATAACGTAAAATCATAAAAATATTTCCTCCTATTTATCTTCAAAATATTTATCTACTATAGGTTTAACCTTTTCCCCGAAAAGACGGATGGAATGCATTGTTTTTTCATGAGGCATTGATCCAACTGGTGTATGAATCATAAAACGATTAAGACCTAGAGTTTCTACAGTTTCAATAATTTTTTGTGCGACCGTTTCAGGGCTACCTAAGTATATCGCACCTTCGCTTCCAATTTCTCTTTCAAAGGCTTGTTCATCGAAAGGTGGCCAACCACGTTCTCTACCAAGTACATCTTGATGGGCTTTTAATGAAGGGAAGAATTCGCGTTTAGCTTGCTCATCAGTGTCAGCAATATATCCCCAAGAATGTACAGATATTGGTAATTGAGATGGATCATGTCCATATGATTCAGCAACAGATTTGTAAATTTCTATATTACGTGCGAACCGTTTAGGATTACCACCAATAATAGCATAAGTGATTGGTAAACCAAATGCACCTGCTCGTAATGATGATTCAGGTGTACCACCTGTAGCGATAGAAATCGGTAATTCGCCATGTTCTATTCTAGGATAAACACCTGTGTTTTCAACGCTAGGACGTAATTTACCTTCCCAATTGATGATTTCATGCTTATTAATTTTTAATAGCATTTGAAGTTTTTCATTAAATAAATCTTCATAGTCATTTAAGTTGTAACCAAATAATGGGAAAGATTCAATAAATGATCCTCTACCTATCATTACTTCAGCTCGCCCATTAGATACAGCATCTAATGTAGAGAAGCGCTCGTATACTCTGACTGGGTCATCAGATGATAAAACAGTAACAGCTGATGATAGTTTGATATGTGAAGTACGTGCAGCTGCAGCAGCTAACACAGTTACTGGATCTGACACAGCATAATCTTTACGATGATGTTCGCCTAAGCCATAGATGTCTAAGCCTAGTTGATCTGCCAATTCTATTTCTTCTACTATATTTCTAATTCGTTGTGCATTTGAAATAGGAAGTTCTGAACCTTCCGGCATATGAATCGCACTATTATCGGCAAATGAAGTTAATCCTAATTCAATTTTCATAGTTGCCACCTCCAATATAATTTTTATACTGGATATATTATATATCGTTGTTAGTTGAAAGTCAATACGATTTGTTCGCCTCATTATTGAGGCTATTTTCGGGGTAAAAAAGCATATTTGTTATAACAATTTAATTTGCCGTAAATTTAAAACTTTTTGAAAATTAAATAGGTTCTTTAGTTTTATTGGATAAAGTGTAATAATAGTTATCGTTATCATAAATAGAAAGGGAGTATCGGTATCATTGGAGGAACAACGTCATTATAATCTAATCACTACAATTCTATTTTTCTCTGGAATTATCGTTATGGGTAGCTTATATACTGCACTTCCACTTACAGCAGCATTTGCGCATTCCTTTCATATACCTCAATCGGTAGCAACATTAAATGGAGTTATTTTTTCAATTATGTATTCGATAAGTTGTTTGTTTTATGGAACAATTTCTGACAAACATGGAAGAATAAAAACCATATTAATAGGTTTAAGCGGTTTGACCATCATTTGCTTTATTATCGGGTTTGTACAATCATTTTCACTATTACTCATTATGCGTGCAATACAAGGTATATTCGCTGCAACATTTTCTCCAGTAGCAATCACGTATACGACGGAAACATATCCAGCTAAAAAAAGAGTTACTGCAATTAGTTTTATTAGTACAAGTTTCATGTTGTCTGGTGTATTAGGACAGAACTTAAGTGAACTCATTGTTCATCATCTTAACTGGCATTGGGTATATTTCACTTTAACTGTATTATATTTGTGCTTAATATTTGTTATTTACCGCTATGTACCAGAAAGCCCACGTCGAAATGTGGATGTACAATTACTTAAATTCTTTAATAACTTTAAAGACTTTCGCGATAATTTAAAGGTTTTATACTGTTTATTTATCTCATTTACGTTATTAATTATGTTTATCAGTATGTATGCCATTTTAAATTTATATATCTTATCAGATAAAGTGAATGGAGATATGTCTACAGCATCATTAGTGAAATTGTTTGGTGTGATAGGAATGCTAGTATCGTTGTTAGGAGGTCGTTTAAGTGGCCGGATAGGTATTAAGCGTGTCATCTCACTTGCCTTACTAACAAGTACGTTATCACTGATACTGATGGGGATTACGACAAATATTATTTGTATTACAATATTTAGTGTTACATTTGTTGCTGGTATTGCATTTGCGATTCCATCAGTCATTTCGAAGGTGGGTATGACTGTTAAACATAATCAAGGATTCTTCTTATCAGTTAATACTGTTATATTATTTATGGGTACAGCCATTGCACCTATACTAATGATTTATATCGCTAAATTACCACAATATTTCTTAATGTTTGCTTCAATCGCATGTATTGGACTTATTTCATTTATTGTATCGCTATTTATGCCTAAAGATGAAAGTGCACATTAAATAAAAAACATAATGAATGACTTGGTTAATAGATATGATATATATTTAAACGATTTATTTATAGTGTATGACTATAAATGAATCGTTTTTTAGTATTAGAATTATATACATAGCTATTATATGATTGAAGAAATACAAATATTTAATAGGGGTGAGAAACGATGAATTATTCACCAAAGCAAGGCACTAAATCTCATGGATTGCCACATGATCCGTTTAAAAGTAGTACAGTACCAAGACCTATCGGTTGGATATCTACAGTTTCGAAAGATGGTAAAGATAATCTAGCACCTTATAGCCAATACCAAAATTTAACTTGGGATCCACCTATGGTTATGTTTGCGGCGAATCAGTCTGTATTAGGTGATCACGAACGTAAAGATACTGTGAAAAATGCCGAAGAGACGGGTTGGTTTGTATGGAATATGGCTACGTATGATTTAAGAGAGGCGGTTAATTTATCATCTAAAGCATTAGCACCCGATGAAGATGAATTTGACTATGCTGGGGTCACTAAAGAATCATGTATTGAAGCACCTGGCTAAAGAGTAAAGGAGTCTCCAGTACATTTCGAATGTGAATATGTTCAAACAATTCGCATACCAACTGGTGATCCTGTATCCACAGTAGATATTGTAATTGGACGTGTTGCTCAAGTGCATATCGATGATAAAGTCATCACTGAAGATGGAAAATTAGATATTCCATCAATTCGTCCAATCGCACGTTTAGGATATTATGATTATACAGTTGTTGATCAAGTATTCGAAATGAAAGCACCTCATGCTTCTAAAGAAGAATTAGCAGGATTAGAAGGTAGAAACTTCGATAATAAAAATGATGATTAAGGTTAATAGCACTTTCGTAATTAAACATTGAATATAAAATAATAGCCAGTCGATGCGGTGTTAAAAACACATTGACTGGCTATTATAATTTAGACATATTGATAATTATATTAAATCTTTATTCACTTTTTGTAGTTCTGTATAGTCGCCATCAATGTGTACGTTTGGAGGTTGTACATCAACTTTTGGAAATAGTAATAAAGCGACTAAACCTATTAAACCATATATAATAAAGGTCATTGTATAACCTAAATCTTCTATAAATGGTCCTGCTACAATTGAGCCCAAAACTTGCCCAACGGCTAACATTAATAATGGAATTCCGATACCAAATGACGCATTTTTCACAATTATCTTCACACCCCAAACGAGTAGTACACCTGTAATGAAAATATAACTCACACCAAAGATTAATGATGAAAGGAAGGGCACTATCCACACGATAGGCGTTAAAGCTAAGAGAATAGAAGCAGCTGACATTAAGATAACCCCAAAAAAGTAGGCAGATTGAATATCTATTGATCAATGATATGACCAAAAATACCACCAAATTTAGTTGGTAGAAACATGATCGACAGGGCTAGAAAAATCAAGTGTATCGTGTAATGCTGATAAAATTTCTGCTTCAGAGTAATTGTAATTATTCTCTACCCATCTTCTTATAATTTCTATAAGCCCACTACTATAAAAATCAGCAATTAATTGTGGATGATCGCTGTTCATAATTTTATGTGCTAATAAATCGTTATTACACTCAGCACCTTCTAATATTTTCTCACTACAGAATTGAGTCAAGCTGCGAAAGACATCGTCTTGTCTTGATGCGACAAGTAAATGTTTAAATACAGGTTTATGTGTATTGATGAATGAGATAAATGATTCTAATGCATCTGTTGAACCGTGCTGATGTAAAGAATCTAAATCGAGTGCTTCTTTCATATATTCTGTTAATGAATAAAGTAAGTCATATTTATCTTGGAAATATCGATAAAATGTACTGCGATTAATTTCAGCAGCGTTACATATTTTCTGTACAGTGATGTCATCAAAGTGATAGTCATTTAATAATTCAAAAACTGTTTGATTAATATGTTTTATCATACGTTTTTGTGTAGATGTCGTCATAAGCAGGACTCCCCGAATAGTCATTTTATTAAGATAAGATTGATAGATAATTTATCATAGACGTTGTTATTTTACCAAATATAAATGCTTTTTACATGGAATACCCATTATTGAATTACGGAGACAACACAAAAAAGCAGGACTTGAGAATAGATAGCTCAAGTCCTGCTTACATGATTGTTACTCGGAGTTATTAGATTTTACTAGAAGAATTAATGATCAATACCTTCTAACCATTCATCTACTTTATTATCGTTGTCATCAACATAGTCTTTGGCAACTTGTTCTGGATTTTTCTGGTCTTTGAAGATTTTCTTAGCTAATTGATCTTCGTCTTTTTTGCTCCAGTCGTCTGACATACGTGTTGCAATTGTGTATGCTGCTGGATGATTAGCTTTGAATTCTTTATTAAATACTAAGTTAATATGTTGATCTTCTTTACCATAAATTTTGTCAGGATCTTTTAACATTTTAACGCCTAATTCTTTAGAGAACCAACTAGAATCCATTGCTGTAAATAGAATTGGTTGTTGTTGTTTATAAGCTTTTTGAACTGCTTTAAATTGATCTTGGTCAGAAGATTCTTTTAGGCTATAACCGTCTAGATTATCTTCATCAAGTTCACTTTTAGTTTGTTTCATGACACCATTTCTAGCGTCTGTACCTTGAATTTCTTTATCGAATTTCTTACTATCTTTTAAGTCTGCAATTGAGTCGATATTTTGTTCATATTTCGGTACGGCTAAGCCTACTTTAACATCATCGACAAGGTTCTTTTTGTCGTAAACGGATAATTTGCTTTTATATTGATTGTAGTAACTTTTATCTGTAGATGGGAAAATACCAGACGCATGGAATGAATCTGCATTTTCAGCTACAGATGCATATAATGGACCACTTGCTTGTACAGGTGTAGTTGTAACGTCATAACCCGCTTTTTTAAGAACTTCAGCTATGACTAATGTCCGTGGCGCTGAGTTATCACTAGCAATATATGGTAATTCGATTTCTTTATTGCCTAGGGAAGTATTGCCATCTTTTGATGAACTTCCGCCACCGTTACCACACGCGCTTAGCACGATAGCTAAGGCAATAGTGGCAAACAGGCCTAACAGTTTGAAACCTCTTGTTTTAAACATTCAGCATATCCTCCTTTTTAAGATTAATATCTATCATCGTCATGACTGAAATCGGTACGATGTTTGTTGTCAGTATGATTTGAATATTGATCGTATACATCTTTACTATTTTCTCTTGCATATAACATTAATGCATTAAATAGCATGTCTTGATCATTCGTTTGATTTGATAACTGTTTGAATAAATCAGTTGTACGTGCTTCGTTACTTTGTGGACGAGATTGAGAGCGACGTGCGTATGAATGACTACGCTCAGAATGGTCGTCTAATCGGTCGTCACGTCTTGGATAATTATCGTGACCATTACCTTGTTTATTATATAAAGATTCATAATCTACATCGTCGTTAGGTTCATTGGATGCAAATCGTGATACGTGTGATTCGCTTGTATAAGTTGAACGGTGTGTATCATCTTGATAACGTCGTTCATCTTCATCACGATGATATTGACGATCTAAACGTGATGGGTGTTCACTTTCAAAGTTTCTGTCATCTCTTTCACGACGATCAGTAGCGTTAGCACCATGACGATCTTCATTGTTAGATGCATGAGATTCAGCTTGATGTGAATCTTGTTCTAATGCTTTACCTTCGATATCTAATTCTGGGAGGATGCTGCCTAACCATTTAGGTAAATACCATGATCCTTTACCAAATAATTTCGTTAATGCTGGAATTAATGTCATACGTACGACAAAGGCATCAAATAATACCCCAAATGCTAGTGAGATACCCATTGATTTGATTTGCATATCGTCTTGGAATACAAAGGCGATAAATACACTGAACATAATCAATGCAGCTGCCACTATAACAGGGCCACTTTCTTTAATACCTACTCTAATAGAGTGGTCATTGTCACCAGTTTTACTATATTCTTCATGCACACGTGTCATTAAGAATAGTTCGTAGTCAATGGCTAAACCGAATAGTAAACCAATTGTAATAACTGGTAAGAATGCTAATAGTGGACCAGTGTTTTCTACACCGAATAGGCCACCAAGGAAGCCATCTTGCATGACCAATGTTGTGAATCCGAGTGTTGCCATTAATGATAATACGAAACCAAGAACGGCTTTTAATGGAACAAGGATTGAACGGAATACGAATACTAATAATACAAATGCTAATAATACGATAACACCAGCAAATACTGGGATAGCATTATTTAATTTTTCAGCCATATCGATGTTGATCACGCTTTGGCCTGTTACTTCTGTATTAAAGTCGTATTTTTCTTTGGCTTGTTTATTATAATCACGTAAATCATAAACTAAATCGCTTGTTGATTGCGCATTAGGTCCATCTTCAGGAATGATAGAGATTAATGCATAATGGTTATTATCATTTAATTGAGGTTTTTCGACAGTATCCACATTATCCATATCTTTAAGATCTTTTCGCATGCTATTTAGATCAGATTCAATGTCTTTTTTACTGCCACCGTCTTTAGTATTTACAAGCATCGCAATTTGACCGTTATATCCGGCACCAAAGTTATCGGTAACTAAGTTATACGCTTTGTGTGCCGATGAATCGTTAGGTTTTAAGCTATCGTCTGGCATACCTAAACGCATTCCAGAAATTGGTATAATAGCTGCGATTAAAATAATTAAACTGATAATAATAGCTAGTACTGGTTTACCAACTACAAATTTAGCCCATGGATGATTTTTAGGGTCTTTACTTTTTTCTGGTTTGTCTTTGATTTTAATACGTTTATGGAAAACACTAATTAATGCAGGTAATAATGTTAAAGCGGCAAGTACCGCGAATAAAACACTAATTGCAGATGCGAATCCCATAACAGCTAAGAAATCAATACCTACTAATGAAAGACCACAAACGGCAATCATAACTGTTAAGCCGGCGAATATAACTGCGCTTCCTGCTGTACCAACAGCTAAGGCAATGGATTCAACAGGTGGGGTACCTTTTTTCCTGATTTCTTTGTATCTAAATAAGATGAATAGAGAATAGTCGATACCAACAGCTAATCCAATCATTACGGCTAGTGTTAATGTAAAGTTTGGAATATCGAATACGTTTGTTAATAATGCAATGATACCAATGCTTGAGCCTAGTCCTATGATGGCGCTGACAATTGGCATACCTGCTGCGATTAATGAACCAAATGTAATTAATAAGATGATAAATGCAGTGACAATACCAACTAATTCTGAATTACCACCTGGTTCAGAACCACCGCTACCACCTTGAGCTTGTTCGATTTGAACATTGTGGTCATCTTTCACATCTTTCATTTCGCGATCGATAATTTTCTTAGAAGAATCTTTTAATGATGTTTGGTTGACTACATAATTGACTGTAGCAATTGCAGTATCATTATCATCATTGACTTGATTTGTTTCATATGGATTACTTACGTTTTGTACGTAATCATCATCTTGTTTAATATTATCAAGTGCTTTTTCGATATCTTTCTTAGTGCTTTTATCTGTGATACCATCCTTTTTATCAGAATGTATTACAATTTTCATCGATGCTTTTTCACTATCTTGATGGAACTCTTTTGACATCTTGTCATTTGTATCTAATGATTTAAGACCATTCATTGTAATATTGCTATCAAATTTAGGTGCGCTAATCAATAATGGTGTAATGATAACGCCTAGAATCAAAAGCCACGCAATGATACTGACCCATTTGTGCTCAGCAATGAATTTGCCTAATTTGTATAAAAGTTTTGCCAAGACATTTCCTCCTATTTGTTTTTTTTATTCGTTAACTTGTGACAGAGCTATGAAGTTGAGCTCAATTTAATTGAGAAAAATCTGTGGTGTTTTAAAGTTACAATTATTAATTTAACAAGATTCAACAGCTTGAAACACCATTAATTTTATTGAGTCGTTGAAAAATGAAACAGATTGTAAGAATTGTTGGACATTTTATTGAAAAGCTAACTAAGAAGCGTGATTAATGTGTCGTTATAGCCACTGTTAACTTGTGACAAAATGACCAATGAGAATTAAAATACCTATCAATACTAAACATAAGCCAGGTAAATAAAATTTCTCTTTTAACTCATGGCGTTTTTCGTCAGTATATATCACAATTTTAGAAATAAGGATTAAAATTATGCCTAAAATAATAAATATGATAGATAAAGCCATGTGGATGCCTCCTAACAGTATGAAACAAAAAATTTGATAGGGCGAAAGTCAGATGAAATTAAAAAGTGCTTATTATAAGTTACATTCCCTGTATTCAGTTAAATAATAAGCTAAATACACAGTTTTAATAAAAAAGATCGAAATTGGGATGACTATGGCATGATTCCCCCATGATGCGTTAAAGAGTTAAAACTTTATATAAAAAAAGTGGGGCAAGTTAGATACTCACCACCACTTAATAGGTATTTAGGCGTTGTTCATTAATCAAACGAAAGAGTTCAATAAATAATTAAATACAATTATTGTGCGTTGGCTTTTAAGTTAACATCAATATTGCCACGTGTTGCTTTAGAATATGGACAGAATTGATGTGCTTGTTCTACATATTGTTCAGCTTCTTCTTGAGATACATTTTCTAACGTAACCTCAATGTCTGCAGTTAATTTGAATCCATTATCTGTAGCGTCTTTCACTAATTCAATCGTGATTTCAACTTCTGGGTTTGCGTCATTAACTTTATGACGAGTTAAAATTAATGATAGTGCACTGTTAAAGCATGCACTATAACCTGCCGCAAATAATTGTTCAGGGTTAGTATCGTTACCACCTTGACCGCCCATTTCTTTTGGTGTTGCTAAATTTTGGACAAACGTATTATCTGGACTAAATACACGACCATCACGGCCACCATTACTAATCATTGTAGTTGAATAAATTGATTCTGCCATTTCAAAAACTCCGTTTCTAATTAAATTAAGTTAAATTATATATTCGAATTAACTAATTTAACTTGATTGAATTATAAGGGGATATACATATAGTTACAAATTATTTGTTTATTAAGATTGACTGATAAGATAAATAGATGCTATTAAAAATGCGAAGTGTAATTTTATAGCACTTTGTTATATAATGGAGATGAATTTTAAAACGGCAATTGATTAAAGGAGATTGAAAACATGAAAGATATACAATTCGACAAAGTCAGCATGTGTTTGAAATTATCTTGTTCAGCACTTTTAATCAGTGGGTCAATGATAGGTTATGGTTTTGCTAGTGACATGACAGCACAAGCAAAAGAAACCTCATCTTCATTTCATACATCTGAATCAAAAGATGAGTCATTGAAAGATAAAATCGATGACGCTAAAGATGACATTGATCGACTTACACATTTAAAAGAAGATTCAAGACAGGATTACCACAAACAATTAGATGATGTATCTGATAATGCAACATTGGATAAGATAATAGAAGATGCTAAAAAAGAAGATCGTAAATTAAAGTTATTAGATAAAGAAACACATCAAACAACGAATTCAGATAAAAACGCGTCTACTGAAAAGAATAATGAAAATGTAAAAGACACTAAAGACAATGATGATGTTACTAAAGACCTAGACAAAATTTTGGCGGATTTGGATGTATCTTCAGAAAAGGTTGATAACCCTCAACAAAAAAGCGATGAAACGAATCAGGTACAAAGTCAAAGTAATGTACGTGATACGCAGCAAACGTCAAATCGTAACCAAACGTCAGTGCTAGATGATTTAGATAAAATAAAACAAGATACAACATTAGATGAAGATGTAAACACGACAAAAACACAACAGGGTTCCAAGCGTGCATCTAACCAACGTCAAGATGCACAACAAGATTCTAAAGATCAATCGCAAGAAACTACTAAAAAACTGCCTCAAACTAACATTAAAGAACAACAAACATTAGATGATTTAAAACACATTGCAAACGAAGCGGATGTGAAACAATCAGATCATAAACAAGATGAACATGTAGGAAAGATTACAAAGGAATTAGAGGGTAGTGACAAAATAGATCAAGCGATTTCTAGTCAATTAGCTTCTAATAAAATGAATGATGATCAATACATTAATAATAAAAGGGATACACTTAAGGCACTAGAAAAGGATGTCAATCAACGAAGTGATTTTAACAAGCAACGTAAACAGGCTTTAAAACAAGATATTCGTCAAACAGAACAACGCATGAATCAACAACATGATTTAATACTTAATCAGTTGCAACAATCCAAAGATAAACATAAAGCGACACAATCCATTTTGGATAAAGTAATGAGTCAAAATGAAGCGAAACAAGCAATGAAACGTATTCAAACGAAAGGTAAGACAGATCATCAAATTGCCAATCAAATTGATAAGCAGTTGGATGGACTTGCACATACATCATCAGATAATATTTTAAAATCAATGTTAGATCAATCTAAAGATAAGCAACAATTAATTAAGCAACTACTTGCTACACGATTAGGAGATAAAGAAGCACAACGTATTGCGAAACAATTAGCAAATGGCCAATTATCCAATCAACAAATTGTGGAGCAACTCAAACGACACATTGATAAACAAGGGCATGTAAGTGCGGATGACATTTTAAATGATGTATTAAATAATGCAAAAGATAAACGACAAGCGATTGAAACTATATTAGCAACGAGAATAGAACAAGGAAAAGCAAAGGTGTTAGCAGATGTCATTAATCGCATACAAAGTGATAAAGCAAGTGCTTTAGATTTAATCAAGTCTGCCATTAACGGTAAAGCTAATGATTTATTGCAATTGCAACAAAAGATGGACAGTGCTAAGAAAGATTTAGATTATATAGTTTCTCCAATCAAGAATAGACCAAGCATTTTTGATAGAATCAATCAACATTCAAATAACGGTTCTCATTTATTAGATCAACTTAATTCAGGTGGTAGTCTGTTGGATGGTATTCCGGATATTCCCACACCTACACCTGAAAAAGGCTTAACACTGGGTTCTAATGATGGATTCTTAGATGGATTATTTAATGACGATGGTAATCTATCATTGCCTGATGCAGGTCAAACAGTTAAGCAGCATTGGATGCCTATTGCATTAGTTATAGCCATTATCGGTGGTAGTATAATCTGGTTTAGTCAACGTAAAAGATCAAAATAAATTAAAATAAGCGAGACAAAGTTAACTTTGTCTCGCTCTTTTTAATGGTGTAATCCGAGTGATTTATTTACCCGTTATATAATCCAATTGTGCTGCATCATCTGCATCAATGGTTCTATATGAGATAACACCTAATCCTTTAACATTTGATTCTGAAATGATGATTGAACCATCAGCGTTAACCTTTTCTACGAAAGCAACATGGCCATATTGTGTATCTGCACCTAATTGACCAGCTTCAAAAACGACTGCGGTATGTTTTTTAGGTGTTGAAGATACTTGATAACCTTCTCGTGTTGCACGATTATTCCAATGATGTGCGTCGCCTAAATTACTATGAATATATTGACCAAATTGTTTCATACGTTGATCTACATACCATGTACATTGTCCTTGTGGATAGCTTGAACTTCCTTCGCTTTCTTCGAATGGTTTGAAACTTGATTGTGATTGATCATCGCTATGAATCGTATGATTATATTTATCCAAACTTGGCATGTCTTTCTTATCAAAATCAGTTAAATGATAATGTTTTATAATGCTATTTAATTTCTTAGCATAATTAGGATCAGTCGCATAAGTACGTGATAAATGAGAAGTTGCTGACTGGTAATTAGATGCTTCACTCTTCCATGTTGGTCGGTAAATGTTAGGATTACCATCTATACCTTTTTTAATTAAACGTGCGTAATCTTCGAGTGACGCTTTTGTATCAGGATACTTACGGAATCCAGCTGTAATATTAAACATGTTATTTGAGCTATCAGCTTCTAAAGTATTAAATGAAACTGACTGACCTTGATAAGTTCCTTTAATGCCAAATAGATTAAAATTAGGTTTCTGTGCTAAAGCACTATTACCAGAATCAGATTCTAATATAGCTTGTGCCATCATTACTGAGGCATAAAGGTCTTCTTTTTGACCTATTTGATGTGCATCTTTGGCAATCGATTTAATAAAATCTCTCGTACTTTTACTATCAACGATATTGATATCACCATCTGTTAAAGTACTGTCTTCTATTTTAGGTAATTGTTGAAACAATCCAGTGGCACGTGTATTCGATTGTTTAAAATCACCTTCAAATGATTGTGCGGGCTTTGTTTTATGTTTTAATTCATCCGGTGTTGGAAGTTGAGGATTGACGTCTTGCTGTTTTGTATTGTTTGGTGTTGTATCTTGTTGTTTTTCATCTTGAGTGTGTTTATCTTTAGATGTTTGATACTGCTTTTGCGTTTTCGTTGCATCTTCACTATACTCATCTAAAATTGAATCAATTGCTGAGTCGGAAATGCTTTGATGTGATGTTGACTTGTCATTCTCATTAGAACCATTCGATTGATTTGAAGCATGATCTTGTTGATTGTTGTCGCCTTGTTGATGATCTTGAACTTCATCACTTTGTGAATGATGATCTTGGTCTGTTAGGTTGCTATTTTCATCTTCGTTATTATTAATAGATTGGTTATCTTTAATAGACTCGTCTTGTTGTGGATCCTTTTCAGAGCTATCGCTATTATCTGTAACTTGACCATTATCAGTCATCGTATCATTATTATTCGATTGTTCATTTTCAGACGTTGTATTTGTATCATCTTCTTCATGAGAAGGTTGTTCATAGTCTGAAATATCAGAGTCAAAATGAAATAGATTTTGAATTAAAGTTGTTAAACTAAAACTATTGTCATATTGGTCTGGAGACCATAATCGATTAAAGTCAGATTGATGCGTGGATAATCCATCATAAAATTGATTAATTAAATTTGTTGATTGATGTGATTTTTTATAATTATCATCTGTAACAGATGTTTGTGTTCCGTGATGCTTTTGTTGTTGCGCTTTGTCTTGTCCATCCTTTTTAGTGTCTTCACGGGATGGTTTCTTAGTTTTTTCATGCTTTTGTTGTGGTGTGTCCATTTCATCATCGTCTTGTGTGTCTTTAGTAGGTTTATCATCATTGTTTGTTGAATCATTGTCACTTTGAGTATCACGCTGTTGTGATGATGAAGACGGCGTTGTTGAGTGGTCATCTGAAGCATTAGCTATGGGTGCTGTTGAGAAAGATGGCACAATTAATGTAGTTGTAAGTAAATATATCAAGAATTCATCTTTAGACATCTGTGATTAGCTCCCTTAAATATTTGAAAAATGATTGAGATATTTATTAGACATTTGTTATAATTTAACTTATGACATTTATAGTTGATACGTATCAACAAATTGAAACAATCTAGCAAATCTAATTATACTAACCTTTATCAGAAAAATAAATTGTTTTTGGAAAAATGTAATCTAACATTTGGTAAAATAAGTATAAATATGATGGCGATATCAATAATAGATAGGAAAGTTAATTAATCGTTTTTAGGAGTGTGACAATGAAAAACGCACTAAAGCTGTTTAAAACAGATTTAAAGAAAATTGCTAAAACACCAGCAGTTTGGATCATATTAGCGGGATTAGCCATATTACCCTCATTTTATGCGTGGTTTAACTTATGGGCAATGTGGGATCCATATGGAAATACAGGCCATATTAAAGTAGCGATTGTCAATGAAGATAAAGGTGACAAAGTTAGAGGGAAAGAGATTAATGTAGGTAATAAAATGGTACAAACCCTCAAGAAAAATGATAGCTTTGATTGGCAATTTGTTAGCCGTGAAAAAGCAGATCATGAAATTAAAATGGGGAAATATTATGCAGGCATATACATACCGAGCAAGTTTACACATCAAATTACGGGAACATTAAGGAAACACCCTGAAAAAGCGGATGTCGATTTCAAAGTCAATCAGAAAATCAATGCGGTTGCGGCGAAATTAACAGATACAGGTTCTTCATTAGTGGTAGAAAAAGCTAATGAACAATTTAATCAAACCGTGACGAAAGCACTACTATCAGAGGCGAATAAAGTAGGTCTAAAAATTGAAGATGAAGTGCCAACAATTAATAAAATAAAAAATGCGGTCTATGCAGCAAATCAGTCACTACCAGAAATTAATAAGTTTAAAAATAAAATCATCTATTTAAATGAACACCAAGATGACCTTGATCGCTATGCGAATCAATTTAGAAATTTAGGTAATTATAAAGGTGATATTTTAGATGCACAAGAAAGATTAAATCAAGTTAATTCATCAATACCAGCATTAAATGAAAAGGCCAAATTAATAATAGCGCTGAATAATTATATGCCTGATATTGAAAGAGTACTAAATGTAGCAGCGAATGATGTACCAGCACAATTTCCTAAAATCAATAGAGGTGTCTCTATAGCGGGACAAGGTATTGATGCTGCGAACGACCAACTCACAGATGCTAAAGGATTTTTAACACAAGTTCAAAATCGAGTTGGTGATTATCAAGATGCAGCAGGACGTGCCCAAAATGTAAATAATGATGTTAACCAAGGTTTACGTCAGCAAGGTGCCCGTCAACAAAGTGCTCATAATAAACAACACGACGAGGGACATAGTTATCAATCTGGAATCAAGACGCAATCATTAAGCACTTCCGGTGATAATGAAAGTAACCAGTCAAATGAGCTAGTAAGTTCAAATGATGTTAAATCAATGAATACAGCATTGACTGAATCATTATTATCACTTTCTAATTTAAGTGATGTTCAGGCCAAAGCATCTCAAAAAGATATGGATGCATTGAAACATATCTCATACGGTATATTGGCTTCAGACAAACCGACTGAGTTTAAAGAGCCATTAGAGAATGTATCATCTCGTTTAGAAAATGCTACGAAATATAATCAACAATTTATTGATATATTATCAGAGCTTGAGAAAAACGAAGATGTTGATTTATCAAAAGAAATTAAGCAAATAAAAACAGCCAATAATCAACTCAATGATCAGTTGAAAACAACAAATCAATTAATCGATGCCTTATCAAATGGTAGTTCTGGTAAATCAGAAGCGATAAATGTGTTGAATAAAATTGGTGATACGAATAAGACATTAAGTCAATTCCGTACTTATGTTAAGAAAGAATTAAATCAAAGTTTATTAAACATTTCGAATGATATTACGTCACAATTGGCATCAGGTCAACAAGCATTATCAACCGTTCAATCTAAATTAAATTCAATCAATCAGGTGATTGATTCAGGACAAAGTATATTAGATAGTGGTAAAAAACGTATTGATCGTATTCAAACAGCATTACCAGGTATAGAACAAACGTATATTAGCGCAATGAAAACAGCGCAAGATTACTTCCCTACAGTGAAGAAAGATGTAGCTAAAGCGGCAGACTTTGTGCGTAATGACTTACCTGGATTAGAACAACGTCTAGCGAATGCTACTCAAGCAGTCAATGACAATTTACCATCATTATTTAGTAAATATGATAATGCGGTGAATTTATTAGATGAGAACCAACCAAGAGCTAAAGAAGCACTGTCAAATTTAGCGGATTTCTCAGAAAATAAATTACCAGGTGTTGAGAAAGATTTGAAGAAAGCCAATAAAATATTTAAACAATTAGATAAAGACGATGCGGTAGATAATTTAATCGATGTATTGAAAAATGATTTGAAAAAGCAAGCTGATGTCATTGCACATCCAATAAATAAAAAGACAACGGACGTGTTCCCAGTTAAAGATTATGGTTCAGGAATGACACCGTTTTATACAGCCTTATCCATATGGGTAGGAGGATTGTTAATGGTTAGTTTATTATCCGTAGATAACAAACATGAGTCTTTAAAATCAATACTTAGTCCTAGAGAAATCTTCATGGGTAAAGCAGGCTTCTTCTTCCTACTAGGTATAGTGCAAGCATTAATTGTATCAATTGGAGACTTAGTTATATTAAAAGCAGCCGTCGAGTCGCCAGTATTATTTGTGACGATAGCAGTGTTCTGTTCACTGGTATTTAACTCAATTATTTATACTTGTGTATCGTTATTAGGAAACCCAGGTAAAGCGATTGCGATTATTTTCTTAGTATTACAAATCGCAGGTGGTGGCGGTACCTTCCCAATTCAAACGACGCCTAAGTTCTTCCAAACGATATCGCCATATTTACCATTTACGTATGCGATTGATGCTTTACGTGAAACGGTAGGGGGTATTGTTCCAGAAATATTAATTACAAAAGTGATTATCTTAGCATTATTTGGATTAGGATTTATCATAGTTGGTGTTATTTTAAAACCAAGCACAGATCCATTGATGAGAAAAGTTTCATCTAAAGTTGATGAAAGTAATGTAACAGAATAAAGTGAATGAGTTTCTAGCACTTAGGCATTATATGTATGCCTTAAGTGCTAGAATTTTTTTATGTAATATACATTAAGACACGAGTTATACACAAAAAATATATTCTTGAGTGATATTATAATAAGTGAATACATTTAAGGAGCGTGTGTAGTATGACACATCAAAATAAAGTAGCCATAGTAACAGGGTCAGCACAAGGTATTGGCTTTGAAATAGCCAAACGACTATTTAATGATGGTTTTAATGTAGCGTTAGTGGATTATAATGAACAAGGTGCGAAAGAAGCGGCTGACACACTAAAGACTGAAGGACAAGAAGCTATTGCTTTTAAAGCTGATGTCGCTAATCGTGATGAAGTCTTTCATGTGTTCAGTCAAGTAGTGAAACATTTTGGAGAACTGAATGTAGTAGTGAATAACGCTGGATTAGGACCAATGACACCTATTGATACTGTAACTACGGAACAATTCAATCAAGTTATTGGTGTGAACGTTGGTGGCGTATTCTGGGGTATTCAAGCAGCACTTGAACAATTTGAAACTTTAGGTCACGGTGGAAAGATTATAAATGCAACGTCTCAAGCAGGTGTAGAAGGTAATAAAGGATTATCACTATACTGTAGTTCAAAATTTGCGGTCAGAGGTTTAACACAAGTAGCTGCACATGATTTAGCTGATAAAGGTATAACAGTAAACGCATTTGCACCAGGTATTGTTGAAACACCAATGATGGAAGGTATCGCTATTAAATTAGCTAAAGAAAATAATCAACCTGAAGAATGGGGTTGGAAACAATTTACAGATCAAATAACTTTAAAACGTTTATCTAAACCAGAAGATGTTGCTAATGTGGTTAGTTTCTTGGCTGGTAGTGATTCAGATTATATTACTGGACAAACAATTATCGTTGATGGTGGTATGAGATTCCACTAGATTAGTTAAAGGTATTTAGAAGAAATTTTGATTCAAATCAGACTCATGAACGAATGAGTGTTTAATAAAAAAAGACAGGATAAGGCATTCAGCTCAAGTAAGAGCCAATGAGAATGACTTAATCCTGTCTTTTATATTATTCTGATTTGCTTTGTTTGTTTGAAGTGCTATTGTTTTGAGCTGAGCGATTTGCATTATTATTGTTATTTGATCCTTGGCCACCTTGACCGCCTTGACCTTGTGCTGATTCAGTACTTGCCTTTGGTTTATTTACTGGTTCAGATTGTTGTGTACGTGCCGGCTGATTATTACTTTTTTGTGCCGGTTGATTTGACGGTTTAGATTGAGCTGATTGGCTAGGTGATGTCTGATGATTAGCTTGGGATGATTTTTGAGTTGGTTGTTGATTAGCTGAATGATTGGAACTGTTTACATTATTTTGTTGTGAATTCGTAGGCTCAGCTTGAACAGATTCTTGATTTGTTGTAGTTTTTTCCGCTTTATCTTTTGATGCTTTCTTTTTATCTTTTTCCTCAGTTTTGTGTTCGGCTTTATGAAGAGATGATTTATTTTGGTGTGTCAAAGCTGCAAAAACAGAAAATCCTAAAGCTAATACAAGTGCAAAAATAACAATGCTTGCTAGTAATTTCTTCAAAAGTGTATCCTCCATTAACTTCGATAATCATTAACTATATTATAATCAAATTTTTGAATAAGAACACAACATTTAACGATATTTTAAAATAATAGGAAAGTAAGTGACATATATGAGTGTATTAACTAATGAACAAAAGGTCGAAATTTTATCAGAAATTGTGGCTATCCCTTCAGTCAATGATAATGAATTAGCTGTAGCACAATATTTAGCCCAATGGCTTAATCAATATGATATTGACACACACATTGATTATATTTCAGGTCAACGTGCAAATCTCATCGCAACCATAGGGTCTGGTAAACCAGTCGTTGCAGTATCAGGACATATGGATGTTGTAAATGAAGGGAACCATGATGATTGGACATCGCCACCATTTGAATTGACTGAACGAAATGGTCATTTATACGGACGAGGCGCTGCGGATATGAAGTCGGGATTGGCTGCCTTAGTCATCGCAATGATTGAAATTAAAGCAAGTGGACAATTAAAAAATGGTACCATTAAATTATTAGCAACTGCTGGAGAGGAAATGGAACAAGCAGGATCAGAACAATTATATCGTAAAGGTTACATGGATGATGTCGATGCTCTAGTCATCGCAGAACCATCTTATCCAAGTATTGTATATGCTCATAAAGGATCAATGGATATTAAAATCACATCTAAGGGTCGTTCAAGTCATAGTTCTACACCTTTTATGGGAGAAAATGCAATTACACCACTCATTGAATTGATTCAAAATATTAATCAAGCATATGAAGACATTACCCAAAGTATAAAAGGGACGGCGCTAGATTATGGTAATATGGTCAATCAGATGGCTGATCAATTGCCTAGTTTTGTAAGTAAAGACGAAGTTCAAACTAGAATTCAAGGACTTGTGATGACCAATAGCATGATTAATGGTGGTTCTCAAGTCAATTCTGTCCCTGATCATGCAACTGCAACATTCAATGTTCGTACGATTCCAGAATATGATAATACAAAAGTTAAAGCACTATTCGAGAAATATATCAACGAAGCGAATCAAAGAGGGGCACATCTAACTCATGACATCTATTTAGATCTTGACCCAGTTGTAACAACGGGCGACAATCACTTATTTAAATTAGGGCATCAACTGGCTCAAACATATTTTGATTCTTCTGCTTTGATAGATACACCAACAGTTGCCGTTACGGATGCATCTAATTTATTAAAAGGTAAAAGCGAAGCATTTCCATTCTTAATGATAGGGCCAGGTCAAGGACCACATCAAATAGATGAATGTGTTAATAAAGTTCATTATTTAAAATTTATCGATTACTATATTGAATTACTACTGACTTATCTAAATGAAAATTGATAAGACATGTAAGATAAAATATTAAATTCAATCATAAATTAGATATGACAAAACTGTAAGGGCTATTACTTTTAATTGTATGTCTTTAGTTGATGACGTATAATTTAGAAGACCCATAAGCAAAGAAGCTGTGGGTAAAGAATGAGAGGATACGTTATGAATAAAAAGACAAAATCAATCATTGCGTCTACATTAGCTTTCGGTACATTATTAAGTGCATCAGCGAGTGTAGCGCCAGTAATAAATCATACGGCACATGCATCAACAACACAGCAACACCAATCAGCTTACTATACTTATAAAGGTAACGCAGGTTATGATGCGAAGTTTACTTTAGATAAAAATTTCAAAAATGCGATCAAAGCTGGCAACGTTACATTTAATGGTATTAAAATTGCACCAACTCAATCAACTCAAACAGTAATCAAATCAGACCAATTATTCCGTCAATATGATAAAAAATCTAAAAAAGCTTCATTAGTCGATATTCCATTGAAAAAGCAATTGAAGTTAACAGATTTACAAAAATCTTATGGTAAAGATTTGAAAAAAGTAGATAATGGTAAAAATAATACAACTGGTATTTATTACTACCAACCTAAGAAAAATGGCGAAGCAGTATGGTTCGATGCATCAAAAGGTAAAATCGACCGCATTGTCATTGGCTATGAAAAAACCAAAGTAGCGATTCAAAAAGATAAAACGATGGATAAAATTAAATAAGATAGAATGATATGAACAGACGTCCTTATATAGGATGTCTGTTTTTTGATAGATTTAATTATGAATTTAGTCTAATTGGACATTTAAAACAACATTCGATCAAAGTGAATATTGGTGATGAAATAACGGATAGCGTTATGATAGGTCTTTGTGGAAATTCAGGTAATTCGTCAGAGCCTCATATTCATTTTCAAGTTAGTAATCAACCTAGTTTATTAGAAGGGCAATCACTCAAAGTTAATTTTGAAAATAATAGGACACCTATCAAAGGTGAAACGATTCGCAGATAAAACAGTTTGGTAAATTTAATATATTATATTACAAAACACAACGTATATGTATTGAATTTTATGTAATTTTCATTTACTTTTTACAAAAATATAAATAGTATGAGTAGAGGTTAAAATTTAAACATATACGGAGGATTAATATGAAACGATTGTCTAAAACTATCATTTCTAGTATTTCAGTAATAGCTATAAGTAGTTCATTTTATAGTGGACAAGTAAATGCAAAGAATGATCATTCAACAAATCAAAATAAATTAGAAATTAAGGATAAGAATAAAGCATTCCAGGCATTAAAATTATTACCTAATGATAAAAATGCTAAAAAGCAATTTAAGCATTATAAAACAGTCGACGTCAATACAGATCAATTAGGCTATACACACTATACATTACAACCAAAGTTTAAAAATGCATATGTTCCTGATAGAGAAGTTAAAATACATACTAATCCTCAAGGTAAGGTTGTACTTATCAATGGTGACACAGGTGGTAGTGAAATAAAACCTAGCAATACTGTTCAAATCCATAAAAAGAAAGCTATCGATAAAGCATTTGAAGCTATTTCAATGTCATCTGACAAAGCTAAAAACTTTAAAAATGATGTTATTAAAAAGAATGACATTCAAATTAGTGGTCAAAATAACAAATATGTTTATCAGGTTGAAATTGTAACGACCTCTCCAAGAATATCTCATTGGACTATTCAAGTTGATGCTGAGACTGGTGAAATCGTTAATAAACTAAATAATATCCAACATGCGCATACTGAAGGTAATGGTAAAAGCGTATTAAACAAAACGAAAAAAATTAATATTAATAGTAATGATGATAGCTATGAATTGAAAGATGTGACACATAAGGGGAATATTTCAGCTTATGATTATAATGATGAGGATAGCAGTTCAAAACTAATGACTGATAAAGATAAAGATTTCATAGACAAGTCACAACATGCTGGTGTTGATGCGAACGATTATGCTAAAGATGTGTATGATTACTATAAAAATAAATTCGGTCGAGAATCATATGATGATAAAGGGAGCCCTATCGATTCATTAACTCATGTGAATCAATTTGAAAATGAAGATAATCGTAACAATGCTGCTTGGATTGGCGATAAAATGATTTATGGAGACGGAGACAATGATAATTATTTACCATTCTCTGGTGCTAAAGATGTGGTAGCTCACGAAATTACACATGGTATAACTCAAGAAACAGCCAATTTAGTTTATGAAAATCAATCCGGTGCATTGAACGAAAGTTTCTCAGATGTCTTTGCATACTTTATTGATAGTGATAATTTCTTAATTGGTGAGGATATATACACACCTAATGTTAAAGGTGATGCATTAAGAAGTATGTCTAATCCTGAAAAGTATGATCAACCTGCGCATATGAAACATTACTCTAAAACACAAGAAGATAATGGTGGCGTGCATACTAATTCAGGTATCCCTAATAAAGCTGCATATTTAACGATAAAACGTATTGGTAAAGATAAAGCCGAACAAATTTATTATAGAACGTTAACACAATATTTATCTTCTAATTCAAATTTTGCAGATGCTAAAAAATCATTACATCAAGCCGCACTTGATTTATATGATAAATCTACAGCAGATAAAGTTAATCGATCATGGGAAGATGTTGGCGTTTAAACTATCAAGCCTTTCACTGAGATAAGCGCAGTGGGAGGCTTGTTTTATGGGGTGACACTTAGGGTTGTCTAACGTTAGACAACGAGCAGTCTAATTTTTGGGAGATAGTTAATAGTCAAATGATTAAAATGCACTACCTTATTTGTTTTGCAAAATAATAATTTACATAAATTTAAAATTAATAACATTGTTTTTGTTAATGAATATAGTAATGTTGTATGTATATTGTATATGAGGAGATACAACATTGAAAAAGTATTATTTAATATCGATTTTGTCTTTTATTTTATTTTTGTTAGTTAGCACGATGGTATATCGGATGGATTTAAAGCAAGAGGCACAAGTTGTAGCAGTAGGCGATAATTTAATACATCCTAATGTATATAAGGATGCACTTGAATCAGATGGTGTTACATATCATTTTAACCCTATGTATCAACATATAAAAAAAGATATTCAAGCGGCAGATATTGCTTTTATCAATCAAGAATCTCCAATTGGTGGAGATCATCGCCCTTATCATGGATTTAAACGATTTAACACACCTAGGGATATTTCAGATAGTTTGGTAGAAACAGGATTTAATTTTATTAATGGATCTAATAATCATGCATTAGATCAAGGTGATGAAGGACTTAAATATCATATTCAACAATGGGATAAATATAAAAATAAAGTGTTGTTTACAGGTACTTACGATTCGCAAAAGTCTCATGATCAGGTGGCTGTCAAAAAGATAAACGGTATCAATATAGCACTGCTTAGTTATACATTTGGTACTAATGGAATTAAGCCTAAACATCAATACGAAATCAACTATTTTGATGACAAACAAATTAAGAAGGATATACAACAAGCCAAAGAAGTAGCGGATGTCATATTTGTATCGGCACACTGGGGAAATGAAGGATCTCATCAACCTAATCCAATACAACGAAAATATGCAAAGTTATTTGCTGATGAAGGGGTGGATGTAGTATTAGGTACACATCCACATGTTATACAACCCGTTGAATGGATCAAAGGTAAGGATCATCATCGTACCTTAGTCGCTTATTCCCTAGGAAATTTCTTGAATGGACAGGAAACTGGAAATGAAAGTAATGACTTACTCGGTAGAATAGAATTTAAAATAATGAAAACGCCTAAAGCAGTAAAAATCGAAAACGTTAAATGGCGAAGTATGGTTAATTATTATGAATTAAGTAATATATACAATAAAAACAGTAAAGTGAACTTTAAAATATATCAATTAAAGGATATTGATGAACGTTTAATCAGTAAACATGGTCGAAATTATGACCCGAATTCTGAAATGAGCAAATTGCGATTACAACAAATAACTAAAGAGGTTATTAATGAAAGATTTTTAGATGAAGACAGTTTATAAAAAATACGTTAGCTTCTGAAATCAATTGTGTTACTAGAAATATTTAACACACTGTTACCTAACAACATCGTTAAATGTTTCATGAGAAACATTGTAAATGATATTCATTATATTAATGATGTATACAACAATAAATCATTTTTACTCCTTTAATGCCCGTAAAATCAATAGAATGGGTAATAGGATCATATTAATACAATGCATAAATAAACAATTTATTGAATTTATATTTACTATGTTGTAAGATGTTATCAAGGAGTTGATGACATGAGCAAGTTTAACTTTGAAGGTAAATGTTTATTAAAATCGACCGATTATTCTAAAGATGAATTGAATTACATCATAGATAAGGCACAACAATTAAAAGCAGAAAAGAAAAATAATCAATCACATCAATTATTAACAAATAAAAATATAGCCATTATATTTGAAAAACCATCTACACGTACACGAGCAGCCTTTAGTGTTGCGGCCCACGACTTAGGTGTTCAAGTAGATTACTTTGGACAGGGAGAGATTCATTTAGGTAAAAAAGAGAGTATATATGACACGGCAAAAGTTCTAGGAAGTATGTATGATGGTATCGAATTTAGAGGACATGATCATAATGATGTTGAAACACTAGCCCAACATGCAAATGTACCTGTCTGGAATGGTTTAACTAATGAATGGCACCCTACTCAAATGTTAGCGGACTTTATGACATTAAAAGAAGAGTGGGGGACGTTAAAAGGTAAGACATTAACATATATTGGAGACGCTCGAAATAATGTAGCGAATGACTTGTTAGTTACAGGGGCGTTATTAGGTGTCAATATGAATATTGTGGCACCAGAATCTCGTTTGCCGGAATCATCTGTGGTAACAATGGCTAACGATTATGCACAACAAACAGGCGCAACGATTCAAATCAGTAGTGATATTGAAAAGAGCGTTTATCAAACGGATGCTATTTATACGGATGTTTGGTTTTCAATGGGAGAACCAACAGATGTTATAGAAGAAAGAGTTAAGGCATTACAACCTTATCAAATCAATATGTCATTAATTCAAAAGATTCAAAATCCTGATGTGAAAGTACTGCATTGTTTACCAGCTTTCCATAATACACAAACTCAAGTAGGTAAAGAGGTCTACGAAAAATATGGATTATCGGAAATGGAGATCACAGATGAGGTCTTTAATAGTCCTTATTCTATAGTTTTTAAACAAGCAGAAAATCGTTTGCATTCTATTAAAGCTGTAATGGCATTAACTTTAGGTGGCATAAAATAAGAGATTACAAATGAGGTGTTATGCATGATTATAGAAGTCTCTAAAGCATTAAAGTCATTTCTTTATGATAACTATGAAATAGAAATAGGCGAAATAGCGAGCAAGCAAATTATTGACTATATTTACCCTATGATAGAAAATGAAATACACGAAGATATGAAAATGGAAATTCAAAACGAAACTATTAATGATGTTATAGCAAAGTTAGAATCTGAAAAGATAATTAATCAAAAATGAATAAAGAGGTTGAGACAAAAGTGTTTAGGATTTGAGCAGAACCTAACGATGAGCAAAATGGTTTTCCCAATTTTGTCGAATCATGAGCGTTCCTAGAGCACCAAAACTTTGCGTCTCAACCTCTTTTATGTTCTATTATTTATTTTGTGAAGCAAATGCTTTAGCAATATCACTTAATTTAGCTGGCGCGTCTTCAACTGCCATTTTCACTTCAACAAAGTGCATGCAATCACCATTTGCATTGATTTTTTCAAATGTTTCTTTTAATTCATGTGATGTATTAACATCATGGACGACTACTTTATCTCCGCCAAATACTGCAGGGAGCGCTTTGTAATCCCACATGTGAATATCATTATATGGTTCTTTCATACCATGAATTAAACGTTCCACTGTATAACCATCATTGTTAACTACAAATATAATTGGTTTCAATTGTTGTCTGATCATTGTTGATAACGATTGAACTGTCAGTTGTAAAGAACCATCTCCGATAAGTAAGACATTACGTCTATGTGGTGCAGCGATTTCTGTACCTAAAGTTGCAGGTAATGTGTAACCGATAGACCCCCATAAAGGCTGTCCAATAAAGGTATTGTCTTTATATAAAGCTAAATCATAGGCTCCAAAGAATGAAGAACCTTGTTCAGCAATTAAAATATCATCCAGTTGTAGGAAGTCTTGCATCATTTTGAAATAAGTTGCTTGAGTTAATGGTTCATGATCGATTTGATAGTTTTCTCCTTGTGGTCGTTGATATTTTGGAAACTCAGATTTGTTTTTATAAGAAATTGTCATTAAGCCATTTAAAAGATGAGGTAGTGCAACTTGTTCAGTGATTGTTTCATTCATTTTAAAATAGTTATGATTAATCATCACAACATCATCGATATCAAATTCAAATGAGAAACCGGCTGTCGCTGAGTCAGTCAATTTCGCACCTATATTTAATATGGCATCACTTTGATTAACATAGTTTTTAACATTTTCTTCGGCGATACTGCCATCGAAGATACCAAGATAATGTTCGTTTTCTTCATTAAAAGCGCCTTTACCAAGAGAAAGTTGTGCGACAGGAATATGAGTTTGATTTACAAATTGTTCTAATTCAGAATGCAAACCAAAGCTATTAATTTCATGCCCTGTAATAATCACAGGTTGTTTAGCAGAATGTAATTTATCTTCAATCATTTGAATATAGCGAGATACATCTTGATCATCACGTGTTTCAGGTTGGAAAGGCTTAGCCACGTCGATTTCAGTCATTGCAACATCGATTGGCAAATGTAAATGAACTGGACGACGTTCGTTGATCGCTGCTTGAATAAGTCTAGGAATTTCAGTTGTTGCATTTTCTGGCGTAATATATCCTTGCGCAGTTGTTATTGGTTCAAACATTTTTCTATAATCATCAAATGTACCTTCACCTAAAGAGTGATGAACATATTTTCCAGCTGACTCAACAGCACGAGTGGGTGCACCAGTAATTGCAATGACAGGTACGCGTTCAGCATAGGATCCAGCAATGCCGTTAACAGCACTCAATTCTCCGACCCCAAACGTAGTAACTAATGCACCTAATCCATTAATTCGAGCATAACCATCGGCGGCATAGCTCGCATTTAATTCGTTAGTATTACCAATCCACTCTACTTGGTCATGAGAAATAATATCGTCTAAAAAGGCTAAATTGAAATCACCAGGGACACCGAATATTTTATCTATCCCTGCAGCATTAACTGCATCCATTAAATATTGTCCTACACGTTGTTTCATTATGCATACCACCTTTGTTTATGTATTTGCATTTTACAATTAAAAGATAACTTTTTGTGGAAATAAAGTCAATCAACTTGACCTTTTAGAAAAGTTTAGCATGACTAAAATAGGAAACTTTATTATAATGAACCTTAAATATTAGAAAAGGAAAGAAAGTACATGTCGACAAATAAAAATGATTATGAACATATGTTATTTTACTTTGCTTATAAAACCTTTGTTACGACAGCGGATGACATTATCGAACAATATGGTATGAGTCGCCAACATCACCGTTTCTTATTTTTTATCAATAAATTACCGGGAATTACGATAAAAGAGTTACTTCAAACATTGGAAATATCAAAGCAAGGTTCTCATGCCACACTGAGAACATTAAAAGAAAAAGAGCTTATTATAGAGCAAATATCCGAACAAGATCGTCGTGTTAAACAGCTATTTGCTACAGAAAAAGGTAATGCGTTAATTAATGAGCTCAATTACGCACAAGATCATCTATTACAAACGATTCAACAAAAAGTAGGAAACAATTGGTACGATATCATGGAAGCGTTAGCCAACCAAAGAGATGGCTTCAAACATATTGAACATTTAAAAAGACAAGATTAACTTATACTTTTACTAATTTTCCCTGTTGCATATGATGCAATAGGGGATTTTTATGAAATGTAATGAGAAAGTCTAAATGTTAAGTAATAATGTTGAAAATATTAACATCATACATACTCTTTTTTAAATTTTTGTTAATAATGTAATAAATAGTTGTTATATTAAATAAAATTATTGCTATTTACAATGGATAAGTTAACATAGGATAAAAGCATTTTATTTTAAGGAGTTTATGAATGAAAAGATATGTAACTAAAAAAGCTAAACCAATTGTTAAAATTACGTTAGGTTTAATCACCGCGTCAATTAGTTTAGGAACAATAAGTGTCGTGACTCAACAAGCCACTGCCCATGCTTCTACTTTACAAACGACTTACAACCATACGAGTGCTCAAAATCAAACACGAACATCATCAACAACACCTCATATATCCCAGTCTAAGAAAGCTGTGAAACGTGTCACAACAACAGTTAAGGCGCCAACTACAGTGAAAACGACGACTAAAGTAGCAGCTATTAAGCAACCAACTCAAACAGTCAAAGCGGTATCTGTTTCAGCTCCTAAAACAAATCAAACATCTACGATTAAAACAAGCACGAGTCATACACAAAAACCAACATCAGCAAAAGCACCTACGTCTATACATCCTAAAAGTGGAACCACAAGTACGAAATCCTCAACAAACCATGCGACAACAAAATCACCTATAACAAAGCCAACAGTATCAAAGCCATCAACAACGAAACCAACAAATACGACACAACATACAACTACAACACCATCAAAATCAACAACGTCAACGAAAACATCTACAACGACGCGTCCACCGAGCCAGACATCGAAGACGGTATCCAAGACATCAACAAGTACTGCAAAAGCACCTACGACATCTACATCACGATTAAGTACTAAACCGTCAACGACGACTGTTTCATCAACGAAACCAGTAACATCGACAACATCAACTACAACACCAAAAAGCGCAAATTCGAAAGAAACTACAATACCTGCGATAGGTACAAATACGGATGTTAAACCTATCAAACCGATTGAAAGTGCACACAAAGATTATTACACTTCAATGACCCAACTTGAACGAGAAACTAAAGAAGATATAGATTGGAAGAAAGAAACTCGTGACCAAGGCAACCAAGTGCTAATCGTTGCGCCTCATGGAGGTAATATAGAACAAGGTACGTCTGAGTTAACAAAGTTACTTGCACAACAAGGCGGTTATGATTACTTTTCATTTGAAGCCACTAGACCATCTAATAATACACAATTGCATGTGACGTCGACACATTATGATGATCCAACTTTACATCAAATGGTTGAAGGACGATCGGCTACCATTTCCATACATGGAGCTAAAGGAGACGACCCAATTGTATTCTTAGGCGGCGCTAAGTCTGACCTAAGAGATGAGATTCAATCACAATTGGAAATTAGAGGATTTACTGTACAAGTTCCACCTGAATATTTAGGCGGATTAAATGAGAATAATTTCATTAATAAAAATGAAAATAGTACTGGCGTGCAATTAGAGTTAACGACCTCATTACGAAAAGCGTTATTTAATAATCAAGATATGAGTACATCATCACGAAAAAATGAAGATAATTGGTCGCCGTTAATGTATCAATTTGCAGATGCTTTGCATATGGCAATATCTAAAACTACGGATACATCAGCACATTAAAATCAACGTGTTGAGTGTATTGAAAAAAGAATGTTGGCGATATATATTAAATTTAATTTATGTTTTTTCAATCCATTGATAATAAGGTTTTTAAAATTGTTGAAAAAAAGTGTATAATTATGTCATAAGAATTTCAAAGCGATAGTTGAAATGAATAATCGAAAAAGGAGTTTTTATGATGAAAAAATTCGCTATATTATTAACTTTAGTCGGTGCAGGCTACTATGCATTTAAAAAGTATCAAAACCATGTAAACCAAGCACCTAATATTGAATATTAATATGTATCATGAATAAATAGATGCATACATTAAAATAAACCGAGATGAGTCACGCTCATCTCGGTTTATTTAATATCAAAGCTTATTTTACGTCATTAGCAAAGAAATCAAAGATGTTTTTCGCACTATCTGTATTTTCTTTATTTCCTTTGAATTGATTAGATCCAGGACCATAGGCATACGTATTTACATCTTCACCAGTATGACCGTAAGTAGTCCAACCTGTATGAGATGCATCATTGATTGGTTTTTGAATTGCATCTTGAAGACGTGTCGTTTGTTCGACAACTTTTGGATCTTTTTCATCTTTGCCTGATTTTGTTAATTTCTTCAGCTTTTTAGCTTCTTTTTTAACTTTATCAAGTTGTTCTTTAGGGAAGTCAATGCCATAGCCATCATTGATTACTTTTTCAGGATCTTTACCAGTAGCAATTTCTTTTGTCATATACATACCAGAATGTTTCATTTGATGAATTGATTGAGGATTCCATTTGTAATCTTTACCTTTACCGATGGTCATACCACCTGTAGAATGATCTGCTGTTGCTACAACAAGTGTATCTTTATGTTGTTTAGCATAGTTAATCGCGTTTGAGAAAGCTTTATCAAACCCTTGCATTTCAGACATTACACCCGTAACATCATTTGGATGTGCAGCTTTGTCGATAGATGCACCTTCTACCATTAAGAAGAACCCTTTATCATTCTTTTCAAGTTTACTTAAAGCGCTATTTTCCATATCTACTAATAATGGGTTGTTTTCTGGCGCATCAATTTGAAGTGGCATATCTTTCTCAGAGAATAAACCTAACACCTGATTGCTCTTTGATTGATTCAGTTCATTTTTATTAGAAACCACATCGTAACCATCTTTTTTGAATTTTTGATCTAAATTCCCATTTTCTTTGCCAAAATATTTAGAACCGCCACCTAAAATGACATCTACTTTATGTTTGCCGTTAATTTTATCGTTATAAAATTGTTTCGCAATTTCATCTTTTTTATCACGAGAATCAACATGAGATGCATAAGCTGCAGGGGTTGCATCAGTGATTTCTGCTGTAGATACAAGGCCCGTAGATTTACCTTTTTCTTTTGCACTTTCTAATACAGTTTTCACATTATTTTTATTAGCATCGACACCAATGGCACCATTGTATGTTTTATGACCTGAACTAAACGCTGTAGCACCTGCCGCAGAATCTGTCACGTTTTCTTTAGGGTCATTAGGATAAGTACGGTTAGTACCCTTTAAATATTTATCAAATGTAGTGGGTTTCATCGATTTAGCTGAGGGATCGTTTTGATAATAACGATACGCAGTGTTAAATGAAGGACCCATTCCATCGCCAACTAAGAAAATGACATTTTTAGGGTTTTTAGTATTACCGAAAGCAATAGCTTCATCATTACTTTGTTTCTTATTGTTATCTGTATTTGTACCAGAAGCTAAAGATACATTCGTACTACTTAATAATGTTGCAGCAACGATACTACCTGATAACAAGTATTTAGTATATTGATTAAATGATTTCATTTAAAAAGCCCCCTAATATATGTATAAACGTATTACAATTTAAGTATAAGCAAGGCATTTTGATTAAATGTGTGGTTCTTGTAAATAGATTGTAAACATGGATAAAAGGGGATTTTATGAACGGATGATTCATAACAAATGTACTTTTAATAATAAACATGTAAAATAGATATTAAATAGAGTATAGCAAGAGAGAAATTGGAAGCCATTTTGACACCATGGAAACTCATGCTTAAAATAAACGAGGTGAAAAAATGATATTTGTTATGTTATCTCCGTTATTCATCATAGGTTTTATTGCATTAAGTATTTATGAAGAAAAAAGAAGAAAGAAGAATGAAGCTGCTAAAAAAGCATCAAATGATACTCAAACTGATTCAAATCAATCACAACATCAAGATAAATCTATGTAACGCAACGAAAGGTGTATCTCAATGAAGATTTTGATAGTAGAAGATGACTTAGTCATTGCAGAAAGTTTAGCAAATGAACTTAAGAATTGGAACTATGACGTTAAGTTGGCAAAACAGTTTTCTCATATTTTAGATGATTTCAAAAGCTATCTACCTGACTTAGTACTACTAGATATTAATTTACCTACTTTAAATGGATTCCATTGGTGCCAAGAAATTAGAAAAATATCAAACGTACCTATTATATTTATCAGTTCACGGACGGATAATATGGATCAAATTATGGCGATTCAAATGGGTGGCGATGATTTTATTGAGAAACCATTCAATTTATCGTTAACAGTTGCAAAAGTACAAGCTTTATTACGACGAACTTATGATTTAGCTGTATCCAATAACGAATTAAATGTTAAAGGATGTCAACTGATTGCTGATGAGGCAAAGTTAATGTTCCAAGGTGAGGTGACACAACTGTCTTTAACGGAACTTCAAATCATTAAACTGTTGTTTCAAAATGAAGGGAAATTTGTGAATCGAACAGCTCTGATTGAAAAATGTTGGGAATCAGAAAATTATATTGATGATAATACTTTGGCAGTGAACATGACACGATTACGAAAAAAATTAAATCAAATTGGCTTAACAGATTTTATTGAAACGAAGAAAAATGTGGGTTATAGGGTGTAAATAAGATGTTACTAACGTTTATTAAATCAATTAAAAATGAAATAGCGATTGTTACTTTCATATCCTTACTATTTGTACTCATTTTCTTCGTTTTTTCACTCCCTAAAAGTGCGTTAATACTAGGTGTAGCAATCATTTTATTTATTATGTGTATTTATTGGTGGATCAGTTATTTAGGTTTTCAAAAAGAAGAAAGACTTAAAGAAAAAGTAGTGTCACTCGAAGAAGAACTATTTGAAATGAAAAACAAGCAAATTGAATATCGTAAAGATGTTGAAAGTTATTTCTTAACCTGGGTACATCAAATCAAAACGCCTATCACTGCATCGCAACTATTACTAGAGCGTAATGAACCTAATGTTGTCAATCAAGTGAGACAAGAAATTGTACAAATTGATAATTATACCCGCTTAGCACTCAGTTATTTAAAACTACTTAATGAAGCGTCTGATATGACAATCACCGAGGTGACTATAGATGATTTAATTAAACCCTTAATCATGAAATATCGTATTCACTTTATAGAACAACACACTAAAATTCATTACCAATCTATTGATAATAGCGTCTTAACAGATGCACAATGGACTTCAATATTGATAGAACAGATACTAAATAATGCATTAAAGTATGCACGTGGAAAAGATATATGGATTGACTTTGATTCAACTTCTCAACAATTATGTATTAAAGATAACGGTATTGGTATTAGCCAAGCAGACTTGCCGAAAATCTTTGACAAAGGATATTCTGGTTACAATGGTAGCCTTAATGAATCCTCAAGTGGCATTGGATTGTTTATCGTTAAACATATTGCGCAACATCTGAATTTAAATGTTGAAGTGACATCAGAATTGAATAAAGGTACACAATTTACAATTAGCTTTCCAATGCAAAGCTAACTTTCAAAATTGTAAGATGGCCAACAAGATTTGTAAGAAATTATAAATGTTGTTGGTCCTTTTTTAATATAAAATAGAGTTGGTATTAGAAAGGAGCGTCCATATGTTACTAGAAGTCAAACATGTCAAAAAGGTATTTGGAAAGGGTTTGAATAGAACTGAAGCCTTAAGCGATATGAATTTATTAGTTGATACTGGTGAGTTTGTAGCCATTATGGGTGAATCAGGATCTGGTAAATCTACATTATTACAACTGATTGCTACATTTGATCAATTAACGGAAGGTACCATTCAATTGAATGGTCAATCCCTAGCGTCATTGAAACAAAGAGATATTGCTCAATTTCGACGAGAACAACTAGGATTTGTCTTTCAAGAATTTAATATTTTAGAATCAATGACAAATAAAGATAATATTTTAATGCCGTTGGTCTTAAGTAATCAATCTGTTCATACGATGCAAGAACGTATAGAGAAAGTGAGTCGACAACTTCATATTAGTGACATCTTAAATCAATTTCCAAATCAAATTTCTGGTGGACAAAAACAACGCGTTGCTATAGCACGTGCGCTTATTACACACCCTAAACTTTTATTAGCGGACGAACCAACGGGGGCGCTTGATTCAAAAAGTTCGAAACAGTTAATGCAATTATTTCAACACCTCAATCAACAACAACAAACGATTTTAATGGTTACGCATTCTAATATTGATGCGTCATATGCCAACCGTATTGTTTTTATTAAAGATGGCCGTTTATATCACGAGATATATCGTGGCGAAGAAAGCCAGATAGCATTTCAAAAGCGAATTGCTGATAGTTTAGCAATCATAAATGGAAGGGAGTAAATCACGTGCCCCTAACAATGATTTGGACAATAGTGAAACGTCATTTTGTAACTCAACGGCATATCATTATACCTTTTATTTTGTCTTCCAGTACGATATTTGCGATTGAATACATATTATTATCGCTAACTACAAACACATATATTCAACAACATCAACAATTACTAGGTGTTTTTGCAATAATTGGAAATGTATTTATGTCATTATTAGCTATCATATTTATCATTTATGCGAATCAATTTGTTATAAAACAACAACAAAAGACATATTCACTTTATATTATTTTAGGTATGGAAAAACGTCATCTTAGCATCATGATATTCATAGAATCCTTCATAAAATATTGTATTATCTCATTATTGAGTATCGTTGGAGGATATTTATTCGGTGCACTATTATTTATGTTCATTCGTAAGGTAGCGACAGGACGAGAAGGGTACCTAAGTGCCTATCCATTTGATTTTAAAGCTATGTGGATAACATTGCTATTATTGTCAATTGTCATGATATTTTTATTAATTATTAATATATTTAAAGTCACTATGCAAAATCCAATGCAATTAATGAATAAGAAGGCATATCGTGATTATCGATTTCAAAATGTATTCAATTATAGTTTATTAATGATCGGTGTTTTATGTGTTGGCAATGGTTATCGTATAGCCTTGCAAAATAATACGCCAATAGAGTCGATTTTGTCATTGTTTGCTGCTATCTTTTTTGTGTTTATAGGCACCTATTTATTATTTATTTCATTAAGTGTTTTACTCGTTGAAAGGTTACAAAAGTTGCCTAAGTTTTACTATCGACCTAAACGATTCTTTTTGATATCAGGATTAAGGGCACGTATGAAATCGAACGCAGTAGGGTTAGCAAGTATCGCGATTTTATGCACGTTTTTGATTGTTACTTTAGGGATGACCGTCACAACATACAGAAGTATGGGTGAGAATGTTCGTAATATGTGGAAAAATCAATACCTTACCAGTGTTGAAGGTGATTTTCATCATGATGAAAAGGTAGCTCAAAAGGTTAAAGCAGTAACCAAAGATATTAAACAAAATGTACATTCAGATACACCGAAAATCTATACTCAATCCATGTTTAATGTGCTTTTAGATAAGCATTCGGATTATCGGCGTTTACTCAAACCAAGTAACACACCAAACAAGTTCAATATTGATCCATGGAGTACTAAAAATGTGTTTATTACGATTATGACATTGAATGATTATAATCAATTTAATCGCCCACTACATTTAAAATCAAATGAAATAGGTGTGAACACGAGCATGCAAATGCTGGATTTGAATGACAAATTAGTACTAAGAGGAAGATCCTTTAATATTAAACCAGTTGAAGAAACCAATGTGAATTCTATAAGATTTAGTGAAAACATTAATTTAATCGTTAAAAATGACAAAGAACGCGATCAAATCATCCAATATTATACTAAAACATCATCCAAAGCTGACGATCAAGTGACTCACACGATGGTTGAATTTAATGCGTATGATTTAAAAGGGAAAGACACACCGGATATTCATAAAATTGAACAAAAATATCATATTAATATCACTAGCTATGAATCATTTCGTAAAATGTTTTATAACTTCAATGGTGGCTTAATATTTGTTGGAAGTTTAGTTTCTTTCATTTTATTGATTGGTATATTCTTAATGATTTACTTTAAGCAAGTATCAGAAGCACAAGAAGATGTTGATCATTATGTCACAATGGCACATCTAGGATTAGATAATGATGATATCAAACAAATATTAGATCAACAGTTAATTTGGTTATTCAGCGTTCCGTTCATTGTAGGTATACTCCATACAGTGGTTGCCTCAAAAATAATATATAATGTACTCGGATTATTTGGAGAAGTTAGTAGAGGTATATTTATAATTAGTTTTTTAAGTGTGATAGTTATAGTAAGTGTACTTTACCTATTTATGTATAAAATGACTTCCTATTTATACTTAAATTATGTAAATCAATTAAAAAATAAAACTTATAAACTACTGGTATAATAGGAAAAATAAAACTATTAGCGATTTAATTTTATAATTTAAGCATACATGGTATTTCAATTGGGTAATGATAAAGAAACAAAGAAAGAGGTGTAATTTAATGAAAAGGACAATTGAACGGATCCTTGCTTGGTTAGGGATCATTACTCAATTATTTATATTATTAGGTTTAGGCATTGGTACCATGTTTGGTGGTACAAGCGAAGTGCAAAAAGAAATTAAAAGACAGGCTAAAGAACAGGCGGCTTCAAATCCAGCCGTGGACTCATCGTCACATATGTCTGAGTTATTACCATCAATACTTAAAGTTGGACTTATTTATGGTTTAGTTATTTTAGTGATTGCACTTATTGCGACACTACTAATTAAGAAAAAAGCGAAATTAGCAGGTGTTTTACTCATCATTGCTGCTGTACTTTCATTAGTAATAAACTGGATTGCTGCTTTATTCTGGATTATTGCAGGTATTATGTTATTAGTTAGAAAAAATAAAGATAATCATGATATAAAGGATAAAGACAGTGCCCATAACAAACATTCAAAGGATAAGCATCATGATAAAGCAGACCATTTAAATGATGACAATCGTAAACATCATCACGATGTAGAAGATAGACATGATCGTGATGTAGAAGGAAGAGACGCACGTAACGGATTCGATGCAGATCGCAGAGATGACAATCGTCACGGAGCAGACCATCATGATGTAGACCGTCGTGATGCTAATCATCAAGACACAGATCGTCGATTCGAAGATACAGAAAGAAGACACGATGATCGTAACGTAGAAGGAAGAGACGCACGCAACGGATTCGATGCAGATCGCAGAGATGACAATCGTCGTGATACAGACCATTCTCAAGACCATTTTGAAAATGAAACACATAATAAAGATAACTTCGTTGATAAAGTAACACGTCGCTTCAAGAATGATGATAAGAAATAACTATAAGTAGTAGATTTTATGCTTTACCTTGAAGGGAACATTTCATTGTTCCTTTCAAGGTTTTTTATTTGAGGAACAATTTCTATATGCGCAACTAATTATTTTAAAAAAGTAATTGTGAATACATGTTATTTGTCAAATGTAATCAATATCGTTATTATGAATTGATATTGACTTTTTTCATTGAAAAGGTTTGAAATTTCTCTATAAGTCTATAATATAATTTGCGTGCAAATTATTATGAAAATTTCAAAGATAGATAACATGATTTTAATCATTGTAAACAAAGAGATGATTATATTGTTTTTTTGAATCATATATTTTAAAGAAAGGAGGATTCATCGATGTATACAGTAGGGTTGGTACCATCGCCTGGTGTTGCGCATGAGCATGTGACGAAGATTATTCCCAAAATCAAACAATTGCTGACAGAAAGGATTAATGATGATAGTCAGTGGAACTTTGATGTTCAAGAGGATTTAATTATCGGTTCAGCAGAAGATGTACACGAGAGTGTTGATAAAGCAGAACAAATTAAAAATGAAAAACATTGGGATTTCGCAATATGTGTTACGGACCTTCCTAGTATTTCTGGAAAAAAGGTAGTCGTTAGTGATTTCAATAACGAAAAGCAAGTCGCAATGTTATCATTACCTTCATTGGGTGCGATTGATTTAAAAAGAAAGTTGATTAGTAGTATTACTACGATGATTGAACAACTTTATTATAATGAACCATTATCAAAGACGAGCACCCATCCATTCATTCATTTAAAATCGGTAGAACCCGAAGAAGACGAATCTCCCAAGAGGCGATATATTAATACATTAATGATTATAAGTTGGATTCAGTTGATTTGTGGTTTGACGCGTGCTAATAAACCATGGAAAAATATTTTTAATTTCAAAAAAATTATTTCAGTTGCCTTTGCTACAGGGACATATGTGTCTATTTTTTCTATGCCGTGGGAGCTTAGTGTGATTTACTCACCTATCAGATTTATTGTATTAATGATTATTTCTATTGTAGGTATGGCATGTTGGCTGCTATATGCGCATAAATTGATTGAAAGAAAAACAGCCAAATCGCAAAGAACGTATAGATGGATATACAATGCCACAACGATGTTGACACTGATTGTGATTACGCTAATCAATTATTTCATATTGTATTTATTATTAATTATAAGTATCACATTATTTGTACCAGTGAGTTTATTTAATAGTTGGACTAGTGCACAAGCAGAATTTACTTTTATGAATTATGTTAAATTAATTTGGTTTGTATCATCACTAGGCTTATTAGCTGGAGCAATGGGATCTACAGTAGAAGATGAAGAGAAAATAAGAAAGATTACGTATTCATACCGTCAATACCATCGTTATAAGGAAGCACAAGAAGAAAAAGAAGAGCAAGAACAACAACATGATCCATCACAACAAGAGGTTGAAAGACAGTCTACTAGTGATGATAGTGATGACGATGTATATGAAGAAAAGAAACAAGACCATAGAGAGGAGGGTCATTAATGTCTGAAAGAAAGGTAATTGGTTTAGTTGTAGCACCTGGTGTTACTGAAAAACTAGCAGAGAATTTAATGGAAGATATACCTGACATTTTATCAGAACAACACAATAATCAAATTGAATGGGAAATTGATTTAGTTGTTGACCCTCTAACCGGCTATGCGGAAAGAGTAGAAGAAATATTTAAAAAGGTACAAGCGTATCATGATGAACGAGAATGGGATTACGTATTAGCTATTACAGACTTACCGATATTTCACCACAGACGCGTCATGGCACTGGACATTAATATGAGAAACGGTGCAGCTATCTTCTCATATCCTGCGTTTGGTTGGAGACCAGTTAAAAAAAGATTTAAAAACGCGATTGTTACAATCATTAATGAAGTCCATCATGCAGAGCAAGACCACCGTAATTATGATGATAATGATTATATCGAACAAAGTGTTAAACAACAGATCCCACTTTCTAAAATAGACAAGACACAAGTGTATTTAGATGACACAGATTCAAAACATATACGATACTTATCTAGTTCTAGATCAAGAGGCATGTTTAGATTAGTCAGTGGGATGACATTTGCCAATAATCCGTTAAATATGATGGCGAGTTTAAGTAACATTGTTGCCATTGCTTTTACTACTGGTGCGTTTGGTTTAATATTTACAACAATGTGGCAAATGGCTAATAATTTCTCAATGTGGCGATTATTTGGGATTTCTATTATTGCGATACTAGGTATGTTGCTATGGGTTATGATGTCACATGACCTATGGGAATCCACAAAGCAGAGTAGTAATAAAAGAATTACACTTTTATATAATTTAACTACAGTGATGACACTCTTGATTGCAGTTATCATTTATTATATTATCCTGTACTTAATGTTTTTATTTGCAGAATTAGTTCTTTTACCTGCCGATTTCTTAGGCCAACAAATTAGTCTTAAAGGACCAGCCGGCCCTGACTTATATCTAAGTATTCCATGGTTTGCAGCTTCAATATCAACTGTAGCAGGTGCCATTGGTGCAGGTTTACTTGACGAAGAACTAATCAAAGAAAGTACGTATGGATATCGACAACGAATTCGATATGAAGATACACATAAAAAGCAATAATATATAACCTGGGACGTTTGGTATGTCTCAGGTTATTTTTTATAGAATAGATTTATTTAGAAAACCTTACCTTACTATTTCACAACCTTCACCTAATTATTTCTTTAAATATTAAAATATTAAATTTTAAAAATTGTATTGAAAAGATAGTCTTTTTAGAAAAAGTAATTTAAAATATTGGTTAACAATATTTTTTAGAATCTAAAAATGTACAAACATTCATTATGAAGGGAATGGTGGGAAATGAAATATTGTCCTAACTGTGGCAATGAAGTAAAACCTGGACAAGCATTTTGTAACAAATGTGGTAACACATTAAAAAAAGAAAACAAACAAGCGGAAACGTCATCACAAGGGAAACAAGCGACTCAATCCAAGCAAACATATCCAGATCGTAACAAATATACTCCTCAACAAAAGAACAAAAATAAGAAGCCAATTTGGATTATAATACTCTCAATTATCTTTATTTTATTAATTGGTGCATTACTTTATGGTGCTTACTACTATTACAATAATGTAATTAAAGACAATGATAGTGATAATCAAACTACTGAAACACAAAATAAATCTAAAGATGATAGTCAGTCCAAAGAGTCATCCTCTAGTGAGTCTAATTCATCAGAGAAAGCACCAACAATCGATGTATTTAGTAATAACTTTGATCAAGGCTATATGAAATCTGCATCGACTGAAGGCTATAAAGGTATTTATAAGGATATGACTAGAAAAGAAGTAGAAGCTAAATTTGGTAAATCATCAGGCAAAGTTGACGGTGGTCAAACATATTATGAAAAATATGGTGATTTAGCGGTGCTGTATTCTGGAGATAAAGTAGATCGTGTAGGTGTTGCACCTTCTAATGTTACTGAAGATGAATTTTTAGAACATTACTATGAACCTGATGATCGAAAAAGTGATGAGTTAATTTATGATAGTAACAAAGATAATGACTTCTCAGTTATAGCTCACAGTAAAAAAGGTAAGATTACGTTAATTGAAAATATAGATCAATTATAAAGAGAGGAAACGATCAGTTAATACTGGTCGTTTTTTTATTTAAAACATTAATTTTCTGATAACTATTAAAAAATGGGTTGACTTTAATTTTAAAAATAGTTAAAGTATTACCATATTATTCTGACAATTCAGATATGTTTTGATGAGGATGAAATAAAAATCGATCGGGGGATGATAGAGATGTCAGTCAAAGCGATGACATACGATAATTTTACAGGCGATCCTTTTATAAACTCCCTCAACACTGATAACGACACTAGGGGCGCATATCAAATATTAAAATGGGCGTATGATCAATATGACGATGAATTAGTTTATTCATGTAGTTTTGGTGCAGAAAGTATGGTATTGATTGATTTAATCCATCAAATCAAACCGAATGCAAAAATTGTCTTTTTGGATACTGACCTACATTTTCAAGAAACATATAACTTAATTGATGAAGTAAAAGCAACATATCCTGAATTACGCATCGAAATGAAGAAACCTGATTTAACATTGGAAGAACAAGCTAACCGATATAACCCTGCGTTATGGAAAAATAATCCTAACCAATGTTGTTATATCAGAAAGATTAAACCACTGGAAGAGGTCTTATCTGGGGCTAAGGCTTGGGTATCAGGGCTGAGACGTGCACAATCTCCGACGAGAGCACATACTAATTTTATTAATAAAGATGAACGGTTTCATTCAATCAAAGTTTGTCCGCTTATATACTGGTCTGAAGACGATGTTTGGCAATATATTAAACAACATCAATTACCTTATAATGAATTGCATGACCATCATTATCCAAGTATTGGTTGTATTCCATGTACGTCACCAGTATTAGACTCTGAAGATTCTCGAGCAGGACGTTGGTCAAATTTTGATAAAACTGAATGCGGATTACATGTTCATGACAAACCTTAAATAAGGTTAAAAATTTTATATATAAAACCTAGTATTCCGATAAGAATTTTACAAAATGTAATAGCGTTATATTTCGTTTACTCATTTAACAGTTTGGTACATAATTAAATTAATCGAATCTGGGAGCTAGGTCATGAATGGAACGTAAAGGAAAATAAATAACGCAGAGTTAACTATGACTGGATTGAACAAGTATGATGTTGAGGTCAAAATATAGGATAGATTGCAACATACGATACCCAGACTTTCAAATTTAGGATTGAAGACAAGAGGTGGAAAATAGTGAATATTAACATCACAAATAGTCCTTTCAATGAGGAACAAGCAAAACAACTTAATGAATTACTACCAACTTTAACACCTGAACAAAAGCTTTGGTTAAGTGGTTATTTAACAGCGAGTCAACAAGCTGAGACCAATGAATCAGTGACGTCGAATCAAATAGCACAACAAGACCAACAAACTGAAACAATGCTTGCTGATAAAGAACCTGAAGTTACACCAGAAACTCGTGCCATTACAATTTTATATGGGTCAGAGACAGGAAATGCCCAAAGTTTGGCAGAAATCTTTGAAGAACGTCTTGTAGATATGGGTAACAACGTGACCTTGAAATCTATGGAAGACATTAAACCTAAAGATATTAAAAAAGTTGAAGATTTATTTATAATCACATCGACACATGGCGAAGGTGATCCACCTGATAATGCTATTGAATTACATGAATACTTACATGGGCGTAAAGCACCGAAACTAGAAGGTGTGAGATTTTCTGTACTTGCTTTAGGTGATCAATCATACGAATATTTCTGTCAAGCTGGTAAAGATTTCGACTTTAAATTAGCCGAATTAGGCGCTGAGCGATTATATGACCGTGTAGATTGTGATATCGATTACGAAGAAGATGCCGAAAAATGGATGGCCAACGTCATTAATGCTATAGGCTCCAAACCCAAAGATACTGATAGTGAGCAAGTTGTAAGCGAATCGATTAAATCAGCCAAGGAGCGTAAATATTCTAAATCCAATCCATATGAAGCAGAAGTATTAGAGAACATAAATTTAAATGGTAGAGGATCTAATAAAGAAACAAGACATGTTGAATTACTATTAGATAATTTTGGAGAGGAATACGAACCAGGCGATTGTATTGTAGTATTACCACAAAATGATCCATCTATTGTTGAATTATTAATCAGCACATTAGGATGGGATTATGAAGAACAAGTACTTATCAATGAAGATGGCGATACATTAAACCTTGAAGAGGCATTAACATCGCATTTTGAAATTACTAAACTAACGAAACCATTATTAGAGAATGCATCAGCACTATTTGATAACGATGAACTAAAAGGAAAAGTCCAAGATAAAGCATGGGTTCAAAATTATATTGAAGGACGAGACCTTATCGATTTATTAAACGATTTTAATACGACTGAACTTCAACCCGATAACCTATATCAACTATTGAGAAAGTTACCACCTAGAGAATATTCTATTTCAAGTAGTTATAAAGCAACGCCTGATGAAGTACATATTACAGTTGGTGCGGTAAGATACCATTCTCATGGTCGAGATCGAACAGGTGTCTGCTCAGTTCAATTTGCAGAACGTTTGCAACCCGGCGATACGGTACCGATTTATTTAAAACGTAATCCAAACTTTAAATTTCCACAAGAAAGTGAAGTGCCAGTCATCATGATTGGACCTGGTACAGGCGTCGCACCTTTCAGAAGTTATATGCAGGAAAGAGAAGAGTTAGGATTTAAAGGTAATACTTGGTTGTTCTTTGGTGAACAACATTTTACAACGGATTTTCTATATCAAACAGATTGGCAAGAATGGTTAGATAAAGGTTATTTATCAAAGCTGGATGTTGCATTTTCTAGAGATACTGAGCATAAAGTGTATGTGCAACACCGTATATTAGAAAATAGTAAGCAGTTTAATGAATGGATACAAAATGGTGCCGCGATTTTCGTATGTGGTGACGAAAAGCAAATGGCTAAAGATGTACACCAAACAATTAAGGAAGTATTGATGAAAGAACAAAACTTATCCGACGAAGATGCTGAAGCGTATCTTAAGCAAATGAAGAGAGAGAAAAGATATCAAAGAGACGTCTATTAACAAGAAAGGGTGTCAAACATGGTTAAATCAAATCAAAAACTGTCAGATGAATTAGATGATCATCTAGATCAAATGGAATATTTGAAGGCAGATAGCCAGTATTTGAGAGGAACCATCGAACAAGGGTTAGCTAATCCTATTACTGGTGCGATTTCTCAAGATGATGCGAAGTTATTAAAGTTTCATGGTAGTTATATGCAAGATGATAGAGATCTAAGAGATGAACGACGTAAGCAGAAATTAGAACCTGCTTATAGTTTTATGATTCGTGTTCGTGTTCCAGGTGGCAAAGCTACGCCAGAACAATGGATTGCCATGGATGATATTTCCAATCAATATGCTAACCACACCATCAAATTGACAACGCGTCAAGCATTCCAATTTCATGGTATTTTAAAACGAAATTTAAAACAATCTATGAAAGATATTAATCAATCTGTACTCGATTCGATTGCGGCCTGTGGTGACGTTAACCGAAATACAATGTGTAATCCCAATCCATATCAATCTAAAGTACATGCTGAAGTAAATGATTATGCTACAGCTATTAGCAATCATTTACTTCCTAGTACAGGTGCATATCATGAAATATGGTTAGACGGTGAGAAAGTATTAGATTCAAGTGAAGAATCAGAACCCATTTATGGAAGTACCTATTTACCTCGAAAGTTTAAAATTGGTATTGCAGTACCCCCGTCTAATGATATTGATGTTTACTCCCAAGACATTGGTTTGATTGCCATTATTGAGCAAGGTGAATTAATAGGCTTTAACATTACTATCGGTGGTGGTATGGGTATGACGCATGGTAATAAAGAGACATACCCTCAGTTAGGTCGATTAATTGGTTTCATTCCTAAAGACCAAGCGGTTGATGTGTGTGAAAAACTATTAACGATTCAACGAGATTATGGTAATAGAGAAAATCGAAAAAATGCACGTTTTAAATATACTGTTGATCGTTTAGGTGAAGCCTGGGTGACTGAAGAGCTAAATCGACGCTTAGGTTGGGAGATTGAGCCTGAAAAAGATTATGAGTTTGACCATAATGGCGATCGTCTTGGATGGATAGAGGGTGAGAATAATTGGAACTATACGCTATTTATTCAAAACGGACGTGTAAAAGATACTGAAGATTATCAACTTAAAACAGCACTTCGTGAAATTGCAGAGACACATACTGGAGATTTCAGATTGTCACCTAATCAAAATTTGGTCATTGCTAACATTTCTCCAGAAAAGAAAAACGACATACAACAAATTATAGATAAATATCAACTTACAGATGGTACTTATTATACTGGATTAAGACGTAATTCAATGGCTTGTGTAGCATTTCCTACATGTGGTCTTGCTATGGCAGAATCAGAACGTTATTTACCTTCACTCATTTCTAAAATTGAAAATTTACTTGATGAAGCGGGTGTTCAAGAAGAAGACATTACGATTCGAATGACAGGCTGTCCAAACGGTTGTGCTCGACCAGCTTTAGCAGAAATTGCATTTATCGGTAAAGCACCAGGAAAATACAATATGTATTTAGGCGGTGGATTTAAAGGGGAAAGACTCAATAAATTATATAAAGAAAATATTGATGAAAACGAAATTTTACAAACGTTAAGACCATTACTCATTCAGTATGGAAAAGAAAAATTACCGAATGAACATTTTGGTGATTTTGTGATACGCACTGGTGTGGTGTCAAAAGTTAACGATGGAAGAGATTTCCATAGTTAAAAGATAAAAAGGCGTTAGGGGTTGAGTTTCTATGGGCAAAGTTTATTTAGTAGGTGCAGGACCAGGAGATCCTGAATTATTAACGATCAAAGGGCTTAGAGCAATTAAAGAAGCAGATGTTATTTTGTATGACAGACTAATTAATAAAGACATATTAGATTATGCTAAGCCCAACACCAAGTTTTTCTATTGTGGAAAGGACCCATATAGACATTCGTTACCTCAAGAAGAAATGAATCGTATGATGATTCAGTTAGCCAAAAAAGGACATACAGTTACACGGTTAAAAGGCGGCGATCCATTTGTATTTGGTCGTGGCGGAGAAGAAGCGGAGCAATTGGCGACACAACATATTCCATTTGAAATTGTCCCAGGTATTACATCAGGGATAGCTGCACCAGCATACGCAGGCATCCCAGTAACCCATCGAGATTATAGCTCATCTGTGGCGTTTATCACTGCTGTTAATAGACCGGGAATGGATAAGGAAGAATATTGGCAACATTTAGCGCATGGTCCTGAAACCTTATGTATTTATATGGGCGTCAAACGATTACCGGAGATTTGTGAGTTACTAGTTAAATTTGGAAAGGATCCACAAACGCCAGTCGCACTTGTACATATGGGTACATCCACATCACAACATACAGTGACTGGCACATTGCAAGATATCACAAATAAGGCGAGTAACATTACTAATCCAGCGATGATTGTAGTTGGAGATGTAGTGAATATGAGAGACAAAATCAGTTGGTTTAAAGAGCAAATCTTTAAAGAAGATGTCAATTTGGCTAAGTAAGATACACTTAATTTTTAGAATATTAAAATAATTATTTTAATAGGAAAGGTGACGAGCGCATGCAAATGCCAATCATGATTAATTTATCACAAATGAATGTTGTGGTTATTGGAGGTGGTCGAATAGCGACACGACGTGTGGAATTGCTACTTGAGTATGCCAAACAGATTCACATAGTAAGCCCTCAAATAACGGAACATTTAAATGAGCTTATCCAACAACAACAGGTAACATGGCATCAAAAGGAATTTGAAGCCTCAGATGTTGAAAATGCAGACTTAGTCATCGCTGCTACTAATGACGACCTAGTGAATGACGAGGTTAAACAACATCTAGGGTCTCGCACATTATTTAATCATGTAGGTAATGCAAAAGAGGGTAATATCACATTTCCTAATCAACTTAGAAGAGGCAAGCTCACTTTAAGTGTATCAACAGATGGCGCAAGTCCTAAACTAGCTAAGCAAATCATACAGGATTTGGCACAAACGTATGATGCTTCATATGAAGATTATATTGACTTTTTATATGAGTCTAGACAACTCATTAAAGAAAAAGCACTCACATCAACAGAAAGGCAAAGGTTACTCCAAGATATTTTGACTGAGGAATATAAACATCCGAATGCACAACAATCTTTTATAAGCTGGTTGAAAACGCTAGATTCATCCAGATAGGGGGCAAGATCATATATGCGGAAATTACTTGTTTTTGCGTTAGCAGGCTTTTTAGCACAATTAGTAGATGGATCACTTGGAATGGGATTTGGTGCGTCATCATCCTCTATTCTATTAACCTTTGGTGTGGCACCTGCGATTGTCTCAGCTACAGTTCATTTTTCAGAAATAGCGACTACCGCAGCATCAGGAACCTCACATTGGAAGTTTGAAAATGTCCATTATCCAACGATGTTGAAATTAGCTATTCCAGGTGCAATTAGTGCATTTCTAGGTGCAGCAGTATTAACAAGAATTAATGCTAATGCAATTAAACCACTGATTGCTTTATTTCTATTGTCGATGGGCGTTTATATATTATATCAATTTATATTTAAGCATACGAACGAGGAACATCATTATTCAGGTCAATTTGGCCGAATTAGAATGGTGTTACAAGGTGCTATCGCAGGCTTTTTAGATGCTATAGGTGGAGGCGGATGGGGACCTGTCAATACACCGTTACTTTTATCTAGTAAAAAGATGGAACCACGTTATGTGATTGGTACAGTCTCAGCAAGCGAGTTTTTCGTCACACTGTCAGCATCTTTAAGTTTTATCGTCTTCTTAGGTATGACGCATATCAATTGGTTGGCAGTGATAGCGCTGAGTGTAGGTGGACTGATTGCAGCACCTATTTCCGCATATCTAGTTAAAATCCTACCGATTAATATTTTAGCAATATGTGTTGGAGGATTAATTATTTTCACTAATAGTAATGCATTACTTAGTTACTTTGTTGAGGACGAGGTGTTATCTAACATTGTGAGAGTCATCATTATCGTAGTTGTGTTAAGTCTACTTGTTATCCAGGTCATTAGAAATAGAATACTGAGTTTTTCTTACAATAAAAGCCGAGTAAACAAATATAATTAATTGGAAAAGGAGATTTAAATATGTCAGAGCATAAAACGTATACAAATGATACTATTCGCCCACATGGTGGAACATTGGTCAATCGTATTGTAAAAGGTACAGAAAGAGAACAACTGATTGAAAATGCGAAGTCTTTACATTCAATTATATTAAATCAATGGAGCTTATCGGATCTAGAATTAATAGGCATTGGTGGGTTCAGTCCATTAACTGGTTTTATGAATCAAGCTGATTATGAAAGTGTCGTAGAACATGTTCATCTAAAAAATGGTCATGTTTGGAGTGTGCCAATTACATTGCCAGTAAGTCAAACAGAGGCTAACAATTTAGAGATTGGCGAACAGGTAGCACTATATGGAGAAGATGGTACATTGTATGGTGTGTTAGATTTAGAAGAAAAATATACTTATGATAAAGAAAAGGAAGCACAACATGTTTATGGTACAACAGATAATGCACATCCAGGGGTGAAAAAGGTTTACGAAAAAGGTGAGTATTACTTAGCGGGGCCAATACAATTGATTAATCGTCCACAACATGATGCATTTGTAGATTACCATCTTGACCCATTAGAAACGAGACAGCTATTTAATGAATTGAATTGGAAGACTGTTGTAGGATTTCAAACTAGAAACCCAGTTCATCGTGCCCATGAATATATTCAGAAATCAGCATTAGAAATTGTAGATGGATTACTATTAAATCCATTAGTAGGTGAAACTAAATCTGATGATATTCCAGCAGAGGTAAGAATGGAAAGTTATCAAGCCATACTTAAAAACTATTTCCCAGAAAATCGAGCACGTTTAGTCATTTATCCAGCTGCGATGAGATATGCAGGTCCAAGAGAAGCCATTTTACATGCGCTAGTAAGACAAAACTATGGTTGCACACACTTTATTGTTGGTAGAGACCATGCAGGTGTTGGTGACTATTATGGCACTTATGAAGCACAGGAATTTATTTCTCAATTTGAAAATGAATTAGATATACAAATTTTAAAATTTGAGCATGCCTTTTACTGTGAAGCATGTGGCAATATGGCTACAGCTAAAACTTGTCCACACGATGCTTCGAATCATTTACATTTAAGTGGTACGAAAGTGAGAGAGAAATTACGCAACGGAGAATCATTACCAGAAAAATTTTCAAGACCAGAAGTGGCAAATGTGCTGATCAAAGGATTAAAAGAGAAATGACAAAGGGTGATGTTAAATGAGTGAAACAAAACATATTACATGGCACGAATCTGAAGTCACAAAAGCACAACGACAAACGCGTAATGGTCATCAAAGTGTATTAATTTGGTTTACTGGTTTATCAGGATCAGGTAAATCTACGGTATCGGTTGCTTTAGAAAAGGCATTATTTGAAGATGGCAAACAAACGTATCGTTTAGATGGAGATAATGTCAGACACGGTTTAAATAAAAATTTGGGATTTTCTCCTGAAGATAGACAAGAGAATATTCGACGCATCGGTGAAGTAGGTAAGCTAATGGTAGATTCAGGTGCAATTACAGTTACAGCTTTTATATCACCGTACAAACAAGATAGGGATAATGTTAGACAATTATTTGAGGAACAAGAATTTATCGAAGTTTATACACAATGCAGTATTGAGACTTGTGAGCAACGTGATCCTAAAGGCTTATATAAGAAGGCACGTACAGGTGAAATACCTGAATTTACAGGTATTAGTGCACCATATGAACCACCTGAAAATCCAGAGATTATCATTGATACTGAAGATAATAGTGTCGAGGCTTCAGTTAACCAAATATTAAACTATTTGAAAGAACATCGTTATATTTAAATATACGAGGTAAAGCGTGTATTGAAACTGATTCAATTTTCATACACGCTTTATTTTTTATGGAATAAGATAGTTATCAATATGAATCGAAAATTAAATTAATGTTTGAACATCTACTGATTGTGAAATAATAAATAAGTAATTATACACATAAAATGAAGGTGATAACATGAGTGTCTTTTCTAAAGAGGATAAAATTCAAATATTGTCAGATATGATTGAGATCAATACTGAAAATGATAATGAACTTGAAGTATGTAAATATCTTAAATCATTATTGAGCAAATATGACATAGATTCAAAAATTCTAGAAGTGGATGATAATCGTGCTAATTTAATAGCTGAAATTGGTGATGGGTCGCCGAAGCTTGGTATCTCAGGGCATATGGATGTTGTTGATGCTGGGGATCATAATGAATGGAAGCATGATCCATTTAAATTAACAGAAGAAGATGGTAAATTGTACGGTCGAGGTACGACTGATATGAAGGGCGGTTTAGCAGCATTAGTTATTGCTATGATTGAAATTAAAGCGTCAGGTCATCTACAACAAGGTTCAATTAGATTAATGGCTACTACAGCAGAAGAAAGAGAAATGTCAGGGGCAGAGAAACTTAAAGAACAAGGCTATGTTGATGATTTAGATGGTTTAATTATTGCCGAACCGTCAGATGGCTTCGTATTTTACGCCTCAAAAGGGTCCATGGGATTAAAAGTAACATCTAAAGGCGTGCCCGCACATAGCTCATTACCATCACTGGGACATAATGCGATTAATACCCTCATTGAATTTATTCAAAAAATTAAAGAAAAGTATGATGATATCAAGAAAAACGAAGGAACACATGCACTTGATGTTCACCCATTTATAGATGAATTTTTTGGAGACCAAGTTGACGATAAGACGGAAGAAAAAGTTGAAGACGTAGCAGCAGGACTGGTTATTGTTAATTCGATTATACGAGGTGGAGAACAATTTAATACAGTTCCTGAAGAAGCCTATGCTGAATTTAATGTGAGAACTGTACCTGAATATGATAATCGAGCCATTGAAAAATTATTTAAAGATACGATAGAAGAGGTTGATAGTGACAGACTTTCTTTAGAAGTGACTGTCGATCATCAAACCGTATATTCTCAAAAAGATAACACGTTAGTACAAAGCTTTTTAGATTATAATAATGAATTTAAAGTATCTGGTTTAGTTGGGGCGACTGATGCAGCAGAATTATTAGTAGATAAAGATGAAGACTTTGATTTAGCTATTATTGGCCCAGGTCATATGACTATGGCACACAAAACAGATGAATATGTTTATAAATCAAGATATTTAGACTATACAGATATGTATCAACAAGTAATGTTGAATTATTTAAACAAAACCAAATAAAGGAAAGTGAGATGAACTAAGATTATTGCGGGAATGAAATGCAATAATCTTAGTTTTTTTATGCTGGAAATTGTCAGATAAATTACATACGTAGTAATAATTAATATGAACAAAATGATTAAGTTGCGTAGCTACCCTTTTGAAACCCATTACAATGATAACACAACAATTTTACAAAAAATGTTGGATTATTATGATTCATTTACAAAATCTTAACATTGCCCACAAAAGCTTGTTTGTTTGTTAGAGTGTGTCTTGTCGTTATTTAACGAAGAAAAAACTTATATGTTTATAGAAAATTGAAGGTAGCCACGAGATAATAAACAAAAAAGCTTTATCATTCTTAGGAGGATATTTAAAATGAAAAAAATCGCTACAGCTACAATTGCAACAGCAGGTTTCGCAACATTTGGTTTAATGCAACATGATGCAGATGCAGCAGAAAACAATAACGGATATAATCCTAATGACCCTTATTCATATGAATACACATATACGATTGATCAACAAGGTAACTACCACTATGATTGGAAAGGTAATTGGAGTCCTAGCCAACAACAAGGCAATAACAATAGTTATTCATATGGTAACCAAGCTACTCAAAACTACAATTCAAATAACGCTACAAACAATAATCAAAATACACAATCTTACACAACTGACAATACCAATAATCAAGGTGGCGGATTAGGTGCTGATTATTCAACATCAGATAAAAACATCAAAGTGACTACACAAAATGCGCCATCTTCAAATAACTCAACTGCATTTTCTGGACAATCAGGTTCTGGTTCAAATGCGTATACTGCTGGTCAATGTACTTATTATGTATATGACAAAGTTGGCGGTAAAATTGGTTCTAATTGGGGTAACGCAAGTAACTGGACAAACGCAGCAGCACAAGATGGTTATAATGTAAGTAATTCACCTAAACAAGGTGCAATTATGCAAACATCACAAGGTGCATTTGGTCACGTTGCCTATGTTGAAAATGTAAATAGTGATGGTTCAATCAAAGTTTCAGAAATGAACTATAATGGTGGACCAGGTAACGTTTCAACTCGTACAATTTCAGCTAGCCAAGCTGGTTCATACAACTACATCTCATAATGATATATGTTTAAATGCGAACTCGAAATAATATTTAATATTATTTCGAGTTCTTTTTTTGTTTTGGATTAAATTTTTAATGTGTATGACATATTTGTCATGCTATTAAATTCGTGCATCCATGGGGTTTTATTATTATTTGACATACTTCAATTTTCAAAACAATGATTTCAAAAATTGAATGATTATTTTTATAGTTGTTCATGAATTAGTAATAAACTTATGACAGTTTAGTTAAGTCATCGATTATACATTGTAATACTATATATTGTGTTTTAAATTTTAAATAAGCACTATATATAGAAAAGAGTGGTAAGATGAATCAACTAGAACAATCATTAACTGGTTTGATTGAGAAGGATCCAACTATCGTAAATGAGAATGCTAATAAAGATAGCAATACCTTTTCGACTATGCGCGATTTAACGGCAGGTATTGTTTCAAAATCATATGCTTTAAATTATTTATTGCCTAAACATATTGCTGAGGCGCATCAAAATGGTGACATTCACTTTCATGATTTAGATTATCATCCATTCCAACCATTAACAAATTGTTGCTTAATTGATGCAAAAAGTATGTTGAAAAATGGCTTTGAAATAGGTAATGCCAATGTAACCTCCCCAAAATCTATTCAGACAGCGTCAGCACAACTTGTGCAAATCATTGCTAATGTCTCTAGTAGTCAATACGGCGGATGTACAGTGGATCGTGTAGATGAATTGTTGAGTGAGTATGCACAACATAATGAACGACATCATCGTGAAGTAGCACAGGCCTATGTTAAAGCTGAGCAGCTAGAAACATATGTAGAGCAACAAGTTACTAAAGATATTAATGACGCCATTGAAAGTTTGGAGTATGAGATAAATACATTATATACCTCGAATGGTCAAACACCATTTGTTACATTAGGCTTTGGTTTAGGAACAGATACATTAAGCCGTAAAATACAACAGGCGATATTGAACACGAGAATTAAAGGGTTAGGTAAAGATCGTGTCACTGCCATTTTCCCTAAATTAGTATTTTCAATTAAAGATGGTATTAATTTGAAAAAAGCTGATCCTAATTATGACATCAAACAACTTGCGTTAGAATGTTCAACAAAACGTATGTATCCTGATATATTAAATTACGACAAAATCGTTGAACTATTAGGCGATTTTAAAGCGCCGATGGGATGTCGATCTTTTTTACCAAGTTGGCGTAATGAACAAGGTGAAAACGAAAATAATGGCCGTTGCAATTTAGGTGTTGTCACTCTCAATTTACCAAGAATCGCGCTTGAATCACAAGGTGACATGACAACGTTTTGGAAAATTTTTTATCACAAAATGACGTTGATGCACGATGCTTTAGTATATAGAATAGAGCGATTAAAAGAAGCGACAGTTAATAATGCACCTATCTTATATAAAAGCGGTGCGTTTAAATATAAACTCGATGATCATGAAGATGTAATGGCGCTATTTAAGAATAAAAGAGCTACGATTTCCATGGGATACATCGGATTATATGAAACTGCTACAGTCTTTTATGGTCCTAATTGGGAACATAATGATGAAGCCAAAGCATTTACAATTGAAATATTAAAAGAAATGCAATGTCTTCAAAAGCAATGGACAAAACAATATGACATTTGGTTCAGTATATACAGTACACCTAGTGAGTCATTGACTGATCGCTTTTGCCGTTTAGATCAAGAACGATTTGGAGATATTCCAGATATTACAAGTAAAGGTTATTATCAAAATTCATTTCATTATGATGTAAGAAAAGATATTACGCCATTTGAAAAATTAGATTTTGAAAAAGATTATCCCTATTATGCGAGTGGTGGCTTTATCCATTATTGTGAGTATCCTAAATTAAATCATAATATTAAAGCACTAGAAGCGGTATGGGATTATGCTTATGATAAGGTAGGATATTTAGGTACTAATATTCCAATAGATCACTGTTATGAATGTGGATTTGATGGAGATTTTAAATCAACACCACAAGGCTATCAATGTCCAGAATGTGGTAATGATAACCCTGAAACGGTCGATGTTGTTAAACGGACATGCGGTTATTTAGGTAATCCAGTACAACGACCTGTGATTGAAGGACGTCATAAAGAAATGTGTGCTCGTGTGAAACATATGAAGGAATCTTAATCATGACACCTATATTAGGAATAGAACATGGACAGGGATATATAGCCAAAATTGAAACACATAGCTTTGTAGACGGTGAGGGTGTACGGTGTAGTGTGTATGTTTCGGGATGTCCATTCCAATGTCTAGATTGCTATAACAAAGCGGCACAACATTTTAAATATGGTGAACCATTTACAGAAAAAATATTACAAGAGATTCTCTCATATTGTGAACCGGGTTATATTAGTGGCTTAAGTATTTTAGGAGGCGAACCCTTTTGTAATTTAGATGTGACATTGAGACTCGTGCAAGCATTTCGACAAAGATTTGGACAGACCAAAACAATATGGATTTGGACTGGGTTTCAATATGAATATCTTTCACAAGATAAGGGGCTACGTTTTGAATTATTAGAATATGTAGATGTGTTAGTTGATGGCATGTTTATCACTCAGTTATATCGTCCTAATCTACCTTACAAAGGTTCTTTAAATCAAAGAGTGATTGATGTCAATACATCATTGCAACGACACCAATTGTGTGAATACATTTACAGTGGTCCATCGACGAGTCACAGTTTTTAATCATGTTATAAATCGATATAAAAGGGAAATGTAATTATAAGAGTAAAGATTCAATATAGAGAAGGTGAGACAGTATGTGGTTATTAATAGGTAAATGGATGATTGCCATTGGTCTTATCGTAGGTTCCATTATTGAAGAAACGATTTATAAAAAACGTCGACAAGCACGTAAAACACAACAATAATAAGACAATGAATCATATGGGCAATAACTACAATGTGTAGTGTTGCTCATATATTTTTTTGATGTAAATCTAATTTATAATTGTTAACAATTTTTGACGATGTTGAAATACTAGATATATCAGTCTTAAAGACTCGTTTTGATTGATGAAATAATACTTTTGATTTTGTAATCAAATATGAAAATATATACTTATCACATGTTTAAGTGATAAAATATCAATGTTACTAAAAATTAACATCATAAGAGAGTTAGGAGTTCCTAAATTGCTACTGTTTATAATAGAAATTATGATTATGATTTTAGCGGTGTTACTAGGTTTAAGAACAGCCGGAGCACTTGGTTGTGGCATATTTGCCATTGTAGCGCAACTGATTATGATTTTTGGCTTTCAATTACCACCTGGTTCGGCACCTGTCACAGCTGTGTTAATTATTCTTTCAATAGGTATTGCAGGTGGCACGTTGCAAGCTACTGGCGGTATAGACTACCTTGTATATATTGCATCTAAAATTATCGAGAGATTCCCAAAATCAATTATTTTTATTGCACCAATGATTGTGTTTGTCTTTGTCTTTGGTATTGGTACTGCCAATATTGCTTTATCATTAGAACCTATTATTGCTAAGACAGCTCAAAAAGCAAACATACAACCTAAAAAAGCACTTACTGCATCAGTACTCACTGCGAATTTAGCACTTTTATGTAGTCCGGCTGCATCAGCAACAGCTTATATTATTTCTGTATTAGCTGGTTACGATATTTCTATGGGTAAATATTTAAGTATCGTATTACCAACTGCGATTTTGAGTATGCTTTTATTAAGCGTATTCTGCACATTTGTTGGCAAAAATAATTCAATATCATCACAAAAGTTAGTTGAACTGCCAGAAGAGACTTTACCTAGTGAATTTTCTAAAAATGTGAAATTCGGTGTATTAGCATTCTTGATATGTGTGTTAGGTATACTAACATTTGGGATATTCCCTCATTTAATGCCATCTTTTAATGTAAATGGTAAAACGGTCAATGTTGAAATGACAGATATTGTACAATTCTTTATGTATTTAAGTGCCGCAATTAATCTATTATTATCAAAAATTAATACGTCAGATATTCTAACATCACATATTTCTCAATCAGCATTTGGCGCATTGTTTGCAGTATTAGGTCCTGGTTGGTTAGGCGCTACTATATTTAATGCACCTAATAATTTGAAAATATTAAAAAATGATATTGGCCAAGCCATTAGCAGTGTACCTTGGCTAGTCATCATTCTCGTATCAGTAGTAGCGATGATCGTGATTTCTCAAACAGCGACTGCATCCATTATGGTGCCAATTGTAATGAGTCTAGGTATTCCACCCATTTATTTTGTCGCCATGGTTCAAACACTTAACGTTAACTTTGTGATCCCAGCACAACCCACTATATTATTTGCAGTTGAATTGGACGAAACAGGCAGAACAAGACCTACAAGTTTTATTATTCCAGGATTCTTTGTCATTATCGTATCAGTTGTGATTGGTTTTACATTGAAATTATTATTAGGATACTAACCATTGATGATTTAAACTATCTTTCACGAATTAAGTGAGAGATAGTTTTTTTGTAATAAAGCACATTTATTAAAAGAAACTGAAATAAATAAAAATTCTATTTGTATGCATAAAAATTCATAGTTTTAAAGAAGTTAAGTTTGTTCAATTCGTTAAATCTAAATTTAACACTGTTGTCACAACAATTGATTGTGAAAGAATAATCGTCAGAAATTATATAATTATTCAATATTGGGATTGTATTTCTTTGTATGTAATTTGCATTATTATTAAATGTTCGTTATTGTCAATTTTGTGAATCAATTATATTTGAACGTGGAACTTAAGAACATCAAGATTCATAAATCATTTAGTATTAGGGGGATCACGATTGAGAAAAGAAAAAGTTATGGACTGGACGACCTTTATAGGTGTAGTCATAGTGTTACTTTTAGCTGTTATACCTATGATGGTTTTCCCGAAAGCAAGTGAGACAATTATTACAGATATCAATAGTGCAATTTCTAACTCGATTGGTTCTGTTTATTTATTCTTAGGATTAGCTATTTTTTGTTTCGTTTTATACATAGCATTTGGTAAATACGGTAATGTTACTCTAGGTAGAGCGAGTGACAAGCCGGAATTTAACACATTTACTTGGGCAGCCATGTTATTCTGTGCAGGTATTGGTTCAGATATTCTATATTGGGGTGTAATTGAGTGGGCATTCTATTATCAAGTGCCACCTAATGGCGCTAAAAGTATGTCCGATGAAGCACTACAGTATGCGACGCAATACGGAATGTTCCACTGGGGTCCGATTGCATGGGCGATTTATGTATTGCCAGCATTACCAATTGGTTATTTAGTGTTCGTTAAAAAACAACATATATATAAAATTAGCCAAGCGTGTAGACCTATATTAAAAGGACAAACAGATAAGTTTGTAGGTAAACTTGTTGATATCTTATTTATCTTCGGATTATTAGGCGGTGCAGCGACCTCACTTGCCTTAGGTGTACCTTTAATATCAGCAGGTATTGAAAGACTTACTGGTCTGAATGGCGAGAATATGATAATGCGTTCAATTATTTTATTAACTATCACAGTTATATTTGCCATTAGTTCATATACAGGATTGAAAAAAGGGATTCAAAAGCTGAGTGACGTCAATGTATGGTTATCATTTATCTTATTAGCCTTTGTCTTCATTATTGGACCAACTGTATTTATTATGGAAACTACAGTGACTGGTTTAGGGAACATGATGCGAGATTTCTTCCATATGGCCACTTGGGTTGAGCCATTTGGTGGTATCGGTCATCGTAAAGAGACACATTTCCCTCAAGATTGGACGATATTCTATTGGTCATGGTGGCTAGTGTATGCACCATTTATTGGTTTATTTATTGCTCGAATTTCAAAAGGTAGAACTCTAAAAGAAGTCGTTCTTGGTACAATGATATATGGTACGTTAGGTTGTGCATTATTCTTTGGTATATTTGGTAACTATGCCGTTTATTTACAAATTTCTGGTCAATTTAATGTGGTTGATTTCTTAAATCATCACAGTACAGAAGCGACTATCATTGAGGTAATGCATCATTTACCATTCCCAACTATAACGATTGTCTTATTCTTAATTTCAGCATTCTTATTCTTAGCGACAACATTTGATTCTGGTTCTTATATTTTAGCAGCTGCTTCTCAAAAGAAAGTGATTGGGGAGCCATTAAGAGCGAACAGATTATTCTGGGCATTTGCGTTATGTTTATTGCCATTCTCACTAATGTTAGTGGGTGGGGAACGTGCACTAGATGTACTTAAGACTGCATCGATACTTGCGAGTGTACCATTAATCGTCATATTTATATTTATGATGGTCTCATTCTTGATTACTTTAGGACGAGATCGAATCAAATTAGAAACACGTGCTGAGAAATTAAAAGAGGTTGAAAGACGTTCACTACGAATTGTTCAAGTGAAAGAAGAAGAACAAGACGATAATTTATAACATATTAAAAAGGCTAAAGGATTGATATCCTTTAGCCTTTTACTTATCTTCGTGTTCTGGAATAGGGAAGTATTTAAAGATTTCTCCTGTTTCTAAAGCTTCGCTAAGTTGTGCTAACCATTCGTAATACACCTTTGAATGATCGAGTTGTGCTTTCACTTTATCAATATCTTGTCTTTCTTCATCAGTTAAATCACTGTTGTTTAAGAGAGGATTTAAAATAGCTTCAGCATCTTTAACTGCTTCCATGTTTGTATCGATTTCTCGTTCCCATTTTTTTGTGAAGAAATTGCGGAAGAAAGTAAAGAAGTCTTTTTCAGCAATGAAATGTTGCTTTCTGCTACCTCTTGTAAATTGTTGTTTAACGATGTCATATTCTTGTAGTTTCTTTACACCTGCACTCATGCTAGGTTTACTCATTTGCAGTTGTTGTCTCATTTCATCTAGTGTCATACTTCCTTCAAACACCATGATACCGTATAAGTTACCAACACTACGATTAATGCCATACAAGTCCATTGTTTCGCCAATGGAATTAATTACCAAGTCTTTGGCTTCTTCGACTTGAGATGTGTAGTTTTCCGAACGTATCATGACTGTACCTCCAAAAAGAATTATTTCATTTTACCACGTCTCAACATAAAGTTAACATGATTTCATCTTTTATATGCTAATCAATTATATAATTTTATTTAAAAAAATGAAAAGCAAGGTTTTAGAAAAATTATTTTGTTTTATCTCGTTGTAAGAGCGCTGTTTGAATCAGCTCAAAAAGGAACACTCTAGCTAAAGCTAGTGCGTAAGAATATCTAACTTAATAAAATTAAGAGTGATTCTTTATTCTCCAGACCTTTTGACGGCTTCCAAAAAGCAGGATTTTCGGCTGAAATACTCACGACGCATAAAATTTGAAAAGCAATTTTATTTATCGTTCGAATCAGCTCAAATCCTAAACGCTTTTCTTCAGACCTTTTGACATGTTTTCGTTTTATATGCTAACATATTTCTGTAAAATTCGTTAAATAAAAATTTAACAAACTTAACGGAGGTATTTTGATGGAACTTGTAAAGCGCTTGTCAAATCGTCAATTCATTGATGGTGAATGGGTAGATAGCTCAAATAAAAACACGAGAGATATAATAAATCCTTATAATCAAGAAGTTATTTTCACGGTAGCTGAAGGAACAAAAGAAGATGTAGAACGCGCTATTTTAGCGGCAAGACAATCATTTGAAGATGGTGAGTTGTCCTCAGAAACAAGTGAAGTCAGAGGTCAAAAAGTAAGAGCCATTGCAGATAAAATCAAAGAACATCGTGAAGAATTAGCAAAATTAGAAACATTAGATACAGGTAAAACGTTAGAAGAATCTTATGCAGATATGGATGATATTCATAATGTATTTATGTATTTTGCGGGATTAGCTGATAAAGACGGTGGCGAAATAATTAATACGCCAATTCCTAATTCAGAAAGTAAAGTCGTTAAAGAACCAGTAGGCGTGGTGACACAAATTACACCTTGGAACTATCCTTTATTACAAGCATCATGGAAAATCGCGCCAGCATTAGCAACTGGATGTTCACTTGTTATGAAACCAAGTGAAATTACACCACTAACAACGATTCGAGTATTCGAATTGATGGAAGAAGTAGGTTTCCCTAAAGGTACAATTAACTTAGTTTTAGGTGCTGGTTCAGAAATTGGTGATGTGATGTCAGGTCACGAAGAAGTGGATCTTGTATCATTTACAGGTGGTATTAAGACTGGTAAACATATCATGAAACAAGCAGCAGACCATGTAACGAACATAGCATTAGAACTTGGTGGTAAGAATCCAAATATCATTTTTGATGATGCAGATTTTGAATTAGCAGTTGACCAAGCATTGAATGGTGGTTATTTCCACGCAGGACAAGTATGCTCAGCAGGTTCAAGAATATTAGTGCATAACGACATTAAAGAGGACTTTGAAAAGGCACTCATCGATCGTGTTAGCAAAATTAAACTTGGTAATGGTTTTGATGATGAAACAGAAATGGGTCCAGTGATTTCAAAAGAACATAGAGATAAAATTGAGAAATATATGGAAGTTGCCAAAGAAGATGGCGCTACAATCGCTATTGGTGGTAAACATCCTGAAAGAGAAGATTTACAAGCAGGCTTATTCTTTGAACCAACTGTAATTACGGATTGCGATACATCTATGCGTATTGTACAAGAAGAGGTATTTGGACCAGTTGTTACAGTAGAAGGATTTTCTGATGAAGCAGAAGCCATTCACTTAGCTAATGATTCTATTTATGGATTAGCTGGTGCTGTATTTAGTAAAGATATCGGTAAAGCACAACGTGTTGCTAACAAATTAAAGCTAGGCACTGTATGGATTAATGATTTCCATCCATATTTCGCACAAGCACCATGGGGTGGATATAAACAATCAGGTATCGGCAGAGAACTTGGTAAAGAAGGTTTAGAAGAGTATTTAACATCTAAACACATTCTAACAAACACTAATCCAGAACCAGTTAACTTTTTCAGTAAATAAAACATAATAATGAAACAGAGGTTAGAGTGACGTATGTTATATGGGTTGCTCGACCTCTTACATATATCAGTACCATTCAAGATAACAATGAAAGAGATGTATACAAACAAAAATTGATTTCGGAGGTTATACGTGATGAGTAGAAAACACGATTCATACGATTACATCATTATTGGTGGCGGTAGTGCAGGATCAGTATTAGGTGCAAGACTAAGTGAAGATAAAGATAAAAATGTATTAGTATTAGAAGCGGGACGTAATGACTATTTCTGGGATCTATTTATTCAAATGCCAGCTGCGTTAATGTTCCCTTCTGGTAATCCATTATATGATTGGATTTATCAAACTGAAGAAGAACCACATATGGGACGTAAAGTAGACCATGCAAGAGGTAAAGTATTAGGTGGTTCAAGTTCAATTAACGGTATGATTTATCAAAGAGGTAACCCAATGGACTATGAAGGTTGGGCAGAACCTGAAGGTATGGAAACTTGGGACTTTGCACATTGCTTACCATACTTTAAAAAATTAGAAACAACATATGGTTCAGCGCCATATGATAAATATAGAGGACATGATGGCCCAATCAAATTGAAACGTGGTCCAGCAACTAATCCATTGTTCAAATCATTCTTTGATGCAGGTGTTGAAGCAGGATATCATAAAACACCTGACGTGAATGGTTTCCGTCAAGAAGGATTCGGTCCATTTGATAGTCAAGTACATCATGGACGCCGTATGTCAGCATCAAGAGCTTATTTACGTCCAGCTATGAAACGTAAAAATTTAGATGTGGAAACAAGAGCATTTGTAACTAAAATTAATTTCGATGGTAGAAGAGCAACGGGTGTCACTTACAAGAAAAATGGTAAAGAAAGAACAATTAATGCCAAAGAAGTTATTTTATCTGGCGGTGCTTTCAATACGCCACAATTATTACAATTATCAGGTATTGGTGATTCAGAATTCTTGAAATCTAAAGGTATTGAACCTCGTGTTCATTTACCTGGTGTTGGGGAAAACTTTGAAGACCACTTAGAAGTTTATATTCAACATGAATGTAAAGAGCCTGTATCATTACAACCTAGTTTAGATATTAAACGTATGCCATTTATCGGCTTACAATGGATTTTCGCACGTAAAGGTGCTGCAGCTTCTAACCACTTTGAGGGTGGTGGTTTCGTACGTTCAAATAATGAAGTGGATTATCCTAATTTAATGTTCCACTTCTTACCAATTGCAGTACGTTACGATGGTCAAAAAGCACCTGTCGCACATGGTTACCAAGTGCACGTAGGTCCAATGTACTCTAATTCACGCGGTAGCTTGAAAATTAAATCTAAAGATCCATTTGAAAAACCAAGTATCATCTTTAACTATTTATCAACAAAAGAAGATGAACGTGAATGGGTAGAAGCTATTCGAGTTGCAAGAAACATCTTATCTCAAAAAGCGATGGATCCATTTAATGCTGGAGAAATTTCTCCAGGACCATCTGTTCAAACAGATGAAGAAATTTTAGATTGGGTACGTAAAGACGGTGAAACAGCGTTACATCCTTCATGCAGTGCGAAAATGGGACCTGCATCAGATCCAATGGCAGTTGTAGACCCACTAACAATGAAAGTACATGGTATGGAAAATTTACGCGTTGTTGATGCATCAGCAATGCCTAGAACAACAAACGGAAATATTCATGCACCAGTTTTAATGTTAGCTGAAAAAGCTGCTGACATTATTCGCGGTAGAAAACCATTAGAACCTCAGTATGTAGATTATTATAAACATGGTGTTCATGATGAAATGGCTGGCGCTAAAGAAAACGACCCATTTTATAAACATTAATTTTTTCAATCAATCACTTCGGTATGACATGATTCATATCGAAGTGATTTTTTATATTGTCATAATCATATCTTTAACAATGTAAAGTGTGACACAACAATAAAATGGCATATCGTATTATAATATAGATAAAAGGAGAGGATTTTATGAGTAATACTTTAGTTGAACGTCTACGTGAAAAAGAAGATAGAATGATTGAGATTAGAAGATATCTTCATCAACATCCTGAATTATCATTTAAAGAAGTAGAAACGCCTAAATATATCGCAGACTTTTACAAAGACAAAGATTGTAAAGTAGAAACGAATATAGGACAAAATGGTGTGAAAGTAACGATTGATAGTGGTAAGCCTGGTAAAACACTTGCGATTCGTGCTGATTTTGATGCGTTACCAATTAAAGAAGAAACTGGGTTACCATTCGCCTCTAAGAACGAAGGCGTTATGCATGCGTGTGGTCACGACGCACATACTGCATATATGTTAATTTTGGCTGAAACGCTTATCGAAATGAAAGACCAATTTAAAGGTAAAGTTGTTGTTATTCACCAACCAGCTGAAGAAATGCCTCCAGGTGGTGCACAAGGTATGATTAAAGATGGTGTCTTAGACGGCGTTGATCATGTATTAGGCGCACACGTGATGAGTACAATGGAAGCTGGAAAAGTCTTTTATAAAGAAGGATTTGTTCAAACAGGACGTGCGTATTTCAAACTTACTGTACACGGTAAAGGTGGTCATGGTTCATCACCTCACATGGCAAATGATGCGATTGTTGCGGGTGCTAACTTTGTGACAACAGCACAAACTGTGGTGTCTAGACGCTTAAGTCCGTTTGAAACAGGTGTTGTTACAATTGGTTCATTTGATGGTAAGGGTCAATTTAATGTTATTAAAGATAGTATTGAAATTGAAGGTGACGTGCGTTAACAGATGATACTAGAGATACAATTGAAAAAGAATTAACGCGTCTTGTTAAAGGATTAGAAAGTACATTCGGTGTGACATGCGATTTTGAATTTAATAAGGACTATCCTGCCTTATATAATGATCCGGAATTTACATCTTACGTTGCAGACACAATTAATAATGCAGAAGACAATGATATTAAAGGTGTTGAAGAATGTGAACCACAACCCCCTTCTGAAGACTTTGCATTTTATGCAGTAGAATTGCCAAGTACATTTATTTATTCAGGGGCAGCACCTGAAGATGGTGAAATTTATCCACATCATCATCCTAAATTTAATATTAGTGAATCTTCTATGTTAGTTGCAGCTGAAGCAGTAGGAACTGTCGTGCTCGATTACTTGAATTAAAGGAGTTTAATACAACTATGAATCAACAACAAGAATTTAAAGGTAATAATAGATTATTAATTGGTATCGTATTATCGGTATTAACATTTTGGTTATTTGCGACATCATTAGTTAACGTGATCCCGACATTGACACAAACCTTTCATAGTCGATTGGAGACAATCAGTATAGCCGTCAGCCTAACAGCACTCTTTTGTGGAATGTTTGTTGTAGGTGCTGGCGGTCTTGCTGATACATATGGACGCGTTAAATTAACGAATATCGGTTTATGGCTTCATATCGTAGGGTCATTACTTGTTATTGCAACATCTTTTGTTCCGTTGCTATTAATAGGAAGAGCGATTCAAGGTTTGTCAGCAGCAGCTATTATGCCGGCGACTTTGGCAATAGTTAAAACATATTATCACGGTAAAGATAGACAACGTGCATTGAGTTTTTGGTCCATAGGGTCTTGGGGCGGTTCAGGATTAGCCTCCATATTTGGTGGTGTAGTGACCACATTTTTAGGATGGAAATATATTTTTATATTTTCCATTATCGTAGCACTCACAGCGTTGTTTCTTATTAAAGGCACGCCTGAAACAACTGCACATCAAGGGAATGAGAAGAAACGCTTTGATGTTATAGGTGTAGGATTACTTGTTTTAATTATGCTAAGTATTAATATCATCATTACGCAAGGTTCGAAGATGGGATGGTTGTCTATATTTATCATATGCTTGATATGTTTTTGCATTATGATGGCCATTGTATTTTATTATTTTGAAAGAAAATACACGCATCCATTAATAGACTTTAATCTTTTTAATAATAGATTATATTCGGTTGCGACGTTAGCTAACTTTTTATTAAATACAGTGGCAGGTACACTCATTGTTGCAAATACGTTTGTACAACAAGGATTAGGCTTTTCTGCTTTTAAGGCAGGTATGTTATCAATCACATATTTAGTTGCTGTGCTTTCAATGATAAGAGTTGGCGAAATGCTATTAAGAAAAGTAGGGCCAAGACAACCCATGTTGCTTGGTACGTTTACAACCATGTTAGGCGTGTTACTCATGTCGATGACTATGCTCTCAGTTACAAGTTACATTGTAGCCTGTATATTAGGATATCTGTTATTTGGATTGGGATTAGGTTTGTTTGCAACGCCATCTACAGATACGGCTATTTCCAATTGTGCAGAATCTGAAGTCGGTGTGGCAGCAGGTATATATAAAATGTCATCATCATTAGGTGGCGCATTTGGTATTACTTTAGCTGGTACCATTTATAGTGTAACAGCAAGTACATCTTCTATTGCTACTGGTGCTATGATAAGCTTCTGGTTTAATGCTTTAATGGCATTAAGCTCATTTTTAGTTGTTTGTTTAGCTTTGCCAAAATTAACACATCGTTCAAAATAATATCACTTATGTTTATAGGCTTACATATGAGTTGGTATAATTTTGAAAAACTAAAAAATTTAATACTATTTGATTGATAGTGATGTTTTATGACGCATTTCGTGATAGTATAGTAGCAATAAGTAAGATGAGGTGATAACGTGACGTTTTATGAATTTATACAAGGGTTTACAGGGGACCAAACACCTCTAGGTGAACTTGCAGCATGGGTAGATAAAGATATACAGTTTCCCAAAGAAGAAAAGTTAGCTGACAATATATTATTATATTTTAATCAAGTATCTAATTTAGATGATGAAAAATTAGAAATAGTTAAAAGATCACTCTCATTATACGAACAAGCTGTATAAATAAATGTAAAAATGAACTAGGATGAAGGTATAACATGTTATTAAATGATTACTATAAAACATATAAAATGAACGAATCAGAAGATACATTTATGATTGAAAAAAATAATGATGCTCAGTATTATGACATCTTAGAATCGATCAATGAGCTATCAAATGATACATTTTGTGTGCTCAATCATTTATATGTCAATGAAGATAAAGAATCTCAATTTGAAGATAAATTTTTAGGACGTCAAAAGCATTTGCAAGATGTACCGGGATTTAAAGCGTTACGTTTTCTTAGACCTCAAGCGAAACATAAACATTATATTATAGTGACTTTATGGCAATCGAGACAAGCTTTTTACGATTGGCAAAAGTCATCAGCATACGCGCAAACACATCGTAAGCGTGGAACAAAACGTGGGGTAGATAACCTAATCGTAAATCGTGATTTATCATATAATATTAGAATAGAACTTGAAGATATGACCAATCAATTTCTAAATTACGAAGATATTTTTTAACATATATAAAGAAACGATACAGAAATTAATTCTGTATCGTTTTTTTGATAACTATGAAAGTCATAATAGTTTGGTCATCCGTCAATAAAGAGTAAAATATACCAATGTGATAATACATTTGATAAAATTAAAATGAATGACATGGAAAGGGAGTAAAAATATGCAAAAAACAGATTTACTTGCACCTGAAAAGTATAATATTACATCAGCAATAGAACAATATGCTACAGATGCAACTAAAAAAGCAATTATTTACAGAGATTCAGAACATGATCATATTGAAGTGACTTATCAAGAATTGATAAAAAATGCGAATAAAGTAGGTAATGTTTTCAAAAAGCATGGCTTGAAATATGGTGATAAAGTATTAATCATGATGCCTAGAGCTATAGCTACATATGAATTATATATTGCAGCATTAAAATTAGGTATTGCCATCATTCCAAGTTCTGAAATGTTACGTACCAAAGACTTACAATATCGAGTAAGCCATGGTGAAATTGATGCAGTAATTTCATTTGGGAAATTTATTAAGGAATTTGAAGGTTTAAAAGAATATCAAAACCTTACTAAATTTATTGTTGGTGATACACATCCAGATTGGATTTCAATTGAAGAAGAAAAAGCCAATGCAAGTGATGAATTAGAAGCGGCTGATACTTCTCGAGAAGATGTTGCTATTTTATCATACACGTCTGGTACTACTGGTAATCCCAAAGCCGTTACCCATACACATGGCTGGGGTTATGCTCATTTACAAATGGCGCCTAAACATTGGCTATGTATTAAAGAAGATGATCTTGTTTGGGCTACTGCAGCACCAGGTTGGCAAAAATGGGTATGGAGTCCATTCTTATCAAGTTTAGGTTCAGGGGCAACAGCGTTTGTATATAACGGTCGTTTTAAACCAGAAACATATTTAGAATTATTACAAGAATATCAAATCAATGTTTTATGTTGCACCCCAACTGAATATCGTATGATGGCCAAATTACAAAATCTAGATGATTATCATTTAGAACATCTGCATAGTGCGGTGTCAGCGGGTGAACCATTAAACAGAGAAGTCGTTGAACAATTTAAGAAGTATTTTAATATCACGGTGAGAGATGGGTATGGTCAAACAGAAAGCACATTATTAATTGGCTTCTTAAAAGACACAGCATCTCGTCCAGGTGCAATGGGTAAATCCATTCCAGGTAGTTACACAACCATTATTGATGATGATGGAAATGAAGTAGAACCAAACGTCAAAGGTAATATTGCTGTGCCATTAGACTTACCAGCACTATTTAAAGGTTATTTCAAAGAACCAGAACGCACTGCAGCTGCAAGATTAGGCGACTACTATGTGACAGGTGATTTAGCTCATCAAGATGAAGATGGTTATTTCTGGTTTGAAGGTCGTAAAGATGACATCATTATTAGTTCAGGTTATACGATTGGACCTTTTGAAGTTGAAGATGCACTAACTAATCACCCTGCTGTTAAAGAATGTGCGGTTGTTGCAAGTCCACATGAATTAAGAGGTAATATTGTTAAAGCATTTATCATTCTTCAAAATGGATACACAGGTGATGACGAGCTAATTAAAGAGCTTCAAACATTCACAAAAAATGAAGTAGCACCTTACAAATATCCACGTGCTATAGAATTTGTAGAAGATTTGCCAAAAACAAATTCAGGTAAAATTAGACGTGTGAAATTAAGAGACGCAGAAGTAGAAAAATATAATCAAGAACATGAATAAAATATAAAGTATAAAGAACCTGAGCATTGAATCTATGCTCAGGTTCTTTTTTAATTAGTATGACACATTGTTTGTGATTATATGGCTAAAATAACTATAGGTTTTTAGCACAAATATTTAGATAATTTGTGTCAAAAATAAAAACTATACGTAATCGTTTTCATATCATACTTGTATTTTTCTTTTTATTATGACATACTCAAAATTAATTAGTATGACATAATAAAAAGAGGTGCTTACTTATGACAAAATTGATTTATGCATTTGATGAAGGACAAAAATCGATGAAAGACTTACTAGGCGGAAAAGGTGCCAATTTATCAGAAATGAAACGATTGGGGTTACCTGTTCCGGACGGTTTTACAATTACTACAGAAGCTTGTATAGATTATTTAAAACAAGGTGAACGTTTATCTGACGATGTAAAGGCACAATTACATAAGCATTTAACAGCCTTTTCAAATAGAACAGGTAAATCTTTTTCATCACAGGATCACTTATTACTTGTATCAGTACGTAGTGGTGCGAAAATATCCATGCCAGGTATGATGGATACTATATTAAATTTAGGATTAAATGATGAGAATGTAGAAAAACTTGCTACTAAAACAAATGATGCTCGATTTGCGTATGATTGCTATCGTCGTCTATTACAAATGTTTGGCGATGTTGTTTATGGCGTAGCAATGACTCATTTTGATACATATTTTGAACAATATAAAAAAGAACATCAATATGACTCTGATGCTGATATTACTGCTGAAGGGTTAAAAGAAATTTGTGAACAATATAAAGATATTTATTTAGAACATGGTCACCAACCCTTTCCTCAAGATCCGCTTCAACAATTAGAAGAATCAATTGAAGCTGTATTTAAGTCTTGGGATAATGATCGTGCTCGTGTCTATAGAGATTTAAATGAGATTCCACATGATATTGGTACAGCTGTGAACATTCAGGAAATGGTGTTTGGTAATAGTGGTGAACGAAGTGGTACAGGCGTGGCATTTACTAGAAACCCTGTGACAGGAGAGAATCAATTGTTTGGAGAATATCTATTAAATGCTCAAGGTGAAGATGTCGTAGCAGGTATTCGTACACCAAAGGATATCGATACATTGAAGGAACAAATGCCAGACGTGCATCAACAATTTGTCAATGTGACGAAACAATTAGAAACGCATTATAAAGATTTACAAGACATTGAATTTACAATTGAAAATGGAAAACTGTATTTATTACAAACGCGTAATGGTAAGCGTACAGCACGAGCAGCTATTAAAGTAGCCGTTGATTTAGTTAACGAAGGACTCATCACTAAAGAAGAAGCTGTCACACAAGTTGATGTAAAATCAATTGAGACATTACTACATCCTAATTTTAAAGAAGAAGCATTAAAACAAGCGACGGTTATTTCGAAAATGGGGCTACCTGCAAGTCCAGGTGCAGCGACTGGAAAAGTTGTATTTTCAGCTGAAGAAGCTAAAGTTCAAGCAGAGAATGGTGACAGTGTTATTTTAATGAGACCTGAAACATCTCCGGAAGATATCGAAGGCATGGTGGCTAGTGAAGCTATCGTCACTACACATGGAGGAATGACATCACATGCTGCAGTTGTCGCTAGAGGGATGGGGAAATGTTGTGTGACAGGTTGTTCTGATGTCGAAATTGATACAGTAAACAAAACAGTATATTACCCTAATGGTGATATGTTACATGAAGGGGATATCATTTCAGTTGATGGTAGCGCTGGAGATTTATATCTTGGAGAAATTGAAACAGTTAGCGCTGAACATAGTGATGAGTTCGAACAATTTATGGAATGGTCAGAAGAGATTGCACGATTACAAGTACGCATGAATGCAGAAACACCACAAGATATACAAGCAGGTTATCAGTTTAATGCTAAAGGCATTGGCTTAGTGCGTACAGAGCATATGTTTTTCGGTGCGGAGCGCCTTGTGGAAATGCGTCGATTTATATTAGCTTCTAATTATGATGAACGTGTAGAAGCATTAAATAAAATCAAGACATATCAAATCGAAGACTTTGAAGCCATATTTAAATTGTCATCTGGGCGACCAACAATTGTCCGCCTATTAGATCCACCGTTACATGAGTTCTTACCATCAACAGAAGAAGATATTGCTATGGTTGCAGACCAATTAAATGTTTCTACAGCACATCTAAAACGAAGAATCAATGATTTGAATGAAGTTAACCCAATGTTAGGACATAGAGGATGTCGCTTAGCTATTACTTACCCTGAACTTTATGAAATGCAAGTTGAGGCAATCATGACTAGCGTGTTTAACCTTAAAAAAGAAGGTATGACATCTCAACCAGAAATTATGATTCCGCTTGTGTCTACAGTTGAAGAATTCACAACATTAAAAGCACAATTAGTATCAACTATTCAGGATTTAGAGAATGCTATGGAAGATAAAGTACATTATTTGATTGGCACTATGATAGAAACGCCAAGAGCATGTTTGATTGCAGACCAATTGGCACAACATTGTGACTTCTTTAGCTTTGGAACGAACGATTTGACGCAATTAACATATGGGTTCTCAAGAGATGATGCAGGCAAATTTATAAATGTGTATACTGAAAGTAATATATTACAGCTTGACCCTTTCCAAACGTTAGATCATGATGGCGTAGGTCAACTGATAGACATAGCGGTCACAAATGCTAAACGCGTTAATTCGTCTATTAAAATAGGTGTTTGTGGAGAATTAGGTGGAGATGCTAAATCAATACGTAGATTTAACCAATTGGACATTGATTATGTTTCATGTTCACCATTCCGTGTACCTGGAGCAATCCTAGCTACAGCTCAGAGTCAAGCTGAAGAAAGTGAGAGATAATGTGAAAGAACAACAAGCACAACAATTAACGATTTACATCGTTTCTGACTCTATAGGGGAAACAGCACAACGGATGATACATGCGACATTAACTCAATTTCCAGACTTAACCCAAATAGAAATTAAGAAGTTCCCATATATTAAAGATGAAAATGAATTTCTTAATGTATTAGAATTAGCACATGAAAAAAATGCGATAGTGGTTACAACACTGGTTAGTGAATCCTTCAATGCACTTGGTCATCAATATGCAAAGGAACATCAAATATCATATATAGATTATATGTCGGAATTAATTACGATGATCGAGCAACATACGCAATCTACACCGTTGATGGAAAGTGGCGCATTACGAAAAATGAACACAGAATATTTCAAACGTATAGAAGCCATAGAATATTCGGTGAAATACGATGATGGTAAACACTTCACTGATATTGGAGAAGCAGACGCCCTAATCGTTGGCGTATCTCGAACGTCTAAAACACCATTGAGTATGTACTTAGCCAATAAAGGCTATAAAATAGCGAATATACCATTAGTGCCAGAAGTGACGATTCCCGAAAGTGTTTTCCAACATAAAGGGTTAAAGGTATTCGGTTTAACAGCAAGTCCTAATTATATCGCTAATATTAGAAAAAATCGTGCCGAAGCGTTAGGTATTTCAAAATCGTCAACATACAATAGTTTAGATAGAATTAAGAAAGAATTATCCTATGCTGAAGAAATATTCAATAAATTAAATGCTACCGTTATTAATACAGAATATAAATCTATAGAAGAATCAGCATTTTATATCGAGAAATTTTTACAACAAAATGATTAAAGTATAATCAAATTAAATATTATTCCGCAGTGAATTAATGTGACATATATATAATTTCATGTATTTGTGGAAAAATATAATCACCTTCTAAATCAATTTCTATTATTATAAAGAATAATAATTTACTTTTATCAATGGTTGATTTAACATAAGAATAGAAGACTAGTTTACGAGATGAAATGTTAGAAAAATTGTATTAAATCCTGATTTAGTCAATAAAATGCAATTTTAGTGGACTGGTGTAAGTATTTATTTTGGAGAGGTGAACAACATGGCAAAGTCTGACAAAAAAGACGTAATTTTAATTGGTGCCGGTGTACTTAGTACAACTTTCGGATCAATGTTAAAAGAAATTGCGCCAGACTGGAATATTCATTTGTATGAACGCTTAGACCGTCCTGGTATTGAAAGTTCTAACGAACGTAACAATGCAGGTACAGGTCATGCTGCGCTTTGTGAATTGAACTATACTGTTCAACAACCTGATGGTTCAATTGATATCGAAAAAGCGAAAGAAATCAACGAACAGTTTGAGATTTCTAAACAATTTTGGGGTCATTTAGTTAAATCAGGAAATATTGAAGACCCACGCGCATTTATTAATCCATTACCTCATATTAGTTTTGTAAGAGGTAAAAATAACGTTAAATTCTTAAAAGATCGTTATGAAAAAATGAAAGCTTTCCCAATGTTCGATAATATCGAATACACTGAAGATATCGAAGTAATGAGAAAGTGGATTCCGTTAATGATGAAAGGTCGCCAAAATGATGGTGGCTACATGGCAGCAAGTAAAATTGATGAAGGTACAGATGTAAACTACGGTGAATTAACACGTAAGATGGCACAACACCTTCAAGAAACTGATAATGTAGAAGTAAAATATAATCATGAAGTGGTTGATTTTACACGTTTATCAAATGGTAAATGGTCAGTAAAAATTAAAAACCGTAACACAGGTGACGTGTTTGAACAAGAAACGGATTATGTATTTATTGGTGCTGGTGGTGGCGCAATTCCACTATTACAAAAAACAGGTATCCCTGAAAGTAAACATTTAGGTGGATTCCCAATCAGTGGACAATTCATTGCATGTACCAACCCAGAAGTAATCAAACAACACGATGCCAAAGTATATGGTAAAGAACCACCAGGCACACCACCAATGACTGTACCTCATTTAGATACACGTTATATTGATGGTGAAAGAACATTATTATTCGGACCATTTGCGAACGTAGGTCCTAAATTCCTTAAAAATGGTTCAAACTTAGATTTATTCAAATCTGTAAAACCATACAATATTACAACTCTACTTGCATCTGCAGTTAAAAACTTACCATTAATCAAATATTCATTTGACCAAGTGATTATGACTAAAGAAGGTTGTATGAATCATTTACGTACATTCTATCCAGAAGCACGTGATGAAGATTGGCAAGTTTATACAGCGGGTAAACGTGTACAAGTCATTAAAGATACAGAAGAACATGGTAAAGGTTACATTCAGTTTGGTACTGAAGTAGTAAACTCACAAGACCACTCAGTGATTGCATTATTAGGTGAATCACCAGGTGCTTCAACTTCAGTATCTGTAGCATTAGAAGTACTTGAGAAAAACTTCGCTGAATATGCTGATGAATGGAAACCATTAATTAAGAAAATGATTCCATCATATGGAGAATCATTAATTGAAGATGAACAATTAATGAGAAAAATCCGTAAACAAACTTCTAAAGACCTTAAATTAGGTTTCTATGGAGAAAAATAATTAAAAATTAACTCAACCAAAGCGTCAAAAACTTTGGTTGAGTTTTTTGTTTTATTAACTTTGAATTGGTACGAAAAATTTAGCGTTTTTAAAGTGATACACAATATTAGAATAGTCAAAAGGCATACCTTTATTAGTGTGGAATATGAGTTCATGTCTCATGCAAGGATCACCTTCATTTAATTCTAATAGCTGTGACTCATTTTTGTTAAGAAAATCCACATAAAAATATATGTCAGAAAATCCTATGTTGATATCTAATTGTTCTTGTATATGATTGAAAATGGATTGCGTAGCTATTTGTGTATCAAGTGTAGGAACAATTCGTTTATTAAAGTACGATGTTTCTATACATAGTAATTGATTATCTAAAAAGCGTAATCTTTTAATATAAATCACTTTTTCATTTTGATTTAATTTTAGATGTGCTCTTACTGCTTCATCTGGGATAAATTCATCAAATTCAACGACTAAACTACTTATATCATGATCTTGTAGATTATCAGAAAATCCTTTTGTTTTTAATAAATTAACGTAACCATCAATTCTTTTATTTCTAACATAGATACCACTACCACGAGCTTGAAATATAGTTCCTTCTTTTTCCAAAACCTCGAGCGCTTTTATGATAGTACTTTTACTTACCGCATAATTTGTTTTTAATTCTTCTACGCTAGGCAATTTATCACCGGCTTGATATTGTCCATTCTCAATAAACTTTTCAATATTATTAGCGATATGTTCGTATTTCAACATGATTTTAATTCTCCAATCTATAAACATACATATATTATAACAAAATAGAATTGTACCGGTATAATAGTGGTAATTTCATTTACAAATTGTACCGGTATAATTATAATGATAGTGAAAAGGCTTACAAAATATATGCCATTGGGAGGTAATGACATTGAGCGTCAAAAATAAAGAATTAGCTAAGGATATTTTAGATATTATCGGTGGGAATGAAAATGTTGTTAAAGCATCACATTGTGCTACAAGGCTAAGAATTGTATTAAAAAGATCTATACCTAATGCTAAGAAACAAGTATCGAATTTAGATGGCGTTGTAACTGTAGTTGAAAACAATGGTCAATTCCAAGTTGTCATTGGTAACGCAGTAGGTTCTGTATTCCAAGAGTTTGAAAAATTAATTGACCAAAATGAGGACTCTAATAATGATAGCCAAGAGCAAAAAGGGTCTATATTGAATAGAGTTATTGCTACGATGTCTGCTGTGTTCGCCCCTTTTATTTATGTTCTTGCAGCGGCAGGAATATTGCAGGGATTATTAATTATCATCAATTTGATAATGCCTAGCTTTAAAGAAACGGGGACTTTTGAAGTTTTCAACTTTATTTCATGGGCACCGTTTACCTTTTTACCTATTTTCATAGCTTTAACTGCGTCAAAACATTTTAATGTTAATACTTATATTGCAGTTGCATGTTGTGCAGCTCTGGTTAGTCCAGATTTAGCGGGAATAATAGAAAGAATAGGTAAAGGTGAAAGTTTTCATTTCTTAGGTTTACCCTTATCGGAAACGAGTTATGTTTCATCTGTTTTGCCACCACTATTATTAGTTTGGGCTTTATCATATGTTGAAAAGTATTTGAATAAATATATACCTGAAGTGGTTCGACAATTATTTGTACCATTTTTCAGTATTGTCATCATGGTACCGTTAACACTAATGGTAATAGGTCCATTAGCTTCAGGTGCAGCACATGGTATTGCAAATGGTTTTAATACATTGGTAGAGGTAGCGCCGTGGTTAGCAGGTATTTTAATTGGAGCATTTTGGCAAGTATTTGTTATTTTTGGTGTGCATTGGGGTGTTACACCAATGGTTCTTGCAAACTTTGAAGAATATAAAAGTGATGCATTTCAAGCCTTCCAAACTATCGCAGTTATCGCACAATTTGGAGCAGTATTGGGTGTCTTTTTCAAATCAAAAAATGCAGAAATTAAAAAAGTCTCCTTATCTGCTGGTATAACAGGTATATTTGGAATAACAGAACCTGCTATGTATGGAATTAACTTAAGATTTAAAAAGCCATTTATTATTGCATGTATTAGTGGTGGTATTGGTGCTTTAGTTGCGAGTTTCTTTAATCCTAAATACTATGCTTATGCAGGGTTGCCTGGGCCAATAACTATTGTTAATGGATATAGCGGCGATAATCCAACGTCAATATGGGGGATAGTAATTGGTTCTATTATAGCCATTGTTTTACCAATCATTTTAATACAAATTTTTGGTTATGGCGAAGACACAACAGATAAAGTTCAAGATGCAGATATAAATAACAATGTAACAGACGTTAATAATGATTTATTAGAAGAATATATTTTATCACCAGCAACTGGTTCAATAGTACCTTTGAAAGATGTCGAAGATCCAATCTTCTCTGAAGGAATGATGGGTAAAGGGGTAGCAATTCAACCGATTGAGGGTGAAATAAAATCGCCTGTTATCGGTAAAGTAAGTATGATTGCCCCGAGTAAACATGCTATAGGTATTACTTCTAATAATGGTATAGAAATATTAATCCATGTTGGTTTAGATACAGTGAATTTAAAGGGCAATGGATTCGAAGTATTAATAAGTGAAAATGACAATGTAGAAATTGGTCAAACATTACTTAGATTTAATCAGAGTGATATTGAAAAGCAAGGATATAACACTATTACACCAATTATTGTAACTAATAGTGATGATTTTGAAGAAATACTAATCGAAGATAGAAATGAAGTTACAGATAAAGATAATATAATGACAATTATTAAAAAATAAAGGAGAGAATGACAATGTCTAAATTACCTAATGATTTTTTATGGGGTGGCGCATTAGCGGCTAACCAATTTGAAGGTGGCTATGATCAAGGCGGAAAAGGGCTTAGTGTGATTGATGTGATGACAGCAGGTGAACACGGAAAAGCACGTGAAATCACACAAGAAGTAGAAGCAAACAAGTATTATCCTAACCACGAAGGTATTGACTTTTATCATCGTTATAAAGAAGATGTGAAATTATTTAGTGAAATGGGATTAAAATGTTTACGTACGTCTATTGCTTGGACACGTATTTTCCCTAATGGGGATGAAGAAGAACCTAACGAAGAAGGACTAAAATTTTATGGTGACTTATTTGATGAATTATTAAAATATGATATTCAACCAGTCATTACGCTATCGCATTTTGAAATGCCATTACACCTTGCTAGAGAATATGGTGGATTTAAAAATAGAAAAGTAGCAGATTTCTTCGCTCACTTTGCAGAAACAGTATTTCAACGTTATAAAGATAAAGTGAAATATTGGATGACATTCAATGAAATTAATAACCAGATGGATTTGAATAATCCTCTCTTTTTATGGACAAACTCTGGTGTGTTATTATCCGAAGAAGATAATAAAGAAGAGGTATTATATCAAGTCGCACATAATGAACTCATCGCAAGTGCCAAAGCTGTCAAAATTGGTAAAGACATTAATCCTGAATTTGAAATAGGCGCAATGATTTCACATGTACCTATTTATCCATATAGTTGTAATCCTAAAGATATGTTGGAAGCGGAAATTGCAGGTAGAATGCGTTTCTTCTTCCCAGATGTGCAAGTTAGAGGGTATTACCCAGGTTATGCTACGAAAATGTTTGAAAGAGAAAATATTAACATAGGTTGGCTTGAAGGAGACGACCAAATTTTACAAGAAGGTACAGTCGATTACATTGGATTTAGCTATTATATGTCTACAGTAGTTAAACATGATAGTAATAGTAGTGTAGAAGATAACGTTGTGAACGGTGGCTTACCTAATTCAGTTGAAAATCCTTATATTCAAACTAGTGATTGGGGTTGGGCAATTGATCCGGTAGGTTTAAGATTCACATTGAATGTATTATATAATCGTTATCAAATTCCATTGTTTATAGTCGAAAATGGCTTTGGTGCAGTTGATGAAATGGATGAAAAAGGAAATATACATGATGACTACCGTATTCAATATTTAAAAGAACATATTGAAGCCGCAATTGATGCAGTCGACCAGGATGGTGTTGACTTAATGGGTTATACACCTTGGGGTATTATAGATATTGTATCTTTCACTACTGGAGAAATGAAAAAACGATATGGTTTAATCCATGTTGATAGAGATAATAAAGGACAAGGTACACTCGAACGCACGAAAAAAGATTCTTTTGAATGGTATAGAAATGTGATTGAATCTAATGGAGAACGGTTATAAGAATATAAATAACGCATTATTAAAATGGAGTATACTATGTCTTATTATTTAGTGAAATTTGTTCATACAGATATGAAAGGCTGGCAACAGCACATACGTGATCATGCTATTTATTTATATCAGCTCGTTGAATCTGGTGACTTATTAGTATCAGGTCCAGTCGAAAATGAAGATAAAAGCAAATTGGAAGCGTATTTAGTACTCAAAGCAAATAATGAAGACCAATTAATGTCATTACTCAAAGCTGATCCGTTTTGGAAAGAAGGATTAGTGGCAGATTATACGATAGAACAATGGACACCTATGTTTGGTAAGCCAGAAAATATCGAGATAACTAGTCCTATAGAAGAAGATTAATTAATATAAATGGTGCTATGAAAGGAAAAATCATAGTACCATTTTTTTATTTAAAATAATTAACGATATATCGTTGACTTATTTCGATATATCGTTTAGTATATCGATATATCGAAAAAAGAAAGGTGATTAACATGTTTAATAGAAATAATAATCGTTTAAATAGAGGTATGAGACATTTTGAAGGATTTGACATGAATAGAGGCCAAGGTAGAGGGCCAGGTCAGTTTGGAGACTTTAGACAAATGAATGGTAGAGATAGATTCTTCAAAAAAGGAAACTTACAATTTGTAATTTTAGAAATGTTAAAAGAGGAACCAAGACATGGTTATCAAATTATTAAAGATTTAGAAGAAAAATTTAAAGGTTTTTATTCTCCAAGTCCAGGTTCAGTGTATCCTATTTTACAAATGTTAGAAGACAGAGATTTTGTCACAATCACTAAAGATGGCAATAAAAAAGTGTATTCAATTACAGAAGAAGGTCAACAATTTGTTGAAAAAAACAAAGAAAATAGTGATTTTTCAGAACGTATGGCACAATTTGAAAATGTAGACTTTGAAGAAATGAAACAATCACGCGAAAAATTACATGATTTATTCCATTTATTTATGAAAGCTTCAAAAGAATCTATGCAAGACAATGATAAAAAAGAACAGTTAGATAAGATTATAAAAGAAACAAAAGAGAAATTAGAACAATTATCTAAATAGAGATATAGTTGTCGTGTAGGAGGTCTTTTCAATGAAAAAACAAAGAATTGGAATTATAGGTGCAGGTCCAGGAGGATTAATGTTAGGTTTGCTACTTCAACAACAAGGACATGACGTTTCAATATATGAAAAAGCGAGTCCAGATTCAAATCAAAAAAGAGGGGGCTCTCTTGATATACATGAAGAAAGTGGCCAATTAGCATTGAAAGAAGCAGATATATTCGAACGATTCCAAGCATTAGCCCGTGTAGAAGGGGAAGATACACGTGTGCTAGGTAAAGATGGCACTGTTTATTTTGAAGAAATTGGTCAAGGAACAGGCGATCGTCCTGAAATTGATCGAGGTAAACTATGTGATATTATTATTGAAAAGCTTAAAGAAGATACGATTCAATATGGCTATACGTATCAATCTTTAACAGAATTAGATAATGGTAAAGTAACTTTACAATTTTTAGAAGATGAAGTGCAACAGTTCGACGTGGTTGTCGGTGCTGATGGTGCGTTCTCGAAAGTTAGAAATGATGTTGCACATGTAGATGTAACTTATAACGATATTTCAATGATTGAATTGAATATTGACGATGTTGTCAATAAACATCCAGACTTAGTTCAAATCAATAGTAATGGTAGCTTAGTCGCATTAGGAGATTATAAAGGTATATTAGGTCAGTTTACTGGTAATGGGCGTATAAAAGTATATGTTGCCTTCCGCATGCCAAGTGAAAAGCTTGATGATTACAAAGTGTTATCAGTAGGTGAGTTGAAAGAACAATTACTTGAAGATTTCTCTGATTGGGATGAAGATCTAAAAAAATATATCAAATATGCTAGCGATGACGTGATGTGTAGAAGAATTTATAAATTGCCTATTGGTTTCAAATGGGACAATCATCCACATATTACTTTAATTGGTGATGCAGCGCATGTCATGAGCCCATTTGCAGGTGAAGGTGTTAATATGGCGCTATATGATGCTTATTTACTAGCTAAATCTATAGAACGCAATGAAGATTTACAAACGGCATTGAAACAGTATGAAGAAGCAATGTATGAAAGTTCGGCACCAAGAGCACAAGAGTCACAAGATAACTTAGAATTAATGTTTAGTGAAAATAGTGCACAAAAATTTGGTGATTTTTTCAACCAAGCTTTTGATGAAGCATAAAAAATAAAAATGACATAAAGAAAGGTCGTGCAGGAAAACTGCACGACCTTTTTTAAATGTGGAAATTAGTTTTTATTAACTGATGCATCGTAGATTGAATCTACAGCGTCACCTAATGCTTTATCGAATTCTTCTTGAGATTGACTAGCTCTTAAGTCACTAGCTAATGCACGTGAGAAGCTTGCGATAAGTTCATCGTTATCTTTTAATAATTTGTTAGCTTCATCTCTGCTGTAACCACCAGAAAGTACTACAACACGTACAACATTTGGATGTTGAGCTAATTCTTTATATAAGTTAGGTTGAGTTGGGATAGTTAATTTAAGCATTACTAATTGATCACTGTCTAAGCTATCTAAACCTTTTTTAAGTTCATCTTTTAAGACATTTTCAATTTCAGCTTTATCTTTAGCATTGATATTTACTTCAGGTTCAATAATTGGTACTAAACCTTTAGCAATAATTTTTTTAGCGAATTCAAATTGTTGTTCAACAACATCTTTGATACCTTGTTCGTTTAATTCTAAAATGTTTGAACGCATTTTAGTACCAAAAATATGACGTTCATTAGCACGATCTAATGTTTCGTCTAAATCGTCAATTGGTTTCATTAATTGAACACCGTTTTGTTCCTCAGCTAAACCTTTATCAACTTTTAAGAAAGGAACAACGCCTTTATCAGCTAAATAGTCTCCAGTATATTTACCTTCAACTTCACGATCCATTGTTTGTTCGAAAAGAATTGCACCTAGGATTTTATCAGCTGAGAATGATGGTGAAGTCACCACGCGAGTACGCATGTCATGAACAAGTTTGAACATTTCATCGTCATTGCTATATTCATCTTCGTTAACACCATATTCTTTAAGTGCTTTAGGGGTACTACCGCCACTTTGGTCTAATGCAGCAATAAATCCTTTACCATTCTTCATTTTTTCTAATTGTTCTTTATTCATACTTTCCACTCCTTAACTTAACTTTCATCTACAGTATGATAAAAAATATTGTTATTCTCAAGCGATTCAACTTATAATTACCTAGAAAATTACACTATAATAGTATAAAGTCAAAAAATCGCCTTATAATGTGATGATTTGAAGGAGGATAACAATGTATAACAAAGTTCTAGTTATAGGTAGTCCAGGGAGCGGTAAATCTGCTTTAAGTACTCATTTGTCTAAATATATGAGCTTGCCTCTTTATCATTTGGATCAAATCAATTGGAAAGATGATAATCAGACGATAGAACAAGATGAATTGATTAACGAAATCAAAGATATCTTGATACAACAATATTGGATTATTGATGGTAATTATATAGACACATTAGAACTGAGAGTAAGTCATGCTGAAGTTGTTATTTGGTTACAAGAAAAAAGAGTGACGTGTATATGGAGAGTACTAAAACGGTATTTCCTACATGTCATTTGTAAGCAAACGATTGGAAAGAATCCTAAAACAATGAGTCTAGCATTTTTAAAATTTATCTGGGATTTTCCAAAGATTAATGACGAACAAATAAAGAAGTTACAACGTAAGTACCCTGAGAAATTATGGATTATCAAATAAAGAAATTAAATATATGTAATGTACATGCTATGTATGAAATATGATAATATATAATATAAGAAAAGATTTATGATTTTTAAAAATTTGTATCACTACTTAAATTATTTGTAAGAATCATTTTTCAATACATAAAAGGGGATTAAGGATGAAGCAAAAGAAAATCTGGATTACATTAGCAGCAAGTGCATTAATAATTACGGGGTGTAGTTCTGGCATGAGAAAGATGAATCAAAAGATAATAAAGCAGAACAAACGGCTAATCAAAGAAATAAAGTCGCTTATCCTAAAGATGGTGTGAAAGGTATCTACGTTACAAGTAATTCAACACAAGGTGATAAAATTGATCAATTAATCAAATATGTGAAAGATGCCAAATTAAATGCAATGGTTATCGATGTCAAAGATGACGAAGGTAATGTCACTATGAAATTTAATACTGGAAATAAATTGATCGACAAAAATTCTATGGATATTGCAGATGCTAAACCATTATTGAAAAAGTTAAAAGATAATGACATTTATCCTGTCGCAAGAATCGTTACATTTAAAGATACTAAACTAGCTAAAGAACATCCAGAATGGTCATATAAAGAGAAAGATGGTTCTGTATGGCAGAATGGTAAAGGGGATAGTTTTGTAAACCCATTTGTGAAAGATGTTTGGAAATATAATGTAAGTATTTCTAAAGAAGCAGCTAAAGCTGGTTTCCAAGACATTCAATATGACTATGTTAGATTCCCAGAAGGATTTGAAAATGAAGCTGATCAATTGGATTATGATAAAGGCGATTATAGAAATAGTAAATTAAGTAAAGGTGATCAGCGTGTAGATGCTGTTACAAGTTATTTAGAATATGCACGTAAAGAATTAAAACCATACAATGTGAAAATATCAGCGGATGTCTTTGGATATTCTGCATTAGTGAAAAATGCACCAGGAATCGGTCAAAGTTTCCCTAAAATTTCTAAAAACGTGGATGCAATTTCTTCTATGATTTATCCATCACATTGGAGTCCAGGAGATTTTGGATTAGAAGCACCAGATACTGAACCATATAAAACGATTAATCGATATATCCAAAAAGAAAATAGTATTTTAGATTCATTAGGTAAACAAAAACCAATTTCTCGTCCATGGATTCAAGACTTTACCGCTTCATATCTTGGAGAAGGAAAGTATAAAGAATATGATGCAAAAGCATTATCTGATCAAGTACAAGCGTTAAAAGATAATGGCGTTAACGAATTCTTATTATGGAATGCTGGCAATGACTATACAGAAGGTGCCAACTTCAATCCTGAAAAAGGAAAGAATCAAGATAAAGATTACCAAAAAGATAAAAAAGATGAATAGTTAATCAAAAAACACCTCTAATGCATGCAATGCACTAGAGGTGTTTCTTTCAATATCAATTAAAATAACATTTGGTCACTACCGAATGTGTCATTTAATGCTTGTTGAGCAAGTACGTTTAAGTAATTCCAAGGTCTGTCGTAGTAAGGTTGGAAGAAGAAGTCTTGTACTGCAAGTTGTTCTAAAGTATAACCAGCTGAAATCGCAATGGACATTGTGTTGATTGATTCAGTGATATTCTCTTTAGACATTAGCTGTGCGCCTAAAATTTTATGACTATCTTCATCATAAATTATTTTCATGTGTACAGGGATTTCATCTTGCATGAATTTTGGACGAATAAGTTCTTTGACATATTTTTGTCCTAAGTTTCCATCATAATTATCTTGTTCAGTACCATGAATGCCTGTTTGACCAAATTTATAATCAAACAATTGTAATCCAGAGGTACCAGAAACACGTGGCATTGTCTTATCATGGCCTAACATATTTTTAGCTGCTGTGACACCTTGTCGACGTGAATTGGTTGCTAAAGCAATATAGCGATCTTCTTCAACTGGTGCAAATGGGACAAGTGTTGCATCGCCACCAGCATAGACATCTTTAGCAGATGTTTGTTGATGATGATTAATAGTAATGACACCTTTTTTACCTAAATCTATTTTACCTTCTAACCAATCTGTTGCTGGTTGGACACCTACGGCAAATAGTACTGTATCTGCTTCATACTCATTTTTGTCTGTGATAACTTTAGTTACATTACCTTGTTCATCACCATTTAAGGATTGAACGGTTTCGTCACCAATAAATTCTAATCCATGTTCTTTAGCATTATCCTCAAGAATATCAGTAAATTCTTGATCTAAATACGTACTTAAAATACGATCCGCTACATCAATCACTTTCGTTTGAATACCGGCTTTAGCGAAGGCTTCTGCGGCTTCAATACCGATATAGCCACCACCCACGACAACTGCTTTTTTGGCGTTTGACATACGTGATTTTACTTGATCAGCCCAATCTCTGCCACGCATGAATAAAACATGGTTATATTGATCAATACCTTCAACTGGAGGAGTGACTGGTTTGCCTCCTGGACTTAAGAAGAGTTTGTCGTAATTTACTTGTTCAGTATTACCATTTTGATTAACTGTTATGACTTTTTGTTCAGTATCTATATCAGTAACGGTGCTATTAACATGAATATTAACGCCTTGATCTTTATATGATTGTTCATTCGCATAGTGTAATGAATCGAGAGATGGTGATACATCTTCTAAGTAACTTTGTATACCACAAGATAGGAAAGAAGGTTTGTCACCACTTTCATATACATGTATATCGGCACCTTTGTCTTCTTTAAGTAATGTTTGGATGACCTCATATCCAGCATGAGATGTACCAACAATGATGTATTTCATTTTATTACCTCCTATTAGAATTTTATACATATGAAAACAATTTATTTTCGTTCACAAATTATATTTACCACTATATTTATTTTTTATTCAGAGAAAGGACTGTTTTGAGCAATGTTCAAAAATTTGTCATGATTAACAGTTTTGAAAACATAAAAAGAGGTCGTGACAAAAGCGTTTAGGATTTGAGCAGAACCGAACAATGATAAAGAACTACTTCCTTATTCATAGGTTAGTAGTTCTTACAAACTCAATAGTTGAGTTTGTTCATTTGAATTGTTTTCCAAATTTTGTCGAATCGTGAACATTTGCCCAACTTGCATTATTTGCAGAAATTGGAATACCAATTTCTCTATGTTGGGTCCCTTCTGCCGATAATCCTACTTTTGGAACGCCGTTAATCGGTTTCCCAAAGTACAAAGCTTTATATCTCAACCTCTTTTTTAAATATATGAATTATGAAATTTTTCTTAATGGTCTTTGGCTAATGAAAGCTGTGCCTGCTACTAGAGATAGCACTGCTAATGCATCGGTAGGTATTGTGTCATCCTTACCTGACTCTGGTAATTCGTTAGATTTCACTTTACCAACATAATACGCATTTAACTCTTTAGTGCTATCTACTGAGGCATTTTCTTGTTGGCTTTCGTGATTTTCTTCATAGTTTTTGGCGCTGATACCTTGGCCTGTATAGTTATCTGATGAATTCAAAGAACTAAAATCTCCGAAATTACCACTTTTATATTGAACTTCTCCATTTTTATATACTTTATACGCACCAACACCGGCACCAGATTTATTATTAATATTAATGATAAAATAGGAACCTTTATCTTTGACGTCGTTGAAATTTTGTAAGTCGGGATTACCGCTGCTATTTTTCATAGCTTGTTGTGCAACATTGATGGCATTGTCTGCAGTGACTTCTTCAGCTTTTGCCTCACTTGCGAAAGATACTGAAAATAAAACAGTGCTAGCTAAAACAGTTGTTGCTATTATAGAGCGTTTCTTCACAATGAAAACCCCATTTCCAATTAGAGAATGATTTAATTTCGTTTACATTAATAGTGTACCACCATTTTTTTCTGAATAAGCCTTTTTAAAAGAATCAATACTCAAACTTAAAGCTAATTTAAAGAAATTAATAAATGATTTAGAAATGGGTATCAAAAGTTATAAACAAACCAAATAGTTTAGAAGGTCCACAATTTATTTATTTACAATTAATGTGTAATTAGATATATGTTTTTGAAATAAGGTAGTTTATAATAAATTTATAATGTAATGTATATACAAAAAATAAATAAAGGGGATTCTTTAATGAAAAAATTAGCTGGGACAATACTAACAGCATCTATAGTATTAGCAGGTTGTGGGTTTGGGAATAATGACAAAGGAAGTTCTAAAGTCTCTGATGATTCAACAAGTAAGAGTCATCAAAGCAGTGATAATAAAGGTGATCAATCATCACAATCGAATCAAAGTTCAAGTCAATCATCTTCAAAAAGTTCAAAAACACAACAAGAAAATACCAATACGCAAGATTATTATGCTAAAGTTTGGCTTACTGTATTTAAAGACTACCGTGGAAGCGGTGAAGTAGAGAACCATATATCAAATATGTCTCATACTGATGTTAGTGGTGAAGCAATTAACCCATACAATAAAGAGGCATCAGAAAAATATCCAGATGGCGTTCAAATTATAAATGGTACACCAACTGCTGCTGGGCACGTTATATATAAAAATAATGGGGATGGCACAATAACGACTTATGGTACGCCATCTCATTTCCAAGACCGTCGTTGGATGGAAGATGATTATACAAAATCTGAAACAAAACGTATTTTAGATAATGCTAATACGATTAAGTTATATGATGCGAGTCAAGATGAAATTGATAAAGTTAAAGGTTACTTTAATGAATCAGATACCGTAGCCGCGACTGATGATGATGTATCAAGCGATTCATCTGACGATTCAGATGATGACACGTCTTCAGATTCTAGTGATACAACAGTGACTCGTGATAATGTTATTGATAAAGTTGAAGACTATGAAGGTCATCAATTGGATACATCAACATATACGTATAAAGAACCTGAGAAAAATAGCGATGGAGAATGGGGATTCTCATTCACAGATAAAGACGGTAACTTAGCAGGTTCTTATATTATTGATGAAGATGGAAATGTAACGAAATACGATGAAAATGGTGACGAAGAATAATCATCATTCAATTAGCGATAGGCTAGGACATAAATATATACCTCAAGTTACATTGATATTTAGGCCGTAGTTGACTGTAAAGTCATTCTTTTTCTTTAGAAATTAGTATCTCTTATGCATGAGTTTCACTCATGTATTTCTATATTTAAAGTACACATTAGCTGTGGCTAATGCGTAAGAACCACTACATAATCAATGATTAGTGGTTCTTTATTATTTCTGTCCCACTCCATTGTTTTATAAATGTAATTTTGAAATAGCAAAGTTACAGAAATACATGAATACTACAAAGATCATATGTGCAATGAGCCACCAAATCCATTCCGTCGCATTAAATACAAAGAATGATCTTTGAGCGATGGCAATGAGGAAAGGATACATACCAATAAATATCACTAGTAAAGGTAGATAGGCTAAGTGATAGAGTAGTTTTGATATATTGTAAAGTACCATGAAGATGAGATAAATCATCAAACCTATAGACAGATGTATGATGACTTCCATCCATGTTGGTACAAGTTTAGGGTTAACTAAAAAATCTATATTTAATAATAGCTGTGTTAGATGAGTATGCTGTATGAGAACATCTAAAATCATAGTACTGAGTAATAATACAAAGGATGAAGCAACGGCACTTAAAAAGTGGTAAGTCAGTCTTAGAATAATACCCCTCCTAGTCCACGTTTGATGTATATTTTATTCCCTAATACGGATAACATATACATACAAAAAAGATATCTATTTTATTTAGTTAGAATTTTCGGAAAATATTTACAAATCTGAAAATTATTAGTATATTGAGTACTATCATCAAATCGAAATCATTTTATAACTGAAGCATTTGAATCATCTTTTTAATCGTCAGTAATGAAGTGAAGTTTAATTAAGGAAGGATGATTTGATCATGAGTAAAGCACAAGACTTAATAAAAGAAGATGAGCAATATTTTGCTAAATCTGGCAGAATCAAATATTATCCTTTAGCCATCGATCATGGGTACGGTGCAACGCTAGTAGATGTTGATGGAAAAGAGTACATCGACTTATTAGCCAGTGCAAGTTCACAAAACGTGGGCCATGCGCCTAAAAAAGTCACCGAAGCGATTAAAAAGCAAGTTGATAAGTTTGTCCACTATACGCCAGCGTATATGTACCATGAGCCGCTAATTCGTTTGTCTAAAAAGTTATGCGATATATCACCCGGGGATTATGAAAAAAGAGTGACATATGGTTTGAGTGGTTCAGATGCCAATGATGGTATTATCAAGTTTGCTCGTGCATATACAGGACGACCTTATATCATCAGTTTTACAAATGCGTATCATGGTTCAACATTTGGTTCGCTTTCTATGTCGGCAATTAGCTTGAATATGAGAAAGAAATATGGTCCGCTTTTGAATGGCTTTTATCACATACCTTTTCCTGACAATTATAGAGGTTTATTTGAACAACCTACTCCGAATACTGTAGATGAATATTTAGCGCCACTTAAAGAAATGTTTAATAAATATGTTCCGGCTGACGAAGTAGCATGTATTGTATTAGAAACGATACAAGGGGATGGTGGTCTATTAGAACCTGTGCCAGGCTACTTTGAAGCTTTACAAAGTATTTGTAGAGAACATGGCATTCTAATTGCGGTTGATGATATTCAACAAGGATTAGGACGTACTGGGAAATGGAGTTCAGTAGAGCACTTCAACTTTACACCAGATTTAATTACGTTTGGTAAGTCACTTGCCGGAGGATTGCCTATGTCAGCCATAGTTGGTCGTAAAGAAATCATGGAGACGTTAGAAGCACCGGCACATCTATTTACTACTGGTGCGAATCCAGTTAGTTGTGAAGCGGCCTTAGCTACACTTGAGATGATTGAGGAAGAACAGTTACTTGAAGCAAGTCTAGAAAAAGGTGACTATGTACGTCAAACAATGGATAGATGGATTACTGATTATGAATGTATTGGAGATGTCCGTGGTAAAGGATTATCAATTGGTATCGATATAGTATCTGATCCAATTCAAAAGACGCGTGACCCTGAAGCGGCATTAAAAATTTGTAATTATTGTTTTGATAAAGGTGTAGTTATCATAGCAGTAGCAGGGAATGTGTTAAGATTTCAACCGCCACTAGTTATCTCATACGACCAGTTAGATTATGCATTATCGACACTTGAGAAAGCGATACAAGCGTTAAATCGAGGAGATTTAGACCAATATGAAATAGAAGGTCAAGGTTGGTAAAAGGAGTTTAGGCTATAAATAAAAGAGCGATTCCACACATGATAATCATTGTGGAATCGCTCTTTTAATGTTTTGATTAAGATTTTTTAGGAGATTTGTAGGCATCATCACGATCTTTTTTAGAATGTCTCATGCCATAAAGTAAATAGATAAATATACCTATAATAAACCAAATCAGTGTATATAATTTTGCTTCAAAACTTAACCCCCAGAATACTAATAGAACTAGTATGAAAGTGATTGCGGGTAATACTGGGTATAAAGGCAATTTGAAAGATGGTATTGGTAAGTCTTTACCTTCACGCTTTCTAAGTTGATACATTGCTAATGAAACAAACATAAATGCAACTAATGTTCCTGCTGAAATTAATTGAGCTAAGAAAGCAAATGGGAACATTGATCCGATTAAGACTCCAATTACTGTTAAAATAACTAATGCTCTATTTGGTAAATGTTTGTTATTTAATTTACCTAGCCAAGAAGGTAATAAACCGTCACGACCAAATGAGTATAATAGTCTTGATCCAGCAAGTATCATACCAATTAAAGCAGTAAACATACCAATGACTGAGATAGCTTGCACAACTGCGGCAACAATACCGTGACCACTTTCACGTAATGCCCAACCTACTGGTTCAGCGTTGTCCGCATATTGACTGTAATGGAACATACCTACTAATATTAAAGCAACTGCAACAAATAGTATAATAGCGACTAATAATGATCCTAAAATTCCTCTTGGCATTGTTTTTTGAGGGTTAATCGCTTCAGCAGAGTTGGCAGCGATAGAGTCAAATCCAATATATGCTAAGAAAATCATAGATACACCAGCATAAATACCTTGCCAGCCACCAAAATCACCTGCATCAGTAACCTTGTGTTCTGGAATAAATGGTACATAGTTGCTAAAGTTGATAGCAGTTAGTCCTACAATGACGAATAAGATAATTGCTAACACCTTTAAAATAACTAAAATATTTTCCATACGTGCAGCTTCACTCATACCACGTGATAATAGTAAAGCAGTTAAGATAATAACTATGGCTGCAACAATATCAATCACGCCACCATCACTACCAAATGGATTGGATAATGCTTTTGGTAATTCAATACCTAAGGGTTTGACTAAACCTCGTAAGTTAGCAGAAAAGCCAGAAGCCACAAAGGCGACAGCAATGAAGTATTCGGCTAGGAGCGCCCAACCGGCAACCCAACCAAAAAATTCACCAAATAGTACGTTAATCCAAGAATAAGCAGAACCTGCAAATGGCATAGTAGAAGCCATTTCAGCATATGTAAAGGCAACTAATCCTGCTACAATGGCTGCAAGTAAGAATGATAATGCAACCGCTGGTCCAGCATGCTCAGCTGCTACAACACCAGGTAAAGTAAATATAGACGTAGAAACAATAGTACCTACACCTAATGCAAGAAAATCACGAACACGTAATGTTCTTTTTAAATGACCATCTTTGCTTTGATAGATGGATGGATCTTCTTTTTGTGTTAATCGTTTAAAAAAACTAGACATAATAAACCTCCGTATATCAATGAGTTATATTTAACTGTCATTTTAATAATTTATATCATAGCATAAAAAACACATATTTTGTCTAAAAATTCTGAAAAATCAAAACTTTCTTGTTCACTTCTATTATACGTGACATCAATTCGCATTATGTTATATGTCTACAAAATGGCAGTAGCTATCTAAATTGTATATTAATGTATTACAATTAGAGCTATCCTTGCCGAGGTGACACAATGAAATAAAGTGATTAGTTATTTCTGTTTCACGCTCAAATTTAAAAGGATAAACTTGATTATAACAGAAAATAACGGGATAAGAAGTATTTTTTTATAAATGTGAACGATATTTTAGCTTTTTACAACATATTCTATAGAATAAAGGTATATGAAACTTATCAATGAACGATATGTGTCATATTACTATTATAAAAACGTTGAGGCGATAACGATGGCTTTAGAAAAATTTATGAGAAGAAATATATATCAGAGTAAAGAAATGGCTATACTCTTAACCTTTGTTGGTGGATATATTGATGCTTACACCTTTTTAAGTCGTGGAGGTACACTAGCAGCAGGTCAAACAGGAAACATTATTTTTCTTGCTTCAGAGTTGTCACATAGAGATTTAAGAGGCGGTATGTTGAAGGTTGCTTCGGTTGTCTCCTTTATGATTGGCGTAATGTTTGTATCTTTAATTCATCATCAATTGGCAACACGGTATTGGAGATTAGTCTCATTAATACCTATTACATTAAGTTGCCTCGTTGTAGGATTTTTGCCAATGAGTATACCTAATTTGTATATTTTACCACCATTAGCATTCGGTATGGCAATGCTAACAACTTCATTTAGTAAAATAGAAGGTGAAGGTTATAATAATACCTTTTCAACTGGGAACCTTAAAAATGGTGTGATAGCGTTGAGTGAATATATATTAAATGGTGATACCGCCCAATTGAGAAAGGCTAAACTTTACATTAGAATAGTATTAAGTTTTATTATTGGAGCTATTATTTCAGCAGAAGTTCAAAAATATATAGGCACCTATGCCATATTAGTTGCAGCAATGATTCTAGTATTAATATTTATCTTTTATAGTATATTAATTTATAGAAGAGAGCATACAGTGGAATAACTTTCAAAAATCAAATTAAGAGGTTAGTGCTATGGAAATAAAACAGATAAAATATTTTGTTGAAACTGTTCGACGCGGTGGTATGACGCAAGCATCTGAACATTTATATATTGCACAGTCAACAATTAGTAAAGCAATCAAAAGTATAGAAAATGAATATGATATTACATTATTTGATCGTTCACAAAAGCAAATTAAACTGACAGACATCGGTCAGACATTTTACGACAATAGCTTAGAGTTTTTAGCATTGTTTGAGAAACTATCATTAGAAATGAATGATGTGATGAATGTTCAAAAAGGCCATATTAGAATAGCGCTATCACCGATGATGAATGTTCAATTATTTACAGATAGTTTAAATCAATTTCACCAACTATATCCGAAAGTTACCTATGAAGTAATGGAAGGTGGAGGTAAAATAGTAGAAAACCTCACAGAAACAGATGAAGTGGATATAGGTATTACGACTTTACCTGTTGATGCAACTTTATTTCATTCGGTTCCATTATATAATGAAGAGTTACTACTCGTTGTGAGTAAAGACCATGCATTGGCACAACAAGAAAAAGTGGATTTAGCCGAACTTAAAGAAGAAGAGTTTGTGCTATTTCATGATGATTATTACTTAAAAGATCAAATTATCGAGAACTGTAAACGATTAGGCTTTTATCCGAAAACTGTAGCTAATATCTCCCAAATTAGTTTTATAGCGAATATGATTAGTCAAGGTATTGGTATTAGTGTCGTACCAGAAAGTTTAGTACATTTAATGGGAGATAATGTGAAAGCATTGAAACTCGAAAATGCAGAGTTATCATGGCATTTAGGTTTAATCTGGAGGAGAGATGCATATCTTAATTTTGTGACACGCGAATGGATACAATTTATAAGGGACTTAAGAGAGAAGTAGTAATTCTTTAATACAAATAAATACGTGAATTGAAAAATACTTTGGTGTCAGTCATTGTACATCAAAGTATTTTTTATTACTTTTTTCTATATATAATGTATTCCTTTTAGGAATGTTATTAATCGAAAATATGTATTTTATTAATACTTCAAGAGGGACTATAATGAATGATGTAAGGCACATAAAACCAACAAATGGTGACGTTAACATCATTCACCCCCTTGAATGTTTACACATAAAATTTAATAAAGTATATTTAAAATGAAGTCGGATTTAATTGTAATTTATTATAAATGAATGAGATAAAAAGGTAAACTTTAATCTTTATCTCTTCAAAGTGAAGGAGTTTTTCATTATGAAAAAATTTGGTAAAAAAGTTGTTTTAGTTGGGGATGGCTCAGTAGGCTCTAGTTATGCTTTTGCAATGGTCACACAAGGTATTGCAGATGAATTTGTAATTATTGATATTGCTAAAGACAAAGTGAATGCGGACGTTCAAGACTTAAACCACGGGGCACTTCACAGTGATTCACCAGTTATTGTTAAAGCTGGAGAATATAGCGATTGTAAAGATGCTGATTTAGTTGTTATTACTGCTGGAGCACCACAAAAACCAGGTGAAACACGTTTACAATTAGTAGAGAAAAACACAAAAATTATGCACAGCATTGTGACAAGCATTATGGATAGTGGCTTTGATGGTTACTTCTTAATTGCGGCAAATCCTGTGGATATTCTAACACGCTATGTCAAAGAATTAACTGGCTTACCAGCGGAACGTGTTATCGGTTCAGGTACAGTATTAGACTCTGCAAGACTTAGATATTTAATCAGTAACGAGTTAAATGTAGCGCCTGCAAGCGTTCATGCTGCTATTATAGGTGAACACGGTGACTCTGAATTAGCGGTATGGTCTAAAGCGAATATTGCTGGTATTTCAGTATTCGATACGCTTAAAGAACAAACTGGTAGTGAAGCTAAAGCACAAGAAATTTATGAAAAAACTAGAGACGCTGCATATGAAATTATTCAAGCTAAAGGTTCAACATACTACGGTATTGCTTTAGCCTTATTAAGAATTTCAAAAGCCTTATTAAACAACGAAAACACTATTTTAACAGTTTCTTCACAATTAAATGGAGAGTATGGATTTAAAGATGTATACATTGGTGTACCAACATTAATTAACGAAAATGGTGCAAGTAAAATTTATGAAACACCATTAAGCGATCACGAAAAAGAATTGTTTAAACAATCTGTTGAGGCATTAGAAGCTTCATATGATTCAGTGAAACATCTTTTAGAACAATAAAACATGAATGATCCATCTTTAATGTATAAATGAGCAACGGGGAATTGATTTCACACTGATGTTATCGTAAAGATAAAATAAAATGTGAGCATTGGAAGGAAATGAATATAATGGCAGACAAAAAATATACTGCAGCTGATATGGTCATAGACACATTAAAAAATAATGGAGTAGAATACGTATTTGGTATTCCAGGTGCAAAAATTGACTATTTATTTAACGCACTTGAAGACGATGGACCTGAACTTATTGTTACGCGTCACGAGCAAAACGCAGCAATGATGGCCCAAGGTATAGGACGACTAAC
>NZ_JBJQIL010000003.1:0-251450 GCF_045984185.1 Staphylococcus sp. KUGN1 | reverse complement strand
GGCACGCCGCCAGCGTTCATCCTGAGCCAGGATCAAACTCTCCATAAAAAATTATGATGTTTGATTAGCTCATAAAACTAAATTAATTGTTGTAACTTTCGTTACATTATTGGAATTAACGTTGACAAATTGTCATTCAGTTTTCAATGTTCATTTCTTTTACCGACAAGAATTAATTATACGCCTTATTAACTCGAAAGTCAATAACTTTTTAAAATTAATTTTTGAAGTGATTTGTGTTGTTTTCGCTTTGTTTCGCTCAACAAATATATACTATACAGACATTCAAAACTTTTAACAACAGTAAAATTTACACTTTCTTTCCTGTGTAAATCTCTTGGTGTGTCTGATTTCGTATAATATAATAAACGTTATTATAAAAGTTCGTTTTTTGGATGAATTTTTTTGATTTACATCGTAATTCACTTCTAAAATCTCACTATATACAAACTTTAACTTTTTTACATTTTATTAAACAAAAATTAAAAAACACTGACACGTTACGCATCAGTGTTTTTAACTACATTTCAGTTCTACCAGCTATCGCTTTAGATAATGTTACTTCATCTGCATATTCTAAATCTCCGCCTACAGATAATCCTTGTGCTAGACGAGTTACTTTAATGCCTATTGGTTTAACAAGACGGGAAATATACATTGCTGTTGATTCGCCTTCAAGATTTGGATTCATAGCGAGTATTAACTCTTTAACTTCATCATTTTTCAAGCGTTCAACCAATGCTGGTATATTTATGTCCTCAGGGCCTATACCATCCATAGGCGATATCGAGCCATGTAGAACATGATACAAGCCTTTAAACTCTCTCATTTTTTCCATTGCAATGACATCTTTATCATCTTCAACAACACAAATAACTGAGCGATCTCTTTGTTTATCTTCACAAATATAACAAGGATCTTTTTCAGTTATATGTCCACACACACTACAATAGGTAAGTTCACGCTTTACATCTACGAGCGCTTTCGCAAATTGAACGACGTCATCTTCTTTCATATCTAATGTGTGAAATGCCAGACGTTGAGCGGTCTTAGGACCAATGCCTGGCAATTTCATAAAACTATCTATAAGTTTGGATATGGGTTCTGGATAATGCATCTTATCACATTCCAGGGATATTTAAGCCTTGAGTATGTTTACCTAAGCGTTCTTGTGTTAACTTATCAGCTTTGTTCATCGCTTCATTAGTAGCTGCTAATACTAAGTCTTGTAACATTTCAACGTCATCTGGATCTACTGCATCTTCTTTGATTTGTACATCTACTACTTCTTTGTGTCCAGTAACAGTTACAGTAACCATGCCGCCACCAGCTGTACCTTCAACACGTTCATCTTTTAATTTTTCCTGTTCTTGTTCCATTTTCTTTTGCATTTTTTGCATTTGTTTCATCATTTGTTGCATATTTCCGCCACCGCGCATAATCTATTTCCTCCTTGTAATTCCTTGAATTCTTTAAATAATAACTTTGTTTATATTATACATACGAATATTAGCCTTGTCATGTGTAGCTAATCATCTATCATATGTACTGTTTCTTCTCCAAATAAATCTTTCGCCTTTTGTGCTACATCTTCTTGTTCTGGCTCAGTTTCTATTTTTTTCGCTTCATTATGTTGATCCTGTTTTCTGTTTTGAAGATATTCTGCTCTTACACGTAACCATTGATCTGAGGGAACACCCACTACTTTGACAGTTTTATTAACGATATTACAGACTACACTTTCTATATTGTTACGCTTTTCATCGTCTTTATTAACAATTTCACAGTGAATCTCTTCTTCAAATTTCACTAACACATGATCTTCGCTTGCTGCTACTGGTTCTGAATTTTGAAGTAAACTTACTAAGGACTTTTTATCATTGTTTTTAGCATGATCAATAACTTCTTGCCAATGATCTTTGAGTAGTTTGATATCATCTTTATTGGCTTTATCTAACACTTTAGCAATTTGTTGCATAGAAAAAGCATTTTTTGAGCGTTGTTGACTTCTAACTGGCTTTTTCGGCGATTGCGTCTGTCCTGATGCCGATACACCTTGCGATTTTAATACTTTCAATTCCTGCTCTAATTGTTCCATACGCTGTAATAAAACGTCATTATTAGGTTCTGTAGCAACTTGTGTTGTAGCAACATTTTGCACTGTTTCTGGTTTAGCTTTAATCATTTCAGCTAATTTTACCAACAGTACTTCGAAATGCACGCTTTGATTCACACTAAAACGTATAGATACTAATGTGTCATTGATAATATCAATCATGCGATATAAGGTATCCAAGTCAAAATGAAGAAGTGCGTCATATTCGACTTCTTGGTTAGATGTTTTATTCATAATTGTATCTCTGACGAAATAAATCATATCATTTATTAAACGATTGACTTCTTTTCCTTCAGTAACAAATTGATGATACCTCGTAAATGATGCCTTAACATCGCCTTTAACCACATCTTTAAATAATTCATTTAACGATGCTTCATCCACACTACCTGTAACATTTAACGCGTCTTGTAATGTTAAATGTTCATCTCCAAAAGCAATGGCTTGGTCCATAATACTTAACGCATCTCGCATACCACCTTCAGAGGCCTTAGCAATAAATTCTAGCGCCTCATCATCGTAAGGTAATGACTGTGAATCAGCCACGTATTTCAAACGTTCGACAATTTGTTCTAAACTGATAGCTTTAAAATCAAATCTTTGCGCTCTTGAAATAATAGTTGGTGGGATTTTGTGAGGTTCAGTCGTAGCTAATATGAAAATTGCGTGTGCAGGTGGTTCTTCTAATGTTTTTAATAACGCATTAAAAGCACCTGTCGTTAACATATGAACTTCATCAATAATATAAACCTTGTATTCGGATTCACTTGGTGCGTATTTAACTTTATCTCTAATATTTCTAATCTCATCAACACCATTGTTACTCGCAGCATCTATTTCAATCACATCAGAATTAGTGCCTTGAGTGATACCTTTACAAATTGCACACTCATTACATGGTTCCCCGTCTGTACTATTTGTACAATTTATAGCTTTAGCAAACACCTTAGCAATACTTGTTTTTCCTGTCCCTCTAGGGCCGCTAAATATATAGGCATGGGATTGTTTCCCTTTAGATATCGCATTTCGTAAAGTTTTAGTTACGTGCTCTTGTCCGACGACGTCATCAAAACTTTGAGGACGATACATACGATATAACGCTTGATAATTCACCTTAGCACCTCCGTTTGCAATTACTCTCTATTATATCATTTGTGCTAGCCTGTTCATCAATAAAAATTCTTTAACGCATAATACTTGGATATTTTACTTGTCCAATTGGTTGGTCTGTTAAATTATCCCATAGAAACTTCACTAATAAAGGCTGCGTGACATCTTCATCCTTAGAATATAAATTATAGTCATTTGCTAATTGATAGCCTAATTGAGTAAAGTATGATGTTTCTCGATCAACTACAATAGTAGTGTACCCTTCTGACTTCGCACGTTCTTCAACAGCTTGGACTAGTGCTTTACCTAATCCTTGATTTCTTAATTCCTTTTTTACTGATAGTGACGCGACAGTCAAAGCGGTATATGTTTTCTCTTCTGAAATCACTCTGACTTCGACAAGCATGATATGTCCAATCACTTCATTTTGTTCGTTCTTCGCTATTACTTCTAACTCATAATTATAGTCATCTGACTTTCTTAATGTTTTAACAAGCGCTTTTTCCTGCCAACTTGCTTCCGGTTGTTCATCGTAATTTGCTTCAATACTATTTAATGATTCTTCATAATCCACTTCTGTTAAGGTACTCAAATAGATTTGCATCTTTACACCACCATTTACGTCATTAGCTATTTCGTTTGTTTTATCGTTATAACTTTATCAAATTATGTCACATTTATCTATTTATATAAAAAGAGAGCGACTCATCATACAAGTCGCTCAAATCTATATTCGATATTATTATTTATAAATTTAAAAACCGTGCACCTTTGAATCGAACGTATATCACAAACGTTACCGAAGTCGTTAGCTAAATCTCGGCTACCCTACGGCACATATGAGAGTCCACTTAATGCTGCTTCCGTCAGGACCTGACATGATTCATGGGTTCATATTGCATAGGACCGAAATCTTCAAACACTACGTGCTTCGGGCAGACTTCACAAAAATACGCCCTCAACAAAGGAATTAAGTCTCGCATAAAGCGGATTTCGAGTACAGGGAACCGCTACCTCCCCACCTAGCACGGTAAGATTTATAATACTATAATTACTATTATGTTTGCAAGCTTAAAATCTTACAACTATAAATATCTATCATAAATTCGTTCAGCTTCGACTCTATTGCAATAAATTTTCTCGACGTCTTGAAAACTCCTTAAATTTAAATTCAGTCGCAAGATGTTTAGATATATTATATTGAAACTGTGTCGTATCCTTTAAATATACTGTACTTCGCACTGTCGCTGTATAAGGAGGGTTAATATCGCCAAACATCTCATAGTCTAATCTTGAAAATGGTTCAAAAGTAATAGATTTACTTGAGTAACTGATATCTAGCTCTAAATCATTTTCTAAATAGTTATATATAGATTGTTTCGCAACGCTATTAGGAATAGATGTAACTACAGATTTCAAGAAAAAATCTTCATCTAAGATTTTCACCTTGTCTTGAATTGAACGTGCGCGAATAACATGAAGCAATATATCATCATTTTTTAATCCTAATGCTAACCTTACTCTTTCATAATCGCCTGCTTTAACTTCTTCGTTAACAATAAGTTCAGTATGGTGTTTCAAGCCTAATTGATCTTGTACTTCTTTGAAACTAATCAACTCTGAAAACGGAAATTCAGTGATTCCTTGGTATATAACAACAGACCCTTTTCCTCTAATCTTTTGAATCATGCCATCATTCGCTAACAGCTCCAGCGCTTTACGAACCGTTTCTCTAGACGTCCCATAATTAGATACCAATTCATTCTCTGACGGTATTTGATCACCATATTGGTATTGTTCTGATAAAATCTGATTTTTTAACTGTTCATAAATAGTAATGAATTTCTTTTGAGTCATGTTGAGATCCTCTTTTTACATAAAATTACTTCGCCGTTTCAACCACAATTGCACCAAAGCCTGACATTTGACGTTGCTCTAATATTCCATTTTGAATAATTACATCACCTGAGACATCTAAATCTTCAGGTAATAATACAGGTTCTTTAGAGAAATTAGCAATAACCAACCAAGTTTGATTGCGATAATGACGACGATATACAAATAATTGTTCGTGTTCCATATACATCGGTTCAATATTACCATAAGTTATTATATCGTGATGATGTCTTAATGAAATCAATGCTTTATATGTGTGTAAAATAGACTCAGAATCTTTCATTGCTTGTTCCACATTAATATGGTGATAGTTCTGAGGAATAGAAATCCAAGGTTCTCCAGTTGTAAAACCTGCATGATTTGTTGCATTCCATTGCATTGGCGTACGAGAGTTGTCACGTGATTTTTGATCTAATATTTCTAAAATGTCTTGCTCGTTGTATCCCTGTTTTTTCAAATAATCATAAGCATTTAATGATTCTACATCTCTATAAGCATCTATTGAATTGAAATGAGGGTTGGTCATACCAATTTCTTCGCCTTGATAAATATATGGTGTCCCTTGTAGCATGTGTAGTGAGATGGCTAATGTTTTAGCGCTTGCTTGACGTAAAGATTCAGAACTATCATCCCCGAAGCGTGAAACTACACGTGGTTGGTCGTGATTACACCAGAATATCGCATTCCAGCCACCACCTTCATATATACCTAATTGCCAATCCATCAATATTTTTTTAAGTTGTTGAAAATCCATACTACCCTTAGCCCATTTTTCACCGTCAGGATAATCTACTTTTAAATGATGGAAATTAAATACACTACTCAATTCTTTTCTTTCTGGATTAGAATATTTAATACAGTGATCAATGGTAGTAGACGACATTTCACCGACAGTCATCATATTCTTATTACCAAATGTATGTTGATTCAATTCATGTAAATACTCATGCACTTTGGGTCCATCCGTATAAAACTCTTTTCCGATTTTGTCAGAGTCCTTAAATTCACCTTTGGAAATAAGATTGATCACATCAAACCGGAAACCATCCACACCAAAATCAATCCAATAATTGACAATTTGATAAAGGGCTTGTCTAACTTCTGGATTATCCCAATTTAAATCTGCTTGAGTAACATCAAATAAGTGTAAATAATAGTCATCACTTTTTTCATCATATTGCCATGCATTACCTCCGAATTTGGATTCCCAATTTGTGGGCGGTCCATCCTCCGAATGTCTAAAGAAATAATAGTCTCGATAAGGACTATCTTTAGATTGAATGGCTTCCTTAAACCATTGATGTTCTGTTGATGTATGGTTAATCACAATATCCATCATTACTTTAATATCTCGTCGATGAGCTTCTTTCACTAAAACTTTAAAATCTTCTAAAGTACCAAATTGTTCATTAATAGTAAGATAATTACTAATATCATACCCATTATCGTTCATAGGCGATTCATAAATTGGCGTTAACCATATGTAATCTACGCCTAGAAAATGTAAATAATCTAGTTTCTCAATAATACCTTTTAAATCACCCTCACCATTGCCTGTCGTATCATTAAATGATTTGGGATATATTTGATAAACAACTGATTTTCTCCAGTCTTGTTCACTCATTGTTAAACCACCTTTATGTATTATATGAAAATAAAAAGCGCTCAGAGGTTTAATCAACTTGAACGCTTTACTTTTTTATGAATTAGATGTGTCGACCATCTTTTTAGCTTTTTGATTACTAAATCTTGAAAATACTATTGTTAACACAGCAGGAACAACTGTCGCAATTAATGTAGCTGGAAGATAGATCCACCAAAATTCACTTTTGATTGAGATAAATGCAGGCCAACCACCTACACCAACACTACCTAATACTTTATGAGCACCAATGAAAGCACCTAGTACACTTGAAGTTAGAATGGCCGCAATAAAAGGATATTTTAATGGTAAGTTCACACCAAATAAAGCTGGTTCAGTTACGCCTAATACACCTGAAATACCTGAAGTAAACGCAAGTCCTTCTTCTTTAACCATTTTCTTACGTTTATAGACAATCCATGCACCAAATGCCGCTGAACCTTGGCAAATATTTGAAATCGCTAGAATTGGCCATAAATATGTACCGCCTAAACTACTACCCATTAATTGGAAATCAACGGCTAAGAACATGTGATGTAAACCTGTAATTACAAGTGGTGCATATAATAAACCATATAACGCGCCACCTAACCAACCTGCATGTTCAAATACATAAGTCACGCCATTTGTAATGCCTGTGCCTAATATTAAGGCAATAGGTCCTATAACTATAAACGCTAAGAAACCTGTAATCAACAATGCTACCGGTCCAACTACGAGCATCTTAATAGAATCATGTACAACTTTGTTTAGTACTTTCTCTAATTGAGCTAACACATATGTTGCTAATAATACTGGTAAAACTTGTCCTTGATAATTAAGCTGCTTAATTTCTAAGCCAAATAAATTCCAAGTTGGTATATGCCCTTTACCAATATCATATTGTGATACAAGTTGCGGATGCATTAAGATAAGCCCTAAAACCAATCCTAAAATTGGACTTCCTCCAAATACACGCATACTACTCCAACCAATTAAAGCAGGTAAGAAAATGAAAGCGGTACTTGCGATGACATTAATTATATTTGAAATGTCCGCAATTTGTGGGTACATGTCTATTAACTTTTTAGGACCAAATAACCCTTCCATAGTTAAAATGTTATTGATCCCCATTAATAACCCAGCTGTTACAATCGCTGGTAAGATTGGTATAAATATATCCCCCAATAATTTAATCAATCTTTGAATTGGATTCCCTTTTTTAGCTGCAGCTTGTTTAGCGTCGTCTTTTGAAGCTTCTTCTGCTCCCGTTTCTGCTACAAATTGTTTATAAACTTCATCTACCGTTCCCGGCCCAATAACAATTTGATACTGATGATCTGCTTTGAATTGTCCTTTTACTAAAGGATTATCACTCAACGCATCTTTATCTACTTTATTATCATCTTTTAATACTAACCGTAGTCTTGTTACACAGTGTGTCGCAGTATCTAGGTTCTCCTTCCCCCCAATTGCATCTACAATGGCTTTTACATCTTGTTTTTTTACAGCCATAGCCCTCACTCCTTTGTTATCTTACACAAATTATAACTTGTCTAGACAAGTTATGTAAAGGCTTTCAAGTAAATTCATATAATCTTTTACTTCAAAGACACAAATGAGTCACGTTTCAATTTAAAACTGCCCCTTTATTAGGCATATAAAACTGTCAGCACTGCGTTGTTCAATTCCGTCTTAACGTCGCTATATAAAAAGGCAAATAAAAAAGGCAAATACTCATCATAAAATGAATACTTGCCTTTTATATCTATTAGTCTTGGATTTAAAATTCTAATGGCGGAGGAAGAGGGATTCGAACCCCCGCGGCCCGTTAAGGCCCTGTCGGTTTTCAAGACCGATCCCTTCAGCCGGACTTGGGTATTCCTCCATTGAACACAATAATTATCATATAATAGTGTTCATTAAAAGTCAATTCTTTTTTACACTAGAATTTCTTGGTTTAAATACGTTTCAACTGCATCAGCTACGGCTCTACCTTCTTTAATAGCCCATACAACAAGACTAGGTCCTCTTCGTGCATCCCCAGCAGCAAAGATCTTCGAATGATTCGTTCTAAAGTCTTTGTCATTAGCCACAATTTTGTTTCGTTCGGTTTTAATACCAAATGATTGTGGAATGGTGATTTCAGTACCTATAAAGCCAATGGAAAGTATAACTAAATCTGCTGGCCAAAATCGTTCTGGTCCATCTTCCATCACCGTACCGTCTTCAGTCTCTCTTAATATTTGTGTATAAAGCCCTCTCACTTTCCCAGTATCGTCCACATCATATCTCATTGTTTGAACACCATATGCACGTGGCTCTTTACCAAATTTCGCTTCACATTCTTTATGTGCATAATCCATTTTGAATACTGGTAAGGCAAGTGGCCACGATGTATTGGTTTCAAAAGTGATTTCTTCAGGAAGTTTCGTAAACTTATTGAACTGCACAATGGATTTACAATTTTCACGCAACGCTGTTGCCACGCAATCTGCCCCCGTATCTCCTGCACCAATAATAATGACATTCTTATCTTTAGCTGAGATAGTTACTTCGTCAATTTCACCAGTTAAAAATCGTGTTTGTTCTGTTAAATAATCCATTGCAAAGTGAATACCATAACCCATACGTCCCTCTAACGGTAAATCTCTAGCATTCTGTGAACCTGTGCATAAAATAATAGCATCATATGTTGATTCTAAATCTTCACGACTGATATCGACACCAATTTCAATGCCAGTTTTAAACTGAATGCCAGCTTCTTTCATTAATTTAATACGACGTCTTACCACATCTTTATCTAATTTCATGTTAGGAATACCATACATCAATAAGCCACCGGGTTCCTTAGCTCGTTCATATACTGTGACCTTATAGCCTCTATGGTTAAGTTCATCAGCTGCTGTCAACCCAGCTGGTCCACTTCCTACGATAGCAACACTTTGCCCTCTATCCGCTTCAGGATATTTTGGCTTAACCCATCCATTTTCATATGCTTCATCAATAATTGTACGTTCAATTCCTTTAATAGCTACTGAATTCCGATTAATTTTCATCACACATGATTGTTCACATGGTGCTGGACATACACGTCCAGTAAATTCTGGAAAATTGTTCGTTTCACTAAGTCTATCGTATGCTGCTTTAAAATCTCCTCGATAAACTAAATCGTTCCATTCCGGAATATAGTTGCCGATGGGGCATCCTATCGTTTCAAAACCATAGGATAATCCACTTTGACAAAAAGGTGTACCGCAGTCCATACATCTCGCCCCTTGAGTAGATGCATCTTCCTTTGTAAAACGTTGTTGAAATGCATGATGATTTGAAAGACGATCAATCAAAGACAATTCTGCTAATGCTTGCTTTTCATATTTCATAAACCCTTTAAATTCGCCCATGATAATCCCTCTTTCTTAATAAACTACTGCTGGTTTTAATGTCTCATCAACACTTGAACTGTTATCATTAAATGCCGCTAACATAGCATCGTCTTTTCTACTATGTTGACGTAATTGAATATCAATTTTTTGCATCATTAATTTATAATCTTTAGGTATCACTTTGACAACTAGATTTTTTATGTCATCGAAATGTTGTAATATATCTTGCGCCTTTGAACTATGTGTATATTTCACATGACTCTCAAGCATTTTCTTAATAAACTGCATTTCTTCGTCATACATAACTTCACTAAATTCCAAAGTATTAAGTGCATGTTGCGTCTTAAATTGACTGATATCACTTGGAAATACATAACTTACGCCACCACTCATACCTTGACCGAAGTTCTTTCCTACATCGCCAAGTATTAATACGTGGCCGCCTGTCATATATTCAAGTCCATGATCACCAATACCTTCAACTACCACATCGGCACCACTATTTCTAATACAGAAACGTTCTCCGGCTTTACCATTAATAAAAGCTTTACCTTTTGATGCACCATAGAAGCATACGTTTCCTGCTATGATTTCATTTTCACGTAATGAATTAGGTGCTTGTACAATGACTGTACCACCTGACAAACCTTTACCGACATAGTCATTGGCATCTCCATTATGATGTATCGTTAATCCTTTTGGCGCAAAAGCAGCCAAACTTTGACCAGCATGGCCATCCGTATTAACATAAATCGTATCTTCTGGTAATCCTTTTTCCCCATATTGTTTAGCAATCGCACTACCAGTAATCACGCCAACATCACGTTGAACGTTCTTAATGGTATAACTTCCTGAAAATGCATGACCTGCCTCTATACTTTGTTTGGCATCTGGATATAGATAATTCAAATCAAAACCTTCATCTAAATGATGATTCTGTGCTATTTCCTTAGTATTAGGACCATCAGCTATGTTGATTAATCGTTCGATTTCAACAGATGCTGCTTTTGTTCCTGGTTTAATATGAGAAGAACGTTGTAATAAGTCTGTTCGTCCTACTAATTCTCCAACTGTTCTCAATCCTAATGATGCAAGTATTTCACGTAATTCTTCTGCAATAAAATACATAAAATGTACAACATGTTGTGCTTTTCCTTTAAATAAAGCACGTAAATCTTTGTTTTGAGTAGCAACTCCTACTGGACATGTATCCTTATGACAAACACGCATCATAACACATCCCAAAACCACTAAAGGTGCTGTTGCAAATCCAAATTCTTCCGCTCCAAGCGCACATGCATACGCTACATCTTTACCAGTAAGCAATTTACCATCTGTTTCTAACTTCACTCGACTTCGTAAATCATTTAATTTCAAAGTTTGATGTGTTTCTGCCAAACCTATTTCCCAAGGCACACCCGCATGTTGAATACTAGTTTTAGGCGAAGCACCTGTTCCACCGTCATAGCCACTGATGACAATTTTATCTGCAAACGCTTTTGCTACCCCTGATGCAATGGTTCCCACACCTGTTTTCGACACTAATTTAACAGCAATATCCGCTTCTTTATTTGCATTTTTCAAATCATGAATCAATTGTGCTAAGTCTTCGATAGAATATATATCATGATGCGGTGGTGGTGAAATGAGACCGATACCCGGCGTAGATCCTCTTGTTTCGGCAATCCACGGATATACTTTAGAACCAGGTAATTGACCACCCTCACCAGGTTTAGCACCTTGTGCTACTTTAATCTGTATTTCCTTTGCATGTTGTAAGTAGTCATTCGTTACGCCAAATCTTCCAGAGGCAACTTGTTTAATTGCGCTAATTTTATTACTACCGTCTTTTTGAGGTTGATAGCGTAAAGGATCTTCTCCACCTTCACCACTGTTACTTTTACCTCCTAGACTGTTCATCGCTTGCGCCAATGTTTCGTGCGCTTCAGCTGATATAGATCCATAACTCATTGCACCTGTGTTAAAACGTTTAACAATTTCAGAAGCAGGCTCAACTTTTGATATATCAATAGGTTTACAAGTCTTAAATTCTAATAAATGACGAATAAAATCTTGGCGCTGTTGATTAACCGTATCGGAATATTGTTTGAATAAGTCATAGTCATTATCACGACAAGCATGCTGTAATAAGAAAATTGTTTTCGGATTATAAGCATGATGCTGTCCTTGTTGTCTCCATTGGAAAGTACTACCAGACGCTAAATAATCTGAATGCGACTCTTGTCTTGCTTTATTTTCCTCATCAATTTGTTGAATGTTAATACCAGAGATTTTAGATTGTGTCCCTGTAAAATATTTATCAATAACAGTTTGTGATATCCCAACCGCTTCAAATATTTGTGCACCTTGATAACTTTGAACTGTTGATATTCCCATTTTAGCCATTACTTTAATAACACCTTCTGATAACACGTTTGTATACGTTTCGACATTCGATGTTACTGTACCATGTAATTTGCCATCATTTGTGAGTTGTTCAACCGTTCGTTGAGCTAAATATGGCACGATTGCGTTTGCCCCATAACCTAGTAAGCATGCTACGTGATGTACTTCACGTGTCTCACCAGATTTTGCAACTAAACTTGTTTCCATACGTAAACCTTCGCGTATCAAACATTGATGAACATGGCTCATTGCTAGTAACATTGGCATGGCAAATCCTGATTCTGACGCTAGCAAACTATCGTCTAATACGATAATTTCAGAACCATTTTTCACATATTGAATCACTTCATCAGATAATCGTTTCAAACTAGCCTCTAAATCATCATGATATATAGTTGAAACATAAGTCGTTTTAAACTTCTCAGTATCAATAGCTTCTAATTGGGCCTCTGTTAATACTGGTTTTTTAAGTTGAACACGATGAAGTACTGTTTTATCAGGTTTCAATAGATTGCCTTCGCCACCTAAATAAGACATTTCACTTGTGACAATTTTTTCTCTATAAGCATCAATAGGTGGATTAGTAACTTGAGCAAATAACTGTTTAAAATAATTAAATAAGCTTTCAGGTCTATCATTTAATACTGCAATAGGTGCATCATATCCCATAGCACCAATAGGATCTTTCTTCTGCAAAACTAAATCAAAGATATACTTATTCATTTCTTCTTTTGTATACGCAAATTGACGTTGTAGTTTAAATAATGTTTCATCATCATATTCAGTTGAACTGTATTTCACATGATCTATATGCGCTTCATATTTTTCTGTTTTTAGCCACTCTGCATACGGATGTTCACTAGCAATTTCATATTTCAATTCATTGTTTTCAACAACTTTATTCTTCTTAAAATCGACTAATAATAATTTTCCAGGATTTAATTGCCCTTTAAACGCAACCTCTGATTCATCAACATCTATTACGCCAACTTCAGAAGAAAAGACGATGAAATTATCTTTCGTGATGGTATATCTACCAGGACGCAAACCATTACGGTCTGTTAATGCGCCTATCTTATCCCCATTACAAAATGAAATCATTGTAGGTCCATCCCATGGCTCCATTAAGTAACTATAAAATTCATAAAACGAACGTACATCTTTGTTATTCGATTTGTTATAGAGCCATGGCTCTGGTATTAATAGCATGGCAGCTTTTTCCGGTTCCATTGCCAAAGATAAAAACTCTAATGCATTATCAACGATTGATGAATCACTACCATCTTCATCAACAATACGATGTATTTTATGTTGATCCTCACCAAAAAGTGTATGTACTAATTTATTTTGACGTGCACGCATCCAATTAACATTACCTTTAATTGTATTAATCTCACCATTATGCATAAGTAGTCGATTAGGATGTGCACGTTTCCAACTCGGAAATGTATTTGTACTAAATCTTGAATGTACTAGACCAAGTTTCGATTGATAGGCTTCATGTGTTAAATCTAAATATAGCCCTTTAATTTGATCAGAACGTAGCCATCCTTTATAGACAATGGTTTTGTGAGATAAGCTTGTAAAATATAATTCTATCCCTTCTTGTTCAGCGTAATATTCTATTTGCTTTCGAGCTAAATAAAGTTGTTTATTTATATCTTCAGCGTGACGAATATCGATAAACACTTGTTGAATAAAAGGCATCGTATCCGCTACATGCTGTGCAACTGCCTCTTTATTAACTGGTACATCACGATAACCTATGACATCGAGACCTTCACCTTCAAAATAGTGACTCAACACCGTCTCATGCTTACTTCCAATCACACGTTCTGTTGAAAAAAATAGCCCTACTGCATATTCACCTTCATTGGGTAGTGGTAAATCATGCAACTGTTCAAAGAATTTAAAGGGAATTTCAGTCATGATACCTGCACCATCACCAGTCATTCCATCAGCACTGATACCACCTCTATGATCTAATCTACATAACATTTCTAATGATTTTTCAATGACATCGTGTGATCTAATGTTATCCATATTAGCGTAAAAACCAATACCACAAGCATCATGTTCCTCACGATAATCGTATAATCCCTTTTTTAGCTTCTCATTATACATGATGCACACTCCCTTTTAGAATTTTCTGACAATTAATATTTAGTAATCATTAATATAATGTAATTGTTTCATCTGTTCAATATATAAATTAGATAATATTTATCTAAAAATTAGAACAATTAACAACCAAACTGTTATAATAAGTGTCAAATGTAATGTTGGATAAGTTGCAGAAGTAGCTAAAAGTGAGGATTGAAATGATGGAAATCAAACAACTTAAATATTTTGTAGAAGTAGCTAAACGAGAACATATTTCTGAAGCTGCATTAGAATTAAATATTGCCCAATCAGCCATAAGTCGTCAAATGACTCAGTTAGAAAAAGAATTAAACGTTAACTTATTTAAAAGGCAAGGACGAAATATCTTATTAACATCTGAAAGCAAACAAACTATTAACGGAAGCCACTAAAATATTGGATCAATTAGATCAAACAATACAATTATTTCAACATCAACAGACATTAAGTAATCAGAAGATATTTTTATCCTATAGTGAAAGTGAAGCTTCTCATAAATTAGGTCGCCTCATTCAAATCTTTGAAGAACAATCAGAAAGTCAAGTTATCCCTAATTTGAGCCAAGACAATGACATTTTGGATAACGTATTAAAAGGAGAAATAGATATAGGGATCCTTGAACTGACTGATGAAATTAAGCAACATTCTGATTTAAATATGACTGCTTTATTCGAAGAACATTATAATTTATATACTAACAAGAGAGACCCTATCGCCTTAACACTGCAACCTCATTTATCTCAATTGCATTTACAAAATGTCTTTTGTCTAACCGTGTTACCAAAATCAATTAAAGAAAAATTGCCTTCAGACATACGTACAATATCAGATAAACAATTAGCTCAATACCTTTTAAAAAAAGAAAGAGGTGTTTTGATTACACCTCAAAATATTTCTTTAGATAGTCCTTCAAATGAATGGATTAAAATACCTCTCAGTCACACTGAAATAAAACGTACGATTTGTGTGATTACTAAAAAAGGAAATCATAAACCCGATTTACCTGTTGCTTTACAAACGATACAAGTATTGTTTAATAAAACATCTACGTACCATTAAATATAAGGTCAAGTTAGGATTAACAGTATTCAAAAGGTCGCTTCGGTTTATTTTTGAAATCTAAATTAATTAAGCGTATAATCATTCTATTATTTCATAGAAGAATTGGGGTTTATTGAATGCAATTCAATACTTTTTTCAAAAATAAATTTTATTGGGTCGTTATGGCATTCATCATCATATTTTTAGGTATATTTATATTCACTTTCTTTAATGAAAAATGTTATCAAATGCCTATCGGTAAAATAATAGATGTTCAAAGATTGAGCACACAACATGTATCTGACGATCAACATAACAAAGACATCAAATACAAAGACCGACTTACCGTTAGAATATTAAACGGTAAATTTGAAGGTAAATCAACAACAATCACTAACGAGTTTGTTAAATCACAAGTTGATTCAGAACGTTTTACTAAAAACGATAAAGTTTTATTACATATTTCTAAAAATCCGAGCGACGCCGATATCATTGAGAAAAAGCGCGATGGATTAGTCGTTCTTATCACAGGCATTTTCTTCATCACGATATTAATTGTAGGCAGACAAGTAGGTTTACAATCGATACTTTCACTCATCTTGAACTCAATCGCAGTTTTAGGTGCGATTTATATTCATTATCAAATGCCAAATACGAGTTTATTCACATTGATGGTTATAGCAATGATTGTTTCAACAACATTGACTCTATTACTAGTTACAGGCTGGCGAATGCGAACACTGATTACCATTGTTTCTACACTTGTAGGTACGTTTCTTTGTATAGGTATCGCTGAGTTAGTTATACGATTCACTCATGGCAATGGTATTAAATATGAAACAATGAGTTTTTTAACCTTACCACCGAAAGAGGTCTTTTTAGCTTCAGTATTAATTGGTTCACTTGGAGCTGTTATGGACGTTGCAATCACTATTGCTAGTGGGATGAATGAGATATTGCAACGAACACCTCAAATTAGTATGAGGAGATGGGCCCTAGCAGGTAGACATATTGGCCAAGATATTATGGGGACGATGACAAACATTTTATTATTCTCTTATTTATCTGGTAGTTTACCTATGTTTCTCATATATTTAAAAAATGCCAATACCATTACATATACCATTTCTATGAATTGGTCATTAGAAGTTGCTCGTGCATTGATAGGGGGTATTGGGATTGTTTTAACCATCCCAATCACTATCGGTTTAATGGAATTATGGCTTAAAATGCGAGGTGAAAATCGATGAGTGCAATAACAATATTAGGCTTGATATTACTAGTGCTGATGATTATTTTCGGAGGTAAAAAAGGACTCGTGTCATTTGCGACATTATTTTTAAACTTCATCGTTTTAGTCATTAGTATCTTAATGATTATTTTTGGTGTACCGATATATATCACAACTATGATATTCTGTATCGTTGTCGCAGCATGTAATCTATTCGTGTTAAATGGGTACGATGTTAAAACACAAGCCGCATTTATCGGTACAATCATCACAACGCTTATATTAATTCTAGCTATATATATTTCAGTGAACGTAGGCCATTTACAAGGCTTCGCGACAGAACAACAAGACGAAACATATGTATACTCTATGAATATCGGCATCGATATGGTTCAATTCATGATATTTACTATTGTGCTTGCTGTGATCGCTGCTGTCATTGATTTAGCTATCACCATCAGTTCACCCATGTATGAATTAAATGATACTAACCCAAATTTAAGTCAACATCAATTATTTCAATCAGGCATGCGTGTAGGTAGAGAAATTCTAGCAACATCTGCAAACACTATATATTTAGCTTATTTCGGAGGCCAATTGACATTATTCTTTTGGTTCTTCAAATTAAATTATTCATTTGGTCATATTATCAACTCGAAAATCTTTGCCCAAGAATTTATTTCAATTCTATTCGGAGGTATTGCTGTTGCTATTAGTATCCCTATCACAGCTTGGGTAACTGCTTTTTTAATTAAAAGACAATCAACTGCTATCAAATAAAATGAAGCAGCATATAAGGAGGTTGTTACAAACGTCCTATATGCTGCTTTTTATAATGGATATGACATTACATACACAGGCTTCCCTATCATCGTTGACTCACCTATATGATAATATCCAGCTTGTTCATATAAATGGATGGCTCTTGGATTATCGATGTTTACAGTCAATACAATTTCATTGATATGTGGATAGAAATGCTTTATATAAGTACTCAGTTGATGGATGACATGTTTCCCTACACCTTTACCCCTGTATCGTGCATCAACAGTAAATGATCTAAAGAAAATCGCTTTTGGATTAGTAGAATATGGTGCTGGTCCATCCCCTTCATGTAAAGTGAAAAATGCAACACACTGTTGTCCTTCCATAACCAATGTTGGATATCTATTTTCATTCGTTTTAGCAGACTCCAAGTTTTCCAACGGTGTTTTTGTATAGCGTGAATCTTCTTCAGAGAGTTGTATTGATTGAACAGCTTCAAAAAATTGTGGTTGATATGCTTTTATTTCCATATTGTCTCCTTTTATTGACCTGACATTTCTTTTATCCAAGTTAAAACTGCTGGTGCAATATACTCTGAATCATTTTTATCAAACCACTTAATATCAGTAATTTCATTATCCGTATGTATCTTATCCCAATTAATTGATACTGTTGTTCGATAACCATTTAACTCTGTTAACATATTTTCTTGAGGATATGCTTTTCCAACGACTGTACCTATATAAGACAATTCTTTATCTGACAGTTCTAGCTTTAATTCTTCTTTCAATTCTCTTTTTAAAGCTTGTAATTGTGTTTCTCCTTCATCAATTTTACCACCCGGGAAATAATATTTTTCACGATGACGTACTTGTACAAGTAATATTTGATCTTCTGTTTCCTCTACTAAGCAAACACATTTAATCATAACTTAACTCCTTTCTGCAAATACTTCTATAATCAAAATATATTTAGTTTTATGTTATCATAATTTCGCAAAATCTTTCTCCTCATCATTTTATAAATTTTAGTGTATAATCAATAGAATATGGGTAATCAATATTAATAACTATGTTTGAATTGGGATAAAGTAACACCCAAATGCATTGGAGGTAAAATCATGGCAAAAAAATCAAGCGCAACACGCTTATCAAATTTATTCGGAATCGCAGGATTCATCGTTGATGGCTATAACGGTATTAAATACGATGCTAAAAATAAACAACTCGTATACTTATCATTAGGCCTAAGTACATTAGGTACATTATTAGATTTTTATGTATCTATTAAATCTCCTTATAAATTCCGTAAATTAGGTGCATTAGTATCATTCGCTATTAATGGTGCACGTTTATTTACAAGCTTTAGAAAAGTTAAAAATGAATACTAAACATATTCTTTTTATATAAATTAAGATAGTAATAGTCTGAGTTCTCATGTGAGGATTCAGACTTTTTTTAATTAAACCCTTAACCTCATCACACTCAAAATCACACGTTGTTATATGTGGTATGTTCATAAAATTTATAAATACTTCAATTCTGTAGATTTATAAATATCAAAATATTTGTAATTATTATTCATAGACATTAACATGACAATAATTCAAATTATTATGTTTTATTTTTCACAAAGTATAAAAGAACGAAACGATGCTTTATTGTTGAAAGGAGCCTACAAATGATTTACACGATTACATCTACATTACCTCCCTCACATGGCGGTAGAACCCAAGCTTTATTAAGAAGGATTAAATTGATAGATGAAGAATTTAATGTACCCACTAAAATTTTGACGACAAATTATAATAGAAACTATCCAAATATTTATAAAACATTTTTAGAAGAACATAAAGTCACTGAAAACATAGAATTCGAAAACATTTATGAATGGTTAACAAATTATAAAATTTACGACGTACCCAAAACAAAATTCTTCAATAAACCAAAATACAATAAAATACCAAAACGTATTTCTGGACTTAAAGCTAAAAAGAACAATCAAAATCATGACATACATTATTATCTGAATAATCAATTAGTGCGTTACAGAAAATATTTCAATAATAATTCAATCTTACGTTACGAAGATGTCATTGCTCCTGAAACTGGCTTGAAAACAAAACGAAGTGAATATAATTCATATGGTTATTTGCATAGAATTATTAATTATTATGAAAATTCTACAAAGAAAAGCCAAGAAATGATGTATTATCCAAACGGTGAAATGTACTGCGAACGTCATTTTAAAGACAATAAAAAAAATAGCGTCAATTTAGTTAAACTGTTCAAAGATGGAAAAGTATATCAAACTTTCTCCGATGACAAGGCATTCGCACAATATTATTTCGAACATAAATTCAAAGATGGAGACATTGTTTTCAGTGATGCAAGACTTTTAGACGATCCATTACTGGCACAATCACATCATACTCGAAATATACTAGTGTTACACAGCTCTCATTTATCCGGGACTCAAATAAAAAAATCTTTCCAATACGCATTTGAACATAAAGAAAATGTTGAAAAGTTTATAGTCTTAACGCAACAACAAAAAGTGGATATTCAAGACATGTATCCTATTCCAGATAAACAATTTGCGGTTATTCCACACTTTATTGAAACAAACAAATCTATTAATAATGAAAATGTTGAAGATCGCTTTGTATTTATAGGTCGCTTTAGTAAAGAAAAACAATTAGATCATCTTTTAAAAGCGTATATAGAATTTCTTAAAAGCGGGCATCAGACAAAATTGGCATTATATGGCAGAGATGAAGATAACCAAAAAGCTATGATGCAGGACATCATCGATGCCAATCAATTAAATAGTCAAGTTACCATTCATAAATATACTTCTAGTCCATTAGCCGAATTTAAAAAATCCAAAGCATCATTATTAACAAGTAGCTATGAAGGATTCGGACTCACTATTATGGAAAGTATTTCTATGGGGTGTCCTGTTATTGCATATGACGTTAGGTATGGCCCTAATGAAATTATCGATCATGCTAAAAATGGTTACTTAGTTGAAGCGAATAATATTAATCAATTAGCCAAATATATGACTCAAATCATCGAACAACCCCTCACTAAAGTTGAAAATAATGAAAAACTATATTATTCATCAGCCGTTAATCATTATAAGCAATTACTCGAAGCGTTAAAGGCAATTTAAAAATATCCTCCTCACTTTGTTATTAAGACAAAGTAAGGAGGATATTTTATGGTTGATATTCTAGATAAGACTGGATTCCCTTTTCAACAGAATATTGAGGGTTAAATCCTAAACTTTGAATTGGCGAAATATCTGCATATGAATGTTTAATATCTCCAACTCTTTCCTCATCATAAGCGTATGGAATACTATAATTAAAATGCTGTTCAAATATGTTGACCATCTGCTTTAAGGTCGTTTGTTTCCCAGTTCCTAAATTATAAACATTGCCATTAACGTTGTCATTGTGCAATACTAACCAACATGCTTCAACTAAATCATCAATATAAATAAAATCTCGAGTTTGCAAACCATCTCCATAAAACGTGAATGTTTCTTTATGATTAAATTTGTGATTAAGAATTGAAATGACCCCTGAATAATCAGAATATGGATTTTGTTTAGGACCATACACATTGAAGAAGCGTAATGAAACGGTAGGTAATTGATATAATTGATGATAAATTTTAGCGTAGCTTTCTCCAGCATATTTTTGTACTGCATATGGAGACCTTGGATCAATACGTGAATGAATCGCTTTAGGCAACCCTTCTAATTGTCCATAAACGGCTGCAGATGATGCAAACAAGAATCTTTTTACATTAGAATGCTGTAACCTGAGTGTTTCTAAAATATTCAACGTAGCATCGATATTCACTTGGTTAGATCGTCCCGGTTGTTGAACTGTTTCCACGACGCTCACCATAGCTGCTAAATGAATGACATAATCAAATTGTTCTTTTTTAATTAAGTCCGAGACAAATTTCAAATTATTGATATCTTCTTGATAGAAATACTCTTTTTTTACATACGGTATATTTTCAATACGACCAGTTGATAAATTATCAATTACATGTACTTCAATATTATTTTGAATACATTTGTGCGCTATGTGTGAACCGATAAAACCAGCCCCACCCGTAATTAGTGCTTTCATGTTGTTGTCCTCCTAGATGCCTGCACGGTATAAACCATGTAATTACTGTGTGATTTTCTTCTAAAATATAATAATGATTGCTTGATCAATTAAAAAAACTACCGAAAAAGTAATTAAACTTAATCAGTAGTTCTATGTTCATATAAGATGATATTAATGAATATATCTATATGTATTCACTTGATATGAAGGAATTGTTCTATATGTCACAATACCTGGTGACGCTGCCCAGTTCATTTCTGAAACTAAAATACTACCATCACTATTAACTCGCTCTACAAAAGCGACATGGCCATAGTATCCTGAATCACTTTGAGCGATTGAACCTACTGTTGGTTTACCATCAATTGTGTAACCATCAGCTACTGCTGCGTTATCCCAATTGTTTGCATTCCACCAATATGTGCTAATGCCTTTTCCAATTTGAGCACGACGATTGAATACATGATATGTACATTGTCCCCATGTATATAAGTTTTGGTGATTAAATACTGGTGTATTGTAACCATTATTACTTGAGTTAGTTGTATTTGAGCTACTATTTGATGTAGAAGCAGTACCTGATACCTTTAATTTTTGTCCTGGATAAATAAAGAAATTAGATAATCCATTAAGGCTCATTATTTTTTGATAAGTTGTACCATATTTAGCAGCTATTGATGATAATGAATCTCCCGCTTGAACAGTATATGTTGATGAACTTCCAGTTGTTGATGCCGAACTACTTGGTTTACTAGTACTAACTGTACCTGATACTTTTAATTTTTGTCCTGGATGAATTAAAAAGCTTTTTAAACCATTTAATTTCATTAATTTTTGATAACTCATGCCATATTTAGCGGCTATTGATGATACTGAGTCCCCTGCTTTTACTGTATATGTAGACGAACTTGTTCCTGTAGATGATGAACTACTTGGTTTACTAGTACTAGTTGAACCTGATACCTTTAATACTTGGTTTGGAAATATTATATTAGAAGATAAATGATTCAACGATTTTAATTTTGAAATAGATATTCCATATTTACTAGATATAGACCAAAGAGATTCGCCACTTTTAACCTTGTGTGTCGTTGCTGCGTCTGCTTGTGTTGCTGCAATAGCACTCACTGCACTTGTCCCAACAATTGCAGCAATAATTTTTTTATTCAATTACTTATTCCTCCTCAAATACTCTATTTGTTTCTCGGATTTTTTATACAATAAGTATTATACTCTCTTAATATGAATATGGTGTTTGTATTTCATGACATTATGATTACAAATATAATATTTTTATCGAATTGATTCATATATAAAACTCATTTCTACTATATATATGCGACATTTTCTTATTACCTTTAATATTTACAAATAGCATCAATTTACAAATTTTTTTAAATTTCTATATTAATTTTAAATGCTAATCTTGATACTTCTAAACTTTATTACTTAATTCATCAACTCATTATTTTTTAAGTAAATCTAGACACTTCATTAAGCAATTGATAAATGAAAACTAATTGATTAAATGAAAGATAAACAATCATATAGGCTATTCCAAAATTTTTAAAAGTTATGTTTTAACAAGTTAATACTACTAAAACCAAAATTTATTTTGAGATAATATTGGATGGCCAAAACTTCATAACACTCTGTCATAACAGTCTCTCCAGCTATTTTTAAACATTGTATTATACTAACATTTTCATATTCATAATTATTCTTCCTTTACTTATTGTGTTTTAGGGTGTATAGTTAATCTAACGTAATAAAAGGTCGTGAATTTGATTGAAGTTTATTTGTTTAGAATATACTCTTTTGATTTAATGAAACTTGTTACAAATATTTAGTGCAAAAGCACGCGGAGGTATTCTATATGAATAACGGTACAGTTAAATGGTTTAATTCAGAAAAAGGTTTTGGTTTCATCGAAAGAGAAGATGGAAGCGACGTATTCGTACATTTCTCAGCAATCGCTGAAGAAGGATACAAATCATTAGAAGAAGGACAAAAAGTTGAATTCGACATCGTTGAAGGCGATCGTGGAGAACAAGCAGCTAATGTCGTAAAAATGTAATAACATTTTCAAAGCAACCGTCATGGTTGTTTTTTTTTATGCCTAAAATTACTTTTATTTATCTAATTATATTGTATTGTAATGAATATGTATTTACATTACTATTTGATTATAAATATAAAGAGAAAAAGGAATGATTTAAATTGAGTATACTCACTGCTATTTTAGTAATACTTGTGGCAATAGAATTCTTATTAATCATGGTGTTACAAACATTACTAACCACATCTAACAAAACTAGTCAAACTTTTAAAATGAGCATATCTGCATTAAAAGATAAAAACCTAAATACTTTAATGAAGAATCAAGGGCTTTACAATGGTTTACTTGGTATCTTCATTCTCTATGCCTATTTTTTGAGTACTCATCCTAAAGAAATGACTACATGTCTTCTTATATATATGATTATTGTTGCTATATATGGTGCGCTAACAAGTCAAAAAGCCATCATCATTAAACAAGGGCTTTTACCAATACTTGCACTTTTATCATTATTATTTTAATCCATTCCGTTAAGTCGATATTCGATTTAGCGGTTTTTTTTATAAAAAATGACCCATTCCAGTATATTGGAATGGGTCTTTATTTTAACTATATTTGTTCTTTTGACTTACTCTTTATTTTTCCTCTTCCTCTTCATCTTCTCTACGACGTTTGAAGAATAAGAATAACGCTCCTAATCCAGCTAATAATGTACCGAATAATGTTCCTTTGTTCACACCATCTTGTCCAGTTTCAGGTAATTCACTTTGATCTTTTTCATGATTATTACCTTTGTTTGTTGATGATGTATCATGGTTTCTTTGTTGTACAGCACCATTTGAAGTTACATTATTTCCAGATACATGACCTTGTGTTGTTTGTTCTGTTGGTTCACCTGGATTTGTTGGGTTTGCCGGTTGACCTGGTTCTGTTACTTCACCTGGATTTGTTGGCTCTGCCGGTTGACCTGGTTCCGTTGGTTCACCTGGATTTGTTGGATCTGTCGGTTGACTTGGTTCCGTTGGTTCACCTGGATTTGTTGGGTCTATCGGTTGACTTGGATCCGTTGGTTCACCTGGATTTGTTGGGTCTGTTGGATGACTTGGATCCGTTGGTTTACCTGGGTCTGTTGGGTCTGTCGGTTGACTTGGATCTACAGGTTTACCTGGGTCTGTTGGGTCTGTCGGTTGACTTGGATCTACAGGTTTACCATCATCAATCACTGTTCCATCAGTAGATGGAGATGTATTTCCATTAGCATCTGTTGCTGTAACGCCAATATGATCTCCACCTTTTAGATTTTCTCCAGCTGGGATGTCAATCACATAGTTACCGTCCTCATTTGTTTTACCTGTTGCTGTTGTACCATCTGGGAATGTTATTGTCACTGTTGAGCCTGGTTCCACTTTACCTGTGATTGTTTTATCTCCCTTATGAACTGGATTTACAGTTGGCGCTTCTGGTGCTGTTGTATCTGTTACTACTGTTGTTGCTGGTTCTGATTCATTACCATCTTTATCAGTAGATGTTACTGGTAATGTTTCTCCGCCTTTTAGATCTTCATTAGCTGGAATATCAATCACATAGTTACCGTTTTCATCTGTTTTACCTGTTGCTGTTGTGCCATCTGGGAACGTCACTGTTACTGTTGAACCTGGTTCCGCTTTACCTGTGATTGTTTTATCTTCACTTGTTACCGGATTGATTGTCGGCACTGTCGGTGCTGTTGTATCTGTCACTACTGTTGTTGCTGGTTCTGACGTATTACCGTCTTTGTCTGTTGCAGTAACTGGTAATGTTTCTCCGCCTTTTAGATCTTCGTTAGCTGGAATATCGATCACATAGTTACCGTTTTCATCTGTTTTACCAGTCGCTGTTGTGCCATCTGGGAATGTTACCGTCACTGTTGAGTTTGGCTCTGCTTTACCTGTAATTTGTGTATCGTCACTTGTTACTGGGTTGATTGTCGGTACAGACGGTGCTGTTGTGTCCGTTACTACTGTTGTTGTTGGTTGTGATTCATTACCGTCTTTATCTGTTGCAGTAACTGGTAATGTTTCTCCGCCTTTTAGATCTTCGTTGGCAGGAATATCGATGACATAATTGCCGTTTTCATCTGTTTTACCTGTTGCCGTTGTGCCATCTGGGAACGTCACTGTTACTGTTGAACCTGGTTCCGCTTTACCTGTGATTGTTTTATCTTCACTTGTTACCGGATTGATTGTCGGTACAGTTGGCGCTGTTGTGTCTGTTACTACTGTTGTTGTCTTATCTGATGTATTACCATCTTTATCTGTTGCAGTTACTGGTAATGTTTCGCCACCTTTTAGGTCTTCATTAGCTGGAATATCAATCACGTAATTGCCATCTGCATCAGTTGTACCACTAGCTGTTGTGCCATCTGGGAATGTTACTGTCACTGTTGAGTTTGGCTCTGCTTTACCTGTGATTTGTGTATCATCACTTGTTACTGGGTTAACTGTTGGCGCTTCTGGTGCTGTTGTATCTGTTACTACTGTTGTTGCTGGTTCTGATTCGTTACCATCTTTATCAGTAGACGTTACTGGTAATGTTTCTCCGCCTTTTAAATCTTCGTTAGCTGGAATATCAATTACATAGCTGCCATCTTGATCAGCTTTGCCAGTTGAAGTGCTTCCATCTGGGAACGTCACTGTTACTGTTGAGCCTGGTTCTGCTTTACCTGTAATCGTCTTATCATTGCTTGTTATTGGATTAACAGTCGGTACAGTTGGTGCTGTTGTATCTGTCACTACTGTTGTTGCTGGTTCTGATTCGTTACCATCTTTATCTGTAGACGTTACTGGTAATGTTTCGCCACCTTTTAAATCTTCATTAGCTGGGATATCAATCACGTAATTGCCATCTTGGTCAGCTGTACCAGTTGCTTTTGTGCCATCTGGGAACGTTACTGTTACCGTTGAACCTGGTTCCGCTTTACCTGTAATTTGTGTATCATCACTTGTCACTGGGTTCACTGATGGTACAGTTGGTGCTGTTGTATCTGTCACTACTGTTGTTGACGGTTGTGATTCGTTACCATCTTTATCTGTTGCAGTTACTGGTAATGTTTCGCCACCTTTTAAATCTTCGTTGGCAGGAATATTAATCACATAATTGCCATCTGCATCTGTTTTACCAGTTGCTTTTGTGCCATCTGGGAATGTTACTGTCACTGTTGAGTTTGGCTCTGCTTTACCTGTGATTTGTGTATCGTCACTTGTTACCGGATTAACAGTCGGTACAGATGGTGCTGTTGTATCTGTTACTACTGTTGTTGCTGGTTCTGATTTATTACCATCTTTATCAGTAGACGTTACTGGTAATGTTTCGCCACCTTTTAGATCTTCGTTGGCAGGAATATTAATCACATAGTTACCGTCCGCATCTGTTGTACCACTAGCTTTCGTGCCATCTGGGAATGTCACTGTTACCGTTGAACCTGGTTCCGCTTTACCTGTGATTTGTGTATCATCACTTGTTACTGGGTTTACAGATGGTACTGTTGGTGCTGTTGTATCTGTTACTACTGTTGTTGCTGGTTCTGATTCATTACCGTCTTTATCTGTAGCTGTTACTGGTAATGTTTCGCCACCTTTTAGATCTTCGTTTGCTGGGATGTCAATCACATAATTACCATCTGCGTCTGTTGTTCCACTAGCTTTCGTGCCATCTGGGAATGTTACTGTCACTGTTGAGTTTGGCTCTGCTTTACCTGTGATTTGTGTATCGTCACTTGTTACTGGGTTTACAGATGGTACCGTTGGCGCTGTTGTATCTGTTACCACTGTTGTTGCTTTATCAGACGTATTACCAGCTTTATCTGTAGCTGTTACTGGTAACTCTTCTCCACCTTTTAAGTCTTCGCTTGAAGGAATATTGATGACATAGTTTCCATCTGCGTCTGTTGTACTACTTGCTGTTTTACCATCTGGGAACGTTACTGTTACTGTTGATCCTGGTTCTGCTTTACCTGTGATTTGCGTGTCATTACTTGTTACTGGGTTTACAGAAGGTACTGTTGGCGCTGTTGTATCTGTTACTACTGTTGATGTCGGCTCTGATTTATTACCATCTTTATCTGTTGCAGTAACTGGTAATGTTTCGCCACCTTTTAGATCTTCGTTAGCTGGAATGTCAATCACATAATTACCATCTTGGTCAGCTGTACCAGTAGCTGTTGTACCATCTGGGAACGTTACTGTCACCGTTGAGCCTGGTTCCGCTTTACCTGTGATTGTCTTATCATCACTTGTTACTGGATTTACAGACGGAACACTTGGTGCTGTCGTATCTGTTACTGTCGTTGTAGTTTCTCCAGATTGGTTTCCAGATTTATCTGTAGACGTCACTGGTAATGTTTCTCCGCCTTTTAGATCTTCGTTGGCAGGAATATCGATAACATAATTGCCATCTGCGTCTGTTGTACCACTAGCTTTTGTACCATCTGGGAACGTTACTGTTACTGTTGAGCCTGGTTCTGCTTTACCTGTAATTTGCGTATCATCACTTGTTACTGGGTTTACAGACGGTGCTGTTGGCGCTGTTGTATCTGTTACTACTGTTGTTGCTGGCTCTGATTGATTACCATCTTTATCAGTAGACGTTACTGGTAATGTTTCGCCACCTTTTAAGTCTTCATTAGTTGGGATAGTAATTGTGTAATTTCCATCCTCATCTGTTGTACCGCTAGCCGTATTTCCATCTGGGAACGTTACTGTCACTGTTGAGCCTGGTTCCGCTTTACCTGTGATTGTCTTATCATCGCTTGTTACCGGATTAACAGTCGGTACTGTTGGTGCTGTTGTATCTGTTACTACTGTTGTTGCTGGCTCTGATTTATTGCCATCTTTGTCTGTCGCAGTAACCGGTAGCGTCTCTCCACCTTTTAAGTCTTCACCACTTGGAATATTAATCACGTAATTGCCATCTGCATCTGTTGTACCAGTAGCTGTATTTCCATCTGGGAATGTTACTGTCACTGTTGATCCTGGCTCTGCTTTACCTGTAATTTGTGTATCATCGCTTGTCACTGGATTCACTGATGGTACTGTTGGTGCTGTTGTATCTGTTACTACTGTTGTTGCTGGCTCTGATTTATTACCATCTTTATCTGTTGCAGTAACTGGTAATGTTTCGCCACCTTTTAGATCTTCATTCGCTGGAACATCTATTGTGTAGTTTCCATCTGCGTCCGTCGTTCCAGTAGCTGTCGTACCATCCGGGAATGTCACTGTTACTGTTGAGTTTGGCTCTGCTTTACCTGTAATTTGCGTATCATCACTTGTCACTGGATTCACTGATGGTACTGTTGGTGCTGTTGTATCTGTTACCACTGTTGTTGCTGGTTCTGATGTGTTTCCAGCTTTATCTGTAGATGTAACTGGTAATGTTTCGCCGCCTTTTAAGTCTTCGCTTGAAGGGATATTAATAACATAGTTTCCATCTGCATCTGTTGTGCCACTAGCTGTATTTCCATCCGGGAACGTTACCGTTACTGTTGAGTTCGGCTCCGCTTTACCTGTGATTTGTGTATCATCACTTGTTACTGGATTGACTGTTGGTGCTTCTGGTGCTGTTGTGTCTGTTACTGTCGTTGTTGCTGGTTCTGATTTATTGCCGTCTTTGTCTGTCGCTGTAACTGGTAATGTTTCGCCGCCTTTTAAGTCTTCATTCGCTGGAATATCTATTGTATAGTTTCCATCTGCGTCTGTCGTACCACTAGCTGTCGTACCATCTGGGAACGTTACTGTTACTGTTGAGTTTGGCTCTGCTTTACCTGTAACTGTTTTATCTTCACTAGATACTGGGTTTACAGTCGGTACTGTTGGTGCTGTTGTATCTGTTACCACTGTTGACGCAGGTTGAGATTTATTGCCAGCTTTATCTGTAGATGTAACTGGTAATGTTTCGCCACCTTTTAGATCTTCGTTAGCTGGAATATCAATCACATAATTGCCATCTGCATCTGTATTGCCTGTTGCTGTTGTGCCATCCGGGAATGTCACTGTTACTGTTGAGTTTGGCTCTGCTTTACCTGTGATTGTTGTATCATCACTTGTTACTGGATTAACTGTTGGTGCTTCTGGTGCTGTTGTATCTGTTACTTCAGTTGTCGCAACATCAGATTTATTACCAGCTTTATCTGTAGAAGTCACTGGTAACTCTTCTCCACCTTTTAAGTCTTCATCAGTAGGAATATTGATAACATAATTGCCATCTGCATCCGTTGTACCAGTAGCTGTATTTCCATCTGGGAACGTTACTGTTACTGTTGAACCTGGTTCCGCATGACCTGTAATTGTTGTATCTTCACTTGTTACTGGATTAATTGTTGGTACTGTCGGTGCCGTTGTATCTGTTACTGTCGTAGTCGCTGCACCAGATTGGTTACCTGCGCCATCTGTTGATGTCACTGGTAATGCTTCTCCACCTTTTAAATCTTCATTGGCAGGGATATCAATTGTATAATTACCGTCGTCATCTGTTGTCGCATTCGCTGTTGTACCATCTGGGAATGTTACTGTTACTGTTGAATTCGGTTCTGCTTTACCTGTGATTGTTTTGTCTTCACTTGTTACTGGGTTGATGGTTGGTACTTCAGGCGGTGTTTTATCTAATACTGTTGTACCAGCATCGACTGACACATTACCTGCTGCATCTGTTGCAACTACACTTAATTCTTCATCACCTTTTAAGTCTTCAGAATCTGGAATACCAATTGTGTAATTACCCGAAGCATCTGCTGTCGCTGAAGCCTTTGTACCATCTGGGAATGTTACTGTTACTGTTGAGTTTGGTTCTGATGTACCAGTAATTGTTTTATCTTCACTTGTTACATCATTAATTACAGGTTCTTTTGGTGCTGTAACATCTACAACTGTTGTATTTGCAGCCGTCGATGTGTTTCCAGCTTTATCAGTTGAAGTAACGCCTAGTGTTTCGCCACCTACTAAATCAATATTGGTAGGTACAGCCACTCGATAACTACCATCTGTTGCTGTAATGGCTTGAACTTTAGTCCCATCTGGGAATGTTACTGTTACTGTTGAGTTTGGTTCTGCTTTACCTGTGATTGTTTTATCTTCACTTGTTACTTGATTGACCGTTGGTTGATTTGGTGCTGTTGTATCTGTCACAGTCACGTTTGAATCAACTGATTTATTGCCTGCAGCATCTTTAGCTGAAGCTTTAATTGTTTCGCCACCAGTAAAGTCTTCATTAGCAGGGATATTAACAGTATAATTACCTGATGCATCCGCAGTTGTAACTTGCGTAGTGCCGTCTGGGAATGTAACTGTTACTGTTGAATTCGGTTCTGCTTTACCTGTAACCGTTGTATCATCACTAGTTACCGGGTTAATCACTGGCGCATCTGGTGCTGTTGCATCTGTCACTGTTACTGTTGGTGAAACCGCACTTGTTTTACCATTTTTAGTTGCAGTTGATGTTAATTGAGTTCCTGCAGCTAAAGGTTTTGATAAAGTTAACGTACCAGTTGTACTGTTTGCACCTAATGTAACTGTACCAATGACATTGTTATTACTATCTTTTACCGTCACTGTTGAACCAGCAGTACCATGAACGCCAATAGTCGTGTCGTTATCATCGACAGGATCCACTAATGGTGCTGGAACAATAGTATTATCTACAATATTAAATGTATTTGTTTCATCATTATCATAATTCGGCGCATCAATAGCAATTGTGTATTGACCAGCAGCTGATTTTGGAATCGTTACAGCAAATGTACCATCACTATTAACAGTAGACGTACCAATAACTTGACCCGCTGAATTTATGACTTTAGCAGTTTGTGTACCTGCATTTGGTTTTAACGTTACTGAACCACTAACTTTAGTGTCATTAATCGTAATATCTGCAGCATTAGGTTGACCTACTAATGGTGATGTATGATATGTTTTCACTTCGTCTCCATCATTTTTAGTATCGCCATCTGTGTCTGCATTATTGGCATCAGTTAATGATACTTCTCTTTCATAACGATCTAATAAGCCATCTTTATCATAGTCTTGTAATTCTAACGAAGATGTACCTAATGTGTTATTAATTAATTTGCCAGCATTATCTGTAAGGTATCCAGCAAATGTAAAATCTTCAACTTGGTCAGTTGTAGAACTAATTAAATTACCTTTGGCATCATATTGTGCATCTTTAGTTAAAATATTATTGGGACTTTGGTTTAATTTAATAACGATTCTCATACCTACTGTTTCAGGTAAACCATTATTAAATTCGATTAATTTATTTAAATCACTTGCTGTAATCGTACCATTACCATTGGCATCGATAGATAAATCAGCTACTTTGTTAGCAGCATTATATGTTTTATCAAAACCTTTTAATCCATCATAATCATATTTATCTAATTCAACACTTTGAATAAATGGAATTAAATCTTTATCAATTTGATAATTGTAGCTCCATTGTTTATTTTGAGCGCCACCATATCCGAAGATACCATTTTTGATAACTTGTTGGTCAACGATAATTGCGCCATTGTCGCCTACTTTAGTGTCTAAACTAGCCGTACCACTACTTGCTTTAAAATCATTTGAGTTTGCTGTTGAAGTATTATTGTTTAAATCAACTAAATCTTTATCTGCATCTGTAAGGAAGTAACCACTGCTTTCAGACGTACGAATAATTGTATTATTAGAAGAATCTCTAACATAAATTTGATAATTTAATTTATTATCAGATAAATCTCCTGCATTATTTAAAATATTACCCACAGTATCATCTAATTCAATTTTACCGCCTGATGCAGTTTTAGATGCTAAAATTTCTGCACCACCAAATAATCCACCGCTAGCTCGAATATAATTCACTTCCCAAATATTAGAAGGTGTACCGTCATCATTTTTTAATCTTGTAAATTGAACCGGTGTATTACTTCCAGCTGGGTTAACTGATATTTTCGTTACATGATCAGCAATTTTAGAGTCTAAGTTTAAGTCGATTTTATATCTTGTTCCTGAGTTAGCACCCGACATATAAGCATCAATATTAAATGGAATTGATGTACTATTTTTAACAGCATCTGAATCTAATGCTTCTGGGTCAAACACTAATGACGCAAATGTATAGTTATCTGATGTCGCTAATGATTTTTGAGCATCTTGATCAGGGGATGTTACAGCTGCTGCCAACATTCTAGGTGTAGCCATTGCACGCATAAACGTTCTAGTTTTAGGTGGCGTAGCTAATGTTTCTGTACTCTTCTGTTTGTTTGCCATTTCAGTTAATGCAGCTTGTAAAACGGCTTGATTAATTTCTTCGTCTGTTGCTTTATTGAAATCAACATCTGTATTATTTAAAATTTCTTTAGCTTCTGTTTTAGACACTTGATCATTTAAGAATGATTGAACAGCTTGTTCTTTATTATCTGATGCTGCTAATTGTTTACCAAGTTCTGTATCCACTTTATTTTCATATGTTGTAGTTTGTGGCTCATTAACTTTTTCTGTTGAACTTGCTTTCTTTGATGTATTAGCAGTTTCCTTAGTTGATGTTGTTTGCTTTTCTTGAGATGAATTGTCTGTTGTTGAATTTTCATTTGTTGATTGGTCTTGTGAGGAAGTTTCTTTAGTTGTAGAGGCCGACTTATTATCTGTTGATTGAGTTTCTTTAGTAGTCGTTGTTTCTGTAGTTGGTTCTTCTGATGTTTTACTTTCTTCTGCAGTTGTTGTTTTGTCATCGTTATTCTTGTCAGTCGTTGAAGAAGCATCTGATTTTTCATCAGTTACTGATGTAACACCTTTATTATCTTCAGTCGTTGTTGATGTTTTATCATTTGTTTTATTAATTGTGTCTTGTTCTATATTAGAGGAGTCTTTTGTTGTTTGATTTGAAGAAGCTTTTTCTGTGTTTGCTTGTTCGGTATTTTGTGTCTCTTCCGTATTAGATTTTTCTGTTTGACTAGTATCTTGAGTCGTTGCTGTCGTTTGATCAGCATGATTAGCTTCTTCTGACACATTTGTAGTTGCTTTGTCAGTTGCTTGATCCTCTGTACTAGCTGTTTCGTTAGTATTAGTCAGTTCGGTTATATCGACAGGTTCACTTTTATCTTTATTGCCGTCGTTATTTTGTGACGATGCATTATCTAATTCATCTGCTCTCGCTACATTTCCTACGCCAAATACTAATGTCGCACCTATTAATAACGATGCAGTACCTACCGTAAATTTTCTAATTGCATATTTGTTTAATTTGTTTGGTAAAAAGCCTTGTCTATTCTTCATTCATGAATCACATCATATATTTTTCACAACTTTAACATTGTATGTACATATAATACTTAATTGATTGAAAATTTACAAATGTTGCAAAACCATATATATCCACGCTTTATATTCAAAAGTAAATAGAATTATTATTACCTAAAAACGAAAAAGTATTTATTCTTTTTTAGAAATAAAATCACAACTCTTGGCAAATCGACATAAATAAAACATTTGTTTGCAAATTATTTGGAACTCAATTCAATTTGTCGTTACATTTAATAATCAATTAATATTTCAGAAATTAAATTTTATGATGTTATATGCATAAAATAATAAAGTTGTTCTTTCGTATATTTCTATTAACCGAATTCATTAATAATAAACCCGAATATTCATATTTAATTTTTAATCTCCTCATTCGTTAATTTAAAATTCCATGATATTTTGTTTATACATTTTAACTATCATTTCATCCTAAAAAGCAACCCAGGACATTAATCCTGGGTTGCTTTATTGATATTTTCTGTTATTTTATTTTCTAATATCTTGAATATGGGACATTTGTTTCAATCGTGTTTCTGCAAAATGTTGTGACGCTTCTAATGGTGTTTTATGTTGTTCTTTGGCGATATCAAAGATATGTTTCACAATTTTATCTATACCTTCAATACTTTCCTTAGCACGCGTTTCATTATATCCATTCAACTCATCAGCAGTGTTGATTACACCACCACTATTCACAATATAATCTGGTGCATATAATATACCTTTTTCTTCTAACATTTGACTATGTTTGTTTTCATCTTTTAATTGGTTATTTGCTGAACCACAAATCGCTTTAACTTTTAATTGAGGAATTGTATCGTCATTTAATATACCACCGAGTGCACATGGCGCGAAAATATCCGCTTCTACTGAAAAGATATCATCTGGTTCAACAAATGTCGCATTAAACTCATCTACTGCACGCTGTGCATTATCTTTATTAATATCAGTAACAATCAACTTAACACCATCTTCATGTAAAAGACGACAAAGTTCATAGGACACGTGTCCCACACCTTGAACTGCTATGGTCTTACCTTCAAGAGATTCACCATTAAATTGTTCTAAAGCCGTACGCTTCATAGCAATATATATACCATAAGCTGTCATAGGACTTGGATTACCTGCTGAGCCGAACGACTTACTTGTACCACAAACATAAGGTGTTTCTTTATGAATAAGGTTCATTTCATGCTCTGATGTACCTACATCTTCAGCTGTATAATAACGACCATTTAATGTATGAACATAACGCCCTAATGCTCTATAGAATGCTTCTTCATCTTCTTTATTAGGTGATCCCATCACTACTGTCTTACCTCCACCAAGGTCTAAGCCAGCTGCAGCATTTTTATATGTCATTCCACGTGCTAAATTCATAGCATCCTCAATTGCTTCTTCTTCTGATGCATAATCATTTCTCACGCGGCAACCACCTAATGCTGGTCCAAGCGTTGTATCATGAATACAAATGATTGCCTTTAGACCCGTTGATTGATCTTGGCAAAATACTATTTGTTCATAATCTTCTTGTTCCATTGTTTCAAAAATCATTCAAATACTCCTCTCATAAAATTAATCTACATTATTCGCATACCCTGACAATATGGGAATAATCTCGATTTGAAACACGCACAATATTAGCTAAATTATGAATTATAAGAAAATTTTTTCGTCTTTATGTTTACATTAAAAAACTGAGACAATTCAACATGTCTCAGTCACTATTTATATTTCATATCTTCAAATTGCCAATATTTTAAATGCTATTTATTGTAGTCTGCAAAATATGAGTGTACATATGTTTCTGTTTTTTCTTGTACTTCACAATAAACTTCTACTGTAAAATTGCCTGGTGCTTTAAAGTAAAAAGTATATGTTGCATGCGCCATTTCAGGATCCCATACTTCATACCCGTCATTTTTTAAGATTTGATGTATACGATCCACCTCTTCTTTACTTTCTTGCGGGAAACCAATATGGAATGTATCTGGATATTTTATATTTTCTCCTTCTATTAAATTAAACAGAAATCCATCTTCGTCATTCATAGCTGCAAACATATTGCCAGCACTACCAATACAAACTAAATCGAAATACTTTTCAAAAAATGCTCGCGTTGTTTTTACATCGTTGACCGTTATATTAATATGATTAATTTTCATAATTCAGACCTTCTTTTTCTTTATTTTATTTCTTACGTTCAATTTCATTATCTAAAATAGCTGTTGTTGCTTTTAGAAACGACTGAATGGTTTCCATTTGCTCTGCCGTATATTGATTTGTCAGTTCAGTCATATGTTGATTCAATGTTTCATAAGCGTGTTGTACTTCTGATTTATCTTCATACTGTGGAACAATCATAATACTTCGACGATCTTTAGGATGACGCTCACGTTTAACATAGCCTGCTCTTTCTAATCGATCGACCAATGCTGTAACACTTCCCGTTGTAAGTCCAACTCTTCTACCTAATTCACCAGCAGTGATAGGCCCCGTCTCACTTAACATATCAATCGTAGTCCAATCATGGTTATATACATCTAATTGTTCTGCAATTTTATGTTGGTATAAAACAACTCGCCGTCCTAAACCTCTAAATGAAGTCACCATATCATCATGTTTAACATCATTTTGATTGTTATCATCATTCATTTTTAAGCCACCTCTATTTACCTTGATTATCAAGATATTCGATTGTCTAACTACTTTAACACAATTCAGATTCTAATGAAAGATTCTTAACTTTATTTATGTAATTGCTCAAAAAAGGCCTAGGGACAACTCCCTAGACCTTAAAAATAGTGATAGCATTAGTTTAATGTATCAAGTGCTTGTTTTAAATCATTGACTAAATCATCTGTGTCTTCAATACCAATTGATAAACGGATTAATCCATCTGTGATACCCTCTTTAGCGCGTACATCTGCTGGAATAGATGCATGTGTCATTAATGCAGGAACTGATATTAAACTTTCTACTGCCCCTAAACTTTCAGCTAACGTGAAATATTGCGTAGCATGAATCACTTGTTTCGCAGCTTCTGTGTCTTTCACTTCAAATGCAATAACGCCTGTATGTCCATCTGCTTGTGCAGCATGAATATCATAGTTTAAGTGACTTTTAATACTTGGATGGAATACTTTTTGTACACTATCGTGAGACTGTAACATATCAATCACTGCTTCTACGTTACGATTAATTTGTTCCATACGTAAACCTAACGTCTTGATTCCTCTTACTAATAAGTAGCTATCCTGTGGTCCAAGCACACCACCAGTTGAATTTGAGATAAAGCCTATACGTTCTCCTAATTCATCGTCTGCAGTCACTACTAATCCTGCAACTACATCACTATGTCCACCAATATATTTAGTAGCAGAATGTAAAACTATATCAATACCAAAATCTAATGGATTTTGATAATAAGGTGTCATAAATGTATTATCTACTACAGAAATAAGGTTATGTTTTTTAGCAATCGCTACAGCACCTTTAATATCTGTCACACGTAATAATGGATTAGAAGGCGTTTCGATATATAACATTTTTGTTTCTGGTTTAATATATTTCTCAACATTTTCAATATTGGTTGTATCTACAAAATCTACGTCTAATCCGAAGCGTGTAAATACTTTTGTTAAAGCGCGGTACGTACCACCGTATACATCTGAATTTAAAATAAGCTGGTCTCCTTTATCTAATAGCATAATCACTGCACTAATAGCTGCCATGCCTGAACCAAATGCGAAACCATGTTTACCATGTTCTAAGTCTGCAATAACACTTTCTAAAGACGCACGTGTTGGATTGGCAGTACGTGAATATTCATAACCTTGGCGTAAATCTCCGATATCGTCTTGTAAATATGTACTTGTTTGGTAAATTGGAGTCGTTACAGCACCTGTATAATCATCTGTTGTATGTCCGCCATGTATCATTTGTGTTTTTTTATTCATTATTCTCATTCTCCTTATAACTAAATATTTGTTTTGACATGTATCGGTCGCTACCATCAGGGAATATCGTCACGATAATCCCTTTATCTATTTGTTTTTTTAATTCAAGTGCACCTTGAAGTGCAGCGCCGGATGAGCTACCTACTAGTAACCCTTCTTGTTTAGCGATGGCTTTTACATTATCAAAGGCATGTTGATCACTAATTGTAAAAATACCTTCTACTAATGATTTCTCTAGAAAGCTAGGCCATTTTTCTGAACCAATACCTTCTGTGGCATGCGTATGACTTGGACCGCCATTTAATATCGACCCCTCAGGTTCGACGATATAATTTTTAACACCTAATGGTTGTAAGTGTCTCGCGACGCCTGTAAATGTACCGCCCGAGCCAGCACCAGCAACAAAGTAATCAATATGATTTAGTTCATCTGTTAACGCTTTACCTAATGTATGAGTATAGGCATCTGGATTATGTGTTGTTTCAAATTGATTCATATAAATCGATTGCGTGTCTTCAGCATACTGTCGGGCAACTTGTTGTGCACCTATCATGCCTTCAGCTTTTACAGTTCTTTTAACATCAGCACCTAAAGCACGCATAATTGATATTTTCTCTTCGGAAAAGCCTTCTGGTGCAAATATCACACAATTAAGTTGGTAACGATTGGCAGCTATTGCTAAACCAATCCCTGTATTACCAGCTGTAGCTTCTACAATGGTATCACCACGATGTAGACGCCCCTCTTCAATCGCTTGTTCAACTAAATACTTTCCTAGTCGGTCTTTTACACTTCCGCCTGGATTAAATTGTTCGAGTTTCGCATAGATTTTTACGTCTTCATCACTAAAACTCTCTAATAACACGAGTGGTGTCTCTCCTATTAAGTCATATGCAATCATATTCTATATATTCAATCATCCTTTATTCAGTGGAAAATTGAACATTCCCTTCTTTCTCAAATGGATTAATTAATTCTTATTTAACAGGTATGAATTATAAAGGATTGTACACAAATTTGCAATTTCATAGTTTATAACTTTTTATATTTTTTTACATCATTATTTTTAAATTCAATCAAATGTGTCATCTACTTTATTCTGTTATGATAATGATAATACCGTTCATACATTTTCATGGATAATACAAGTAAAGGAGTTCACAATAAGATGTCAAATAAAGACCTATCATTATCTGTATTCACTAAAGAAAATTATAAAAACTTGAGCCATACAGCGACTAATTTTAGAAATTCAATGTACGATGAATTAGAAGTTAATAAAGGTCGCTTTAAAAATTGTAATTTTGATGAAGGTATTTTCAAAAATATTAATGCTATTTCTAACAGTAAAGTGGTTAATAGTAGTATGAATGATTGTATTTTTGAACAAGTGAATTTTTATAAAAACCTCTTCAAAAAAATCTCTTTTGAAAATACAACATTTGATGAAACAACGATCAATAATACAACATTCCAAGATGTTGTATTCGACGGAAATACTTTTAGCGACGTTAAAATCACAGATACTGTATTTAAAAATGTTGTTTTTAAAAAGACAGAAATTAGCAATTCAACATTTGAAAATATCAAATTAAAACATTGTATCTTTGATCATGTCACATTTAAAAATTGTAGTCTTCCTAAAAACATTGAAGAAGAATTAAAAAAACAAAATGTTGTTTTCGAAAATATTCAATAGATCATTAAACCTGTGTACTTTGACTCAACCATGATGTCTAAGTACACTTTTTTATTGATGATTCAGTATGATGAATGCGTTATTGAATGTTTAAGAGACTATTTTCATGGATATAAGCATACAAACTTAGGAAAGAAGGAATATAAATGACTCAAGATTCTAGTCAATTAAGTAAAGCACCAACCCCTGACAAAGCGGAGGATAATGCATTTTTCCCTTCACCATATTCATTAAGTCAATATACAGCGCCTAAAACAGATTTTAATGGTGTTAATCATAAAAATGCTTATACTGGTGGCAAATGGAAAGTATTAATGATTGCCGCTGAAGAGCGTTATGTATTATTAGAAAACGGTAAAATGTTTTCAACAGGAAATCATCCAGTTGAAATGCTATTACCGTTACACCATTTAATGGAAGCAGGCTTCGATGTAGATGTCGCTACATTAACTGGTTACCCTGTCAAACTAGAGCACTGGGCAATGCCTACGGAAGATGAAGCAGTACAAGAAACATATAATAAGCTAAAAGAAAAATTAAAACAACCTAAAGTATTATCTGAAGTCATCAAAAATGAACTTGGCCCTGATTCAGATTATATTTCACTCTTTATCCCTGGTGGACATGCCGCTGTTGTTGGTATTTCTGAAAGTGAAGATGTTCAACAAGCTTTAGATTGGGCATTAGATTATGATAAATTTGTTATCACATTATGTCACGGCCCGGCAGCATTATTATCTGCTGGATTAAATAGAGAAAAATCTCCATTTGAAGGATATTCTGTATGTGTCTTCCCAGATGCATTAGATGAAGGCGCAAATATCGATATCGGTTATTTACCTGGTAAACTTAAATGGTTAGTCGCTGATTTATTGACTAAACAAGGACTTCAAGTTGTAAATAAAGAAATGAGTGGCCAAACTCATCAAGATCGTAAATTATTAACTGGCGATAGCCCACTGGCTTCTAATAAACTTGGACTTCTTGCAGCGGATGCATTAGTAGAAGCCGTCCAACAATCATAAGTAAAATCATATTTAATCGATATATTTTCATGCCCTAGATACATTCGTAATGATGTATCTAGGGCTTTTTAAAATGGCTAAATAATTCAATGTTGAAAATTATATATTGCTTTTGTATAATATTTTTAAATATTCTGATATTTGTTTCTGAATTTATCATTTTACTTAATTTCAAGTCAAAAGTGAGAGAGGTATTTTTTATGCAACCGATCATTCACGGTTTCTTATTAGCACTAGGTCTGATTCTACCTTTAGGTGCTCAAAATGTATTTGTATTTAATCAAGGTGCAAATCAAAAGAAATTAACTAAAGCATTACCAGTGATCGTCACAGCTGGCTTATGTGATACTACTTTAATTGTGTTAGCTATTTTAGGCGTATCCTTAATCTTAATGTCTCTTCCTATTTTACAGTTAGTCATTTATATCATTGGTCTCGCCTTTCTATTATATATGGCATGGTCATTATGGAATGAAAAGCCTAGTCATTTAGAACATATGGAACCCATGAGCGCAAAAAAACAAATCGGCTTCGCATTATCCGTTTCATTACTTAATCCTCACGCGATAATGGATACGATTGGTGTAATTGGAACAAGTGCGTCTATGTATCATGGCACCGAAAAGATATTATTTGCTGGCGCTACTATGTTAGTATCTTGGATTTGGTTTATCCTATTAGCGATACTCGGTAAAATGATAGGTTCGGTCGATAAAACAGGAAAATATATTATTATTCTAAATAAAGTTTCAAGTGTTATCGTACTCATCGTAAGTTGTATAATCATCAAAAATATCTGGCATATTTTAGCCAATTAATACAAATAGGGCTTATCGAAATTTAAATTTCGATAAGCCCTATGGCATTTATAATGATGTTGTTCTCATCGTATAAATTAAAATAATTGAACAATAAATACTAAAATAATGACTACTGGCATTACAAATTTAATTAAATAATACCATGGTAAAAACAATTTAAATTTGTCTCTTCCAAAGCTTTCTTGTAGCAGCTGTTTATCCAACAATTGTCCTACTACTAATGTTGTGCCAAGTGCCCCTAAAGGCATTAATATATTCGAAACGACAAAATCCATATTATCGAATATTGTACCTGCGCCAAATTTAACGCCACTCAAACTTCCAAATGATAATGTCGCTGGAATACTAATTAAAAAGACCAGTATACTTGCGATCAATGCGACAGGTTGACGTTTCGTATTATCATTTTTCGTAAAATTAGAAACGTTTAATTCTAACAGTGAAATGGATGATGTTAACGCTGCAAATAAGAATAAAATTAAAAACATCAGATAAAAGGCAATACCAAAGTGCATTTTATCAAATACAAGCGGTAGTACTTTGAATAATAATCCTGGACCTTCTTGTGGTTGATAACCAAATGTTTTCAAAGCAGGAAAAATAGCTAAGCCCGCTAAGACCGAAACTAAAATATTCATCAATACAATGGAAACCGCTGATGATTTAATAGTCATTGTCTTCGGTGCATAACTTGCGTATGTAATCATTCCAGTTGTTCCTAATGATAAGGTAAAGAATGATTGACCTAACGCAAATAAAATACCTTCAATTGAAATATCTTCCACTCTAGGTTGTAACAAGTAACGCACACCCTCTAGCGATCCGTCTAAAGATAATGATTTTACCACTACAATAATTAAAAAGATAAATAATAGTGGCATCATGATTTTGGATGCTTTTTCCAACCCTTTTTCTACACCTAACATAACAATGATCATCGTTAAGAAGATAAAAATACCCTGTCCTAAAACAGTAAGCCATGGATTACTAATCATTGCTTCAAAATTGAGTTGTGTCAGGTGAGTTGTATTTAAACTTAATATTTGCCAAATAACATTCCCCATATAAATAATAATCCATCCGCCAATGACACTATAGAAACCAAACAATATAAAAACTGCTAAATTCCCGTTCCACCCAATCACATTGAGCCACTTTTTACCTGTGAGTTTACTATAGATTTGAGTTGTATACGTTCTTCCCATTTTCCCTACTGTAAATTCCATAATTAATAATGGCAGTCCTACAAAAATGGTAAAAATTAAAAACATTAATAAAAAGGCGCCACCACCATATATACCAGCCATATAAGGAAACTTCCACATTGCTCCTAATCCAATTGCGGAACCGGCACTTGCTAATATAAACCCAGTAGAAGTTTTCCATTCTGATTGCTTACTCATATTCACTCACTTCCTTTAATGCGTTAAAGCGTTTACGTACTTAAGTAACACTTTACCATTAGTTAGTTATAAGTGCAATATTCATACAAATTGTCAGAATAATAAAAAAAGAACAGCCCATAACGTTGCCTTTCATTTAATACATTGATTAGCATCAGTTATGACTATTCTTTATATTTTAATCTTCGCTACTATAAGTAATCGTTTGGCCATCATTTACTTCTTCAATTTCTAAACTTTCAATATGATCGACATTAATATAATGTATTGAATCACCTTTTTCTAGATAAAGATAAGGTAATTCATCAAACTCATCTATAATTCTTCTAACACATTTGTCCTTATCGATGCCCTTATCAAAAGTCTTAAATTCTGTATATCTGTGGCCTGAAATCGTAATATAGGTTAATAAAAATGTTCTCGTCACAGTTGAACACCACCTTATTGCTAGTTTTTATTTTTGAGTGAAAAACTCAACGATATCTTGTTCTAATTCATCTCTTCCTTCACCGTGGGTCATTAAATGTTGATTGAGTGGAAAATCTTGAATTGATTTATTATCGCTACTAATTTGATTAAAAATATAGTGTGCACTTTCTTCATAAGCCGCTTCATCTTGTCCACCATATAAAATTCTAGCAGTCGATTTAATATCATGTAAATTTGACATAATATCATTAATAACACCTTGAAATACTTTAATTTCATCTTGATATTGGTCAATTTGGGCTAATGATTCAACACTCTCATCCTCAGACAGCCTCATTATCTGATTCATGCGTTTGCCATATTTTTCTAAGCGCCAAGCAATACCAGCTTCTGTTTTCTCGCTAGGTGCAGACATCACTACGATACGATTTAATTCAACATTTTCAGCTAATCGTAATGTAAATAATCCACCTAACGATACACCGGCTGCATTAATGACTTCGTACCCTTCTTCCTTTAAAAACTGGTACGCTTCTTGCACACATGCCCACCAATCGTTAACATCATACTTAATAAACTGTGTAACCGGTAATCCATGACCAGGATAGTTAGGTACATAACACGTGAATCCTTGTTCATTCAACGTTGTAGCAAGATGCTTTACGTCTTTAACAGTACCTGTGAATGAATGTAATAACAATATAGCTTGTTGACTTGTCCCTTTTAAATAAAGTGGACTTGGTGATTTAATATTCATCATAAAATAACTCCCCTAGTTTTAATTATCGTATATACAACGGAAACATGCCTATATATCCATTCTCATTTTACAATTATCAATGTATAACATGTTTATTCTTTTTAAACTTGATTCGTTCAAACAGTGGATAAACCATTAACCATAAAGCGATCCAGGTTAAACCTAAAGTCACTCCACCAACCACATCTGTCAGATAATGCGCATGGAAATATAATCGACAAATCAAAACGCTTATCCATAATATTAATGCAAGACCGCTCAAAATAGATTTAAAGACCGCTCTTTTAATTAAAGGCATCACCACAATCAATAAAGTGATAAAAAACAATGTACTCGCATTAGAGTGCCCACTAGGAAAAGAAAACCCTGAGTCAATGGCTAAATGATTATACGGTCTCATTCGTTCGATTGTCATTTTAATCAAAATATTAATTAATGTTCCACTTAATATTGTGCAAATAAACCATATAGCTAAACGCGGATATTTAAATAATAATATTATTGTAATGATCACTGACATCACAATGACACCACTAACATCACCAATCGTGGCACAAAATGTCATATAATAGTTCAACATGTCTCCTTCAAATTGACGTTGTGGCGTACCGAATGTAGTAGTAAACCAGTCTAGTGAATGGCTATCGACAAATTTTAAAAATGGTATATCTTGTATAACGCCGACAGCCATTAAAATAAATATCATCATACTTATGATAAATAAAGGAATCGTAAACATACCTGTTGTTGCCCGTCTATTTTTCATACTTTCTCCTTTATCTCTTTATCTTATTCAATCATTCCTTATCTCTATTTTATAAAAAACAAAAGGAAATTCGCTCAGTCTCGTGCCCTATTTATATCTTGTAATCGAATACGTTGTTGACCGGCTTCATCAAAATTATTCGGACTTAACCATTGTTCGAAACGTTCATTTAATATCGGCCATTCCTTGTCAATCATTGAGTACCATGTTGTATCCCGATTACGTCCCTTATATATTACTGCCTGTCTAAACATACCTTCGTAAGTAAACCCTAATCTCAATGCTGCCTTTCTAGAAGGTTCGTTTAAACTGTCACACTTCCATTCATATCTACGATACCCTAATTGTTCAAACACATATTTCGCTAGCAAATATTGAACTTCAGTGGCGACTTTCGTCTTTTTTAATCCATTTGAATAATGGACATTTCCAACCTCTATCTTGCCATTAATCGAATCAATATTCATTAATGATAAGTAACCTAACGCTTTTTCACGCTTATGATCAATAATAGCAAAATAATACGAGTTTACATTAGACATTAAACCTTTAATATACTCTGAAAAAATACCGTAATCATGGATTGGTTCGCTAAACAAATAAGTCCAATTCGCATCATTATCTTCATTACATAATACGTCAAACAAATCATTAATGTGTGTTTCACTTAATTTAACTAATGAACTATACCGTCCGTCTAATTGTTTAATATCCGGGAAATTCAGCGGTTCAAAATCTGTTACGGACTCACCTATTGGTTGATGATGTATATTCCTTTTCATAAACAACCATCCCTTCATTTTTGAAATCTTAATATGTATTATAACTGATTCTTTTATATTACGTACCTTATAATATTCGATTATAAAATATAAAATGAAATACTATAGCATTCTTTATTTCTAATACCTTTTGCATATAAAATATTGTATAATTGAAATAATTATAAATTTCAAATATATGACTATCACACATTAAACCTTGTACCACATACACTAATCCATTGTGCTTGATAGTAGGGAAGGCATTCATTATGAGCAAAATAATTATGATTTATCTCGCATTATTAATTACATTATTTCGCTTTTTCTTACCTATCCATCCATCATTCGAAACATTATTATTTTGGTTATTTGTCCTTTATATGATACCTATCATTTTATGTGTCATTGGTTTCAAAGGTGACAAATTAATCGCCACTATGGTTATAATTCCAAATTTATTAGGTATTATTTATCGACTATATGTCTACATTATGTATTTAATATATTTGAAATAAAAAACAGTATGACCTTTTCATTCTCGTAAGATCATACTGCTTTATAAAATTTAACCTTGGTTAATCATTTTCTCAAAATTATCTTCTAATTTAAATACAATTACTCTCTCTCCAGTAACTGTACTCAAATCACTATGAAAACTACTTACTTTGACACCAGTAATTTCATATATAAGGTCATTGAGATCATCTTGTCCTGACTCTACTAATTCAGATCTTGTGCGTTTGATATTTAACAATCCTTCACTGGTCTCACATACACGATATTCTGCAGGTGTTAATATACCTTGTAAATTGATAATGATCATATCTCTTAATATGTCTGTCTTAACCGATAATGAACCTCTACCTAAAAAATCTTTTTCCCATTGCGTGATGGCTTTACTGATTTCAGCTTCATATACACCTTTAGATTTTTTCATATAGACGACTCCTAAACATTAATTAACTATAGTTTAACATCTTATCTACTATTCGGAAATAATAGGATCATCGCTATAATCTACAATTACTTTTTAATATACCGCCTATATTTTACCAATCTTTCCAACTTTTTTTTTCATCTATGCTAGCTAGTCTCACCCATCCATGGTCCACTTTTTGTGCAAATTTCTGATTTTCATTAAGTAATCTTTGAATATGTGTGTCTGGTGCTTGAATAACAACTAATAAACGTATGGGTGAATGATAAATTTCATTATCTTGTGCCATCACTGATTGCCATGGTAAACCATACATCAAATCACTGGAGTTCCCTTGCATAACACCAAGTCCAGATGTTACAGATTGCGTTCTTTTATTACCGCTGCCATAAAAATGAGGTGCCACAGTAGATGCGTAATATTGTAAGTTAATCCATTGTGCAACAAGCGCTGGGCCTGAAATAATTGTATTCAGAATATGACCATCTTCATCTTGTGACCAATCATAATTATGCAAGAATGCACGTGCTTCTAAATTACTATTTTCAGTAATCGAACGTTTCCCAATAATAAATTCTGCATTTTTAGCCAAGCCCCATTCAGGTCTAATTTCACTCCAGTCACTTGCATATTGATATGCTTCAGCAACTGGATCTTTATGTACTTTATCTAAGTTTGGTAAATGTGCTAAACGCTCTAAATTAGACTTGTAACTCACTTGAGGCATAACTGATTCTAATAAATCAAAGGCTTGTTTTGCACTTTCAGTTAATTCTGGTACATAAATCCATTCTAATTCATCTACAGACGTTTTATGTTCGGCTGCCACAAATACAGTTTCATCTGGAATGATAATGCCATCTTCTTTAAGTGCTGTTCTGACTGATGACTGGTTACATAATATAGCTAATAACTTAGCATTGAAACCACTAGACGCACCGCCACATGCACCACATTCTAAAGAAGAATGGTATGGGTTATTATGCGATTCACTACCGTGACCGCCTAAAACGATGAGTGGTGCAAAGTCTTTGGTTAAGTCCATTAATTGTAATGCTTGCTTACTAAATTGAATTTGTTCTTCCTCTGTTAATCCGATTGGCAATTCCGAATACACGTGATGTTCACGATCAATTGATAATTTTGTCTCAGGTTTTTGAAGCCATTTCTTTGTAAAACGATGAACAAACTGTCTAGCTTGGGTAGGTATGAGTGTATTAGCAATCGTATTTATACTTAAGAATGGTCCGCTTAATTCTGGTAATAATAAACTAGGTAACACGTTATGTTTCATTAATTTAAATGTATAAAACATTGATGTAATCGTATGTTGTTGTTGTTGATAACGTTCTAGTTTATGTCGTTCTGCATATTCTTGAATTTTATATGCTGGTGGCACCATCACCGGTAAAGATTCATGCTCAAATTGAGCATCAATCACTTCTTTTTTTATAGGTAAACCAAAGAACCCAGCAATACCAATCGTTTCAAACGGTCCTTCACCTTCAAGATGGCGACGAAATGGTTCAGAACGGACATCGATACAAAATGCTAACTGCGCTTGTATCTTTTGAGACTTATTTCCAGATTGCGATTCATAAATCGTATTGACTAAGTCGCGTTCATGCGTTTCTTCCCAAGCGTTAAGCCATAAATTTTGAAAATATTGACGTTGAAATTGACGCGCAAAATTAAGATATCTTAACTTTAGTTCATCTGATAGGTTAAGCCATTCTTCTAACGATAATTCCGCATAAAATATAAACGCACAAACGAATTCAATTTCTTTATGATGATGTAACTCTGATAATTGAAATTGATCTTTAGTAGTGGTTAATAATACATATTCGATAGCTAATCTGATTGCTACATAATCTGTTAATAGCTCCCGCTCTGATTCATTTTCTTCCGCTCTGTAATACATCATCCCTGCCCATCCAGGCAAAGCCAGTAACTGACCTTCTATATAAGATTGCCTATTATCATTAGTAATATCTAACTTGGTTAATACATGATTAATTAATTCATGTGACTTTGATGGCATGTGGCGGATCAATTGTCTAGCTTCTTTAGTTAAAGCAGGGTCATGTTGTGCTAAGTGTAACCACGCTGTATAAAAGCCTTCTTCTCGTTTAGGCATCGTCCAACTCGATTGAAATTGATCTAAGTATAATTTAGACCACTTAATGATATGTACATCTACCTCATCAATTAACTTTTCATTTTTATGATTAACACGGTCCGCACTCTTAGGTCTGTGTAAATCTGTTTGCTTATTCTTTTTAATTTGATCCGGCAATGATCTCAAAATATCACGACGTATTTGATTACCTAAAAGGTGATCTGGCACACGCTTAATATGTTGAATATTATTGATATAGCGTTTTTCAAGGTCAGTTTCAATATTAATTTCCGCCGTTTGAAGTGCATCATTTAATAAAGATTCAAAAATATCTACATCGATTTCTCCATGTTCTTTAGCATCTTCTATAGCATTGTGATTAGGATAAATATCAACATCTCTGATATCTTTCAACCAAGTTGCTACTTCGTTAAAAGTTTGGTTTTCTAAACCTTCCCAAGGATTTCTTGCCGCAAAAATCGAAATCGGAGACAACGGTGTAATAACACGTTTCGCATTTGAAACAATCATTGCTATATCATTCTGTTGTTGTGAATTAACCATATTTTTCACCCTTTTATAAATACTTTTTCAAATAATTCGGATGGCTTTCAATGGATGCAGATTTAGCTTCACCCAATTTAACTAGCCATAAATACAACACAGCAAAGGTGTGTGAATTTCGATGACGTGCTACCCAAATACTTAGAATACTTCCAAATACAATGATGCCAATACTTAATATACTGCTTAGTAATGGGGGATGTGTCACACTAATATGCACTGTGTTTAATAAATAATTAAAGAAATGATGTGTCACGATATACACTAAGGCAACAATAACAATCATGCCGATACCAATTACTTTGCCCATTGCAGATTTACTAAATGCAACGAGTTGATTCCATGACACCATTAATGACCATGCTAAAATAAGTGCACTAATTAATTCATATGCGCTATGATCACTATTGAACCAGAAAGCAAATGCACTCATTATCGCTAACAATCTGCCAAGTACAATCCAACTATATGATTGCTTAGCTGTGAGTGGTGTAGGAATATTAAATCTACCCACAACAGAACCAGATTGTAAAAATAATGTAGCTTTAAATACACCGTGCAATACTAGATGTATAATAGCTGCTGAATATGCACCTAATGCACATTGCACTAACATAAAGCCCATTTGACTCATCGTCGACCCAACAAGTTGACGTTTGTAGTCAACATGAACAAGGCTTATCCCTGAACCTAACAATACAGACACACTCGCGATGAATAACAACACTGTAATCGCGATTGGGTTGTCAAATACTGGAGAGAAGCGTGTTAATATAATACCCCCAGCGTTTACAATACCTGCATGCATAATTGCTGATACAGGTGTAGGCGCCGCAACAGATTCTATCAACCAACTTTGGAAGGGAAATTGAGCCGCTGGGATAATCACAGCAAGCACAATAAATAAATCAATAATCAATTTCATACCAAAAGACAGGTGACTATAATCAACAGCTACTGCGTCGATATACCAATGACCAGTTGAAACAAATAACAATAGCACGGCAATCACTAGTGATAACCATCCAACGATAAACAGTTTAGCTGAAATTTTCGCCGCTTCATGCGGCACTTTCCAGAATCGATTGACCCTGATTAATAAAGTCAGACACAACAACGTTGCACCCCAACTTAAAACCATTAGTCTTAGATCCCCACTTAACCAAGCGACAGACGCAAATACAGTAATGAGTGTAAACAGCGGAAAGTATTGTCGATAGTTTTTATCACCAAGCAAATAACGTACACAAAACTTTTGTATAATAAACCCTAATATTAAAATAAAACTTCCCATTAACCACGCTAATTTATCTAACGTAAAAGGTCCGATGATTATTGGATTATTTACTGTAAATAATCCAATTAGGCCTACTATGATTGGTAAAACAATAATATACATATGTATCTTGATATATTGCGTAGGAATCGAAGCAGATAAAAATATTAATCCGCTAATCATTGCTAGCAACAGTGTAATAAGAAACAAAATTAAGAGTACACTCATACTGACTCTAGATACCTCCTTGATAAAGATTCGATCATTTAAATTTATGTATAATAAAAAGCCTACAATAGTCACTTCCCCAATTTTTACAAATGAGAAACTTGCTACTGTAGGCTTCATTTTAACTTGAAATATTATCATTAAGATTTCAACATTCAATACTAAAGCATACATTCTCTATCTAAAAAGTATGTATCTTAATGTACTATCTATGTTAAAATCCTTCATTTACTTGATTGATTCTATTTCCATTTAAAAAGCTACCTGCTTATCAATATATCCGTTCAAACGTTAATTACTCCTTGTCTTTCGACATACACTTAAAAAATAATTAGCATACATCGCTAGCTAAGGCTTAATTTTACTTTTGAGCATAACAATATAAATATAGTTGATTCTATTTATTATGTCAAACTTCATACAAATCAAGAGACTTTTCTCTAAAAAAGTCATTATATTACAACTTTAAAACAACTTTGTAAAGTGAATGTAAACGATTCCAACACAGTACACACTTAGGCATGAAAGACTGTACTGTTTTCATTTAAACGAACCACTTATGACCTCTAACATACGAGTTAGGAAATTTCACCATATCTACTGAATATCCTCGTTACAATGTAATTAACAAATCAATCGAGGGAGGTAATTATCATGGGAATCATTTCAGGTATTATTTCTTTAGTTAAAACAATCATCGACCTTGTTAAAGGTAGCAAATAATTCACCTTATTACTTGCTACACAAACCTAGATTTCACTAAAAATTTGAATTGGAGGGATATTATCATGGGAATCATTTCAGGTATCATTTCTTTAGTTAAAACAATCATCGACCTTGTTAAAGGCAACAAACAATAAGATTACTTCAAAACTTGTACAAACCCAAAATAAACTACAATTGATAGAAATGGAGGACTAAATCATGGAAATCGTAACAAGCATCATTTCAATCATCAAAACAATCCTTGGTTTCTTCAAATAATAAATCATGATACATAAAAGAGGTGGGACTTATTCCCACCTCTTTTATTTTTGGCCGAGAGCATCTATTGCATAGTTAAAATATAAAATGAAATAGTGTAGTTAGCGTATCATTTTCAACTATAATAAAGATTCCGAGAGCTATATAAACAACTGCCATAATCCAACGATTAAATTTTTCAACGATTTCTCCAATATCCTTAATATCGGCTAACCGTTGTGCTGTATAAATAAGTACAAAAATAAGAATCACGAATACAATGAGCGTCACAATAAGCTGACTGAAATTTAAAGACACAAAGTAAGGTACAAACAAACCAATATTATCTGCACCACAACTTGCTATCGTCACCAGAGCAACAATCCCCACTAATTTTGACAAACCCTTATCATTTAAAGCATCTTTTGCTCTTTTTTCTCCTTCACAATCATCAAAAATAGCAACTTTAATGCCCAAATAAACGGGTATTAAACCTAATAATCCAAGCATCCATTTTTCAGGAACATAGTGTAATACAAAAGCAAAAAATAAACTAATAATAATTAACGTCATCGATCCTAAAAATTGGCCTATATAAATATCTCGATATTCCTTTTTAGTATGTGCTCTAGCGAAATAAATTAATAAAATGACTAACAAATCTATGGCAGTTGCCGTGTATAAAACTATCGCTGTAAATATAATTGAAAGCATCCATATCACACTCCATCTATACATAGCTATTGTACATCATCTCTGTTTATTTTTTTAAAATCTATGATAGATGATATAAAAAAAGAGATTAGAACAAAAAGAAACGCCCCACTTTATAAGAAAAATGTGACATCTCGATATCAGGATTTCCCCCGATTAGCTCACAATACGTCAAATTTTTAGAAGCATCTAGTTTAAATGTAACGTTTAACACATCGTTAAGGTCTAATGAAACCTTGAGGAGCTTTATTCTAACCTCTCATTGGATAAAATGATTTTTCTTTATAATAAAAATTATCATATCTATATAAGAAAAGATATAGATATTTCGTGAAATTATTTGGTAACACCATATTTTTGATATATAAACATGTAGATGGGCACTATAGTTGAAAGGATTAATATTTGAACCTTTATCCTAAAATTAACAAATAATCATTTTATTAATATCATTAAATAATTATAAAAAGATTTGCTTTTTCTATTGTAATACAACTTATTTCGCATATAATTGGGGATAACAAAGTTTAAAAATGGATAAACACATATTTTAAATGATTTCATACTAACCAATCACAAAGGGGATTTATATTTTGCCATATTTCAAACCAATTAAAACAATGATTTGTAGTACATTAATCGCTTCACTTGCAATGTCTACAACAGCCACACTGTCAAACCAGGCACATGCAGATACAGATTATTACTATCGTGATGGATTAAATTATCCTTCAGATCAACAAGCATATCAAAAAGCTAAAAAAATTAGTAAAAGTTCGATTAGCATTCAACATTATACGAAAGCGAATCAAAATAATTTAAAAGCCATTGGTCGTGTATCTAACATGAACGGTCATAAAGGGAAAGGTAAGGATTCGATGGGAACAGGCACTGTAATTGGTGATCATACTTTAATTACCAATGCACATGTCATCGATGATAAAAATGGAAAAGCTGCTTCCGCTAAATATATTACTTTCGCAATGAATCGTGATGGCAAGCATATCCCATACAAATTCCATGCATCTAATGTTAAAAAACTACCGCATTATGATATTGCTATTGTACATACTAAAGAAAAAATGTCTAAATATGCTAAGCCTATTCGTATCGCATCAGATAAAGAAATCAATAGTCTAAAATTTAATACACCACTTTATTCACTAGGCTACCCTTGGCAAAATGGTGATAATACGAAAGCCTATTACAGTCAATTAAGATTCACACAATTTTCAGCCAATGGTACTGAAATAATGACTAAAGATATCTTTAGAGCAGGTGCCTCAGGTTCTCCAATGTTAGATAGTAAATATTCAAAAATTTATGGTCTACGTACTTATGGTTATAATTTATGGAACAATTCTACTGACAAATATGCCAAACAAGAGATGGCTGGCGGTGAATCTTTTAAAGGTAAAGCAGGTCAATTTGTAAAAGATAATATTAAATAATATCAAAAGGTACGCAAATCACTACAATTATCATTTAAAGTAGTATCATTGCGTACCTTTATTTTTATATGTTTTTTTCACGTGAAACTTTTTGATTCATCCATTGTAATTATTGTTGTGTGATAGTCCAATGATATGGGTCTGAAAATTGTGACCAATCCGCATCGATTTCACGACTATCTAATAAACACTGATCTAGTGATTTAATAATCTCTTCTTTCTCTAAATCTGTCCCAATAATCACAAATTGTGTATGTCTATCTCCATATTCTATATCCCATTCTTCAGCAACATCAGGACGTTCTTCCAGAATACTCTCCTGTTGAGCCTTTGACATACTTGCTACCCAATACGTCACTGGATGAATCGAACATGATGATCCTGCTTGTGATAACAGGCAAGCGACATGATTATATTGCGCTAACCAAACAATACCTTTGGCCCTTACAATATTATCTGGCATTTGTTCTAACCATGCATTAAATCTTTCAGCATGAAATGGAAGTCGACGGCGATACACAAATGAAGAAATCCCATACTCTTCTGTTTCTGGTGTATGTTCAGCATGTCCACCTTCTGTTAATTCTTTAATCCACCCTGCAGACTCACTCGCCTTTTCAAAATCAAAACGCTGTGTATTCAATACTTCTTTTAAATCGACTTCTGAATTAACTGTTTTAATGATCTTAGCATCCGGTTGTAATGTAGTTAAGATTTGTTCTAAACGTCCCAATTCTTTTTCGGAAACTAAATCTGTTTTATTAATAATCATTACATCACAAAATTCTACTTGGTCAATCAGTAAATCAGCAATCGTTCTTTCATCTTCATCACTTACACTTTGATCACGATCCATTAATAAATCTTCTGAATTAATATCATTGATAAATCGATTTGCGTCGACAACTGTAACCATCGTATCTAACCTACAAATCGCTGTTAAATCAATACCTAATTCTTCATCTATATATGAAAATGTCTGAGCCACTGGTACAGGTTCAGAAATACCTGTAGATTCTATAACAATTTGATCGATGCCACCTTTTTTCACAATACGTTCAACTTCTTTGAGTAAGTCATCTCTTAATGTACAACAAATGCATCCATTAGATAGCTCTACTAATTTTTCATCCGTACGTGACAAGCCCCCGCCTTCTGCCACTAAGTCTTTATCAATATTAACTTCACTCATATCATTTACAATAACTGCGATACGTCGTCCTTCTCTGTTTTGTAAAATATGATTTAATAATGTCGTCTTACCAGAACCTAAATATCCACTTAATACAGTTACTGGAATTTTAGCCATAATATACGCCCTCTCTTATTTGCAAATAGTAATTATTACGTTTTACATTTTATCGGATTAATTACGATTTATCAATAACGATTTTTATCTTAATAGGACTATTCATCATATTATTTTTACAAATATAAAAGGCATAGTCTTAAGCATCTAGGATGTTTAACTCCCCTAAATACTTTTAACTATACCTTTCAATACAAAGAATAATATATTATATCAATTCATCTATGTGTTTAAAAAAGACTTTAATTGTTCATAATCTGCAGCACCTTGTTTAATGGCTGCTTGTGCTATTTCTTCTCTCATATCAGCATTCACAGTATTATATTGATAAGCTTGTAAAATTGACACCACTTCGTCACTAGGTTTTACAACATAAATATCTTTCCCATCAGCTTTCATTTGTTCTACGAGTTGATCAAGCGCATATGGTGTTTCAATTGGTAAGTTAGTAGTTAACACAATCACTTTATCTACATCATCAACGACATCCGGATTTTCCATTGAATAAGACCCACCATCATAATAGTGGTATCCACTAATTGGAATCGGTTGCCATACGCCTTGTAACGCAGAACTCGCTGCTAGTGCATCTATTAATGCTACACCAGATTGTGCATTAAATACTTTACGTTCAGATGTCTCTAATTCTGTTGCGACAATATTTAGTTTGTCATTCCATTCTAATGGCACACTACCTAAACGATGTCTAATCATATCACGACGTGCTTCTAATGATACATGTGGCTGAGTATTTTTAGAGATTTCACCCATACCATCAACCCAAGCCTTAGTTGATTTACTTTCTTTCGCTAATTGATCAAAAGCATGGAATAATTCTCCCATTTCTTTATCAGAAATAGGTGTTGTTTCATTAACCTTTTCAATAATTTGTTCCTGCCAAATTGTATCCCAATCAATCATCGACGATATCGTTGTACTTACTTGAGACCCTGCAGATGTACCAATGATATAATCCACAGTTCTTAAATCGAGTCCTTTGTCAAATAAACCTTTTAAATATCCAATGTGAAATGCGATACCATAATGACCGCCACCACTTAATGCTAATGCTACTTTTGAATTCATATGAATTAACCTCTTTATCTTTTATATTCGCTTACAATTGTAACTGGTAATTATATGTAGGTAAATTTTTAAGCATTGTAGTATAAAAAAGTCCTCTAACCTATACGGTTGAGGACTATATCATAGTATCTTATTCCCATTCTATTGTACTAGGTGGCTTAGAGGTAATATCATAGACAACGCGGTTAACATGATCCACTTCATTAACGATTCGGCTTGAAATCTTCTGTAAGACTTCCCAATCGATACGCGCAAAGTCACTTGTCATACCATCAATTGATGTTACAGCACGGATACCGACAGTGTGATCATATGTACGGTAGTCTCCCATAACACCTACAGATTGAATGCCTGGTAATACAGTGAAATATTGCCAGATGTCTCTTTCAAGACCTTCTTCTCGCACTACTTCTCTTAAAATTGCATCTGATTCTCTTACGATTTCTAATTTATCTTCCGTAATTTCACCAAGCACTCGGATACCTAAACCAGGGCCTGGGAATGGTTGTCTCCATACTAAATGCTCAGGAATACCTAATTCGATACCTAATGCACGTACTTCATCTTTAAATAACGTATTAATCGGTTCGATAAGTTCAAATTCCATATCTTCTGGTAAACCACCTACATTGTGGTGAGATTTAATTGTTTGAGCTGTTTTTGTACCTGATTCAATCACATCTGTATAAAGCGTACCTTGGGCTAAGAAGTCCACACCCTTTAACTTAGATGCTTCGTCATCAAATACATAAACGAATTCATTACCAATAATTTTACGTTTCTGTTCTGGATCTGATACACCAGCTAATTTTTTCATGAAACGATCTTGTGCATTTACACGAATAATATTCATGTTGAACCCTTCACCGAATTGTTCCATAACCATGTCGCCTTCACCTTTACGAAGTAATCCATGGTCAACAAAGATACAAGTCAATTGATCACCTATTGCTTTGTGTAATAGTACCGCTACTACAGATGAGTCAACGCCACCACTCATCGCACATAATACTTTACGGTCTCCTACACGTTCACGAATTTTTTCGATTTCAATTTCGATAAAGTTTTCCATTGTCCATTCGCCTGTACAATTACAAACACGGCGAACAAAGTTTCTTAAAAGATCATTACCGTATTCCGTATGACGTACTTCTGGATGGAATTGTACGCCGTAGATACGACGTGATTTATCTTCAATAGCAGCATAGTTTGTACTTGGACTATCTGCAATCACTTCAAAGCCTTCTGGAATTTCAATGACTTTATCTGAGTGGCTCATCCATACAGTTTGTTCTGATGGTAAACCGAAGAATAACTCGTCAGATTTTGCATTAATAATTGCTTTACCATACTCACGCTCATTAGCACGTTCCACTTTTCCGCCTAATAATTTAGTCGTTAGTTGCATTCCATAACAAATACCTAATACAGGGATACCTAAATTATAAATTTCTGGATCAATAGTGAATGAACCTTCTTCATAAACTGAATTAGGACCCCCAGATAATATAATACCTTTAGGATTCATACGTTTAATTTCTTCTATAGAAATTTCATGGTCGTGCAATTCGCTATATACACCCATTTCACGTATACGTCTTGTGATTAATTGATTGTATTGGCTACCAAAGTCTAGGACAAGAATCAACTCTTGCTCTTTCGCCATTTCCATAATTGTCGTTCTCCTTTAAATCTATAGTTAGAATGAATAGTTTGGTGATTCTTTAGTAATTTGAACATTATGTGGGTGACTTTCTGCTAAACCAGCAGGTCCCATACGTGTAAATTGTGCTTCTTCTCGTAACGTTTCTAAATCTTTAGAACCAGTGTAACCCATACCTGATCTTACACCGCCCATAAGTTGATAAATTGTATCTTGTAAAGGCCCTTTGTAAGCTGTACGTCCTTCAATACCTTCGGGTACAAATTTCTTAGGTGTTTTGTCTTCTTGGAAGTAACGGTCGTTTGAACCTCTTTCCATTGCACCTAATGAACCCATGCCACGGTATACTTTGTATTGTCTACCTTGGAATACTTCAGTTGCGCCTGGGCTTTCTTCAGTACCTGCTAATAGACTACCTAACATAACAGCATGTCCACCAGCTGCTAACGCTTTAATAATATCACCTGAGAACTTAATACCGCCATCAGCAATAATTGCTTTACCATGTTTACGTGCCTCAGTTGCACAATCGTAAACAGCTGTGATTTGTGGTACACCTACACCTGCAACAACACGTGTTGTACAAATTGAACCTGGACCGATACCAACTTTAACAACATCTGCACCCGCTTCAAATAAATCTTTTGTCGCTTCTGCAGTCGCAACATTACCTGCTACTAATGTAATTTCAGGGAATTTATTTTTAATATGTTTAACTTGTTCAATAACACCTTTTGAGTGACCATGTGCTGTATCGATAACAAGTGCATCCACACCTGCTTCAACTAATTTTTCTGCTCTAATGTCAGTATCTTTAGAAATACCGATTGCTGCCGCTGCTAGTAATCGACCATTAGCATCTTTAGCCGCATATGGGAATTCAAGCACTTTTTCAATATCTTTAATAGTAATTAATCCTTCTAAACGACCATTTTTTACTAGAGGTAGCTTTTCAATTTTATGTTCTTGTAAAATTGCTTCTGCTTCGTCTAAAGTCGTACCTACTGGAGCTGTGATTAAATCTTCTTTTGTCATAACATCTGAGATTTTAATTGAAAAATCTTCAATAAAACGTAAGTCACGATTAGTTAAAATACCTACTAACTCTCTGTCATCTAAATTATTTACGATTGGCACACCTGAAATACGATATTTACCCATTAAAGCTTCTGCTTCATATACGCTTTCATCAGGTGTTAAATAAAACGGATTACTAATAACACCATTCTCTGAGCGTTTTACCTTTTGTACTTCGTCAGCTTGTTCTTCGATACCCATGTTTTTATGGATAACGCCTAGTCCACCTTGTCTTGCCATCGCAATAGCCATTTTAGATTCTGTAACTGTATCCATACCCGCAGAAATAACCGGGATGTTTAATTTAATTTTATCTGACAAGCGAACACTCAAATCAACATCACTTGGTAACACGTCTGATTGAGCTGGAATTAATAATACATCATCGAATGTTAATGACTCTTTAGCAAACTTATTTTCCCACATTTAAAAACAGCCTCCAATATTATATAGTTTGTTCTATTATTTCACATTTTCTTCACTTTGTTTATAGTTTATACCATTAAAAAAGAAATTTAAGATAATTGCAGAGATAGCGCCTAACACGATACCATTTTGAGTTAACCATGCAAATTGTTCCCCTAAACCTTTAAACGCTTGAGGTACGGCACTAATACCAGTACCTAAACCTACAGACACTGCTATAATTAATAAGTTATTTTGGTTGGCAAAGTTAATATTACCTAAAATACTAACACCGTATGCCATTACCATACCAAACATCGCTATCATCGCACCACCTAAAACTGGTAATGGAATGATATTAGCTAAGGCACCTAGTTTAGGAATACAGCCGCATATCAGTAATAAAATCACCATGCCATAAATCACTTTATTTTTCTTAGCACCTGATAAAGATACTAAACCAACATTCTGTGAATATGCTGTATAAGGGAAAGCATTAAATAATGACCCAATCACAATCGCAAGACCTTCCGCAGTGTAACCTTTTCGAAAATCTTTTCGCTCTAATCTCTTCCCAGTAATCTCACTTAATGCGTGATAGACACCAGTAGATTCGATCAAACTCACTATAGCGACAATAAAGAACACTAAAGTTGCGCCTACATCAAAACCAAAGCCTGAAAAACGGAACGGCACAGGAATGCCTACCCAGTGCGCTTCACCTACTTGCTTAATATCTACAAGACCAAATATTGCTGCTAACACTGTCCCAATAATTAATCCAATTAAAATTGCGATTGATTTTAAAAATCCTGTCGTAAACCGTTGTAAAATCAGTATCACAATGAGTGTCACCCCACCTAATACTAAATTCTTTGGATCACCATAGTTTTTAGCACCTTCTCCACCAGCTAAATAATTCATTGCCACTGGCATTAAATTGATACCAATAATCGTCACAACACTTCCTGTCACGACTGGTGGAAAGAACTTAACTAAATGAGAGAAGAATGGTGCGATGATAATTACTAAAATACCTGATAAAAATAATGAACCATATAATACGCCAAGTCCTTTTGTCTGTCCAATTAAAATCATGGGTGCTACCGCTGTAAATGTACACCCCAATACAATTGGTAATCCGGTACCTGTAACTTTGTTCACTTGTAAGAATGTCGCTATACCACACATAAAAATATCAACTGTTACTAAATATGCAATCTCTTCTGGTGTGAATTTCAAACTTGTTCCTACGATAATAGGAACTAAAATCGCTCCGGCATACATCGCTAATAAATGTTGAATACTAAGAATGAAATTTTTCATTAATTTTCACCCAATAACGTCACTTTATTACCTTTTAATGATGCTACTTTACATAAAGATGATACGTTTAGACCTTCTGCTTCGAGTCTTTGTCTACCATTTTGGAAGCTTTTCTCAACAACGATACCAACACCTGCTGTTTTAGCGTTAGCTTGTTGAACAATATCGTTCAAACCAAGAGAAGCATCGCCATTTGCTAAGAAATCATCAATAATTAAGACAGTATCGTCTTCCCCAAGAAATTCTTCAGAAACAATGACTGTGCTTGTTTTATTTTTAGTAAAGGAATGAATATCTGTTTGGTAGAATCCATCCTTTAAAGTACTTGGCTTAGCCTTTTTAGCAAATAAGCAAGGTACATCAAAATGGAATGCTGCCATTATTGCTGGAGCAATACCAGATGCTTCAATAGTTAATATCTTTGTAATACCTTCATTCTTGAATTGATCAAAGAATGTTTGCCCTACTTCATTCATTAACTTTGCATCAATTTGATGATTTAAAAATCCATCTACCTTTAATATCTTTTCATCGATGACTACACCATCTTCTTTTACTTTACGTCCTAACGACTCCACCCAGAAAACCTCCTCAATATTATGTAATCCATAGACTTGTTGATACAAAAAAATCCCCAAACTTTTAATAAGTTTCAGGATCTATGAGGGAACGTGCAATACATTGCGTATAATTGCAAATAAAGAAGTAGATACGCCAAATTAATCGATAATTAAAAATGTATACATTTAGATACAGTGGTTCCTTTGTAAGTCATTTAAAGAAACTTATATCGATGACACATTACACTAGTCCTTCGTGTTGTTTGAACGATTTAAACTGCTCCTAAGTATTGAATTGTTACCCATAGTCATGTCGTTCAAGGCGACATGGTAGAAACTTCTAAAGCCATATTCTTCAGATTATATGAGTCATATAAATTATTTTATGATGATAGCAAATTTTAGCTACTTTTTCAATAACTATTAAATACGATCATCGTTGAATTAACAGTATTTTATACTGAAAGCGTTTGACATATAATTTAAAATTAAATTAGGTAGATAAAGCAGTAAAATTATATATTTATATAAACAAAAGTTTTATAATTAAATGGTAAGGGTATAGATTTTGAAAGTAGAGAAAATATAAGGGGCGATAATCATGGCAGAAATTACAGTAGTAAAAGACAAATCTGAATTATACAACGTAATTAACCAAAAGAAATCTGAAGGCTATTTAGAAAGTGAACTTGCGGTTATCAGTCGTTCAAAATTACATTTAGATGATTTACATGACTCTCAAGTTAGTTTAATCGCTACTAGCGGATCATTTAGTGACCGTATGTCTAGATTACTTATCGGTGAAGATGGCGAACAAGCTGTTCTTACTAGATACGATTTAACTGATGAAGAAATTGAAAATCATAAGCAAGATATTCTAGACAACAAAATTTTAGTTGTTGCAAGACGCGACCGTAGTTTTCATAATGAAGTAGAAGAAAATAATGCAGCCTATGAAGAACTTGATATTACACATTATGCTGCTGAATCTAAAGGCCCAAAAGCTTAAAACAATCTCGTAAAAATGAAATGGATATAAAAAGAACACCATAACTTGTACGCTAAGCCGTTTAAGTTGTGGTGTTTTACTTTACTATCATAAACGTCACTATATTAATTTATCCATTTATAGAAATAAACTTATGCTATAATTTAAAAAATATATTTTTGGGGGTGCCGTGATGGAATTTAAAGCAATAACGTCTGTTAAAGATCCATTTTTCAAAGAAGCATTACAAATTTATGACTCAAAGTTAGATATTAGTCTTACCGAAGACAGCCATATTTTCAAACAATCATTAGAAAACAATAAAACCGAAAAGGATTATGCCTTTATCGTTGGTATTGAGAACAATGAAGTGATTAGCATGGCAACAGCACATTATGAAGCGACTACTAATTCCGCTTTCCTTATATATCTTATCACCAAAAATAAAGATAATCATGACGAAGTCATGTCTATGACCCTAGATAAAATCGAGGAACAACTCAATGTCTACGCTAATGAAATTCATGATAGAAACATTAACTTTATAATGATGGAAGTGCCTAAAGAACCCTTAACAACTGATGAAGAAACAAACAAAGTGCTTGAGCGTCGTCGACAGTTTCTCTATGAACATCAATTTGAAAAACAAAGTGAAATTGATTATATCCATCCCAATTATACAACCGACGATAACCCTAAAGACATCGACTTATTTATCAAAGCCAACATTGTCTTATCTAAAGATATTTATGGTACAAGTGTGAAGTCTAATTATATTTTGAAATATGTCTTTGCTAATGGCATTTCAAGAGAGATTATATACCCTCTACTAGAACAAATGAATTTAAGAAGTCCACTGTAACATGACTTGAAATCAACCATGATTAACGGTAAACTATCATATGAGGTAAGACTGACGTTTCACTAACCGAAGACAAACGTCAGTATACATAAACCATATATGAAAGGACTTTATTAATGTTAACTAAAGAATTCGCACAACGCGTCGAGCTAAGTGAAAAACAAGTCCGTAAAATCGTCCAACATTTAGAAGAACGTGGCTATCAACTTAGTAAGACAGAGTACCGTGGACGTGAAGCTACTGATTTTAAAGAAGAAGATATCGAATTATTTAAAGATATCGCAGATAAAGTAAAACAAACGAATAGCTATGATTTAGCATTTGAAGAACTTGAAAAGGAAAAAGACTTCCTGCAAGTATTAGTAAAAGAAGATAATAGTCAATTACCTACTGATCAGAATATTTCACAACTTGTTGAAGACTTACGTAGTGAAATTCAAAAAATGCGTGAAGAACGTCAAATGTTAGGCCAAATGATTAGTCAAGTGCACCATCAACAACAGGAACTTAAAGAGTTACAAAATCAAATCACATCTAAGATTGATGCGAATACTGAATCATTAAAAGCGATTCAAACAACTCAAGATGCAATCCAGTCAACACAGCAGTCTCATACTAAAAAGTTAGATGAACAACAAGCTATCGCTTCTGAATCAAGTGCAAGTCATCAGTCAAGCCAAAGTCACCAACCTAAACAATCTACTTCACCTTCATCAAGTGAAAGTAATTCAGTAGCATCTACTTCTACTTCAACATCTCATCATTCAAATAGTTTGAGTAATGTTGACGAAGCGACTAAAAGTGAGAGCACCTCACTAAGTACATCTGAACAATCAACATCACTATCAGAAACAAAATCACACACTACTTCAGAGTCTCAAGTTACAAATACAAATAATCATACTGAGTCACAATCATCTCCTCTAGGCCATCCAGAACCTAAGGAAGAGAAAAAAGGCTTTTTCGCAAGATTATTTAACTTATAGTAAATATAAGGTGAGGTATCGGTTAAGACAAAAGTGTATCACTTTAAGTCTCAACTGGTGCTTCGCCTTTTTTTATATCAATATCTTACTCCAATTCTTATAATGATGTTATAATATATAATACCAAATATATATATAAATGTTTTACGCTATATCACAACAAAGGACTGACACACTATGAGAAAAGCGACACAATCATTAATCAAAAATCAGTTTAAAAGAAAAACCTCCTTTTTAACTAAACCAATTAAAACGTTTAATAAATCTCCTTACTTCAAAAAAGTGATGACATATGCACATTATTATGAAAAAAATAAAGTTAATCCTTCACATATACTTTACCAAGTAACCGATGGCAAAAGCATGACCGATAGTCCTTACGCCATTTTTTTATATTTAACGCGTCATAAGGCATATCAACACCTACATCATACATGGGTTGTAGATTCTGAAAGTACGGCTCAACATTATCGTAAACAATTTCAACATTTATCCCATGTATCATTTGTCATTAAAGAATCAAAATCGTATCTAAAAGCATTGACCACTTGTAAATACCTTATAAATAATGCTACATTTCCAGCGTATTTTACGAAAAAAGAAAACCAAGTCTATATCAACACGTGGCACGGCACACCTTTAAAACATATGGGATTAGATATTCCTCATTCCCTTATCAAAACGCAAAATACAATGCGTAATTTTTTAATTTCTGATTACATCATATCGCCAAACAAGCACACAACAACTATTTTAAACCGTGCTTTCAAGTTATCACCTATTTATCAAGGTAAATTTTTAGAAATAGGTTATCCACGTCTTGATTTAACAATCAATTCAACAGAAGTAGATATTAGAAAAAGATTAAGCACATTTGTACATTTAAATCAGAAAAAAATAATATTATATTGCCCTACTTGGCAAGGCACGGATGTAAATAAACCTATCATAGAAGAAGACAATATCTATAATGAAGTTAAATCATTAGAATCTATAACAGGTTATCAAGTGTTATTAAAAGTACATCCTTTTGTATATAAGAAAATAGCTCAATCAGACAATTTAAAACCGTATCTTGTACCTAATACCTTTGATACTAATCAATTATTAACAGTCGTAGATTTAATGATTACAGATTACTCAAGTATTTTCTTCGACTTTTTAGTCACTGATAAACCTATTATTTTTTACACAACTAATCATGATGAATACACTCGTACTCGTGGATTGTATATTGATAATGAGCGACTTCCTGGTCCAGTTTATACAAACATTAATGATGTCGTTCAAGGCATTCAAAACGAAACCTATAAGCAATACGATAAAAATTATCAACAATTTAAATCTCAATTCTGTTCATATGATGACGGTAATGCTTGTCAAAGATTAATTAAAGCAATCTTTAATACTTCATTCAAACCAATCCATCCACATGCAGATAGTGAAAAGCAAAAGACGAAATTACTATTTTATCCTGGTGGTTTAAAGAACAACGGTATTACTACTTCAATGTTGAACTTACTTGAAAATATTGATTATGAAAAATACGACGTCACATTAATGGTGACTAATAACAAAAGTATTGAATTCAAAAATAATCTCAATCAAATAAATGCTAATGTTAGAGTGCTATTTAGAAGTAGTCCTTTCCTTACTTCTTTTAAAGAATTATATCGCGTAGAATTTATTAGACAACGCGGTGTATATCATCACTTTGAAGAAGCTATTCATCCAAAGCACCTCTATCGTCGTGAAATGAGAAAAGTATTCGGAGATATTCAATTTGATTACGCTATCGACTATAGTGGATATGCATTTTTCTGGGGAAATTTAGTATTAGCTACCAATGCGAAGAAAAAATATATTTATATGCATAGTGACATGCAAGATGATCAAAAGAGAACGGTTAATGGAAAACGACCTCACTATCAAAATTTAAAAACATTGTTCAGTATTTATAAACGTTTTGACAAACTAATTAGCGTATCTGAAGCAACAATGAAAGTGAATCAACAAAAATTTTCATCTACGGTCCCCAAAAATAAATTTAATGTTTGTAGAAATACAATCAATTACTCAAAAATCAAACGTCTAATGAATGATGATAGTGAAATCTATAATAAAGATGGTAAACAAGTTATCGTGTCTTATTCAGATGGTAACTTATTTAATACGCCATTTGATCATAGTCATTTTAATATTGTCTTTATAGGTCGATTGTCACCGGAAAAAGGTATTGATTTACTCATTCAAGCAATTCATGAATTAAAGACAAAACATCCTCACATCAGACTTTATATTCTAGGTGATGGACCTTTAAAAGAAACATTGGTAAACATGATTAATCATTTAAATCTAGAACATAATGTGTTTTTATTAGGCCATCAACGCAATCCGTTTTATTTATTAAAACGTGCTAATTTATTTGCTTTAACTTCACATTATGAAGGACAATCAATGGTTATATTGGAAGCTTTATCTGCTGGGACACCAGTATTAGCGTCTGACATTATTGCAAATCGATACGTTTTAGAAGATGGAAAATACGGCATGCTAGTTAAAAATGAGGTTCAATATATAGCCAATGGTATTGAAACATTCATTAAAGGAACACAACCTAGCTATAGTACATTTGATGTCGAATCTTATAATAAAGCAGTCATGGATGAGTTTTATAGTTTATTAGATTAACTTAAATCGTTACTGACCATCCTATTAATCCATTTTATATAGGTGTTACATTCCAATTCTTTTATCTGGAGTGTAACACCTATTTTTTATATTTTCTTTCTGACATTCCACAAATAAGTATTATTTGATCAAACAATTTAATACTTTACACATTTTTAATTATAAAAAATATACCTTTTAAGTTTATAACCTTGAATTATAAAAATATGAGTAATATTCTTAATACATAAATTTAGAACATAATAATTAAAAAGGAGTGTTATTCATTGGACTCATTTTTAACTGTGATTAATGTTATCGTGCTTATTGCCTTCATTATTATGCTAAATGTCATGGCCAAAAAACACATTTCATTTCCTAAACGTGTATTTACTGCCTTAGCTATAGGGATCATTTTAGGCATCGCAATGCATTTAATCTATGGAGTCGACTCAAAAGTAATCAAAACGACAAGTGATTGGTTTAGTATTGTAGGCGATGGATATGTCGCACTATTACAAATGATTGTCATGCCGTTAATTTTTATTTCTATCGTTTCTGCATTCAGTAAAATACAAATTGGGGACAAATTTGCTAAAATCGGTAGTTATATCTTCATGTTTTTAATTGGGACTGTAGCTATAGCTGCCTTGGTTGGTATTGGATATGCATTACTCTTCGGTTTAGATGCATCTTCCATTGATTTAGGTAGCGCTGAACATTCACGCGGTAGTGAAATCACTAAAGAGGCTAAAAACTTAACCGCACATACATTACCACAACAAATCTTAGAACTATTACCTAGCAATCCGTTCTTAGACTTTACAGGTGAAAGAACAACATCTACGATTGCGGTCGTTATCTTCGCTTCATTTGTGGGCTTTGCATACTTACGTGTTGCACGTAAAGAACCTGAACATGGCGACACACTTAAACGAGGTATTGAAGCGATTTATTCTCTTGTCATGGCTATTGTAACCTTCGTATTACGATTAACACCTTATGGTATCTTAGCTATAATGGCTTCAACGATTGCTACCAGTGACTTCGCCGCTATCTGGACTTTAGGTAAATTTATGATAGCGTCTTATGCAGCATTAATTACGATGTATATCATTCACCTCGTAATTTTAACTATCCTTGGTATCAACCCAGTCAAATATATGAAGAAAACATTTGAAGTATTGGCCTTTGCCTTTACATCACGTTCAAGTGCTGGTTCTTTACCGTTAAATATTCAAACACAAACAACACGTCTTGGTGTACCTGAAGGTATCGCTAACTTTTCCGCAACATTCGGTTTATCTATTGGACAAAATGGTTGTGCAGGTATCTATCCTGCGATGCTTGCGATCATGGTTGCACCGGTTGCACATGTAAATATCGATTTACAATTTATCGTGACATTAGTAGCCGTGGTTATTATCAGTTCCTTTGGTGTTGCTGGTGTAGGTGGCGGTGCTACATTCGCATCTATATTAGTCTTATCAACACTAAATTTACCGGTTGCATTAGCCGGCGTCTTAATTTCTATTGAACCTCTTATTGACATGGGTCGTACTGCTCTTAATGTTAATGATTCTATGTTAGCAGGCACAGGAACTGCCAAACTCACTAAAAATTGGGACAAAAAAGCATTCGAATCTAATGAATATGGTGAACTGACAACAGATTAAATATTTTAAAATAAAAGGGAGGAGACAACTTATAAATTGTCCCCTCCCTTTCTCATATTAATTTATTAAACCTACAATTAGCGCTACACTAATCTGTTATCTACAATTATCCCTAAACTCATAACATCACTTTTGATTATATAATGCTATTACCGTTTGATTAATCCTGCATCATTAAGTTGATTTAGCATGTCTAATCTTGTTTTATTTCCTAGGAATGATTCAATTTGTTCTGACCAAGTTTCAGTTCTTTCTCCATTGGTACGCGCTTTATAATAATCACTTACCGTTTGATCATACGTTTTTAATTCATTGATTTGTTTTTCTTTATCTGAATTATATTGGTTTCTATGGAAAACATGTTCTAATGGCAAACGAGGTTTTGCAGAACCATTTTCATTTTCTGCTGGTTCACCAATAGCCATACCAAATAATGGGAAAGTATACTCAGGTAAGTCTAAAATCTCGCGTACACGACCAACATCATTACGTAATGATCCTAAGTAAACAATTCCGTAACCCATATCCTCAGCTGCAACAGCCATATTTTCAGCAACAAGAGCTACATCAATCGATCCCACTAACAGACCTTCAGCCGATTCAAAAGAAACTTCCATATTTGATTCCACATTCTCATTAATTAAATTATGACGATAATAATCTAGAACAAAAACAAATAAGTAACCATTCTCAACAACATATGGTTGACCTGATACTTCCTTTAAATCCTCTTTAATTTCAGGGTCATCAATACCAATGATTGAATAAGTTTGTAAATAACTAGATGTAGAAGCACTTTGACCTGCTTCCACTAATTTTTCAACTGTATCTTCACTTAAAGGTGTTGATTTAAAACGGCGCACCGAGTGATGTTTTTTCATTAATTCATATACATAATCTGACACTATTTCCACTCCTACTCTCGAAAAAATAATATTTTCGTTTATAATCTTTAAATATTGTATACCCTTTTCGACTGGAAATTAAATTAATTGGATTTATAGCGACTATTGTATCTTAATCTTCAAAACATATTTTTTTATTAATAAGGTAAAAGTTTAAAGTTATAAAAATAGCGTTTTTTAGTTATACTATAGATAAATAAGACTGGTAAGGGGTATTAATGATGATTTACTTAAATAAAAATGCTCGAAAGAAGCAAGATATAAAAACTTCTTTAATTTCAATTATCGCAGAAGAAGAAATTCAAAAAGAGATAGTTGAGGCAAATCATTCTAATGACTTAATTTATTGCTTCTTATTAGATAATGTTTTTCCAGAAAGAATGAAAGTAAAAGAAATAATAAAATTTTGGATCAAGTGGTACAGTATTGATACAACTATTGATGATATTCTTTATACTTTTTATTTATCTAAATTTGACAATAAATTTGTATAAAACTTAACTATTTCAGAAAGCAAACTCCTTAAAATAACTGGAGCTCTACTACACCCTTCCAAAAACATTTTACTCAAAGAACCTATTCAAAGTACCGATCTAGAAACAAAAGATATCATCATTACGTTATTAAACAATCAAAAGCACACAAAAAATATTATCTGTCTTACTAACCATACAGAAGAAGCCCTACTCATGACTAATAACTCTTTCAGAATTTCAAAAGATGTCCTTAAACCTGTTGAAATTTCAACAGAATCAAAAGAAGATAGTACAAAAAATCTCGAAGTAAAGCAAATCCCTAGGTTAACTGTTAAATTAAATGACAAAACAATGTTTCTAGATCCTAGCGATATTGATTATATCGAAAGTAGAGATGGAAAAGTTCAGATTCATGTAAATAATGAAACTTACGAACATGATGCTACTTTACAATCCATGGAAGCCTTAATACTTCCATACGGATTCTACAGATGTCATCGTTCTTATATCATCAATCTTCAAAAAGTTAAAGAAATTATTTCTTGGTCCAAAAATTCATATTCTATAAGACTAAATTATTCGAAAGATTCTTTAATTCCTATCTCAAGAAATAAAATAAACGAAATCGAAGAACATTTTAGAATTAAATAGATACATTTCAACTCATCCAGTTTACATTTCATCCTATTTTTAATGATGTAACTAGCTGTTCCTCCTATTCTTAAATTAGATTACAAAGGAGGATGACTATGGAAAATATCATAGAAATGAGTGACGTAACTAAAAAATTTAATAGCGAAGTCGTAATTGATGATATGTGCATTGAAGTGAAAAAAGGAGAAATATTTGGTTTTTTAGGACCGAGTGGTGCAGGCAAAACTACTACGATAAGTATGCTTATTGGAGCCTCACGTCCGTCAAAGGGAAGTCTAACAGTCAATGGATTTAATAATACTAATATAGGTTCTAGTAAATTCATGGCGACAATTGGTATACTAACCGACATAAGTAATACATACGAAAGATTAACTATATATGACAATTTGAAACTTGTTGCCCAATTATATGACGTTCCTTTATCAAAAGTAGAAGAAACTTTAGAACTAGTTAATTTAAAGTATGCTAAAAAGAAAGTATGTAAAAATCTATCAGCTGGAATGAAGCAAAGAGTTCTTCTAGCAAAATCATTAATCCATTCACCCGACATTCTATTTCTAGATGAACCAACCTCATCACTAGACCCAACAACTAGAAACCACATCCACAGAGGATTGAAAGCCTTAAATGAAAAAGGCACAACTGTCTTCCTTACAACTCATGATATGGAAGAAGCTAATAAATTATGTGATAGAGTCGCATTTATAAACCATGGTAAAGTGAAATTAATTGATACACCTCAAAATTTAAGATATTCATTTTCAAATCACTCTCTAACAGTAATTAATCATAAAGACATAATGAAAACAATGAAGATTAACAAACAAACAGCAGACTATATACATGATTTGATGCTAAAAGATGAAATTAAATATCTATCTACAGACCTACCTACGCTTGGTGAAGTGTTCTTAAAAGTAACCGGAGAGGAGTTAAATGATAATGAAAATGAATAGATTAACTGCCCTTTTCGAAAAAGAATTAAAAGAAACATGGCGAAACCCTTCTGTTTATTTAATGCCTTTACTCGTCATTGGCCTTACACTTTTATATCATTTTATGCTTAATGAAATGGAGACTAATAAAGAACAAAAAATATTCTTCATAGTATTAATTATTAATTTTTCATTTATAATGTGCAATACAGCAATTACTTTACAAAGTATCGCAGAAGAAAATGATAAAAAGACATTGATAGGATTAATCCAAACACCAACTACAATGTTAGAAATCCTATTATCAAAAGCACTTTTAGGTATAATATTATCTGTAATCATTTCCGTAATTAGTCTCTTATTATTGGGACAAAGTTTTTCAATTAATTGGAGTGGTTTTGTTTCACTATTATTGTTACTTATATTCTATACATGTCTAGGCATTTTAGCTGGCTTACTATCAAACACTATAGGAAAATCTCAATTTTATAATTTCATTATTATATTCCTATTTGGTATGGCACAAATGAAAATGTTCTTAGATACAAATGAAATCATCGATAAAATTTTATCTTTTGTCCCATCTAATTTAGTATTCACTTTATTATTAGAAGACGAAGCTAATAACTTAATTTATTTATCCATTTGGGTAATAAGTATTGTAATTTTAACAATCATGACATATAGAAAACGTTCAAAATTACAGTAATTTAGACCTTCCAAATTTAATTTGTTCTATCTTCAAAAACACGTCCAGGCTACCTAATAGTTTCATTAGTTAGCCTGGACGTGTTTTAATATCATCATTTAATTAAAGTCTAATAATGTTAACACTATAACAAACCTTCTTTTATGAAAGTTTTGAAACAACATGTTACTATCAGAGTATAGTGTAATGTAATAAAATTACACTATATTATCAATAACAAGTGTTTAGTTGAGAATGTTAATGACTATTTTAAGTGTAATAACAGTGAATCATTTCATTAATATCATTCATTTCACTTAAACTATCAATTTCATTAATAGGCTTATAATACTTGTATCATCAATTTCTCAACGAGTCATTAAATATATAAGTTGATGAAGTTGACTATTTAAATCCTAAATGTAATAATAATTAGTAAGAGATTAGAATTATTATAAACAAACAATGATTGTTATCTAATTCTAATAAAACATTTCAAATTATCAGGAGGAATTTACCTATGTCTTTAATTAATAAAGAAATCTTACCATTCACAGCACAAGCTTATGATCCAAAGAAAGATGAATTCAATGAAGTATCTCAAGAAGATTTAAAAGGTTCTTGGAGTGTAGTTTGCTTCTACCCAGCTGACTTCTCATTCGTTTGTCCAACTGAATTAGAAGATTTACAAAACCAATATGATAAATTACAAGAATTAGGCGTAAATGTATTCTCAGTTTCAACTGATACTCATTTCGTACACAAAGCTTGGCATGATCATTCAGATGCTATTAGCAAAATCCAATACAATATGATTGGTGACCCTTCTCAAACTATTACTCGTAACTTCGACGTATTAGATGAAGAACTTGGTTTAGCTCAACGTGGTACTTTCATTATCGACCCTGATGGCGTTGTTCAAGCAGCTGAAATCAATGCTGACGGTATCGGCCGTGACGCAAGCACATTAGTTCACAAAATCAAAGCTGCTCAATATGTACGTCAACATCCAGGTGAAGTTTGCCCTGCAAAATGGGAAGAAGGTTCTGAAACTTTACAACCAGGATTAGACTTAGTAGGTAAAATTTAAGGAGGCATTATTAGAAAATGCTTAATGCTGATTTAAAACAACAATTAAAACAATTACTTGAGCTTATGGAAGGCGACGTTGAATTCGTCGCTAGCCTTGGCTCTGACGATAAATCAAAAGAATTAAAAGAGTTATTAGATGAAGTAGCTGAAATGTCTGCGCACATTTCAGTTACTGAAAAATCTTTAAAACGTACACCTAGTTTCTCAGTTAATCGCCCTGGCGAAGAAACAGGTATTACTTTCGCAGGCATTCCATTAGGACATGAGTTCAACTCTCTTGTATTAGCTATTTTACAAGTTAGTGGACGTGCACCTAAGGAACAACAATCTGTGATTGATCAAATTAAAGGATTAGAAGGTTCTTTCAATTTCGAAACTTACGTAAGTTTAACTTGTCAAAAATGTCCAGATGTCGTTCAAGCATTGAACTTAATGAGTGTAATTAACCCTAACATTACACATACAATGATTGACGGTGCTGTCTTCCGTGAAGAATCTGAAAACATCATGGCTGTACCAGCTGTTTTCCTAGATGGAGAAGAATTTGGTAATGGTCGTATGACAATTCAAGATATTCTTAACCAATTAGGAAGCACTGCAGATGCATCGGAATTTGAAGGCAAAGACCCTTACGATGTATTAGTTATCGGTGGTGGCCCTGCAAGTGGTAGTGCTGCGATTTACACTGCACGTAAAGGGTTACGTACTGGTATTGTTGCAGACCGTATCGGTGGTCAAGTTAATGATACTGCTGGAATTGAAAACTTCATCACTGTTAAAGAAACGACAGGTACTGAGTTTTCTTCTAATTTAGCAGATCATATCGCTCAATATGATATCGATACAATGACTGGTATTCGTGCAACAAATATTGAAAAAACTGATAGCGCTATTCGCGTTACTTTAGAAAATGACGCTGTATTGGAAACTAAAACAGCCATCATTTCAACAGGTGCAAGTTGGCGTAAACTTAATATTCCTGGCGAAGATCGTTTAATCAACAAAGGTGTTGCTTTCTGCCCACACTGTGACGGTCCTTTATTCGAAAATAAAGATGTTGCAGTCATCGGTGGCGGTAACTCAGGTGTTGAAGCTGCAATCGATTTAGCAGGAATTGTTAAACATGTTACTGTATTTGAATACTCAGATGAGTTGAAAGCAGACAGTGTTCTACAAGATCGTTTACGTTCATTATCAAATGTCGACATTAAAACTAAAGCCAGAACTACTGAAGTCATCGGTGAAGATCATGTCACTGGTATTAAATACGAGGATATGAACACTGGTGAAGAACAAGTCGTTAATTTAGACGGTATCTTTGTACAAATCGGTTTAGTACCTAACACATCATGGATTTCTGATGCAGTTGAACTTAACGGACGTGGCGAAGTTGTTATTGATCGCAATAATAGCACTAATGTTCCAGGTATCTTCGCTGCTGGTGATGTAACTGATCAGAAAAACAAACAAATCATCATCTCAATGGGTGCTGGTGCTAATGCCGCATTGAATGCTTTCGATTATATTATTAGAAACTAATTAAATGGATTCAGCATTTCATTAATATATATCTTCAAAACAGAATTCCCCTATGGAATTCTGTTTTTTTATTATTTAATTCTTTAAACATGTTATGATGGAATTAATGAAAAGTTTTAATCTTTAACATCGTTGGGTTTTTACAATATCAAGACACTGTTTTCTAGTCTAAATCCATCTCATATCATAAATTTTAAAGGAGCTATTATGAATACCTTAAATCATATTACCAAAGCAAAAATCTATGAAATTCAATCTTTTTTAGACATCCCTAGAAAACTTTCACCACTTGAGACATTACATATTGCTTTTAAATCACATCACATTAACTTCATTTATAACCAAATGGATAAAACCGAACAAGACTGTATTAAATCCATGCTAGACAGCTACGATAATCCAGTCTTAATCAATGAAGATATTAAACATAAATGTAATTTATCAGAACGCTTAGGTTTTATTTTTAAAACTTCAACAAATACATTTATGGTAGATACTCACTATTTAAACCAAATCAATACATATGTTTTCGCTAATCATTACCAAAATAAAGTCCAAGACGAAGATGGACAGCTACTTATTCAACAGTTAGATCAATTAGATAAAGAACTTTTCAATGCCATTCAACATACATCTTTGAAAGATTATTTATCAACTTTGAAATCGAAAAGCTTACAAGACATTTTGAAATTTTACCAAATTAAAAGTCCGTCAAAAATTAAAAAATCAGACTCCGTCAATTTAATTCATGATACCTTTTTCAAAGATGTTACTTTATTAGAAAATGTCTTTAATCATTTTAAACCGTCATCTTTGTTCATGTTACATCAAATCATTAAAGGCCATACCAATTACAACAACAACATTGATTTAGCAGCTACAGTCGCTGAACAGACAAATTTACATACTGTGTCAGACGTTTTAGATCACTTATTTATATTTAATTATAATGAGCGCCATAATATCATATCTATTCCCTATGACGCTTTAGATTTTATTCAAAATTACATTAATAATAAGGGTGGTATTGAGACTTTCCTTAGTCAACAAGAGCAACATATCGCTTCTGAGGATAATCAAGTACTCGAGACTCTACGTTTATATAGTAAAGATACTGCGATCAATGATGACAATGTCTCTAGTAGTACTGTTAACGAAGACATTAAAGATCAAGAAAGTGAAGTACCTGAACTTGAATTATACATGGATCCCGAAATCCGCCAAAATTTAGCCGAAGAACAATTAATTCAATTTAAAAATGATAAGAACATGCAACAGTATATAACACCCTTCAATATCTATTTTGCGATAACGAATTTATATGGCTATGCATCATTAGAACGTGTTGTTCATTTAATGAAACACTTATACAACAGAGATATGACAGAAAAGGATATTATAGATGAAATAGAAGCTATGAATATCAATCAATTAGTCATCGTCCAAAATGATATGTTATTACACCCAGTAATTCCTATGCTCGCAAATAGTGATGAGATAGACGATCCACTAAAAGGATTTTATGAACCTAGCCATCTCGATGAACTATTAATATATGCAAATAATGAATTTTACACACGTAATACCAAGTTGAAACAATTCATCAAGTTTCTTAGAAATAACATAAAAGAAGATGACGATGTTAAAAAAGAAAAAACCGTAAGATATATCTTATTCCACCTAAGAATAGCACCAGATGAAGCTCATGCAGTCGAGATGATGAATAACTTAATTAAACAAAATAAACTTTTACCGATACCAGATAAAAAATTATCTATGCAAATTGAAAAAGGTTGGACACATCTACGTTTATGGAGTTTGCGCGGTTATACTGTTAATGAAACAAAATCACTTTAATTATTTATACACAAAATGTTCATAGTTCATAAATAACTAAGTGCTTAAACATTCAAATCATTTTTGATAAGTGATACGCTATAATATGTAAGAATTTAAAATAATGAATATTGTATGAATAAAAGGAGTTCCAAACCTGATGAAAAAAAGAGTTCTACTCACGTTAATTTTATCTTTTGCACTTATCTTATCAGCTTGTGCAAATAAAAGTGAAGATGATAATGATCATGATTCACATAGTAGTGCCCATGCACCTAAAAATGCTAAGCAATTAAAGGAAAAAGATATTTTCACATCTAATAAAAACATTGCCACTATCAGTGAAGATGAAATGAATAAAGCGTTAAAAAAATATCTACAAGTTAACAATGATATTTTAGATAATAAGTACGTGATGCAACATAAATTAGACAGACAGAGTGATAGCAGCACTAAGATTACTAAAAAGCAATCCAAACAATTAAGTGAATTGTCTAATCTTGCAGTAAAAAACGACTTACACTTTAAAAAGTTTGTGAATAATAATAAGATTCCAAGTGAATATAAAGATCCAACTAATCGTATTATCAAATATTTTAAAGCACTTAATAGTACAATCGCTAACGTTGATGAAGACATTGAGCAATTGAATTATCAACCACAAAATTCAATCAATGTCGTAGACGTACCAACCAACTATGCAGGCGATGTAAACAAAAAGCAACAAGATAAAATCAAATCTTTCTTAGACAAGAAAAATATCAAAACTGATGTATTTGATAAATAAACTAAAAAGCTTCTAACCGTTATAAAATTTGCGGATTAGAAGCTTTTATTTATATCTTAAGCCAAATTGACATCACCCGACGTCTAAGTCACACTATAGATAGTTAAACTTTTTATTTACTCATTTAAAAAAATTTTGGAGAGTGACAAGATGAAGTTACGTGTATCTTTTTTAGTGCTCGCGATTTTATCAACAGTGTTAACTATTTTAATGTGTGCTAAATATCCAACTGGGTCTAATACAATCAGTTTGGATAAGCCTGTAGAACTTTGGTCTGCAATAGGTACTATGGTAGCAATAGCATTACCTGCACTCATATTATGTTTTTTCAACTATATGACAACCAGAATTATTTCAAGTATTCTTCAAATTATTGCGGTTCCTGTATGGGCATTATTGGCACTTATCGCATTCTTTATGGAAAACTATTGGATTGGCGTTACCGCTACTATATCTTCAATTTTAATTATAATAAGTGTTTTTGTAACGCTCATAGTGGACTCATCGAAACAAAAGAAAAGGTCAACAAATTAAAATGTATCTATTTAGACTACTGGACGTCTTAAATTTAAAAAAGTGAAATGCACCTTTCATTTAGGGGCATTTCACTCTTTTTTACATTTCAATAAGATAAGGTTTACAGTTCTCAATTTTAGCAGTTAACGCTTCATCTTTCGTTATTTGTTCTAAATACACAAAGATACATCTAATGACAACCTGATGGGCAACTATGACAATTGGATCTGCATTATGATCAACAATAGAATTGAAAAAAGTTGCTACTCTATCAAATACGTCTTGATAACTTTCTCCTTCTGGTGCTTTTTGAGTAAAGCTATGACGGAAATCTTTGAAGTTATCATCATTAAAATATTTATAAAAGGTTTCATCCTGTGACACTTCTTTTTTATATTTCCCTTCAAAGACACCTAGTGATCTTTCTTTTAATAAATCAGTAAATGTTGTCGGTATATTATAAGGAAATATTGCTTCATACGTTTGTTGTGTTCTCAATAAGCTTGAAACATATACATGATCAATATTTTTATTCGTAAAATAATTCACTAATGTTTGTGCGCTCTCTGTACCTTGTTGCGTTAATGGCACATTAAGTTGACCACAAAAATATGGTTCCCCATACTTATTATCATAATTGGATTTAGATTCACCATGTCTTACTAAATATATTTTCATTTTGAATCTCCTCGCTCATATTAACTTGTTTTACTTAATAATAAATTAATTGATAATCCAATTAAAATAATTCCTACCGCATAATCAAAAATAGCTTTAATTTTAGGATTACTGAACAGTAATTTAATATATTGAAATATAAAGACGCAGAATAGGAACCAACAACATGTTACAAGCACTACCGATAATGCTAAAACTGCAACTTGAGAGGTCATATGTATATTTCCTTGTGATAAGAATTGAGGTAATATACTCATGTAATAAAGTAATGCTTTAGGATTTAATATCGTACTTAAGAAACCTTGTCTATATGATGATAGATATGACACTTGATTTAAGTCTTGTTTTTTATCATTAAATGACATCGATTGACGTGCTGATAAGATAGAGCGTACGCCTAAATAGATTAAATAACATGCACCAAGTACTTTAATCAAAACAAAGACATAATATAAACTTGTTAATATGTATATAATTCCAAAAATAGCTAAACTAGCGTAAACAATATGACCCGTGGTAATACCTAATGCGGACATCATACCGTTTCTTTTTCCTGAATGGACCGTATTTTTCATTACAATTAGAAAATCAGGTCCAGGTACAATGATGATTAAGAGTGAAATCAATATAAATGTTAATATACCTTCCAAAATGAATCCCTCCATAAAGCTATCGTATCAATCCATGCATAAACATACAACACTTCGAAAAATATTAAGAATTGACTAACTATTCATGCATATATGATAAATAAAATTAAAAAATGAATGATATGATTGCATATTTATAATTAAATGTACACAACGAAAAATTTATTTTAGAATTAAGTTGTTTTAATTGGTAATATAATATAATTCATGATATTATATACATGTAGTTAATAAGTAACTACAAAGTCTTTTATATTCATGAACATAATACTCCTGGATGGCGTTACCCAGCGTCATCCTCTTTTTTTGTCTAAATTTAAATGATATATATTTTTATAATCACTTTACTCAATATAACTCTTCAATTATGATCAATCGATTAGGGTACGTAACCAATGAGGAGGTATATATGTTATGAAAATAGTGATTATTATTTTAGGTATACTCGTCATTTTGTCATGGTTGTTTTTATTTTATATTTACAGACAAAATGGTTATAAAAGTAATTCAATTAAAGTACAAAATATCATCCTTCTAGCATGTTTACTAACACTTCTAATGACCATTTTAGCCAGTATTTACGTCGAGTAATTGGGCTACTATTAAATAATAAAAAAATAGAGATGTCCTTATCAATTAAGGTCATCTCTATTGCTATGTTACAATTATTTTTTTCTTAAAGCTTTTAAAATAAGTGATACCACGAAAATTAAAATAATTGAACCTAATAATGCTGGGAAGATATAAATTTTACCTAGTTCTGGTCCCCAATGTCCAAAGATCATTGAACCAACCCATGCACCTACGATACCAGCAATAATATTACCTAAAATACCGCCTGGGATATCTTTACCAAGAATTGCACCTGCAATCCAACCGATAAGACCACCTACGATGATCATTCCTATTAATCCGAACATGTGTCTTCACTCCTTTCAATACATAATTATCATTATGTCTACCTATGGTGTATACCCCATAATCACATCCCGAAACAATTTTAGTTAAAAATTTATTAAAACTAGTAAAAAAATAGATATTTATATATTGATAATTATTAACCATTCATTTAAAATTTCTAATTGCAATTCATTCAATAACGAATGTACAATAAACAAATGGGATGGTACCGACTTATTATTTTCTAAGAATATGAAAGGTTGTATCATCTTGAACGCAAATAAAAATAAATTTTTCATTTTTAAAATAGGTTTCGATTTATTAAGTGCGATATCTATTATTTTAATTCTGATCATTATTACACTCAATTTTTATATTAATGGTCATTTACATGGTCAATTTGAGATGGGTTTTCATGTTGAAAGCAATCAAATTTATCTACTTTCTTTTCTTATTATATTAATTATTTTAAGTAGTATAACTTCATTTTTATTAGGTCGTTTTAATAACAATAATTAAGAAAAGCTATGGCACTGACATTCAATCAATTTCAGCCATAGCTTTTCTTTATTCGTGATTTATTTTTCGTGTATAGAGCGCTCAGTTTCATCCTCTTCATCATCCTCTAAAAATAATGTATCAATGACTTCATAAGCTGTTAACAATAGTCCTAGCGTCACTGCAGTATTCGCAGAATGATTGTCAAAGAACTTTACAACGCTAATTTTTTCTAAAAAATGAAAAAAGGCATTATCAATACCGTAATCAAAGTTAAAATAAGTAATTGCTATACCAATTGCAAATGTAATCATTAAATTAATACATACACCTTTAATTACTTCATTCACTTTAGAATTGATTACCCATCACCCCGTAAAAATCAATAAATCATTATGTATACTTTAAGATTAACAAAAATAACTAAGCAACTCCACACATGGAAAATTTCAAAGTCCTCAGATTCACATTATTTATATATTGAATATCCCTCATGAAGTTTTTGAAAACAAAAAAGAACCTCATAGGCTAAGCCTACAAGGTTCCGACAATAAACTATATATTATTGTTCTTCTTTTATATAGACATATTTTATAACATTCCATCAACAATCAAAACGCCTATAAATCAGTATATATAGCTATGCCATCGTTAAATTAAAGTTCATACTCTTGCTCTTTGTTTCAAAATTATGCCTTTTTTTTGCCCTTAAAATTGTTTGATTCCACGTGGAATCATCAGAAAGTTCTTCACTAACTTTTATAAATTTAGTTACTTGAGTTCTGTTTAAATTTACTGACTTTAATCAATTTGATCACTCACCATGCCAAGATCATTTTCTTTAACTTGCTTTAATCTTCTGCTATTTCATAATTAGATTTACTAATTATACTGATCTTGCATTTCATGACGCCAAATTCATTTACCATTAACACACATAGTATAGTTACGAAATAATATTTGCCACTGTAACACAGGACGTTTCTCAGAACATAAAAAAATACCATACCTATTTAAATAGATATGGTATTCTTTAAAGATTGAAAAAATATTGAAGATCTTAAAAACGAGTGACCAGCTCTACAGATATTATAACCGATTTCTAATAATTTAAACATAAAAATACCACACCTTAAAAAAGATGTGGCATAACCTAGTTAAGCTAAGTAAAACAATGGAGATTTGAATGAAAATAGATTTGCTTAAAATCTATTATACGTATAACCGGTTTCTAATAATTTAAACATAAAAAAACACCACTAATTAAAGTGGTGTTGGGGTTTTCATGAATATTATACAAAGGGGTAGAGCCAACTGGCTCCATTGACTCTACCATTGTCTAACCGATTTCTTATATTTTAAACATATTTAGTCACACGAACTCGTTCCTCCATTGCAACAAAATAGATTTCTCACATTAAAAAGCACTACACCTAAAAGATGTAGCGCAAAAAACATAAATAAACAAAGTTGGACGATCATATAATACCTAGAAATTTAAATTTTAAACATAGTATTCACTAAATAAATTAAAATATCTGTTAAACTAAAAATAGATGAATTTTTAGTGAGGTGATGATGCATTGACCTTTGTCATAGTATGCCTATATGTACTCTGTTTTATTTGTCTTTTGCTGTTCTCTTATTATCTATACATGTTATTTAATTTAACAGACCACCATCATAAGATAATTTACACATTATGGACTATTTTATATGCAATATGTATGACGGTTATTATTGTACTATTATTTAAATTCAGTTGATTCAATCATTACAATTCTTATTCAATACAGAAAACCACACTCAATATAGAGTGTGGCGAAAAGATATTTAAATGCGTAAGCAATAATGGAGTTGGGGAACTCCGTAACTAATCATAACATTTTTACAAATTAAAAACCACGATCACAATGAACGTGGTTTTGCAGAAAGTAAAAGATATTTTATGAGTTCTCACTTCATGTGATATTTATGTTATAACATACCATCGTACATAAAAACAAGATTTAATATGTCATTCAATAAAAAAGCAGTCACTATGACTGCTTTTTACACAAATAGAAACAAGAGGGAATATTTCAAAGCAAAATCACTACAATTATTTTGTAGCGTTTATATTCCTATTTTAATGTATCATTATTTTACTAATGATGAAATCACATTAATTTACAATTTTTTGACAATCCTTTCATAAAAAAACCGTATCATAACTGATACGGTCAATGACTCTGAGTTAAAAAGTATGTCGAATTTACCCAGTGACATGCATAAGTAAATTAGTCAGGGATTTTTTATAGCTTTCTACAAAGGGTTGCATGTATTGTATATAATACCATAAAAATAAGAACAGTTAAATAAACTGTTCTTAAATAGTAACGAATATATGAGGTTATCAATTACTAATATATATAATATAATATTGAACTCTATAATGCAAAAATTTACAATTTTATTTACGTAACTTTAGTTTGAAACTAAAGTACTCATTTTTGAGTACTTTAGATGTAAAAAAGTTTTAGTTTTAGACGTAGATTATAACACACTTACAAAGACTTTCACAATACAAAAAGATAGCCACTAGGACTATCTTTCGAAAGAAAACTAATAATGATGATAGAATGCCTCGTGAGAACGTAATTAATATCTCACTACTATTAATCTACCATTAATTTCTTATAAATATAACCCCAAATGAAGCATTTTACAAAAAAAAAAACTACCTTATTAAGATATGGTTAACGAAAGCTTTACTAATAACAAGAGATTGGGTGAAAATCTAAGGGAAAATAATTATTTAATAAATAGAAGATAAATACCATATCTTAAATAAGTGTAGTAAAAACTATAGTTTTTTGAGTGTTTAAAGTTATACAAATGCATAACTGCTATATTAATATAACCATTTTTTTAAGTATTAAACATAGATAAGTAGATATATTCCTTCTTAAATCTCACTATTTAGATATTATTTTCCAATTCTTTTAAATCTCGCTCATTTCTCTTCATAGTCTTGACCAATACTATCTATAAAAACTGGTGTCGCCACATTCATATCTACTTTATCAGTATATATTGTGGTATTTATTCCACTTCTTCATCCCATTCGCCTATGTTAATTTCAAAATTACGATTTGTAATTTCTTGTTTATCTGTAAATAATTTATGATATTTACCCAACATATCACGAGCACGTAAGCGCTCACTAGACTTAATAGGAACCTCTATAAGTTCAACATATTCATTATAAACTAATTGGACTTTGCCATTATGTGGGTTCTCTTTATACTCACCACGTTTAACAATCATTCTACATCTTCTAATGGTAAACTCATGCCTTTCCATCCCTCTAGAGCACCAGCTAATTCGTATGCCTCAAAACCATTTTGATATAATTCCAATAATGCTCGTTTACCTAAAATAGTTCCACCAGTCCAATCATATACAACATAGATCTTATCTTTTGATAATTCACCTAAATGTTCATGTAATTCCTTAGTTGGTATTTCAATTGAACCTTTTATTTTATCTTTTTTTACTTTCTTTGGTGCGTTTCTAACATCTATAACAGTATATTTATTTGTACCTTTTTCCATATCTTCAAGAACAACATGGTGATTAATATACAAGCTTAAAAAAGTTTCTAAAAATTCAATTCTATTCATCTTCTCCATCCCTTTCAATATTATTACGTAACTTATTCATTAAATGGAAAAACATTTCTTTTTCTTGTTCATCAAAACCACTAATTACATTTGAAACAAAGTCATAGTTATGTGGTAAAAACTCATTTAATTTTGAATAACCTAATTCAGTCATTTGTACATAACTAGTTCTTTTATCATTAGATATGTTCACTCTTCTAATTAATCCTTGTCTTTCTAATCCTTTAATAATACCAGTAATAGTTGACTTTTTATTACCTATTTTCTTGGATAATTCTGACGGTGATAGCGTTAAATCCTCTTCATATAATAGCAACATCAATATTGAAAATTTAGCCTCTGTCAATTCATAATCTTCTATAAAACTATCGTAATCATTTTTCATAAGTTTATAGGTTTTATTAATCTCAAGAAACAACATAACTGAAATAATATCTAAGTTACTATACTTCTTTTTTAGCCATTCTAACTTTTTATAAGTTGGGCTATCTATCAAATAAAATTCATTCACGTGAATTCACCCCTAAAATATAGTTAGGCACCTAACTACTTAAAACTTAACATACCTTTTAGTATTTGAAAAGTATAAATACACTTCATATAACAAAAACACCAAACCGCTTAGGCCTGGTGCTTGTTTATACTACTCCTCAAATCTCCCTATATCATCAATGTGAAATTCTGCATTAGGATATTGTTTACTTAACTTTTCTAAATCTCGCTCATTCATTTCGTCATCTTGACCGATACTATCTATAAATATTGGTGTCGCCACATTCATATCTACTTTATCAGTAAAGATACTGTGGTATCTACCAAGTAAATCACGTGCTTTTAAACGATCACTTGGCTTAATTGGTACTTCTACTGTTTCCACATGCTCATTGTATACAAGATTCATACGTCCTGTATCTGGGTTGCGCTCAAATGAGCTTTTCTTAACCACAACTTCCTTAGTTTCAGTTTCATCACCAACAGCTGATTTTGTAAGTAAATATAACGTTTCTTTTGCAGTTAAAATTGTATCGTCTATAATCTCATCTTTCTTGCTTTGAATATAGTCTTTTACTTTCTCATTGCGCAGTAGTCTGCTACCTGTTACGTGTGCACTATTTGAGCTATAACCGGCATTTATAGCGCTTTGAGTAACATTAAGTGTCTTCATATACTCATTCACAAAACGCTCTTGTTTAGGCGTTAATTTGTCCATTGAATCACTCCTTATTTTCTATAACTTTATTTAGTAAACCATCAAATAATTGTTGGACTCTGGATTGGGTAATTTCTAGTATTTGAGCTATATCATTAAATGTGCGTCCATTACATAGCAACATAAAAATATTGTATTCTCTAAAATCTGCAATACGATCAACCAGGATATCTAGGTCATTCATAAATATATGTTCATCTGCATTAATTGTTTGATATGAATATTCTTCTACATCATCATTTAACGTAAAGAAATCATTAACTGATACATACTTATAATCATCATCCACATTATTATGGTAGTTTAATATAAAGTCTTTCAGTGTCTCTTTATCACCAACAAACATAATCACACCACCATTGTCTGTTGTGGCTCACTAGCCTTTGTTAAAGGCGTATCATGGCTAATGTTGTATAAATCTACCTGCAAACGTTCAATGAGCTCATGCGTCTTGATACGTCCATGCGATTGCATGTATCTAACCACTTTTTGTTGTTCTTCTTTGGTATAGGTATTGAGCACCTGCTTTAATAAATATAATCGTATTGCTGAATCATCTTTAAAGCGTTTCAAATTAGCTTTTGTTTCACTAATCCAAATCACGAGCTTATCAACTGGATAAGATACAGAAATAATACCCATAATCTGGTCACATGTTGTAATGGAAGTACTTAAATGATACATCTCATCTATATGTGACTGTGCCGTTTTGATTTTAGAATTAATGTATTTAGGATTATATTTTGTTAATAACTCATATTCAGATATCTTTGATTGTTGATATGATTCATTAGTATGTTCCTGCACGATAATACCCCCAATAATATAGAATGAGCCTACCCAATTAAGGATAGGCGCTAGTTAGTTTTTATTTTGTCACACTTTTGATTGCATCAGCATATCGGTCATTAATCGTTTTGAAATCCACTGAACCATATTCATTTTCTGTTACAACCACACCACTGTTATCCATTCCCGTTTGATTAATTACGTTATAGTTATATTCAAGTTGAGCAAATTCATCATTACGCTCTGGATATAGAACATTTTGTTTCAATGTTTCAAAACTCATGGCTACTTTATTTTTTTCACTTTCAGTAAATCGCTTATTGATGACATCTTGGAGTAACTTCAATTCATATACCGTCGTATTAGTAGCATCAGCATTTACAATCATTGCGATAACTTCAGTGTTATCAATTAAATCAATTTTAGCTGATAGATCTTGGCGCTTTAACATTTCTGATTGAGGATTGTTATAATCCTGTTGCGCTTGTTCAGTTAATGTATCTAGTTTATTTTTGATATCTTCCATCTTATTTATAGCAAACTGTTTAAAACTTTCAGTTAACGCCTCAACTTTTGGTTGTTGTTGCTTATCAATGACATCTGGACGATAGCCCTGTCTATACATTGTCTTAGTTTCAGTAAATAGATCGTCTAAATCTCCTAATAGATTTCTATATTTCCTATCATCAAAGAATACACCCCATGTATTTTGCTTGGTTGTTGTCGTCATACTCTTATACCTCTTTCTTTTCAAATTTTTTATACTTTTATTTCTTCTAACGCTTTTAAGCGTGCCTGTGCGCCTAATACTTGGCGTTTAACACTATAGATAGCTTGTTGCTTATCTTCTTCACTTTTAATGATGTAGTAGCCTCTAGCATCTTTCTTATAGCTATAACCTACTGGATATTGATAGTTAATAATTAAGCTAGTAATAACTTGTGTAAGCCATCTATCATTGGCTTTATTTAGGGGATAACCCAGTTGATTCAATATCTTAGTCTTAGTTACATACTTTTCATTTGAGTTCTGAATAATATCATAAACTCTTAAATATTCGGTTGGTGGTTGAGCTACCTGTTTTTCTATCGTTTTTATCATGTCAAAACCTCTTATATATTAGTATTTGTTGTCCCCTAATTTTCAATGATTCTTACACATGATTTCTTTCGCTCTGAACTTTTTCTCCTTATCTCTATTATACTAAATTTACACTTAAAACGCAAACTTACGTTCTCTATTTTACTGATTTTAATTATTTCTTATCATTCAACTTAAACATTGATATAACAATATTTATAATGACATTCATATACTTTCACAAACTCTCTAATAAGAACAAACGTTCTATTTAAGAGTGTAGTTTTGCCCCTTATGAATTTTTGAATACTTAGCTTTTTTTAGTTTTTAATCAAAGCCTAAATTTGAACTCTGCTATTTTTTCATACCTTCATAAAACCTTTCCTATTTTTATATAGGAGCCACACAACATATGTGACCCCTCTTAACACTACTTATTTAAACTATAATAAGTTGCTTTCAATTCACTTAACTTACGCTCTAACGCTTTGTAATCCTCTTGTGTAGCGTTCTCATCTTGCACAAATTCAGTTACCAACTTCAATCCCTCAACTAATTCTGTTGCTGGTTCATTAATCCCTGTTGCTAACTGGTATAACATTTCCATATTACCTATCACATCAGCATTACTAGACTGAATGCCCTCAAGTTCTTCTACGCCAAAATCTTTTTCCATATACTTGAACATATCAGTATTATTACTTTCTGCGAATGTTTCCAATCCATACATGAAGTATTCGTTATCAAACATGAAACTAGCCATCATATCGCTGATAGTGTCATGTGTCCCATCTGGTATTTCATAACCTGCATAATGCCCCTCAATACTTCTTATAAGTCCTTCAGTATGCTTAGGAGACGCTAATTCAAACGCTTTTCTCACATTGCAGTCTTGAATGTAAATGTGACCGTATAAATTCCCCTCCAAGACCACATACACTATATCAAACGGATCGTTATATATTTTGAATCCAAATGGTGTCTTTCTACTACTATCCAATAATCCCGTGTAGTATCTTAATAACGTGCCTGCTCTTGTTTCAAATTGATTTGCGATAATTTCAATATTCATCTAGTTTGCTCCTTTATCTTTTATTCGTAATACTACTGGTATCCATGATGGTTTACTTACCTCATCAGTGATAGCCAATGGCAATGGTGGTACTTTTCCATCTAATAAATATCTATTCACTGCACTAGGTTTATGCTTGATTAATATTTTATTTTCGTTGCTCAATTCACTTATGACTGAACCAGATTCCGTTGAACAATGATAAAAGATTACTTGATTTTTCTTCTCTTTAAATATCAGTGAACGTTCACCGTCAAACGGTATTCCTGCTTTATCAAATAACGGTTCTAGTTCATATATAAATACGTCTCCTTTTTCATCAATGAAGTTAGTTACATCATTCTTTAACTGTTCTAAATCAGTCATGTAGCGCCTCCTTAGTTAAACTAAAAGTTACCGGCAACCAATGATATGTTTCTACATCATCTGACTTCAAAATAGGAAAGTTTAAACCTTTACCATCAACTATATAAATTATTGATTCACATCTACTCATTTCAATCACACCATCGTTGACTAACCCACTTACTACATCAAACGCTTGTTTATTCCATCCATACCAAAATACGATATTGTTATTCTCTGCACTGGTATATGCTCCTTGACCTTTATAATCAAAGTCATTTTCATCGAATACTTTTTCTATTTCCACAAATGATGTACCAGCATTGTTTTTAATATAATCTACTAACTCATTTTTTATATTGTTCATTACAAAACCTCACAGTATATTCTTTTTTCTCACACCAACCTGTAATGCTTTAAACCTAGTTAAATCAATACTTAAGGCTTATTCCTCACACCTCACAGATAAATAAGCAAATTGTAAATATTAAAATATATATAACAAATTTTGAAGATTCATTTTAAAGTTAAAATAAAGTGTGAGATGTGAGGAAATATATATAAACACTGTTATATCAACTTTTATAACCTCACACTTAATATGATATACTCACACTTATTCTGTGAGATTTTTTAGAACTTTACCGTCAGTATCATAAATTACTGTGGTATTGTCTTTTTTATAAAATCTTTTACTTTTTTCTTCTGCTCTCGAATAATAACTAACTGTTTTATATCCAATCTTTGCTAATTCTTTAGAGAAGTTAAACTTATTCATATGATGATAGCCATTTTTAGCACACCATATTTGATATATTTCGTATGCTTTATCAGTGTTTCTTCCCTCAACTACTGGTAACTGTCTATAGTCTTTATCTTCTGCATCTTCGATAAATTGCAAGATTGGGTTATTGTCGTGCTGATATTCTTCTTTTGTTTTTCTAGCGATTTGAGGTTCGATAATCTCATTGTTTTCTAACGTTCTCTTTAAACCTTTTAATGCTAAGTTAAGCAATGCTGACATATTATGTGGTGTTATCAATTTATTTAATAACATCGGGTCTTTCTTTTGTCCGTCTTTTCCAAATTTACGCAACATAGGAATAATAACCATACGTCTATAAAAGCCCTCACTTTTGTCATTACTCATCGGCAATTCATTACTAGCAAATATAAGTTTTACATACGGTTTGAACTCAAATGCATCTTGTCCTTTAAATTCAAGTGTAATGTAGTTACCAGTAACAATAATTTTAAAGTTGCCTGTATCTTTAATTCTGTTTGGATCTATATCATCAGCAATGTTCACTAATTTACCTTGTAAGTTTGCAGGTTTAAATTTATCGTTTAAGTCATTAAAAGATAATGCTGTAGTATTTTCTGGGTTATAGAAATGGTGCAATAATTTAAATAAAGTAGTTTTACCATTGCCGCCTGGACTATAGTAAAAGAACGCAACTTGTAAGAAATTATCACGATATAGACCGTAGCCAATCATTTCATAAATAAGTTGTTCTACTTCTTCATCTTCATTTGAAATATCTTTGATGAACTTTTCTATCAAATCGCTTTGTGAATTCTCATCGTAATCAACATCAATAATATTCGTTATATAGTATTGAGGACTAAATGGCTTTAACTTTTCTTCTACCGTGTCATATATGCCGTTTTTCAAACCTATATAACGTGCTGAACATTGCTCTTGATAATTACTCAAACATAATGTTTTTAACTTCTGATACACTTCTTTATTTTGTTGTTCTCTTAGTGATGGAATATATTTAATAGTCATTTTACGGACAACATCTATATTAAGTGGCTCGTACTTTTTACCTGTATAAACATGTGGACGGTTATCAATATAGCAACCGTGATATTCTTCATATAAGAACAAGGCAAATTCATAGAACTTAAATCTATTCCCATCAAAGAAATCTTTTTCATCAAATATTGTTTTATCTTCCAAAAAGTTTGGAAATGTTGCCATAAAATGCCTCCTTATTTATGTTCTCGTTTGTATATAGATTCAAATGTGGCGTTAAACTCTCTCGAACTCAATGGAGGGTTGCAATTTTCATTCCACATATAACAATATGCGTATACTAATGGATCTGGTACACGTCTATTGAGTAATACACCAATCAAAGATGTTAGCGTTTGGTTTCGATTCCCTGTTGATACGCCAAAAGCAATAGACTTCCAGAACTCATTATCACGACGTTTAGGATATTTAAATTTAGTTGATTCTTTATGTTGTTGTTTATATTCTTTAAGCCATTTCTCTAATGTTTGAATCTCCAAAATCGGTGCGTCATTATGTTGATGTAAAAAAGCATACTTATCTTGTTCATAAACTGGCAACGCCATTGCTCTACTAGGTTGGTATGATCCCTCATCTACTGGATGACCTATCTTATTTGCAATTACTTTAGTGTATCTACGGTAATCCTCTGCACTAATGCGCTTATTCAAAGCGATATACAATCTTATTCTAGCTTGTTCTGTACGATGGCTAAATGTAGTGTGCCAAAACCATGCAACGCCTTTTAAAGTATCTGTAATTGCATCGTGCAGTGTTCTCAACTTTGGAATATCGTCATAATCAAGAGTTATCACATCACGATAAATAACATTGTCATTATTGCGATATTTCTTATATTCGTTTCCATCTTCGTCAGTACCGTCTTTCATATCACCATATACAGCAACACCACGAGCATACTTATTTGTATTGTTTTGAGGTATAGCTAACCTATTAACTAACTCACTCCATTTGGGTTGCGAAAAATTTTTAAATGAACGAGAATCTAGATTGTTATACCAAACCACTGATACTTGGGTATCATGTTTTAGCTTTATTTTGTTCAATTTCTTCACCTCTAATGAAACAACAGAGCAATGATGTTATAATAAAAATGTGTAATTTCTTAATTACTCTGTTGTTAGATTATTAATTTTCTATGCGTTATCTGATTCTGTCGGCAAACTTACATCAGATGACGCTTTTTCTATTTCATGAAACTTTTCAAGAATTTCATCAAACTGTTGTAAATAAAGACGTAGTAGGTCAATCATCTGATCATCATGAATACGTCTTTCATGATAAGAAATCCCTTCTCTGATTAACTCATCTTTATTTAATATATGACTTGTTTTATAAGGATAATATTCATCCAAATGCCAACCATGATTATCCTTTAAATCTTCCAATCTATCTTTCAATACTTCCAAATCACTAAATAAATTTCTAATTTCCATTTTCATTATTCTATGTCCTCCAACTTCCCAATAAAACTCGTCATTTCTTCGATTGCTAGTTTTAATTCTTCAACATCATCTTTAGTAATAAAATAGCGAATATTAGAATCTTCATAATTAATAGGAAAGTCGATCAAAATATTTGAAGATTTTACAAACTCTTTATAATTTCTGTAATCATTTAATACTTTTGTAATTTCACTTTTACTTAAATTAGGATATTCATTTTTTATAATTGAAATATCTCTGTTACGACGTTTTCGTAATAATTTAGATATTTTTCTATTTTGCTTTTTATTATTCACTATGTGCTCATAATTCAATTTACCATCAATATTTTTGTAATCTTCTCTAGTTAATTTATTCATTTGTTCATTTTCCTCTCTGAATTTATTATTTTTATTTAAGTTTTGTTTATTTTTCATCTTATTCAACCTCCAATAATTTAATTCCATATGCCGACGCTAAAATATATAAAGCGAAAGCAATAAATACGTTTGCAACTAATGCTACTGCTAACGTTATAAATGAAATCGTACCAATGTACGTTAGACAATTTTTCATTTGTCTCACTCCTTTCTACATCCATTTTTTATGACGTTTTTTCATGTACTCTTCAAAACGCGGAATACTGATAACAGTCATTGTTGATGACAATGAATAATACAAATCATCAATACCTTTAGAATCTTTTTCCCACTCTTTTAAAATACGGTTAACTGAACTGTACGAAATTCCGAAGATACTAGCTAACGTATTAGGTTTAGCAAACAAAGGATTCACTACAACTTGTTTTGGTTCTGTAACAGTATTTTCTTTAGTAGGTAGATCTTGCAATTTTGTTCTAGTCATTAATCCCTTCTCCTTTCGTGCTACTTTTTGAAACTTTTTCTTCAAAAAAAATTTCATCAATCGTAATGTCTTTAAAACCATTCTCTACAAGCTTTCTTTTGATTGTTATTTTCTCAGTATCTTTGAATGGTGTAAAACCTTTTTCTTTGTTTCTATAGGCTTGAGTGGATATATTCAAAAGTGTAGCCATTCGTTTTTGTGTGTAGCCTATAAATTTCCTATATTTTTCTACTTTACTCATTTCAAAACCTCCTTTGCTACTTTATGCTACCATTGTACAATCTGAAATTATAAAAAGCAATACTTTTCTTGCTACAAAATGAAACTTTTTCTTTTTATACTATTTTTCTAATGGTATTATGGATATAGCAAGAAATTTATTAGAATGAGGTGTTTATCATTACTAAATCAATTACACTGGCTAATAACATTAAAAAAATTCGTTTAGAATTAAATAAAACTATGGAGGAGTTTGGGAATTGTTTTGAACCACCAGCTCATAAATCGCTAGTTTCTAAATGGGAAAAAGGTCAATCACAACCAAATAAAAAAAGACTAAAAAGAATATCCGAATTAGGTAATGTAAGTTTAGACGAATTGTTATATGGCTCTATGTATAATTACATTATTGACAATATAAATATTGATTACAATAAACTAAATATCCCTAGAGAAAATGACGCTTACCAAAAATCTTTAATAGTTACTATGATGATGAATGATGTACAGTCTAAAGAGAATAACAGAATGATTAAATATTCTATTAATGGAGAGGAATATGTTCCATTAACTTATAGTCAATTTCTTGAAAAAGTTGAAATAGAATTACCTATAAAACTAAATTCTGTTATTGAAAAAGGGAAAATTGCTATTCAAGAACTCAAAAAAAAAGATAAAGAAGTTTTAAAAAACCATTCTGATTTAAATATAGTGAATAAAATTATTAATGATGAATATGTTTCTTTTAACGATATTTTATTAGAGTACTTTTTTATAGAAGTTTTTTCCTCAGAAAATTACACTTTCGAACAAGAAATTTATATCGATAAGATGGATCAGATCAAGTCAATTTTATTGAGATATTTTACTGAAAAGTATATTACTAATGATTTAAGTAGTACACTAACAATAGAACAATTGGAAAAGTTAAGTGAAGAAGCATTACATATGGCGGAAATATTGGAGTATGATCCTTTCTTTAAAGATAATGAAAAAGTTAATATAGATTTAATAAATATATTTAATAATAAAATACCCCGACATATTAATAAAAAAATTGAGGTCTTAAAAAAAGGAAAATGGTAAATTTAGGAGGTTCTTCCACATGTGGCATGAGAAATTTACTAACAAACATGGTGATGTACAATATCGCTATTACGAGAAGTACAAAGACCCTCTCACAAACAAATGGCGACGTGTTAGCGTGGTTCTTAATAAGAATGGTAAGCAGTCACAAAAGGAGGCTCAGAAACTCTTAAATAAGCGTATAGAGGCGAAGTTGAAAGATAAGACACCTACACTACACTTAAGTCACTAACTTTCCATGCTGCATGTGATGAGTGGTTAGAGTATTATAAAAATCATTCTGGTTCAAAGGCTACAACAATCAAAGAAAAGATTAGCAATACAAACACAGTTAAAAATGCTATAGATAAAGAAGTGCTGATAAACAATATTACTCATACTTATCTACAAGATATAATTAACAACTGGGCTAGTATACATAGTAAAGGACACGTTCAGTCTCTTGTTATTATCATTCGTTCTGTTTTCAAATATGCGTTTAAATATTACGATCTACAAGATATAAGTGTACTAGATAAAATAGATATTCCTAAAAAGGCTAAAACTAGAGATGAACTACAAGCTAAACGTAATAATTATTTAGAAGATAGTGAAGTTAAAGAGTTACTTAATTGTTTTGATTACCTAATTAAGCACAAAAAACATTCAACGAGAAAACGTAATTATAAAATGGTCAAAGCTATAGTACAGTTTCAAATTGCTAATGGCATGCGTATCGGTGAGCTACTTGCAATAAAGAGGGAAAATATAAACTATGAAGATAAAACGCTAGATATCGACGGTACAATTAATTGGGTAACTGATAAAGAAACGGGAGCATTCGGAGTAAAAGAGACGACTAAAACAAGTAAAAGCTATAGAACCATCGGAATCACTACCCAAAGTATTAACTTACTTAAAACGCTTATTTTAGAAAACAAGAAAGAAAACCAGTGGAATGACAATTTTATTGATAGAGGGTACATATTCACAAATACAGCTGGTAGCCCTATCGACTTGAACAAAATAAACACCATTATCAAAGAGACTACTGAGATTAGTTCCATTAAGAAGTCTGTAACGACGCACACATTACGTCACACGCATATATCCACTCTTGCTCAATTGGGGATTAACTTAAAAGCTATACAAGAACGTGTAGGTCACTCAGACTATAAAACCACACTAGAGATATACACACATGTTACTGATCAGATGGCTAAAGATATGATGAATAAATTGGAACATATTAGTACTTATAGTTAACTGAATATAAAGCGAACTGTATTATATCTGATATAAGGTCACGAATACAGACCTGTAAAAAAACAATAAAATATCAAAATAAATACGCTTTAATATAGGCGTATTTTTTATGCCTAAATTTCCAAAACTTTCATATAACGCCCTTTTTCTGCCTTTTTTTTATATTTAAAAACACAAAAACAACCCCATAAGCCTATGCTTAAGGGGTTTTACAATAAACTATATATTATTGTTCTTCTTTAACATAAGGTAATAAAGCCATATGACGTGCACGTTTGATAGCAGCTGTCAACATACGTTGATATTTAGCTGAAGTACCAGTTACACGACGTGGTAAAATTTTACCGCGTTCTGAGATAAAACGTTTTAATAATTCAGTGTCTTTATAATCGATATGTGTAATACCATTTGCTGTGAAATAGCATATTTTTTTACGACGACGTCCGCCTCTTCTTGGTCCACCTGCCATGATTAACTGCCTCCTTTTAATTTTATTTTAATTAGTTATTTTTTAGAATGGTAAATCATCATCACTAATATCAATAGGTCCGTTCGCGTTCGCAAATGGATTATCTGATTGATTTGAATTAGGTCTTGATGAATTGTTGTTATACGAAGTATTTTGTCCTGATTGTTGACCACCGAATCCTTGACCGTAGTCTTGGAATTCGTTGTTTTGTGAACGTTGGCCACCGCCATTTTGTGAGTTCTTAGGTTCAAGGAATTGAACACTGTCACAAACGACTTCAGTAACAAAGATACGACGACCTTCTTGATTTTCATAACTACGTGACTGTATGCGACCATCAACGCCAGCTAAACTACCTTTAGATAAGTAGTTATTTACATTTTCTGCTTGTCTTCTAAAAACAACACAGTTAATGAAATCTGCTTCGCGTTCCCCTTGAGCATTCGTGAAAGTACGATTAACTGCTAGAGTAAATGTCGCTACACTTACGCCTGAGGGAGTGGTTCTGTATTCTGGATCTTTCGTTAAACGACCTACTAATACAACTCTATTTAACATTTAAACGCCCCCGTCAAATTATTACTTATCTTGGTCTTCACGGATAACGATGTAACGAATGATATCGTCATTGATTTTAGCTAAACGTTGGAATTCGTCAGTAGCTTTGTTGTTATCTGATTTGATACGTACGATGTTATAGAAACCTTCTTTGAAATCATTGATTTCATAAGCTAGGCGACGTTTACCCCAGTCTTTTTCTTCTAAAACTTCTGATCCTTCTGAAGCTAAGATACCGTTAAAGCGTTCAACAACTGCTTTTTTCGCATCTTCTTCAATGTTTGGACGTACGATGTACATAATTTCATATGTTCTCATTGTATATTTGCACCTCCTTGTGGTCTATACGGCTTATCATCATTTTGTGATAAGCAAGGAATAATTTTCATTACTCACAATCAAGAATTATAGCACAGAGTATTACTTTTTACAATCATATTTAAAATTATAATAAACGAAATGACAAACATATAGGCACTATGTCTTCTTTTTGATATTTACTCGATAGAGCATCTAATTTTAATATAATTTTTTCAACCAATTTTTATAAAAATCAATGTGAATATACATAATAAAATCGTTCTTTATATTGTGTAAGTCGTATCATTGTAAATAAAAATTAATTGTAATAACATCATCATTGCGTTTTCAATTTAATTGCGTTTAATTTTTTATAAATAAAGGAGAACTTTTATGTTAAAGAAACTATCTTACTCGATGTTTGCTGCAACAATGTTAACTACGATTTCAGGCATTAATTTATCATATGCAGATGAAAATTCAAATAATACAAACGATACTCAAAGTAAAAAAGGTACAATGGGCTACGGCTATCAACAATATATGAAAAAGCATCCTGAAAAAGCTAAAAACGATACTCAAAATCGATCTACTTTTTCAACTAAATCGCGCGCTGCAACAACTAATAGTGGTGAACGTGTACTTGATATTTCCGAATGGCAAGGTAACTTAACCGATGCTCAAGTAAAACAACTTAAGAAAAATTATGATTTTATCATTATTCGTGGACAATATGGTTCTGAATATGTCGATAAATGTTTAGAACACAATTCTGCCTTGTTAGATAAAAACAATATGAAATTCGGTGTTTATTCATATAGTATGTACGAAAATGCTGACGATGCTCGTTATGAAGCGAGAATGTTATACAATCGTGCGCCAAAAGCAGAATTTTATATCAACGATTATGAACAACAAACGGTTACTTCTGGCGATGCGAACACTGCTACAGTAGCTTGGGCTGATCAAATGAAAAAACTAGCTGGTAATAAGAAAGTATTATTCTATTCATACGAAAACTTTATGGTTAATAATGTGGCTAACGCAGTGAGTTCATATGACGGTTATTGGTTAGCTTCATATCAAGCTCAAGAGCCAACTCGAGAAAAAGTGTTATGGCAATATACAGATAGTTTCTATTCATCAGAACTTAATCAAAATGTAGATGCTAACTATGTTGATTCAAATGTAAGCACAAACTGGTTTACATCATAAAAGTATCAAAACACTTCACAAACGCGAACGTTTGTTCTATAATAGTGGTGAGGTGTTTAACATGAACTTAAATTTAGATTGGAATAAAGACTTTCAAGAGTTTCAAGATATTTTAAATTGTGGTTTGCACCCTGAATGGTTATACAATGCCAAAGCTAATATGATTTTAGTACCTGCTTATACTGGTGAAGGCAAACAATTTTTTAGAACTACAGATATTCTTAAAGCAAGTGAGGTTATTCCTTTCTTTTAATATAATAATGTTGTATTTAAGCAATGTAGTCTTGTCACTTAGTAACTCCGACCATGTACTACATTGCTTTTTCTATCTTAATCTGCAATTTCTCCCATAAAAAAACTACTCTAGTTAATCTAGAGTAGTTAAAATCTAATTAATGATTGATACTGTTGATTATAATTAAACATTAAATCTAAAATGAACAATATCTCCATCTTGCATGATGTAGTCTTTACCTTCTAAACGTTGTCTACCTGCTTCTTTAGCACCATTTTCGCCACCATGTTCAACATAATCACTATAACTTGTAACCTCTGCACGGATAAAACCACGTTCAAAGTCTGTGTGGATAATTCCAGCACATTGTGGTGCTGTCATACCTTGTACGAATGTCCAAGCACGTACCTCTTGTACACCAGCAGTAAAGTATGTTGATAAACCTAATAAATCATATGTTGTACGAATCAAACGATCTAAACCTGGTTCTTCAATTCCTAAGTCTTCTAGGAACATTTCTTTATCTTCATCGTCTAATGTTGCAATTTCTTCTTCTATTTTTGCACTGATGACAATAACTTCAGAGTCTTCTTGAGCAGCATAGTCACGAATTGCTTTCACTTTATCGTTTTCTTCATCGCCAATTTCGTCTTCACCAACATTAGCAATATATAACATTTTTTTAGATGTTAACAATTGTGCTTGGTTAACCCATTTTTGATCTTCATCATTAAATTCGATACTACGTACGGGTTTACCTTCTTCCAATGTTTCTTTAATTTTAGATAAAATGCGTAATTCCATTTCAGCAGTTTTATCTTTTTGGCGAGCCATTTTTTCAATCTTAGGCAAACGTTTTTCTACTGATTCTAAATCGGCTAATACTAACTCCATATTAATAACTTCAATATCATCTAGAGGATTAACTCGACCAGACACATGCGTTACATTTTCGTCATCAAATGCACGAACAACTTGGCAAATAGCATCAACTTCTCGAATATGTGATAAGAATTTATTACCTAAACCTTCACCTTTTGATGCACCTTTAACAATACCTGCAATATCAGTAAATTCGAATGTTGTTGGAATCGTCTTTTTGGGTTGAACCATTTCTTCTAGTTTTAACAAACGTGAATCCGGTACTTCTACGATTCCTACGTTTGGATCGATTGTTGCGAATGGGTAGTTAGCTGCTAAAGCCCCCGCTTTAGTAATTGCATTAAAAAGTGTAGACTTCCCTACGTTTGGTAAACCTACAATACCTGCTGTTAAAGCCATTAATCATTCTCCTAACTTTCTGTATCTTCATTGGATACTAAAATTTTCTTTAATTTTTTATTAAACGTCTGACGTGGAATCATAATACTACGTTGACAATTTTCACATTTAATTCTAATGTCAGCGCCCATTCTTATGATTTTAAAACGATTTGTCCCACATGCATGTTGTTTTTTCATTTCTACTATATCATTTATTCCGTAATTTGACGTCATGAAATTACCTCCAATGATAATTAGCCACGTTTTTGCTCTTCATATGGAGCAAAAATGGGTTTAGGCATTTTAATATTTTCTCTAACAAATAATCGTTGCACTTCTTTTCTAATAATTCTACCACCAGCTGCACCTTCTCCAGGTATTGTTTCTGCAGAGATTCTGATAGTCACCTTATTATTATCAATAGAATCAATACCTTCTACAACAGGGTCACTCACAAATAAGTAGTATTTACTTCTAAGTGATGTGAATAATTTATTCAATTCTTTCTCAACATGATCTAAATTCTCTTCTATTGAGACCGGTATCGCTACAATCGAAGTTCCGTTAGTAATTGAGAAGTTAGTAATTTCACCCATACTACCGTTTGGAAGAATCGTTAATTCCCCTGAGATAGTATTAATACGTGTTGATCTCAGTCCAATTGATTTAACAGTTCCTTCAGCAACTGTCGTACCACCGCTATTAATTTTAACATAGTCGCCTACATCAAATTGATTTTCGAATATGATAAAGAATCCAGTAATGATATCTTTAACAATTGTTTGTGCACCGAAACCTACGGCTAAACCAACTACACCAGCACTCGCTATTATACCTTCTACGCTAATTCCAAATTTACTTAAGATGGTCGTAATAACGATAAACCAGACAATATACTTAACTACATTTTGTACAAGTGAAATTAATGTTTTAGAACGCTTTTTATTCCCTTTTCTACTCTTATTTTGAATTTTAAACGCTTGTTCAATCACTTTATTTAAAATGCTTATGACTATAATCGCTGCAACAATATAAATCAAAATCATGATAATCTTGATCGCCAACGTTTCATAAGTTTCAACTTTTGTAAGTGGCTCAATTAACGAAGAAAGGATATGTTTGACTTGATTCATTATGCATTTACCTCCTCACTTTAAACTTTTCATAATTAAATCATTATATCTTAAAACCACTTATATTAAATCAGTCTTCTGATTTAAAAACTGCTTTCTATAGTAAGCAGCGTTTATTTTTAATATGTTTCTATGTGACTTCTACACTTATATCTCATAATTTTGATTTAGTTTTTTTATTAATGACTTAAATTCTTCTTCTGATTTGAATTCAAAAGCAATTTTACCAATATTTTTATGTGTTGATATATCTACTTTAGAACCATATTGTTCTTTAAGTTGTCTTTCTTGCTTTTGAATAAATTTGGGTTTATTTAACGATTGTTCATCAACCGAAGTCTTTGGAGAAGTTTTGCTTACATAATCATTGATATAGCTCTCTAAATATCTTACACTCCACGATTCTTTCACAGCTTTTTTCGCTATTGATTTCATTTTCTGTGGAGATTTTAAACCTAGTAATGTGCGACCATGTGCACCTGAAAGATCACCATCACGTACCATTTTAGCAACGTCTGAAGGTAATTTTAATAAACGTAACATATTAGCAATATAAGGACGTGATTTAGAAAGTCTTTCAGCAACTTCTTGTTGTGTTATATTCAAATCTTCCATTAGCTTTTTATAACTTTCTGCTTCTTCTATAGCATTCAAATCTTCACGTTGTAAATTCTCTATAATGGCTAATTCCATCATATCTTCATCAGATAATTCTTTAATGATTGCAGGAATTTCAGTTAAACCTGCTTTTTGGGAGGCTCTAAAACGTCGTTCTCCTACAACAATATAATAACCTTGAACAGTTTTTCTTACTACAATCGGCTGCAATATGCCATGTTGTTTAATTGATTGTGCCAAATCATTTAGTCTATATTCATCAAATGTTTTTCTCGGTTGATAAGGATTAGCTTTAATTAAGGCTAACGAAACGGAATGTACTTGTTCATCTTTGTTTAATTGCAATCTTTGATCTTCTCGATGAGCCATTTTTTCACATCTTTCTCTAAAAATTAATACCGTGATATAAATATAATTTGTATCTCTATTTTATTTTAAAAATTTGACCCTTTTTTCACAAGTAGAAATCACAAGTTACGACAATTTCTTCAAAAATATTATTTTAAGATAACGCTATGATTTCAACGATTCGACAAATCTGAATTGTAAGTTTAATCTAAATTTTCAGAAAAGTTGTTGACAAATGATTCTTCTATCTGTAAGCTATGTATTAACAATTAAAAACGAAACATTTTACACACTATAAAAAGGAAAGTAAAACTTACACTGCTTATACAGAGAATCTTCGTAGCTGAGAGAAGATATTGTAAGAAAGTTTGAAAATGGCCTTGGAGTGTTGATGCCAATATGAGGTGTCAACGGGTTCGCCCGTTATAGCGATACAGTATTAACATTTTGTTAAATGGCGTACTGGAATTAAAGACGCACATTTTATCGTTAATACTCATTTCTTCAATCTCTGAATGGATGAGTTTTTTTATGAACGATATTTTTGTGATTTCTTCATTTTTATCAGTGCCTATTACCAAAATGGTGTACTGATAGAGGTTACTTTAGTAATAAAGTAACAAACAAAGGTGGTACCACGAAATCAAAGCTTTCGTCCTTTACATCCGAAAGAATCGGGTTTAAAGGACGGAAGCTTTTTTTAATTTTAAGGAGGGTCTAGTAATGAAGGATACAGAATTAGCACAAATTTCTTTGACTAAAGATCATACAGGAGCTATTGCCAATCCAATATATTTATCAACTGCATATCAACATCCTCAACTAGGTCAGTCAACAGGTTATGACTATACACGAACGAAGAATCCAACAAGGACAGCTTTTGAAGAATCATTCGCCAAACTAGAGAAAGGTGTAGCATCATTTGCAACTTCAAGTGGCATGGCTGCAATTCAACTTGTATGTAACCTTTTTAAACCTGGTGATGAAGTATTAGTTGCATTTGATTTATACGGTGGCACATTTAGACTATTTGATTTTTACGAACAGCAATACGGTGTGACATTTAAGTACGTAGATTTCCTAAACTATGAAGAAGTTGAAAATCAAATTACATCACAAACAAAAGCACTATTCATCGAACCCATTTCTAATCCACAAATGATTGATATCGATGTTACACCTTATTATGTGCTCAGTAAAAAACATGATTTATTAACTATTATTGATAACACATTTTTAACACCATATCTTTCAACACCATTAGAAGAAGGTGCCGACATTGTTTTACATTCGGCTACAAAATATATCGGTGGTCATAATGATGTGCTAGCAGGTGTTGTTACAGTCAAAGACGACAAGTTAGCTGAAGAATTGGGACAATTCCACAATATGATAGGCGCTACGCTATCACCGTTGGATAGCTATTTACTACAAAGAGGTCTAAAAACTTTGCATTTACGAATCGATCGTTCACAAGAAAATGCTCAAAAATTAGCAGTTAAATGCCAAGATTTAGATGCAATTGACGAGGTCTTATATAGCGGTAGAACTGGCATGTTAAGTTTACGACTCAACAAGGCATATAGCGTTCCTAAATTTTTGGAAAATTTAGAAACTTGTATATTTGCAGAGAGTTTAGGTGGTACAGAAACGTTTATTACATTCCCTTACACACAGACTCACGTGGATATGCCCGATGAAGAGAAAGACAAACGAGGTATCGATGAGTTTTTAATTCGCTTATCAATCGGAATCGAAAATTATTCTGATATTGAAGCAGACATTATCCAAGCATTAACGCATTCAAAAGTAGGAGTGATTTCATGAATTTATCAATAGATACTGAAGTAATTTTCGACGAACGTCGAGGAAAGGATTATATCTCAGCCAATCCACCTTTTTATGATTCATCAACATTTCATCAAGACCAACTTGGTGGTAGTCCACTTTACGATTATGCACGTAGTGGTAATCCAAACAGAGCGATTTTAGAAGAAAAATTAGCTCATCTAGAGAAAGGTAAATATGGGTTTGCATTTGCATCAGGCATTGCAGCTATTTCTGCAGTTTTACTTACATTGAAATCCGGAGACCATGTCATATTACCTGATGATGTTTATGGTGGTACATTCCGATTAACTGAAGATATTTTAAAAAGATTCAATATTGAATTTACAACTGTAGACGCGACTCAAGCAGAAAATATTAACAATGCAATTCAAACTAATACGAAACTTATATATGTAGAGACACCTTCTAATCCGTGTTTTAAAGTGACCGATATTCAAGCAGTTGCAGAGATTGCGCAAGCCAACCAATTGTTATTAGCTGTAGATAATACCTTTATGACGCCATTAGGACAATCACCTTTAGCACTTGGTGCAGACATTGTTATTCACAGTGCAACTAAATTTTTAGGTGGACATAGTGACCTACTAGCAGGCGCAGTCATTACAAATCGCGAAGATGTGGCGGATGCGTTATATCTTATTCAAAACGGTACTGGTAACGCCCTATCTACTTATGATAGTTGGGCATTAGCTAAACATCTTAAGACTTTCCCTATTAGATTCAAACAATCTGTAGCAAATGCTGAAAAGCTTGTTTCATTCTTAAGTCAAAGAGATGAAATCGCAGAAGTGTATTACCCAGGAAATAACAAAACACACCTTAAACAAGCTAAAACAGGTGGTGCTGTCATTGGTTTCAGACTAAAAGATGAAACAAAGGCACAAGCGTTTGTAGATGCGTTAACTATTCCATTGGTTTCAGTAAGTTTAGGTGGTGTAGAAACCATTCTATCTCATCCTGCAACGATGTCACATGCAGCGATTCCAGAAGATATTAGAAATGCGCGTGGTATTACCTTCGGATTATTCCGATTAAGTGTAGGATTAGAAAATCCTGACGAACTTATTGCGGACATCAACTATGCTTTAAAGGAGGCATTTAATGAGTCAATTCCTGAACAAATTACAGAACAACGTTTTAGTAGCTGATGGCGCAATTGGAACCATTTTTTATTCAGAAGGCCTAGATACATGCCCAGAAGCTTATAACTTAACTCATCCGGAAAAGGTCGAACGTATCCATCGATCATACATTGATGCCGGTGCTGACGTTATACAAACGAATACGTACGGTGCCAATTTTGAAAAGTTAAAAGCCTTCGGTTTAGAACATAAGGTCAAAGAAATTCATAAAGCAGCTGTTCAAATTGCTAAAAAAGCTGCCAATGAAGATACTTTCATTTTAGGAACGGTTGGAGGCTTTAGAGGTGTTAAACAAGATGACCTAAGCCTTTCAACTATCCAATATCATACTGAGCATCAAATAGATACTTTAGTTGATGAAGGTGTAGATGCTTTATTGTTTGAAACCTATTATGACTTAGAAGAATTAAAAGGTATCGTTGTATCAACTAAAAGAAAACATCACATTCCCATAATCGCTCAATTAACCGCTTCTAACACAAATTATCTTGTAAACGGTACACCCATCAATGATGCATTAAAGCAATTAGTTGAATATGGTGCAGATATTGTAGGACTTAATTGTCATCATGGCCCACATCATATGCAACGTTCATTTTCACATATCGAGTTACCAGATAAAGCATTTCTATCCTGTTATCCAAATGCAAGTTTGTTAGATATTGAAAATAGCGAATTCAAATATAGTGATAACGCACAATATTTTGGTGATGTGGCACAAGAGTTAATCAACGAAGGTGTGAGATTGATTGGTGGTTGTTGTGGTACTACGCCAGAACATATTCGATACATTAAAACATCTGTAAAGAATTTAAGACCTGTTGTCCATAAAAACGTCATACCAATTAATAAAAAAGTAAATCGTACAAAAGACCTGAATTCCAAACAATCATTGACTTCCAAAGTCAAACAAGGCCCTACTGTCATTGTAGAACTAGACACACCTAAACATTTAGATACTGATCAGTTTTTCAACAATATTGGCAAGCTTGATGATGCAGATATCGATGCAGTGACATTAGCAGATAATTCCTTAGCAACTGTTCGCGTAAGTAACATTGCTGCAGCAAGTATTATCAAACAACGATTTAATATTGAACCCCTCGTTCATATTACCTGTCGTGATAGAAATCTCATAGGTCTACAATCTCACCTATTAGGTCTCTCACTCATTGGTGTTAATGAAATTTTAGCCATTACAGGTGACCCATCAAAAGTAGGTCATTTGCCTGGCGCAACCAATGTTTATGATGTTAATTCTAAAGGATTAACCGAAATTGCACTTCGCTTTAATCAAGGTATCAACACAGACGGTGATGCGCTGAAGAAACATACGAACTTTAACATCGCTGGTGCATTTGATCCTAATGTAAGAAAACTCGATGGTGCAGTCAAACGTCTTGAGAAGAAAGTAGCAAGTGGCATGAGTTATTTCATCACTCAACCTGTATATAGTAAAGAAAAAATTAAGCAGGTGTATGAAGCAACAAAACACTTAAATACACCTTTCTTCATAGGTATTATGCCCATCGCAAGTTATAACAATGCACTATTTTTACACAATGAAGTACCTGGCATCAAAATGTCGGAAGAGGTACTCAATCAATTCAAAGCAGTTAAAGATGATAAAGAAAAAACTAAAGAACTTAGTCTTAGACTTTCAAAGGAACTCATCGATACGGTGCATGAATACTTTAATGGATTATACATTATTACACCTTTCCAAAAAGTCGATTATTCACTAGAACTTGCAGCGTATTCAAAATCTATTACCACTCATAAGGAGGCAATATTATGACAACAATTAAAACTTCAAACTTAGGATTCCCAAGATTAGGTAGAAAAAGAGAATGGAAAAAGGCAATTGAGAGCTACTGGGCTCAAAAAATTGATAAAAATGAACTAGATCAAACACTTACTGACTTACACAAAGAAAACCTTTTACTACAAAAGAATTACAATCTAGACAGCGTTCCAGTAGGTGACTTCTCTTTATACGACCATATCTTAGATACATCACTACTATTCAATATTATTCCTGAACGTTTCCAAGGACGAGAAGTGAATGATGACTTGTTATTTGATATTGCACGTGGTAATAAGCAACACGTCGCAAGTGCATTAATCAAATGGTTTAATACAAACTACCACTATATCGTGCCAGAATGGGATAATGTAGAACCTAAATTAAATCGTAATGTGTTATTAGACCGCTTTAAGTATGCACAATCTATTAATGTCAATGCACATCCAGTCATTGTAGGCCCTATTACCTTCGTTAAATTATCAAAAGGTGGTAACCTATCGTTCGAAGAAAAAGTAAAAACATTATTGCCATTATATAAAGAAGTATTACAATCACTTGTTGATGCAGGTGCAGAATATATTCAAATTGATGAGCCCGTGTTAGTTACGGACGAAAGTAAAAATTATGAAAATATTACTAAAGAAACTTATGAAGAATTAACTAATACTGGATTAGGCAAACATTTAGTGATTCAAACTTATTTCGAACGCGTAAATCTTAAATTCTTAAGCTCATTACCAGTCGGCGGCTTAGGATTAGACTTCGTTCATGATCATGGCTACAACTTAGAGCAAGTTAAAGCTGGTGATTTTGATTCAAGCAAAACATTATACGCAGGTATTATCGATGGACGTAATGTTTGGGCTGCTGATATTGAAGCTAAAAAGTCATTGATTGAAACTTTACAACAATATGCTCAAGATATTGTAATTCAACCTTCTTCATCTTTACTACATGTGCCTGTATCATTAGATGACGAAACGTTAGATGAATCTATCGCTGAAGGTTTAAGCTTTGCTACTGAAAAATTAGACGAGTTAGATGCTTTACGCCGTCTTTTCAATAATAACGATAGTACGAAATATGACAACTTAAAATCTCGCTATGAACGATTCCAAAGTCAATCATTCAAAAACTTAGACTATGATTTTGATAGTGTCCGTACACACCGTCAATCACCATTCTCTGAGCGCAAACAAGCACAATACCATAGATTAAATTTACCGGATTTACCGACTACAACGATTGGTTCATTCCCTCAAACGAGAGAAGTTAGAAAATATCGTGCAGATTGGAAGAACCAACGTATTTCTGATGAAGCTTATAAAGAATTCTTAGAAAACGAAATTGCACGTTGGATTAAAATTCAAGAAGAGATTGGACTTGATGTGCTCGTACATGGTGAATTCGAACGAAATGACATGGTTGAATTCTTTGGAGAAAAACTACAAGGATTCCTAGTTACTAAGTTTGGTTGGGTTCAATCATATGGTTCTCGTGCAGTAAAACCACCAGTTATTTATGGGGATGTTAAATGGACTGAACCATTAACAGTTAAGGAAACTGTCTACGCACAAAGTTTAACTGACAAACCAGTTAAAGGTATGCTAACTGGTCCTGTCACAATTCTTAACTGGTCATTTGAACGCGTTGATATTCCACGTACAACTGTACAAGATCAAATCGCGTTAGCAATTAATGCAGAAGTGCTAGCATTAGAAGAAAATGGTATTAAAGTCATTCAAGTAGATGAGCCAGCACTTCGTGAAGGATTACCACTACGTTCTGAGTACCATGAACAATATCTAAAAGATGCAGTTCATTCATTTAAATTAGCAACATCATCAGTCAAAGATGAAACACAAATTCATACGCATATGTGTTATTCTCAATTTGGTCAAATCATCCATGCGATTCACGATTTAGATGCAGATGTTATTTCAATTGAAACATCTCGTAGCCATGGTGACTTGATTAAAGACTTTGAAGATATTAACTATGACTTAGGTATCGGATTAGGGGTATATGATATCCATAGCCCTCGTATCCCTACAGAAGATGAAATTACTACTGCAATTAATCGTTCTTTACAACAAATTGATCGTTCATTATTCTGGGTGAATCCGGACTGTGGATTAAAAACACGTAAAGAAGATGAAGTTAAAGAAGCATTAACTGTATTAGTTAACGCTGTTAGAAAGAAACGCGAAGAAAATAATGCTACAACAGCATAAAATAAATTGAGGATGATGCTTATGTCAAACTATCCTTTATGGGATCAATTAAATCAGTTAAAAGAATCTAAATGGGTCGATTTAACACATACTTTCGACCCTGATATTCCAAGATTCAGTGATTTTGAAAAAGGTGAAGTATCTACGTTATTCACAGTTCAAGAACATGGTTTTTATGTTCAACGATGGAATATCGTCACACAATATGGTACGCATATCGATGCCCCTATTCATTTCGTTGAAAATCAGAGATACCTTGAAGAATTAGATTTAAAGGAATTGGTGCTACCACTGATTGTTTTAGACTTTTCACAAGAAGTTGCTCAAAACTCAGACTTTATTGTTACACGTGAGCACCTAGAACAATGGGAATCAAAAAATGGAACGATCGAACCTGGCACATTTGTAGCTTTACGTACAGATTGGTCAAAACGTTGGCCGGACATTGAATCATTTGAAAACAAAGACGTTGAAGGTCAACAACACCTACCTGGTTGGGGATTAGATGCATTAAAGTTTTTAATTGAAGAACGTCATATCAAATCTATCGGTCATGAAACATTTGATACCGATGCATCTGTAGACATTGCAAAGAATGGTGATATCGTTGGTGAACGTTATGTCTTAGGCCAAGATACATTCCAAGTCGAACTGTTAACAAACCTAGATCAACTACCTACCCGAGGTGCGGTTATCTATGCAATAAGTCCTAAGCCTAAAGATGCACCTGGTTTCCCAGTTCGAGCATTTGCAATTAAACCTTAATTTATTAAAAGGACATATGCATAGTGTTGATATTAAAATAAATTCGACATGACTCATTCATCTTAATATAGACAAAAGTATTCTAATATATAAATAACTGCAACGGCAGCAACTTGTTTTGAATTACAAGCTTGCCGTTGCAGTTTTTATTTCTCATTTTCTTTAAAAAATTTACTTATACTAAATAGAATAAAAATGGTTACGAAGCCGCTTATAACCATAAGTAACAAAGTAATACCTCCTATAAAAAATTAATCATTTTTCAATGAAGTAGTATCTACTTTAGTTACATTTCCATTTTCATCTAATAATGGTGTAATACCACCACCTGTACTCACCCAAGTAGCAAGATATTGAATGCCTGTTTCTTTATCAGTCAATACATAACAACGCATATTAGAGTCTTTTGAGACCTTTTCTACATCAAAGCGATCATCTGATTTCTTATTATTAAACATGTACAAAGCCCTCCTTAATCATTCTCTAATTATTTATTTCACTTAACTATTATCTGAAACATCTTATTATTCAATCATCATTTTCAATTTCTTTTATTGTGAATATTAATAATAATAGAGTGGTAAATTTATTATATGGGGGTGGCGCATATGAGTTCTAACAATATAAATGACAAAAAGACAAATAGTACAAAAATATCCCGTTACTTAAAATTGGTTAGTATAGCGCTAATCATAATTGGCGTGCTCATTTTTATTCTTCGTATTATATTAGATAGTATTTATGGAGGATCCCACTTAAAATCAGTAGATAATATTTTTATCCTTATTGGTCTATTACTCTCCGTGGGGGCATATACCATTGAGAAAAATTGGAAAGAAGTTACTTTCACTAGCATTTTTTTCATCATCTTCATACTACTCACATTCTTTTAAATCAAACGGCACTCTTTGATGAGTGCTTTTTTACTTTTCAAATCAGAATATCGGCTCATTATCGTAGTTTTATAATACATCATCCTCCTACATTTATTACAATCATTTGTAACGTTCAAGCTAATTCAATAATTACAAAACAAAAAATTAACATAGCAAACATCACTACTTCACGTTTTATTACACTAAGTAATATTGCCAACTCTATTATTACGGTGTTGTTCAGGTGAATTGAATTTCAATTACGAAATCGTAACATTGACCATCATTATCAATTGTTCTGTTAGAGTGTAGCTTATCGTTGTTCGCAACGAAATTTTTAAGTAAAAACGGTAATGTATGCTGCCTTTCGCTACTTTAATCTATGGTAGACATACAACTTTTGGGAGGACATTTTATTATGAAAAAAATCGCTACAATTTCAACTCTAACTGCTGGTATTGGCGTGTCATTATTTGGGATAAATGACAATCATGCAGATGCTGCAGAATATAATCATCATCAAGCACCTCAACAACAATGGCAATTTCACCAACAAAACCCTAGAGGATTTAATGGACAATTTAGCCATCAAGACAACCAAAATTATAATCAAATAAATGGGCAATGGCATCCACAATCTTACCATCAACCTAGCGGGTACAAGCAACCACAATTCAAACAGCAATCATTCAATCATAATAGCAACACAACACATTCCACTTCATCAAATAGCAGTTCATCATCAAGTAGTTCATCTACAACTACATCAACATCAAAACAAACCACATCATCTACATCTGGCAACTTATACACTGCTGGACAATGTACATGGTACGTTTACGATAGAGTCGGAGGCAAAATCAGTACTACTTGGGGCAATGCAAACAATTGGGCAAGTGCAGCACAAGCAGATGGCTATACTGTAAATCACACACCTGAAAAAGGTGCTATTTTACAATCATCAGCGGGTAATTATGGCCATGTTGCTTATGTAGAAAGCGTCAGTAGTGATGGTTCAGTAACCGTTTCAGAAATGAACTATTCGGGAGGACCATTTGTAACAGACACTCGTAACATTTCTGCAAGCCAAGCTAAATCTTATAACTATATTCATTTATCATAATTGAGAGATTAGATATATGGAAACAGCACCTATTATAAAACTGTTAAAAAGAAGAAATAATTAACATTAATTAATACACAAAATGCCCTTACTTTACGAAACAGTAAGGGCATTTTTATAGGGATCTAATTAGTAACTTTTATTAAGTAATCATATTTAATTGTGTTTTAAAAGATTCTTCCCCTTTTCTCGTTACTTTAAGACATCTATTTACTTCCGTTACTTGTAACCAAGACAATTCAATTAACTTTTTAGTTATTTTCAAAGAAATAGGTCCTGCTATATGATATTTTCTTTCAGTCCAATCTAAATGTTTTGGAATAGGCTTAGTATATAAATTCCTTTCTGTTTCAAGACCTAATTGTCCTAACCATACCTTTCCGTTTTCAGTTAATTTATAATAACCTTCACACTCCTCAAGATAATCATTACGTAGCAATGAATCAGTAAATTCAACTCCTACTTTCCCAGCAATATGACCATAACAAGTACGACAATAAGATAACTTCTCTTTTTTTGTTGTTTCTTTTAACGACTTGCTATTCATAGGTGGAGATATCACAGCTAAAGCATTGATAGCATCCACTACTTTATCATTATCAATTTTATAATACCGATGTCGTCCCCACGTATTAACTGAAATTAAATTAGCTTCTACTAATTTTGAAAGATGTTCACTGGCTGTTTGAGGTTTTACACCCGCCAATTTAGCTAATTCTCCAGCTGGAAGTGCTTTACCACTTGATAATTCAATTAGCATAGTTAAACGTGTCTTATGTCCAATAAGGAGAATATTATCAGCAAAATTTTCATACATATAATACACCCTTTCTATTAGTACAACTCAATCATACCGATATAATATTTCGGTGTTCAACGAAATATTATATCGGTATGATTAAATTAGTTAAATAAGGAGGTATGACAGATGTATTCTTCTAAGTATTTCGATCATTTAGTTGTTTTTACAGCAGGAATAGGAATGTTTTTATCTACTCTTGATAGTGGAATTATCAATGTCGCATTACCGACTTTATCAAAATCTTTTAATGTCACTCCTTCTTTTATTACTTGGAGCGTTACACTGTACACTTTATTGTTAACAGGTACAATTATAATATTTGGGAGATTAAGTGATAAATACAGTCGCTTAAATATATATAGTTTGGGATTAACTACTTTTTTAATCGCTTCTATTCTCTGCGGATTTTCAAATAGTATTATGCAATTAATCGTGTTTCGTGGTTTACAAGGTATTGGCGCTGCTATGCTACAAGGAACTGCTACAGCAATTATTACTACAACTATTCCTGAAGATAGACAAGGACCAGCATTAGGGACTCTAAGTATTCTATTAGGTATAGGTCCTGTTTTAGGACCAAGTATCGGAGGTCTTTTAATATCTATAGGTAATTGGCGATGGATATTTTGGATCAATATTCCCTTTATTTTTATAGGATTAATAGGATCTTTGCTTTTAAAAAAATATATTAAAGAGCAAAAAAGTGCATCTATTCATTTAGATATGCGAGGGAACTTTTTACTATTTATATCTATATTTTGTTTATTAATAAGTTTAACGTCTTGGTCTTCCCACTCTATTTTTAATATATCAGTATATGGGAATTTCTTATTATTTATGATTGTTTTTTGTTTATTTATTGTATGGGAGCTAAAAACGAATCATCCTATTATCAATTTACATTTATTTAAAAACTTATCATTTTCAGCTCCTATATTTGCAATATTTGTTTTTGGAGGTACAACATCTTTAGGGTTTATCATTCCTCCCTATGTTTTAGAGAAAGTTAATCATCTTTCATCTTGGCAAATAGGCTTAGTGAATTTGACATCTCCTTTAGGATTAGTAATTATTTCAAAAGTAACTGGTAAATTAATTTATCGTATTGGCAATATTATCTTAATGACTATAGGGTTACTTATTATGATTGTTTCATATACCAACTTAGGATTATTACAATATATGTTAAACCCTATAACAATAAGTCTATTGTTATTACTATATGGTATAGGTGGAGGTTTTTTCTTACCATCTAATACATCAGCAATCATGAAAACTGTGTCACAAGACATTCAAGGTACAGTTGGAGCTACGCAAAGAATGGTTCAAAATATAGGTATTGCTTTTTATACAGCAGTTACTTCGCTATTTATTAGTAATTCTTCAAATTCAGACAAACTCATAAGTGGGACAAGTCATGCTTGGTTATTTGCATCATTATCACTTTTTTTAGCACTAATCCCCTTTTTATTGAGAATATTAAAAAATAAATGAAGTATATTAATTATATATTTGAAAATTACGTGTCTCATTTAAATATAATATAAATGTTATTGTAAAGATAAAAGGAAAAAATTAGATGAATATATCGTGGATATTTTGATGAATTGTAATCTTATTCTGGCTATTATCAATACTAAATTTAGTTGTATATTCTATATTTAATGAATTAATTAGTGAAACATTAAAACAAACTAAAGCATTGATGTGGTTATTGATTGATCAGTTTGCCATAACAGTTTCGATACAACTAATTTGGTTAATTATAAACTTTTTAATTCTAGTCAACCTTGCCAGGGTGGGACAACGAAATAAATTTTATTTCTGTCCCACTCCCATCTTCTAATTCACTATCCAGAAAAATCTCCATAACTTTTTATTCATTAAACTAAATGTTATACATCTGCATACACAATTTCTTTAAAGTTCTCTACGCTATTCAATGCCTTTTCAAGTAAATCTCTTCGAACTAAGGATACGTATATAGAGCAAGCTTCAGCTTGGCAATTATATGAACGTTTCGGATTAAATTCTATATCAGTAAAAGCGTCAAATTTTAATACTTCTTTAGCAAGTTGCTCATTTCGATTTAATACATTAATGTATAGCCAATTGTAAAAAAGTGTCCTAGGTTCTAAAGGAAAATTTTGATTAAAACATGAATATCTAATCATCTCATCATTTTCATTTATCTCTCTCAATTTACGTTTGATTTCACGAATATCAACATTATCTTTAAGCAAATGGGATTGATCACCATTTTTTTTATATACTTTGCTTGTCTGAAATAGTTCTTCTACTGAAAATGTATTTCCTTTCTTTGTTTCAATAGTTAAATTAAATGCACTTGCTTTTACACCAACATCAACTTTTGATTTTGTAGATACTTCTAATATTTTATAGTTAGAAAATCGCTCTAAAAAAGTTTGATGTAAAGATATCATATTTTTTTGTTTTTGTTCTTTCGAAAATCCTGAATGCCACGTAAATTCAACTTTAATTTTTTTATTCTTTTTAGTTTCTTGATCAACAATATATACATATCTATAAGCCATAATCTTCTTTATTTAAAATCCTTTCCTTAGGCGTTTCGCCATTATTTAATAAATCTAGCATACGTTTTTTATCAAATAGGTCTTGAGATACTTTAATAGTTAATTCATTTAAGTCGATATTGCATAATTCTAATCTTAAACATTCTTTTTGGGCTATATTTTTACTTGGAAAAATCAGTCCTTTGATATCAGCTTTATCTATCATTTTGTAAATTAACACTTCAGCTTGTATATTAGTTGGTGTATTATCTGGATAAAATATATTACGTTTGATTTCTTTTTTGCCTGACACCACTGAATCAAATAGCCCCTCAAAAGAATTAACACCTGAATTTATTAAACTACCATTTTTTGTAGCAGCATTAACAGGACAAAACTTACTATTATCATTAATTATGCTCGGATCTATTTCGAGAATTACCCATTCATTAAATATATTTTCTTCGTTTTTAGAAATTGCTGTTGAAAAATATAGACAATTCGGATATTGAACGGATGTACATATAAAATCCTCATGATTATCAAATCTATTCTGGTCTATTTTTTCAAGAAAAGATAAATCAGTTATATATTGATTAGCCACTATTCCATTATTGCTATCTTCTCCGTTCCCTAAAATAAACGGCAAATTTTTAGTTTTAGTAAAGTGACAAAGTCTAGTAATATGACGGTTAGATATAATACTTTGATACATATTCAATTAGTTACTCCCTTCAAAAATATATTGTTTAAATGTTTCCGATGGTAATAACGGAGTCAGTTCACCAGTTGTAGTTATAAACAATTCGTTTCTAGCTCTAGTGACACCTACATATAACTGAGCTAATTCTATTTCCAAAATATCTGCGTCTATATCTTCTAAACCGATATCATCATCAATATCTAACTCTTCATTATAAGATCTCGCTTGACTTAAAAAATTCTCTCTATTCATAAACGGCATTAATACAACATCAAACTCTAGTCCTTTAACTTGCTTATAAGTGCCAAAATACACTTTATTTTTCTGTTTATCATTTGATATTTCATTAAAATTATTTACTTTAATTTGACGACTCTCTAAATATGTTTTTGTATTATTGAATTTTGATGTTGGAACAATAATACCAACACTAACTGATTCATAATGCTTATTTAAATAATCTTTAATATATCTAACTATTGCAGCTAGTTCAGCATTTTCATCTTTATATTTATAAATTTTAGGCACTCGGCCCTTTCTTGCACCTTTAATCGTTTTAGAATACAGTTCATTTGTTTTATCAAAATACTCAGAGTTTACTATTATTTCAGCTAAATCACTAATTTCTTTAGTATTTCTATAATTAAATTCTAATTCAAAATTTTTATATTTATTTAATTCTATTCCTAGAGACTTAAATGAAATTCTTTTTCCAAATACTCCTTGTTTAATATCGCCTAATAGCATTAACGTGCCTTTTTCCTTCAACAATTTATTCATGGTCATTAACATATCAGAGGAAAAATCTTGAAATTCATCAATAACAATATGGTTTAACTTTAGAACATTTTCGATGAATTGATTATCTGTGCAGTTATCGAGTAGATTTCTTATAATGGTACCTATATCATCAAAGTCACAAAAAGCTAAATATTCATCTGATTCTCTTTTTTCTATATATAGTTTATAAACCTCATAAAAATAATGCCTTTTAGCCCTTTCTATTCTAGTTCCTTGTCTACCAATTCTATCTGCTTCATAGTACTCTTCTTCATCTTTAATAGCCATACGTTGTATCCAAGATATTTCATCAAAAAAAACAGTAACCGGTCTTTGTAAAGTTACTTCTTCTGGGTACTTTTTCCTAGTTTCTTCAAGTGCCTTTTCAATAATTTCTGTTTTTAATTTCGAAGAATTATAAAGTCGTACTTTTGTAGTACCATTATCATCTTTAATATACTTAGATAAACCCTCAAGACTGCTACCAAAGTGATTCCATAATTTTTTAAGAACCTTTCTCATAAATTGATGGTATGTATAAACTAATAAATTACTTGGAACTTCTTCATTTCTACTAAAAGCAATTTGTTTTAACTTATTTTGCATATCTACGTTTACAGCTTTATTAAACGTTAATAGTAATGTATTTTCATTTGGATGAACTTTCGCAAGCCAATAAACTCTATATAACGCTAATAAAGATTTACCGCTTCCTGCACTACCTTTGATAAAAAGACTTTGATTATCAGACATATATAGAACTTGAGTTTGAAGTCCTATTAAGTTAGGTAATGTCATAAACCACATCTCCCTTGTTTCAAATTAATAATTATAAAATAAAATGATATAATATATTATGAGTATAACATTTATTTAATAACTATGAATTATTAAGGTGGGATAACATGGAAAATTCATCTAATATAAATTTAATTAATAAATTAAGATCAGAAAATGAAAATCTAAAGAAAGAAAATAATCAATTAAAGAAGAGAATAAATGCCCCTACTAATAGAGGTGAACAAATAACCTCTCAACAGTTAAAAGAGATAATGACCACATTAAAAAACGATTCAATTATTTCTATGTATAGTTTATATGATGATTTAGTTATTTATGATTTAAAATGTAACAAAAATCGTCAAATAGATCATTTGGCTATTACTAATAAAGGTATATTTATGGTAGAAAGTAAATATTGGAAAGGCGATATTTATTATAACTTTAGCGGAGATGACTTGAAGAAATATAATATGTCAGGACTGGAAAAGTATATATACGATGCTGAAAATAAGTCCTATAAAACATTTATTTTAGATAGCGATGATGATGTTCTTCATTTTAATACATATGGTCATCCTTATATCCAGACAATGACTAGCGCAACATTTCTTCAAAAAACACTTAATTTACCATTCATTAATCCAATAGTTTATTTCAACTATCAAGGTGATTATAATGTATATATTGGTAATGAAGATAAATATGTTGGATGTGTCTACAATAAAGAAATGTTACTAGATTTTATAAAAAGTAAAATAAATTCTCCAAAAAACAAGAAAAATATGAATGAAACAATCTTTAATAATTACTGCAAGATCATCGAAAATCATATAAAATAATTATTTTGGATTTTAAGAAAACACTTAATTTGAAGGACCGCTTTTTATGTCCTTTCAAATTAAGTGTAATATCTTATCTTCTAAGAACTCAACCGATGTCTTCCAATTAAGTTGTTTACGAGTATTCGACTTATAAACTTAAAAATCTAGCTCTAAGTATATTTTTCTGAATGTTCAGACAAATATTTGCATCTGTCTCTTGTTATAGATACTCGTTTACCATTGGGTAATTTACAAGTAAATCTACAGTTTTCTGCTTAACAAAGCCAGGTTTCTTTTAGGTCATGCCACAAAGTAAAAAACATTTTTCCGATTTACTAATCTAATGAGACAAGATTTACCAATTCTTCCAATGACAGAAAGAGCTTCTCAATCACCCGAGTTGTATCTCTTTCATAATTACTTGAGGTCGTTCGTGTATTGAATATCTTATTCTAATTTCCCACTATTTCTAGATGATTTTTAATATGCCTAACCTTGTCTCTATGTCTAAGCAATCTGATACACCTACGATTACCATGACTTACTTAAACGGGTTAATCATCTTAAATGAATAGCGTGATAAATCATATTATAACTATTAGATAAGTGAAAACTTTATCATTAAGAAATAATATTCTTTCACACTCTTCTATAGTTATATGTTTATATTAGTTCATAATCATCATCTCCAGTAAGATATTGTTTTCGCAAAGCTTATTTACTAAATTAGTGATTTTAGGACTTATTTTTTGTAATGGTACTTAAATTGTAAATTCATTCCATAAAAAAACCTATGTATACTGAACAGGTATACATAGGCTAAAAAAACAAGATTTTTTACCAAACAAACTATGGTGAGTATAACATCAAAATTATAAAATGTATATACAAATTCATTTTATTCTTAAAATAAATTCGGATTTAAATTTAGTTTTCTGAAATTGAAATTTTCAAACAATATTGTAAAAGTATAACTTACTGAATCATGTTTGTCCAATTTCTGAATCGATATTCTTCTTAAATAAGCTCACACAGTCTATAGATTTAGTTTAATTATTAATAATTTTACTCATTTATTTCTAATTCATAAAAAACGGTTAAGGCTAATCATGCCCTAACCGTTACTTTAGAAATTTACCTTAACCTTTATAATAAGATACTGCTGTCGCAATACCTTGTCCGCCACCAATGCATAATGAAGCGATACCAGATTGCTTTTCTTCGTTTAATTGATGTAACAGTGTCACTAATATACGTGCACCTGAGGCACCTATTGGATGACCTAAAGCAATAGCACCACCCTTAGTATTGACCTTTTCAACAGGTAATTGTAATTCTTGATTTACTGCTAAAGCCTGTGATGCAAATGCTTCATTAAGTTCGAAAACATCGATATCTTCAATAGATTGATTTGTACGTTGTAGTGCTTTTTTCACTGCGTCTACTGGACCAATACCCATAATAGATGGATCCACACCGCTAGTGCCAAAGCCGTCTAAAATAGCGATAGGTTTGATATTTAATTCTTTTGCCTTTTCTTCAGTCATTACTAACATCATTGATGCGCCATCATTAATACCTGATGCATTACCAGCTGTTACTGAGCCATTCTTTTTAAAGGCGGGTCTTAAGTGACTCAATTTATCAGCAGTTGTGCCTTTTCTAATACCTTCGTCTTCTGATACGACAATAGGCTCTCCTTTACGTTGTGGTACCTCGACTGGAACGATTTCCGCATCAAAAGCACCACTATTTTGAGCGGCCTCTGCTTTTTGTTGTGATTGAGCAGCAAATTCATCTTGTGCTTCACGGCTAATACTATATTTTTCGACTAAGTTTTCAGCCGTAATACCCATATGATAATCATTAAATACATCTGTTAATCCATCTGCTACCATACTATCAACTAACGCTTGGTTACCCATTTTAAATCCGAAACGTGCATTCTTCATAAGCATCGGTGATTGTGACATACTTTCCATGCCACCTGCTAATACGACGTCATTGTCACCCGCTAAAATGGATTGATACGCTAATTGAATAGATTTTAATCCTGATCCACAGACTTTATTTACTGTAAACGCTGGAACAGATTCAGGTAAACCGCCCTTAATTGATGCTATGCGAGCTGGGTTTTGTCCTTGACCTGCTTGTAAAACGTTACCTAATATCACTTCATTAATTTCATTTGGATCAATTTGAGTTGTTTTTAAAATGTGTTTAATTAAAGTAGCACCTAAATCATAGGCAGGGATATCTTTAAAAGCACCTCCAAACACGCCAATTGGTGTACGATATGCTTCAGCTAATACGATACGAGACATAAGTTAGCTCATCTCCTTTTAAATTATATAAAGATATACTATGTCAATTTCATTAATGAATAAAGCAACTTTTTTCATCACAAAAATGCCTTGTTGATCAATACATTATAATGTCTGGTAATGAAAAATAGTTATTAACACGCTAGTTCACTCATTATTCATATTTTACCAAAATTCTATTCAAATTTACCACAAAGACCCTAACGAGAAACAGTCATAACTAAAAAAACCATATAACGCATAAAGATAACAACTAAGTTATCTTCATGTCTATATGGGGATTTATTTATACTTTAATAACCTATTTCCATATCGTTACTATTACATAATTGACGATAATCGTCATATTGTATGTTTTTACCAATTAACACCAAATATTGCGGGACTTCTTTCTTAAATGCTACTGGCGTTAATTCAAACTGGCCTTGCATATATTGAACTAAATAAGTATGCGGTTGGTCTATGAATTGAATAAATCCTTTCATACGATAAATATTTGACGGTAAGGCGTCTAAATAATCTATAAACAGTAGTTTGGTACATTTGACTGGTACATCGATGTATTGATGATGAATACCTTTATGAAGTGATTGATGGTCTATTTTAGTCTTTGTCATTTGTACATTGTTATCGGTAGTTTTTGTATACTTAGGCAAAGTGATTCGACCGTACATACCTACTTGAATATCTGCTTCTGGATTGATAATTTCTAATTCTTTTAATAATTGGCTAGTAACATCCACATGTGTTAAATCAATTTTATTCACAAATAAGTGAGAACAATGACTCAATTGTTCATAAAACAAACCTTGGATATCTTTTGGATAAGATTTTAACGATTGATACATTTGTGCATCTACAATGCCCAACATATGTTTAATACTAGTAAATGGTGCTAAGATGGGTGTTAAACATGCATCTACAACTGCCAGTGGTTCTGCGATCCCACTGCATTCAATAAATACAATATCAGGTTGATAATCTAAATATAGTTGATGCAATTGATCTGAAACATCTGCTTTCATTGCACAACAAATACAGCCTTCAGTAAGCTCATTTAAAGGAATCTTTTGATCAATTAATTGACCATCCACACTTTGCTTACCAAACTCATTCATAATTACCGCTGGTTGTAACCCTTGTGCCACCGCTTCAGACACGAGATGATTCAATAATGTGGTTTTACCACCACCTAAAAACCCTCCTATGATCACAATATCCATCTTAGCCACTCCTTTTAATTCATAATTGCTATAAGCTTAGCAATGGTTGCAATAATGATAACCATACTAAGTGATGTCACCATTTGTTTTGCTATCATTTTAAAACTTTCATTCAATCCAAGTTGTTTAAATACCATGGTCATCGTGACAGAACACGCTGTAAATGTGGAACTAAAAAAGACTAATAACAATAGTTGTATGACAGACAATTGTTGAATGTAAGCACCTTGATGCATATTAAATAACAACATGCCATCTTTTCTAATCATGGAAAATAAGATACCTGGAGATAATTCATTGGGAATACCTAAATACATCAATATTGGCATGAATACATGTGAAATGAGCGATAGAACGGGCGTTAAGGAAATGATACTAACAATGAAACAGATTGTGATAAAGATTGGCATAGCTTGAATGACAAACATGCAAATATTACCCCAAATTTGTTGACTCAATTGTCGCATAGAAGGCAAGTGTATGGTGGACCTATTAACAATTTGAATTGCAAATGGGTGATGGTTTGTCCTCATCCATAATCGATTATGGATAATGCCACCCACCAATACTAATATTAAATAAGGTATAAATAGCCACGAATGACCTGCTACGCTAAATATAGATAACGTCGCTCCTATTTGGTAACTGCATGAACTTCCAAAACTAATCAAACTCATGCACTGTGTTTTGGTACAAGCATGACATTGATGACCTGCTTGTGTAATAGCCGCAGCATTACATCCAAATCCTTCTAATAAAGGAATGATATCTTCTCCATTTAATCCAATGCGTATCATCGTGGGTTCAATTGCCCAAGTGATCCACTCCTTTAAATAGCTTTGTTCAACGATAGCTGAAGACAAACTGATTAACACCACTACAGGTAATGCCCATACAAATGAATATGTCCCTAGCGATAACACACCATAATCTCCGAAGAAAATATGTTGCATGATACCATTTTGGAAATATTCTAATGAAGCTAAAAAGGTAATGCAATGTTCGACATAATGACTTTGTAGCCAATCTGAAAAGTGATATGCAACACCAATAGGCAATGCGAACATGAGTAATATCATCAACCAGCCAAGTATCATTTGTAAGATATTCGGTGTTTGATGTTGTCGCTGTTTCTGAAATTGCTCAAGGTGTTGTATAACATAGTGACTATGTTGAGAAGTAGACACTACACTCTCCAATAAAGATATATCCAATTTGTTCTTGATAATCGTTGATTTTAATAAAGCTTTTTCAGCAGATGTCAATCTTGATATATGTTGCATGGTTAAGAGATGAGTATCTTCGAGAATCGCATCATGATACCCACGCTTCAAATCATATTTCACTTCTAACATGAACACGCCACATCACAACAAGTATAGTCATCTAAGTACATTTGATTCTTTTGGTATGATTCTATGACTTGATGATTGACCGGTAAGCCTTCCCTCTGTGCAATCTCATGTGCTAATACAGCAAATCGCGCTCTGAATTTATAGATATAACATAACTTGGCATGATCATTTTCAACTGTAGCACCTATTAAGAAAATATTAGGATAGCGTGTCGACTCATCTTGAAGTGTTAATTTCACATCTTGCTTTGTCGTTTCGAATAATTCTTGAACGATAGGGTTTTGCGTTACATCAAATCCGGTAGCAAGAATAGGTTCATTCACGGTTTGTACTTCATGACCATTTTCAAAATAAATATAGTACCTACCGTCTTGATAATTAATTTCTGAAACACTATAATGCACATTCATTTCTATCAACGCACCTTGTTGGATTACTTGGCTTAAGCGTTGGTGTGTATAAGGTGATAACCTTACACTTGGATCAGCGTCTTCATCATTTAGACCGGTCGTACGTGTATACAATGAAATCGTCGACTGATTTTTAGCTAATTGAATCGCAGCATCAAAACCACTTTCATTACCACCAATCACAACATAGTCTCCCTTATCGAATTCATTAAAGTCAGTCACTTCACTATAATGAATACCATACTTAAATGGTTTGTTTGGAAATTGAAAATCACCAGTAGCTACAAAAATATAATCTGCCGTGTAATCACCTTGAGTTGTCTTGATGAGATATAGACCCTCTTCCATAGAGACTTGCGTTACAGCAGTGTTAGTTTGAATACTGATACCATAGTGATAAGCCACAACTTCTAAATATTTCGCATACGTTTCCCCAGATACATGTTCCTGGTTAAAAGTGAACGCAGGTGACGTCTCTTTAGAAATAGCGTTCATATCTGGCATACCAAATCCATTAGATGTAAACGATGGCGTAATGGTACGAGTTGACTTAGGCCATTGTTTAAATGATGAACCTATCTCTTCTTTTTCTAATATTAAACAATCATCTATACCAAAATCTTTCAATGTGATAGCCATGCCGATACCCGCAGCACCTGCGCCAATAATGACTAACTTTCGATGTTGTTGCATCATTAAACACTTCCTTGAGATATTTATTTTCAGATTTAAATCGAAACAATTACGATTTATAAATTATAGACCTATCTTATTAAAAATTCAATATATCTCTCAATTCTTTTATCATTAATGAACATAAATAACCCAATACTAAATCCACTAATAAAGTAAATTTAGTATTGGGTGATATTATTTGTAGATGTTTTTTTGTTATTTAATTCACATGAATCATCGTATTAATTTGAGATAATTGATTCTCCCTGTCACTATGACTTAAATTGATAAAATATTTGTGTTGCCATTGTTGCGTTTTTAAAGCAGTTACATTTAAATCTGTTTCCCAATCTGGATAAACACGAAAAGCCATTTTACCTTGGTGATGATTATCAGTTAAAATACCATGATTTAACAGTGTTTTTTTATCGAAAATAAATATGCCTTTTTGTGCTTGATCGTTTACATAAATCATTAAATAGTCACTCATTTGATCAAAATGTAATGGGGTATTTTGCTCATTGATATCTTTTTCCCACAAAGTGACGAAATAACCCTTTTTCTTTGGTGTCTTTTTAGCTAAACGACTCTTGAAATTATACCCAAATAATTTAAATTCCAGTGCCTCATATTCATGATTCCACAATTCTCGTTCAACTGTATCTAAAATGGCAGTCTGATAAACTTGTTCTAATTCATTTAATAACTCTATTGATTGATATGATTTAAGATTTTTTACCATGTGATCAACCTTCATTCTGTTTAATTATTTCATTGCTCTTATAAATTAAATACGCTGCATTGATCATTGCCAAAATAGCAAATGCAATAGCTAAAATTAAATGATTATCAATCACACCTAAGGCAATAACAAACATGAACAATATATTTAGTAGATTAGAAATCATAAATCCTTTATTCTCCATTTTTAAAACCCCTTTGTTCTAATAATTATTCATAAATAATAATGCCCTTGTCAGTAGTTTCAATTTCTGAGTTTTTTGGAGTTTGAATCATTTTAAGAACCCAATAAAAGTCTCCAACACAACTACCAGCATGTAATGTCGCCAAAATAAAAAAGAAAAACTTTGGTAATATACCTAAATAAAGCGTAATAATTAATATCACTGTTATAATTATAAATGGTGCAATAGCACTAATTAGAAAAGTCAAAGGTGTAAATTGTCCACCAGGTATAGCACAATAAATCATACCACTAGAGTATCCAAAATGTACTTTGTGTCTAGGTGAAAATATTTTGAAAAAAATACCGTGAATGCATTCATGAATTGTAAAAATTAAGAAATATAAAATAAGAAAAAGTAAAATATTACCTATAAATGATTGAAATATATATACAGTATTAGTACTTCTCTCTATAATCCAAAAAATAATACCAAAAACAATAAACAATAAAATCATGTATTGAGAGAACTGTTTCATTAATTTAGGATTATCTAAAATATCAATGCGTTGCATGAAACCACCTCTTTTGAATATATTTATATTTCGTTGATATATGTAATATACAACATATATGTCATTTTGACAAATATACTTGTCAAAATGACGTTTATCATATACATTAATATTAAGGAGTTGATCAACTTGAGAAATCGACTTAAAGAATTACGAGCAAGAGATGGATATAATCAAACTCAATTAGCTAAGAAAGCTGGTATATCAAGGCAAACCGTTTCTTTGATAGAACGTAATGACTTCACACCTTCTATACTTACAGCTATAAAAATTGCTCGTATATTTAATGAACCCGTAGAAAGTATCTTTATCATCGAGGAGGAAGATTTATGAAAGTAGGACGCTATCTATTACTTATGATTATAGGTGGAATCGCAGGTGGTATCGCTGGTTTATTAATACCAACACTTCATAACCTTGGTATATTTGATAAAACTCATTTTACCAGTCAAAATTTTATTATCGTATCTTGCATCATTGCGACATTAATTAACATTATATTAACGATATTTCTGTATATTGAATTAAAACACTCCATTGACTTAAAAAATAAAATAGACGAACCAAATAGCAATGTAGATGAAGATATTTTTGAAGAAAAGTCTAGTCTAAAGTTTATAAATGCTAGTTTTATATACTACTTGCAAATTTTAATTAGTTTACTATTTTTATTCACACTTGTAATCGGTAATGTTAGCGATATCTATACACTTTATTCTATAGTTCCATATATGATTACAATGATACCCTCAATAATGATAGGACTATACGCACGTAAAATAGATAATCGCTATCCTAAATTAGGCGAAGCTAATTACACTGAGAAAACACTATCACTAATGGATGAAGGTGAACGATATATAACGCTAACATCAATGTTTAAGACTTACCATATCAATTTAGTATTAATTATAATTTTTGCAGTCTTTTTATCTGTCCACTCAATCAATACTGGCATAAACCAAACATTGGGTGTGTTATTTCTTATCATTTTATTTATCTATAATGCCTTTGGTTATTTATCAAAAGTTCGTAAATTTTATAAATCGTAGACTGATTGAAATAAATAAAGACTAGATAATTATTTATGTATTATGCACATATATTCACAACGAAACACTGAATATATAATGTATAACGAATAATTATCTAGTCTTTTTCTATTTATGATTCCCATTCTGATTTTAATAAACTATAAACAAAACTATCTGTAAATTGACCTTGTACTTTTTCATCGCTTCTCAGTCGACCTTCTCTTGTAAAACCTAATCGTTCTGGTATCGCTTGGCTTTTTTTGTTTTCAACTGATGCTCTAATTTCCACACGATTTAACTTTAATTCATGGAATGCATAATCAATCAATGCTTTAGTACACTGTGTCATGATGCCTTTTTTCTGATGATTTTCACCTAAATAATACCCAATTGATGTTTTCTTGTTTACATTGTCAATATAGTGTAATCCAATCACACCAACCAATTGGTCTTCTATCCATATACCGCAATGAAAACCATTACCTGAGGCAAATTGGCGTAACGCTGCTTGAATAAATTTTCGACTATCTTCAACTTGGTTAGTATAAGCTACAAATGGTAACCATTCTGCTAAATATGCCCTCGATTGATCAACAAGATTAAATAATGTATCCGCTTCTCTCTCTTCTAATATCTTTAAAGTTACGTCTTCATTTACTTTAAATCCAAACATCCTTTACACCCCATTTACATTATTGTCACACAATTCTGTTAATTATCAACATAATAACACACGTTGTGGATAACTTACAATCAATCTCCAACCCTTGATATGCACAGTTTTATCGAATTGTTAATTCAAACTTATCCACAACATCTATACTTATCCACGAAAAAAGTCCCTATCGTTGACTCACCTTTCTTTCAAAGTTTTAATCAACGATAGAGACCCTTTATTGATACTTAATTGGGAAATGTTCCTGGATTAAATCCACTTTCCCATTTATCGAAAGGCCAATACCTAAACATCACTTTACCTACAATTTGCTTTTTATCAATCAGACCAACATCTTTATATCGGCTATCATTACTATTTTGTCTATTATCACCTAATACAAGATATTTATCTTCAGGTATTTTAGCCTTCCCATTCGCTCCATTAAGTGTTTTAGAATTAAAATCTTCTGTTAAATACTTACCATTTTTATACTTTTTATTTTCACTCAAATAGGGTTCTTTAACTTTTTTATCATTAATATACAATTGATCTTTCTTATATTTAACCGTATCTCCTGGTTTACCAATCAATCGTTTAATATAATCGCTTTTAGAATTAGCATGAAAAATAATGACATCACCGGAATCAATATGATTCAATGTCTTAGATATTTTACTAACTATCACTTTATCTTTATCTTCAAAAGTAGGATGCATCGATTCTCCTGAAACAGTATAAGAAGTACCGATAAATACTGTGAGAATGATAGTGATAATAATACCTATTGCTAATGCAACAATCCACTCGATTATTTCTTTTCCCATAGAAACTCCTTAACTATAAATGATTATTTATTGAACAACACCATTTTTAATTTTGACGTGTTGCCCTTTTTGAATTTTGTCGTATTGCTTTTTGGGTACAACTACAACACGTTTCCCTTGTTTCGTATCAACTGTTACTGTATATAATTTTTCATGGTCTTTCATTTGATGTTTCAACATGTTCATTTGATATTGAACATTATTTTTCTTTTCCTGACTGGCTTGAGATGCGGAAGAAAAGAGATACAAATATAACCAATTATTATAAAATGACGTCGACATAAATTGAGTTTGATATGCTGCACTTGAACTATAAGGACGTCTTGGACTTACTAAAGATTTGGTATTCGAGTTCTTTTTATATTGTTTGCTTTGTGCTGACTTAGATTGACTCGATTTAGCTGCTTGTTGAGACGCTCGTTGACTTGATTGTTGAGCTGCTCGTGACGCATTAGCTGCACTTGAACGGCTCATAGATGAACTTGATGATGTGGATGAAGCACCTCTTGATGAAGCTGATGACGAACTAGATGATGAGCTACTAGAACTACTAGAGCTAGAACCACCTGAAGTACTTGCCGCATCTAATTGAGTAGACAAAGCAACTGTCATGATCGTTACAAACGTAATGGTTATTAAACTAAATTTACATAATAAACGCTTCATAAACTCACCTCTACTTATTTAGATACTTCATCTTTAGACACTGCTTTACCTTCTGTTTCATCATCGCCGTACATCATATATGGTGGACGATAAACATGGATTTTTTTACCATCTTTAATCATATATGGTTTCTTATTGCCGTCACTTAAGATATGTTCGTAAACATGATCTAAAGTTGTTTTTTCTAAATGGGATTTCCCTTTACTATCTTTATATTTGATTTCAACATTTGGTGTTTCTTCATCACCATCATTTAATACTTCGTAGTATTCGTATTCATATTTATCAGATTTTTTACTTTCTTTGGAAGGCTCTTTTTGTTCACCATTACCCCCACACGCAGCTAAAGTTAAACATAATAAACATGTGCTCACTAAAAATAAAATCTTTTTCATGAACAGATACTCCTTTCAAATTATAAATATGTAAAACCAATTAATTATATGATTACATAACTTAATAAATTATTTCAATTACATTTACAAAAATTAAATGATTAATTCTAATTTTTTATACGTATTTTTAAATATCACAAATGATTACCATCAACCACTTCAACCTTTCAAAGCTGTAAGTTTAGGGCGATGATTTGTAAGATTAGATAAAGGCTAGAATGACAGATCACTTCTAAAATAAAGATATAAGCAAATAAGGAGTGATAACATGTCAATCTTACAGGTCAATCAATTATCCAAAATTTATGGTAAGAAGAAGCAATATCAAGCACTTAAAGATATTAATTTTTCAGTTGAAAAGGGCGAATTTGTGGCCATTATGGGGCCATCAGGATCCGGTAAAACAACCCTTCTAAATGTCTTAAGTTCAATTGATACGATTTCGAGTGGTTCTGTGATTGTTGACGGTCACAATATAACTCAATTAAAAAATAAACAACTTGCACAATTTCGTAAGACGTCATTAGGCTTTATCTTTCAAGATTATAGTGTTTTACCAACGTTAACAGTTAAGGAAAATATTATGTTGCCTTTATCTGTTCAACAACATAGTAAGAAGGAAATGGAGCAATATTATAAAGAGGTTACTAATGCTTTAGGCATTTATGATTTAAGCCAAAAATATCCAAATGAAATATCTGGTGGTCAACAACAACGTACTGCAGCTGCACGTGCATTCGTACATCAACCTAAAATCATTTTCGCCGATGAACCTACTGGTGCGCTTGACTCTAAAAGTGCACAAGATTTATTAAATCGTCTTGAAGAAATGAATCGAAAATTTCAATCCACTATCATAATGGTCACACATGATCCAGTCGCAGCTAGCTTTGCAAAGCGTGTCATTATGTTAAAAGATGGCAATATTCATTCTGAAATTAACCAAGGAGATGATAGTAAACAAGCCTTTTATGAACGTATCATTCAACTTCAATCTTCTTTAGGTGGTGTGACTCATGTCATTTAATCAAATCACACTTAAAAATTTACGAATGAATATCAAACACTATGGTATTTATTTATTTTCATTGCTTTTAAGTATTATCTTGTATTTTAGCTTTACCACTTTGCAATTCACACACAGTATTAATAATAACAATGCTTTGGCAATTATTAAAAAAGGCGCCTCCGTGGGGTCAGTATTTCTATTTATCATTATCGTGATTTTCTTGATGTACGCGAATCATTTATTTATTAAAAGGCGTACGCAAGAGTTTGCCTTATTTCAACTTATAGGCTTAACACGTAGTAATATATTAAGAATGTTATGTATTGAACAACTAACAATATTTCTAATCACTGGTGTACTAGGTGTGATGATAGGCATATTTGGTTCCCAACTTTTATTGTATATCGCATCAAAATTAATGCATTTAACAATTAAATTGACTATTGGTTTCGAACCTATGGCTTTATCTTTAACATTATTGCTATTAATCATTGCATTTACACTTATCCTATTCCAAATCTATATATTCTTAAAAAAGCGTAGTATTTTAGCTTTAATGAAAGACCGCCGTCAGACTGAGGCCACTAAAGTTAAAATTACCTTTTTAGAAGTAATTAGCGGACTGTTAGGTATTGCGATGATTGTTTTAGGTTATTACATGGCTACAGAAATGTTCGGTACATTTAAACAATTAACACTATCTATGACATCACCATTTATTATATTATTTCTAACTGTCGTAGGTGCTTATTTATTTTTCCGAAGCACTGTGTCACTGATTTTTAAATCAATTAAACACTTTAAACATGGCCATGTCACTATTACAGATGTCGTATTCACCGCTTCAATTATGCATAGAATGAAGAAAAATGCGATGTCTCTAACTATTATTGCAGTTATTTCGGCTGTTACCGTTTCTGTACTTTGCTTCGCCACAATTACACAAGAAAATAGCAACAATACTTTTAAATCTATAGCACCTCAAGATTTTAACTTAACAACTGAAAAGCAAGCTCAATTATTAAAAAAACAATTGGAGAAAAATCATATCGACTATCACACCAAAACGTATGAATCCATTTCTCCTAAATCAGTAGAAGATAAGGTTTTGACATTAAAAAATGATAGTAAAAGTATGGCAATACACAATGTACTTGTACCAAACGACAATCTAAAGGGTACTGACGCAATTATTACAAATACGAAAAATACACCTGGTATTATGGAGGTTCATATTAATCAAACGGTAACTGTAAAAGGTAAGCAACAACAAACTTTTAAAGTGACTAAAGAGGATAAAAATAAAATACTGCCACTTGATCTCACATCTAATATGCCAGCCATTGAAGTCAGTCGTGCCGAATTTAATAAATTAAAGACGGCTGATATCACACACAATATATATGGCATTAGTCTTGACCATCATCAAGACATGAAACAAGCCACACACATTGCAAAATCAATTGATCCTAATATTCAATCGCAAAATGAAATTAAAAAGGACTTAGATGCGACAAATGGTATTTTAGTATTTGTGACATCATTCCTCGGTTTATCATTTTTAATTGCTGCGGGCTGTATTATTTATATTAAACAGATAGATGAAACTGAAGATGAAATTGATCATTTCCGTATATTAAATCGCATGGGCTTTACTCATCATGACATGTTAAAAGGGCTAACTTTAAAAATCATTTTCAACTTTGGCCTACCACTCATTATCGCATTATTACATGCCTTATTTGCTGCAATTGCTTTTATGAAATTAATAGGAAACGTGTCATACACTACCATCATTATCGTGATGATTGTGTACACTATTGTCTACTTTGCATTTGCGCTAATAGGATTCTTACATTCTAGTCGAGTTATTAAAAAAGCCATTTAGTCATTATTTAAATAAAAAGTATAAGGAGAGATTTATCATGAAATTTAAAGATTTAATTAAACAGTCATACGAGGATTTGAAAAACTTAAACGTCAATGTATTCAACGTCATTATGTTAACGTTAATCGTTATAGTATTAAGTAGCGCTTTAACACCGATAGCCGGTATCCCAATTGGATTACTAGGTGGCGCCTATGTCTTAAAACGTCGTGACGAAAAGCAATAAATACAGTAGAACAGTGTGTGCTCAATATTGAGCACACACTGTTTTTTAATGTTTTATACCATCAATTTCTTCAATTCTAATTAAATTATTGATAATTCCTAAATAAAATTGACTTAATTCTTCACCTATACGTTTATAATCTGTTGCATCTAATCCGACAAAATCTAAATGATCCCAACCGTTCATCACTGGTTTGACTTGCCAAATACCTTTATCTGTAGATGGAGAAGTCATCCCTACCGTCTTAGCGGCTTGATTTGTAGGAAATAATGAAGACGACACTGGCACAATACCATCATTTTTCCTTACATTTACATTATCATCTCTACCGATTAACCTACTTGTTAAATCAAATAAGAAAAATTGTCTAATATTAGGATTCTCATTACCTAATGGTCCTGTATGTGTATCTAATCCTGTGAATGATGTATAAACAATATTAGGATTAAGTGATGTCATCTGATTTAGCTTCTCAGAACCTTCAGTCGTTAAATCATAGACTGCACTATCTTGAGTCTTCCAAATCTTACTATTTGCAACTCGTTTCACATAATCAATGTAACTTTCATCTGAACGTTGTTTGAATCCCCATTGTGAAAATCCGAGATCAATATGAGAATATTTATTTCCACTTAAGCGCCCTATTCTATTAAATACACCTTTTACAAAATCAGTATTCCCAAGTTTATCTGCAGCTGGTGTGCCATTATGTGGTGTAGCTAAAGTTGTGATTGATGAAATCATATTATCTTTACCACCTGTAAATAATGGAGAAATCTCACCACCATGTGCTTTTTGATATTCTATTTCTTCCTGATTACCATGTCTTAAAAAATGCTCAAGCAGACGTATCGTTTGACCTCCCATACTGTGACCTATTAAGTGAATCTTTTTACCTGGCTCCCAATCTGGCATAATCCCTTGATAAACTTTACCGTATCTATCATGCCCCGTTTTAGCAGCATGTGCTGCACCATAATCTACTTTTCCACCTTTAATATAATGATACAGTTCTACAGCGCGGTCATAGTTACTACTAAAAGCACCGACACTCGCTTCATGCACGTCATAACCTAGCTTCTCTAATCGTTTCTTAACTGGGAATTTTGTACCGCCCCAATAATTGGGATACAAAGCTGGTGCATTGTCACCCACTAATCCTAAAAATCCATGCACTAGTACTACTGGATATTTATTTTTATATTGATTACTTTTGACAGTAGCTTCATCTGTATTTTTAGGTTTAATATTCTGATTTGTAGTTTGCTGTTGTGTTTGGTTAGTAGATGTATTTGTGTTAACTTTTTGACTTGGAGTTGAATGGGGTTGCGTCTTTAATGAATGTGGTTGTTGCTGGCTAGATGACTTTACAGAAGTTGTGTTGTCTTTGCTTTGATTGGTACTTTGCTGTTTGGTATCTTTCTGCTCAATTAGCTGGTTATCTAATTTTTCTTTTACATCATTTTGAGATTGTAATTGTTGGTTATCGTTTTGTGGTTTAACGTCTAGACGTTGCTTTTGTTGTTTATGATTTGATGAATCAGGGTTTTCTTTTTGATTTAATTGCGAATGGTTAGATTGATTATTATTAACCTGCTTGTTTTTATCTTGATACTGATCTTGAATACGCTTATGATCATCTGCTTTTTCAATTTTTTCTGGTTTGATATTAGAAGTTTTGTCATCACTAAGTTGCTGTTTGTTATGACTTTCCTGATTATTAATGGAGGCCTCTTTTGAAGACTGATTAGGCGTCTGATTAGAAGCAGGTTGCTCCTGTTTTTCAACTTGTTCTGCTTGTGTTGATTTTGGCATTTTCTTATTGTCTTCTTTTGAGGATTGTTGCTCATTTTGTTGAGAATAAGACTGCGCGCCGTCTACTTTATTAATATTTTTGTCGATTTCCGATTCTTTTGAAGACACATTAGCTTCTTGATCGGAAGGTTTTGAGTGAGAAAGAACTAATTCTTGTGATAAGTGGGAGGATTGTTGCTCAGCAGCTTGAACGTCATGTTCTGAAACAAAAAATGTAATACCAGCTACAATTGATACAACACCTATTGTAAATTTTCGAATACTAAACTGTCTTTTCGGATTATTATTTTTCAAAAAAATCACCTCTATAAGTATTTCCCTCACTTATAGATTCAAAAAAATAACTGTTAATTAATTTTATCATATAATCTTTAATTGTTTTTAATCTTTTATTTGTATTTTAGTAAAGTTTTTTATTGATTTTATACTATATAGATTGATAAATTAGATAATTAATGGTTATGTTTGTTATATTGAAAATATCTTTCTAATTTAAGGAGTTCCTTTCATGGATCAATATCAAGAGTTATTCAATAATCCAAGTGGTTTTATATTTATACTTTTTATCTTCTATTTAATAGCAAGTTTATTTTTCTTTACCTTAACTGTATTTATTGGATTGAAACCTGTATCGTTTAAAGAAAAAATCTTAACAATCGTTATTTTAACTACTGTATTGACCCTTACTTTAACAGGTCTTTCATATGTCATTATTAAATAATAAAAAGGGGCACCAATATGATGGTGTCCCTTTATTTGAATATTTTAAATGGCATCAATCTTAATAAAATTTTACCATTATGATTATGATTGTCTGTTAGTACTTTTACTATGGATTGTGCGCCTTCATTTACTGAACGCATTAAAAATCCTTTTTGATGATTATTCAAGTCTGTCGTAATACCTCCAGGCATGACACCAAATATTTCAACCGGTATTTTATTTTTCTTAAAATGTCTACCAAATAATTTAATCATCGAATTTAATGGAGATTTAGTTGCAATATAACTAAATGGATGGAAAAAGCTATTAGGATTCAAAGGTATCGTTAAATTTAATATTCTGCCGTGATTTTTAGCTAAAATAGGTGTAAATGTCTTAATCATTTCGAAATTACCAAAGAAATTGACATTTGCTAGTTCCTTTAATTCATCAAGTTCAACATCCAGTGGTGATGCGTTCATATTGCCTGAAATACCCGCATTATTAATCAATGCTTTCAAATCAGAATGTTGTGTTGCTATATAATCAGCAGCTGCATGTATGGTATCAATATTATTTAAATCAATTTGTATCCATTCAGCTGTTATACCTTTATTTTCGAGTGTCTTAACGGCAGCACGACCTCTTTCTTCATTACGTGCACCTAATAATATCGTCCATCCTTTGTCACCTAGTTGTTTTGCCGTTTCAAAACCAATTCCCTTATTTGCGCCAGTTATTAATACTTTTTGTCTCATATATATACTCCTATTAATCTGTCTTATTGTTAATCCCACTATACAATATTGATACTTTTAAATCACATTATTTCCTTTTATTCATAAAATTTCAATTGTTGATTAAAGTCACTAATTTAAATAAATCAATATATTATGTTCTATTATATGTAACTGCTAAAATGCTAAAAAAGGAGGTAATGATTATGGAAGATAAAAGACTATTTTATAACCAACCTGGCGTTGTTATTAAAATGAAAGCTAAGGAAGGCAGAGGTCAAGAATTATTCGATCTATGTTTAAAGGCTAAACATTTAGAAGAATTGGGCATCGATGATCCTACCGATTGGGTTTTATGTCGTTCAGATGAAGATAACGATGTTTTATTGGCCTTTGAATTTTTCAGAAGTGATGAAGCTAAAGACAATCACTACTCAAAACCTAGTACTGAAGACGAAACAAATGAGATTATGGAATTATTAGCAGATACTCCTCAACGTATAGACACACACATTGTATATTCTAGCGAAACTGAAAAATAACTCATTTTCACAATAAAATTTTCTAACTGACATAAAAAGGTGATTTCTATGGATTTAATATAGAGGTCGCCTTTTTGTCTAATATTCTCAAATTACATTCTTATATGATATATTTCAATATTATTCATATCACTACATGATATTTTCCTACTTATATCTCGTTTTACTGAACTACACTATTTATATTAATAATAATATTTGTCATTTAGCCTCGTATTTATATATTTTCTTCTCATAATCAAAGTTTTCAACATCAATATTAGTATTATAATTATAATGTTTTGTTAATTGAAAGTTTAATATATAAAGAAAATGTAAATTTTAGTATTTTATTTATAAAATCACTAGAAATTATTATTACATTTATGTTACGTTAATATTACGAAATAAAAACAAACAAAGAGGAGATGTTTTTTTATGAAACGTAAAGTCTTAACAAGTTTATCAATTTTAGCTTTAACTGGATCTATCGTGTCATTTGCACCTGCTCATGCTTCAACAATACAAACTCAAGAAAAAGCACAGACAACACAGAAAGCACAATCAAAGGATGCTAAAAAACTAATCAATGATGCTTATAATATTGCCGCTAAAAAATTTGATTTCGATACAAAACGTTTAAAAACAACTGGTCATATTACTGATAAAGGATCTTATTATGAAATTCCATATTTTAACACTGATGGCGTAGGTGGTCTAAATACCATCGCTGTATATAAAAATAGTAATAAAGTGACAGTTTTCGAAAACAACACACCTCAAAACCAAGAATATGCCGGTAAAATTGACCTAAGCAAATACGATCTTAAAGATGTACCTAAAGAATAAATATAATTTCAAAAAGAAAGCGTCTTATTCATTTATTTTGAATAAGTCGCTTTCTTTTTGTATGTTCAATCATTATGTTTAATTAAATTCTACTAATAATTGTACTTCATTCATCTATACTTTATATATTTATTTCAAACAACAACAACTCCCATTAATGTAATTTTGAATTTTAGTTATTATAAGTAATGAAAATTACTTTTTATGATGATATTGTAAAGTTACTAATCCATGAAGGATTAGATAATAAACTATTAAGTCTAAATCACTATGTTTCTGATAAAAATTTATCAACTGGGGACATAGTAATACTAACGAGGGAATCATTTTTCCATTACTCAAGAAATATAAAAGCACACAATAATAATATTAAAATTGTAGGAGAAATCCATGGCCCTTTAAAATATATAACTGATGATATAGACCTTTCTTTAGAAACTATAGATTGTGTACGTGTAAGTACTGAGAATATTAAAGAGCATTTTATAAAAAAATATAAATATCACAATGTTTTTAGCCAATATGTTAATGCGAGACATATTAAATTAAATGAAAAACCAATTAATACTAAACGTAATTTTATGATTAAAGCTCGATTTGAAGATAATATCAAAGATATTTCTTATGTTATTAAGCTTTTTAATTATATAATAAAGAATAATATAGTTTCTGATATCAAATTATATATTATTGGGTATGGTCCATCTGAATTATTGTATAAAAACTTAATTAGATACTATAACCTTGAAGAACATATCTATATTAATAGAAAAGAACCGAAAAGTTATATTTACATATCTAGTTCACCATATGAAACGTTAGGTTATTCTATTTTAGAAACCATTGCCAACGGTAATAAAGCTTTGATTTATCCAGGTGATGATAAAGTATTAAAAGATATTTACAATGAATATAATGCTGTTGATTTTCTTACAAAAGACATATTAAAAGATAGTTTGATTTTAAAGAATATTTTACATTATAAATACAACTATAGTGATCGTTTGAAAGATTATCAGAGATTATTAAACACATTTATAAACAATAAATACGAAGTAAATTTACTTAATAATATTGAAAAATATTCACAAAATAAGACTATTAAAGTAAAAAAAAGATATTCAAATTTATATAAACAGTCATTAATCAAAGTTAAAAGAACACCTTTTTCTACCCTTAAAGACAGCAAATTTATAAAACTTGTATTAAAAAGCAGAATCATAAATAAAATTGTTAAACGCTTTTATCAAAAAAATCATAATGAAAGAAGCATAAAAACTCTAAATAGAATACAAGTTAATCGAAAGTTTGTTTTTATTGAGTCATTTCATGGTAAGAATTTTAGTGGTGATCCAAAATATATTGCTCTAGCTATTAAAAAAGCCTATAAGGATATGGAAATATATGTTAGTTCCGGTAATTCACTAGTTGATATGGAAATAAAAAGGTATGGTCTCATCCCTGTTCGTTTTGGTAGTAATAACTATGTCAATATTTTTAGAAAGTGCAAATATGTATTTATGAATGGAAATTCTTTAGATAAAGTTTATAAAGGTAATGATCAGATTTTTGTACAAACTTGGCATGGCTTTCCTTTAAAAAAAATGGTGAGCGATTTAAATAATGAAATTGAGAGAGAAAAGCAATTCAATGCATTCAATCCACGTATGATGAAGTGGGATTTTCTGATCACATCATCTGAAATTAATACTATTTTGTTGAATTCTGCATTTAAATTAGAATCTAATAAAAACTTAGTTACATTAGAATTCGGTGCACCTCGAAATCAATATTTGATTAATAATAATAACAGTAATGAAAAGCAATTAATTCAACAAAAATATTTATTTAAAGTAAATGATGAGAAAAAGTATATTTTATATTGTCCAACTTGGAGAAAAGAAAAGAGAAATCAAATTACTAATTTAAAGTTAACAGAATTATTATCATATTTACCAAGTAACTATGAAATTATAGTAAAACTTCATCCTAATGAAAGTAATCTTCGTACCAAATATAATGGATTGAGTGAACGCATTCATTGCTTTTACAACGAATTTGTAGATATACAAGAATTATATATTTTAAGTGAGTGTATGATTACTGACTATTCTTCTACAATTTTTGATTATATTCATTTGAATAAACCTATATTTATACTTCAAGAAGATCAAAAAGATTATGTAGACGACATTGGATTTTACTTTGACTTATTTGAATTAGGATACTTCCCTATTGCTTCATTAAACGAAGAAAGATTAGCACAGCAAATTCAAAAAATAAAATCAATTAATTATTCAAACATTAAAAATAGATTAATGAATAAGGATAATAAAAATAGTACAGAAAATATATTAGAAGCAGTATTTAAAAATACAAACAATTAATTAATTCCTCCTATAAGTCAGATTTAAAGTTACTTATAGGGGGAATTAAACCTCTGCAATATTATTTATTAATTTTTTGTCCTTCTAATTTCGAAGAGACAAATCCCATTTTAGCGTTGCCTTTCATTTTGGTACTATCTAGAGAAACATTAAATTTTAAGTTGAGTTTCATTGGTTTTTTTACATTTTGTTGCCAAGTGACATTATTTTGATTGATTTGAATATTGTTAAGTTCAGAAATATTATCTTTATCACTTTGATCAATAGCAACTCCATATATTTGGTGGTCTTTTTCATAGAAATGATATTCAATATTTAATACTACTATCGGCGTCTTAATAGTTACATTCCAATAGCCAAGTAATTGATGATAATCCGCTTCTTCTCCATCAATTTGTGGTGTTTGTTCACTTACATCTTCTTCTGTTGCCGTAGATTGATTTATAGATAACTTAGAGGAGCCTGTCCAACATTTTTCCACGCTGTGCCACGTTTTTCGTATTGGTATAGGCGTTCAATCTCGTACGCAATTTGTGGTCCTAATTCTCTTTCAACCAAATAAAATGCTAAATCTAATCCTGACGTTACACCTGCACCTGAAACAATGTCGCCATCATCTACTACACGTGCATTAACTACATGTGCACCAGCCCCTTCAAGCAAATCTAGTCCCATAAAGTGTGCTGTAACATGTCTGTCCTTAATAATATCTGCCATGGCTAATAATACGCCACCACCACATACACTAGCAATTGTCATATTCGGGTTGCGATGGACCTCTTTAATTTTATCTGTCATACCTTGATTCGCTATTTTACTCAATTTAAATGGTATAGAGGTCTCACTTTCCATATTTATTGAACCAGAAGCCCCTGGTATTAAGACTAATCCAGTTGTTTGAGTATCAAGTGTTGTTTCAGCTTGTAATTCATAATTACTAATACCGTTTTTAAATGTTCGTCTTTCATCGATACTCACAAATCTCACATCTATCGTCTCATCCGTATATTCAGTGGCAGCTAATAATACCTCATATGGCGCCATTACATCTAAAATGTCTACCTCATCAAATAATAAAATCTGAACTTTCATCTCTATCTCTCCTCATAACTATTTATCAATGCATATATCATGCTAACCGATATTAATTTGCATTTACTATTATAATGACCTCAATTAAACAAATCTTAAAAAGCCATCAAATGGCTTTAACTAATACCATTTGATGGCCTATATCATTCAAAATTCTATTTTTTTATAACATTTATGATTTAAAATCCAATACCACTGTGCGTAATATTTATATTTGTCACTTTATTATTTTTTATACTAAATATCACGCCGGGTCCTTGATTTGTTGGTTTATAACTTAATACTGATTTTTCCTTAGCTGACGTTTGATAAAGATCCATTCTTATTAAAGTATTACCATATGATTTTTTATATCTGTGTATGATAAATTATCTTTTACATTAATAGAAACACCAGATGCACTTTTTCCTGACTTTGTTACCCCATAAAACGTTTGATCATAAATATTCACTTCTCCATTACCTTTGGTTTAGACTATTTTCTTACCATTAAAAGTAACGTTATTTGCCTTAACTGCTTCCTTAAATTTATTAGATAATACAAAACTAGTATCATTGCCTGCATAACCATGATAATTATAATATGGTTACGTGGTTGCATGAGCCTAATGATGTATAGATTCTTCAACACCAACGCCTAAACCTAAAGTCACCCCAACTGCTAAAGTACCTGTTAACAAACGCTTTGATAAAGTATTCATTATTAACATTACTTTAATAGTTAAATGTCTTTCTAAAAGAAATATTGCAATAAGTCACAGAATACTAACTATTTAATTAATTTATAAATTTCTCTTAATTTATTTCTATCGTAAGATGCAACTCCAACAATTCTTTTATCTCTTAAATGATTTATAGATAAATTTAACGTATCAATCCCTTCTTTACTTAGAAAATTTGGCATGACTGTTATACCTTTATTTGCTTTTATGTTCGCTAATATCGACTCGTAGTTTTCTTTATACATTACATTTAATTTAGTTAAATTAACATTATCATCTAAAAATTTAAAAGTATCACATGGTGGAGATTGTATATAAATCATTTCATTCTGCAATTGATGTATAGAATTAATGTGTTCATATTTTATTTTTGAATCTATAGGAAAAACTATAACGAATTCTTCTTGATATATTTCTTGTGTCACTATATCTGCGTTATTTATATTTGTAATATCTCCAATAATGACATCTAAATAACCTTTATTTAATTTCTCTAATAAAATTGATGTACTATTTTCAATAACTATAGTTGATAAACTATCTTTATAATTATTCTGTAATTTAATTAAGGAAAAACTTGGTATTACTCCTATTTTCAAAATCTCGCTTTGGTGGTCATTGATTTGAAATTTTGTACTTTCAATAGATTTATTAATTTTTTTGAAGAGATCTAATACAATTTCACCTTGTTCATTTAAAAATATACCATTTACCGTTCTAATAAATAAAACACTATTAAAATAATCTTCTATACTGTTTATTCTTTTACTTAATGCTGGGGTACTTATATTTAAAGTATGCGATGCTTTATTTAAACTTTTGTATTCTGCTACTTTGATAGAATCATAAATATAATCAATATTCATAACTGGCGCTCCAAGGTATTAAAAATTTGTTTATACCCATATTAAAACATTAATTATTCTTTTAAACCATTTTATCCTTTATATTCAAAAACATAACAAATTACAATACTAAAATAGTTAAAGGAGAAAAACATGAAAAAAATATGGATTTTAACAATAGGTATGCTTGCTTTGGGAATGGATGCTTATATTGTAGCAGGACTATTACCAGAAATGAGTAAAAGTTTTAATAAAAGCAGTTCTGAAATTGGACAAGGTGTTACAGTCTTTACTCTATTGTTCGCAATTTCAGCACCACTTTTTTCTATTTTATTGGCTAAAAGACAAGTGAAGCATATTTTAATAATAGCAATTAGTATTTTTGCTTTAGCAAACCTTATAACAGCCTTCTCACCTAATTATCCTATTTATATCTTTTCAAGATCTATAGCTGGATTAGGTGCAGGTGTATTTTCACCAATAGCTATTAGCTCTAGCAGCCAACTAGTATCATCATCTCACAAAGGGAAAGCCGTTGCTTTTACAGTAGCTGGTATGAGTATAGGTACTGTTATCGGTGTACCTTTAGGGTTAGAAATTTCAAAAATAGCAAGTTGGCGCATAACAATGTTAATTATAGTATTGATAAGCATTTTAGCACTAATAAGCATATTAATATATATGCCGACTTTTTAAGTACAGGCTCCGCCTGATTTAAAATATCGATTCAAACTATTTAATAATATAAATGTAATTAGAATTGTCTCAGTTACACTCTGTGCATCCATTGCTAGTTTAGGATTATATACTTATTTAGCTGATATTATAAAAGCTAATGGTAATTTTGAAAATTTAGTATTTTATTTATCTGCCTGGGGCATCGGTGGACTTATAGGTAGCCTTAGCATAGGTTATGTTATAGATAAATTTAAAAATACCAGATTACTGATGTTTATTATTTTACTTACATTAATTATTAGCTTTGTCCTTATTATTATTGTTATTAAAATACCTATATTAAGTTTCTTACCCTTTATATTATGGGGGGCTATGGGATGGTCAACACAAGCACCCCAGCAGTATATATTACTTCACAACTATAAAGAACATGGGAGTGCAGCAGTAGCACTAAATAGTTCTATCAATTATTTAGGAAGTGCTATTGGTTCTGCCATAGGTGGGCTAATACTATTCACTGCCAATAATGTACTCTATCTTATTTATGGTGCTATTTTAATTGCTTTTATCGGAGTTATAATTCAAACAATCAATATATTGAATACCAAAAGTAATAACAGTTCTTGATAGTAGCTTTTATATTAAAAAGCAGTGACACGTAATTTTTACGTTCACTGCTTTTGTTAACTATTTAATAATATCAATCAATTCTTTTTTAGAAGCTGCTCTAGCTGGGATCCAACCGAAGACGATACCAATTAATGTGGATACGCCCACTGCTAAGATGACTGACCCGAGACTGACGGAACTCTTAACCATATCTGGTGTTGCTAAATCGACAAGTGTGGCAATAATAATACCGAGTATCAGTCCGATAATACCACCGAGTAGACACAATACAACACTTTCTACTAAGAACTGGATTTCGATATCTCGACCTTTGGCACCAAAGGCACGTCGTATCGCAATTTCCTCTGTTCGTTCGGTTACAGAAATATACATCACATTCATAACACCTATTCCGGCAATAAATAATGAGATACCCGCCACAGCTGCGACGAAGTAGGTGATCATATCTAATACTTTGCCAATACCTTTCATCATCTCTTCATTATCCGCAAAGCTATATTGGCCATCAGATACGCCCGTACCTTTTTTATTCAGCTCTTTTTCAACTTTCTTACCAACATCTTTCTTATTTTCACCATCGTTAACAGTTACTAATAGTTGTGGCGTCCCTTGAGATAAGTTGCTCATGTAGTGATCCGCTGTTTTAGTTGGCATTTGAACGACCGATTCAAGTGGCATACCATTCGCATCTTGACCACTTGCATCGCCAACACCAACCACTTTAAATCCTTCACCATTAATATAAATGGATTTGCCAACAGCTGCTTTCGCATTGTGAAATACCTTTTTCGCCACTTTACTATCAATCACGACGACTTTCTCCTGTGTATCGTTATCATCTTTCGTAAAACCATGGCCTTCATCGACCCCTGACACATGAGAAGCCTTTTTTAAACTGATTTCACCACTGCCATGTGTATTCGTTACTTTGGCAGAGTATGTACTATCTTCGCTTTCTTTAATTTTTGCACTTTTGACACCATTAATTTGTTCTACAACACTAATATCTTCTTGTTTAAATGGATTGTCTTTCGGTGCGCTCATGTCTTGTGTCATATATGATATCGATGCCTGATTTTTACCTGCACCAGCGTCGTCAAACTGTTCTGTCGTTGATTTTTTAAAGCCATTACCTAAAGCCATAATTGTAATCACGGCCGCTATACCGATAATAATACCAATCATCGTAAAGATATTACGACGCTTATTTTTTAAAATAGAGCGAAAGGCGACGGATAAAATATTAGAAAAGTTATTCATGCGTCAACACCTCTTCCTCTTTCACACGACCATCTAAAATATGAATAATACGATCAGCTTTATTCGCTACCTCACGATCGTGGGTTACCATAATCATGGTTGTTCCTTTTTCTTTGTTTAACGACACAAACAAATCCATAATATCTTTTGATGTTTTTGAATCTAATGCCCCTGTTGGCTCATCGGCAATGATAAATTTAGGTTCATTAATAATCGCTCTCGCAATCGCGACACGTTGTTGTTGTCCCCCTGATAATTTATTAGGAAGTAAGTCTTCCTTCTGATGTAGACCAACATCTTCCAATCCTTTTAACACTTTGGCTTTACGGTCTTTACTACTCATTCCATTATATATGAGTGGAATACTGACATTTTCAAGAATGGTATTATTTTGAATTAATTTAAAGTTTTGAAACACAAATCCTACCGTAAGATTTCGTATCGTTGCGAGACGATTATCTGATGCTTTTTTATAATTGTCACCGTTAAAAAGGTAATCGCCTTCATAACCACGGTCAATAAATCCTAAAATATTAATTAATGTACTTTTACCTGACCCTGATGGTCCCATAATCGCGATAAATTCACCTTCATCAATATGAATATCAATATCTTTTAAAATATGATTCGTTTCGTCACCATTTTTGAAATGTCGATTGATTTTTTTCAATTCAATCATGATGACACCTCAACTTTTTCTCCATCATTTAAATTACCTTTAGGGTTTTTGATGACTTTGTCACCTGCTTTAAGACCTTTTTTCACAATAATTTGGCCATTGTTGCGGTCGATTTTAATATCACGTTTGTGAACTTTATTATTTTTATCTAATACAAAGACATCGTTATCTTTTGTTAAAGCATCGTTAGGTAGTTTTAAAGATTTTAATGGAATTTTCGCGTCCATTGAGAAACCTGAACGTACTGGAATATCTAAATCACCAATAATGACATTGTATTTAGATGTATCGCCTTCTTTACCACCAGATGGATTATTTACCGTTGGATTTGAAGCTTGTGCGGCACTACCACCATCTTGTCCTTCGTCACCTTGGCTACCTGCACTTGCTTGTGCGCCACTTGTTTCACCACTAGCGCTGTCATCATAACTCGTTGGTAATTCATCTATTTTAAGGATCTTACCTTTACCTTTTTTACCATTACTATTAACTGTGACATCGACTTTGTCACCTTCTTTGATTTTCTCAACATCAAACTCCGTGACAGTTGATTTAATTTGTGGATTGTCTGAAATAAGTTGTAAGACAGGTTGTCCGTCACCAGCATCTTCCCCATTTTTAATATTGACCTTACCATCAAATGCCGCATAAATACTATCGTTCATTTGTTTATCATGTTGTGCCAGTTGTTGTTGTGCTTCGTTAAGTGAACTTTGATCTTGTGTCAGTTTAGATTGAAGCTCATTATTGTTAGGACTTTGATTGATTTTTTGATAATCATCATTCACTTGTTGTTGTGCTTGATCCACTTTGTTTGCGAGTTGTTGACGCTTACTATTGTTCGTATCATAACTGATAAGACGGTCCCCTTGTTTGACCTTTTGACCGTCATCAACGGCTGGACTCTGGAATGTGCCAATTTGACTATTGTTATTATATGTTTTGACCGATTTCGGAGACGCTTTCCCCTCTAGACTAATCGGTGTTTCTTTCTTAACTGTATATGTATCGTAACCTTTACTATCTTTATTACCAGAGCCTGTTGTCTGTTTCACGATGAACGCTGCAATAACTAGAAGTAGAATGATTGCCACGCCGATAATACTCCATAATATGTTTTTCTTCATGTCCTATGCTCCTTAAAATGTATTATATTTTGCATGATAACATACTTTAATTATTATATATATTTAATTTAAGGAGATTTAAGCTTATTTTAAGTTTGATAATAATGAAAAAGTTTTTGTATTTCTTTTACTTACTCTATTTTTTATACTTATTTAAAATAAAAATTGATATTTTAAAAATTATTTAACAATGTTATTCTGTTATTAAAATAACAATAAGGGGAGATACATATATGGAACAAACGAATACAACACAACCTGAAGCATCACAATCTAACTTACCTTTTGTAGACCATTTTAGAAAGATACGACAAAATCCAAAATGGCTTGTAAAGTTAATCATATTTATTGTTTTAACTTTTGTATCTATGGCATTAGCATTAAATATTACAGATAATACCAAAGCCTTGAAGCAAGCAGGTTTAAGTCAATCTGAAATTGATAAGCAAAACCAATTTAATGTAGCAACTTTTATCGGGCAATCTATTGGAGCAATTATTTTTGGATTACTAATAACTTTCGTTATCTTCTTAGTTATTTCAAAAATTATGAAATCTGATGCAAGTGCTATTCAGATTTTTTCCGCTACAATTTCATATTCAATAATTACAGTAGTTTTTACAATTATCGTATACGGTATTCAAGCCTTGTTTGGTTTAACTATTCCAGAAACACAATTAGATAGTCTCAATGTATTTGATAAAGGAAATAATTACTTAGTACCATTCAGTTTATCTAACTTATTATCAGCTTATTTAATATTTGCAGTTTATTTTGGTACTAGTAAATTATCTAAAAAAGCATCTATTATTTGGGCAGTAGTTGCCTTAGTATTAACTATTGGCTTTGGCTTAATTGGTGCAGGTATGCAGGATTCCATGCAAAGTTTATCTGGTATGTAATCAATATTAAAAATTCCCAGAACCGCTTCGGAACTGGGAATTTTTTATTGATTATATTCAATTACTTTTCAAATGCTTTTGTTTCAATATCTTTATCTTTTAAGAAGTTCTCTACTTTCTTCTGTTGTTTACCGTTTACTTTATCTTTATATTTTGAATTTAATTTATCGATTTCTTTTGTATCTTTTTTATCTAACTTTTGTAATTTTGAAGTTAATTGATTTAAATAGTCATTGGTTTCTTTAGTATATTTTCCTGTTAATTCAGTACCTTCTTTATATCCTTTAGGTAATTCATTTTTTCTAATATAATCTTCAAAGTTTTGATCATTTTCTTTAGACATATGTTGTAATTTATTTAGTTTCTTTTTATCTTTTTTATTGAGTTTAGTTTCTGAGCCTAAATCAGTAATATTGTCTGCTAAATCCTTATTCGTATTTAAGTATGTCTTAATACTATTCTTTAATTCCTTTTCAGATAATTGCTTATTCGATTGTTGATCTACAAACACTTTCTTAGGAATAGGTGGTAACTTTTCATCGTCATTTTTATTTATCTTTTCATGATCATCATGTCCAGAACATGCTCCTAATATCAAAGATGACGTAAGTAATACCGATGTTAGCCTTTTATAACGCATGCAACCATCCTTTAAATTATATTTATTATTAAAATATATGCTATCAAAGGACATTTAAAATGTAAAAATATTTTCTATTTCACTTACAAAAATTTAAAAGCTAAATAAATACTTAGCCCTCCTATTGCTCCATAACCACCACTTACTAGAATAAAGAGTTGTTCTGTCAAAATGTTTTTACACCTTGTCAAATCAACATTTGAAAGACTTACCTTAGACTACCCTTTATATATTATTTCAAAATAAAAACGCTCCTTTGTCAGGAACGCTATCGAACTATAACTATACGTCATATGCTTTTAAAATCATTTTTAACATTTTCTCTATATATGCTTTTGTCAGAGACTGCGGTTTGATTAATATATTGAAATAAATAGGAGAGAAAATGATATCGATAAATAAATCTTGATTGTCTTCTTCGATATGTTGACTAATGATGGATTTTAAAATCGTTCTATTATGTTCAAAGTAATCTCTCATAAATTTTTCTCGTGCTTCTGTCTGTTGATTGCTTATCAATATTTCAATAACAGCACTACCTAATGGTGTCTTATAGATTTTCATAACTTTAATTAGAAAATCATATAGACTATCAAACAGATTGCCATATTCTGGTTCAATGATTCGTGATTGATCTACGAACATATCTACAATCATTGACTCTTTGTCTTTCCAACGACGATATATGGTTGCCTTAGAGACACTCGTGTTCTCTGCAATTTGATCTATCGTCATATTTTTAAAATGTGTTGTTTCTAACAAGCGATTAATCTCTTCATAAATTTTTTTATTTACTGTTGGGTCTTTCGGTCTTCCAGCCATATTTTTCCCTTCTTTTACGTGCTACGTACTCCACGATTTCAAATATTATAAATGCACTTACAAACCATACTATAAATCCAACAATAATGCTAAGCAACCACATATGTGTTACGTTGAGCATTGCCCATGTTGCTAATATACTAAACAGAACGCCAGTCATACCAAAGACTGCTCCTCGACTCACATGCATTGCCACTTTGTTACCATATTGCATTCCAGAAATGCACATAGATACTAAAAACACTGCCGGGAAAGTAGCAAATATTCCTCCGAATTCTTTCCAAGGAAGTACCACTGAGACGATATAACTAATTAATACTGCTAATCCACCAACTAAAAATTTAATAATTGTTAATTTCATTAAAATGTACCTCCTTTTATATATGTCTTACTACAAAAATCGCCACAGAAATGACAAGCCAACACAATATGGCAAATACTGTACCACTTTTATAGTCTTTCTTATAAATAAAAATTGAGGTAAAAAATACAGTTAAAATACACGATATAATACCTACTATCGCGCCTGTACTTAAATGCATAGACATTTTAATGAGTTCATCGCCCTCATGATCTATGGTTAATGCTATCACTGCTGCTAAGTAGACTGCGGGCATTGTAGCTATAATACCACCTAGTTTACCGCCAACTTTCTCTGCCATAATTGATGCTAAAGCAACCGCAAATCCACCGATTACAAAATGAAGTATCGCACTTGATATAGATATTCCGAACACAATAATCCTTCTTTGCTAATTATTAAACGAAACGTTTCGTTTACTTTTAGTGTAAAACGCACTTTATCAATTGTAAACAATAAAATCAATAGACCTAATTTTCTAATTATTACTTAGCTAGTTTGAACTCTCTATAAATATTAAATCATAATAAAAACTCCTTTCATCTCAATGACAAAAGGAGTGCTACTTACTTCTTATAAATTCTGATTTTAATTTCATAATAATCATCGTGATCTCTATCTTTTTGTTCAACGTGTAAGCCCGATTGTTGAATTGCTTCGATACTTTTACCTACTTCATCTCTTGCTTGCGTTACATCTTGTGAGAATTGGAATGACTGTGCTTTAATCTTTTCAGGTCCTGTCTTTTGACGTACTTTATCTTCTGTTTGCTTCACATTAAGCTTTTGAGCTATGACCTGTTCAATTAATGCTTCTTGATCTTCTTCGGATAATACGAGTACAGCACGTGCATGTCGTTCAGTTATTTTACCTTCTCTTAATCTTGTAATGACTTTAGGTGCTAATTTTAGTAAGCGTAGCTTATTAGCAATGAAGCTTTGGCTTTTACCTAAACTTTTCGCTAATTCACTCTGTGTTACATCACCAAGTTCAAGTAGCTTTTTATATGCTTCCGCTTCTTCGACTACGGATAAGTTTTCACGTTGAATATTTTCAATTAATGCAACCACTGCAGTTTCTTCATCATCCATATCTCGGATAATGACATCTGCTTGAGACATATTTAAAGATTGCATTGCTCTAAATCTGCGTTCACCTGCAATAATTTCGAACATATCTTCTTCAATAGGTCTAACTACAATCGGTTGTAATAATCCATGTTCTTTAATTGATTCTGCAAGTTCATGTATTTTACTTGGTTCAAATACTTGTCTAGGTTGATAACGATTAGGTACGATACGTTCAATATGAATGGACTCAACATTATTATTTCGGTCTTCTTCAATAGAACCCATGATGTCATCTTTGTTTTTTAAACCAAATAATTTTGAAAAAGGTTTCTTCATAATCCATTCGCTCCCTCTCATTCATTTCTATATCATCATATCTTACTTTTCAAGTAAAGGAGATTTATTGGGTGTACCTGGTTTTCTTGGGTATTTCTTAGATGTTTGGCGTCGTTTATCAATGACAATCATTTGTCTTTCTCCCGCTTCTTCTGGCAATTCAAAGTTAAAGGTTTCTTTAACATTGCCACCTAATACATTAATTGCAAATTGAGCTTCGTCTAATTCTTCTTCACCTTTAGATGATTTTAAAGCTATGAATTGACCACCTTTTTTAGCTAAAGGTAGACACAATTCACTTAATACAGTTAGACGCGCAACAGCGCGGGCAGTAACGATATCGTAAGACTCCCTGTAGTCTCCCTTACCAAAGGTTTCTGCACGATCATGCACAAAACTCACATCTTGGAGACCTAAAGCGTCTGCTAAATGATTTAAAAATTGGATACGCTTATTTAATGAATCGACTATTGTCACTTTCAACTCAGGGAAGATGATTTTCAATGGAATACTTGGGAAACCTGCACCTGCACCCACATCACATATTGATAATGAATCCTTAAAGTCATAATAGAAACTTGGTGTGATTGAATCATAAAAATGCTTTAAATACACTTCATGTTCATCTGTAATACTTGTCAAATTCATCTTTTCATTCCATTCAACAAGTAGCTGATAATAAGTTTGAAATTGCTCCTTTTGAGTGTTCGATAATTCGATGTTGTGTTCTTTTAATTTCTCAGATAGCCATTCTATACTCATTATTGATTCACCCTTTGAAGTTTTCCTTGTTCTAAATATACAAGTAAAATTGAAATATCAGCTGGGTTAACGCCAGAAATTCTTGAAGCTTGCGCAATATTGAGTGGCTTAACTTCAGCTAGTTTTTCTCTAGCTTCTGAAGCTAAACTATCAACTTTACTATAGTCTAAGTCTTCAGGAATTTTCTTTTGTTCCATACGTTTTACTTTTTCAACTTGTTGTAATGATTTATTGATATAACCTTCATATTTTGTTTGAATTTCAACTTGTTCTTCAACTTCTGAAGGTAATTGATGATCTTCTTCCAAGATTTCTAATATCGTATCATATGTCATTTCAGGTCTACGTAATAAATCGATAGCTAATATACCATCTTTAAGTTTAGAACCACCATTTGCTTCGATCACTGATTGCGTATGGTCATTTGGTTTGATACGGATATCTGTTAATCTTTGAATTTCATCTTTTATTTGTTGACGCTTATGATTAAACTGCGCATAACGTTCATCTGAAATTAAACCTAGCTCATGTCCTAAATCTGTAAGACGTAAGTCAGCATTATCATGACGTAATAATAAACGGTATTCTGCACGTGATGTTAATAAACGATATGGTTCATTTGTACCTTTTGTCACTAAATCATCGATTAGTACACCAATATATGCATCGGAACGACTTAAGATTTTCTCTTCTTTACCTAATACTTTACCTGCTGCATTAATACCAGCCATAATTCCTTGTCCAGCCGCTTCTTCATAACCTGATGTGCCGTTAATTTGGCCAGCAGTATATAAATTCTTAATCATTTTTGTTTCTAGCGTCGGCCATAATTGAGTTGGAACAATTGCATCATATTCAATGGCATAACCTGCACGCATCATATCTGCTTTTTCTAACCCAGGTATCGTCTCTAACATTTGTCTTTGAACGTGTTCAGGTAGACTTGTTGATAATCCTTGTACGTATACTTCATTAGTATTACGTCCCTCTGGTTCTAAGAATAATTGATGGCGTGGTTTATCATTGAAACGTACAAATTTGTCTTCGATTGATGGACAATATCTTGGACCTGTACCTTTTATCATTCCAGAGTACATTGCAGATAAATGTAAGTTGTCGTCAATCACTTGATGTGTTTTATCATTAGTATAAGTTAACCAACATGGTAACTGGTCTAAAATATACTCTGTCGTTTCATAACTGAAAGCACGTCCTACATCATCACCAGGTTGGATCTCAGTTTTTGAGTAATCGATTGTTTTAGAGTTAACACGTGGTGGTGTTCCCGTTTTAAAACGTACAACCTCGAAACCTAATCCTCTTAAATTATCTGCTAATGTGACAGATGGTAATTGGTGATTTGGACCACTTGAGTACTTCATGTTACCTAAGATGATTTCACCACGTAAAAATGTACCAGTCGTAATAACCACTGCTTTAGAGCGATACTCTGTACCGATATTTGTACGTACACCTTTAACTTCGTCATCTTCAATAATTAATTCATCTACCATACCTTGCATGATATCTAAGTTATCTTCATCCTCGATAACATTCTTCATCTCTTGTTGGTATAGCACTTTATCAGCTTGTGCACGTAATGCTCTAACAGCTGGTCCTTTACCTGTATTTAACATACGCATTTGGATATGCGTTTTATCTATTGTCTTAGCCATTTGGCCACCTAATGCATCAATTTCACGTACAACAATCCCTTTAGCCGGGCCACCTACTGATGGATTACATGGCATAAAGGCAATATTATCTAAATTGATTGTTAACATTAATGTTTTAGCGCCACGTCTTGCTGATGCTAAACCTGCTTCTATTCCAGCATGGCCTGCACCAATTACAATTACATCATATTCTTGAACCAATTGTTGAACCTCCTTATTAAACATTCATCTATTTGTCTGAGAAATATACCCCTACTGGATGAACTTCCCTATTTATATTCGCTATTTACCTAAACAGAATTGACTAAATAACTGATCAATTAATTCATCACTTGCAGATTCGCCAATAATTTCACCTAAAATCTCCCAAGTGCGTGTTAAATCGATTTGTACCATATCCATTGGTATACCTGATTCGGCTGCATCAATCGCATCTTGGATTGATTGTCTTGCTTGTTTAAGTAATGAAATATGGCGTGAGTTAGATACATAAGTCATGTCTTGGTTTTGAACATCTCCACCAAAGAATAAATCTCTGATTTGTATTTCTAATTCATCAATACCTTCTTGTTTTAGCATAGAAGTTTGGATTAATGGTGTGTCACCAATCATTGCTTTGACTTCATTAATATCTAGATGTGTTTCTAAATCTGTTTTATTGATAATTACAATAACATCTTCATTTTTAACAACATCATATAACGTTTGGTCATCTTCCGTTAGTGCTTCATTATTATTCAATACAAATAAGATTAAGTCAGCTTGACTTAGTGCTTTACGTGAACGTTCGACACCAATTTTCTCTACTATGTCTTCAGTATCTCGAATACCTGCTGTATCTACTAAACGAAGTGGTACACCTCTGACATTAACATATTCTTCTAATACATCTCTTGTAGTACCAGCTACTTCCGTCACAATCGCTTTATTATCTTGAATAAGGTTATTTAGCATTGAAGACTTACCTACGTTTGGTCGGCCTACAATAACAGTGGAGAGACCTTCTCTCATTATTTTACCCTGTGCACCTGTTTCTAATAGTTGATTAATTTCTTGTTTAATATTTTTAGATTGTTGTAATAAGAACTCTGTCGTCGCATCCTCTACATCGTCATACTCTGGATAATCGATATTTACCTCAACCTGAGCAAGTATCTCCAATATTGACTGACGTTGACGTTTAATTAAATCACTTAAACGCCCCTCTATTTGATTCATCGCTACTTTTGAAGCACGATCTGTCTTAGAACGAATAAAGTCCATTACTGCTTCTGCTTGAGATAAATCAATTCTTCCATTTAAGAATGCACGTTTTGTATATTCACCTGGTTCAGCCATTCGAGCGCCATGCGTCATTGTTAATTCTAATATGCGATTAATAGTTAAAATACCGCCATGACAATTGATTTCAATGATATCTTCTCTAGTAAATGTTTTAGGTGCTCTTAAGACGGAAATCATGACCTCTTCAACTGTCTCATTTGTTTCTGGGTCAATAATATGACCGTAATTTATTGTATGTGAATCAACTTCTGCTAATGGTTTCTTACCTTTATATAGTTTATCTCCAATTTCAACTGCTTGTGGACCAGAAAGTCTCACAATACCAATCGCACCTTCGCCCATTGGCGTTGAAATACTAGTAATTGTATCAAAGTCCATTGTTAGGCTGGCCTCCTTATTCAAGTAAATTTTCAATACTATATTGTAAATTGTTTCATTTCAAAAAGCTATTATATTGTTCGGAATGTTCGGGTTAGACTTCGGGTTGTCTGAGGTTAGACTTACGTTAGTCTAAAATCTATCTCCCCTACCCTATTGAATTTTCTTATTAAATACTTTAGCTATTTTAAGTACATGCTCTAAACTACCTTGAATTTCTAAAGTGGACATAGATTTAGCTGGTTGTCTTGCAATAACGATAATATCTTTCGTTATAATATCTTGTTTATGCACTTTAAAGTTTTCTCTTATCGCTCTTTTAATTTTATTTCTAGTAACAGCGTTACCTAATTTTTTCGAAACGCTAATCCCTAAGCGAAAATGTTCTTGTTCTTTATTATCATAGGTATATACTACGAATTGTCTATTTGCGACAGACTTTCCTCTTTTATATATTTTTTGAAAATCTGCATTTTTTTTTATACGGTACGCTTTTTCCACCAAACATCACTCGCTTATCAAATTCTCTTACCTTAGTATTATAAACCATCTAAATTTTAACCAAAAATAAACCAGCATTTATATTGAAAACGCTGATTTCAGTCAAAAGTTCTTATCTATCATCTATCAATTAACCCAATCAACAATACGTTTGATCGTTAATGTTTGAATAAAATTACTGTATTCAAAACGAAAAAAAAGACCACTGATGAGTCAGTGATCTTATGCAGATAAAACTTTACGGCCTTTACGACGACGGCGCGCTAAGACTTTACGGCCATTTTTAGTGCTCATGCGTTTTCTGAAACCATGAACTTTACTATGTTTACGTTTATTTGGTTGATAAGTACGTTTTACCATGTAAAAACACCTCCATCTTTATTAAGTTATCTAACATCTCCAGGATCAAAGCCCTGTTAAATTTATAGATAGATAATTGTTAAAGTGTGTAACTATTAATATAATAGCAACAAACTTATACATAAGAGATTCCTCTTATTAACTGACTGCTATAAGAAATTCTTTGTTTAATATACTTATTATCTAGTCATATTTCAAGCAACTACTACAATATAACAAATTACTACTTATAAAGCAAGCTCATTTTAAATTGATTCTTCCATATTACTATCAAACCAACCATCCCCATTTTACCTATCGTTATATTATATATTCATTTTTTCATACAGCTTTATAAATTATTTCCCAAACTGTTATACTCCCCGTTTTTAAACGATTATGAATATTGTGCGAAGTTATCCACTTATCAACAAAGAATCTTATTTAATTTGTGGACAATTACGTTGATATTCACAAGTTTTCACATCTTTTACGAACATATTCACAGTCATTTGACATCTATATTACTGAAAAAGTATAATTGTGTGGATAAGTCGTTTAATCATTGATTTTATAAGGATTTATTTATTAGATTTATATACAAATTAGCTGTGCATAAATCATAGTGTGCTTTAAATTATCCACTGTCTGTGATTAACTTGTGGATAATTATTAACATGCTGTGATTATTTTTATCCACGGGTGTTATTTTTGTGTATAACTAAAAAATTTTGAGAAAGATGGAGTTATTTATGTCTGAAAAAGAAATTTGGGAAAAAGTATTAGACCTCGCCAAAGAACGAATTTCAAAAATTAGTTTTGATACTTTCGTAAAAGATACGCAACTCTATTCACTCCAAAATGATAAAGCCATCGTATTAGTCAGTGAATCTTTCAATGCGAATTGGCTCAATCAAAAATATAGTGAGATTATGCAAAGCATCATATATGAAGTGATTGGTTATGAAGTCAAACCTCGTTTTATAACTGAAGAAGAACTGTCAAAATATATGAAGACCGATCAAAAACAACCTGAAGAACCTGCAACTCCAGAAACGCATCAACATCAGAATGTCGATAATCCAGGTGGTATTGAACAATTTAATACACACAATACATTTGACACATTTGTAATCGGACCAGGCAACCGTTTTCCACATGCTGCGAGTTTAGCAGTAGCAGAAGCACCAGCCGAAGCATACAATCCATTATTTATTTATGGTGGAGTTGGATTAGGAAAAACCCATCTAATGCATGCCATTGGACATCATGTTTTGGATAATAATCCTAATGCTAATGTGATTTATACATCTAGTGAAAAGTTTACAAACGAATTTATTAAGTCAATTCGTGATAACCAAGGTGATGCATTTAGAGAGAAATACCGTAATATCGACGTTTTACTAATCGATGATATACAGTTCATTCAAAATAAGGAACAAACACAAGAAGAATTCTTCCATACTTTTAATGAACTGCATAACAATAATAAACAAATTGTTATTTCTAGTGACCGTCCACCAAAAGAGATCTCTAAATTGTCAGATCGACTCCGTTCTCGCTTTGAATGGGGCTTAATCGTGGATATTACACCACCAGATTATGAAACAAGAATGGCTATTTTACAGAAAAAGATTGAAGAAGAGAATTTAGATATACCAATGGAATCATTAAACTACATTGCAAATCAAATTCAATCCAATATTCGTGAACTTGAAGGTGCTTTAACACGTTTACTAGCATATTCACAATTACAAGGTAAACCTATCACGACTGAATTAGCTGCGGAAGCTTTAAAAGATATTATACAAGCACCTAAATCTAAAAAGATTACTATTCAAGATATACAAAAAGTCGTTGGACAATACTACAATGTTCGCATAGAGGACTTTAGTGCCAAAAAGCGTACAAAATCTATTGCCTATCCACGACAAATAGCGATGTATCTTTCACGTGAACTTACAGATTTTTCATTACCTAAAATTGGTGAAGAGTTTGGTGGACGTGATCATACAACCGTCATTCATGCTCACGAAAAAATTGTAAATGATATTAAAGCAGATCCTACTTTTAAACAAGAAGTGGAAAATTTAGAAAAAGAAATCAGAAACCAATAGTTGGGAAATAATTTAAAAAATTAAACTGTTATAGTACAGTTCGAATTGAAGATTAAATTTGATTATAAAAGGGAATAATCACATCGAAAAGCGCATGTCATTTTGTTGTCGTTTTATTATTCTAGAAAAGATAATCAAGTTGTGGATTGTGGACAATGTTGAAAAGGTGTACACAGTATACACACTTTATCCACATGTGCATAACTCTGATATGCCAGACTTATTGTCACTTATCCACTAATTCACAGGCCCTACTACTATTACTATGAATTTAAAACCTATATAATTATATATAAACGACTGGAAGGAGTTTAAATTTTAATGATGGAATTCACTATTAAAAGAGATTATTTTATTAATCAACTAAACGATACATTAAAAGCTATTTCACCTAGAACAACTTTACCAATTCTTACTGGTATTAAAATTGACGCTAAAGAAAATGAAGTCATTTTAACTGGATCAGATTCTGAAATCTCAATTGAAATCTCAATACCAAAACAAATAGATGGTGAAGATATTGTTGATATCTCAGAAACAGGATCAGTTGTACTTCCTGGTCGTTTCTTCGTTGATATTATTAAAAAATTGCCAGGTAAAGATGTTAAATTATCTACTAATGAGCAATTCCAAACACTCATTACATCTGGTCATTCTGAATTCAACTTAAGTGGTTTAGATCCAGATCAATATCCACTATTACCAGAAGTATCAAGAGATGACGCTATTCAATTATCTGTAAAAGTATTAAAAAACATCATTGCACAAACTAATTTTGCAGTGTCCACCTCAGAAACACGCCCAGTATTAACTGGTGTGAATTGGCTTATACAAGATAATGAATTAATATGCACAGCAACTGACTCACACCGCTTGGCTGTAAGAAAGTTAAAATTAGAAGATACATCTGAAAATAAAAATGTCATCATTCCTGGTAAAGCTTTATCTGAATTAAATAAAATTATGAGCGATAGTGATGAAGATATTGATATTTTCTTCGCATCTAACCAAGTATTATTTAGAGTAGGTCATGTTAATTTCATTTCTCGTTTATTAGAAGGTCATTATCCAGATACAACGCGTTTATTCCCTGAGAATTATGAAATCAAATTAGGAATTAACAATGGTGAGTTTTACCATGCGATTGATCGTGCATCATTATTGGCTAGAGAAGGCGGTAATAATGTCATCAAATTAAGCACTGGTAATGAAGTTGTTGAACTATCATCAACATCTCCTGAGATTGGTACTGTAAAAGAAGAAGTAACAGCAACTGATGTAGAAGGCGGCAATCTTAAAATTTCATTCAACTCAAAATATATGATGGATGCATTAAAAGCGATTGATAATGACGAAGTCGAAGTCGAATTCTTTGGTACGATGAAACCGTTCATTTTAAAACCTAAAGACGATGATTCAGTTACTCAATTAATCTTGCCAATCCGTACGTACTAATCATGACTTAAAAAGCGAAAACGAATAATAGCTGAGACAAGATAAAATGTCTCAGCTATTTTTTATTTAAAGTTCATTTTAAAGTGTGTGAGCCTTTGTTTAAGCGTAAGAAATTATTTTTAGGAGGAATTCATCGTTTTATAGAAAAATAAGCTAATATGCCCTTTAAAATTAAAATGACGTTAATACAACTCCAAAAACGTAAGTAAAATAGCATTGAAATTTAAAATAGAGAAATTATCACTATAAGTAAACGTTTACATTCTTTGTTTCACATGAAATTTGAGCGCAAAACAGGTATAATATATTAATGACATAAAAAGAAATGGAGTGATGAATTTGATTCAAGAAGTTGTTGTAGAAGGTGACATTACTTTAGGTCAATTTCTGAAAACAGAAGGTATTATTGAATCAGGTGGCCAAGCGAAATGGTTCCTACAAGATTTCGAGGTTTTAATTAATGGTCAACGTGAAGTTAGACGTGGCAAAAAATTAGAACACCATGATCGTATCGATATACCTGAATTGCCTGAAGATACGGGTGCTTTTTTAATCATTCACCAAGGTGAACAATGAAATTAAATACACTCCAATTGGAAAACTATCGTAACTATGAACAGGTTACAATCGATTGTCATCCTGAAGTGAATATTCTCATAGGTGAGAATGCACAAGGAAAGACGAATCTCCTTGAATCAATTTACACTTTAGCTTTGGCAAAAAGCCACAGAACTTCTAATGATAAGGAACTCATACGTTTTGATTCTGAGTATGCTAAAATAGAAGGTGAGCTAAACTATAGACATGGCACAATGCCACTGACGATGTTCATTACTAAAAGAGGTAAGCAAGTGAAGGTCAATCACCTAGAGCAAAGTAGGCTAACACAATATATCGGACATCTAAACGTGGTTCTTTTTGCGCCGGAAGATTTGAATATCGTGAAAGGATCACCTCTAATACGCCGTCGTTTTATAGACATGGAGTTAGGACAAATATCAGCTGTCTATTTGAACGACCTTTCTCAATATCAACGTATTTTAAAACAAAAGAATAACTACCTAAAACAGCTACAAATTGGTAATAAGACTGACACCACTATGCTGGAAGTCTTAAATCAACAATTTGCTGAATATGCGTTAAAGGTGACGTTGCGTCGTGAACATTTTATTAAAGAACTAGAACAATTAGCTCAACCTATTCATGCAGGCATTACGAATGAGCGTGAAGCATTGGCGCTTAAGTATTTACCAAGTTTGAAATTCAGTCATCAGGATCAATCAGAATCAGAAATGTTAGAAGAGATTCTGACATTACTTAATGACAATCTTCAAAGAGAAAAAGACCGTGGTGTGTGTCTCTTTGGACCACATCGTGACGACTTAGGTTTTAACGTTAACGGCATGGATGCGCAAACTTATGGTTCACAAGGTCAACAGAGAACAACCGCATTGTCGATTAAGTTAGCTGAAATTGAACTAATGAATATAGAAGTTGGAGAATATCCAATTTTATTACTAGATGATGTGTTGAGTGAATTAGATGACTCACGTCAAACGCACTTATTGAGTACAATTCAACATAAAGTACAGACATTTGTAACTACGACATCCGTAGACGGTATTGATCATGAAATTATGAATAATGCTAAGTTATACCGTATAAATCAAGGTGAAATTATAAAGTAACAGAAAGTGATGGTGAATACATTGTCAGATGTAAACAACACAGATAATTATGGTGCTGGGCAGATACAAGTATTAGAAGGACTAGAAGCGGTCCGTAAACGACCTGGTATGTATATCGGTTCAACTTCAGAAAGAGGCTTGCACCATTTAGTATGGGAAATTGTTGATAATAGTATTGACGAAGCATTAGCAGGCTATGCTGACGAAATTAACGTAACAATTGAAAAAGATAATTGGATTAAAGTTACTGACAATGGTCGTGGTATCCCAGTAGATATTCAAGAAAAAATGGGACGTCCAGCAGTTGAGGTTATTTTAACTGTACTTCACGCCGGAGGTAAATTCGGTGGCGGCGGATACAAAGTATCAGGTGGTCTACATGGTGTAGGTTCATCTGTTGTTAACGCCCTATCAGAAGATTTAGAAGTATACGTACACCGTAACAATACGATTTATCACCAAGCCTATAAAAAAGGTGTACCTCAATTTGACTTAAAAGAAATTGGTAGCACAGATAAGACGGGTACAGCAATACGTTTTAAAGCAGATAGCAGTATCTTTACCGAAACAACAGTTTACAACTATGAAACATTACAACAACGTATTCGTGAGTTAGCATTCTTGAACAAAGGTATTCAAATCACTTTAACTGATGAGCGAGACGAAGATGATATCAGACAAGATTCTTATCACTATGAGGGTGGGATTAAGTCTTATGTAGAAATGTTGAATGAAAATAAAGAACCTATCCATGGCGAACCTATTTACATTCACCAATCTAAAGATGATATCGAAGTTGAAATTGCGATCCAATATAATAAAGGCTATTCAACGAATTTATTAACATATGCCAACAATATCCACACGTATGAAGGTGGTACGCATGAAGATGGCTTTAAACGTGCGTTAACGCGTGTGTTAAATAGTTATGGTATGAACAGTAAAATAATCAAAGAAGATAAAGATAGACTTTCAGGTGAAGATACACGTGAAGGTTTAACAGCTATTATTTCTATCAAACATGGTGATCCTCAATTCGAAGGTCAAACGAAAACAAAATTAGGAAACTCTGAAGTACGACAAGTTGTAGATAAATTATTCTCTGAACACTTTGAACGTTTCTTATATGAAAACCCTAGCGTTGGTAGAATTATTGTTGAAAAAGGTATTATGGCATCTCGCGCACGTGTAGCTGCAAAGAAAGCACGTGAAGTGACACGTCGTAAATCAGCATTAGAGATTTCAAGTTTACCTGGTAAACTTGCTGACTGCTCTAGTAAAAACCCTGAAGAAAGTGAAATATTCTTAGTCGAAGGGGACTCTGCCGGTGGGTCTACTAAATCAGGCCGTGACTCAAGTACACAGGCAATTTTACCATTGAGAGGTAAGATTCTTAATGTTGAAAAAGCACGTCTAGATCGTATTTTAAATAACAATGAAATTCGTTCTATGATCACAGCATTTGGTACTGGTATTGGCGGAGAATTTGATATTAGTAAAGCACGATATCATAAAATTGTAATTATGACAGATGCCGATGTTGATGGTGCTCATATTAGAACATTATTATTAACATTCTTCTATCGTTTCATGAGACCGCTAATTGAAGCGGGATATGTATATATTGCCCAACCACCGTTATACAAATTAACGCAAGGTAAACAAAAATACTATGTCTTCAACGATAGAGAATTAGATAAATTAAAAGCAGAATTAAATCCAACACCTAAATGGTCTATTGCCCGTTATAAAGGTCTTGGTGAAATGAATGCCGATCAATTATGGGAAACAACGATGAATCCTGAACACCGTTCAATGTTACAAGTAACATTAGAAGATGCAATTGATGCCGACCAAACATTTGAAATGTTAATGGGTGATGTTGTTGAAAACCGTAGACAATTTATTGAAGATAACGCGGTCTATGCCAACCTAGATTTCTAAGCACTATGAACTGAACTTTTGAAGGAGGATCTCTTGATGGCTGAATTACCTCAATCAAGAATTAATGAACGAAATATAACCAATGAAATGCGCGAATCATTCCTAGACTATGCAATGAGTGTTATCGTTTCTCGTGCATTACCAGACGTCAGAGATGGATTGAAACCAGTACATCGTCGTATACTGTATGGATTAAATGAGCAAGGTATGACTCCAGATAAGCCATATAAAAAATCCGCACGTATCGTTGGGGATGTTATGGGTAAATATCACCCACATGGTGACTCATCTATTTACGAGGCTATGGTAAGAATGGCACAAGAATTCAGTTATCGTTATCCACTTGTGGATGGACAAGGTAACTTTGGTTCCATGGATGGTGATGGCGCAGCTGCCATGCGTTATACCGAAGCGCGTATGACTAAAATTACGCTAGAATTACTACGTGATATCAATAAAGATACAATTGATTTTATCGATAACTATGATGGTAATGAAAGAGAGCCGGCAGTCTTACCTGCACGTTTCCCTAACTTATTAGTTAATGGTGCGGCAGGTATCGCCGTAGGTATGGCGACTAACATACCACCTCATAATTTGACAGAGGTGATTGATGGTGTGCTTAGTTTAAGTAAGAATCCAGACATCTCAATCAGTGAATTAATGGAAGATATTCAAGGTCCAGATTTTCCAACTGCTGGTCTTATCTTAGGTAAAAGTGGTATTAGACGTGCTTATGAAACAGGTAGAGGTTCTGTACAAATGCGCTCACGTGCTGAAATAGAAGAACGTGGCGGTGGTCGTCAACGTATTGTTGTTACAGAAATTCCATTCCAAGTTAACAAAGCACGTATGATTGAAAAAATTGCTGAACTTGTACGTGATAAAAAAATTGATGGTATTACTGACTTACGTGATGAAACAAGTTTACGTACGGGTGTAAGAGTTGTTATTGATATTCGTAAGGATGCTAACGCAAGTGTTATCTTAAATAACTTATATAAACAAACACCATTACAAACATCATTTGGTGTAAATATGATTGCCTTAGTCAATGGCAGACCTAAGTTAATTAATCTTAAAGAAGCATTAGTCCATTACTTAGAACACCAAAAAACGGTTGTACGTAGACGTACAGAATACAATTTAAGAAAAGCAAAAGACCGTGCCCACATCTTAGAAGGTTTAAGAATTGCACTTGATCATATTGATGAAATCATTAGTACGATTCGTGAATCTGAAACAGATAAAGTGGCAATGGAAAGCTTACAAGAACGCTTCAAGTTATCTGAAAGACAAGCACAAGCTATCTTAGATATGCGTTTAAGACGTTTAACTGGTTTAGAAAGAGACAAAATTGAATCAGAATATAACGAATTATTAGCTTATATTGATGAATTAGAAGCGATTTTAGCGGATGAAGAAGTATTACTACAATTAGTTCGTGATGAATTAACGGAAATTAAAGAACGTTATGGCGACGAACGTCGTACAGAAATTCAACTTGGCGGATTAGATGATTTAGAAGATGAAGATTTAATCCCAGAAGAACAAATTGTAATTACATTAAGTCATAACAATTATATTAAACGTCTTCCAGTATCTACATATCGTGCACAAAACCGTGGTGGTCGTGGTGTACAAGGTATGAATACATTAGAAGAAGACTTTGTGAGTCAATTAGTTACTTTAAGTACACACGACAACGTTTTATTCTTTACGAATAAAGGTCGCGTATACAAACTTAAAGGTTACGAAGTACCAGAATTATCTCGTCAATCCAAAGGTATCCCAATTGTTAATGCGATTGAACTTGAAAATGATGAAAGTATTAGCACAATGATTGCTGTTAAAGACCTTGAAAGTGAAGACGATTACCTAGTATTTGCAACACGTAAAGGTATCGTTAAACGATCATCATTAAGTAACTTCTCTCGAATTAATAAGAATGGTAAAATTGCGATTAACTTTAAAGAAGATGATGAGTTAATTGCAGTTAGACTAACCGATGGTGAAGAAGATATCCTTATTGGTACTGCACATGCTTCATTGATTAGATTCTCTGAAAAAGCATTACGTCCACTTGGCCGTACAGCAGCAGGTGTGAAAGGTATCACATTACGTGAAGGTGATGAAGTAGTCGGTTTAGACGTCGCACATGCGAATAGTGAAGATGAAGTATTAGTTGTTACTGAAAATGGATACGGTAAACGTACACCAGTTGCTGATTACCGATTATCAAATCGTGGCGGTAAAGGTATTAAGACGGCAACGATTACAGAACGTAATGGTAACATCGTATGTATTACAACTGTTACAGGTGAAGAAGACTTAATGGTTGTAACGAATGCAGGTGTGATTATACGTCTAGATGTACATGACATCTCACAAAATGGTCGTTCTGCACAAGGTGTTCGACTTATGCGTCTAGGTGATGACCAATTTGTTTCAACAGTAGCTAAAGTAAAACAAGAAGATGACGCTGATGAAGCAGAATCAGATATTGAAAGTGATAATGCTCAAGGTGAGTCTAATAGCGAAGAAGTTATTGAAGGTGGCGCACCAGGCAAAGCGATTCAAACTGAAGTTACTGATGAAGAACAAGGTTCAGAAGACAATCAAGATGGCGATGAACGAATCGATGTAAGACAAGACTTTATGGATCGCGTAAATGAAGATATCGAAAATGATTCAGACAATAATGAAGATGAATAAACAATAATATAAAGTAAAAAATAAGACTCCCCTATCACCAGGGGAGTCTTATTTTTATCTAATAAAAAGGGATATGGCGACTGTTAAATGTGACCATATTCCCTATATAAGCTATTCTTCTAATTGTTTCATTGCGAATGGAATTTCATTGATTAAACGTGATGGAGGTACGACATACATCGTTTCAGAAAGCTTTTCTCCGATATAACTATGTGTATATGTGGCGCTCATTACCGCTTCTTTAATACTATCAAATTGACCTACGAAGCTAGTAATCATACCTGCTAAAGTATCACCCATACCACCAGTTGCCATAGCTGGGCTACCGATAGATAGTTTATAATCTTCGTTTCTAAAGTAAATCTCTGTACCATGTTTTTTAAGAACAACTGTCGCGCCAATACGATCTACCGCTTCACGATTACGCTCATATGTTTGTTCTTCAATAGGGATACCACTTAAACGTTCCCACTCTTTTTGATGTGGCGTAAAAATTACTCGACATGAAGGCAGTTGAGGTTTAAGTTTACTAAAAATCGTAATAGCATCACCGTCTACTATTAAATTCTGATGAGGTTGGATGTTCTGCAATAAGAAAGTAATGGCATTATTTCCTTTAAAGTCTACACCAAGTCCAGGTCCAATTAAGATACTGTCTGTCATTTCAATCATTTTAGTAAGCATCTTTGTATCGTTAATATCGATAACCATTGCTTCCGGGCATCGAGAATGTAATGCAGCATGATTAGTTGGGTGTGTTGCTACAGTAATTAAACCACTACCACTAAATACACATGCACGTGCTGCTAACATGATTGCACCACCTAAATTAGCAGATCCACCAATTAATAGGATTTTACCGTAATCACCTTTATGAGACTCTTCTTTTCTTTTAGGGATATTAATAGTATCTAAAGTTTCCATCTACCTAAACCTCCTTTTACCGGATTATCTATTTCTATTATACTGACCGGTCTATGTTCAATGATTCATTTTATATTGAATATAAGTCACAACGATGCGTGTGCTTTTAAATACAATTATGAATACTATACCTGTAATACACTTTCGTCAATAGAAATTTAAGAAATGTAACGATATAGAAACCTAATATAACAGTGACAATATTTTAGTGTATTAAATAATTAAATTGTTAATGTATTATAAAAATTGTAAAAAGTATTGTTTATATAAAAATGAAAACGTATACTTTTTGATAATGGAAGTTTTAATTCTACATAAAGGGGAGCTGTTTCTATGACTTTATTTTTAAATGGAGATGCTTTAACGATTGAGGATATTAAACAATTATTACACCAAGATTTAAAAATTGAAATCACTGAGGAAGCATTAGAAAGAGTTAAAAAAAGTAGAAGTGTAGTAGAAAGAATTATTAATGATAAAGAAACCATTTATGGGATCACTACAGGGTTTGGTTTATTTAGTGATGTGCGTATTGATTCGACTCAATATAATGACTTACAAGTTAATTTAATACGTTCACACGCTTGTGGGATGGGCGAACCATTTTCTGAAGAAGTATCACTCGTGATGATGATTTTACGTCTTAATACATTATTAAAAGGAAATTCAGGTGTAACGTTAGAATTGGTCGATCAGCTCAAATATTTCATTAATGAGCGTATTATACCTGTGATTCCTCAACAAGGCTCACTCGGTGCATCAGGGGATTTAGCACCATTATCTCATTTAGCTTTAGCACTTATTGGTGAAGGGCTTGTTTACTTTAAAAACGAAGAAGTTGATAGTCGTTATGTCTTAAATGAATTAGGAAGAGCACCATTACATTTACAAGCTAAAGAAGGATTAGCATTAATTAACGGCACACAGGCTATGACTGCTCAAGGGGTCATTAACTATATTGAAGCGGAAGACCTAGGTTACCAAGCAGAGTGGATTGCGGCGCTCACGCATCAAGCGTTAAATGGTATTGTTGATGCATATGATCATAGAGTGCATGCAGTTAGAAACAGTCAAGAACAAGTAGATGTCGCAGCACGTATGCGTGATTGGTTAGAAGATTCAAAGTTAACAACAAGACAAGCTGAGATTCGTGTTCAAGATGCTTACTCTTTACGTTGTATTCCACAAATCCACGGTGCTAGTTATCAAGTGTTTAACTACGTAAAAGAGAAGTTAGAGTTTGAAATGAATGCTTCAAATGATAATCCACTTATCTTTGATGAAGATGGTGAAACAACAGTTATATCTGGTGGTAACTTTCATGGACAACCCATCGCCTTTGCGCTTGATCATTTGAAATTAGGTGTCAGTGAATTAGCGAATGTTTCAGAACGACGTGTGGAACGACTCGTGAATCCACAATTGAATAACGGTCTACCTGCATTCTTAAGTCCAGAACCTGGTTTACAAAGTGGCGCGATGATTATGCAATATGCAGCAGCGAGTCTAGTATCTGAGAATAAAACACTTGCACATCCAGCGAGTGTAGATTCTATACCATCTTCAGCTAACCAAGAAGATCATGTATCTATGGGTACAATTGCTTCAAGACATGGTTATCAAATGATTGAAAATGCACGACGAGTTATTGCGATTGAATGTATTATTGCGTTACAAGCAGTTGAGTTAAAAGGGGTTAATCAACTATCACCTAAAACACGAGACAAATATGACGAATTTAGAAACATTGTGCCATCTATCAAACAAGATAGACAATTCCATAAGGATATAGAAGCCGTAGCACAGTACTTAAAGGATAGTGCGTATCATTAAGACATTCATAAAATGAAAATGATTGAATTTTAAAATAACTTGAAAATTACAAAAAACTTTGCTATATTGTGAGTAAGTTAATAAAACATTGTTCGTAGGCCAAGTAGTATTATTGATGGATTTCAGAGAGCTTGTGGTTAGTGAGAACAAGTAATCCACTTTAATGTGAATCTACCTACATTTAGTGAGCAATCGGCGAATAACCGTTATTTTAGTTAAGTGCAAATGAAGTAACATTTTATTAAGTGTTTGCTTTGTTTGTTAAATAGGGTGGCAACGCGTAGACCACGTCCCTTGTCGGGGCGTGGTCTTTTTGTATGCTTTTATATACATAGTTGGCATGCTAAATATATATTTTTTATGGGAAAGGATGAAGGTTTCATGTTAGATATTAAACTTTTTAGAACAGAGCCAGACAAAGTTAAGAGCAAAATTGAATTAAGAGGAGACGACCCTAAAGTAGTCGATGAGGTATTAGAATTAGATGAAAAGCGTCGTACATTAATAAGCAAGACAGAAGAGATGAAAGCGAAACGTAATAAAGTAAGTGAAGAAATCGCTCAGAAAAAACGTAATAAAGAAAATGCTGATGATGTTATTGCTGAAATGCGTCAATTAGGTGATGACATTAAAGAATATGATACACAATTAAATGAAATTGATAATAAAATGACAGACATTCTATGTCGTATTCCAAACCTTATCAATGACGATGTGCCACAAGGTGCTTCAGATGAAGAAAATATCGAAGTTAAAAAGTGGGGTACACCACGTGAATTTGATTTCGAAGCGAAAGCACACTGGGATATCGTAGAAGATCTTAAAATGGCTGACTTCGATCGTGCCGCTAAAATTTCTGGTGCACGTTTCGTTTATCTAACAAGAGACGGTGCACAATTAGAACGTGCATTAATGAACTACATGATTACGAAACATACAACACAACATGGTTACACTGAAATGATGGTACCTCAATTAGTTAACGCTGATACAATGTATGGTACTGGTCAATTACCTAAATTCGAAGAAGATTTATTTAAAGTGGAAAAAGAAGGATTATATACAATTCCAACTGCTGAAGTACCTTTAACAAACTTCTATCGTGGTGAAATCATCCAACCAGGTGTCTTACCTGAAAAATTCACTGGACAATCTGCATGTTTCCGTAGTGAAGCGGGTTCAGCTGGTAGAGATACAAGAGGTTTAATTCGTTTACACCAATTCGACAAAGTTGAAATGGTACGCTTTGAAAAACCTGAAGATTCTTGGGATGCTTTAGAAGAAATGACTACAAACGCTGAAGCGATCTTAGAAGAATTAGGATTACCATATCGTCGTGTTATCTTATGTACTGGAGACATTGGTTTCAGTGCTAGTAAAACATACGACTTAGAAGTATGGTTACCAAGCTATAACGACTACAAAGAAATCAGTTCATGTTCAAACTGTACTGACTTCCAAGCACGACGTGCCAATATCCGTTTCAAACGTGATAATGCAGCTAAACCTGAATTAGCGCATACGTTAAACGGTAGTGGTTTAGCTGTAGGTCGTACATTCGCAGCAATCGTTGAGAACTACCAAAATGAAGATGGTACAGTAACAATCCCTGAAGCCTTAGTACCATTCATGGGTGGTAAAACTCATATTCAAAAGCCAACTAAATAATTTAGATTGTTAGCGAATAAATAGCTATACAATGCGCGGTAATGAAGAGCCATCATTGCCGCGTATTTTTTATGCGAATAATCAAAAGTAAGAGGGTAGGGGAGGGTCATTAAGTAAAATTTAGATGCAAAAATAGAGGGGACGTCTAATTGTTTACGGAAAATTCTGTCATATTATAAACGCTTTAGTTGCGACGTTTTTAAACAGAGGGTTGTCTTACGTCACACATACCGACGTCTAAAGTGATTGCCGTTTTCATCATTGTATATTAGACTTGAGTTTATTATTTAAACGTAAATGCATTTGGTACTAGAAAGGGGAGGCAAGATGACCCATCTCACATTTAGACAAGGTGTTAAAGAATGTATTCCAACATTATTAGGATATGCAGGTGTTGGTATTTCATTCGGTATTGTTGCTGCATCTCAAAAGTTTAGTTTATTAGAAATTATATTACTTTGTTTAATTATTTATGCTGGTGCGGCGCAATTTATTATATGTGCGTTAGTCATAGCTGGAACACCATAACAGCGATAGTGTTGACAACGTTTATTGTTAATTCACGTATGTTTTTATTAAGTATGACGTTAGCACCTAATTTTAAGTCTTATAGTTTATGGAATCGAATTGGACTTGGTTCTTTAGTGACCGATGAAACATTTGGTGTAGCCATCACACCTTATTTAAAAGGTGAGCCAATTAACGATCGTTGGTTGCATGGTTTAAACATTACAGCATATTTGTTTTGGACCTTTTCTTGTGTAGTTGATGTTATATTCGGCAAATATATTTCGAATCCAGAGATGTTAGGATTAGATTTTGCGATTACGGCTATGTTTGTATTTTTAGGTATTGCTCAATTTGAATCTGTTAAAAAGTCTAAGATCAACATCTATCTTGTGCTTATTCTATGTGTCATTGTGATGATGTTAACGTTAAGCTTTGTTATGCCTTCATATGTAGCGATTATTATATCTGCGGTTGTCGCTTCTACATTAGGGGTGGTGATGGACAGATGATGACAGATCAACATATGTTAATCATTATTATTCTATGTGGTATTGTTACGATTTTAGTTAGAGTGATTCCATTTATGATGATTTCACGAGTGAATTTACCTGACGTTTTGATTCGATGGTTATCCTTTATTCCAATTACACTTTTTACAGCGCTCGTCTTGGACGGTTTGATTCAACAACATGAGGGTAGTGTAGGCTATACACTCAATGTGCCATTCATTATTGCATTAATACCAACTATATTATTAGCCATCTATACGAGAAGTCTAACCTGGACGATTTTAGGTGGTATTGCATTTATCGCTCTGTTGAGATTCTTTCTATAGAAATCAAGGTCTACATATTGAATTTCGTGATGGAGTTAGTTAAAATTCAAGTAGTTAGAAAATTTAGATAATTAATGTATTTATTCAAAACTTAATCATAAAATCTTATTCAGAGAAGTTGAGGGACTTGGCCCATAGACGCTTCAGCAACCGGCTACAAAGAATACGAGTACGGTGCTAAAACCAACGAGCACTCGAATGATAAGTACTGAACCGCTTCTTACTTTTCATAGAGTAAGAAGCTTTTTTTATTTAAAGGAGGATGGATTCATATATGTCGAATTATACAGTTGATACATTAGAATTAGGCCAATTCACGACAGAGTCTGGAGAAACGATACAAAACTTAAAATTAAAATATGAACATGTAGGTTATCCTGGACAACCATTAGCATTAGTTTGCCATGCACTAACTGGCAATCATCTTACATATGGTACAGATGAACATCCAGGTTGGTGGCGTGAAATTATTGATGGCGGATATATGCCTATTAATGATTATCAATTTTTAACATTCAACGTGATAGGGAGTCCATTTGGTTCAAGTTCAAAGCATAATGATCCACATTTTCCAGATCATTTAACATTAAGAGATATCGTACGTGCACTTGAGAAGGGGATAGAAGCACTAGGATTTAATAAAATAGATATTTTAATCGGTGGTAGTCTAGGAGGTATGCAAGCACTAGAATTACTTTATAACCGACGATTCCAAGTGGATAAAGCGGTCATACTTGCTGCTACAGATAAAACATCATCGTACAGTTGTGCCTTTAATGAGATTGCTAGACAAGCGATTCATATCGGAGGTAAAGAAGGTTTAAGTATTGCCCGACAATTAGGATTTTTAACTTATCGTTCTTCTAAAAGTTATGAGCAACGCTTCACGCCTGAAGAGGTAGTTAGTTATCAACAATATCAAGGTAATAAGTTCAAAGAATCATTTGATTTATCATGTTATTTAACACTGCTGGACGTCTTAGATAGTCATAATATTGATAGAGGTAGAGATGATGTTGATGAGGTATTTAACTCATTAGACACAAAGGTATTAACGATGGGATTCATAGATGATTTGTTGTATCCAGATGATCAAGTATTAGCGACAGGGCAACGTTTTAAATATCATCGACACTTTTTTGTACCAGATAATGTGGGGCACGATGGTTTCTTACTTAATTTTGAAGATTGGGCACCTAATTTATATCACTTTTTAAATGCGAAACATATTCGACGATAATGACTAAAACCATGTTCTAACGTTAATTTTATAAGGTTGAATATCGATTTTAAAAGTATAGTATATAAAGAGAATACAAATCGAGAAATTAAATAGGTGACTATGAGATGAAACAATTGATAATTATATTAAATGCATTGAATTATATAGTTATAGCATCATTAATAATATTCAACTTCAATAATCTATCTGAAAAGGGATTAGATATATGTAGATATTTCCTATTTATTAGTTGTGTTTTACTTATATTTTCATTAATTATGTATTTATTAACTAAGAAAGAATTTGTTTTAAAAAGTAGTTTTATTAATCTAATTAATTTAATTGCCATATTTCCAATTCTACTTTTAATAATGATTTGATTTTCATATTACTATGCTTGCTTTTAAAAGGTTTATCGTAATGAATTTTAATTAAAAATTTGTAAAAACTATAGATTATTTCTCTCTAAAGTACTGCTGGAATTGACCGACATAAATACCAGTAGTATTTTATTGTTTATTTTTTTCAAAGAGGTTAAAATGGTAATTATAGTCAAAAAAAGTATGGGAGTGGCGTGTGTGTTTTCAAAAATACAACCTAAAGCAACTATTATAGGTACATTAGCATTAGTGATAGTCGCTTTAGTAACACATGTATTACCTATTCTCGGCTTAATTTTATGTTTATTTGCAACAATCCCAGGTGTCGTATTATGGAACAAATCTATTCAGTCATTTGGAATTAGTGCCTTAGTAACAGTTATAATTACAACATTATTAGGTAATACATTCGTCTTAAGTATAATGGTTTTAGTGATTTTAACGAGTTTAATCATTGGACAATTACTTAAGGAAAGAGCAACAAAAGAAAGAATTTTATATGTAACAACGGTATCTCTAAGTTTAATGACATTGATAGGATTCATGTTATTACAAGTATTTGATAAAATCCCAAGAGCAGCCGCATTAGTTAACCCTGTTAAAGAAACCGTTCATAACATGTTATTAACAAGTGGAGCAGATGCTGATTACAGACAGATGCTTGAAGAAAGTATCCGCCAAATGACGGTCCAACTCCCTAGTTATCTCATTATTATCGTTTTTCTTTTCGTTTTAATTAATCTGATCATAACATTTCCAATCCTGCGCAAATTCAAAGTAGCTACGCCAATATTCAAACCACTATTCGCTTGGCAAATGAATCGTACACTATTAACAATCTATATTATTGATTTACTTTGTGTAATGTTTGCAACCCAACCAAGTACGTTCCAGAGTATCGTATTAAACTTTGAAGTTGTGTTATCATTAGTGATGTACATTCAAGGGATGAGCGTGATACATTTCTTCGGAAAAGCGAAGCGACTACCGAATGTAGTAACTATCATATTAATGGTTATAGGGACATTATTAACACCAATGACTCATATTGTAGGGTTATTAGGTGTCATCGATTTATGTATCAATTTAAAACAACTAATGAACAATAATAATAAAAAGTGATGAGAGGTGGAAGAATGAACCGTCAATCCACTAAAAAAGCTTTGCTCATACCATTTATTATAATGGTACTGACTGCTATAGCATTAGTCATCGTTTGGTTTATATTTAACCAAATCGTGGCAGGCATAGCTGCAGGAATATTACTAGTAATGATTATTGCTAGTGGATTCTTGCTAAGACAAGCTTTTATGAAAATGGACAGTTATGTGGATGGTTTAAGTGGTCATATTACAACAAGTAGTAATAAGGCGATTAAACACTTACCGATCGGGATGATTGTGTTAGATGAGAACGACCATATTGAATGGGTTAACCAATTTATGTCTGAACATTTAACAACTAATGTTATTTCAGAATCGGTAAACGAAATATTTCCAAATATCTTAAAGCAATTGGAGAAAGTTCAAGAAGTAGAGATTGAACATGAAAATTATCATTATAGAGTACGTTATTCAAGCAATGAACATTGCTTATACTTCTTCGATATTACAGATGAAGTGCAAACGAACCAATTATATGAAGATTCAAAACCCATTATTGCAACATTATTCTTAGATAACTACGATGAAATTACGCAAAACATGAATGACACACAACGTTCTGAAATTAACTCAATGGTTACACGTGTGATTAGTCGTTGGGCATCAGAATATAATATTTATTTCAAACGTTATAATTCAGACCAATTCGTAGCCTATTTAAATCAAAAGATCTTAGCGGAAATCGAAGACTCAAATTTCAATATTTTAAGTCAGTTACGTGAGAAAAGTGTTGGTTACCGAGCACAATTGACATTAAGTATTGGTGTCGGTGAAGGTACTGAAAATCTTATCGACTTAGGTGAATTATCACAATCAGGTCTAGACTTAGCACTAGGTCGTGGTGGTGACCAAGTCGCTATTAAAAATATGAACGGCAACGTACGTTTCTACGGTGGTAAGACTGACCCTATGGAAAAACGTACACGTGTAAGAGCACGTGTTATCTCACACGCATTAAAAGATATCTTAACTGAAGGCGATAAAGTCATCGTAATGGGACATAAACGACCTGACTTAGATGCCATTGGTGCAGCCATCGGTGTGTCTAGATTCGCTTTAATGAATAATCTAGAAGCATATGTTGTGTTGAATGAATCTGATATCGATCCAACATTACGTCGTGTCATGGATGAAATTGATAAGAAACCAGAACTTAAAGAACGATTTATTACATCTGACGATGCATGGGATATGATGACATCTAAAACAACGGTTGTTGTCGTTGATACGCATAAACCAGAAATGGTATTAGATGAAAATGTCTTAAACAAAGCAAATCGTAAAGTGGTAATTGACCATCATAGACGTGGTGAAAGCTTTATCTCAAATCCACTACTGGTTTATATGGAACCTTATGCAAGTTCAACAGCCGAACTTGTCACAGAGTTGCTAGAATATCAACCAACTGAACAGCGTTTAACACGTCTTGAATCTACTGTTATGTATGCAGGTATTATTGTTGATACAAGAAACTTCACATTACGTACGGGTTCAAGAACGTTCGATGCCGCAAGTTATTTACGAGCACATGGTGCCGATACTATTCTTACACAACACTTCTTAAAGGATGATGTGGATACGTATATTAACCGTTCTGAATTAATTAGAACAGTCGAAGTACAAGATAACGGTGTTGCGATTGCACATGGCTCAGATGATAAAATTTATCATCCTGTTACAGTTGCACAAGCAGCAGATGAGTTGTTAAGTTTAGAAGGTATAGAAGCTTCATATGTCGTTGCCAAACGTGAAGATAACCTAGTCGGTATCTCAGCCCGTTCATTAGGATCAGTTAATGTACAATTAACAATGGAAGCCCTAGGTGGCGGTGGTCACTTGACGAATGCAGCGACACAATTAAAAGGTGTCTCAGTGGAAGACGCCATTGTACAATTACAACAAGCAATAACAGAACAAATGAGTAGGAGTGAAGACGCATGAAAGTAATTTTCACACAAGATGTTAAAGGTAAAGGTAAAAAAGGCGAAGTTAAAGATGTGCCAGTAGGTTATGCAAATAACTTCTTATTAAAAAATAATTATGCTGTAGAAGCAACACCTGGTAACTTAAAACAATTAGAACAACAAAATAAACGTGCTGAAGCAGACAGACAACAAGAAATTGATGATGCTAAAGCATTAAAAGAAAAATTAGCTAACATCGAAGTTGAAGTATCTGCTAAAACAGGTGAAGGCGGTAAATTATTTGGTTCAGTAAGTACGAAACAAATTGCCCAAGCCCTTAAAGATCAACATGACATTAAATTAGATAAACGTAAAATGGATTTACCACAAGGTATCCACACATTAGGTTATACAAACGTACCTGTTAAATTAGATAAAGAAGTTGAAGGTACTATTCGTGTGCATACAGTAGAACAATAAAGATGGATTGAAAATAGAGGTGTAATCAATAATGGATAGTATGTACGAGCAAAATCAAATGCCACATAGCAATGAAGCCGAACAATCTGTCTTAGGTGCCATTATTATTGATCCGGAATTAATTAATACAACTCAGGAAGTGTTACTTCCTGAGTCATTTTATAGAGGCGCCCATCAACATATTTTCCGTGCGATGATGCACTTAAATGAAGATAATAAAGAAATTGATGTAGTGACGTTAATGGATCAATTAACGACTGAAGGAAGCTTGAGTGAAGCGGGGGGCCCGCAATATCTTGCAGAATTATCTACCAATGTCCCTACAACAAGAAACGTTCAATATTATACTGATATCGTATTTAAGCATGCGCTTAAACGTAAGTTGATTCAGACTGCAGATAGTATCGCCAATGACGGATACAATGATGAGTTAGAATTAGATACGATCTTGAGTGATGCAGAACGACGTATATTAGAGCTATCATCAACACGTGAGAGCGATGGTTTTAAAGATATTCGAGACGTGTTAGGACAAGTTTATGAAACTGCAGAGGAACTCGATCAAAATAGTGGTCAAACACCGGGTATTCCAACAGGTTATAGAGATTTAGACCAAATGACAGCAGGTTTTAACCGAAACGACTTAATCATTTTAGCTGCACGACCATCTGTTGGTAAGACTGCCTTCGCACTTAATATTGCCCAAAAGGTAGCAACACATGAAGATTTATATACAGTAGGTATCTTCTCTCTTGAGATGGGTGCAGACCAATTAGCAACACGTATGATATGTAGTTCAGGTAACGTTGACTCAAACCGATTAAGAACCGGTACAATGACCGAAGAGGATTGGAACCGATTCACGATTGCAGTTGGTAAACTATCTCGAACAAAAATATTTATTGATGATACGCCAGGTATACGAATCAATGATTTACGTTCTAAATGTCGTCGACTTAAACAAGAGCATGGTTTAGATATGATTGTGATTGACTATCTACAATTAATTCAAGGTAGTGGTTCACGTTTCTCAGATAACCGTCAACAAGAAGTATCTGAAATTTCACGTACGCTTAAAGCTATTGCACGTGAGCTAGAATGTCCTGTCATCGCACTGAGTCAGTTATCTCGTGGTGTTGAACAACGACAAGATAAACGTCCGATGATGAGTGACATCCGTGAATCAGGATCTATCGAGCAAGATGCTGATATTGTTGCCTTCTTATATCGTGATGATTATTATAATCGTGGCGAAGATGAGGATGACGATGATGATTCAAGCTTTGAGCCACAAACTAATGATGATAATGGTGAAATTGAAATTATCATCGCTAAGCAACGTAACGGCCCGACAGGTACTGTGAAATTACACTTCATGAAACAATACAACAAATTTACTGATATAGATTATGCCCATGCAGAAATGTCATAAAATATTTTAAATATAAAAACCGTACAATAAATAACTTTACAGTTTTATTGTACGGTTTTTGTTTTGTATAAAGGTATTTAAAAATCACTAAGTATGTGTCTTGAATTTTTGAATAAATATGTTAAATACCGTCATGATAGCTTTTATGTACTTTTTAACTTTCATTATAAAGAAAAATAGATGAATTTGATTGTACGAAATCAATGTTCGATTTTTATTTGCATTATAGTATCTATATTGGTAAAATACTTCATGGTTAAATGAGAAAAATTTGGAGGTGCTCTTATGTCATCAATCGTAGTAGTTGGGACACAATGGGGAGACGAAGGTAAAGGTAAAATTACAGATTTCTTAGCAGAACAAGCAGACGTGATTGCACGTTTTTCAGGTGGTAATAATGCAGGACATACCATCCAATTTGGTGGAGAAACATATAAATTACATTTAGTACCATCAGGTATCTTCTATAAAGACAAATTAGCAGTTATTGGTAATGGTGTGGTAGTTGATCCAGTTGCATTACTTAAAGAATTAGACGGTTTAAATGAACGTGGTATTTCAACAGATAACTTACGTATTTCTAACCGTGCTCAAGTGATTTTACCTTATCATATTGCACAAGACGAGTATGAAGAGCGTCTTCGCGGTGATAATAAAATCGGTACAACTAAAAAAGGTATCGGCCCAGCATACGTAGATAAAGCACAACGAATTGGTATCCGTATGGGAGACTTAGTCGAAAAAGAAACATTCGAAAGACTATTAAAACAAAATATTGAACATAAAAATGCATATTTCAAAGGTATGTTTAATGAAACATGTCCAAGCTTCGATGATATATTTGAAGAATATTATGCTGCAGGTCAACGTTTAAGAGAATTTGTTACAGATACACCTAAAATCTTAGACGACGCAATTGTTGCAGATGAAAAAGTACTATTCGAAGGTGCCCAAGGTGTGATGTTAGACATCGATCACGGTACATATCCATTCGTCACTTCAAGTAACCCAGTAGCAGGTAACGTTACAGTAGGTACTGGTGTAGGTCCAACATACGTATCTAAAGTCATTGGTGTATGTAAAGCTTATACATCTCGTGTTGGTGATGGTCCATTCCCTACAGAATTATTTGATGAAGATGGTCATCACATTAGAGAAGTTGGTCGTGAATACGGCACAACAACTGGTCGTCCTCGTCGTGTAGGTTGGTTCGACTCAGTAGTATTACGTCATTCACGCCGTGTAAGTGGTATTACAGACTTATCAATCAACTCAATTGATGTGTTAACAGGTTTAGATACAGTTAAAATCTGTACAGCGTATGAATTAGATGGTAAAGAAATTACTGAATACCCAGCTAACTTAGATCAATTACAACGTTGTAAACCAATCTTCGAAGAATTACCAGGTTGGACGGAAGATATTACAGGTTGCCGCACTTTAGAAGAACTTCCTGAAAATGCACGCAAATATTTAGAACGTATTTCTGAATTATGTGGCGTACGCATTTCAATCTTCTCAGTAGGTCCAGATCGTGAACAAACAAACTTATTAGAAAAATTATGGTAATTAATACCGATAGCCGTTAAATGATGTAACAATCATTTAACGGTTTTTTTATGGGAAAAATGCTTGAATATACTACAAAATAACGCATCAATGGTGCTTTATGATTACTGTCTCAGTCCTAATTACAAATAATGTTAAAATTATGTAAAAAATATCTTGTCATTCAAATATTGGCTGTGCTATAATCTATCTTGTGCTTAAGAACGGCTCCTTGGTCAAGCGGTTAAGACACCGCCCTTTCACGGCGGTAACACGGGTTCGATTCCCGTAGGAGTCACCAATTTTTTAGGTCTCGTAGTGTAGCGGTTAACACGCCTGCCTGTCACGCAGGAGATCGCGGGTTCGATTCCCGTCGAGACCGTATTGCCTACCCAAGAGGGTAGGCATTTTTTATGCCTTTTTATTATCAACGAAAGTAATGCTACTTTATTTAATGATTATTCCTCATTTTACAAGTCGATGACATTTGGCAATCGAAACTTAACATTTCCCTAATTATCGTTAGAAGCAAATGAAAAACATTGAATTAATCGGTTTTATACTAAATTTTAATATTACAAAATTATGAATTTAATATCTTTTGAATTCTCAGCTTACTGAAAGCATTCAACTTATTTTGTGATATAGAATTTTGGTGGTAAACTTATATATAATATTATTCTATAATTTTTTATACAAAAATAGAATTAACCGTTCATAAATGGTAAATTAGATAGTAGTAACTGTGTTAAAAAAGCACATGCGTTTGAGCCTCGTGAAAGGTCTCAATCGATACGAATTAAGATAAGTCGAACGGTAGAATTATACTTTGAGAAATGAGGTTTATATATATGGCTAGAAAAGTTGTGGTAGTCGACGATGAAAAACCAATTGCTGATATTTTAGAATTTAATCTTAAAAAAGAAGGATACGATGTATTTTGTGCGTACGATGGTAACGACGCTGTAGATTTAATTTATGAGGAAGAACCAGACATCGTATTATTAGACATTATGTTACCTGGTAGAGACGGCATGGAAGTCTGTCGTGAAGTACGTAAAAAATTCGAAATGCCTATCATCATGTTAACTGCGAAAGATTCTGAAATTGATAAAGTTTTAGGATTAGAATTAGGTGCAGATGACTATGTGACGAAACCATTTAGTACACGCGAATTAATTGCACGTGTAAAAGCAAACTTACGTCGTCATTATTCTCAACCAGCGCAAGAAGTTAATGACGCAACAAATGAAATTTCTATTAAAGATATCGTCATTTATCCAGATGCATATTCAATTAAAAAACGTGGTGATGACATTGAGTTAACACACCGTGAATTTGAATTATTCCATTATCTTTCTAAACATATGGGCCAAGTAATGACACGTGAACATTTACTACAAACTGTGTGGGGCTATGATTATTTTGGAGATGTACGTACTGTAGACGTAACGATTCGCCGTTTGCGTGAAAAAATCGAAGACGATCCATCACACCCAGAATATATCGTGACACGTAGAGGCGTTGGATACTTTCTCCAACAACATGATTAGAGGTTTAGTTGAATGAAGTGGCTAAAACAACTCCAATCCCTTCACACGAAACTGGTCATTGTCTATGTCTTACTGATTATTATTGGTATGCAAATTATTGGTCTCTATTTTACTAATAGTTTGGAAAAGGAATTACTCGATAATTTTAAAAAGAACATTACACAATATGCGAAACAATTAGATGTAAGCATTGAAAAAGTATATAACGAAAAAGGTTCGGTCAACGCTCAAAAGGACATACAAAATCTTTTGAGCGAGTATGCCAACCGTCAAGAAATTGGTGAAATCCGCTTTATAGACAAAGACCAAATTATTATGGCAACAACTAAGCAGTCTAACCGCGATTTAATCAATCAAAAAGCCAACGATAGTTCTGTTCAAAAGGCATTATCACTTGGTCAAAGTAACAACCATATGGTGTTAAAAGACTATGGTAATGGTAAGGAACGGGTTTGGGTTTATAACATACCAGTTAAAGTTGATAAACAAACGATAGGTAATATTTACATAGAATCGAAAATCAATGATGTATATAACCAACTTAACAATATTAACCAAATCTTTATCGTAGGTACTGCTATTTCATTATTTATTACTGTGATACTCGGGTTCTTCATTGCGCGAACCATTACCAAACCTATTACCGACATGCGTAACCAGACGGTCGAGATGTCTAAAGGTAACTATACGCAACGTGTTAAAATCTATGGTAATGACGAAATCGGTGAACTCGCACTTGCATTCAATAATTTATCCAAGAGGGTACAAGAAGCACAAGCGAATACTGAAAGTGAGAAACGTCGTTTAGACTCTGTTATCACACATATGAGTGATGGTATCTTAGCGACAGATAGACGTGGACGTGTCCGTATTGCCAACGATATGGCACTTAAAATGCTAGGCATGGCTAAAGAAGACCTTATCGGTTATTACATGCTAAGTGTATTGAATTTAGAAGAAGAATTTTCATTAGATGAAATTCAAGAAAATAATGACAGCTTCTTATTAGATATTAATGAAGAAGAAGGCATCATTGCGCGTGTAAACTTCAGTACGATTGTTCAAGAAACAGGCTTTGTGACAGGTTACATTGCCGTATTACATGATGTAACAGAACAACAACAAGTAGAACGTGAACGTCGTGAATTCGTAGCTAACGTATCACACGAATTACGTACACCATTAACTTCTATGAACAGTTATATTGAGGCGCTTGAAGAAGGCGCTTGGAAAGATGATAACTTAGCACCACAATTCTTATCCGTAACACGTGAAGAAACAGAACGTATGATTCGACTTGTTAACGACTTACTTCAATTATCTAAAATGGATAATGAATCAGATCAAATTACCAAAGAAATTGTCGACTTTAACATGTTTATTAATAAGATTATTAACCGACATGAAATGGCTGCTAAAGACACAACATTTGTCCGTGAAATTCCACAACAAACGATTTTCGCTGAAATAGACCCTGATAAGATGACGCAAGTATTTGATAACGTCATTACTAATGCAATGAAGTATTCTCGTGGTGATAAACGCGTCGAGTTCCACGTGAAACAAAATGCACTTTACAATAGAATGACAATTCGTATTAAAGATAATGGTATCGGTATCCCTATTAATAAAGTAGATAAAATTTTCGATAGATTCTACCGTGTCGATAAAGCACGTACACGTAAAATGGGTGGTACAGGTCTTGGACTAGCCATCTCAAAAGAAATTGTTGAAGCACATAACGGTCGTATTTGGGCCAATAGTGTGGAAGGCCAAGGTACATCTATCTTCATAACACTACCATGCGAAATCATTGAAGACGGTGATTGGGATGAATAGTAAAGAACACATCAAAACGATTATCCTCGTCTTACTCGTGCTAATGAGTATCGTCTTAACTTATATGGTTTGGAATTTCTCGCCTGATTTATCTAATGCAGATAGTACACCGGAGAATAAGAGGGACAACACTAAACCCATTAGTAAACCGGGAACGGCTAAAATGGATAGTACCATCACACCGTTTCAAATTATTCATTCTAATGGTGAGAAAACAGAAGGTATGCCCGCAACAGGACATGCTATTTCAAAAATAATTAGTCCTTTAAAAGATAAAGATATTGTTTCAGTACAACATTTAAAACGAAATCACAATTTAATTATTCCAGAACTGAGTGATAATTTTATCGTTCTTGATTTTACGTATGATCTACCGTTATCAACATATTTAAGCCAAGTTTTAGATATTGATGCAAAAACACCGCGTCATTTTAACTTTAATCGACTACTAATAGATCAAGACCACGAAGGACGTGTCGTATTATATGCAATTAGTAAAGATAGACATCAAGTCGTTAAAATGAAGACATCCGTTAAAGGTCAAGATGTTAATCAATCATTAACTAATCTGAAACCAGATATGGAGAAATATACTGAAATCATTACTAATAAAGAAACAATTGATAAAGCCACACACATTTTTGCACCTAAAAAGCCAAAAGATATTAAGACATATCGTATGGTATTCAATATTATTAACGTTGAAAAAATGAATTCCGTATTATTCAATGATTCAACGATTGTGAGAAGTGCACAAAGTGGTGTGACAACTTACAACAATAATACAGGTGTAGCCAATTACAATGATAAGAGTGAGAAATACCATTATAGAAACTTATCAGAAGATGAGAAGAGTTCAACCAACATGGAAGATACTATTGGTGGGACATTCGAATTCCTCAATGCTCACGGTGGTTTCTTAGGCGAAGACTACCGTCTGTTTAGTACAGATAATATGAGTGGTGAATTAACATATCAACGCTTCTTAAACGGTTACCCTACGTTTAATAAACAAGATTTAAATGAGATTCAAGTCACTTGGGGTGAAAAAGGCGTCTTTGATTATCGACGCTCATTACTAAGAACTGATGTAATTTTGAATAGTGGTGATAAAAAGTCACTTGAAAGTGCTGAATCTGTTCGTTCAGGACTTGCTAACAATAGTAATATCGACTTCGAGCGTGTGACTAACATCGCGGTAGGTTATGATATGGATGATCGACCTAACAATGATGATATCGAAGTGCAACGCAATAGTGAGTTTACACCTCGTTGGTATGTCGAATATGACGGTAAGTGGTATGCGTATAAAGATGGGGGGCTAGAATAAATGAACTGGAAATTGACCAAGACCTTATTCATTTTCGTATTTATTCTTGTAAACATCTTCCTCGTCGTGATTTATATTGATAAAGTAAATAAATCACAAATTAATGAAGCGGAAAGCGATAATCGCGTAAACTTCCAACAAGAAGAAATTAAAGTCCCTGAAGACGTCTTGAACAAAGATGTGAAAGATACGCAGATGCAACAAATCACAGCAGAATCTAAAGATTTCTCAAGTTATGCCAAAGAACGTTCAAGCTTGAGCGCATCGGAATCAGGAAAGTTACTTGATGGCGATATCGGTAGTACCGTTAACGTCAGTGATAAAAACCTTAAAGATATTAAGAATTACATGAAAGACAATGTTTATAAAGGTAAATATTATCAATTGAGTAAACTTGGTTCAGATACAATGACTTTCGAGCAAACCTATCAAGGTTATCCGATTATGAATAATAGTAGAGCTAGACTTAGCTTCAATATAGATAATGGCAAAGCAACAAGCTACAAACAGACAATGATGGACAACACTAAAGGATCAAACAGTAGTAAAAACCAAGTCATAGGCCCGAGAAAGGCTATAGAAGCTTTATATTACAACCGTTACCTCAAACGTCATGATGAAGTGATAGACGCACGTTTAGGCTACTATTCAGTCGTTAAAGAAACAAACGTGCAACTACTACAACCTAACTGGGAAATCAAAGTCAAACACAACGGCAAAGACAGCACACAAACCTATTACGTCGAAGCCACAAGCACTAATCCAAAAGTAATAGACAAGTAAAAGGTCTGTAGAAAAGCGTTTAGAGTTTGAGCAGAATCGAAACGGCGAGCAAAATTGTTTTTCAAATTTTGTCGAGCTGTGAGTACTTCTGCCGATAACTCTGCTTTTCGAAAGCCGTCAATTATAGAATTATTATGATTAGTCTTGCTCCGGTAAGGTTGACTAGAAAAGAAAAAAGCTTGATACATTAGACCGTCTTTGTAATTTATTACTTAGACGGTTTTATGCATGAACTTTAGTTCATGTATACCTCTAAAGCTTAATTTGAACACATGAGTCAATACGCATGTGTAAGTCATTCTAATTTCTATAAGAAAAAGAATGACTTTACAGTCAACTACTGCCTAATTTTGAATGTAACTTGAAATATATTGATATCCTAGCTTGGAACCCTCAAAAGTAATACTTCGTATTGTATGACTTCGCATTCTTAGGGTACAGTTTCAGCGAGAAATACTGCACAGATAAATCTGTGAAGATTTTTAAGATCTTTAACTAGTACTGTTCCCTCAGGAGTCTTCGCCATAAATACTTCTTATTAATATATAAGTTTAACTGTCTACAAAGTTTCGTAATTTGTAGACAGTTTTTATATGTTTACTTGTATTTTGAACTAGTGTGAAATTAAATAAATAATCTAGCTGAAAACTTTAATTTAGCAATATACCAGTAGTTTAAAAAACGGAGTATTGGCAGATTAATATAAGAATTGGTATAGTATAATATAAGCTATTTTAAGAACGGGAGGGAGTGGGACAGAAATAACATTTTATTAAAATTTATTTCGTTGTCTCACCCCGGCAAGGTTGACTAGAATTGAAAAACTTGATACAGGTATAATTCAATTCAGTCAACTACTGACAATACAAAATGATAGCCTGAAACATTTGTTTATGTCTCCGGCTCAAAAAGTTAATTACTAACTAAAAGAATAATAGAAAAATGATACGGAAGGCACTCTTACGTCACTAAGAGGGATGAGTGCTTCAATTAGAAAGGATGAGCCGCTTGATACGCATGAGTGTATTAGCAAGTGGTAGTACTGGTAATGCCACATTTGTTGAAAATGAAAAAGGAAGTATCCTTGTCGATGTAGGCCTAACGGGTAAGAAGATGGAAGAACTCTTTGGCCAAATCGACCGAAATATTAAAGATTTAAACGGTATATTAGTGACTCATGAACATATTGATCATATTAAAGGTCTAGGAGTCTTAGCACGTAAATATAACTTGCCTATATATGCGAATGAAAAGACATGGCAAGCAATTGAGAAGAAAGATAGCCGTATTCCAATGGATCAGAAATTTATTTTTAATCCGTATGAAACGCAATCAATTGCTGGGTTTGATATTGAGTCATTTAACGTATCACATGATGCGATAGATCCACAATTTTATATTTTCCATAATGATCATAAGAAATTTACGATTTTAACTGATACAGGTTACGTGTCAGATAGAATGAAAGGTATGATTCGTGGTAGTGATGCCTTTATCTTTGAGAGTAATCATGATGTGGATATGTTACGTATGTGTCGTTACCCTTGGAAGACGAAACAACGTATTTTAGGAGATATGGGGCACGTATCTAATGAAGATGCAGGTTTAGCAATGACAGATGTGATTACCGGTAATACCAAACGTATATATCTATCACATTTATCTCAAGATAATAATATGAAAGATTTAGCGCGTATGAGTGTAGGACAAGTGTTAAACCAGCATGATATAGATACTGAAAAGGAAGTATTACTATGTGATACGGATAAAGCACAAGCAACACCTATTTATACTTTATAATGACATTTTAGACGGGAGTGAGACGGAAAGTCTCGCTCTTTTTTTTATACTATTTCTGTGGAAAAGTGGTAGAAGTAAGTCTTAAAAGTCATATTTATAGGGGATAACTTGATAAAAATAATTAAGACTATCGGGAAGTTATCCACTGAATTGTTCATAGTTACCCACAACTGTGTACAATACACACAGAAATACCCACATTGTACACATACTTATCCACAAAATAACAGGTTATTCCACATGTTTTGTGCATAAATCATAAAAATTTATAAAAATACGAGGGGAAACTGATACAATAAGAGGGAATAGTGTTAACAAGTTGATAACTTGTGGATAACTCTAACAAGTACATCTCGGAGGATATTATGAAAATTACAATTCTGTCAGTTGGAAAACTTAAAGAAAAATACTGGAAACAAGCAATCGCTGAATATGAAAAGCGATTAGGTGCATATACCAAAATTGAAATGATAGAAGTGCCAGATGAAAAAGCACCAGAAAATATGAGTGACAAAGAAATTGAACAAATTAAAGAAAAAGAAGGCCAACGTCTATTAGCTAAAATCAAACCACAAGCAACTGTGATTACCTTAGAAATTGAAGGTAAAATGTTGTCATCAGAAGACCTCGCTAAAGAACTCAACCAACGCATGACACAAGGCCAAAGCGACTTTGTATTTGTGATAGGCGGATCCAACGGCCTACATCAAGACGTCTTACAACGCAGCAATTACGCCCTATCATTCAGCAAGATGACCTTCCCACACCAAATGATGCGCGTCGTGTTGATAGAACAAGTATATCGAGCATTTAAGATAATGCGGGGCGAAGCGTATCATAAGTGATAAGGTTTTTTCATTCATTACATAAAATGAAAGTTTCACATTAATATATGTAGAAATATATTACACAGTGTATTACTATAAATTTATAGTTTAAATTATATGATTTAAAACATTATATAAAATATAAATAGGTTTTTAAAAGGGGAGTGTAGATTATATTTTATTTTCCTGATTATTTTGATTTGGATGAAGTTAAAAAACATAGTTTCTATATGTCTAGGTACTTCAACGATAATGTAATAGAAAATATGAGAGACCTATATAAACAAGACAAAAATATGTTTAATCAATTTCGTAAAGAATTACATATTAGAGGTATCGGGTTTAAGAAAGAATTACAAAATAATTTTTTAAAGGTATAGAATACAGCGTATATCCTTATATTAAAATTAATGATAATAAAGATAGATACAAATCTTTTCCTTTCGAACTTTTTGGGTTAACACAAATAGTGACTGATTTAAAAATAGATTCAGATAAATTTTTTAATTATGTGCCAGTTAATGGTTTTGATAAATTTATAATGCCCGAGCGAAAAGAGTTATTTATCTCGAAATTAAAAGAATACGGGTTTGAATTATTTTATAAGCAAGAGGAAGTTATTGAAAAAAGGGTATATAACGAACTTGATATATCTAATTATGTTCCTTATCAATTATTTTCTCACTTTATTAAATATTGTAATAGAAAAGACTATACCATTAATGAGATTGATGAGGCATTAGTAGAATATAAAAATGCAAAAGGTACTAGAAAGAAAACATGGGAAAAACTATACAAATACTGCGTTGAAAAAAATTAGCAAAAAATTGTAGTAGTATAAAATATAATTTTCATAATAAAGAATTAGATGGACTATTAAGTTATTATAATAAGAGCTATTTGAAGTTTATGGATACATATTTTAGTGAAGATAATTTATTATCGAAAAGACCTTATGTATATGGACAAACTGTAATATGGGATATTTTTGAAAATTATAATGTATCAAACGAACATTATTTATTTAATCTTAATCATAAGTTGGCAGAATTAAAAAATCATGTCAATTATATATATATTAAGGATATTCCTATTTCTGATATTATAAATTTTTATGAGTTATCAAATATATTTTTAAATGAAAGAAGATTGGTAAACGAGTTAGGAATAGAACTTTATGATAAAGCTATTATCAAAATATTTTTAGATTTTATGGAGACATTACCTGATTTAACAAAAATTAAGAATGAGATTTTAAAATCGTTATCTGAAAGAGAATTTAAAGTACTTAGAAATAGACATAAAGGTAAAACTTTAGCAGAAATAGCTAAAGAAATTAATGTTACAAGAGAAAGAGTAAGACAAATAGAATCAAAAGCTAAACGTAATCTGAAAGATTCTAGCGAATTGAACAAAATGATAAATTTTGTTTTATTTAAATTCAGAAATAAATCTATTATTCAAATTTCACAAATTATAAAATACTTAAATATAGAATTAGAATATTGCTTTATAATTGCTATTTTATTAGAAGGAAACTCGATATATCTAGTAAAAAATGAATATATGCTATTGATTTCACATAAATTATATAAAAATATGAGGAATGAAATAGAATGGCATATTTCAAATGGCAGTGTGGTAATACCTTTGAGTGAATTAGAATATTTACATGAAGAAAACATGGAATTCGCTACAAAATGGTTGAATGAATTTAATTATAAATTAGTTAATAATAAATTTGTTCAATCTAATATATCAATAGTAGCTGCATTAGAGTACATTATGTATTCGAACAAAGATAAAATATTTATTAATAATGATGAAGGGTATAAAACTTTGAAATATCAAATCGAGACTTTATTTGATAAGGAAATTAATTCTAATCCCAGAGCGCTATTCTCAAGAGTAGCTGATGCTAAAAATGTTATTTTAATAGATAGAAATGCTTATAAATATGAAGATTTTGAAGATATCGATGGTGAGTTTTTGGTTGCAATCAAACAACTTGTAAATGAAGAACTTAACCAAGGTAAATATGCAGATCCTAGATTAATTTATAAGAATAATCCAAAATTAATGCAAGACAACAATGTTTATTCTTATTCACATTTGTATTCTATAATCAAAAATTTTTACTCTGAAGACTTTAAGGTTGGTCATCAAAACACACTTTATGTTTATGCAAAAGATTCTAATAATTTAACTGCAGAAGATATTTTAAACGATTATCTAAGAGAAAATTCACCTGCAAAAATTGAAGAAGTAATAAAAGATCTAAAATGGAAGAAGATCAAATTAGAACAAATGATTCCTAGGCTCGATGATGTCATAATAAATGGTAACCAAGAAATTATTCAAATTAGTGGAATTGAGGAAGAAATACAATATCAAGCACTACATAATTTAGTGAACAATGAAATAGAAAAAGGATATATAATTACTGCTGACTTGTATACGACAGTAGCTTTTGATGATAAGTTATCTGTATTGATAAATAAATATAATATTAATGATCTTCATAGTTTTGCGCAATTTATAAAATCTAAGTTCATGTTTATGCATGGTCATTCCCAATTCTTATATAGTAAGTATTCCGAATATAGAAATATCGAAGACATTATAGTATTTAAACTACCTAAGTTCACTACTTTTAAAAAATTACGTGATTTTATTTTTGAAAAAGGATATTCTGAACAGCGGTATTACAAAGCTAAAGATATATTAATAGAAACAAATAAAATTGTTCCATATAATAATGACTTTTTTCTTAATCTTGAAAAATTTGATTTTCCATTAAATGTTGAAAGGAAAATATTAGAAATACTTAAACTCAAATTCGAAGATAAAATATACATCAGTAAGTTACAACTTCAAGATATAGATATAGAACTTAATGATTCACTTATGGTTACTCCTGAAATCATAGCTAACGTCGCAAAAGCGAATGGTTATCATTTACTTGATGCTTATTATGGATCAATCTATGAATTACCAATTATCACAGTAAAAAAATTTAATTCTTATGCTGAATTTGTATATAAAATTATTAAAGAAGATTTTAAAGATATATATAATGAAGAAAATTTATTATTATTTTTAAAAAGTTATGGATTAGTTCATCAAAACTCAGATCAAATATATTTTACACTTAAAGAAAGTGATTATTTTACTTTTGATAATCTTGGTTTTTTTTACTTAAATGAAAGAGGTGAATAAATGTTCGATAGTTTAGAGTTCAAATTACAATATAGGTCAAGTCATGATAATTTATTTGAACATTTTTATAAACCTTGTTTAAATAATGCAATTAAATATGATAGAGCTTCAGGGTATTTTACGAGTGAAAGTTTGAAATTATTAGCCGAGGGTTTAGATATATTTTTACATAATGATGGTCAAATTAGAATTGTAGCTAATCCTAAATTATCTCAAGAAGATATTGAGGCTATTGAAAAAGGTTATGCTGCAAGAGAGAGTGTAATCGAAAGACGTTTATTAAAAGAAATTGAATTAAGTTATAAATCAATTGAAGATGACACACTTAATGTTTTATCTTGGCTAATTTATCGAGGACAATTAGATATTAAAATTGCATTTACTACTAATGGCTCAATATATCACGAAAAATTTGGGATTTTTACTGATCAAAATAATAATTCAATTGCATTTTCAGGTTCCGCTAATGAAACATATAATGGATTAAGTCAAAATTTTGAAAAAATAGATGTCTATTCAAATAAACAAGATAAACATAGAATTGATAACGCAATAATGGATTTTGAAAAATTATGGTCAAATGAAACTAATGAATTAAAAGTAATAAATTTGCCAGAAACTATAAGAAAAAAAATGATTGAATACAAATCTTTAGTACCACCGCCTGCCTTAAAAGATAAGGGGTTAGAAGAAAATGAAAGAAGAATTGAACCTAGAAAATATCAAAAAGAAGCAATCAATAGCTGGAAGAAAGCGGGATACAAAGGGATATTAGAAATGGCTACGGGAACAGGTAAAACCATAACCAGTCTATTAGCTGCAAAAGATTATAATGAAAAAGTGAAAAACTGTGTGACTGTTATTGTTGTACCATTTCAACATTTAGTGAACCAATGGATAAAAGATATTGATTTTATTTTAGGAACAGAGGTAGTTAGATGTATGGGATCTCAATCTTCATGGATAAACAGAGTGAGAGAAATGGTTCAAGAATATAATTTGGGGCTTGTTGATCAATTTGTAGTTGTGACGACTTATAAAACTGCAACTTCCTCATATTTTAAAAATTTATTTAGAAAATTGAATAAACCAGCAATGCTAATTACAGACGAATGTCACTACATCACTTTTAAAGGATTTAAAGATTTCCCATTTGAGAAATTCAATGCTCGACTAGGTTTATCAGCAACACCAGACCGTTGGTGGGATGAAGCAGGAACTACTTATATGAAAAAATCAGTCGGTGAAGTAGTCTATGAATATACTTTAGATCAAGCTATTAGTAATGAAAAATTAACAAAATATGATTATTATCCGCACCTTGTCGAATTTAATGAATCAGAAATGGTGGAATATAATAAAATTACACAACTAATTATTAATAATTTGAATAAAAAAGATAAAGATGAGGTTGATGCGAGAGAAAAATTAGAATCTTTATATAGAAAAAGATCTAATTTAATAAATAAAGCTAATAATAAGATAAATGTTTTCTTGCAAGATTTTAAAACTGAGGATCTTACAAAAATATCTCATACACTGGTTTATTGTGCTCCTGGAGATATAGATATGATTGTCAAATCAATTTCAGACTTAGGTGTAAAAGTTTCTAAATTTAATTCTGATGTTAAAAACAAGGATAGAGAAAAGTTGCTAACTATGTTTGAACAAGAACAAATACAAGTTTTAGTTGCTATTAAATGTTTGGATGAGGGCGTAGATGTGCCTGCAACTAAAACAGCATATTTTTTAGCAAGTACATCTAACCCGAGAGAATTTGTACAAAGAAGGGGACGAATTCTTAGAAAATATAAAGGAAAAACTTTTGCGGTAATACATGATTATATTGTATTGCCAATTGGGTTAACTTATGATGATTTTTATAAAATTGCAATAAAAGAATTACCTAGATTTTCTGAATTTAATGATAGTGCTATAAATACAACACAGAATAAAATAGAGATGAGTAAAATATTAGAAGATTATAATCTAACTCCCCTGATGTATAAAAAGCCATGGGATGTATATAAAGAAATGAAGGAGTTGTTTGATAATGACAGCATTAAATAATGAATTAAGTAAAAGATTATCAAATTTGGACGAGGAGTATGAAATATTATTAAGACCATTACTTAACGACTTAGCAAGTGCGAATACAAGTACAGAAGAAACATTAGCAAAAGATAAGTTCAAAAAACAATTAAGCGAATTTATTAAAGAAAGAGGTGAACAATGATATGAAACTTATTAAAATGGATTTAGAAAATTTTAGACAATACTATGGTAAGCAGTCTATTGAATTTACATATCAAGATAAGCAAAACACTACTATTTTATTTGGGGAAAATGGTAAAGGAAAGACAGGTATATATAGAGCTATTATGTTTGTTTTATTTGGTTCAAAGAAAATTTCTCAAGATACAGCTAATGAAACTATACATTTGACGAACTTTAAGGTTATCGATGATGCTGCGGGTACATCTCAGTCTTCTGTTACCTTAAAATTTGAGCATGAAAATAATGTTTATGAAATCAAAAGAGTAATGAAAGCTACAAAATGGTCTTCAAATTTAATTCAAGAACAAGAAGGTGATGTCAGTCTTCTTGAAATTGATGCAAAAACAGGGAACGTTAAACCTAATGCTTTAACGGATAAACAAGAAATCAATATAAAAATAAATAAAATAATTAATGAAGATATTAAAGATTTCTTTTTATTTGACGCTGAAAAAATAGACACAATAGCAAAAGCAGATTCTAACGTGAGAAAAGAAGTTAGAAGTGCAATATTTAGTTTACTACAATTAGATAAAATTGAAACAGCTAAAACATTTGTGAAGGATATTAGCAAAGTTGTTCGTCATCGCTTATCTGAAAGTATGAAAGATGGTAATGCAAACCAAATATCAAAAAAATGAGTGATATCGATTTAGAGTCAGAAGAAATCAAAGGTTTGTTAGTTAAACTAGATGAAGATAAACAAGTGATGGATGAAATGATCGCAAAGCATTCATTAACATTAGAAAAAAATAAGCATATTGTTGAAATTAAAGATAGAATCAAAGAAAAAGAAGAGCAAATTGAAATATTACAAACTCAATTAGAAAATAATAAGGCACAACTAAGTCGTAGTTTATTTGAGTCAGGACCGTCTTTATTAGTAGAAGGTTTTCTAGATGAAAATAAAAATTATTTTGATAATTTTCTAGGCGATAATAAAGTAAGTATACCTAAAGAAATATTAAATTTATCATTGCTAAATGATAAATGTATCGTGTGTGACAACGATTTAAAAGAACATGAACAAAATAAGAAATACATAGAGTCTTTACTAGAAACATATAAACACTCTGAGTCTTATGAACTAGCTAGAAATTTATTGAAAGAAGCTCAAGATTGTCTAGATGATCATAAAAAAAGTGAACAAGATTTTAATAACAATTTAAAGAGTTATAAAAACTTGAGTAACCAAATTTCAAAAGAAGTAGATGTTATTAGGGATTTAAAAGATGATATTGCTAACTCAGCGAAAAATTCTGTGGATTTAGCAGATATTCAAAGCATGATAGAACAAGAGGAAACAAAAAAAGAAAACATCATTAGAGAAATTGCGCTTAAAGAAAATAAACTTGAAGAATTAGATGTAGAAAAAGAAAAACTTGAAAAACAATATCAAGAACTTATGAAAAAGAAAAGTAGAAATGTATTTGATCAATCACAGTTACAAATATTGGTAACTCTGGAACATGAATTAAAAGATATTTCAAAAACATTTAGTGAGGATGTAAGAATCTTACTAGGTAGGTATACTTCTGAAATTTTCAAAAAATTAATTGATAAAAAAGATATCGATGTTATTAGTAACGTTGAAATAGATGCAAATTTTCAAATTGTTGCTCTTAATAATAATGGATATAAAATTACTCAAGATATTTCACAAGGACAGAGACAGATACTTTCTCTTTCTTTTATAACTGCATTAGCTAAATTAGCAGTTAGAGAAGGTTCTGTTGATAAAATTGACTACCCGCTGTTTATGGACTCTCCTTTTAACCGCTTGAGCGGAATGAACAGAGATAATTTAATTGAAAAAATACCGAACCTAACGGCACAGTGGATACTACTTGTTACTGATACTGAATTAACTCCAAGTGAAGAAAAAGTATTTAAATCCACAATTCGCTTAGGCAGATGGTATAGAATAAACCAAGTAGACGTACATCATTCTGAAATTGAATCTGTAGATTTAAATGAGACAATGTCTACTAGAGGAGGATTATAAATGGGTATATTAAAAGATAATCAAATGATATTTTTTACTGACAGTAAGTATAATGATGTTTTTGATACTTTTAACAAAAAAGAAGCCAAAAATAAAATAGAAATTAAACACTTATATATACTGGCTGCAACATTAGGATTTAAAAATTCAAAACGTGTTCAAGTTTCAAGTAAAGGTAAAGAAACAAGAACTAGTTACTTATCATATAAAGAAGAAGCATTATTACTTAATATGGTCTTTACTGATAGTGAAATAAATTATAATATTGATAAAATTGTAAATTTAAATAATAAAATGAAAGTCAAAAACATAATAGATGAATACGCAAATGGAGGATTAGAACTAATAGTTGAGAGAGGACTACCTCATAGATGGAATGGCGAGTTTCTTGACAATGAAGATGGAAATTTAACATTTGATTTATCAAAATATATACTTTCTGAAATTCAAAATATCCCATTTTAATAATTTTTATTTGAAAATTTTGTATTTAACTTAAAGTATTTTCGAAAATAGTTCTAAATGATTACTGGTTAACTGTAAGGCAATGTTATAATAATATATAAAGAGTAAGTCCTATAAATTTCAATAGAAAAAATTAACTATACTATCAGTATATTAAAGAATATAAAAATGAGCGATATATTACACTAGTTATCTGAAAAGAAATAAAGATAGAAAAAGTTCACTAAAAAGCATAAAACTGTTAGAAGGACAACAATCACAGTATTCGAATTGAATAGGATTGTTGTCCTTATTGAATTTGTTGTTTTTTACTATTAAAATCTTTTAACATTTCGTACCATGTTTCTTCAAAATTTTGTTTAACCTAGAGAGGATGTTACGTCCTAATATATTTAGATTATGAAGGATATTTTTATATAAATATCTAAATTATAAGAAATATTGACAAAATAATATTGTATTGAAAAACTCATTATCGTCCGACATGCAGAAGCGTATCATAAGTGATGCGGTTTTATATATAATTTTAATGTAAAATAATAGATAGACAATAAATTAATACACATTTAGGAGATAAAAAAATGAACCAAATTGACCAATGGAAACATAAATTTAACGCATTACCACGTTTACCTAGATAACAATCTAAATTTGGGTATGTAGATACAATAAAGACTATTTTTCATAAAATAATTACTAACACAGAACTAGAAACTGTTGTAAAAATTGAAGGTAGTGAAACAGAACATACACTAAAACATTACATAGAAATACTATTAAGATATCAATTTATAAAAAAAGATAATGAAAATAAGTATTACCTCACTGAGAGTTTAATAAATTTTGAAGAAGAAAGTTTTAGAGAAAATTTAGCTGAATTTTTGCAATTACATGTGAAATATATATCTGAGTTATTGTTTTTTATAAAAGAACCTAAAACTACAAAAGAAGTCTTAAACTATGCAAATGAAAATTATAATATGTCTTGGAAACAAAACGGACAGATTCATGAGCGACTAGCGTGGTTAAATGATTTAGGCTTAATTAATTCAATGAGTTATAAAAAGTTATATGTTATTAATCAAGAGGGAAGAAATTTTATAGAAAAATATCCACCTTTGAAATCTTTTAATATATCTGAATATATTCAAGATATAACTGCAAATGAAAAATTAATTAAATTACCAGAATGGATTGAGGAGTTAGGTTGGAACGTCAACAACATTGATAGAAAAGATGGATTAGGTTATATTCCAGGAGGTAGAGCAAAAGCAACTGAACTGATATTAAACATAATAGAATTTACTTTAAATGCTAAAGATACAGAGTCATTAAGTAATTATATTAATGATAAGTTCAAGTGCAAGGAATCATCTGTGAATAGTTTTTTAACATTTCTAACTAATTTAAAAATTATAGATAGAATTGGAGAAAAAGTTTACGAAACTTCAGAATATGGTATTAAACTTTTAAATTCTGACCGTCCAGATTTATATCTATTATTTTTTATAAACAAAGAATATAAGTATATTTTTGAAATACTTTTCGTGTTAGAAGAGTCTCCTCAAGAGCCTAAAGAATTAATTGCTAGAGGTGTAACTGAGTTTAATATGAATTCTGAAAGACTTGATAGAATTAGAGAAAGACTAGCCCATTTAAAAAATGCTAAATTGATTTTGAATGATAAAGGTAAAAAGTTAAAATTATCAAATCGTGGGCAGTTATTATTATCAGTATTAAAAGGTAAAATGAGTATTAATAACTCTTCAACTAAAGAAATTGGGTTATTAAAAAATAATGAAGAGAGTTATCAAAATTTATTAAAAGAAGTTCGCTTAGCTTCAACTAATTCTTCTAGTCCACACGATTTCGAAAAATTATTAGAAAAAACATTTATTGAACTAGGTTTTAAAACTAAATTGTTAGCGCAATCAGGCACTACAGATATTTTATTAACTGCTAGAACAGTTCCAGATTATACGTATAAGGTAGCTATCGAGGCAAAGACAAATAAGGAAGGTAAAATTACTGAAAACTTAGTGAATTTTGATGCGCTTAAAGAACATAAAAAAGAAGCATGATGCAGATTTTATAGTAATAGTTGGCAAAAAATTTAATGGAAGATTAAAAAGATTTGCTGAAAACAATCAAGTTTTATTATTGGATATAGATAATCTTGAATTATTAGTGAAAAGGCATCAAGTATACCCTTTACAAGCAATTGAATATAAAAAATTATTTAATCAAGTAGGAGAAGTAGATATAAGCGTTTTGGATAGTACATATAATAGAATGCGTAGATATAATGTACTATTTAAATCGATTATACAAACTTTAATAGAAAATAGTGATGACGAATTTACAAAGGGTATATTAACTATACGTGAAATTTATATGCTTATAAAAAGCATAGATGAGTTTAATGATGAAGATTTAACTAAAGAAGAAGTAGATAATATGTTAAATTTACTTTCAAATCCATTAATTGGGTGTGTAGGAAAGGAAAAAAATGGTTATTATGCGAAAGGATCTTTAGTTGACGCTCAATTAAAATTTGGGTTTTACTATTCTGCATCAATAAAATAAGACACTATTTATGATTTTATGCTTTTTAATCATTGGATACCTTATTTAATTTGAGATGTTTTTGTATAATTTTATCTAGTTGCTGCTATTCTATATCTAATATTTCTATATTTTCTTTTATTGATCTTATTATGATAATTATTTTCTTTTACTTTACAGTGTCGAAAATTTCTATAGATCCGCAAAAATTAAACCAAGATTCATTTCACTCGTAAGTGTTAATGTAAATCTTGGTTTTTTGATTATAATTGGATTTTAGTTTCATAGTCTATAGCTGTTTTAGGGTCATTCCAAATTTGAACCGTTCCATCATCTTTAACTACGATAGTATTAGCTCCTGCACCGGATTTATTATTAGCGTTAATTGTCCATTATGAACCATTGTATTCAGGTTCTTGAAATTTTAATAAATCTGCATTCCTCACTTTATTTATAGCTGCAATAGCATAATCAAAAACGTTATCTCTAGTTACTTTTTGTTGATTCTTTGCAGTTTCGTGGGCTGTAGTTTGCGTTTTTTCTTGACTATTACTTGGACTTTCATTTGATTGATTCTCATTATTAGAGGTTTCACTAATACTTCGAGAGTTACTTCCAATATTTTCTTTTTGCTTAGCCTGTAATTTATTTTTTTCAAATTCTACTTCTTGATATTTGTTGTAACCAAAAAAAAACAACAGATGCTAATATACCAACGATTGCAATCATTGTAATTATACTTAATAATTTTTCATAGTTTAGTCACCTTAAGTTTAATAAGTGCCGCCTTGGCCATTGGCACGTGCTTCTACTTGTCCTCTCAAATAGTTGATATAATCTCCAGAACCTTTAGCTTTGCTATCACCAGCTGCAGCTTCTTTTTCGCTCATTCCTTCTTTATATGCAGCTAAAAATTCATCATCAGACATGTTTTTAGCATCTTCTGCTGTATATTTTGATTGTCCCTTACCTTCACTATCACTAGGGGGAGTTGCACCTCCCGCAGCTGGTTGGAATTTCCCTGCTTCTGAAAATTTTTGTAAGGTAGGTGTCATTTCTTGTGTTGTAATAATCCTATCCCCATTTGTATCTGCTGCATCTATTTCATTTGCTAATATTCGTGCTTCTTCACTGCTAATATTAAAAGCTTTTTCAAGTTGTTTCGCTTTTTCATTATTTACTTCATTTGTGACATTATCTTGTTGTATGTTTTCTGTTGATACTTGGTTTTGATTTTCATTTTCTGTAGTTTTATTTTTATCGATTTTCTTATTCTTCTCATCCTCTAGCTTAGCTTCTTCTTTTTTAAGTTCTAAATCTTTGTAACTCCCATATGCAAATACAACAGCAACGCCCAATATTACAACTAATAAAATAACCCCTAAACTTGCGAAAACTTTCTTCACATAATCATCCCCATTCAATAATTAGTTTAAATTTATATTAATATATTTTGCTACGCTTTTCTATATAAATTTTAAAAATTAATATAGAAAAGATGTATTTATAAAAACAATGGTTTTGCTAGATAAATTTAGATTAATTTAATTTTTCAGATTGAAAAGTATGCTTAAATATATAGAATTAGTTTTGATATGACTATTCTGATGAAAACTCAAATCCTTATTAACTTGCGTGAAATAATTAGACATCAATAGAAACACTTGATAATTCGTATAAAGATGATTATGAAGAAGGTAGTTTTATTAAAAATATAGGTGATATGTATAAAGGTAAAATTGTTGTGTTTAAAAAATATACAATAATCCCCTGTTAACTAAATGATTAACAGGGGATTGTTATGTGTTGAAAATGATTATGATTCTATTTGTTTCTCTCTTTGTGCTTCGAATTCATCTAGTAATTCGCGTGCTTCAGCGATGGATTGTGTATTCATTAATTGATGTCGTAGTTGGCTCGCACCTTTAATGCCACGTACGTAAATTTTAAAGAATCTACGTAAACTTTTGAATTGTCGGTCTTCATCTTTGTCATATTTTTGGAATAATGATAGATGTAATCGTAATAGACCTAGTAGTTCTTCGCTAGTATGTTCACGTGGTTCTTTTTCAAAGGCAAATGGATTGTGGAATATGCCTCTGCCAATCATCACACCATCAATGCCATATTTTTCAGCTAGTTCAAGTCCAGTTTGTCTATCTGGAATATCGCCATTAATTGTTAATAAAGTATTAGGTGCTATCTCATCACGTAATTGTTTAATCGCTTCAATTAATTCCCAATGCGCATCAACTTTACTCATTTCTTTACGTGTACGTAGATGGATCGATAAGTTCGCGATGTCTTGTTCGAAGACATGTTTTAACCAATCACGCCATTCATCTATTTCATAGAAACCAAGACGTGTTTTAACACTTACCGGTAGACCTCCCGCTTTCGTTGCTTGAATAATTTCAGCGGCCACTTCAGGTCTAAGAATAAGGCCAGATCCTTTACCTTTTTGAGCAACATTTGCAACAGGACAGCCCATATTTAAATCAATACCTTTAAATCCCATCTCCGCTAAACCAATACTCATTTCACGGAACTGTTCAGGTTGATCGCCCCAAATATGTGCTACCATAGGTTGTTCATCTTCACTAAACGTTAGGCGACCACGCACACTGTGAATACCTTCAGGGTGACAAAAGCTTGCAGTATTCGTAAATTCAGTGAAAAACACATCAGGTCTCGCAGCTTCACTAACCACATGACGAAAGACAATATCCGTCACGTCCTCCATAGGTGCCAAAATAAAAAATGGCCCTGGCAATTCACTCCAAAAATTTTCCTTCATAATATATTTAAACCTTCTTCTTTATTAGTATCTCGCATTTTTACGCATAATGATATTACCACAAAGGGGGGAGATATACAAAGTGAAGTTGACTATTCATAGTTTATAAAAATGAGATGAAAAGGAACAGATTGATTATTTTTCAGGAGTAATATTAAATTTATTTTTGATTATTACTGTAATCATATAGTATTATATCTTTTATATATAAATTATAGAATTTGACACTCTCTATATTGTTATATCTACAAATTGGATATAAATACATTCAAATAAGCAAAAAGAGACGTGCGATATACATTGTAAATTTCAATTAAACTATAGGTTAGAAATTTATAAATAATATAAAATAGGGGTGTTAATATGGCGGAATTTATCGCAGCAATAATAGGTGGTATTTTATCTTTAATCGGTACTTTTTCAGCAATTTTTCTTCAATTTAAAAATCAAAAGAAAGAAAAGGATGAAGAATATCATAATGATTTAGTCAGTATGATAGACATCATTACATATAAAGCTGCTAAAGTAAGAAATAATGAGTTGAACTTTAAAAATGCAAATTATAGTAAAGAAAATACAATTGAAATTTACACGGATATTGAACAAGATTTTAAGTCATTAGATTATCAGATACAGGATTTGATTACTATGATGAGTCATCATATAGATCGTTCAAATACTGCTATTCAAGAATTACTTAGTTATTACGAACCTTTTGAGCGTCAGTTTAACAAATTTAAAGTTGCATATAAGATATATAATCAAAGATACGAAGATGAAGCATTTGATAAAAATGCGATTGCATTTTCAAAAATAAAATTAGATCAAAGTATTGAAAAATTTGTAAATAATATGAAAAAGTTTGCTAAAGAGAACTATAATCATGAGATTTATGAGCCGAATTTAAATAAAATTATAGATAAAAACGAAGCTATTAATGTTCAAAAATATAAGAAGTCATGATTAATTGAGAGAGCATTAAAAGTAGAATATTCGTATCATAAGTTGAAAAGAAATTTAAATGCTATATAATAAATCGGGTTGGTATTTCAACCCGATTTTGTGTTGAATAGGAAAATTAACATTGAATACTAAAAAAGGCTCATTAAGGAGAAAAATGAAGAAATTTACGCCTGAAAAGATAAGTGAACAGTTTTCTAAATTGTTGTTATTAGCAGTTAATATTTGTATTGGTCTCATTGCGATAACACTTGTTATATTTTTATTTACCGAGTGTTTTGGTTTCTTTCAAAACTTATTTTTACAAGATAAAGACTTGAAATATAGCCAAGTTATTGAAGATTTATTGGTATCGTTCATGTATATTGAGTTTATTCTACTCATTATTCAATATTTCAAACACAATTATCATTTTTCGTTACAGTACTTTATTTATATCGGTATTACAGCGATTGTCAGAATTATTATAGTAGAACATAGCGATGCTACTGAGACAATCTTGTTAGTCGCTAGTATATTTATACTAACGATTTCACTATACTGTTTACGAAAATTTACGATTGATTAAAATCAAATACTAAACTTTAAGAGGGAAGCATGTGTGAACGCACTGTTCCCTTTTTTTATTTATAAAAGGGAATGGAATAATTATGACTTATTCTTTGGAGTGTTTTTCGTACATGGAATTGAATTATGCAATATAGTGTCAGTAATATCGTAAATATGTAGTAATTAAATATATAATTATTTGTATAAAATGGATGAGTTTTCCCTTTAATATATTTATTTTCTACTCTGAATTATTAGAAGGTATAAATAATCATGTAAATTGTGCGTCAGTTATTTTTTGATGAAACTAATTGTATCTAACTTCTTATGAAAATAGTATTTAAAACAACCAAATAAAGTATGGTATTACAACATTAATGCATGTAAAATGTATATTAAATGCATGTTATTTAAAATTATAGGGGGTGTACTATGAGATGTATGATTATGAGTTAAAAGAAGAGAGTGCAATAAGTTATCAATCTATCGATAAAACATGGATTGAATTTTATAATGAGTTTGCTATGAAGTTATTAAAGTTTCGTGAACATCGTGAACAATTAATTCAAAATGTAAAAAAGGCATATCAGATTGCTGATATTAAATTGCCTACTTTAGAAAAGGATAATCAATTAATAGATATTGATCCTTTTACTGTACTTGCATTATTTAATAAAAGCTCTTTAAAAACATCAAATAAGATAAAAATTGCAGAAGCATTTTCTAAGATTTTAGAAATTGAAGCTAAGGTTCCTACAAATTTTGAAGGGATACCAACGGTCAATAATATGAATGCTACTTTTTATGATTTTGTAGGTATACGCAAAGATAACGATATTGATGAGTTATGGTCATTATTTGAAATTGCAATAAAATATTCAATTGAAAAAAGTGAATATAATAAAGATCAATTTATACGTTATTTTGATTTCATTATAGATAAGAGAGGAATAGGAAATAGTAAATTAACAAGCGCTTTATTTTGGATTTCACCTGAAGATTATTTAAACCTTGATAAACGAACGGTTTGGTATATTTATCAATCAGGAAAAGTCCCTGAAATGATTATTAATCAGTTACCTAATGTTTCAACTTATCTGAGTGGAAAAGACTATTTAAAAGTTATCGATGTTATAAAGGAATATTTATCTAGTTCTAAAACCGTATTGAATCAGATAGTTGATTTAAGCTTTGAAGTTTGGAGATATTCCGAAGAAATAAATGAACTTAAGGATAAAACATCTAAAGTAGTGGCAGGGTCAACTGATACAGATCAAGATATTCCATCTAAAAATTATTGGATGTTATGTTTAGATTCACAAGAAAGAAATTGGGAATGGTTCTATGATAATGGATGTATTTCTATAGGATATAATGAACTTAATGATATATCCAAATATTTCAAAAAAGAAGAAATAGAAAAGAAACTTCAAAATACCTATGGTGATGAACGCAATTATACTAACGTTACTAATACCATTTATCAGTTTATTAATGAAATGGCTATAGGTGACATAATATATGTAAAAAATGAGCAAGATATGATACTTGGTTGGGGAATTGTTTCTTCAGATACTAAATACGTGCTTGATAAAGAATTTTCTAATATACGTTATATTGATTGGAAAAATAAAGGTGAATGGAAAAGCTATCTTGAAACTACAGATAAAGTATTAGATGATATTACCCCATATAATGAACTTATTAAAAAATTAAACATGTTATTCAATCAAGATAGTATGAATGAAATTAATTCTGTAAAGGAAAATTATCTTGTTTATGAAGTTACAGATTTCTTAAATGAAGTGTATATGAATGAAGATGAGTATTATAGATTAATTCAGTTATTGGAAATGAAGAAAAATGTTATATTGCAAGGCCCTCCTGGTGTGGGGAAAACCTATATTGCAAAGCGTTTAGCGTACTCTATGATGGTAGTGAAAGATAAAAGTCGTGTTAAAATGGTTCAATTTCATCAAAGCTACTCGTACGAAGATTTTATTATGGGGTTCAGACCATCTAAGAATGGATTTGAATTAAGAAATGGAACCTTTTATAATTTTTGCAAACTAGCTGAGGAAGATAGCGAGAATAGCTATTTCTTTATCATTGATGAAATCAATCGTGGGAATTTAAGTAAAATATTTGGGGAGCTATTTATGTTAATTGAAAATGATAAACGAGGTGCTGAGCTCGAATTATTATATGCAGATGAGAAATTTTCTGTTCCACCAAATATTTATATCATTGGTATGATGAATACAGCTGATCGCAGTTTAGCAATATTAGATTATGCGCTTCGCAGACGTTTTGCGTTCTTTGATATGACTGTATCGTTTGATAATGTTGGATTTAAATTGTATCAAGATAGTTTATCGAGTGAAAAATTTGATGCTCTTATTCAATGTGTTCAAAATTTAAATCTTGATATTGTAAACGATGATTCACTTGGAGAAGGATTTACAATTGGACATAGCTATTTTAGTAATTTAAGTTATGTTACTGATCTTATACTATCTAATATTGTAGAATTTGAGATCATACCTCTAATTAAAGAATATTGGTTTGATGAACCATCTCAAGTAGATTTATGGACTGATAAATTAAGGACCTCGATAAAATGATAGAAATAAGAAACATTTATTATATGTTGACTTATGCTTTTTCTGTTTTGAAAGAAAATACTTATGTAAATGTCATCGCAGAAGATTTTGATAATGCTAATGAGTTATATACAGCTATTTTAATAAAAGGTGTTTCAAATCAAATTAAGCGTGGTTTACACTATGAATATATTGAAAAACAAGAAGCATTAACAATGGTTCGAGGAAAAATTGATATTTCAGAGTCTATTAGTAATTTGGATATATTAAATAAAAAACTTAGTTGTGTATATGATGAATGTTCAATAAATAATTATTTAAATCAAATTATTAAATCAACAATGTTACTTCTGATTAATGAAGATATCTCAAAGGAAAGAAAAAAGAAATTGAAAAATCTATTGATTCATTTCAGTTCTGTTAATCAAATAGATTTAAGCAGTATTAATTGGAATATGCGTTTTACACGAAATAACAAGACATACAAAATGTTAATTGCCATATGTAATTTAATTGTCGAAGGTCTTTTACAATCAAATAACGAAGGAAATAGACAAGTACTGGACTTTAAAGATGAACAACGTATGTCACACTTATATGAAAAGTTTTTATTTGAATATTTTAAGAAAACTTTTCCACAATTGAGTGTAACTGCAGCACACATACCATGGAAATTAGATGATGATGAATCCTCAATGTTACCAACTATGAAAAGTGATATTATGATTTCTAATAAAAAGGATTACTTAATCATAGATGCTAAGTTTTATAAAAAGTCCTTACAAAACTATTATGATACTTATAAAATACATTCTGCAAACCTTTATCAGATATTTACTTATGTAAAAAATCATGCTTTTTATATAAGGGAGAAAGAAGTAAATACAAATGTATCTGGCATGCTCTTATATGCTAAAACAGATGAAGAAAAGACACCTGAAAATAAGTTTCAAATGAGTGGCAACCTTATTAGTGTTAAATCATTAGACTTGAACTGTGAATTCTCACAGATTAAAAAACAATTAAATCAAATTATTATGGAACATTTTGAAATATAAATGTTTGATACAGTTCTATTGTTTACGAAAATTTACGATTGATTAAAATCAAATATTAAACTTTAAGAGGGAAGCATGTGTGAACGCACTGTTTCCTTTTTTATTTATGGAACTAAGCGATATGCGATACTATTAAGATAAAAGATGTATATTATTTATTTTATTGTTACACTATTATTGAAATGAAATTATTTCAATTGTAATTATATAATAATTGATTAAAGGAGTTTTATCATGAACAAAATAGACTTAAAAACTACGATAAAATCACTTTATAATGACATCTTAATTGATTTGAATTTGGATAAAATAAATAACTATTTTGCGCCCACATACGTACAAACGACAGATCATGTTTCCACTAATTTTGATGAATTTAAAGCACATCTAAAAAAGTTAAAAGAAGTTGTTTCAAGTTTGAAAATCAGTCATTTTAAAACGATAATCATTGATGAAAATCAAAATGCTGTGTTTCTACGTTATGACGTAGAAGTAGAGAAAAAGAATGGAAACCAAGGCATCATAGAAGTGTATGCGGAGTTTACATTTAACGATGAAGGAAAAGTTATGACATGTAACGAATTAACATTACCATATCATGAAGCGCTTAAAGGCATAGGTAGGATTAAATAAACTTAATTATCATCGTCATTTTGTTTGTCTTTCGTACTTGGAACTAAACAATATAGTGTCAGTAATATTGTAAAAGCATAGCCGAAATATTGTCTGCTGCTATAGGGCATATCAGTGAACCCTATAATTATAAGCACGGTAATTAAATCTATAGCCATGAGTATAAGATATATACGCTTTCTTGTTTTTCGCTTCATACTCATCTTCCTTTTGTGAATAAATATAGATTAATTATATGATTTAGATAGCCTATTCAAACTTAATCAAAACGGCAAAACTAATTATTCTATCTTAAGTTAACATGTTGTTATAAAAGTGTAAAAACACCTAATTCGATTTAGTAGTTGATAACTAGGCGGAAAATTTATTTAACATATTCGAAGAGCGTTGATACCCAATATGTGTGATTCACTTACAGTTTATGTAATAGTTGATTATGGCGGGGCTTTTTAACAACTCACATTATATAGCCCAAACAATCGTATCAAATAACTGTTGCTATTCTAAAAAATCATGGTATTATAATCATAACTTCAAACACTTTCGTATAAATTCATACGTTTATGTATGAGTTCGGCGAGAGTGTTTTTTTATTAATAAGGTTTGTTATCACGTGCTTTAAAATCAAGAAAGAAAATATGAGGTATTTGAATTATGGGCGAAAAACAATGGATTACACCCAGATCATTTTTATTTAATATATTAAATGGATTAGCGATAGCAATCGTTGTAGGTATGCTTCCTAACGCGATTTTAGGAGACTTGAGTAAATACTTAAGTCAGTATAATGAGATATTTTCAAAAATAGCAGTTGTAGTACAAGGCATTCAATATACGATTCCCATATTAACGGGTGTCTTAATTGCGATACAGTTTAATTTAACACAATTACAAACAGCTGTGGTTGGTGCAGCAACATTTGTCGGTTCTGGTGCAACGACAATTACAAATCACCAATGGGTCATTATAGGTATTGGAGATTTAATTAATACCATGATTACCGGAGCGATTGCAGTAGGTATTATTTTAATCATCGGAGATCGTGCAGGTAGTTTAAATATGATTATCTTACCCATCGTTGCCGGTGGTATTCCTGGCCTCTTAGGATTATTATTACTGCCGTATACCAAATTGATAACAGTGGGGATAGGTAATGTTGTTAATAGCTTAACAAATACACAACCTATCATTATGACAATTCTAATATCAGTGATATTCTCTATTCTTATTGTGTCACCGATATCTGCGATTGGAATTGGTATTGCCATTGGTATTTCAGGGCTCGCAGCAGGTTCAGCAGCTATAGGTGTCTCTGCTAGTGCTATTATGCTAGCGCTAGGGGCATGGCGTGTTAACAAAGTAGGTGTTCCGATTTCAGTGTTACTTGGTGCCGTTAAATTAATGATGCCTAATACCATTCGACATCCTATTATATTTTTACCAATTACTTGTACCGCTGCAGTATCAGGACTCGTAGGCGGGTTGCTTAATATTAAAGGTACACCTGATTCGGCTGGGTTTGGTTTAATTGGATTAGTAGGCCCAATTAAGTCATTAAACTTATTAGGTACTAGTATGGGTAGTGGCTTGCTATTGGTTGCGATAACTTATGTCATCGTACCAATCATATCAGCTATCTTTTTCAATTATCTATTTGTGAAAATATTGAAACTCTATAAAACAGATGTATTTATTTTTAAATAACTTTATATAAGCTAAAGGCAATTTCTATGATTGAGATAGAAGTTGCCTTTTTTCTATATAAAATGACTATTTCAAATATATTTTAGGGTATAGTTTTATTAAGAAATAAATAATCATAAAAATGAATTCATAAATAGTTTAAAAGTTCAGTCTGATTAGAACATTATTAATCGTAGTTACTAAATTAATGAGAGGAGAAATATGATGGAAATTAATTTAGAACACCCAGTGTATAAAGTTCAAGTTTCAATGAAATTACTTACATCTCAAGGCGTGCCCGGGACACTATATTTACTAAAAGACATGATTTATTTTGAAGCAGATGGATTACTGAAAGGTTCAGAGATTAAAAACGAATTTCACTTTAATGAAATAAAGAGTTTGAAATTTGGTTTATCATTTAGTCCGTATAGAATAGTAATAACCGAAAACAATAATGAAAATTGGATATTTGATTACGTGTCACGTAAAGAAGGTAAAAAATTTGTAGAATTATATGAGGCTATCAAAGAAAGTAACTCATAGATAACGCGCAATAGTAAAAATGCCAATTCACCTTTAATGATAGGTGGATTGGCATTTGTTTTATATGATGACTTTCTACAACTCACACTACTAATCAGTCACTTTTTCGTTTCTTATAGCCTCGTTTTTCCAACATATATATCAATATATGACCATTTTTTATTTATAAATGAAAACATTTTAAGTTATAAGAAATATTTATACATAACTTTAAAAAATATATAGTAAGTTGTTACAAAATAAGATAATATAAAATCAATAGACTTAAATTTATAAAAAGTAGTACAACCAAATGGTTTGTTGTCAGGTTCCAATGAAGTAGGTCAGAATGATAAATTTTGTCAACATTACGGTACCGATTTAACTGTGATAGAGACTATTATGTAGGTATTTTAATAGTTTATAACAATATGAAAAGGAATTTGGAAGAAAAAACGGGGGAAAACGATGAAAATATTTTTGTCTATCTTAGCATGTGTATGCTTAGTTATTATAATCTTGGCGACTGGTTTATGGGGATATTCTTCTTATAAAAATATCGTAACTAAAGAGAAAGAAATGCATAAAACAGAACATAAAGAATCAAAAAAGAAAACAACTAAAGAAAATAATAAACAAACACCTGAAGATACAATGCAAAATAATCAAAATACTGTTAATCAACCAGTAAGCCAACCTCAACAGCCTGTAACAAATATAGCGGATACTCAACCTAAAACAGAAAGAAAAATCGATGAAAAGGAAGAACATTCTGACGAAACGATGCCTGAAATAGAGGTTTATGACTATACGGATGATAACGGAGATGGTAAACCAGAAACGATTAATGGTAGTCCAGCTGGGGATGTTGGCCAAGGTGGCGTCCCAGGAGAAACCGTTCATTAGATGAAGAATTTATATAGTTTCAAGAATAAAAGTAAATCATTAAATATATCTTTAAAATAGAATAATAACCCCTTCTATATTGACTATTTGTTTAAATATAGAAGGGGTCTTAATTTTTATAAATGTTTATTGATCAGTCTCTTTTTCGTTTCTTACAGCATCGTTCAATAGGTTATCCCAGAAGCCTTGGAATTGCCCGATTGAGATGCCGTTTTCATCTTTTTGTGTTCCGACAAAGTCGCCATGGTCCCAATCGTGTTGGACAGGTGTGACTTGCCATACGCCTTTTTGAATTTGATCTGTAGCATCGACATATTTTTGATTAGATGGATGTTGTGCCGAAACTACTGATACTAGACCGTCATTTTCTCGCCAAGCTTTATCGTCTAATTTACCAATTACATTGGTAGTTGGTAAATATTTAATATTCATATGATTATTACGATGATGGATACCGTTTTTATCTGGGTCAGATGATTCGCCAGTATATGTTTTATAAACTATATTTGGGTTGAGTGACGTATGATTATTCAACTCTTGTGCACCTTCAGTTGTTAAATCATAGAATCCATTATCTTTTGTCTTCCATAAGTTACTATTTTCAACGCGTTTTACATAGTCTATATAAGTTTCATCAGGTCTCTGTTTTAATCCCCATTGAGTTAAACCAAGATCGGCACGAGAGAATTTATTACCTTGTGATTTCGCAAAATCATAAACAGCTTGTCTCACAATTGCCTCATTACCTAGTAAATCAGAGGCGTGTGTGCCGTTATGAGGTGACGCTAACGTAGTAATGGAAGAAATCATGTTATCTTGTCCACCTTTATATAATGGTGAAATGTCACCACCATGTAGCTTTTGATATTCGATTTCTTCAGGATTTCCATTACGTAATATTTCTTCTAATAAACGAACGGTTTGTCCACCCATACTATGGCCAATTAAATGGATTTTCTGGCCGGGTTTCCAATCTCTATAGGCACCTGCATAAGATTTGCCATAACGTTCATGACCATATTTAGCTGCATGTGCCGCACCATAATCTACAGTGCCACCTTTGATATAGTAGTACAATTCAACCGCACGATCATAGTTACTACCTAATGCACTTACACTAGCTTCACTCACGTTATAACCTTTTGCACGTGCTTCTTGTGTGATGTTAAGACGTTCGCCACCCCAATAATTACTATCTCCTAAACCAGGTCCATTATCAGCTGTAAAACCATTAAATCCATGAACAAGTATAATAGGGTCATGATTTTTATATTGTTGTTGAGGCGCTACCTTATTCGTCTGATCTTTAGTAGGTTGAGTAGCCTGTGCTTTGGATTTGTTGTTATGTATGGCTACCGCATTTTTAGTTAATGTATTTAGACCATCTTTAGATTGATCATCGTCATTATCTGCAGGTGTACTATCTTTAGTCGCTTGTTTATCTAGGTTATCTAAATTGATATGGCTCTCAGTCGATGTTGTTTGATCTTGTTTAGATGAATCTAGTGAATGAACTGGCATCTCTTGTGAAGCACTAGCATCTTTAGCTGTAATATGTTGTGTTGTAGATGGATGTTGTGCTGATGAGGACTTTGAAGGTGTTACATTGACATCTTTATGTGAGTCAGTCTGCGGGACCTCTTGTGTACCTTGGTTCTCTAAAGATGAATCTTCTTGTGATACATGTTTATTTTTTTGAGCATTATCCTCAACAGGTTCTTTAGAAGACTGTTCTTGTTTATCTGCTTTAGATGTTATATTTGACTTTGATGGTACAAGTTTTGAATCTTCATTAGGTTTAGATGTTTCATCAATATCTTGCTTTGTATTGTTAGGTTCTTGTTTGCTTGGAGTTGATTTGTCATTTGAAGCTGGTGTCTCATTTGAGTCGACTTCAGGAGATTGTTCTGAATTGTCTTGAGATGACGTTTGAACTGTATCATTTGTCTTTGTAGTTTCATGTGAAACGTCATTAGTTTTATGATTAATATGTTTAGAATTTTGGATTGTTTGATTAGTTGATGTATCCTGCATGTTGTCAGTGTCTTGATTTGATGTTTGTGTCGAATTAGACTTAGGACGTTCAACATTCGTATTATTTGTATCAGAATCTTTCGCTTTTGTAGATTCTAAAGATTGTTGTTGCGTTTGATCAGAGTTAGATGATTCAGTTGTTTCTTTAACATTTTGTATAGTAGTTTGATCTTGTGGTTCAGTTTCTGCTGCTTGTGCAGATTCCACTCCAACAAATAACATAGATGCAACGATGATGGAAGATGCACCTACACTTAACTTACGAATACTATAAGAATTCTTTCTGTTTTTCATGTTATTAGCACCTCTATCTGTTAAATCTGGATTATGAGCAACATTTAAAAATGAAATGCCGACAGATTAACAACGTACTTCAGAAAATCCGACGACACCCCCATCATAAATTAAGATTATGAACGTAATATAAATTTCTCTTTACAACTTCTTAAAGTTCCATCAAACAAAGGTACGTGTGAGCAACAATACACTTTACTTATTGTACAGGTTTTTGTACAATTTCATTAAAAGGAGGTACAGATTATGGCAATAGTATCGTACTCAATAGCTAGAAAAAATTTTAGAAGTTTAATAGATAAAGTTAACAACGATTCAGATGCGGTGACTATAACAACTAATGATAGCAATGCTGTATTGATTTCGGAGTCAGATTACAATGCGATGATGGAGACATTATACCTCCAACAATCCCCTGCTAATGCCCAACACTTGGCTAAATCTATAGAAGATGCTGAGCGTGGAAATACAATAGAGGTAGATTTAGAATCATATGAGTAGATTAAATATTTTATTTACACCTGATGCATTTGAAGATTATAAATATTGGCAAATTCTTGATAAAAAATTATTAAAAAAGATTAACCATTTGATAAAATGTATAAATCGTAATGGCCCACTCGAAGGTGAAGGAAAACCTGAAGCTTTGAAAGGTAATTTTAAAGGATATTATAGTAGAAGAATCAATTTTGAACATAGGTTAGTTTATAAAGTACATGATTCAGAAATCATTATTGTTTCTTGTAAATATCATTATTTTAAATAATTTACTATGGTCTCTAAGCAACAGATTGATATATTTGAGTTCAAGGGAGAGAGACAGAAATAATATTTTCTTAAAATTTATTTCGTTGTCCCACCCCGGCAAGGTTGACTAGAAATGAAAAAGCTTGGTACAAGCACATTTTCATTTCAGTCAACTACTGCCTAAATATGAATGTAACTTGAAATATATATTTATGTCCTAGACTGTTTTAATATGGATGTGTAATGATCCAATCTATTTCCCATACGAATTACATATTTCCTCATAAACCATGTTATGATAAAATATTTTAAAGCGCTTACATTTTTCTAAAAATTAAAACGATTTGGTATTTTAGTATTTTGTAATCAAATGCAATATCGTCGTTTCACTATTTAAAAGGGGATGTTAATCATGCAAGGGGATAGTATGTGGTTAACGATTGTTGGTTTAGCAATTATTATTTCAATTGTAGGATTGCTAATTGCTAAGAAGATTAGTCCGGTTGTGGGTATGACATTGATTCCATGTATCGGTGCTTTAATTTTAGGCTATAGTGTTGCCGATTTGGTGAAGTTCTTTGATAAAGGGTTAGCGCAAGTGATGAACGTTGTCATTATGTTCATTTTTGCGATTATTTTCTTTGGTATTATGAACGATAGTGGTCTGTTTAAACCACTTGTGAAGCGGTTGTTACTGATGACACGTGGTAATGTAGTCGTCGTTTGTATTATGACGGCATTACTTGGAACGATTGCACAACTCGATGGCGCAGGTGCGGTAACGTTTTTATTATGTATTCCCGCCTTATTACCATTATATAAAGCATTAAATATGAGTCGCTATTTACTCATTTTACTACTAGCGCTCAGTGCAGCAGTGATGAATATGGTGCCTTGGGGTGGTCCAATGGCGCGTGTCGCAACCGTATTAAAAGCTAAAAGTGTCAATGAATTATGGTATGGTTTAATACCAATTCAAATAATTGGTTTTATTCTCGTTATGTTACTTGCAGTGTATTTAGGTTTTAGAGAAAAGAAACGTATTCAAAAAGGGATCGCAAAGGGAGAAATTGAACAAACTCAAGATATTGATATACATAAACTTGTTGCACATTATGAACATGAACAAGATATTAAGTTTCCAGTAAGAGGTCGTGCTAGAGAGCATGGGTCTATTAAGTGGATTAATACATTGTTAACTTTATTAGTTATGGTTGCAATGTTAACGAATATCGCTCCGCCAGAATTCGCATTTATGATAGGTGTCTCTATTGCTTTAATCATTAACTATAAGAGTGTAGATGAACAAATGGATCGCTTAAAAGCACATGCACCTAATGCATTAATGATGGCTGTTGTCATTGTAGGAGCAGGGATGTTCTTAGGTATTCTCGATGAGACGGGTATGCTTAAAGCAATCTCTACAAGTTTCATTCATATTATTCCGCAACCAGTCGGACCGTATATTCACATTATTGTAGGTATCTTTGGTGTACCACTTGATTTATTAACAAGTACGGACGCCTACTATTTCGCATTGTTACCTATTGTTAAACAAACAGCCGCTGAGTTTGGTGTATCACAAGTGTCTACTGCTTATTCAATGGTGATTGGTAATATTATAGGTACTTTCGTAAGTCCATTTGCGCCAGCAGTATGGCTTGCACTTGGTTTAGCCGAAGCCAACATGGGCACATATATTAAATATGCCTTCTTCTGGGTATGGGGCTTTGCTATTGTATTGTTACTTATTGCAATGTTAATAGGTACAGTAGCCTTTTAACTACAGGGAAGTGTTAAGGCAGTCTAAAAAATAAGCGTAGTACAGAACATGATGGTTAAGTACTACGCTTGATTTATATGGTCATTGATATATTATGAATAAAATGCGTCAAAGACTTGATCGATATCTTTAGCTGCGTCTTTGATAATATCTTCTTTAGGTAAAATGGATGTACCTTGTGCACGTGCAATGTAGAATTCATCAAAGCCCATAACTTCTTTGAACATTTCTCTTAAGTAATGGTATGAGAATTCAAGAGGTGTCAAGAGGTGTATAACGATCTTCATTGGTATAAATACCACCACTTGCTTGTAATAGTAATGCTTTATAATCATCTGTCATTAGTCCAACTGAGCCATCGTCTGTATATTTAAATGTTTCTCTAGGAATCATAATATTATCGATGTAATCTTTTAAACGAGATGTGATATTGAAGTTGTGTAATGGTGTCAAAATCACAATACGATGATGTGCTTTAAATTGTTGTACTAAAAATGTAGATTTCTCAGCAACTTGTTGCTCTTCTTCAGATAACGGTGTACCCGCGCCAAGTTTATTCCACACGTTTAATAATTGCTCGCTATCAAGACGAGGTAATAAACCTTCATATAAGTTAAGTTCTTCAATCTCTCCATTAGGAAATGCTTCATTATATTTTTCTAAAAACATAGCTTTCATTTGAGCAGTATAAGTACTGTCATTATTAAAATCAGGATGTGCGTTAATAAGTAACGTCTTCATAGTTAAATACTCCTTTGTATGTAATATGACAAGTATACACGGTTACATCATAAATTCCTATTACTATTGACTCTCAAATACATTAAATATAATGGGCAATCTATTCACATTAAAATACACGACATCATTACTTTCGCGTCGTTCAATTTCACACATTTTATTTCAACACACACAAATATTTTCAACAGTTAGGAATAATTTAGCGCCTTTTAAGTAAAATGGTTTGCTAAGCTAACTAAAAATGATACAGTTTTTCGTGGACAATTTTAAGAAAGGAGTAGGGTGTCGTGTCGTGTCGAGTAGTGAAATGACAATAGCAAAACGAAATACGATTGTAGTAGTGATGTTAATCAGTGCATTCGTAGCTATGTTAAATCAAACCATTTTGAATACTGCATTACCGGCGATTATTTCAGGTTTAGGTATTCCTGAAACAACAGCACAATGGTTGATTACAGGATTTATGTTGGTTAACGGTGTTATGATTCCACTTACTGCATTTTTAATGGATAGATATTCCACACGTGGTTTATATATTTTTTCTATGGCTGCCTTTTTAATTGGATCTTTAGTGGCAGCACTTTCCCCAAACTTTAGTATTTTAATGGTGGCTCGTGTGATTCAAGCAATAGGCGCAGGTATCTTATTGCCGCTCATGCAATTTACCGTGTTCACCTTATTCCCAGTAGAAAAACGTGGATTTGCGATGGGACTAACAGGTATTGTCGCACAGTCTGCACCTGCGATTGGACCAACGTTAACGGGATTACTCATTGATGCGTTTAGTTGGAGAATGCCGTTTTACGTCGTCGCAACGATTGCTATTATTGCCTTTGTGATTGGTTACTTCTTCGTTGAAAACCATAGCTCTCCAAAAGATACTGCTTTAGACAAGATTTCTGTTGTATATTCTACCTTTGGTTTCGGCCTCATTTTATTCTCGTTTAGTAGTATCAGTACGTTGGGTATCACGTCACCAGCTGTAATCATTACATTTATTTTAGGTGTAATCGTGATTGCCATCTTTACATTCCGTCAGTTAAATATTGACCATCCATTGTTAAATTTACGTGTCTTTAGAAGTAAGACATTTACCTTATCAGCAGTAGCATCTATGTTGCTATTTATTGGTATCGTTGGCCCTGCATTACTCATTCCTATGTATGTACAAACAGGTTTAGGACTATCAGCGGTATTATCAGGGTTAGTGATTTTACCTGGTGCCGTGTTTAATGCATTTATTTCTGTTTATACAGGTAAGGTATTTGACCGTTTCGGATTACGTGTCCTAGTGATACCTGGCTTCACATTGTTGATTATTATGACGATTCTTCATACATTTTTATCAACAGATACGCCATTTTGGTATGTCGTCGTTATTTATGCGATTCGTATGTTCTCAGTCGGTTTATTAATCATGCCATTGAATACTGCAGGACTTAATGCATTACAATCGGAAGAAATATCTCATGGTACAGCAATTATGAATTCATTACGTATTATCGCTGGGGCAATGGGCACCGCAGTGAGTATTACGATTCTTTCCATTGTATCTAAAAATGATCTAGCGGGTAGTCATACCGGGCAGTCTAAAATTGAAATGATGCGAGCAGCTACGGTGCATGGTGTAGATGCAGCATTTATATTTACAACCATCTTGATTGTGATTGCATTTATTCTATGTTTATTCATCAAAGATAAGACAAAAACTTCTAGAAAATAATAAAATTATAAAGGAGTATTTGACATGAGTGTATTTACAAAAGAGGACCATTTACAAATTTTAAAAGATATCGTAGAAATCAAAACAGTGAATGATAATGAAATAGAAGTAGCAAAATATTTAAAAGATTTATTAGAAAAGCATGGTATCAAAGCAGATATCGATGAAATTAAAGGTCATAACAATCGTGCTAACCTAATTGCTTCCATTGGTGAAGGTCATCCAGTCGTGGCGATTTCAGGACATATGGACGTGGTATCAGAAGGCGATTCTAATAATTGGCAATTCCCACCATTTGAATTAACAGAACAAGATGGCTATTTATATGGCCGTGGTACATCAGATATGAAAGCAGGCCTAGCTGCACTAGTCATTGCGATGATTGAAATTGATCAAAGTGGCGCGTTAAAACAAGGTACTATCAAGTTAATGGCGACAGCTGGAGAAGAAATGCAACAATTAGGTTCAGAACAGTTATATAAAGAAGGCTATATGGATGATGTGGATGCATTAGTCATTGCTGAACCATCCGAATCAGGTATTGTCTATGCGCATAAAGGTTCTATGGATTATCAAATTGTATCTCGCGGACAAGCAGCACACAGTTCTATGCCTGTGGTTGGACAAAATGCGATTAAACCATTACTAGATTTTGTACGAAATATTGATGAGGAATACGAAGACATTAGAAAAGAATTACAGTGTGAACAATTTGATTTCAAACATGTGATTGAGAGAATAAAAGGACGTGTGGGTGACAAAGTTGAGGAAGAAGAAATCGAGCGCGTCATTAATGGATTGGTAATTAACCATACAATTATTCAAGGTGGCAACCAAGTCAATTCTGTACCTGATATGGCAACAACAGACTATAACATTCGTACCGTTCCAGAGTTTAATAATGATCAAGTAAAAGCTTTATTTAAAAAGCATATTGAACAGATTAATAATGAAGGCGGTCAACTGGAAGAAGATATGTACTTAGACTTAGATCCTGTACTTACAACAGGGGAAAATCGTTTAATCGCGCTAGGTCAACAAGTGGCAGCCAATATTTTCAAGAGAGATGTCGTTGCAACACCAACAGTTGGTGTGACTGACGCATCTAATTTACTACGTGATAAAGATGAACATTTCTCATTCTTAATGTTTGGCCCAGGTACAGTACCACATCAAGTCAATGAACATGTGAATAAAGAAACATATCATCAATTCGTTGATTATTATATTGAATTATTAACATCTTATTTAAATGAAGCTTAAATAAACATATATAGGAGTAGCTATTGATTGCGTGATACACGTATGATCAGAGCTACTCCTTTTATACTATGATAATAAGAGTGGCGTAGAAAATAGAATGAGTAAGAGGATATTTAAAACACCTAATAAAATGACAGTTAATTTGTGTTTACATTTTGAAAGTAAGGCTAAATGGATGATTAAAGTCATGAAAATAAGACTAGCGCCTGGCCAATACCAAAACGAGAATGTAGAATTGTTAAATAAATTAGTGAAAAAGGTCGTATAAACGATAAATAAGTTCAATACTGTTAAAATAATTGAAGTGACATATAGTAAGCGGATGTTGGTCATGATGTTTATCCTTTCTAATCATGTTGTTATATTAATATCATATTATATATGGTTAGTACTCAAATTTCAAATCAATTTAATTATTAAATTATATAAAGTGAAGGCAATTTGGCTATAGGAAAATCGAAAGTTTTTCAAAAAAGGAGAGAGATGTATGAATGAACGTAATGAGGTTATCATCAAGTTGCTAGATAGAGCAGATATTAAACCAGGCATGCGTATATTAGATATTGGATGTGCGACTGGGGAAGTCACTCAATTAGTAGCTGAACGCGTTGGATTGCAAGGTGAAGTCATTGGTATTGATATGAATCAAACACTATTGGAAAAAGCAGTTGAAAATAATCAATATGATCACGTGTCTTACCAGCACTATGATATTTATCAATTACCAGAAGCATTAGGCCAATTTGATGTCATTATTGGGAGAAGGGTGCTCATGTATTTACCAGACGTGGCATGGGCGTTACGTATATTAAAGGACTTCTTAAAACCTGAAGGAATATTCTGCTTTCAGGAAAGTGATGCTATCAATGGCGGTACGGGTGCAGATGAACTGCCACTACATCAAACAGCGATACAGTGGATATGGCAAACTGTAGCGCAAGAAGGTGGCGATATTCATATCGGTCAAAAACTATATAATTTGTTGAATGATATAGGTATGAAAGACATTGATTACTTTGCGGAAGCGGTCATTCACACATCCGACGACAATGATTTAGAATGGCTTGTTGGTATTATGCTACCAAGAATGAAGGCACATCATATTGTGGACGAGACCTTCTCAATAGAAACGTTCAAAGAAGAATTAAAAGCAGAGGCACAACATAATCATAGTGCCTTCATAAGAGATATGGCATACGGAATTATAGGGAAAATGAAGTGATAAAGAAGGGAGAGGGACAGAAATAAAATTTTCTTAAAATTTATTTCGTTGTCCCACCCCGGCAAGGTTGACTAGAAATGAAAAAGCTTGGTACATTAGACCGTCTTTGTAATTTATTACTTAGACGGTTTTATGCATGAACTTTAGTTCATGTATACCTCTAAAGCTTAATTTGAACACATGAGTCAATACGCATGTGTAAGTCATTCTAATTTCTATAAGAAAAAGAATGACTTTACAGTCAACTACTGCCTAAACATAAATGTAACTTGAAGTATATATTTATGTCCTAGCTTCTCTTTTATATATGGAAGGTATAATATTAACTAGCTATAAGATGTTTATGATACGTTGGCTTTAGTGACATATCCGTTTTCAATTGCAAACGCAATATGACCTTTGCCTACTTGATAACTATAAATGCCATCGCCTTTCTTTTTAGCAGGTCCTGTTAATGGATTTTGATAATCATAGTTATTACCATATTTTTGTTTCACTTGTTTTAAGCTAATTGAGTTTGGTTTTACTTTAATATCTACATTGTTTGCTTTGTGATTTTTATACTGTTGGAATGTTTGATCATAAATGACTTTAGAATTCGTTGGTGCTTGATATTTACCGCTAACTTTAACACCGTTGAACTCTAAATTATCCGCTTTTAAACCATTATAGAATGATTGGCTCAATACAAAGTTACCTCCTGAAGCAGTGTAACCGTTATATTTATACCAATACTGTGATGACGCCGCGTGTGCTTGGTGAGATGATACATTATCTGTAGAAACGCTTACTCCTAGTGCTGTGCCTAATACAATACTTCCCGCAACAAAAGTTTTAGTTAATTTCTTCATAAAGCATCACTCCTATATAATTTTCGGTAGTGAAAACGCTACCAACTTTAAAGTACAACAAAATTATAAAAGATTCAAATTTAAAGTATAAAATGATTGTCGATTTTAGCAATATAACTATTAATTTTAAAAATACATTTTTGTATATACGGTATAAATATAAATAATTTCTGTTTGTTGGCCATATTTTTATAAAAATATAGTATAATTGCCTCGTATAAAGAAGTAGTAATAATATATATTTGGGAATTTTTGAAAAAACATTAAACAAAGGGGATTTATCATTGAAGAAATTTTTATTTTTAAGTGGAACAGCATTATTACTTTTGTCAGCTTGTAACAATGGCGATTCATCTAGTGATTCAAAAGGAGCATCGAAAGTAGAAGATACACAAAAGAGTGAAGACAGTAAAAAAGGGAACGATTCTAAGTCATCATCAAGTAAAGAAAGTTCAAGTCACTCAAGCAAGTCTAAACAATCATCTACGAATGATATTTCGAATCTATCTGAAAAGGAAAGAATAGCGTTAATCTTTTTAGCAAATGAATCTGGAAAATATACATTAACCAAAAATGATATTTTAACAGGTAGATACACGACGCAAATGTCAGATGAGAAAAAGACACAAGAATTAAAACATTTTGCAGTAAGTAGGGAAACACAACAAATTTCAGGTGCACCTAATGGTATGAAATTTTATGCTGTGTCACCCTCAATCGCTCAATTTGCAACTGTAATCGGTGTAAGTGATGATAAAATTTATTTAGGTGGGACTCAAAGCCCAATCCCTTCATATAAAGATGCGTTGAAATTTGGTGAAGAACACAATACTAAAGAAGTTTATGATAAATACAAAGATTCTAATGAGTTTAAGCAAGTAGCTAATAAGATTAATCTTTACGATAAAATGCCAACATTCTCTGACGACGAAAGTGATGATTCAAGTTCAGACGACAATAGTTCATCTGATAGTAGTTCAGATTCTGAAGAAGTGACACGTGATAATGTCATTGATAAAGTAGAATCTTACGAAGGTGAAAAGTTAGATACAGATACGTATACATTTAAAGAACCTGAAAAAACAAGTGATGGTAAATGGGGATTCTCATATGATGATAAAGACGGTAATTTAGCCGGCTCATATACTGTTGATACAGATGATGGTTATGTGACTAAATTTGATGAAAATGGTGACAAAATCGGTTCAGGATATTAGGACTTGAATTAAATTAGAAAAGTTCGCTAAATTTGTAAAACTTTGTGTAAATATTGATTGTTAATAAGATATAAAAATAACTCCCAGCCGCGATAACAATCGCATGGTTGGGAGTTGTTTTTGTATTATGAGTGTTTCGTATTTTTTTGCCAAGGCATTGGTATGTGTAAGTGCATTAAATCGAATTTTTTAATAAGTGTACCAATAATAAAGGCGAGTACTAGACTTGTGATAGCTACGGCAATAATTGTAATCGCTGATGAAACTGGATTGTTAAAGCCAAATAAGACAATCGCGCCTGCAATAGGTGTTGCCATACCAGTGACACCTATTTTAAGTCCACTAAATGCAATAATACAAGCATTGACCATACCGATAAGAGCATTCGTACCGTATAAAACGGGTGCATATCTAACGATTAAATCAATTTGTGTTAAAGGCTCGATAAAGACTGCAAATCGATTTGGTTTTTCGCCAATTTTCAAAATGTTGAATAATGTGAAGTTTACAAATGACGCACCTGTACAAGTAATAGCACCAATGGCCATTGGGAGTCCTGTAAGGCCTAAGATACTTGCGAGCACCATTGAACTTAATGGCGTCATACTTGTAACTGGAATAATTAAGCCTAAGATGATCGCTAGAGCATATGGACTACTGTCGCCAACTGAGTTCACGGCACCTGCAATTTGATTTAATACGGCTGTAACTCCTGGATTAATCAGTGATGCAAGTCCATATACTAATGCCGGTGCAATGAGTATCACTGCGATTAAATCTAAACCTTCAGGCACTTTCTTCTGAATCAATTTAATAATAAATGCAACTATATATGAAGCGATAAATGCTGGTAATAAACTGAAATCCTTTAATACAAGACCGACGATAATAGCGAAGACAGGTGATACACCTAAATTGATACATGCGAGTATACCTACCGCAATACCACCTAGACTACCCGCAAGGTCCCCGATGTCTTGTAAGAATTTAATATGTAAGATACCACCGATTGCATAACTTAAGAATGCTTGGGGTAGGAATGTGGCACAAGCAGCACCAGATAAAGCTTGTAAGCCTTCCTTACCGTATGGTGCGAATTTAAGGAACAATGTCATAATGACCAACACAATAACGAGTGTTCCGACGCCTAATATAATATTCATGTCATTAAACCCCTTTAGTAGAAATAAGAATTGTTCTATAAAAAATCATTTGACAATTGTAACATAATGTTCAAAAAATTAAATCGTCCACAAACCATTATTAATCAATATTTAATTTTTTTGAAAATTCAAATGAAATGACTCTAACCTCCTTTTATAGCAACGTCGAGGGAATGTAAATGAAACAATATACTTCAATATTCAAAATAATATTTTTAACAATATAGACAAAAAAGATGGCAATTTACATGAATAAAATGATGATTTGGGGTATATAATAAACACGTAAAGAGGGGGAGATAGTCATGAAATTTTTTAAACTAGATTATCAACATCATAAAGATATTGTAGATGATAATGTGTTAACAATGTTTGTGCTTGCAAAAGATAAAGATGAAGTGGAAGCATTCGCAAAGAAATTAGGGTATGCGGTCGAAAATATTAAGAAATTAACTGAAAAAGAATTCGAACATGAAAAAGAAGTGACAGAACATTATAGATTAGAACATGCAGATCAATATTTATAATGTTGTAATACGACAATTGAGGTATTAAAACGAGGAGCTGTGGATGATTGATCTACAGCTTTTTGAATATAAAAAAGAGTCGATGATGAATAAGATGAATTCATTAAAAGGGTGTGTTACATCATGTATATTGGTAAGCATTCACAAATCAATGATTATGAAGAAATAAAACGATTTATGCAGCACAACAATTTTGCGACGATCGTAATGAGTGACGGTATTAAGCCTATCGCGTCACATATTCCCGTGATGATTTCAGAACAAGATGATCAATTAGTAATCACAGGACATTTAGCGAAACATAATGAATTGGTACAAATGATAGAACATAACGCACATGTATTAGTGATCTTCCAAGGACCAGACGCCTATATTTCCTCTACATGGTACGAGACAGAAGATGTACCGACATGGGATTATCAAAGTATGCATGTATATGGTGAAGGACGATTATTGAATCAAGATGAACTAGTATCTGATTTGAAACAATTATTGAATCACTATGAAGGTCACAAAGATGATGGTGCAACTTGGAATCATTTATCAGAAGATACTAAGAAACAAATCAATGGGATTGTCGGATTTCAAGTTAAAGTGAATGACATAGAAGCGGCATATAAACTTAGTCAAAATAGAAGTAAGCAGGAAAAAGTAAATATTGTTAAGCAATTAAAGACGTCGGGCAATCAAAAGGAAAGTAAAATTGCTAATGAAATAGAGAAATATTAAGACATTATTTTATAGAATTCATGAATAACATAAACTTGGGAGGATTAGGTAGCAATGAGAGAAATAGACAAATTAGATAAAGGTATGCCGTATCATTTTGATGATGAGGAAGTGGCGGCACGTAAAGCTAGAGCAGCACAATTATGCCAAGAATTTAATGCCATTCCTGCTACAGAACCGGCACAACAAGAAAGTAAAATCCGCCAAATATTAGGCTCTGCTGGTGAAAACATTTCATTCCAAGCGACATTCAATTGTGATAACGGGAAAAATATACATGTCGGACATGACGTCTTAACAAACTATAACCTTACCATTCTAGATATAGCGCCAGTGAATATTGGGAACCATGTGATGATAGGTCCTAATGTCGATATTTATACTGTTAACCATCCATTAAGCGCAAAAGGAAGACGAGAGTATTTAGCTCAAGCAAGTCCTGTAAATATAGGCGACGATGTTTGGATAGGTGGCAAAGTCACGATTACTCCAGGAGTGACTATTGGAAATAATGTAGTGATTGCCTCAGGTGCAGTAGTCACAAAGGATATCCCAGATAATACCCTTGCGGCAGGTGTACCGGCAAAAGTCATTAAAGAATTAGAAGAATAGCAGTTTGATAACTGATTGATAAAACAAATATATGAGAATGAAGTACTATACAAATGGTGTATAGTACTTTTTTTAAAAATATCACTCAATGTGTTATTTTACATTTTATAAAGTAATAATGATGTATTATTGTCTAATTTTTTAAAATTTTCTTGTTATTTACATTTTTCCTTTACAAAATATAATGTATAATAAATAAAAAATAACTAGGAGAATAAACAGACATGATGAAAAACAAATTGACTTTAAAAGAGAACATTTTTATCGGATCAATGCTATTTGGTTTATTCTTTGGTGCTGGGAATATTATTTTCCCAATTCATCTTGGACAAACAGCAGGATCAAACGTATTTATTGCCAATTTAGGCTTTTTAATTACTGCTATCGGATTACCGTTTTTAGGTATTATCGCTATCGGTATGTCTAAAACAAACGGTATTTTTGAAATTACATCAAGAGTTAGTAAAACATATGCATACATATTTACGATTGGTTTGTATCTAGTCATTGGACCATTCTTTGCGTTACCTAGGTTAGCAACAACATCTTTTGAAATTGCATTTTCACCATTCATTTCACCTGATGTTGCGAAGATTTACTTACCGATCTTTAGTATTATCTTCTTCTTATTAGCTTGGTTCTTTGCGAGAAAGCCGTCTAAAATTTTAGATTACATAGGTAAATTTTTAAATCCAGTCTTTTTAGTTTTATTAGGTATTGTTGTAGTCTTAGCGTTCATCCATCCATTAGGTGGGTTAACGAATGCGCCTGTGAGTGCAGATTACGATAAGAGTCCATTACTTAAAGGATTCATTGATGGTTATAACACGTTAGATGCATTAGCATCATTAGCCTTTGGTATTATTATTGTATCTACGATTAAAAAGTTAGGTATCACAAATCCTAACAGCATCGCCAAAGAAACATTTAAATCAGGAACTATCAGTATTGTATTAATGGGTATTATCTATAGTTTACTTGCGTTTATGGGTACAATGAGTATCGGTAAATTTAAAGTGAGTGAAAATGGTGGTATTGCATTAGCTCAAATCGCGAGACACTATCTTGGAGATTACGGAATTATCGTATTATCTCTAATCGTAATTGTCGCATGTTTAAAAACAGCGATTGGTTTAATCACTGCTTTCTCTGAAACATTTACAGAGTTATTCCCGAAACGTAGTTACTTAATGTTTGCGACAGTGGTAAGTATCTTAGCATGTATTTTTGCTAATGTTGGTTTAACTAAAATCATTATGTATTCAACGCCAGTATTGATGTTCATTTATCCATTGGCTATTACAATTATTTTATTAACTTTAGTAAGTCCATTATTCAATCATTCGAAAATTGTATATCGATTTACGATTTTCTTCACAATGATCGCGTCATTTATCGATGGTGTTAAGGCTAGTCCAGAGCCATTTTTGAAAACATCATTCGCTAAATTTATCATTTCATTAGGTGAAAAATACCTACCATTCTTTGATATTGGTATGGGTTGGATTCTACCGGCATTAATCGGATTTATCATTGGATTGATTGTTTATAAAATCCGCTCGAATAAGTCAACGACAACAGAATAATTGACTATATAGCGTCTATCTTACATTTGAGATAGACGCTATTTTTTTAAAACAATAACAGAGCGACAGCGTATGACTTAAATAAATATTTATTTGCGCTTAACAATAAGTTAATAATCATTAATTACGCTTAATCTAAAATAAAATAAGGGATGGTTAATATGGAAATTGTGAAGTCAAAGCAAGATTTATATCGAATCATTGATGACGCGGACAAACAACATACATCCAATATGTTGTTATTGATGATATTAGGAACGATATTTTTAGATGCATATGATATTACCATTTTAGGAACGATGACAGACCAAATCACGAAAGAATTCAATTTATCTCCAACCATGCTATCATTCGTGATGACATCATTACCTGTAGGTGCATTAATTGGTGCGATTTTTGGAGGGACGCTCGCGCATCGATTTGGTAGAAAGCGTATCCTTTCAATATCATTGTTAATATTAATGATTACGTCTTTAGGTGCAGCATTTTCGCCTAATATTATGATCTTATTGATATTTAGATTTCTGATGGGCATTGCGATAGGTATGGACAGTCCAGTAGCGTTTACATTTATTGCAGAAATTAGTAACAAAGTCCAACGAGGTCGTAACGTTAACTACTGGCAAGTCGTATGGTACATAGCGATTGTGACATCGTCGTTAGTGGTCATTGCATTTTTCTTAATGGGAGCAGGAGAAACATTATGGCGTATGGCAGTTGGATTTGGTGCTTGTATTGCTTTAGTGCTATATATCATGCGATTAAAGTATTTACAAGAAAGTCCGACTTGGATTATTGATCACTTTTCACTTGAAAAGGCGACACACTATATTCAGAAACATTACGATGTGCAGTTGAAATTAGATGAAAGACAAGGAGAACATCAATCAAACGCACAACAACAATCATATAAAGTACTACTTAAAAAACCATATTTAAAGAGATTAACACTAGCAACAGCGATATCAACATTACAAGGTATGCAGTACTATGCAGTGGGATTATATATTCCAATTATTGCTAAATATATGATAAGTGAGGATAAGTTAGGGGTCTTATTTGGTACAGCAATTGTCAATGTTGCTGGTATCATCGGTGCGTACTTAGGTGCACAGTATACATATCGTCTAGGTACAAGAAAACTTACAATGATAGGTTTCGGTATTGTCTTATTTGTTATGATTGTAACAGGCCTATTTTACAATAACTTACCAATGGTGATTAATACATGTTTAATTGCATTGTTTTTATTCGGACATTCAGGTGGACCAGGAACGCAAGGTAAGACGATTGGTGCATTATCATTCCCAACACATTTACGTTCACAAGCGACAGGTATTGTGGAGTCAGTGAGTCGAACGGGTAGTATTATAGGAACGTTTGTATTTCCGATTATATTAGCAGCAGTCGGATTAAACCAAACGATGTTATGGATTGGTCTCGTACCACTAATCGGTCTTGTCATTACATTTGTATTGAAATGGGAACCTGTTGGTAAAAATGTTGAAGATGAATAATTTAAGTATAGGCTAGAAAGTGAATCAATGAGAGTATAATTGTATCAATCCACTATAAAGGTTGAAATGACAAAGGTTATAGAACTAAGGGTAAGACTTCCGTATGTCTGAAGGTAGACAAACGGAAGTCTTATTTATTGAGTATTTCTATATAACTTCCCCTCCCCTACTTCCTCTTGAATGTTCAAACATGTCCTTTTATATCATTTGTTTATCGTAATAATTCCAATTAATAAAAATATACACATTTTAATATATTTTGTAACTTTAATTGTGTTAATATTTAGATAACTTGATAATCAGTCATAATTAACTTTCATATGTAAGGGGGAAGGGCATATGCCTAAAAAGTTATTTAGTATTGATTTAAACAAGAAGATGGATCAACAAGCACATCCAGGACACAATCGATGGCATCCTGATATTCCAGCAGCATTTTCAGTAGATCCAGGAGAATCCTTTAGAATGGAATGCTTAGATTGGACAGATGGACAAGTAGCCAATAATGATGATCCAAGTGATATCAAACACGTGAACTTAAATCGTGTACATGTTTTAAGTGGTCCAGTGCATGTAAACAACGTACAACCAGGTGATTTACTTGTAGTAGATATCTTGGATATCGGTGTTTTTGATGAACATCAATGGGGGTTCAATGGTATTTTCGATAAAACAAATGGCGGCAGTTTCTTAGTTGACCATTATCCAAATGCACAGCAAGCATTGTACTTTTCACTTGGCCTAATGTATCACCCCAACTGAATATGCCAGTATCGCCACTTGTCATACCGTATAAACCAGCTTTAAAGGTCTCAAAGTTAAACGCAGCAATCATACATACGATGACAAGTAAGATAGGGATGAGTTTAGCAACAGTAACGATACTATTAATAAATGCAGCTGTTTCTACACCTTTTAAGATGAGATAATGCACGCCCCATAAAAGGATAGAAGCAACGATAATACTTGGTAAGGTATTTCCGCCTTTGAAGATCGGGAAGAAGTTACCGACTGCTGACATTAATAATGTGGCATAGGCCACGTTGCCTAGAAAGGCTGCAAACCAATAACCCCAAGCACTTGAAAATCCAATAAAATCACCGAACCCGGCTTGTGCATAACTATAGATACCACCGTCTAAGTCTTGTCTTTCATTCGTTAAATTCTGAAAGACAAAGGCTAGGGAAATCATACCAATTGCTGTGATAATCCAACCAATAATGATGGCTAAACCACCAGCTTGATTACCCATATCAGAAATAATGTTAAATGCACCGCCACCAATCATTGAACCAATGACGAGGCCAATCAAGGAGGTTTTACTTAATTTATTTCCATCTGATTCACTCATATGTCATGTCTCCTTTGAATAAATAAGCAGGTTCAGTTGTGATTCATATATAGGAGTTCAGTGATATGAGGGTATCGTAACCAAACCTGCGTCTTCTTTTTAATTGCAAACTATCCTAGCGTAGCTGCCATCACAGCTTTAATCGTATGCATACGGTTTTCTGCTTGATCGAATACTTTAGAATGTTTGCTTCTAAATATCTCGTCAGTGACTTCCATTTCAGATAAACCATAGTCATCTTTGATTTGTTGACCATATGTTGTATTCGTATCATGGAAGGCTGGTAAACAATGTAAGAAAATCGTGCTATCTTTACCAGTTTTATCGAACATAGCTCTATTAACTTGATAGTCTTTTAATAATTTAATACGTGATTCAAATTCACTTTCTTCACCCATAGATACCCACACGTCAGTGTAGATAACATCGGCATCTTTAACACCTTCGTCAATATTATCTGTAATTGTGATTGAACCACCGTCTTGTTTGGCACGTCTTTCTGCAATATCAACATAGTCTTGAGATGGGAAGAGTGCTTTAGGAGAACAAATTGTTACGTCTACACCAAGCATTGGTCCAGCCACAAGTAGTGAGTTAGCCACATTGTTACGTCCGTCACCCACATAAGTAAGTTTGATGCCATCTAAATCACCAAAGTTTTCTTTAACTGTCATGTAGTCAGCTAACATTTGTGTTGGATGCCATGCGTCCGTTAAACCATTCCATACAGGTACACCTGAATATTTAGCTAAGTCTTCAACCATCTCTTGTGAGAAGCCGCGGAATTCGATACCATCAAACATTCTTCCTAATACTTTAGCTGTGTCTTCAACAGATTCTTTTTTACCTAATTGGATATCATTTTTTCCTAAGAATTCAGGATGTGCACCTAAATCAATAGAGGCTACAGTAAAGGCTGCACGTGTACGTGTAGAATTCTTTTCAAATAATAGGGCGATATTTTTATGATCTAAATAACGATGTGGAATCCCTTTTTGTTTATAATCTTTTAAAGTAATAGCGAAATCGATTAAATCGCTAAATTCTTTTTTCGTAAAGTCATCTTCTTTTAATAAATGTCTACCTTTTAAGTTAAGTGGTTGTTGAATTTCTGACATGATTCATTCCTCATTTCTTTAAAATGTATTAGTAAAGTACATGTGTGTACTGAATTAAATATCTTCTCTATATAATGGTTGGCTCATACATCTTGGGCCCCCACGACCACGGACTAATTCACTACCTGTAATTTCAATAACTTTAATGCCTTTATCACGTAATAATTGGTTAGATACATAGTTTCGGTCGTAAGTTACGACAACCCCTGGACGGATAGTCAATGTGTTAGAACCGTCATTCCATTGTTCACGGGCACCATCGATAACGTCACCATTACCTGTTGGGATAAATTCGATATTGTCGATGTTAAGCGCATCTTCTAATGTTTCTTTTAATTTGTTTGAGTGCGTAATTTTAATGTCTTGACCTTGTTCATCTTTTTCAATGGTGAAGATGTTCATGTTATCTTCTTCTTTGAAAATCGCAGCATGCATTGTAAATTTGTCGTAGTCAATCATTGTAAATACTGTATCTAAATGCATAAATGTACGGCTGTTTGGAATTTCGATGGCAAGTACTTTAGTAAATGTAGATTGATCATCGAATAAAATTTGTCTTGCTAAGCGTTCGATAGCTTGTGCAGAGGTACGTTCAGAAATACCAACGGCAAGTACATCTTTAGATAGAATTAATTCATCGCCACCCTCAATATTGAATGGTGAATTTCGATCTAACCAAACTGGTACATCGTCGTTTTTGAATCTTGGGTGATATTTCAAAATATATGTCATGAAGATTGATTCACGACGACGGGCACGCCAATACATACGGTTGATAGTCATTCCTCTACCTACAGATGCTTGAGGATCTCTAGTGAAGTAAAGGTTTGGCATTGGATCGAGATAGAATGGATAGCGGTCATCCATATATTCTACGAGGTGATTCGTTTCTAATTGAATTTCTTCTTTACGTACACCAGCCATAATTTTTTCTACCAGTTCTTGATCATTTAATGTCGCGAATAGCTCTTTAATTTCTTTTTCATGACCGAGGACAGTCTTTTGAGATTCTTTTAAAATGTCATCGATAAATTGTTCGCGAACTGAGGCATCTGCAATGGCTTCTGCAGCTAGGTGTTCTAAATAAACAACTTCGACACCTTCATCTCTAAGTACTTGCGCGAAATGGTCATGCTCTTCTTGAGCAACTTTCAAATAAGGAATATCGTCAAATAGCAATCCACTTAGATGATCAGGTACTAAATTTTCTAATTCTTTACCTGGTCGTTTAAGTAATACCGTTTTTAATTTGCCGATTTCACTGTTTACGTGGATAGGTCCTTTTTCCATTGTTATTTCCTCCTTTGATTTAATACATCTAGAGTATAAAGCGCTTTCAACATAGAGATTGAGAATCTTTTCACAATAATAATGTCGAATATCTCATATAAAATATTTATTCAATGCAATTTGATGAAAGATTATGCAATATAAACGCATAAAACCTATAATTACATGTATATTAAGTTAATACGATAATAAATAATTAATATAATATGATTTTTTATTCGATTGAATGTATGGATAGTCATGCATGATTAATTAACTATAAATGTTAAATCTATCTATATTTTAAGAAGATTTTTATACATCAATATAAAACTTTTTATAAAAATTGTTATAAATGAGAAATACTTCACATATTGTATGAAGGAAATTTGATATGGTATTTGTGATGAAGTTTGTCTGTATTTTGTGAAATATACAGATAAATGAGTAAATAAATATGAGAAAAAGTAAACGATTGGATTTAATATCGACAATTGTGAAAGATAATGACATACGTTCAAAAGCCGAAATTGTGGACTATCTTGATAAACATTTTGGTATCAAATATAGTGTGGCAACGATTAGTAGAGATTTAAATGAACTTAAAATATATAAAATGCCTACCGCCAATAATGATCGATGTTACCGAAAGTTTAATGATAATGCTCAAAGCGAAGCGAAAACGAAACTCATAGCCTTTTACAATGATGAGATCGAAAAGGTCACAATTAAAGATCACTACCTTATTGTTAAAACATCGCCAGGATTTGCGCAAAGTGTGAACTTTTATATCGATCAGCTTAATTTAAATGAGGTATTAGGAACAGTTGGCGGTAATGATACGATATTAATATTAGTCAGTTCAGCCGATGTTACTGAATTTGTACATTATCAATTATTTGGACAGACGTATCAAGAAGAACTAAAGTCATGATTCATGTGACGTGATGTATATTAAAAGTCGATGACAAGTATCAAAATGAATTTTGCCATTGAAGCGTGCTTGATGTTATAATGCGTAAGGTTTCAATTCGACAAATAAAACGCGATTCAATTGATATATGTCATATAGTGAGTGGCACGTAGGATAGTCAATAAATAACAATACTAATGAGATGATAAGATAGCCACCTTCATGGGCGAGTGATGAAACCAAGTTGAATGACACAATGGTTTCTTACTCGCTCTATTTTATTGCGGAAAAAGTGGTGATGGCATATGTATGCAAAGTGCAAGTATATGTATATGTTACATACGTCAGGGGCGTAATATGCGTTTTATCAATATTGAATTTAAATAGTATGAAAAGGAGCGGATGTCATGGTAGATAATTGGAAAGTTCAGTGGTTTAATCAACCAATGAAAAATATACTAGCAGGTATTGTAGTGGCACTTGCTTTAATTCCAGAAGCGATTGCCTTTTCAATCATAGCGGGGGTGGACCCGATGATTGGTTTATATGCGGCGTTTATCATAGCGACAGTGACAGCGATTGTTGGTGGACGACCGGCAATGATTTCAGGTGCTACAGGTGCTGTTGCACTTGTTGTGACACCACTCGTGAAGGAACATGGCGTGGAATATTTATTTGCAGCGACGATTTTAATGGGATTGATTCAACTTGTCTTAGGTATTTTAAAAGTAGGAAGACTGATGAAGTTCATTCCACAATCCGTAATGATTGGTTTCGTTAATGCATTAGGTATTATGATCTTTCTATCTCAAATTGAGCATATTTTTAATATATCCATTGCGACTTACATTTATGTCATTATTACTTTATTAATCGTATATATTGTACCTAGATTCTTTAAAGCAATTCCTGCACCATTAATTGCGATTATTTTATTAACAGCATTATATATGTTTACAGGTGCCAATGTGCATACTGTTGGTGATTTAGGTACGATTAAACAGGCATTGCCTCATTTCATTATTCCACAAGTACCTTACACACTGGAGACATTACAAATCATCTTACCATTTTCAGTTTCAATGGCGATTGTAGGGTTAGTAGAAAGCTTACTCACTGCTAAAATTGTAGACGAATTTACAAATACTTATAGTAGTAAAAATAAGGAATCTCGTGGACAAGGTATCGCAAATATCATTACAGGATTCTTCGGTGGTATGGGTGGTTGTGCGATGATCGGACAATCTGTCATTAATGTGAAATCAGGTGCGACAAGTCGATTATCGACATTAACTGCAGGTGTAGTACTCATATTTATGATTATTGTATTAGGGGATTTAGTAGTGCAAATTCCAATGCCTATTTTAGCGGGAATTATGGTCATGGTATCTATTGGAACAGTAGACTGGCATTCCTTTAAATATATTAAAAATGCTCCAAAAACGGATGCCTTTGTGATGATTCTAACAGTTATTATTGTATTGATGACACATAATCTAGCCATTGGTGTTATCGTAGGTGTAGTATTTAGTGCACTCTTCTTCGCGACTAAGATTTCTAACGTGAATGTGACAACAGAGACGTTTGATGAGACGTTACATGTATACTTTGAAGGCCAAATTTTCTTTGTATCTATTGATTCCATGATGAACCAAATTGACTTTAATGTGGACCATTCAGTCATTGAATTAGACTTCAACCATGCACATTTATGGGATGATTCAGCAGTGAATGCGATTGATACTATCGTACAGAAATTCGAAGCCAATCATAATACCGTCTATGTGAAAAAGTTAAATTCAGATAGTAGAAAAATTATTTCCGAGCTAAGTCAAATTAATCATAACCAGTTGATTTAATCGACACTAGCTGTAAAATATAGAGGCAGTCATGACAGTAATTGTGTAACATATCAGCGCACTAACTATGATGAGGGGTGAATAGGATGAAATTCATCATCAGACAAGAGCAAAAAGAAGATTACCTGCAAACTGAAGAAGTAGTGAAAAAGGCTTTTGAGAATGAATCATATAGTGATCAAAGTGAGCACACATTGGTTGCGAAATTACGAAAGTCAGAGGCATTTGTTCCAGATTTATCATTAGTCGCTGTAAATGAAGATAAAATCATAGGACATATATTATTATCTAAAATTTTGATTGATACTGAGGATAAGAAAGTAGAATCTTTAGCATTAGCACCTATTTCTGTTTTACCCGAATATCAAAATAAATGTGTAGGTCAAAAATTAATACAACAAGCTTTAACCATTGCAGAGATCCTTGATTTTGAATCAGTCATCGTTATGGGGCACGAAGCATATTATCCGAAATTTGGTTTCAAAAAAGCATCTCATTGGGGCATACAAGCGCCTTTTGAAGTACCAGATGAGTTATTGATGGCAATTGAATTAAAAGATAGTGCTTTAAATCATGCTTCAGGTATCATCCAATATCCAAACGTATTTTTTGAATGATGAGGTTGAGATTGATAATGGTATGTAAAAAACATAATGTAGATTGGTATATAAAAGAATAAATATATGATCATAGAAACTATAATTTGACTCCTGTTAACTTCATGTAACGGGAGTCTTTTTTTATCTAACTGATTTTTTGGCTAATACTGTGATTTCAATAGAAATTATAATTATATTAAAAAAGTATAAGAGATTATTTGAAAATTCCAGGTTTTTAGTTACAATATAGACGAACAATATTTTAAAGGAGTGTTTAAATGTTCGTTTCTCAAAGCCGCATTGGAAGAATAGAAAATCGTTGCGAGTGGTTGAATCGAGAAATTAAACAATCTAAAGAAGTTATAGAATCGAAAGGATTTCCATGTGTATTTGGCGTACAAGGACATAAAAAGGAAGTTTACTTTTATTCTGCATTAAATTATCCATATAGTCCTGAAGAATTATCTAAAGATATAGATCTTTATTTAAATGAATTAAAAAAGATGCCTAAAAAAGATAGGGGCATTTCTGGATTGTTAGTATATTTTGAACCAATTGGCAATATGAGTATACATGCAAAGCAGTTTATGGTTTGGCAACTTCTTTCATCAATGAAAAATAAGTATGGATATAAAAAGGATAATATTGATAATAATCCTTTAGACGATGGTTATGCGTATCGCTTTAAAAATGAATTGTGGTTTATTAATTTTAGTTCTAATAGTTATAGACACAGAAAATCAAGAAATTTAGGTGCTTTTATAACATTAGCAATGCAAACTCTTAGTAAATCAGATGAATATTTTAATTACAATATGAAAACTAAAGCTAAAGCACAAAAAAATGTTAGAAAATTAGCAGAGAAATATGATGGTTGTCCAGTACATTCTGGTTTAGGACCTGTTATTGGTTCAGGAAAATTTTCACCAGCTAAATTATCTTATTTTATAGGGGATACCTATAGAAAAATCCTTTGATTTAATGAGTGAAAAAAGTTTAACTGAAAATGAATTGAATCAATTAATGGAGTTATTTAGAAGATATTATAAAGAAACAGAAACATTATATTTGAATATTTTTGACGGAATGACAGAACAACTCGCAGAGCTCCATGAAAAATATAAGTTGTTTGTAGTATCTAGTAAAAAAACAGATGTATTAAAACGAAATCTAAAAAAATTGAAAGTTGAACATTTCTTTTTAGAAGTTATAGGTTCGGATAAGGTTGAAAACTATAAACCTTCCCCCGATGGAATATTATATATATTAAATAAATATAACTTGCATCGTAATCAAACGATATATATAGGTGATGCAGTTTTCGATATAAAAATGGCTAATAATGCTAATATAGATTCTTGTGCTGTAACTTGGGGAAGCCATGATGTTGAAGAATTAAAACGTGAAAATCCTACATTCATTATTACAAATGTTCACCAACTAGATTTTGAGGAATAGTATATGGCCATCAGTAAAAGAATAACAATTATTGGATTTTTAACAATGTTTATCGTAGGTGTATCAGATTTGATAGTCGTTGGTATGTTAGGTGAAATGAGTAAGGGATTTCATGTAAGTAAAGCTTTGATAGGTCAATTGGTCACTTTATATGCTATTGCTTTTTCGATATTAAGTCCTATCTTAACGAAACTCACAAAAAATATAAATGATAAAAACATCTTAGTGTATGGTTTGATTATTTTTATTCTGTTAACTTTAATGACTACGATAATTAGAAATTACATTTTGTTGTGTTTAGTTAGAATTGTATTAGCAGGTGTCGCTTCATTAATAACAGTAAAGTTAATGGCAACAGGTGCCAACATTGTTCCAGAAGAATATAAAGCTTCTGTAATTGCTAATATATATGTTGGATTTAGTGCTGCAAACATATTAGGTATACCATTAGGTACGCTAATAGCTTCTCAGTATAATTGGAAACTTCCATTTTATTTAATCGCAATTATAACTTTTTTATGTTTATTAGGTGTATTGTATTTTATACCTCATAAAACCGAAGATCAAAGTGTTAATAATACTGAATATAAAGTAATTAATTATAAAGGTATCATATTGATACTTGTTTTTTTACTATTAATGATGGTTTCTAATAGTATATTGTTTACATATATCGAGCCTTTAGTAAAAAGCAACGGTCATAGTATCTTTATTGTAAGTTTATGTTTATTCCTTTCAGGTATTGCAGGTGTACTAGGATCAAAATTAGGTAATAGTTTGTCGGAGAAAAAAGGATACAATATAGCTGGAAATATAATTATTGGGGTATACACAATCGCTATTATATTCATTTGGTTCGCCGGTGGAAATGTTTTAATTCTTACTTTATGTGTATTTATATGGAATTTATTTCATTGGGGAACAAATCCAACAGTTCAATATGCATTACTTAAATTTTTACGAGGAGACCCGAGTCAAATATTAAGTTATGATATCTCAGTATTAAATTTAGGAATAGGATTAGGTTCATTTATAGGGGGGATATTATATTATATAGATTATCATTTTAATTTATCTTTAATGATTTCAATCATATTAGCAGTTTGTTCATCAATAATTTTAAAAATGGTGGTTCGCTCAGAGTATATGAAATAAATATTAAAGATTATAAATGGAGTTTCACTGTTTTAATCTCATTCATCAAAATAATTTAAATACTTATTCATATAAAAAAGCAATTTCTATTCGAAGTGGATAGAAATTGCTTTTTGTTTTGAATGTATAAAACTAAATATTAATGTAATGCTTGATTCTTTTGCTTTTTTGAAATTACAATATTAGCGAGTAACCATGCTATTTGCACTATAAACGGAATTAAAAAAGCAAATCCTAACACACCTAGATTAACTAACTTTAGTTCGGTTGTTTGTGTTACGCCAGCTGCATCTACATTTCTATTCCACACCATAAACGCGAAAAAGATGAAAGTTATAATTTCTAGAATACTCATTATCCACCAAGAAATCCATGAAATTTTCATTTTATTCACCTCAACTTAGTTACTTTTAGATTAACATAACTAAGTTAATTTTCTGAAATGATATTTCATAAGCCCCCTTACTATTTTATTAGTAGGGGGATTTTAGGATATTTGAATTTTAAGTCAATACAATAGATTTTACTTTTATCATTAAGTGAATGTCTCTTAATAAGCGTTTATTCATACAGTGCCTGTTGTATTACACTCACGAATGTATCAGTTGTAAGTTGGTTAGCGTGTCTAGCTTGGTAAGTACGATGTAAGTCGAACTGTTGATGGTTAGTAGTGATATCGTGTAACACTTGGTTAAACTGGTTAAATTGTTCTAATGTAAATGTGTTTTCTGGTGCAGTAAATGGACGCTGATGTGCAACCTCATCCCACGCTAAGATAACGTGTTGATGATGAAATGCACGTACTACTGCATTTTCAATTTCGTTGCCTTGATTAATGTCGAGGTAAATATCACAGCGTTGGTATAGTTCCGCAAATATATCTTTAGTTGCTGCTGGATATAAATGTACGTGTTGATGTTGATCGTACGCCATGAGTTTGGACGACATTTCAGTTAATGCAGCGATATGGAATTGCATATTAGGGTGCGCCACTATAATATGTTCAAGTTGCAGTATTTCATCTGAGTTTGTCAGGATGAGTGCATGGTTTGAATATTGATTTGATTTATCAAAGTTATACAGATAACCGGCTTGATAAACATGCGATGCTTGTTCAGAATTAAGTTGTGCCACCACAGTATGATATTCTCTGTAATCAGGTATCATCACAGAGAATTGACGTTGTAATGTACTATCTAGTAATGACAACATATTTCCTGGGACATGACCGTTACTACTTTCCTGCCAGAATAATAAGCCTTTACCTTCCGTATTCATATGATGTAAGACTAAAAATGGTGTTGATAAAGAATTAATAATGATCTCAGATAAATCCACTTGAATTTGTTGAAGATAGAAGGTTATAAACGCTACTTTAGAAGGGAAGAAATAGGATTGTCCTTGCCAGTCTAATACATAATCCCCTGTGACATAGTTTTCATATATCACTTCTTTACCTTCTCGGGTTACATATTTCTTTAATATAGCTTTTCCAGCTAAGTCATAAATCGTTTCAGCAAATTTAAAGCCATGTTTTGAATAATGATCTTCAGAACGTAAACGACTTTTATCGTCGAACCAACGCACATGACTAACTATGCGCGTTTTATAATGCGGGCGGTAACGTATTTCGCCTCTAATATGTCCCATATCTTTAATTTGAGCTGATTGTCCATCGCCACTAATTTCCCAAAATGGTGGGACATCAACAGCATTAAAGAATTTAGGTTGATCGTCATCATGTAATAGATTAGCCGCAAAGAATTGATAAGGGGACGTCACTTCATCTGGTAAGAAACCATCATCTTCAATACAAATGGTGAAGTTATGATAATCTGCTTGTTCAAGTGTTTGATGTAATAACTGAGTCGGTTGATTATAATATTCAAATAAATTAATCATAGAGCACCTCGTCGACTAAATTCTGCCATTTGTTAATCATTTCTATTGTCTTAAATGGTGTAGCAATATCATATGAAACTTGTTGAGGAGATGTAGGTCCATTGTTAAAGTATCGAACTATTTTATCAGCCATACGATCTGTAATCTCCTCGATAGATTCTTCCTTAGTCGGTTTATCTAATAAGTAACCGTTTTGACCATCTGAGATGAAAGTGGGGTTCCCATAGTTCACATTGAAACCAATCATACCTAAGCCAGAACCTACTGCTTCCATAAGTGTTAAGCCAAAGCCTTCACTTTGTGATGCTGATACAAATAATTCATATTGTGTGTAAATTTCATCAAGATTGACGTGACCTTGTAAGTGAATGTAGTCTTCGGCATGATGGTCACTAATGATTTGTTGAATTTTATCTTTTTCTGGTCCGTGTCCGTAAATATCAAATGATAGCTGTGGTACGGCTTGTTTGGCTTTAATAACTGCAAGTGCGATCCAATCGACGTGTTTCTCAGACGCTAAGCGTGAAGCGGTTAGGATAGAATAAGGTTGTCTTTCTACACTTGGCATTGTTAATTGGTCGAGACTGCCCACGGGTATCGTTCTAATACGTGGTTGATACTTTGTATATTGCGCAAATTGTTGTGACAGAATTTGATTTTGTAAATCGGTAGCCACGATATAGAAATCAATATATGGTGCGTGATTGAACTGATATTCATAATAATTGTTCCATAAAATGTGCGTACCATCTGTGATATTGTCACTATAATGTTCCGCATGTACCACAACACCTAAATGACTTTGGCCTTTATTTTGAAGAACTGCTTGGCCGATATCAGTGGCACGATCTAATATGACAATGTCGTTATGCGTTAAATGTAATTGTTGAATAAAGTAAGCAACAAAGGCTTCTTTACAATCAAAACGTGCGTCGTTAAATACATAGGAATGCGCATCGCCATCTATGATTTCTTGATAGGCGATAGAGCCATTTTCATTGTAGAACTGACGCATATACAATTTGGCATAGTTGTCATAAGGTGCGTAATATTCAGAGAAGACACGAACATAGCTATAGAAATCTTTGCGAATTAACATACCATTAACGACAAATTCAGCACGGTCAACATAGGGTTGGTCGGCATTTTTCATATAACAGGTTACAAATGTTTGAGGTTGATGGTCTAAATAAAGACGTTGTACCTTGCCTTGTTGATCGACTTCAGTCCGTGTCACTGTATTTCCGACATCGTGTTTGAGCTGATCGATGGTATATGTAGTTGGTGCTATTGGGATATCTGTAAAGTATTGATATAACCAAATGACTTCGTTGTCTTGAAACCCCAAGTTAGCCGTTAAGGTTTGTATATTTTCTGACGCAATAAAGTCTAAAAATATGAACTTTGCATCTTCTTTTAAATGTCGTAGCATTTGTGCGCGATAACTTTGTGCATATTCTACGCCGCTACTTGCCCAACCAATGCCAAAGTTGATGTTATAAATTGTCATAAATAGCCCTCCTTTTAAGGGAAATGAATGGTTAAATCACCATTTTGTTGTGCATCAATGATACTTAAACATAAGTTTCGAATCATACGATGTTTAATGTCATGTTCCATATCATTAAATGAATCTAACGCCACTTTATGGTATTCAAATATAGAATTCCGTTGACCTTTTTGACGCTGATTGACGTTCGCTTTGAGTTGTTGTAAATAGTCTACTTGCTCAATCCATGATGTGTCGATGGCTTTGAGTACTGCTTTTCTTAAAAATTGTTGATATAACTCGTTGTCACTAATTTTCTGTTTATTAGTGGCCAGTTGATCTTTAAATTGTGTTATTAAAAACTCAATATTTTCATTGTGATTTTGATGATTAAATTCAAAATTAGCATCCACAAAACTAAAGCTCAAGTTTTTATAGATATAACGAACAATATGATCTCTCGTCATACTACCGTCAGTCTTAAAGTCATGATTAAAGACATCACGAGCAATACTTTCAAAGTCTAAGTCATCTAAGTTTTCACTATTAAGTATACGGTTACGTTCACTATAGATTAATTGACGTTGTGTACTAATACTCTTCTCGAATTCATTTGCCGTTTCACGTGCTTTCATGCCTTCTTCTTCAGAAACACGTTGTGCCTTTTTAACAATACGTTTGATTTTATTATTAAAGGTAGGGCTATCAGATAGGTATGCTGTATCTTGTTTCATCAATGATGGATTGTCTTTTAACTTGGAATCACTCCAACGTTGGACTAAGTAATCATCTAATGAAATAAAAATTTGAGACTGACCTGGGTCACCTTGACGACCAGCACGTCCTCTTAATTGTCTATCGATACGACTATTTTCCATGTGTTCATTAATCAGTACTGTTAGACCACCGAGGTCGTGAACTTCTTTAGACAGTTTAATATCTGTACCTCTACCAGCCATACTTGTGGCTACAGTAACGGCATTCAATTGACCTGCCTCTGCAATCATTTGGGCTTCACGAGCAACATTTTGTGCAATCAGCAAGTTGTTCGGGATATGTCTATTAAATAATTCACTTGAAAAGTATTCCGCTGCTTCAGCTGTACGAGTAATTAATAATACAGGACGTTGCTTTTGATGATAGTCAATCACTGTATCTAAAATTGCGACATTTTTATCGTCATCATTCACAAATACTTTATCCGGTAAATCTCGTCTTATCACAGGATTAGACGTTGGAATTTGAATAACGATTTTTGAATAAAGGTCGAAAAATTCTTTCTCCGCAAGTTTACCTGTCGCCGTCATTCCAGAAAAGCGTTCAAATTGCATAAAGAGATTTTGGAAGGTAATGGTAGCCATGACACTCATATCATCTGAAATATCTAAATGCTCTTTAGCTTCTAAGGCTTGGTTAAGTCCGGCTTGCATTTTCGTGCCTGGTAACATACGTCCTGTGATACGGTCGATCAACATGATTTCGCCGTCCATAATAATGTAATCTAAATTAAGATCAAATAAATAAGTGGCACGTAATGCAAGATTAATATTCCTTACTAAATCAAAGTAGGGGGCATCATAAATATTAGGCACATCAAAATATGTATTGGCCTTTTCGATACCTTGTTCAGTTAACCAAATTTCACGCTTTGTCTTTTTCATTTTGAAATCTTGATCCTCTTTAAGTGTTGCTACAAAGGCTTTTACAATTTCAAACAAATTAGATTGTACTCTTGGTGCACCAGAAATGACGAGTGGTGTTTGTGCTGCATCTAAGATAATAGAATCCACTTCATCAATGAGGGCATAGTGTAATTCAGGTAAGAACTTGCTTTCTTTTGTATCAGCTAAGTTATCGATAAGATAGTCAAAACCTAAATTACCATTGGTTGTGTAAATAATATCGTGATGATATAGCGTCTGCTTTTCTTGATTGGATATAGGTCCTTGAGGATTCTCTACAAATCCCAGTGATGTTGTAAGACCTAACCATTCATATAAAGGTTTCATTTCTTCGTAGTCACGTTTAGCTAAATAATCATTTGTAGTTATTAAAAAGACAGACTTACCTGTTAGCGCATTTAAGTACAAGGGTAATGTGGCAGTTAATGTTTTACCTTCACCTGTCTGCATCTCTGAAATATTTCCTTGATGCATCACTATTGCACCTAGTACCTGTACGTCTTTGTGATACATACCTAATACACGACGTGACGCTTCTCGGACAACAGCATAGGCTTCAGGTAAAATATCATTCAACGTTGCGTTACCATCTTGCAGCTGCTGTTTGAAGTCTATGGTTTTGTCTTGTAATTGTTCATCTGAATATTGACGCATGTCTTCACTATAACGATTGATTTTATTTAATATTTTATAAAGTTTTTTTAACCTCATATGATTAATTGCGGTATTCACATTGAGATTCATAGTTATCCTCCTTACTGATTGATTAATGGATTTTAATCATGATCACGTTTTGGACGTGTAGTTTTCATGATTTGATTGACTAGGTTAACATTCTCCTGTGGTGTACGTGGTCGACCGTCCTCTGATGAATGTGTCTCTGTTATATCATCAGAGCTCGTTGAAATGTCATTGGTTGATGATTCGATAGATTCGGCGATTTCTTTATCTTTATCCTTAACAAAATATCGTTCAGTTAAGGTGATTTTCTTAAATATAAGATGATGACATGCAGCGTTCATCAAGCAAATATCATAACTATAAGCCTCATTTGCATAAATAAAATAGCTATCAGTTTCTTTAATCATACAGTGGTCGAATGCTTTACCATTTTTTAAATAAAAGGTCACAATGACATAAACACTTTGTGCTGGCGTGGCAGTAATATCTAGATGAATATCATAACGATAACCTCTCTTTAACATAGGGAGTTTAGGCGGATGCCCATCTTTATCAAATGTAGTGGCTGGTTCCCATAAGTTAATTTGCAAGCCTGATGGCATGAGTTGATTTTCATAATATGTGTAGTCATCGTGAAATTGTATTGTTGCGCCATGTTTATAAGTATGACGTGTCACTTTGCGCCATCTTACGTCTAATGTTTGATTACTTTGCATGATTGTCTCTCCCAAAATGATCTTTTAATAAAATATGATAAAAGTTCATAAACCAATTCACAACGGTTGATGTATCATCATTATGTCGACCTGGTACGGCTTTGTTCATCAGATGGACATGATGTCGGCTTAATACTGGTAGCAAATCTTCGAATGCAGATTGATCGTAATCGTCGTTTTTCATATAAGTAATAGCAATGGATGTATCGCTAATATGACGATTTGAAAAGACATTCCAGAATTTGTTGTCTAAGTCTTTAATATGCTTCAAATCGGTGTTAGTTTGTGATGACTCGGTCATTGTATGTTCGGGTGAAAGGGCGATATCTAATGATGTTTCGAAATCATTAGGTCGTAATAATTTCATATTTTTAGCTATAGTACCGACATTGACTAAAGGTTTACCAACGTTAATGCCTTTAGGATTTAATTGGGCACCGTAGTATAAAGCACCAAATGATCCCATAGATAAACCTGATAGTATCAAGTCATCTTCTTTGAACCCGAGTTGGTTTAGTGTATCGGTAATGACCTGTTTAATACCATTTTCATACGTATCAGAACCTAAGTAAAATGCGCCACCTTGAATTCTTGGATCACTAATCAGTAAGAAAGGCGCACCTAATTGATTCATTAGAAAATAAGCTTCAAACCCTTCAGCTTCACGATAACCACTAAAGTAAACATTAAGTGGTGGTTTGAAATCTCCAGGATTAAAGTAGTAAAAGAATTCTTCGCGATTTTCATCTACAAAACGATGACTACCGAGTAATAAATGACCGAATTCAATATGTGATAAACGTTTATGTACAGCGCCAATATGAATGGTACCACTACCTTTAACACTTACCGATGTTGAAATGTATGCTGTATAGGGTCTGCGTTGTAAATAAAGTGGCTCGGCAAGTGCTTCTTCACTTAGAACAATCTTTTCAAGGACGCCTTCTTCTGGGTTTAAAGATACTAATCGAAACGTATATTCTAAGGTGACATCACCTTCAGTTCGGAATTCCGGCCAAACTTCAATCACTTTATCTTTATCGTATACGAGGTTTTGCTGCCAATTAAGTACCGGAATCAATTCATCACCGAAATGACCTTTCAATTGAATTTCTCTATTACCATAATGAATCACTTCGATATGTGACGGCGATTGGATATGTGTTCGAGCTGGACTCACCTTATCTCCGTATTGCCCAGGAAATGAAATGGATATCAATTTATCATGAAGATCATCCGTCGTATCATAATGAATAGGGCGAATGAGATATCTCTGCACTAAATCAAGTTCATCATAGCCACTTGGCCAATATTGTGCATCGACAAGTGTATTATATGGATGACTCACAATATGCAAGAGTTGTGTTAATGCATCTGTCAGGTTCGCTTGAATAAATACTAAATCAAACTGTCCAGATTCCTCGACAATCTCCTTAATACTATCGATATACCCACTATCAAATTCAAATAATTGTGTATCAAAATAGTCCCAAGTGACTTCCGGTTTATGCGTGAATAGATATTCTAAATCTGTTCCGCCAATTTGTAATACATTAAATTTACGTGGCATGGTTATCACCTTCTAAAAAGTGGTCAAGTTGTTCAATAATGTGACCTGAACTTAAATCTTCAATCATATTGGTATTAAATGTAAACGCACCATTCCAATGTTTTAAAGTACTTAAGAAATAATCTAACGCAGTCGTAATATCCGCATAACTATTAATCAAATAGCCATTTTCTAAATGAGTGACATAACTACTTTGATGCATATTTATTTGTGGGATTCTGACACTGATACTTGCGATTTGTAAGAATAAATCTGGTTCATCATTAAGGTCAATGACGATTCTTAGTCGAGACAATGCCTTTAATACGTCATATTCAAATGGCACCGATTGAATTTGTACTAATTCCTCAAAGTCTTCCGCTGATTTTGCTTGGATTAATTCTGATTTGGCTAAATCATCCTCATCTTCTTCATTGAATGTTTCATTAACATTTTGTATTAATTGAGACAACCATTGTTGTAATTGAGTAGCGCTATTTTTCGTTAAAATAACTAGGCGATACGATGGATGACGTTTAATATAAGTGATTAAATCATTGATTAATATTTGCAAATAATCATCATTAAGACCATCAATCCAAATACCTATGTAAGTTTCATCTAACTGGCTACTTAGATTTTCTAAGATTTGTGTATCGAATGGTGTAAATCTCAATATTTCAGGTTTAGTATCCAGTGTTTCAATGAGTTGATGTAAGATATGTTCATTTTCATGTGTATCAACAAGCCATTTGTTGCTATGTGCCATACTCTTAATTAATGGTTGGTCAATCGTACGATTACGTTTATTAAAAATAGAGTAATATACTTGCACGTCATCTCTAAGCGTATTAAAAATGCCGTTATGAGCAATATGTGATGAAACAATCAGTTTATCATTTGCTTGCATATGTTGATTACAAAATGTGTTTAAACGTTCTGTAATTAAATCAATCATTGATGGATAGGTCTTGGAATGAAATTGGTGCGCATGATCTGCCATAACTTGAACAACATTAGTCTCTAGGTTTTCACGTAAAACAACATCACCCGAAGCGGTTAAATAATCCTGATATTGTTCGTGACCGAGCTCGTCGTAATAACGGATAGCACTCAAATAACCACGTTCGTCAAAAATATATCGACGCTGATGGATATCATGTTCAAAATCATCCACTACAATTAAATAGCCATCTTGATTAAAATAAATTTTAGATACGTAATGTGCTTTCATAGCCTGTATTAAATAAGGTGAATAGAAAAATTCAGTGTTATCAGGCCATTCTAAGTCTTCAAATTGAAAGGATCTAGGTGGAATGTCTTCGAATCCCTGAATTTCGTCAAATAATGACCAAATATTTGCTTCATATAAGTCATACTTATGCAGAAATAAGCGTAAATTGGGATTAAAACTTAAATGAAGTAGTTTAAAATCTTCGTCATTTTTTTCATGCATCGACATGAGACTAATGGAATCGTCAAACTCGATCATTGCATTTTTTATATAAAATGGTTGATTCAAATTACGCCACCATTGATCATTGTTGTACCATGCTGGAACGAAATATTTCATACCTTACTCCTTACCAATATTTGTTTAAAAATGATTTATATTTATCAAAGTATAAATATGTTCTAATTGTTTCTGTAATATTTATCGTAATGTAAATCAAAATAATAAACTGCGTAAAAATTGAAATTTGATCGTAAATACCAGATATAAATATAGAACTAATGAGCGGCAGGCTAATGATAAAACCTATTATTAAGGCGCCGATTGCACTAATTTTTTTAGCTCTACGGTCTAAATAATGTCTTGTATCATCGCCAGGATAAATGCCATCGAAATAATTCCCACTCTTTTGAAAGTCTTTAGCAATACGTTTTGTATTCAACATAACTCGAGATAAATAATAGTTTAAGATAATCAACATGATGATGAATATCAATACCCCAATCGGATTATCTAATTCTAAAAATGGTTGTCGATATTGAGTATCTCCAGTGATCCATCTTCCAACTAAATGTATTAAGACACCTAATAAGAAGAACAGTGAAAAGTTAAACATGATTGAAATACTACCAGCAGGGTTTAATTTCCAAGATACATAAGTGTCTTTTTTAGATGTACTGATATTCATAATATCTCTATAAATCATGCGATATTCAATCATTTCTATGAATAATAAAAGAATCAACACGACTAATATCATAACTCCACCAATCACCATCGTTTGGGCATCCAACAATTGAAGATGTTTATTTTGAAACATAGATTTGATGATACTAACTAATACGATAGGCGTTGGACCTGCGATACCATAAACAGTATTTTGATCAGCTAACCACACGAGTAACATTGTGCCGGCTACTAAGATAAGTAACATTAAAGGGAAATTAGCGTGATGAATCATACCCTTATTAATGTACTCACTTAAGATAAAATACCCTTGAATTAATGCTAATAAAATAGTGAAAAAACGTTCTTTATAGCTACGTTCTAGACGTGTTTGTTTTTGACCTTTCTCCATATTTCGATAGGTCAGTAACGTCATAATAATCATCGTGGTAAGCCAAGGACTTAGACCCAATGAGAATAGGTTGAGTGTTGTAATATCTCCGCCGACATTTGAAATAGCTAAATCAAGAAATTGATTCGTATGTTGTGCTGATGATTTCATATCAGCAATTTTAATATTACTACCCAATATGTATATGAAAATGATCATTAGAGTGAAAAGAATACGTTTATATAAAATTTTATATTCGATATTTTTAATGTTTTTAATATTCATCAATTTCCCACACTAATCCTTTTCTTTAAATGATTATAAAGAGGCAAAAGCACCCATTATTTTTTGAGTAATCAATTGAGTACTTTAGAAATAACAATGCTTCTGCCTCTATTTTATTCTAATTAATTATTGTTATCTTCTTTGCGATCTTTTTTTGTCTTTTCTAGATTTTCTAAATATAGCTAGACCGAAAATCAATGATAATAATCCTGATAGTAAACCTTTAGATTGATTGTCATCTTCACCAGTGTCAGGTAATGCTTCTGAATGAGGTTTGTTGTTGTCATGTTGTTGTGCCTCAGAAGTTGGATGCATAGGTGAAACATTAGTTGATTCACTAGATGATGCACTCATGCTATGTGACATAGACTGAGATGTGCTGTCGTTCGTAGAAGCGCTTGTGCTCTGACTATGAGATATACTTTCACTTGGTGTTTCGGACGTAGACATTGATGTACTATGACTGTTTGAATCACTGCCATTTACTGATTGACTAAATGAGAGACTATGACTTGGCGTATCCGATGTACTTACACTAGCGCTATCTGACGTACTATTACTATTTGAGTCACTGTTACTTGTTGAATCACTAATAGAAATACTATTCGTATGGCTATGTGATTGACTATCAGAAAGTGAAGTACTCATTGAATCACTTGTTGAAGTACTACTACTTTCTGAAGTAGACGTACTTGTACTTTCGGATCCACTTAGTGAAGTTGAAGCACTTGTACTTTCAGAACCACTTAGTGATGTACTACCACTAGTTGACGAACTGTCAGAAAGCGAAGTACTAGTTGATTCGCTAGTTGAAGTACTGTCACTTAACGAAGTCGAAGTGCTTGTACTTACAGAACCACTTAGTGATGTACTACCGCTTGTCGATGAACTATCGGAAAGTGACGTGCTAGTTGAGTCGCTTGTTGAAGTACTATCACTTAATGATGATGACGTGCTTGTACTTTGAGAATCGCTCAATGAAGTGCTGCCACTTGTAGACGAGCTATCACTTAATGATGATGACGTGCTTGTACTTTCGGAGTCACTCAATGATGTGCTACCGCTTGTTGACGAACTGTCAGAAAGTGACGTGCTAGTTGAGTCGCTTGTTGAAGTACTATCACTTAACGAAGTTGAAGCACTTGTACTTTGAGAATCACTCAATGAAGTACTACCACTTGTAGATGAACTGTCAGAAAGTGAAGTATTTGTTGATCCACTAGTTGAAGTACTGTCACTTAATGATGATGAAGTACTAGTGCTTTCAGAGTCACTCAATGACGTACTACCACTCGTTGATGAACTATCAGAAAGCGACGTGCTCGTTGAAATACTACTACTTTCTGAAGTAGAAGTACTAGTGCTAACAGAATCACTTAGTGATGTACTACCGCTCGTCGATGAACTATCAGAAAGCGACGTACTCGTTGAGTCACTCGTCGAAGCACTATCACTTAACGAAGTTGAATCACTTGTACTTTGAGAATCGCTCAATGAAGTGCTGCCACTTGTCGACGAGCTATCACTTAATGATGATGACGTGCTTGTACTTTCGGAATCACTCAATGACGTACTACCACTTGTAGATGAACTATCGGAAAGTGAAGTACTTGTTGATCCACTAGTTGAAGTACTGTCACTTAATGATGATGAAGTACTAGTGCTTTCAGAGTCACTCAATGACGTACTACCACTCGTTGATGAACTATCAGAAAGCGACGTGCTCGTTGAGTCGCTCGTTGAAGTACTGTCGCTTAATGATGATGAAGTACTTGTACTTATAGAGTCACTTAGTGATGTACTACCACTTGTCGATGAACTATCGGAAAGTGAAGTACTTGCTGATCCACTAGTTGAAGTACTGTCGCTTAATGATGATGAAGTACTTGTACTTTCAGAGTCACTCAATGACGTACTACCACTTGTCGATGAACTATCAGAAAGCGAAGTACTTGTTGAGTCACTCGTAGACGAGCTATCACTTAATGATGATGACGTGCTTGTACTTTGAGAATCGCTCAATGACGTACTACCGCTAGTCGATGAACTATCAGAAAGCGAAGTACTTGTTGAATCACTCGTTGAAGTACTGTCACTTAATGAAGTTGAAGCACTTGTACTTTGAGAATCGCTCAAGGACGTGCTGCCACTTGTAGACGAGCTATCAGAAAGTGAAGTACTCATTGAATCACTTGTTGAAGTACTGTCGCTTAACGAAGTTGAAGCACTTGTACTTTGAGAATCACTCAATGACGTACTACCGCTCGTCGATGAACTGTCAGAAAGAGACGTACTTGTTGAATCACTCGTCGAAGTACTGTCACTTAATGAAGTGGATGTACTTGTGCTTTCAGAATCGCTTAATGACGTACTGCCACTTGTCGATGAGCTATCAGAAAGCGAAGTGCTCATTGAATCACTTGTCGAAGCACTGTCGCTTAACGAAGTCGAAGTACTAGTGCTTTCAGAGTCACTCAATGACGTACTACCGCTTGTTGATGAACTATCAGAAAGCGAAGTACTTGTTGAGTCACTCGTAGAAGTGCTATCACTTAATGATGATGAAGTACTTGTACTTTCAGAGTCACTCAATGACGTACTACCGCTCGTAGATGAGCTATCGGAAAGTGAAGTACTCGTTGAATCGCTCGTAGAAGTACTATCACTTAACGAAGTAGAAGCACTTGTACTTTGCGAATCGCTCAATGACGTGCTGCCACTTGTAGACGAGCTATCACTTAATGATGATGACGTGCTTGTACTTTCGGATCCACTTAGTGAAGTCGAAGTACTAGTGCTTTCAGAGTCACTTAATGAAGTACTACCACTCGTTGACGAACTGTCAGAAAGCGAAGAACTCATTGAATCGCTCGTAGAAGTACTGTCACTTAATGAAGTGGATGTACTTGTGCTTTCGGAATCACTCAATGAAGTACTACCACTCGTAGATGAACTATCGGAAAGTGAAGTACTTGTTGATCCACTAGTTGAAGTACTGTCACTTAACGAAGTGGATGTACTTGTGCTTTCAGAATCGCTCAATGAAGTACTACCACTTGTCGACGAACTATCAGAAAGCGAAGTACTTGTTGAGTCACTCGTAGAAGTGCTATCACTTAATGATAATGAAGTACTTGTACTTTCAGAGTCACTCAGTGACGTACTACCACTCGTAGATGAGCTATCGGAAAGTGAAGTACTCGTTGAATCGCTCGTAGAAGTACTATCACTTAACGAAGTTGAAGCACTTGTACTTTGAGAATCGCTCAATGACGTACTACCGCTCGTAGATGAACTGTCAGAAAGCGACGTACTCGTTGAATCGCTCGTAGAAGTACTATCACTTAACGAAGTTGAAGCACTTGTACTTTGAGAATCGCTCAATGA
>NZ_JBJQIL010000002.1:0-422714 GCF_045984185.1 Staphylococcus sp. KUGN1 | reverse complement strand
CCGTTGATGTCGGAAGTCATTATATTTGGATGGCACGTAAATTCAGAAGTTATAATCCGAGACATTTGTTATTTAGTAATGGTATGCAAACGTTAGGTGTTGCATTACCTTGGGCGATTTCAGCAGCGCTAGTACGTCCAAATACACAAGTTGTCTCAGTAGCTGGTGATGGTGGATTTCTATTTTCAGCACAGGATTTAGAAACAGCTGTTCGAAAGAATCTAAATATCATACAATTAATTTGGAATGATGGTAAGTATAATATGGTTGAGTTCCAAGAAGAAATGAAATACGAACGTTCATCAGGTGTAGATTTTGGTTCAGTTGATTACGTGAAATATGCAGAAGCTTTTGGTGCGAAAGGAATGCGTGTAACAAATCAAGAAGAATTAGAAAATGCGATTAAAAAAGGTTATGAAATTCAAGGACCTGTAGTCATTGATATACCTGTAAATTATAAAGATAATGTAAAACTTTCAACCAATATGTTGCCTGATGCATTTAATTAATAATCAAATAGTAATTGAGGAGTGAAGCTTTTATGACTAATATCTTATATCAACACGGTACATTAGGAACATTGATGGCAGGACTATTAAAGGGTACCGCCTCAATTAATGAAATATTAAAACATGGAGATTTAGGTATTGCGACTTTAACGGGATCGAATGGAGAAGTGATATTTGTGGATGGTAAGGCTTACCATGCTAATGAACATAAAGATTTTATTGAATTAAAAGGTGATGAATTAACACCTTATGCGACAGTGACGAAATTCAAGGCAGATACAACATACCAAACTAAAGATAAATCATCTGAAGACGTTTTTGACGAAGTTAAAGAAAACATGTTGAGTGAAAACTTATTTTCAGCTGTTAAAATTTCTGGAGTATTCAAAAAAATGCACGTTCGCATGATGCCTGGACAAGAGCCGCCATACACACGATTAATTGATTCGGCACGCAGACAACCTGAACAAACTGAGACGTATGTTAAAGGAACTGTTGTTGGTTTCTTCACACCGGAACTTTTCCATGGTGTAGGTTCAGCAGGATTCCATGTGCACTTTGCGAATGATGATCGTAACTTCGGCGGCCATGTGCTAGACTTTGAAATAGAAGATGTTAAAGTTGAAATTCAGAACTTCGAAACATTCGAACAACATTTCCCAATTAATGATGAAATCTTTAATAAGACGGATATTGATTATAAAGATATTGCTGAAGAAATAAGAGAAGCCGAATAACTATAAATGAAGCCTGAGGTAAGTCATGTCTTGCCTCAGGCTTTGTTACGTTATTAGAAATATCATTAAAATTGAGATTGATAAGCCGATAAAAATGCATATACCGTATCAAGGTAAGGTGTCGTTATATGATATTCTTGAGCCTTCTTATAAATGTATCCTTGTATAGACTCCATTTCTAAAGGTCTTCCAGATGTGATATCATAGTACATACTTGTTCCCATCTGATCAGGATACCCCTCATATATTGTCATAATAGAGTCGAGTGTGTTTACATCAAAATTGAGTCCCTCAGCACGAGCTACGGAAATCCCCTCTGAAATGATGCCACGACAAATATTCCGAATATGTGATGATCGTAATAATTTAGCAGTATCTCGGCCCAATGCAGTAATTGAATTGATCCCCAAATTAACTAATAGTTTATACCATATCTTTTCTTCTATATTCTCTTCGAGTATGATTTCAATATTCGTTTGGTTGGTTAACTTTTGTAATTTTCGAGTCCTTGGTGTATCTTTCAAGTGAAGGCGATAGTCTCTAAAATGAGTGACGTCATTGTTATTTTTTTGACCACTGATATACACAACGGCCTGATATGAATTTGGAAAAGGTATGCGCTCTAATTGTCCATAGCCATTTTGAGCGAGAATGATGATCGTCTCTTCATGGATAATAGGTGATAATTGAGTAATGACTGTTTCTAATTGATATGTTTTAACCACAATAAATACAATATCAAGTGGTTGTGTTATATCTTGATAAGGCGTTACAGAGATTGTTTTAGATTGATGTCCATTTTCTGGGAAATAATTTAATGTGTTTTTTTGCTTTCCAATAAGTAAAGTGTCAGGATATGCTTGCTGTAATTCAATAGCAATCGTTGTTCCAACGGCACCTGGGCCAATAACACCAATTGTCATAATATTATTCTTTCCTTTCTGGGATAGATTCATTATACTATTGCTTAATAATATAGGAAATTGAGGATGAATTGAATTGAAAACTATAGCTCAGTTAGTAGAAATGAAAGAACAAAGCAATAAAATTTCAATGGTTACTGCTTATGATTTTCCTAGTGCAAAGCAAGCACAACAAGCAGATATAGATATGATTTTAGTAGGAGATTCCTTAGGAATGACTGTGTTAGGTTATGAAAGTACAGTTCAAGTTACAATAGACGATATGATTCATCATGGTAAAGCGGTTCGACGTGGTGCATCTGATACATTTGTAGTCGTAGATATGCCTATTGGTGCGGTGGGGATTAGTGATGAATTAGATTTGAAAAATGCATTAACGTTATATCAACAAACAGAAGCAAACGCGATTAAAGCAGAAGGTGCACATTTAACTGCATTTATTCGAAAAGCTACTCAAATAGGTATTCCTGTTGTGGCACATTTAGGATTAACACCGCAAAGTGTTGGTGTTATGGGATACAAATTGCAAGGTAGTACCAAAGAAGCGGCATTACAATTAATTGAGGACGCGCATCATGTAGAAGAAGCTGGTGCAATTGCGCTTGTGCTCGAAGCAATTCCTAGTGATCTGGCACAAGAAATTAGCCAACAATTATCAATTCCAGTTATAGGCATTGGTGCAGGTAAAGATACTGACGGACAAGTATTGGTTTATCATGATATGTTAAATTATGGTGTCGATCGACATGCCAAATTTGTTAAGCAATATAGTGATTTTTCAATAGGTATTAATGGTTTAAAACAATATAATGAAGAAGTAAAATCAGGCGCATTTCCATCCGAAGCACACACGTATAAGAAAAAAATTATGAGCGAGGTAAATAAAAATGACTAAAGTGATTACAACGGTAAGTGAAATGCAAAGTATTGCTAAAGAATACAAGAGACATGGTCAAACGATTGGTTTTGTACCAACGATGGGTGCATTACATGAAGGGCATTTAAAAATGATGGAATTATCATCAGAATTTAACGATATCACTGTAGTTAGTATATTTGTTAATCCTTTACAATTCGGTCCAAATGAAGACTTCGATGCATATCCACGTCAAATTAATAAAGATGTTGAAATGATGGAAGAAATTGATGTAGATTATGTATTTTATCCAAGTGTAGAAGAAATGTACCCTGATGAACTAGGTGTAACATTGAAGGTGGGTAAATTAGCTCATGTATTAGAAGGTGCACAACGATCAGGACATTTTGAAGGTGTCGTAACAGTAGTAAATAAATTATTTAATATTATTAGTCCAGACTATGCTTACTTTGGTAAAAAGGATGCACAACAATTGGCCATCGTTGAAAAAATGGTTAAAGACTTCAATCACCCAATTGAAATCATTGGCGTTGACATCGTTCGTGAAAAAGATGGATTAGCTAAAAGCTCACGAAATGTATATTTAACAGAAGAAGAACGTCAGGAAGCCGTTCATTTAAGTAAAAGTTTGAAATTAGCACGTGATTTATATAATAATGGTGAACGCAATAGTTCTGTTATTATAGATGAAATTACACAGTACTTATTAGATTATACAAGTGGTCAAGTTGATGAAGTTGCCATTTATAGTTACCCAGAATTAGAAGAGCAATCTAAAATTCAAGGCCAAATCTTTATTTCATTAGCTGTTAAATTTTCTAAAGCACGTTTGATAGATAATATAATAATTGGAGCTGAATAAGTTGATTAGAACAATGATGAATTCTAAAATTCATAGAGCAAGAGTGACAGAATCCAACTTGAATTATGTTGGAAGTATCACGATTGATTCTGACATTTTAGATGCCGTTGATATACTGCCAAATGAGAAAGTAGCCATCGTCAACAATAATAATGGTGCACGTTTTGAAACATATGTCATCGCTGGTGAAAGAGGTAGTGGCAAAATTTGTTTAAATGGTGCCGCTGCAAGATTAGTTGAAGTAGAAGATATAGTTATAATTATGACTTATGCACAATTAAATGAAGAAGAATTGAAGTATCATGCACCTAAAGTAGCAGTATTGAATGAACATAATGAAATCATTGAGATGATACATGAAAAAGAGAATACGATTGTGTTATAAGTTGTATCATTCGATATAAAATGAAGTCCTAATTCATCACGAGAAGTGGTTGATTAGGACTTTTAATTTTTATTAAATAAAATAAAAATAATATAGAATAGGGCGGTTAAATGGGATATAATTTATCTAAGTAAATATAGCAGAGGAATTGAATAGACATGAAATGTCCAAATTGTGGTCAGAATTATCAACAAGAAGATCAATGTTGTGGTCATTGCGGATACAAATTAACGCGTCAAAATGATCATACAACAACTAGTACAACAGCATCTACAATAAAAGAGACACAACAACATTCTACTAAAACTAACGATGACAATGTGAAAAGTAGAAGAGATAACGAAAACTTTAAACAAGGTACAACATCACACCAAACAAAGAGAAAGTTATCTACACTAGGTGAAAACGATGCGCATTTTGAAGAAGTAATGAAAGATAAAACGGCGTCTTTTGAACATAAAATGAAAGATTTAACAGACGAAAGTAAACAGTTTTTTAACCATGTGTTTAAATCATCAGACCAAAGCGATGTGATATATAGTTATCGATTATTAGTGACGTTAATATGTGCTGGATTACTTTTAAGTACATTATTAATCATCATTCTAGCATCTGATATATTTTTATTATTTCCAGAAAGTTCACCATTTAAAGCTATTTTTTATATGTTAATGATCATCCTAGGTAGTTTAGCTTTATCAGTTACTATTTTATATTGCATCGTGAAATGTACTTTAACAACGACGATAGAATTTCATAAGGTTTTTTCAGATTATGTTGTTATTAACACTTTCTCAGTTTTAGCATTATTAATTGGATTAGTATTAGCCATTTTATCTATCTTTAAATTAGCATTGATTATCATGCTATTAGCATTTGTGCTATTATATATCATCTCACCAACGTACATGTTAGTGAAATATAGTGGTATCTATCCTACAAAATTTGCGAGTATTTATGGTATTATCATTTACCAATTTGTCTTGATGGTCATCGTTTATTTATAGGGCATATGATTATACAACAATTAATTAATGATTACTTGATGAAACTGTTTGGTAGTGGTTTTAGTGGTTTATTGTAACAGATGTGGTATGCCTAAACATTACTATCTCACTCAATATTGTCCATCTTATTATTCAAAAGGCATTAATAAAAACATGACAAAAATCATTTGCATCAAATACATGCAGCACATACGTCGCATAGATACCGATTTCGTAAACCACGTAAACCATTGTTTTTGATTGTGGTTTTACTGATGATTATGGTCATTATATTAGTAAGTTGGATATACTATTTTAGATATGAAAATTCAGCAGACAAAAGAATTCAAGCATTTTCAGAGGCAATGAGATATAAGGATAAAGAGCAATTAACATCATTAGTGACCTCAAATCATCAACCATTGACAGATGAGGAAGCGGTGGCATATTTTGCTTTAATCCAAACAATGGGTGGATCCGATAGATATATGAAACAAATCAAATCAGCCATCCATCAGTTAGATCAGAATGAAGCTACATCAAAAGATATCAACATTGATGGTGTGACGTTTTTAACGATCAATAAGAAAACGCAATTATATGGTTATATCAAAGAATTTCAATTTGAAATACCCCAATTTCGTTTTATATTAGATGATAAAGATAATGGTGAATTAACATATCAATTAAATGATAAAAAGCATGAAATACGTTTAGTAAAAGGTCATATTGTGAGTCTTGAAGCAGTACCTTTAGGAGAATACAAATTAAAAGCGACTAAAAAAGTGGGTAACCGTACTTACGACGGTCATGTCGTATTAAGTTTAAAGCAGTACGGCACGATGGCTAAAGAAGACTTTAGTGAAAAGCGATTTAAAGTGACGACTAAAAATAGTTATATGTTTAAGAAAGTAGAGTTAGTATTAAACGATAAACATGTAGGAAGAGTCAAAGATTATATCACCTATGGCCCTTATAGCGGAGAAGAAGATTTACTTGTATATGGAGTAGGGTATATAGGAAATCAATCATTCAAATCAAATGAAGTAAATGTACCATCCATTAATAGCGATGAAAGTCCTGTTAATGTCGTACTTAAATTTAATGAGTCGGAAATCTTTAGTCAGACTCGAACTAAAGATAATCATGGTATGACAAAAAATAAATGATATTTATCTTAAGGAGAAAGCGTACAGTACTTCTCTTTTTTTTGTTGGTTTAATATTGATGATAGTTATTTTATTAGATATTAAAATAAAAAATTTTAGTAAATATAAGTTTAAAGGTAATTGACCTATCTAAAAATATAACTAACTTTAATAAAGAATTTTATAAATATTTCAAAAATCGATAGAAAACAACATAAATATAATGTTATACTTTGCAAAGATTAAAAATAGAAATTGGGGGTAACATTATGAAATGTCCAAATTGTGGTCATCAAGTCGAACAAGATGACGTTTTTTGTGGGGAATGTGGTACTAAATTAGAACGTCAATCAAAATCAGTCACAGCTGCTGAAAATGATATTCAAAAAGCAGATTCTAATTCACAGTCTCATCATTCAACACACGCATCTAGTCAACACGCAATCAACTCAAATAGCAATGCCTCATACGAGCAATCACAATCTATGAACCAAGGTGCGCCATCTAATTCAATGAATCAACAAAATGCATCTACCGAAAATAGTTCAAATTCAAACTTCAATCACAGTCAGCATCAACAAGCACAAAACAATACTAATCAACAGCAATTCCAAAACCAACAGTATCAGCAACAAAATCAACAATTCCAAAATCAACAATTCCAACAACAACCACATGGTTATCAAAAACAACCTAATCAATTTAGTGAACAAGCTAAAGAGGTTACAGCTGAAAGTAAAGGCTTTTTCAAAAGTGCTTTTGTAGATCCAGACAGAGAAATTAAAAGTATACATACATTTAGTTTCAAATTATTAGGATCACTATTAGCAATTGGATTAATTTTAATAGCAATTATTTTATTCTTAGCTATTCCTGAAGAAGTATCTTTATTTACTTCAGAAGCTAAAATTGTTTTTTCTATCATTTTTAGCTTAATTATTTTATTAGCTGCAATTGTAGGTGCAACGTTTGGTATTACTAGATTAGTTGTAGTCCAAGCAATACCATTTAAAAAAGTGCTTTCAGATTTTGTATTTATAAATAGTGTAACAGTGGCAACATTATTATTATCAATCATTTTATTAATTATGGAAGCATATACGTTTGGTACGGTTATTCTTATCTTATCATTCGTTATACTTGTCACTTCAGGTGTTTATTTAATTGCCAAATATAGTGGCATTAATCATACAAGATTTTCAAGCTTTTACGGTATGATTATTTATTTAATTGTTATTTTCATTTTAATGAGAATATTTGGTGAGGTAACATTCTCAAGTATCTTAGAAACATTCAATGAAACGAAAGATTCATTATTTAATAGCTTATTTGGTGGGGGTAGTACGTATTAATGAAATATTGTAGTAATTGTGGTAACCCTTTACGCCCAGATGTAAAGATATGTACGAATTGTGGTGCACCAGTTAATGGATCATCAAATGCAACACAATCAACTCAAAGTCAAGGAAACGCACAACGACAACAAAGTTATAATAATGCGAATATGCATCAACAGTATCAACCACAACCCAAAAAAAGTAAGAAAAAGGTTATTTTTATTGTTTTAATTATTGCGGTTGTATTGGCGATGTTAATTGCCATTTTTGCAATCCTGAAACATCAATTTTCACCTGAAAGTCAAGCAGATAATATCGCACATGCAGTGAAAAAAGATGATGCTAAAGGTTTAGCAAAACAAGTAACATCAGATAATCATAAATTGAGTGAAGAAGAAGCAAGAGCATATTTAAATTACATTAAAGCTGAAGACGACTTAACTAACGTTGCGAATCAAATTAAAAATAATACTAAAGAAATCAAGCAAGGTAAGTATAATAGTTTATCAGTCAATGCGAATGATAATAATGTGTTGAATATAGAGAAGAATGGTAAAAAATATTTATTCTTCGATAAGTACAACTTTAATATTCCGCAACATACGGTATCTATTTATCCTAATGATAGTGGTGATATCACTTATACATTTAATGGTGAGAAACATCATATTTCTGTTGAAAAAGAAGAAGAAAAAACGTTAGGTGCATTCCCAGTTGGTGATTATAATCTAAAAGCATCTAAGAAAATGGGTGGCAAAACGTTTAATGGTGCGCTTGATATTACTATGAGTGAAGATGAAGCTACTGCCAAGGAATCATTTAAACAAAAACGTTTCACTGTAACAACTGAAGGCGGTTCGATGTTAGATGATATTAAAATCTATGTGAACGATAAAAATTCAGGAGATGAATCAAAAACATATGGTCCTTATGATCCTGATGAAGAGGTAATTGTTTATGCCCAAGGTACATTAGATGGTCAATCATTTAAATCAAGTTCAGTGAATGTTTCAAGTGCAAGTAATGAAGATGATGGCGTATCGGAAGTCACATTGAAATTTGATGAAGACGCGATTGATGACGCATATGATAAGAAAATGGATGAAGACGATGATAGTGACAGTAGCGATTCAGGTGAAGTTACAAGAAGTAATGTTATCGATAAAGTAGAATCATATGAAGGTCATAAATTAGATACAGATACGTATACGTATAAAGAACCAGAAAAAACGGATGACGGTAAATGGGGATTCTCATTTGAAGATAAAGATGGAGACTTAGCTGGGTCATATACAGTAGACACAGATGATGGTTACGTAACAGAATATGATGAAGACGGCGAAAAAGTAGGTTCAGGCTACTAAGATAACCATACTTTATAGATCATTTTAAATTGATTACTCAAACTAAAAATAAGAAGGGCCACTCATCAGAGTGGTCCTTCTTAAATATACCATTATTTTGTAACTGGAATGATCAGTTGAGAATCATATTGGCCACCTGTATGAATGTGATGAAGTCCTTTATTAACGCGTTCTTCATGTTCATAGCGTGTTTTCATACCAGGTGTACTATTACCTTTAACAATTTCACTACCTTTGACAACAACGACTAGTGTTTCACCTTGTTTGAAACGTGTGCCAGATGGTAATAATTCGATTTCAACAGGAACAATGTCTCCTTTATTAAGTTTGAGCTCTTGTTCATGTTTATGCCAAGGTTGAGCGATAGTTGATTTGTCTTGGTCTAACTCACGATGAGATGCACGTAACCAACCTGTAGCTACTTGACCTTGTTCAATATGGTTGAAGTCTGGGAAGTGCACTTCGTTACCACGACGATCTAGTTTTTTAATACCTGCGAATAAGTCCATATCGTCTGCATCATCTGTACTTACCCAAAGTTTTAAGTTCATATTTCCTACTAATTCTGTGTCATGATCGAATGTATAGCTAAAGCGTACATCATCTTGTTCATTTTCAGAATCGTATTGAGTTGAACTTTCTTCATTGACAGCATTTTGATTTAAAGTTAAGTCTTTAGCATTTAGATATAAAGGTGTGTAGTTCGTATTTGGTAGTGGGAATGCTGTTGCTGTTTTGAATTCACCTTTATAGAATTGATCTCTTACTTCATAAGTGACAGTTGGTGTTTCTTTCCAATCATTATCTTCTTCTTTAAGGTAATAATCGAAGAATGCTTTTTGGCGTTCAAGGTTTTCACGAGCATAATAACTTTCCCATTCTTTACGACCATGGATATATAACCATTTGTCTTCTGAACTTGCTTGTTTAAACCCTTCAAATGAACCACGATTGTGTAAACCTTGTGTTGACCAACTTGCACAAGCTAATAATGGTGTTTTAATTTGATGTAATGGTGCTTGACGTTGTTTCCAATAATCATCGAATAATGGATGGTCTTTTTGAGCTTGAATTAAATCTTCAATGTTTGGATTATCAGTCCATCTCGCAAAAATACCTTGAATCCAGAAACGGAAGAAACCTGTATCAGGAATACCACCATGGAAGGCTACTTCACGGTACATATCATTGAGTCCTTCCCAAGGAATCATTGCTTTTAAATGAGGGGGATTTAATGAAGCAACCCACCATTGTGTAACAGCTAGGTAAGAGACACCATTGGTACCTACATTACCATTACTCCATTCTTGTTGTGCAGCCCATTCGATGACTTCGTAGTAGTCTTCAGCTTCACGTTTTGACCAAGGTGATAGCACACCATTTGATTTAGAGCTACCTCTTAAAGCAAGTTTAACTACTACATAATCTTGAGGTACCCAGAAACCTGGATCTGGTGATTCTTCAGGTGTAAAACTAGAAGTTGGAATAGGACCTAAAGTAGGCCATTGCGCCCCCATATTAGTAATTTTAGGTTTATTATCTTTACCATAAGTGTCGGCTGACATGACAACGGGGAATTGTCCTTCTTTATTCGGACGGAAAATATTGACGTATAATTTTTCGCCATCTTTCATTTCTACAGCCACATCTTTTTCCATAATCATTTCTTGATTACCGAATTGTACACTATCTACAACGATATGATTAAGACCTTCTTTAACATCGTTAACATCTGTAACAGTTAATTGAGGATTACCTAATAAATTTCTTGTCATATGAATCACCCTTTTTAGTTAATTTTCTTTACACTTTTATCGTAAAGGGTTAAGTAGATAATTCCAATCATCAATGTAGATGATTTGTATGTTAACCAACAAACCCCTTATAATTGTTGGAAAGTAAGCTATTAAGGAAGTGACATAATGCCACAAGACCGACGTGTTAGAAAATCACAAGCAGCAATTAGACATGCATTTATCGATTTGCTTCATAAATATGAATTAGAACAAATCACGGTTCAACAAATATCAGATTTGGCAGATGTGAATCGAAGTACTTTTTATACTCATTACATAGATAAATATGATTTATTAGAAAAATTGGAAGATGAACAGGTAGAAATTATTAGAACGTTTATTGAAGAGGGAGATGTATATAAGAATCAAACATTCTCTACTGAAAGTATCCGTACGATTATGGAATTTTTAATAGGTAATATAGAAAAGAATATGGAATTTTATCAATTAATGTTTACGATGGGGAAAGATTCAAATTTACATGAAAAGTTATATGAATTAATCACAGGTCATCTAAATCATTTTAAAAATGAAAATAATAAAATAGGAGATATCCCATTTTCTTATTTTATGAGTTATGTATCAGGTGCTGGATTATCATTTATACGACATTGGGTAGAGGATCCTAATCGCATTGCTAAAGATGATTTAATACAGTATTTTTACGATATTGTTAATAATGGGCCGGCTACGATAATTAGAAGAACAGAATAAAAATAAAAGGTTGGGACACAAACTTTATGTGTCTCAACCTTATTGTATTAATTATGATTGTGGAATAGCGTTGTAATCTTGACCGTGTAACATCCATCTTACGCCGTATTTATCTGTAAATACGCCCATCTTACCGCCCCAGAATTGCTCTGATAATGGTAATTCAACGTCGATAGAATCATGGTCTTTAATTTTATCATAGAAAGTTTCTACTCTTTCTACATCAGCTTGATCATTAATATCAAAATCAATTAATAATGAAATGCCGTTATTGATAGGTTGGATTCGGCTAAATGAATCCGCGCCTAAGATTTTTACACCAATAATTTCAAATTCAGAGTGCATTGTCGCTTCTTTGGCTTGCTCTTTAGTCATACCAAAATGTTCAGCTTGGTCTTCGCCAACCTCTAAACGTTTAATATTTGTTGCACCAAAAACTTCTTCGTAATATTTAAGCGCTTCTTTCGTATTTGGAAAAGCTAAATATGGTGATAATTGAGTCATATGATACCCCTTGTTATTTTTTATTTTATTGCTAATCACATCATACAATGTTTTAGGTGAAAAGAATAGAATTATGTATGATTGGTTTATAAATAATGGAAGTTAGTCACAGTTTTTAATTATCTTATTTATATCGATATAGTAGTGAACTAGAAATGACTTTTTATGTATCATTTATTGTATAATATTCATAAATTATATTATGACATAAAAAGAAGGTGTTTCTTTTGATTGAAGCGGGCGAAATTTTAAAGAAAATGAAGAACCAAAAGGTCAATTATGACAAAGTTTTAAGAAAAATGATTCAACAATGGGAGGAAAACGGGGAACGACCTAAAATATTATTACATAGTTGTTGTGCACCTTGTAGTACCTATACCTTAGAATTTTTGACACAATATGCGGATATCGCGATATATTTTGCTAATCCCAATATTCATCCTAAGAGTGAATATTTAAGACGTGCTAAAGTTCAAGAAATGTTTGTAAATGACTTTAATGAAAAGACGGGGGCAAATGTAAAATATATTGAAGCAGTTTATCAACCACATGAATTTATGAAAATGGCTAAATCAAAAGGACTTACTGAAGAAAAAGAAGGTGGTCTACGATGTACAACTTGTTTTGAAATGAGACTTGAGATGGTTGCTGAAGCAGCGATTAAGTATGGTTATGATTACTTTGGTAGTGCAATCACATTGTCACCTAAGAAGAATGCGCAATTAATTAATCAACTTGGTATGGATGTTCAACAAATTTATAATATTAATTATTTACCCAGTGATTTCAAGAAAAATAAGGGCTATGAACGATCTATTGAAATGTGTAAAGATTATCATATTTTTAGACAGTGTTACTGTGGGTGTGTGTTTGCTGCAATGAAACAAGGTATTGATTTTAAAGCAATTAATAAAGAAGCCAATGCATTTTTACAGCAATTTTAAAAAAGACCCAGAGCAAAGGTGGTATATCCTTGACTCTGGGTCTTAATATTGATTAAATCATTCTATGAATGAAACGGACGATAGCCATAATAGCTATGACGAGCATTGCTGCAAAAGAAAAGAGTTTAAATCGTTTATTTTCTTTTTTAATTTCTTTGTCTTCATTTTGCATCATTTCTTGTAATTCACGTTCGATTTCTAAATCAAGATCTGTTTTTCGATAACCATTAAGGCCTTTTCTTTCATCTTCGTCATTTGAAGAATGTGATTTTTTATTCTCGGTTGTGTCTTGTTGTGTGGACTGATTCATTTCTTTATCTTTGATATCTTCTCGCATTGTATAATGCCTCCTATAATCATGACACATACTTTTAATGATTCATTTGATGTAAAGTCATTGATTCATCGTTAACTGCTTTTTAATTATTTTACATCTAATCCGATAATATCGCTAATATGATGATAACCATTTTGGTTTAAATATTGTACAATGTCTTTATTTATTTTCTTAGTTAATCCTGGACCTTCAATAACTAATGAAGAATATATTTGTAATAAAGAGGCACCATTGCGTAACATTTGGATAGCATCTTCAGCATTAAAGATACCGCCTGTACCAATAATTAAGAGTTCTCCTTTAGTTTCTTGATATGCTAATTTAACAAGTTTTAAATTACGTTCAAATAAAGGACGTCCGCTTAAACCACCCTCTTCAACACGGTTAGCTGATTTTAAACCATCACGTTTACGTGTCGTATTTGCAAGAATGACACCATCGAAATGTGTTTGAATGGTTGGTAATAGAGATTTCAAACCTTCTTCGTCCATATCAGACGTTAATTTTAAGAAAATAGGTACATTGATTTCATTGTTTGCTTTAAACGTTTCTAACGCATTGCATAACATTGAAAATTCATCTTTATCGTGAAAATTTTGTAAGTTTTCAGTATTAGGTGAGCTAATATTGACAGTAAAGAAATTAACATCATTTTTGAATGTATCAATAACTTTAATATAGTCTTGATAACGTTCGTCGTAAGAGGTCATTTTGTTGACCCCAACGTTTAGACCAATAGGTGTATGGTAAGCATAACGGCGTAGATGACTAAGTGCTTTGTTCATACCCATATTATTAAAGCCCATACGATTAATTAAGGCATCATCCTCTAATAAACGATACATACGAGGTTGTGGATTACCTGGTTGTGGCTTTGGTGTGATACCACCAAGTTCTAATGCACCGAAACCAAGATTTTCTAAAGCTTTAGGTACTTCGCAAGATTTGTCATAACCAGCTGCAAGACCGATTGGATTTTCAAATGTAATACCGCGGATATCTTGAGATAACATAGGATTTTGATAATCGAATAATTTTTTCATAATCGGTAATACATAGGATTGTTTTTGTGCAATTTTTAAGGCGTCGATAGTTAATCCGTGTGCTTTTTCAGGTTCAATTTTAAATAAAAGGGGTTTAATTAATTTATACATGTTAACGCTCCTAGTTCATTATATTTGAGGCTTACTATCCTCAACTTAATATATGTGAAACTTTTCCTTTTAATAGACTAGCATTTTCATTTACAATTTCCTAGTTAAATTATAAAAATTAAAAAAATAGACGAACTTTTATAATGTGGTCATACACATTGAGGGTGGCTTTAACGATTAAGCGATTGGAAATGAGGTAATATAATTAGTATTCAGTAGTATAGGGAAGGTGACGTCATGGCTATAGATTGGAAAGAGCATTTACCATTAGATTATATTAAAGAGATTACACCAGTCAGTGGTGGAGATGTGAATGAAGCATTTAAAGTAATAACACAACAAGATGATACGTTCTTCTTATTAGTACAACGTAACCGAGATGAATCATTTTATGCTGCAGAAATTGCAGGTCTGAATGAATTCGAAAATGCAGGTATTACTGCACCCAAAGTCATAGCAAGTGGAGAGATAAATGGGGATGCGTATTTAATTTTAAGTTATCTTGAGGAAGGGTCATCCGGCAGTCAAAAAGATTTGGGACAATTAGTTGCTAAAATGCATAGTCAACAACAAGAAGATGGCCAATTTGGATTCCGGTTACCACATGAAGGGGGCGATATTTCATTTGATAATTCATGGACGGACAACTGGAAAGACATTTTTATTTATCGCCGTATGGATCATATTCGAGATGAATTATTACGTAAACAACTATGGAATGAGGAAGATAATAAAGTATATGAACAGGTGAGAGCGGTTATGCTGGATGCATTAGACCAACACCAAAGTAAGCCATCGTTATTACATGGTGACTTATGGGGTGGTAATTATATGTTTTTATCAGATGATCGTCCAGCTTTATTTGATCCAGCACCATTGTACGGTGATCGTGAATTTGATTTAGGTATTACAACCGTATTTGGTGGTTTTACTCAAGAGTTTTATGATGAATATGAAAAGCATTATCCGTTAGCTAAGGGTGCGTATGAACGATTAGAATTCTATAGATTATATTTATTGATGATACATTTATTAAAATTCGGTGGAATGTATGCAAGCAGTGTTAATCGCTCAATGGAAACAATATTAGAGTAAAGAAAAGCACGCGTTGAATTATTTTTCAACGCGTGCTTTTTTAATCAGCTTATTTATGCCACATGTTTAATAATACTTCGGCAAAGCCTTCAGGTTTTTGTACATAACCTAAATGACCGCCAGGAATATCAACGATTGGTAAACCAATTTGTTCATTGATATAGAAGTTAACATCTTGTGGGAATGATTCTCTAGAGTCAGTACCATTTAGTAATGTGATTTGATCTTCATGTTTTTTAAAGTCATCTAAAGTAATATCTGAGTGTGTATATTGGCGAATTTCGTATTCAGACCAGAACATCACACGTTGATATTGTTCTTTTTGAGCTTCTTCTGTTTCTGCAGGTTGAGACATCATTTTAGCATCGATAGGTGCAATATTAAGTGTTTCAGCAAATGTTTTCATACCTTTTTCTAATCCTTCTGTAAGGATTTGGTTTACAATTTCATCATTTTTATCTTTCCAGTATTTACTATCTGGTAAGAATGTATTGATTGGTGGTTCGTGGAAAGCAATTTGTTTAACTACTTCTGGATGTTCTTTAAGTACATGCATAGCAACGATTGAACCAGAACTTGAGCCTAAAACATAGACGGGTTCATCGCTAAGTGATTGTGCTAATTCTGCAATATCTTTTGCGTCGCGTTTTACACGATAATTGTCGTCTGGATTTGCTGCTGATTCTGGTAGTGGTTCTGTTAACTCACTTTCACCATAGTCACGACGATCTACTGCAACTACAGTGAAGTGATCTTTTAATTGTTGTGCTAATGGCATAAAGATGTCGCCAGTTCCATTGGCACCTGGGATGAATATTAATACCGGACCTTGTCCAATTTGATGGTAGCGTAATTTAGCACCTTTTAATTCTATTGTATTCATATGAAATACCTCCATTGAGTTAAAGCATGATTTATCAGTCATATTATTCTAAGCCAAGTAATTTAGCGCCATTTCTATAACTTACTTTCTCTTTTTCTTCATCAGTTAAACCAAGTTCATCTAAAAATACGCCTAAACGTTCTGGTTCGATATAAGGGTAGTCTGCCGCATATAAAATTCGGTCAATCCCCATTTCCTTTTTAACTAAATCAAATTGTGGTTTAGTCAACATACCACTTGGCGTCATATAGAAATTATTTTTAAAGTAATAACTAACAGGGTGTTTTAAATGATCAGCAAATAAAGTTTCATCCATACGTTCTAAGAAGAATGGAATGAATTCACCCCAGTGTCCGATAATCATATTTAGATTAGGGTAACGGTCAAAGATACCTGATAGAACTAGATGGATCGCATGAATACCAACATCAATGTGCCAACCATAACCGAAACAAGCGAATGTAGCAGCAGTGATTTCTGGATAATTTCCTTTATAGTAAGCTTGGTATACATCACTATTTACGGGTGCGGGATGTAAATAAATAGGTACATTTAATTCTTCAGCAGTTGCAAAAATACCGTCAAATTGATCTTGATCTAAGAAACCATCTTTTGTACGACCCATAATGAGTGCACCTTTAAAGCCTAACTCATTGACACAACGCTTGAATTCTTCCACAGCTGCTTCAGGTTCATTAATCGGTAATGTCGCAAATCCTACAAAACGGTCTGGATATTGTTTGATATACTCAGCTAATTGATCATTAGCTTTTTTACATAAATCGATGGCTTTTTGACCTTCAAGATTAGAAGGTGCACCATTACCATATGATAATACTTGCATTTGTACATTTTGTTCATCCATGAATTTAATACGTTTATCATGATGAGAAATCTCATCAGCGTCAGTAAAACCTGATTTTTTCTCTAGTCCTTCTAACATGACTTTCATGGGTACACCATTTGGGTCAGCAGAAGCTTGACTCATTGTTTCTTTTTGAATGTCGTCTATCACATAATGTTCTTCGAAAGTAATACTTTTCATTTTAAATTCTCCATAATCGTGCGTTTCTATTTATATAGTGGGAATACTACTGATTAATGATTTGAAATTACCAAGGCATTTTGCCGTCGCCATTAATAAATGTACCAGTTGGTCCATTTGCATCAATTGTGGCTAATTCTACAATAGGTTTAATGCCTTCAGTTGCTGGTTTAGCATTATTGCTAAAATCACCAACTAAGTCTGTATTTGTAGAACCTGAATCTGCAGCATTAATTTGCATTTGAGGTAAACCTTTAGCGTATTGAACTGTTAGCATAGTGACAGCTGATTTAGAAGAACAATAAGCTAATGAATTAACATGGAATTCTTCTGATTCAGGATTGGTTACCATACCAAATGAACCTAAACCACTTGTTACATTAACAACGACAGGTTGTTCTGATTGTTCTAGTAAAGGAATGAATGTGTTCATCATTCTAACAATGCCGTATACGTTGGTTTGATAGACTTTATCTATATCATCAACAGTAATATCTGCAGGTTTGGCAAATTGTCCTGAGATACCAGCATTGTTAACAAGTACATCTAAGCGACCCTCTTGATCTTTAATAAAGTCGAAAGCATTTTGTACAGATGTCTCATCAGTAACATCTAATTGAACACTTTGTGCACCAATTTCTTTTGCTGCAACTTGACCACGTGATTCATTTCTAGAACCAATGTAGACTTTATGACCTTCATTGATCAATGCTTTAGCTGTTTCGAAACCTAAGCCTTTATTGCCACCTGTAATTAATGTAATTTTAGTCATGATATTACTCCTCTTTATCAAAATATAGTTTGATTATATAATCTCTGATTGTTTCATTTGATAGTCCGCGTTCGTCTTTTTGTAATTCGAAAGATTTAGTAGATAATGATTTCAATAACATATCTACTTTGAAAGTTGTCCATGTTGTACTTTTATTATTGCCAAGAATTTCACTATAAAACTTAAATAACTGTAAATAAATATCACTATGGTAAAAGTCATTTTTATCTGTTGTATCTTCAATACAATGAAGTAAATCACTGTTGATTGTTTTGAAATTTAAAAAGATATCAAGTGACTTTGCCATGACTGCTTTAGAATCGTGATGTTTTTCTTTCACTTCGTACATTTGGTTGATAATGTCAGTAAAGTCATGTTCGATAATCGTCGTACACAATGCGCTCTTATCCTTAAAATGACGATACAAAGTTCCCATTCCAATATTTAACTCTTTTGCGATGCGATTCATACTCACTTGTTGAACACCAAGTTGGTTAAAGAGTTCAATCGCTTTATTCTCTATGCGCTGCCGGTTCTCGAGGGCGTCTCGTCGCAAATACATCACCTTCTTAAAATAAGTTTGTTGACAAACGGATAACTATCCGTTTATTATAAAGCCTATCATATAAAAAGACAAATAAAGTGATATAGATGTTTAAATAAGAAGGATGAGTGATATAAGTGTCATTAAATAAAGAGCAAAGACAAATCACAGCTAAAGAACTACAAGAGCATTTTGACGAAACAACGTTAAGTTTAAAAAATATAGCAGACGAATTGAATATTTCAATCAATGATGTGTCACATGTATTACAAATGAAAGCGCCAAATAAATTATTCGGAAATCATTTGCAACAATTTATACATTTAGTTTGAGACGTTCGAGATATAATGAATGAAAATATCTGGCATACGGGTAAATCACCAAAAGAATATACGTATTTAAAAGGCGAAAAGGAAGATTATTGGTTTTTACAACAGTAATGAAGGAGAGAATATTAATGAAAAGTATTTTAGTAATTGGTTCTACAGGTAAACAAGGTAATGCCGTAGTTAAGCAACTGTTATCAGACGGATGGCATGTACGTGCGCTAACACGTAATAAGAATAATGAAAAGTTAACGTCAATTGACAGTGACAAACTTGAAATTGTAGAAGGTGACTTAAGCGATCAACAAAGTTTAGAACAAGCAATGCAAGGACAATATGGAGTATACAGTGTTCAACCTATAGTTAAAGATGATATTGCTGAAGAATTAAGACAAGGTAAAATGATTATTCAACTTGCCGAAAAACAAAACATTGAATTCGTGGTTTATAGTACAGCTGGTGGTGTGAATAGAGATAGAAAGGGACCACACTTTGAAGCCTTAGCAGATATTGAAAATACACTAAAAGCGTCATCATTGAATTTTGCAATTATCAAACCTTCATTCTTTATGGATGACTTCCTTAGAATAGCTAAAAAAGAAAATCAACAAATTGTAATACCAGAATTTATTAGTCCAGATGTTAAATTTGCGATGATTTCTTCAATTGATATTGCTAGAATTGCTGCAAATTTATTTAAAGACCCTGCTCAATATAATCATCAAGCGATTGAGATTGCTTCAGATGAGTTAACACTTAATGAAGTTGTTAAAACATTTGCAACTGTCACAGGTATGCCAACTGAAATTAAAGGTGAATTTGTTAGTGGTACAGCAGAAAGAAGTTGGCTAGAAGAAAAAGGTTATGTTGTCGATTTTGATTTAATGAATCAAATTAATCCAGATAAACTATCATTAGCCCAATGGATTGAAGAAGTACAATTTTAGTAATTGATTATGTTAATAAGGAGAAATGGTTATGATTCAGTCGATGTGGTTCAATTTACATGTTAAAGATTTAAAAAGAAGTGAGCAGTTTTACCAATCTTTAGGATTTGAAATTAAACATAACCCTGACATGCTTGATAAAATGGTAGTCATTAAAATTGGATCGACCATTGTCATCTTAATTGAAAATAAACATTTTGAAGCGGTCACTCAGGATAAAGTTCATGCTAATGTTAATGAAACGATTATTTCTCTAGGTGTAAAGACGAATGCAGAAGTTGATCAACTTGTTAAGCAAGTTGAAGCGTCAGGCGGTCGTATTTTAGAACAACCGACAGTTAAACAAGGCTATTATGGTGCTATGTTTACTGATACAGATGGACATAAATTTAATTTTTTAGTTTGTTAAATACAATAAGGCACTCAGTTCTCGTGTTTGGATGCTGAGTGCCTTTTAATTTGGACGTAAGATTAACTTAAATATTTCCATATTCTTTTCTCAAATCATAAACTTTATCTGGTGTAACATCTTGGCCAAGTGGATCAACAACTTTCATAGTAGAAAATGTATGAAGTACTTGTCCTCGTATCATTTTTAAATAATCTTGTCTGAGTGCTTGTTGTTCTTGTTTTTCTGCTACACTCAATGTTTGTACTTTTTCTTTATTTGCTAATTCGTTAATTCTGTCTAAAATTTGCATAAATGAAACCTCCAATCGATATTTACAACAAATATTTTTTAAGCAACACTTGTTGTATAAATATAATATACGCGCACATACACGATATAGCAATATACATGCTCAATTTATATGTTGTCTATGCAACATATTGATCAGTTTGTTGTATAAATTAAAAAATATGACCCTATGCATCATTATTTTATTAATGTACATAGGGGCATCATTTGTTTTAGATAAAAATATTATGTAAAATGGTGGAATCTTTATAAGTGTGCGATGTGATGAATTAAGAATGGAAGATTTTTGTCTATAAAGTTTTCAGCTGTATCACGGCTTGTAGATAGCCAATGATTACACAGACCACTCATGCCTGCCGCTAGAAAACTAGCGCTACTAACCAATATGTCTCTATCAATATCTGAATAACTATTTTCTAACATGATAGAAAAGATATCTTCTAATTCGTTATTAATTCTCTTATGCGCTTGTTCACAAAATACATCTTGGTTCATTTCACAAGATGCTTGTACTTGTTCCATATATTGAGTCATTGTGATGAATATATTTTTTAAGACCACTTCATCTATGATATTTGAAATGTTAAGCGTGTCATTCAAGTCTTTAAGAATAGTGACATCTAAAGAATAATCGAGTATATCGTATTTATCTGTGAAATGTGCATAGAACGTAGCTCTATTAACAGTTGCTTCATCAGTAATATTCTTGACTGTTAATTGGCTTAACTTCTTTTCTTTTGATACTTTTTGAAATGCATCTACAAGTAGTTGTTTTGTTCGTGTGATACGGGGATCGATTTTGTCAGTCAATATGTTTGCACCTACCTAACAAGTGTTGTTTATCTTAATTCAAATTATCTTGCTAAATGTCTTATATGTCAAAAATAGTGTTTATGAACTAATTTAATAGTGATTGTAAATTTAAATTATGGGTAAATATAGTTTTATAGAAAGTGAATTTACTTTCAAACAAAGTTTGTAATCTTTTTAGGGGAGAAACTGTTAAAGAAACAGAACGGGGAGACGGATATGGCAGATAAACTGCAACGTGAATTAAGCAATCGACACATACAATTGATTGCTATCGGTGGTGCGATTGGTACCGGATTGTTTTTAGGTGCAGGTGAATCAATTCATCTGGCAGGGCCATCGATATTGTTGACTTATATTATAGTAGGTTTTGTATTATTTATGTTTATGAGAGCAATGGGGGAAATGTTGTTATCTAACCTTGGCTTCAAATCATTTGCTGATATTGCACATAAACATATAGGACCATTAGCAGGCTTTGTAGTTGGTTGGACTTATTGGTTAACATGGATTATTTCAGGAATGGCAGAAATTACAGCAGTTGCTAAATACATAGAATATTGGTATCCAGCAATGCCTAATTGGTTAACAGCTTTATTTACATTGTTAGTACTAATGACGCTCAATTTATTTAGTGCAAAGTTATTTGGAGAATTAGAATTTTGGTTTGCGATTATAAAGGTATTAACAATATTAGCTTTAATTATTGTGGGTATTATTATGATTGTCTTTGCAATGAAGACACCTTATGGTACTGCTAGCGTATCTCAAATATGGAGCCATGGTGGTATATTCCCGCATGGTGCTTCAGGATTTTTCATGTCCTTCCAAATGGCCATTTTTTCATTTATAGGAATTGAACTAATTGGTATTACAGCAGGAGAAACTAAAAATCCTCATAAAACGATACCTCAAGCGATTAATAATGTACCATATCGCATTTTGATATTTTACATTGGATCACTTGCAGTCATCATGGCAGCAGTGCCTTGGAATCATTTAAATCCTTCAGATAGTCCTTATGTGAAATTGTTTGGTTTAATCGGCATTCCATTTGCAGCAGGTTTAATCAACTTTGTAGTGTTAACTGCTGCGGCATCCGCTTGTAACAGCGGTGTGTTTGCCAATAGTAGAACGATGTTTGGTTTATCTCAACGTAAACAAGCACCGCCTATTCTTGGTAAAACAAATCGCAATGGCGTACCATATTACGCGATATTAGTGACATGTGCATTATTAAGTATTTCTGTGATACTGAATGCCATCTTTAAAGATGCAACGCAAGTGTTTGTATATATTACAACAGTATCAACAGTTTTAAATATAGTGATTTGGTCAATCATCATGATTGCTTATTTAGGATATTTAAAACATAATCCAGAACTTCATAAAGCGAGTCAATATAAAATGCCAGGTGGCAAATGGATGGCATATGCTATTGTACTATTCTTTATATTTATCTTTGTGGTATTACTGATTAATCCGAGTACGAGACTTGCAGTAATCATTGCACCCTTCTGGATGGGAATCTTAGGACTGATGTATTTAAGATATAAAAAAGAATCTAGAAAAGCAGAGATTCCAGATGAATAGATCCATTTGCATCGCCAACAAGAAAGCTTTGTTGGCGGTGCTTTTTAAATAGCAGTCGTGTTAAAAGAAAATTTGTAAAATTAATGACTTTACAAATATATTTATCTGAAAATTCTAATAATGTGATATACTATTCTCCATAGTCTTAATTGGCCCAACTTTACACAACATATGATTGCATCAACGAATTACCAACACACCTTAGATTTCATCATGTGTATAGTTAGTTCAATTAAGGCTATTTATTTATGTTTGATTTATCGTATTTAGATATTGGAGGCGCTAGAAATGACAACATTGAGTAAAATTGGACCGAAAGAATTTATTTTTAGAGTGCTATCTGGTGTAGCAGTTGGTATTGTCGCAGGATTAGTACCCAATGCGATATTAGGGGAGATATTTAAGTATTTAATGCAGTTTCATCCCATTTTTAAAACATTACTAGGTGTTGTTCAAGCAATTCAATTTACGGTGCCGGCACTTGTTGGTGCTTTGATAGCATTGAAATTTAATCTGACACCTTTAGCGATGGCAGTTGTTGCAAGTGCTTCGTATGTTGGTAGTGGTGCTGCACAATTTAAAAATGGCACATGGGTTATAGCTGGAATTGGGGATTTAATTAATACAATGATTACTGCATCTATTGCGGTGTTATTGATTTTATTAATAGAGCATCGTGTAGGGAGTATGGCGTTAATCGTATATCCAACAATTGTAGGTGGTATTTCAGCAACTATAGGTGTGTTGATACTTCCATATGTACATATGATTACTACTGGTATTGGTAATATGATTAATAGTTTTACAGAGTTACAACCTGTTTTAATGAGTATGCTGATTTCGATGGTATTTAGTTTTATTATTATATCGCCACTTTCTACTGTTGCCATAGCGATTGCAATTGGCATTTCAGGTATTGCAGCAGGTTCGGCTTCAATCGGTATAGCAGCTACAGAAGCGGTATTGTTAATTGGTACGAGCCAAGTTAATAGAGCAGGTGTGCCGATTTCTATCTTCTTTGGTGGAGTCAAAATGATGATGCCTAATATGGTACGCTATCCTGTTATCATGTTACCTATATTGATTACAGCTGCAGTTTCAGGAATCGCATCCGGCATTGTCGGTATCGCAGGTACAAAAGAATCTGCAGGATTTGGTTTTATAGGAATGGTTGGACCGATTAATGCATTTAAATTTATGGGTATTGACTCAGCTTGGTTGAGTTTATTATTGATTATCATCGCATTCTTCATTGTGCCTTTCTTCGTTGCATGGATTTTAGATATTCTTCTAAGAAAGGTATTCAAAATATATACGAACGACATTTTTAAATTTTTAGCGTAAAGCTAGATAGAATATAGACGTCTTACTTTGATAAGTGAGGCGTTTATATTTTATTATGCTATACTTTATTAAAATCGCTATCTATAAAGGATGGGTAAAATGAATAAAAAGATAGAACAATTAAAATTAAAAGCAGCAAGTTTAACACGACAAACACATGACTTAGGTATCCCAGTCATGATTGTGTTTGAAGGTGTACCTGCCTCAGGAAAGACGCGTTTATCCAATGAACTATTACTTACGTTTGATGCTAAATACACACAGTTTATATCAACAAAAACACCAGATGTTGAAGACTTAAGATATCAATTTTTACAAAAATATTGGAATACACTGCCTCAAAAAGGAAATATCAATATCTATTTTAGAAGCTGGTATTCTCACTTTTTAGATTATAAACAAAATAATATTAAGCAAGATTATTACAAAAACGATAATAAACTCGTGAATCAAATCAAACATTTTGAAGAGATGCTTCAGAATGATCATTATGAGCTAATTAAATTTTATATTGAAGTTAGTGAAGAAAAACGACAGGAGCATATTCAACAAACGAAAGATAATCCATTAATGAGTTGGAAAGTACAAGAGTATGAACAAATCATACCTAAAGATATCTATTTGAAAGAAATGAGAAAGTTTACGCATTCGGATAAACAATGGGAAGTTATTGACTATACACAACGAGAAGTTGCATTTGAAAAGATGTATAAACATATTATAGAAAGATTAGAACAAGCGATTCAAAAAGCAAATCAATCAAAAGATAATAAAGACGGTGCGTTTACTAAAGATTTTTCAACGACTAAATTTGATGTCACATTGGATGAAGTATCTAAAAAAGAATATAAAGAATTGATAGAACCATTACAAAAACGTATGAGAGAAATTCAATTTGCATTATATGAAAGAAAAATTCCGCTTATCTTAACATTTGAAGGCATGGATGCAGCAGGTAAAGGTGGTAATATCAAACGTATTCGTGAGAAATTAGATCCGACGGGATATGAAGTGAATGGTATAAGTGCGCCTACAGACGTTGAACTGGCGCATCACTATCTTTGGCGCTTTGCGAAAGAAATGCCAAAGAGCGGACATATTGAAATATTTGATCGTAGTTGGTACGGCAGAGTATTAGTAGAAAGAGTAGAAGGATTTGCCAATAAAGATGAGTGGCAACGTGCTTATGAGGAAATTAATCATTTTGAAAAAATGTGGACAGATGAAGGGGCAATATTATTAAAATTCTTCTTATGTTTAGATAAAGACGAGCAACTGAAACGATTTAAAGATAGAGAACAAGATGTAAATAAGCAATGGAAAATCACAGATGAAGATTGGCGCAATCGTGAAAAATGGGATTTATACTTAGAAGCAAGTCACGATATGATAGAGAAAACAGATACAATACATGCGCCTTGGCTTATAGTTCCAGCTGATCATAAAAAGACGGCAAGGATTGAAGTTTTAAAATATATTATTAGACAGTGTGAAAACGTATTATGGGGTGTTAAAGATTATTAACTTCATGATCACATTTTAAATAGTGAAAATATTAGGTGGATATATCAAATTAATGTCAAAAATTTGAATATATCCATCTTTTTTTGGGAAGTTAGATCTTTTTAAAATTTTTAGAACTATTACAATTATGTAACTACATTGCAATCTGTAATATTACGAATAATGTAAAAGTTGAGAAAAACTTAAAGAAATCTCATGTAATATAAGGCTTTATGATGAAAAATTAAACTAAATTACGTAAAAACTTATATTACAAGGACTTCAGTAATATTTCAAAGTTACAAAACTTGATTTTGTTTGTAATGTTTTGTAAGGAACGTGTAATATACAAAGCGATTTTTTATGGTATAGTGTATACCGTCGAAAGTTAAACAAAAACATTTTCAATATTGCACAACGAAATTAAATACATTAAAACATATAAAAAAACAAAAACTTTTTGGAGGATTTTTCAATTATGAAGAAGACATTTATCGCATCAACTTTAGCATTAACATTAGGCGCAGCAGGTTACGCAGTATCAGGACACGAAGCACACGCTTCAGAAACTACTAACGTAGATCAAGCACACTTAGTAGACTTAGCTCATAACCACCCAGAACAATTAAACGCTGCACCAGTTCAAGAAGGCGCTTATGACATTCACTTTGTAAGTGGTGGATTCGAATATAACTTCACTTCAGATGGTACTAACTTCTCTTGGAACTACCAAGAAGCTGGTTCTACTTCAGCTCAAACATCAAACACTGCTGTTCAATCAGCTGACTACACAACTTCTTACAATCAAGAAGCTGGTACTCAATCAGTAAGCTCTAACCAACAATCAAGCAACACTAATGTAGAAGCTGTTTCAGCTCCAACTACATCAAACAATGGTTCAAGCCACAACTATAGCACTAAAACAACTTCATACTCAGCTCCATCAACTTCAAGTGCTTCAACTGGTGGTTCAACTAAAGCGCAATTCTTAGCTAATGGTGGTACTGAAGAAGCATGGAACGCTATCGTTATGCCAGAATCAGGCGGTAACCCTAACGCAGTAAACCCAGCTGGTTACAGAGGTTTAGGACAAACTATGGAATCATGGGGAACTGGTTCAGTAGCTAGCCAAACTAAAGGTATGATTAACTATGCTAATAGCCGTTACGGTTCATTAAGCAATGCAATTGCTTTCCGTCAAAGCCACGGTTGGTGGTAGGATTTAATTTATAACTGGAAAGCCCTTCGAGTTATAAATGATTGAGAGGATGACTATGTCATCCTCTTTTTTTATGCGTAAAAATGAAAGATTAGAATATTTTTATATTTAGTGTAAGGTGTTTGATTACCATTAAATACGGGAATTTAAGAAAAACTATATATGGCACAGCATTCCGTTTTTTTATCAATTGAATTGATGACGAAACATTGAATTTGATAGATATAGATATAGGCTAAATATGAAAGAAATTTCTATATATTCATTCCATAAATATCATTTTCTACGACTAGAAATGATAGTAACGTATAAAAGGTTAAGTGTAACAGGAGGTCAATCAATGACAACGGTTAATGAGAGTTATAAATATTGTCATCAAATAATGAAAAAATATTCTAAAAGTTTTTCTTATGCGTTTGACTTATTACCAGAAAGTGAGAGGCGTGCTGTCTGGGCAGTATACGCGGTTTGTAGAATTATAGATGATAGTATTGATGAAGAACAAAATCCTCAAAAATTACAAGCTATTAAAGAAGATATTCAACTGATTCAGTCACAACAAGTTGATTCACCGGATCAATTCAAGAGTAATCAACGTATTATGTTAGCTTTTTACGATACATCTCAAAATTACAAAATGGAGTATCAATCTTTCTATAATTTAATAGAATCTGTATTTGAAGATGAACATTTTGAAATGTTCGTTAAAGACGAGGAATTAATGAGATATTGCTATGGTGTAGCTGGGACAGTTGGAGAGGTACTATCACCTATTCTGACTGAACAACCGAGTGATGAAACATATGAAGTAGCACGTGAATTAGGAGAGGCATTGCAATTAACTAATATCTTACGAGATGTAGGGGAAGATTTTGAAAAGGGTCGTATTTATTTTAGTCAAGAGATGTTAAATCAATATGATGTAAATATTGAAGACGTTTATCAACATCAGCCAACTGATAATTATATTAATTTATGGGAACATTATGCTCAAATTGCAGAAAAGGATTATCAATTTGCATTAGATCATTTACATGTTTTTAAGCCTGAAGCTAGATCAATTATCGAATTAGCGGCACGTATATACAAAGGTATTATAGATGAAGTTCGTGAATATGGTTATCCATTACATCGAAGAGTATATGTCTCAAGGTTGGATAAGTTACACATCTACAGACAAGTTAAAGATAAATATAATAAATAGGTGGAATGTCAATTGAATATTGCTGTAATAGGTGCGGGTGTAACGGGCTTAGCTTCTGCAGCTAGGCTTGCTGCACACGGTCATCAAGTAACATTATATGAAAAGAACGACCAAATTGGTGGACGTATGAACCAATTTAAGAAAGACGGTTTTACCTTTGATATGGGACCTACAATAGTCATGGTGCCTGAAGTTTATAAAGCTGTGTTTGAAGCGTGTGGTGAACGTTTTGAAGATTACATAGATATGGAACAATTACCTTATATTTATGATGTCTATTTTGATAAAGAAGATAAAGTGAGAGTACCTACCGATTTAGCTGAGTTACATGACACTTTAGAACAAATTGAACCTGGTACTACGCATGGATTTATGAAATTTTTAGCAGATGTATATGGAAGGTATGAAATTGCTAGAAAATATTTTTTAGAACGAACATATAGGAAACCGTCTGATTTTTATAATTTAACATCACTGATTCAAGGATATAAATTAAAAACATTAAATCATGCGGATAACTTGATTGAGCAATATGTCAAAAATGAAAAAGTTCAAAAATTGTTAGCATTTCAAATGCTATATATTGGTATAGATCCTAAACAAGGTCCTTCACTATATTCGATTATTCCTATGATTGAAATGATGTTTGGTGTTCATTTTATTAAAGGTGGTATGTATGGCATGGTGAAAGGTTTAGAACAACTAAACCTTAAGCTAGGTGTGGATATACAATGTAATGCTAATATAGAAGAAATTATTATTGATCCTAAGTATAAGCAAGCAGACGGCGTAAGAGTGAATGGCCTAGTTAAACGATTTGATAAGGTACTTTGTACGGCAGACTTTCCATATGCTGCGCAACAATTAATGCCACAACATGCACCCGTTAAAAAATATCCTCCTCAAAAAATAGACCAATTAGATTATTCATGTTCAGCTTTTATGATGTATATAGGCATTGATAAAGATATTACAGAAGATGTATTGTTGCATAATGTCATATTTTCAAATCATTTCAGACAAAATATAGATGAAATATTTAATGGGGATATTTCCGAAGATCCATCTCTGTATTTATATGTACCTAAAGTAGGAGATGCCACGTTAGCGCCTGAGGGACAGACAGGATTATATGTTTTAATGCCAACACCAGAGCTTAAAACAGGCCCTCTAGAATGGGAAAATCCACAGTTTATAAAAAGTGTTAAAGAACATATTTATCGTAAATTAGCTACTATAACTGCACTTGAACATGTTCAAGATCATGTTATTTCCGAAACGATTTTTACACCTAAAGATTTTGAACAACAGTATAATGCTAAATTTGGAACAGCGTTTGGTTTAATGCCCACGCTAGCACAAAGTAATTATTATAGACCTCCGAACGTATCTAGAGATTATAAAGATTTATACTTTGCTGGTGCGAGTACACATCCAGGTGCCGGTGTACCTATTGTTTTAACAAGTGCCAAAATCACCGTTGATGAAATCATTAAAGATATTAACAATCATATATAATTTATTAGCGTAGAGAGTGGGATAGAAATCATATGACATTCATATCATTTCGACTTCCCGCTCTCTATTTATATTAGAAAAGAAATTTACTAGTAATAAAAAATCAGAATATTGCTAATATTGACAATGTTAATCTGCTTGATAGAATGATAATATCTAAACATAGCGTAGAAAATAGGAGATGAAGGAGGCATGAGACGTGAAAATGTCTGAGAGATTGGCGGCAATTCCTGAAAGTTATTTTGGCAAAACCATGGGACGAAAAATCGAATATGGGCCTCTTCCATTAATTAATATGGCTGTTGGTATTCCGGATGGTGAAACACCACAGGGTATCATTAATCATTTTGCTAAAAGATTGAACGTACCTGAGAACCAAAAATATGGTGCCTTTCATGGTAAAGCATCATTTAAGCAAGCCATCATTGATTTTTACCAAAGACATTATGATGTTGAATTAGATGCGGAAGAGGAAGTTTGTATTCTATATGGTACGAAAAATGGACTTGTTGCACTGCCAACTTGTCTCGTTAATCCTGGGGAAAACGTATTATTACCAGATCCAGGGTATACAGATTATTTAGCGGGTGTCATGCTTGCAGATGCGCAACCTGTCCCATTAAATTTAGAACCACCGCATTATCTGCCAGATTGGGATAAAATAGATAAAAATATATTAAATAATACAAAGCTCATCTATTTAACATATCCAAATAATCCAACAGGCTCTACTGCTACTAAATCAGTGTTTGATGAAGCAATTCAAAGATTTAAAGATACCAATACTAAAATTATTCATGATTTTGCTTATAGTGCATTCGGTTTTGATGCTAAAAATCCAAGTATTTTATCTTGTGAAAATGGCAAAGATGTAGCAGTCGAAATTTTCTCCTTATCAAAGGGATATAATATGTCAGGATTTAGAGTAGGCTTTGCAGTAGGAAACCGTGACATGATTCAGGCCTTGAAAAAGTACCAAACACATACGAATGCAGGTATGTTTGGTGCCTTACAAGACGCAGCAACCTATGCGTTAAATCATTATGACGAATTTTTAGAACAACAAAATGACATATTCAAACGAAGAAGAGATATGTTTGAACATAAATTAAGCGAAGCAGGATTGCCATTTGTACACTCAAAAGGTGGTATTTATTGTTGGTTAAAGACGCCACCTGGATATGAGAGTGAATCATTTGAACAGTTCTTATTAAAAGAATATTCCATTTTAGTGGCACCTGGTACCCCGTTCGGTGAAAATGGTAGAAACTATGTAAGGCTATCTTTAGCACTATCGGAAGAACAACTTGAAACAGCAGCAGAACGATTAGCAACTTTAGCAAATTTATATGAAAAATAGTGCATAGGGGATGACGTTATTATGACAAAAATTAAAATAATGAGTGTGCGTGACGAGGATATTGTATATATTGAATCATGGGCAAAGGAAAATAACGTGGAATATGAGTTAACTCAGTCACCGTTAACAGAAGATAATGTCGATGATGTTCAAGGATTTGATGGCTTATCGTTATCACAACAACTACCCATTTCAGAAGCGGTGTTTGCTAAATTAAAATCATTCGGTATCAAACAAATAGCACAAAGAAGTGCGGGATTTGATACCTACGACTTAGAGTTAGCATCAAAATATGACATTATCGTCTCTAATGTACCTTCGTATTCACCAAGTTCAATTGCAGAATTCGCAGTGACACAAGCTATTAATGTTGTCAGACATTTTAATGCTATTCAAACTAAAATGAAATCACACGATTTTAGATGGGAGCCGTCAATATTATCACAATCAATCAGTGATTTGAAAGTAGCAGTTATAGGTACCGGAAGAATTGGAAGTATTGTAGCTAAAATTTTTGCTAATGGTTATGGTTCTGAGGTAGTAGCATATGATCCTTTTCCTAATGAGCATATTAAAGATATAGTCTCATACCAAACCACTTTTCAAGAAGCCATTGAAGGGGCAGATATTGTTACTTTACATGTACCGGCTACTAAATATAATCATCACTTATTTGACCGATATACATTTAATCATTTTAAAAAAGGTTCAGTGTTTGTCAATTGTGCACGAGGATCTTTAGTTGATACACATGCGTTACTATCATGTTTAGATAGTGGGCAAATTAAAGGTGCTGCTCTAGACACGTATGAATTTGAACGTGGTTTATTCCCTAGTGATCAACGAGATAAAAATATGGATGATACATTACTTCAACAATTAATTGATAGAGAAGATATCATCATAACACCACATATTGCGTTTTATACAGAAGCAGCAGTGAAAAACTTAATCGTTGATGCGTTAGATGCAACGATGGAAGTTATTCAAACAGGCACCACTCATTTGCGGGTAAATTAAAAAAACGGGAGCGATACCAATTAAGGTCGCTCCCGTTTTAATCTTTATTTAACATCGTAGCCTTGATCTTCAATAGCATCTTTCATGTCAGAAAGTTGAACTTTTTCTTCATTATAATCAACACGTACTTGTCCTTTTTCTAAATCAACTTCTGCAGCTGAAACACCATTCATTTTAGCTAAAGCAGATTCAACAGCATTTTTACAATGATCACAACTCATACCTTCTACATTAATAATTTCTTGTCCCATTTTAATTCACCTCATTTTATTTAATGACTTATCTTCATTTTATAACTAAGTTGTATGACTTAAAAGTAATTGACATAACTTAATTGGGTTGTCTTATTTAATGATTCGTTTCAATCTTAATGCATTGGTTACAACGCTAACAGAACTTAATGCCATCGCAGCTCCTGCAATCCATGGTGCAAGTAAACCTAAAGCAGCAATAGGGATACCTGCGATGTTATATCCAAATGCCCAAATGAGATTTTGACGGATGTTGCGCATTGTTAGTTGGCTAATATTTAATGTTTGAGGTAGTAATGATAAATCACCACCTAATATTGTAATATCGGCTGCTTCAATCGCAACTTCGGTACCTGTACCCATGGCAATACCGATATCTGCAGTAACCAGAGCAGGTGCATCGTTAACACCATCACCAACCATAGCTACTTGTCGACCTTCATTTTGTAGACGTGTGATGTTGTCAGACTTTTCGTCTGGAAGAACATTGGCAATGACATGATCAATACCGACTTGTTGTGCTATTGCTCGGGCGGTATTGTTATTGTCACCAGTCAACATCACGACATCTATATTCAGTTTGTGTAGTTTTTGTATTGATTCTATAGCATTGTCTTTAATAGTGTCTGCTACCGCAATCATACCTTGATATATACCATCAATGGCAATCAGCATGACAGTTTTACCATTGCGTTCCCAGTGGGTCATTTTTTCGTCTATATGGGAATTCAAATTGATGTGATGTTTTGTCATTAATTGACGATTACCAACTAAAATTGTTGAATGGTCAATCGTTGCGGAAATACCGTGGCCTGGCATAGCGTTAAATTCATCAGTATCCACTAATTCAAGATTTTTTCCTTCAGCATAGTCTACAATGGCTTTAGCCAATGGATGTTCAGAAGCATACTCTGCACTAGCAAGTAATTGTAGCGTATGTGTGTCACCATCAAAATCAGTAACTACAGGCTTACCATAAGTAATGGTACCCGTTTTATCTAGTACGATGGTATCAATGTGTTGCGCTTGTTCAACGTACTGACCACCCTTAAATAAAATGCCTTTTTCAGCAGCGCGTCCTGTTCCCACCATGATAGATGTAGGTGTAGCTAAGCCTAATGAACATGGACAAGCGATAACAAGGACTGAAATAGCTGCCATAAGTGCAGGTTCAAATTGTCCGGTATGGACCACAGTGATCCATATGATAAACGTCAGTAGTGCTATACCGACAACGGTTGGCACAAAATAACCAGATATTTGGTCAGCTAAGCGTTGTATAGGCGCTTTAGAACCTTGGGCTTGTTCGACGACCTTAATGATATTAGCTAGTGCTGTATCATTACCCACTTGTGTTGCTTCCATAATAATTGATCCATTTTGATTAATGGTTGCCCCAATAACTTTGTCATTGATATTTTTATCTACTGGGAGAGATTCGCCAGTTAACATAGATTCGTCTATAGACGTCATCCCTTTTATAATAACACCATCAACTGGGATTTTTTCACCAGGTTTAATAACAATATGGTCACCAACTTGAACATCTTTAATGGGAACCATCTTTTCAATACCATCTTTAACAATGCGCGCTTCCTTAGCTTGTAAACTTAATAATTCACCTAGGGCATTGGTCGTTTGTGTCTTAGCTTTTGCTTCCAAATATTTACCAAATAAAATAAGTGTAATTAATACAGCACTCGTTTCAAAATAAAGGTGTGGCATATGCGTTGAATGATTGAGCCATTTAAACATTTCATAGATACTATAAAAATAAGCTGCACTTGTACCTAAAGCGACTAATACATCCATGTTTGCAGAGCCATTTTTTAGATTTTTATAAGCACCTTTATAAAATTGCCAACCGATGATAAATTGTACTGGTGTAGCCAATGTGAATTGGAACCAGGGATTCATCAACATGGAGGGCAAAGGTAAATGGAATAAATGAACCAACATCGTCATCAGTAGCGGTACTGATAATACGATAGAAAAGATTAATTTATAGAACTGTTTCTTCAATTGTTTATCTTTATTTGAATATTGTTGTTGTCCTTCTTTGACTTCAGCGTCATAACCTAAATTCTGTATTTTAGAAATAAAATCATCACTATTAACGACACCTCGATAATATTTCACAGTTGCTTGTTCTGTAGTCAAGTTAACCGTCGCTTGATCGACACCATCCATTTTATTAAGGACTTTCTCAATACGATTTGAACATGCTGCACATGTCATACCAGAAATAGTTAATTCAACACTGTCTTTAACTACATCGTATCCCAAATATTGGATTTCATTAATATAGTCATTAGTACGATATTGTCCTTTTAAATCTTCAATAGTGGCTTGCTCAGTTGTAACGTTAACCTGAGCTTTAACATTATCCAATTTGTTTAATTTCTTTTCAATTCTATTGGAACACGCAGCGCATGTCATGCCTGTGATATCTAGAGTTGTTCTTTTGTTTTTATCCATGCGAAAGCCTCCGTTTCTATTCATATTTAATATACCCCCTATAGGTATTTAAGTCAATTGTATGAATTACAATTTTGTCAGTAAATAGGTGATATAAAACGCAAAAAAGTACAATTCTAGCATGTGTATGACATGAGAATTGTACTTTAATCATCTATATTAACAGCGGATTCGCTGGTATTGTCATTCAAGCGAGTCGGTGATTAAGTAATGATTTAGAAGAAATCTGATGGGGAGAATTGTTTTAAATCAATATCTTTAACTTGGTTTATATCATAGTTGGAAATATTCTCTAAAAGTTGTCCGCTTTTCATTTGTTGATAGTATTCGTCAGCTTCGGTAATGACATCATGTGTTTGTACTGTTTTGATGACACCTAAGAGGACAAGGACTGCAATAACAGTTTTTAATATCCGTTTCATTATGATCGGCTCCTTTTTGTATTGATACTATATATTATAGGAAATAAAGCGCGCGAATACATGGGGGTATGGTATTGATATCATCTCGTACTTCGGTAGGATGTTTAAAAAGATGCCTAGTGAAAGTGTTTAAATAGTTTTGAAAGAATATTTATAGGGAACTTGAATATTGATTAGGAAAGGAGAAAAGTTATGAATTTATTAGAATTTCATCAACAAATTAAAGGTTATACGCAAAGTAATCAACCAGGTATTGAAGCGGATATGACACCTAAGCCAATAGCTGAGTTAAACACATATCAAGCAGCAGGAAAATTAAAAGATAAAGTAGCGCTAATAACTGGCGGTGATTCAGGCATTGGACGTGCGGTTGCGATACTATTTGCTAAAGAAGGCGCTAATGTAGCCATTGGATACTATAATGAACATCAAGACGCTAAAGATACAGTTCGTCGTTTAGAAGAATTAGGTGTTAAAGCTAAAGCATATGCACATGATTTAAAAGACGAGACACAATCGCAGCAACTTGTGAAAGATGTCGTTGATGACTTTGGTGGTCTTAATATTCTAGTTAATAATGGTGGCGTGCAATTTCCTAGAGATCATTTTGAAGAGATTACACCGGAACAAGTTAAAGAGACATTCCAGACGAATATCTTTGGAATGATATTCTTATCTCAAGCAGCAGTACCTTATTTAAATGACGGAGATTCAATTATTAACACCACAAGTGTGACAGCGTATAGAGGGTCAGGACACTTGATTGATTATTCTGCGACTAAAGGTGCTATTGTGTCATTTACACGTTCATTAGCGACGACTTTAATGGAGAAAAATATTCGTGTGAATGCAGTAGCACCAGGGCCAATCTACACACCATTGATTCCTGCAACATTTGATGAAGAGAAAGTTGAAAATCAAGGTGGCGGTACACCAATGGGGCGTCGTGGTCAACCGGCTGAACTAGCACCATCATATGTATTTTTAGCAACACCTGCAGATAGCTCATATATCACTGGACAAGTGATTCATGTTAATGGTGGAGACTTTATGACCACATAAAAGATAGATAAACAGATTAAATGATAGGATGACGTAATCAATGACAGAAAAAGAAAAAATGTTAGCACATCAATGGTATGATGCGAATTTCGATTCGGAATTAATCAATGATAGAAAAAAAGCTAAAGATTTATGCTTTGACTATAACCATACAAAGCCAAGCCATGAAGACAAAAGAAATGAAATATTAAAGGCATTGTTCCAAACCAATCCCGAAAATATAGACATTGCAATTCCATTCGATACTGATTACGGGTGGAATGTGTCCTTTGGTAAAAATGTATTTCTTAATACGAATTGTTATTTAATGGATGGTGGTGGTATTACATTTGGAGATAATGTGTTTGTGGGTCCCAATTGTGGCTTTTATACAGCGACACATCCATTGAAATATAATGATAGAAATAAAGGGTTAGAATTAGCTGAACCAATTGATGTCGGAAGTAATACGTGGTTTGGTGGTAATGTGGCAGTATTACCTGGTGTTACAATCGGCGAAGGTAGTGTAATCGGAGCAGGAAGTGTTGTAACGAAAGATATCCCTCCCAATAGTTTAGCAGTAGGAAATCCATGTAAAGTCATACGTCAAATTGATAATTAATCATATAGTCGTCCATAAGAGGTATGTATTGTTCAATACGTTTGCTTCTTGTGGACTTATTTTTTATTGAATTTTAGTCGCTAACTTAACTGCTAGAATCAAAAAGTTTTATGGATTGATTCATTTGCATATTAAATTTTTGAAATATTAAGATTTTTAAATGAAAGCGATTGCAAAAGTGTAACAGTACATAGTAGAATGTAAGAAAGGTTAAGATAAAATTGCACTGAAAGTCAGTAACATCAAGAGGCATTTATCTAGACCTCAATATCATAAAACAAAGGGTTTGAAGAACTCACTTTAATATTTCATAGGGGGTACGCAATAATGGTAGTAGATTTTAAGAATGAACCAGGTATTGATTTTACGGTTCAAGAGAATGTAGATAAATTTAAAGAGACGCTCAAAAAGGTTGAAGGAGAACTTGGTCAAGATATTCCATTAGTGATTGATGGTAAAAAAATCAGCAAAAAAGATCAATTTGAATCTATCAATCCAGCCAAAACATCTCAAACCATTGCTAAAGTCTCAAAAGCAACAAAAGAAGATGTAGAGAAAGCATTTCAATCTGCTAACGAAGCATACCAAACATGGAAAAAATGGTCTCATAAAGATCGTGCTGAATTAATGTTACGTGTTGCTGCAATTATTCGTCGTCGTAAAGAAGAGATTTCTGCAGTAATGGTTTACGAAGCGGGGAAACCATGGGATGAAGCAGTAGGCGATGCAGCTGAAGGTATTGATTTTATCGAATACTATGCCCGTTCAATGATGGATTTAGCTGATGGTAAACCGGTATTAGATAGAGAAGGAGAGCATAACAAATACTTCTATAAATCGATTGGTACAGGTGTTACGATTCCACCTTGGAACTTCCCATTCGCAATTATGGCTGGTACAACATTAGCACCAGTAGTAGCAGGGAACACAGTATTATTAAAGCCAGCAGAAGATACACCATTAACTGCATACAAATTAATGGAAATCTTAGAAGAAGCAGGCTTACCTAAAGGGGTAGTTAACTTTGTACCGGGCGATCCAAAAGAAATTGGTGACTACTTAGTTGATCATAAAGATACGCATTTTGTTACATTTACTGGATCAAGAGCGACAGGTACACGTATCTATGAAAGAAGTGCAGTAGTTCAAGAAGGACAAACATTCTTAAAACGTGTCATTGCTGAAATGGGTGGTAAAGATGCGATTGTTGTCGATGAAAATATAGATACAGATTTAGCAGCAGAAGCCATTGTTACATCAGCATTTGGTTTCTCAGGACAAAAATGTTCAGCTTGTTCTAGAGCCATTGTTCATAAAGATGTTTATGATGAAGTTTTAGAAAAAGCAATTAAATTAACGAAAGCATTATCACTAGGTGATACGACTGGCAACACGTTCATGGGTCCAGTGATTAACCAAAAACAATTTGATAAAATTAAAAATTACATTGAAATTGGTAAAGAAGAAGGTAAATTAGAACAAGGTGGCGGCACGGATGATTCTACTGGCTACTTCATTGAACCTACTATTTTCTCTGGGTTAAAATCTTCAGATCGTATCATGCAAGAAGAAATCTTCGGACCAGTAGTTGGATTTGTTAAAGTTAAAGACTTTGATGAAGCTATTGATGTTGCTAATGATACTGAATATGGTCTAACAGGTGCAGTGATTACAAATAATCGGGAACATTGGATTAAAGCCGTTAATGAATACGATGTTGGTAACTTATATTTAAATCGTGGTTGTACAGCTGCAGTTGTTGGTTATCACCCATTTGGTGGATTCAAAATGTCAGGTACGGATGCCAAAACAGGTAGTCCAGATTACTTATTAAACTTCTTAGAACAAAAAGTCGTATCTGAAATGTTCTAAATCACATAGTAATTAAAAGCTATAAAAACGTTGTTTAAGTTGCATTATGACTTAAACAACGTTTTTGTGTTTCATAAGAATAGAGTAAAAAAATAAGTTGTCATAAATTGTTAATAATATCGGGGTAAATGATATTGAATATCAATGGATAAAAGTATACGCTTACTTTAATTAATAATGATTATCAATATTATTTGCGGAGTGTGAGGGAAATGACAAATATAAAATCAGCATTAAAAAATAAAAAATATAGAATTAAACAAATTGATATCGATAATAAAGACATGATTTATAGATTGAATGCATTTGGTATTCGAGTAGGATCTGACATTAAAGTGAAACAGCGTTGCATGTTTAATGGGCCATGTGTAATTGAGATTAGCGGCCAACAAGTGAGCATTAGGCACTGCGATGCTTGTCAAATAGCTTTGGAGGAATAATTTATGAGTCAAAGCTATTGTATTTTAGGTAATCCCAATGTCGGCAAAACATCTCTCTTTAATAATTTAACAGGATCTTATGAATATGTAGGTAACTGGAGCGGTGTCACTGTTGAAAAGAAAGTTGGACAATTAAAGCAAGAATTAGGAACTCTCGTTGATCTACCTGGGACATATGATTTATCTCCAATTTCTAAAGATGAAACAGTTGTGACAAAGTATTTATTACAACATGATTATACAGGAATGATTAACATTATAGATGCGAGCCAACTTAAGAGAAACTTGCAGCTAACCATTCAATTATTAGAACTGAATGTGCCAATGATGATTGGTTTAAATATGATCGATGTATCTGCTAAACGAGGTATTATGATTGATCATGACAAACTAATGCGTCGCCTAAGAGTGCCGGTATTACCCGTGATTGCACGTAATGGTAAGGGCACAGCGCATATGCTTGAAGAGTTACAATATTTAGATCAAGCTCATGTGCCACACTTCAAATTGAACTATGGAACAGAAGTAGAAAAAGCTATCAAAGCGATTTGTACGTGTTTAAAACACAGTACTCATTATACGTCGCAGCAAATGCGTTTTATCGCGATTCAATATTTGTTAGACAATGCACAAATTTGTCAAACGTTAAATCAGACATTGATTCAACAATTAGAACCTATTAAATCAGAACTTTCACAACAACTCACTTTATCCATCCGTGATGATATAGAACAAAAACGTAATCATTATATAGAACAAATATTAACAGACGTCGTGACATATCCAGATGAAGAAAAGCAATTCTTTTCATCAAAATTAGATAAAATATTAATCAACAAATATATCGGAATGCCTATTTTTCTGGGGATTATGTGGTTGATATTTCAAATTACTTTTACTTGGATTGGAACGCCATTATCTGATCAATTAGATGGTTTTATTGGAGGCACCTTAACTGATTGGGTTAAATCAGGCATGCATCAAATTGGTGTTGTACCATTTTTACAAGATTTAATTACAGATGGAATCATTGCAGGTGTGGGGTCAGTACTTGTCTTTGTACCACAAATTATCGTATTATTCTTCTTTATTTCACTGCTTGAAGATTCAGGGTATATGGCTAGAATCGCTGTGTTAATGGATAAGTTAATGGAACATTTTGGATTAAGTGGTAAAGCGTTTATACCGATGATCATTGGGTTTGGATGTAATGTGCCTAGTATTATGGCTGCACGTAGCATTGAGAATGAGAAAGAAAGACTATCGACAATATTAATTGCACCATTTATGTCGTGTTCAGCAAGATTACCCGTCTATGCTTTGTTTGTAGGTGTCTTCTTTAAAGAACACCAATCTTTAGTGGTGCTCAGTCTATATGTCTTGGGCATTGTCATTGCACTCATTGCAAGTACTATTTTAACTAAGACTGTGCTTAAAAATAAGCATTCGTTATTTATCATAGAGTTACCTACGTATCGAATTCCATCAATCAAAACATTATGGAGAAGTACATGGGAAAAAGCAAAAGGCTTTGTTAAAAAAGCAGGTACCTTTATATTTGGCGGATCGGTCGTAATTTGGCTTCTAAGTTATGCAGGACCGGGTGGGTTTAATGTGAGTATCGACCAAAGTTTCTTGCACATCGTTGGCTCAATTGTAGCAACTGTACTGCATCCATTAGGATTTGGTACTTGGCAAGCAGGTGCAACTCTCGTTCCAGGATTTTTAGCTAAAGAAGTCATTGTTAGTTCAATGGCAATCATTTATTCATCAAGTGAAGGTGGTCTTGTACATGTTTTACAACAACAATTCACACCTTTATCAGCATATGCATTTATGATTTTTATATTATTATATATTCCATGCCTATCAACAGTAGCAACGATTCGTAAAGAAACATATTCAATCAAATGGACTTTATTTTCAATGATTTACCCATTAGCAACAGCTTATATTTTAGCACTAGCATTTTATCAAATTGCTAGATTAATCGTTTAAGGAAGTGGCATGATGTCAATAATTATTAATATTTTGATATTTTTAGCAATATTTGGCTATACAGCTTATGTATTAATCAAATATTTTAAACAATCCAAGTCTGGACAATGCGGCTCATGTAGTTCTAAATGTCATTGCGATGATCAAATTAAAAGTACCCACAGTAAAATTTTTAAATGAAAAAAGTTCGATATCTGATTTTTAATATATTAAGAAATGATTGATGAAATATTAATTTACTAGAAAAATGATTAAAACTTTTAAATAGTGATATATAGTCAATAAGCAGAAAAATAAAAAACTATTGGGGGATTTTAATCATGAAAGGTAGTAAGAAATTAAATCAGTTATTAGAAGACAATGAGAAGAAGTTAAAGAAATTATTTAAATATGATAAGAAAGAGGCATTGTCATTCACGAAAGAAGATAGAGAAAAAGTCGAGAATCAGTTTGGTGTATATGTGATATTTGATAATAAAAAACCTGTCTTTGTCGGCCAAACGGGTGGTTATTCAACTGGGTATAAGCCGATTCAAAAGGATTTAAATAGCAAATTAGCTCAATATAATTCTAAATCTGATAGTGGTACAACTAAATTTAGACGAGAGCTTGCTAAAAGTAAGAAAAAAGATACATCAGATTTAAAAGGTGTAACTGCAGAAGAATACGGGTTAACATTTCAATATATCAAGGTCAAAGATGAACCGGCATTTATTAATATTTTAGAAATTTTAGCATTAGAATATGCGAAACAAGAAAATATGAAGTTATACAATTTTCAATAATTAGTAGTATTCAGAATATCAAGCGATTGAATGAATAAAGACTAAAGGTGACAGAGCCTTTAGTCTTTATTGTTAGTATTTTGATTCAAGTCTTTTAAATATTGTTTATGATAAAAGTTGGCGAGTTTCAAATCATGGACGAAAGAGATGACAGGTCTTATCGTCATTTGTATACTACCGATAACAAAGAGAACTGTTCCAATTGTTACGGTTTTATCGCTAAAAAATAAGAAACTACCAACTAAAAAGACAAGTCCTAATACGATATCATTAACTTGATAAATTGCTTTATAAAAGTTAGTGATTTGATTCGCATGTGCTTCTGTGGCTTTGCTATTAAGTTGGTTATTTGTATTGAAATGTAAATCGACATCATTAGGATGCTTTTTCACAATCATCACCCCCAATTGATTATATAATGGTAGTCATTTTCAAACAACTTGAAATAGAAATAGACGAATTTGGAGTGATCATAATGGAATATAATTGCTTTTATCAATCACCAGTTGGCCAATTAGAATTGGTCAGTGATGGTCAATATTTAACTCAATTATTATTTAGTAATCAACAACAACCAACTGAAAGAGAAAACAAAGCATCGTTACCAATATTTAAACAAACAAGATCCTGGCTAGATACGTATTTTAAAGAAGAACGTCCACAAGAAACTATTCCTATTCAACCATCAGGAACAACATTTCAACAATATGTGTGGGAAGAGTTGAACCAAATAGAATACGGTAAATTAACGACTTATGGTGAAATAGCTCAATGTATTGCTCAGAAAATGAATAAAGATAAGATGTCAGCACAAGCAGTAGGTGGTGCGGTAGGTAGTAATCCGATATCAATTATTATCCCATGTCATCGGGTAGTTGGAAAAAATGGTAGCTTGACAGGGTATGGTGGGACATTGCCTAATAAAATCAAATTATTAGAAATAGAAAATATAGACATGACGCATTTATTTACACCGAAACACACAACAAAGCCATAATAAAAGCCTAGATGTGGACATCAATGATGATGGTCCGATACATCTAGGCTTGTTTATATTCATATGAGAAATGCAATTTCTGATAAAGTTTATTTTGGAACGTGGTATTCACGAATATTGTCATTAATTGCTTTTAAATAGAAGATGGATTGATCATTTTCAACTTTATCTTGTTGTTCATCAAATTCTAATTCGTCAAAACGTTTAAAGAATGTTTCGTAGTCTTCAACTGACACTTCTTGACGTTGTTTTAACGCAGATTGATGACTTTCGATATCTAAGTGATTTTGATAACCATCAACAACATTAGCACTAAAGAATTCGCCGACAGAACCTGAACCGTAACTAAATAGTCCGATTGTTTGTCCACTTGATAGTTCATGATTTTCTAATAATGAAATAAGACTTAAATATAATGAACCAGTGTAAATATTACCTACATAACGATTGTAATAAACCGCATCTTCATAACCTGCTCTTAGACGTTCTTGCGTTGTTTCATCAGCGTCATCAATAATTGATTCTAATGCTTTTTTACCCATTTTTGTAAATGGCACATGGAAACATAATGATTCGAAATCAGCTAATGATTTATTTTCACGTTTAGCATATTCGTTCCAACTATGTTGGAATGAGCGTATATAGGCATCTTTAGATAATGCACCATCAACTAATGGATAAGCATGGCCTGTTGGTCTCCAGAAATCATATACATCTTCTGTGTAAGCGACAGCATCATCATTAAGTTGTAAGATGCTAGGATTGTGTGAAATCATCATTGCTACGGCACCAGCACCTTGTGTAGGCTCTCCACCAGATTGTAAGCCGTAACGTGCAGTATCACTTGCAATAACTAATACCTTTTCTTCTGGACGATTAGCAAGGTAATCTTTAGCTAATTGAATGGCAGGTGTTGCAGCATAACATGCTTCTTTCATCTCAAAGCAACGTGCAAAAGGTTGAATTCCTAGTAAACGATGCACTTGAACGGCTGCGGCTTTAGCAGAATCAATTGCAGATTCAGTTGCAACAATAACCATACCGATTTTCTTTTTATCTTCGTCTGTTATAATATCTTTAGCAGCATTTGCTCCCATTGATACGATGTCTTGATTGACTGGACTTACAGCCATTTCAGTTTGGCCAATACCAATTAAAAATTTATTTGGGTCAACTTGGCGTGCTTCTGCAAGCTTTGCCATGTCTACATAAAATTTGGGTACATAAAAGTTAATTTTATCTATACCTATGTTCATAAGGCGTACATCCTTTCAGTTTTAAAAGTAGCATTAGTATCATACCAAAATCATTTAGTGATATACAATGAATATAACAGATTTTACTCTTAATGTATAACAGTTATGTAAGCGTTTTAATAATTGCTTTAAATAGCTTTTTGAATCAAGTTGAATTTAAAAAACATAGCGAGCAATGTTGTTATAATTTAAAAATTTTAGAATGTTTTATAAGATTGAGGAGACATATAGGTAGTATCATCTACAAGACGATTACGCTTTTATGGAAATATTTTAAATTTTAGATTAAAGCATACACGTTTGATTGCGAATAACGATGATAACAAAAAAATGTTAAATAAAGGAGAAACATAAATGAAAAAATTAGACAAAGGGTTCCGTCATCTTTCACGAGAAGATAAATTAGAGCAATTAGAATCATATGGTTGGTTATCTAGTGATAATCATGACATTCTTTTAAATCATCCACTGATAGATGAAGATGTTGCAAATAGTTTAATAGAAAATGTAATTGGACAAGGTACTTTACCGGTGGGATTATTACCTGAAATTATAGTTGATGATCAATCTTATGTGGTACCAATGATGGTAGAAGAACCATCCGTAGTAGCTGCTGCAAGTTATGGGGCTAAATTAGTAAACAATACCGGTGGATTTAAAACAGTTTCTAGTCAACGATTAATGATCGGACAAATTGTATTTGATGGCGTGACTGATACGGAAAGTCTATCACAAGCGATTCAAGATAAAGAAGATCAAATCCATCAAATAGCTGATGAAGCTTATCCATCTATTAAAGCAAGAGGTGGCGGTTATCAAAAGATTGAAATAGATTCATTCCCAGATCAGCAATTGTTATCGCTTAAAGTTTATGTCGATACTAAAGATGCGATGGGTGCTAATATGTTAAATACCATTTTAGAAGCCATTACAGCACATCTGAAAAATGAATTCCCAGATGAAGATGTATTAATGAGTATATTATCAAATCATGCAACTGCCTCAGTAGTTAAGATACAAGGAGAAATAGACATCAAAGATCTTAATAAAGGTGGACGTGATGGTGAAGCGGTCGCACGTAGAATGGAACGTGCTTCAGTATTAGCACAAGTAGATATCCACAGAGCAGCAACACATAATAAGGGTGTGATGAACGGTATTCATGCTGTCGTTTTAGCGACTGGTAATGATACACGTGGCGCAGAGGCGAGTGCACACGCATATGCAAGTCGAGACGGACAATATAGAGGCATTGCGACTTGGACATATGATCAAGAACGTCAACGTCTTATCGGCACAATTGAAGTACCAATGACACTTGCAATAGTGGGTGGAGGTACGAAAGTATTACCAATTGCTAAAGCATCACTTGATTTATTGAATGTTAAATCTGCACAAGAATTAGGGCATGTTGTGGCAGCAGTTGGTTTAGCACAAAACTTCTCAGCATGTAGAGCTCTTGTATCAGAAGGGATACAACAAGGTCATATGAGTTTGCAGTATAAATCATTAGCTATTATCGTAGGTGCAAAAGGTGATGAAATTGCACAAGTAGCAGATGCGCTTAAACAAGAAGACAAAGCCAATTCAGCAAAGGCAAAAGCTATTTTAGAACAAATAAGACAAGATAAATAAGTATAAAAAAGGACATTGTTTGCAATCACAATTGCAGTAACAATGTCCTTTTTAATGTCTTTAATAAATGTAGTTATAATTACGAGCAGATGCTTTACTTATAATTCGCGTCCCATATCCATATGGACGATTATAATTGTATTCTGATATTTTGATATTGCCGTTATTATATATTCTTTCTACTACGGCAACATGTCCGTAATAACCTGCTGTTGATTGCATAACAGCATATCGTCTAGGTGTATGACCAGTAGCATATCCAGAACGTCTTGCGTTGTAATACCAATTTTTCGCATTTCCCCATCGATTAGAAACAGGTTTACCTAATTGAGCACGTCGTTGATAGGCCCACCATGTACATTGACCTTTATTGTAATAATTTTTATATGAAGCTGCTTCTGACACGTGTGTCTGTTCAGCTGTTTGATAAGCAATAGTCCCAGTTAACAAGATTCCAGTAGCGATTATGACACGAGATAGTAATTGTTTTAGTTTCATTTTTTTCTCCCAAAAATCGTTTTTTTATTTAGTAACCGTATTCATAATAGATGTAAAAAAGATAGAATACAACATTAGAAACGAATTATACAAGTAACTGTAACGCTACTGAAATAAAAATAGGTTATTTGTAATAATATTTATATTTGCATGCAATTTGCATTATTTTACATTAGGTTAAAAAATAAAAAACTGTCAATAAAGTACGAAACTTTATTAGCAGCGTTCGACGTCATTTAAGACGTTTTCGAGATGATAGACTCCATGTATTCATTATGTTAGATGAATGCTAAATAACAATTAACATAGATCATACATTAGTGAATTGGTTGAAGACTGACAATGCTCTTTTAACAATCGTCATTGATAAGTCTTCGGGACACGGATTAGTTCGAAAATATGACAATATTTCACTTTGGCTCTTCACTTGTCTAGGAAAATTGTTATCTTGATTAATCCAATCAACCAATTCGCCTAATGGTGTGTCATCACCAAGAAAATTTTGCATAAATTCGTAAAAGCTCAATACCTCACCTCGAATAATCAATTTGAGCCAGACTAAATTATAACACAGTTAGCAAAGTGACAATGCATAATGTGTAAATAAAAATATACAAAACTACAATCAATCGTATACTGATGTTTCATACATATAAAACAAAGTGATAATGTATAATAAAAGAAATACATTTTTGAATGGGTGAGTTGCGTGGATATTAAACATATGAAATATTTTGTTGAAGTTGTGAGGCAAGGCGGTATGACTAATGCATCGAAGTCTTTATTCATAGCTCAACCTACTATTAGTAAAGCAATCAAAGATATTGAAGGTGAGATGGCAGTACCATTGTTTGATAGGGAGAAGAGGCAACTTATATTAACAGATGCAGGCCAAATCTTCTTTAATAAATGTAAAGAAATCATTGCACTTTATGAAAACTTGCCATCTGAAATCAATAGTTTATATGGATTAGAAACAGGTCATATGGATATAGGGCTTTCAGCAGTGATGAATATGCAATCCTTAATTAATATGATTGGTGATTTCCACCAACATTTCCCCAATGTAACCTTCAACTTTGTGGAGAATGGCGGAAAATATATCGAACAGCAACTATTAAATGATGAATTGGATTTTGGTATTACAACATTACCTGTTGATCAACAACGATTTGAAGCCATTTCCTTAAATAAAGAATCGTTATGTGTAGTTATCCACCATGAGCATCCTTTAGCACGGTTCCAATCTGTAAAAATGAAAGAGTTAATTCAAGAGGACTTCATTTTATTTAATGATGATTTCTATTTAAATGATAAAATTATAGAAATTGCTAAAAACGCTGGTTTTATACCTAATATGGTGTCTCAAATTTCACAGTGGAACGTCATCGAAAATTTAATCAGTAATCAACTTGGTATCGCTATATTACCTTATTCTATTACACAACTCATGAATGAAAATGTACGTGTTCTAAAAATCGAAGATGCACATGTAGACTGGGAGTTAGGTATTGTTTGGAAGCAAGGGAAACGTTTAAGCTATGCAGCGAATAAATGGATTGATTATTTAAGAGAACGCTTAGTATAAGTGAATAATGAATTATCAATTATTTAGTATGAATGTAAGACGAATGATAAATATAAAGTAGAGCTCCCCGTCAAATTGGGGGCTTTTTTCGTATTTTGCTCAAGATAGCGCTTCCATAGATTTGAGGAATGTTTAATATTCGAAAAATGTATTTTAATAATAGAACAAGGGAGACTATAATTACATGTATCACTAAAAAATTGTTGTAACAATTTGGACAAATTTTTTAGAAGGGATAGATCGCATGCATAAGGTGAGAGATTTACTACAACTTTTTGTACAAATCATTCTTATATTACTTATTTCATACATCGGTACCGAAGTGCAGCGCTTATTACACATTCCTTTAGCAGGTAGTATTGTGGGTCTACTCATGTTTTATCTATTGTTACAGTTTAAAATTATCCCTGTATCATGGGTAGACGAAGGTGCAAACTTCCTATTAAAAACAATGGTATTTTTCTTTATCCCGTCTGTAGTTGGCGTTATGAATGTAGCATCAGATATTACACTAAACTACATACTGTTCTTTTTAATTATCATTTTAGGGACATGTTTAGTGGCTTTATCTTCTGGTTATATTGCTGAAACGCTAGTGAAAAGAGATGATGGTGGAAAAGGAACGGATAAGTTATGACAAATATATTGCAAGCTACTATCATGATTCTGCTTACGATTGTGGTATATATCATAGCTAGAAGACTACAAGATCGATACAACAATCCTTTTTTGAACCCTGCATTAATTTCATCGATACTCATTATAGCTATTCTGCTTATGTTTGGCGTTAGCTATAAAGGTTACATGAAAGGTGGGGAATGGATAAATCATATTTTAAACGCAACCGTCGTTTGTTTGGCTTATCCACTCTATCAAAATAGACATAAGATAAAGAAATATCTATTTGTGATTTTCACGAGCGTGTTAACTGGTGTAGTACTTAATTTTATGTTAGTATACGTAACGTTGAAAATCTTTGGCTATTCAAAAGAAACCATTGTAACGATGCTACCAAGGTCTATTACGGCAGCCGTAGGGATAGAAGTATCCAATGAACTTGGTGGTACAGACACCATTACAGTGCTCTTTATAATAGCTACAGGGTTAATAGGCAGCATTCTAGGTTCAATGCTATTGCGTATGGGAGGCTTTCAGTCATCTATCGCGAGAGGCTTAACCTATGGTAACGCTTCTCATGCTTTCGGTACGGCAAAAGCACTAGAATTAGATATAGAATCAGGCGCATTTAGTTCGATTGGTATGATATTAACTGCAGTAATCAGTTCGATTTTAATACCAATTCTTATTTTATTGTTCTATTAAAGGGAAGAAACTCATATAAATAGAAAGGGAGGCTATTTGAAAAAATGGCAAAAATCAAAGCAAATGAAGCATTAGTTAAAGCATTACAAGCATGGGACATCGATCACTTATACGGAATCCCAGGAGATTCAATCGACGCAGTAGTAGACTCTCTACGTACAGTTAGAGATCAATTCAAATTCTACCACGTACGTCACGAAGAAGTAGCAAGTTTAGCTGCTGGTAGTTATACAAAAATCACAGGTAAAATTGGGGTTGCATTAAGTATTGGTGGTCCTGGTTTAGTTCACTTATTAAACGGTATGTACGACGCTAAAATGGATAGCGTTCCTCAATTGATTATTTCTGGTCAAACAAACGATAGTCTTTTAGGTACAGGTGCTTTCCAAGAAACTAACTTATCTAAGTTATGTGAAGATGTAGCGGTTTACAATCACCAAATTCAAAAAGGCGACAATGTATTTGAGGTTGTTAACGAAGCAATCCGTACTGCTTATGAGAAAAAAGGTGTAGCTGTTGTTATCTGCCCTAACGATCTTTTAACTCAACCAATTAAAGACACAACTGATAAACCAGTTAACACAACTAAACCAAAAGCAATTGCACCTAAATTCAAAAACATCAAAAAAGCTGCTAAATTAATCAATAAAAGTAAAAAACCAGTTGTACTTTTCGGTGTTGGTGCACAACATGCGAAAGATGAATTACGTGAATTCGTAGAAATGGCTAAAATCCCAGTTATTCACACATTACCAGCAAAAACAATTATTGCTGATGATCATCCATATAATTTAGGTAACTTAGGCCAAATCGGTACTAAAGCATCTTATCAAACAATTCAAGATGCAGACTTATTAATCATGATTGGTACTAACTTCCCATTCGTTAAATATTTACCTAAGAAAAATATTAAAGCGATTCAAATTGATACTAAAGAAGAAAATATCAGTCACCGTTTCGACATCAATGTTGGTATCTTAGGCGACAGTAAAATTGCGTTACAACAATTAACTGAAAACATTAAACATGTTGCTAAACGTCCATTCTTAGACAAAGCATTAGACCGTAAAGCGGTTTGGGATAAATGGATGGAACAAGACTTAAATAACAATAATTCACCATTACGTCCAGAACGTTTAATGAAAGCAATCAATGACAACTTAAAAGAAGATGCAATTGTATCTGCAGATGTTGGTACATCAACTGTATGGTCAACACGTTACTTAAACTTAGGTGTTAATAATAAATTCATCATCTCAAGTTGGTTAGGTACAATGGGTTGTGCACTTCCTGGTGCTATGGCATCTAAAATTGCATACCCAAATCGTCAAGCTGTAGCTATCGCTGGTGACGGTGCATTCCAAATGGTTATGCAAGACTTTGCAACTGCAGTTCAATACGATTTACCATTAACAATTTTCGTATTAAACAATAAACAATTAGCATTCATTAAATATGAACAACAAGCTGCAGGTGAATTAGAATATGCCATTGATTTCTCTGATATGGATCATGCTAAATTCGCTGAAGCTGCTGGCGGTAAAGGTTACACAGTTAGAGACGTTAGTCGTTTAGATGATATTGTTGAAGAAGCAATGTCACAAGACGTACCAACTATCGTTGACGTACATGTTGACCCTAACGCTGCACCACTACCAGGTAAAATTGTTAACGCAGAAGCACTTGGTTATGGTAAATGGGCATACAGATCTATCACTGAAGATAAACACTTAGACTTAGATCAAATCCCACCAATCTCAGTAGCAACTAAACGTTTCTTATAATATAGAAGCAAAGTGCTTAAACTCAGCCAAAATAGTTTGGCTGAGTTTTTTGAAATTACTATTGTAAACGCTTAAACAAATGTGTATACTATATTTAAATTAAATATAACATTTGCGTGTTACTGGTTAAGCAGGCATGAGCAAACAGATGATCATTTAATATGGTCTTGTTTGTTCATGCCATTTTTTATGTGCATGCGAGTGATTTCAATATGAGAGGAATGTTTTTACATGTTTAAAAAGCTCTTTGGGCAATTGCAACGTATAGGTAAAGCATTAATGCTACCTGTCGCAATTTTACCGGCAGCTGGGATTTTACTTGCATTTGGGAATGCAATGCATAATGAACAGTTAGTCAAAATTGCACCATGGTTAACAAACCATGTATTTGTCATGATTTCTTCAATCATGGAAGCAGCAGGGCAAGTTATCTTTGATAATTTACCATTATTATTTGCAGTCGGAACAGCACTTGGATTAGCAGGAGGAGATGGCGTAGCAGCATTAGCAGCGTTAGTTGGATATTTAATTATGAACGCGACAATGGGTAAATATTTAAATATTACAATTGATGATATCTTCTCTTATGCAAAAGGCGCAAAAGAATTAAGCCAAGCAGCAAAACAACCTGAATATGCACTTGTATTAGGTATTCCAACCCTACAAACGGGTGTGTTTGGCGGTATTATCATGGGGGCTGTAGCCGCATGGTGTTACAACAAGTATTATAATATTACTTTGCCAGCATTTTTAGGATTCTTCGCAGGTAAACGTTTCGTACCAATTGCGACATCAGTAGCTGCAATTATTGTAGGTATTGTATTAAGTTGGATATGGCCACCTATTCAAACGGGATTAAATGACTTATCTAACTTCTTACTAACGAAGAACTTAGTATTAACAACATTTATTTTCGGGGTTATAGAACGTTCTTTAATTCCATTTGGATTGCATCATATTTTCTATGCACCATTCTGGTTCGAATTTGGACATTATACAAATCATGCTGGAGAACTCGTACGTGGTGACCAACGTATTTGGATGGCGCAATTAAAAGATGGCGTACCATTTACTGCAGGAACATTTACAACTGGTAAATATCCATTCATGATGTTTGGTTTACCAGCTGCAGCATTTGCAATTTATAAAAATGCACGTCCAGAACGTAAAAAAATCGTTGGTGGTTTAATGCTATCAGCAGGTTTAACAGCATTCTTAACAGGGATTACAGAACCACTTGAGTTCTCATTCTTATTTGTAGCACCATTATTATATGCGATTCACGTCGTATTAGCAGGATCTTCATTCTTAATCATGCATTTATTAGATGTAAAAATTGGTATGACATTCTCAGGTGGATTTATCGACTATGTATTATTCGGTTTATTAAACTGGGATAAAACACATGCATTACTAGTGATTCCAGTTGGTATCGTATACGCAGTTGTGTATTACTTCTTATTCGACTTTGCAATCCGTAAATTCAACTTAAAAACACCAGGTAGAGAAGATAAAGAGCAAGAGGTCAGAGATTCAAGTGTCGCTAAATTACCATTTGATGTTTTAGATGCAATGGGTGGTAAAGATAATATCAAACACTTAGACGCATGTATTACACGTTTAAGAGTTGAAGTAAATGATAAAGCTAAAGTAGATGTTCCAGGATTAAAAGCATTAGGTGCTTCTGGTGTACTTGAAGTTGGTAATAACATGCAAGCGATTTTTGGTCCAAAATCAGACCAAATTAAACATGATATGGCGAAAATCATGAATGGTGAAATTACTAAACCAAGTGAAACGACTGTGACAGAGGAAGACTCTGAAGAACCAGTTCATGTAGAAGATATTAAAGAAACTGAAATTTACGCACCAGGTGTTGGTCAAATTGTTCCATTATCTGACGTACCTGATAAAGTATTTTCAGAAAAAATGATGGGCGACGGTGTTGGATTTATTCCTGAAAAAGGTGAAATTGTAGCACCATTCGATGGTACAGTTAAAACCATTTTCCCTACAAAACATGCCATTGGTTTAGAATCAGATACAGGTATTGAATTATTGATTCATATCGGTATTGATACAGTTAAACTAGATGGAGAAGGTTTCGAAAGTTTAGTTAAAGCAGATGATAAAGTAACGCAAGGACAACCGTTAATGAAAGTGAACTTAGCTTATCTTAAAGAACATGCACCAAGTGTTGTAACACCGTTAGTAATTACTAATCTAGGTGATCAAACATTAACAGTTGAAAAGACAAGCAGTGTTGAACCAAGCCAACGCATTATGAAAGTTAAATAGCTATATATAAGTGCACATTTTAAATTTTTAAAATGTGCACTTTTTTAATAGGGTTGACATGTATATTAATAACTAGCAGTATAAAATTGTATAGCACATAATATGTTTAATACTGTTGGAGGTTCAAAGTATGATTGATTCCAAAATGAATAAGAAAGATAATGTAAGACATAATGGGAATAAAATGATGAATATATTCATTATCATTGTTTTGACAATCGTGATACAAATTCCTGCAGCCATGTCTATTATTGCACTGCCTTTTTCATTAAAACTCAATGATTGGTATACTATCGCTTTAAGTATGCTTATTCTTGGTTTAGCGTTATTTATTGTCTGGGCAATAAGGTCGTATTACTTATTTCGTACATATGAAAACCAATATCTTAAAATGACTATGAAAGATGTCTTGAAAAATATTGCCTTCTTTATTCTAGCTATTATTTGTAGCATAACTAGTAATGCTTTAATGTTCATTTTTATTGGTGATTCAGGAACCAAAAATGAAAAAATGATTGATGAGAGTCTCGATTCATTAATGGATAAAAGTCATTTACCTCATCTTTCTATTGTATTAGTAACAATATTATGTCTGTGTTTCATAGGCCCTTACCTTGAAGAACTCGTTTTTCGAGGGATTTTTAAAGAAACCTTATTTATGAAAAGCCGATTTTGGTTACCTTTAATCATTTCGTCTGTAGTGTTTAGCTCACAACATTTATCAACAAATATATTCTCATTTGGATTATATTTCTTAATGGGATGTGTGCTTTATGTCGCTTATGATAGAAGACGAAATATTAAAGATAGCATGATGGTACATATGTTAAACAATTCTATTACGACAATTCCTTTGTTTTTAGTATACTTATATATTTACTTTAAATAATAGCAAATCATCTCTTTTAATAAATTAAAAAGTATTTTACTTTAATTTAAAAGGATCATATTATCGATTAAATGTGTAATCAATAATATGACCCTTTATTTTTCAATATCTAAAATAATAAGAATAATTAAGCTTCTGTGATATCATTTTCAATTAATAATTTAATCGCTTTATGATCTGTAGCATTTCTAAATAAATCATATGCATTTTCAATATCGCTTAATTTACTGTAATGTGTCACTAATTGTTCTGGTTGAATGATTTTACTTTTAAGTGCTTCTAAAAGTTCTTCTGTAGTATTACCAGAAACTAATCCAGTTGAAACGTTAATGTTTTTAATCCATAATTTGTCGATATCAAATTGAACAGGTAAACCATGAACACCTACATTAGCGATTGTACCATCTACGCCAATAAGTTTTTGACATAAATCAAATGTTTGTGGAATACCCACAGCTTCGATTGCTACATCTACACCACGATGGTTAAGTTTGTATACTTCTTGAATCGCTTGTTCAACATTACTTGAATTAATCGTATGTGTAGCACCTAATGATTTAGCAGTTTCTAAACGGTTGTCATCCAAGTCAATCATAATAATTTTAGAAGGTGAATAGAATTGAGCAGTTAATAATGTCGCTAATCCGACTGGTCCAGCACCCACAATGGCTACTGTACTACCAGGCTTTACTTTTCCTTTTAACACACCAATTTCATATCCAGTAGGTAAAATATCTGAAAGCATTACAAGTGCTTCATCAGGTAATGATTGAGGTGCATGATATAAAGAATTATCGGCAAATGGTACTTTAACGTATTCAGCTTGTGTACCATCAATTAAATGACCTAAAATCCATCCACCATCGTTTTCGCAATGTGCATAAATTCCTTTTTTACAATAGTAGCATTTACCACAAGAAGAAACGGCAGAGACAATAACTTTGTCGCCAACTTTAAAATTGTTTACATTAGATCCTACTGATTCTACAATACCAATACCTTCATGACCTAGTGTTGTATTTTCAGGTACTTCAGGTGTATCTCCTTTAATAATGTGTAAGTCAGTACCGCAAATTGTCGTTTTGACCATACGAATAATGGCGTCAGTACTTTCTGTAATAACAGGTTTTTCCTTATCGATTAATTGTGCCACACCAGGCTTTGCATAGTTATAGGCTTTCATATAAATCCCTCCAATGATATTGTGAATTTTTTCACAATTATTATACCACAAAATGACGAGTGATAATTTAATATCAAAAAAATATAGTAGAAAAATTATAAAAACACTTACCTATAAATGCACAATTAATTATAGAAAGAAATATTTTGAAAAGATGAAAATATTGATTATATGGCGTAAAATAGAATTGAGTATAGATATAAAGGAGTTATCAGTAATGCATACGACTGAAGGGAAATTAGTAGTAGATACTGAAATAGAAGTCAATGGCTACGATATTGATGCAATGGGGATTGTGAGCAATATCGTCTTTATTAAATGGTTTGAAGACTTGCGTACTATTTTTATCAATCAATATATGAATTATTCTGAAATGATAACACGAGGTATTTCGCCTATATTAATGAAAACAGAAGTGGATTATAAAGTACCTGTGACGATACATGATCGTCCAAGAGCGCGTTGTTGGATGATAAAAGCAAGTAAAATGAAATGGATTTTCAAATTTGAAATCGCGACTAAGGATAACGTTCACTGTATTGGCTATCAAACGGGTGGCTTTTATGACTTAGAAAAGCAAAAGATAACAAAATTGCCACAAGTTTTCCAAGATATTTTAAATTAGAGTGGAAGTTGATTGACGAAATAGAACTGCATACCTTATGATATATACCAATTTCAAGACAAGAGGGTGTATGGTATGGTTGAGTCAATTCGTGATGTATCCCAATTTAAAACAATAATTAATACACAACCCTTAGTAGTGGTACATGTAATGAGGGAACAATGTGGTGTTTGTCATGCTGTTTTACCACAATTGAAAGATATATTAGATACGTCGTATCCAAAAGTGACATTGGCGACTATTAATCAAAATGAAGTACCCGAAATTGCAGGAGAGTTAACTATTTTTACAGTACCTGTTGATTTAATATTTATGAATGGTAAAGAAATGCATAGACAAGGTAGATTTATTGATATGCAGTCATTCGAAAAACAATTAGCTATCATGTATGACCAAATAGATGATTAAATAAGAAATGATGAAGGCACCTCAAATTGATGATTCAATTTGGGGTGTTTTTTATGGAAAAATCAATATCAATTTAACCCGAGTTGTTGGGGCATAGATATGATAAATGTTATGATAAAAAACGTGTGAAAATTTTAGATTATAGTATGATATGGCGTTAATCATTAATATTTAACTTGTTAAAAGAGGACGTTTCATACAAGTAGGACAGGCGTGATTTAAATAGATTGATGACACCATGTAAACTTTTCATCACCTATCAACATGTAAAGGCATTAGTTTTAAATATTTTTTATGTAATAAGGAGGCTCAAATGGAAAAACATTCTCGTAGTTATCATATTAAAAATACTATTTTTTGTTTGTTAGGTACATTGTTAATTGCACTTGGAGTTAACTGTTTTGTTATTCCTGGAAACTTAGGTGAAGGTGGCGCTATCGGTATGTCTTTAGTACTGAAGTATACACTTGGTTTATCACCGGCACTAACGTCTTTCGTTATCAATGCCTTTTTAATAGTTATCGGTTGGAAGTATTTAAGTAAAACAACAGCCATTTATACAGTCATTACAATTACTGCAAGTTCTATTTTCTTGGATTTAACAAAGTCTTTAAGTTTGGGGATCGATGAAAACTTTATTAATGCGGTATTTGCAGGTGTATTTATTGGCGTAGGTTCAGGTCTAGTCATTGTTTCTAGAAGTACGCTAGGTGGTACATCGGTTATTGCCCGTATTATTAGTAAATATTCCGAAGTAAAAACGTCTCAAGCGTTGTTTATTCTAGATGCACTTGTCGTATTATCATTCTTAATCGTATTACCCGTGACTAATGTGTTGTATACGATTGTGATGTTGTTTATTGTTGAAAAAGCAATGGCATTTGTCGTTGAAGGTTTCAATCCTAAAAAAGCGGTAACCGTTATTTCTGATCACAATAAAGAGATCAGTTCGGAAATATACCAAGCGACTGGCAGAGGTTCGACATTATTAGATGGTAAAGGTGCGTATCAACTTGATAATACCGATATATTATATGCTGTAGTATCTCAGACACAAATTGCTACAGTTAAAAAGATTGTCAATCGTTATGATGACCAAGCCTTTTTAGTTATCCATGACGTAAGAGACGTCTTAGGCAATGGCTTTATGAATATCAAATAATACAATGTGATGAGCGTTTATAAGACCAATCACGAGAAAGTGTTATATGATAGAAGTAAAGAATATAGGAGGTGCAAGTCATTGTTTAAAAAAGCACTTGCTGTAATTAGCTCAACTGTATTAGGAAGTATATTTTTTGCTAAAGTAAAAGAAAAAAGAAGTTACCGTAGTTTTGTACAGGAGAAAATGATGCGATTGAACGGTATGAAAAAGTCATTTGATAATGTTGAAGGTGCGAAAAAAGCACTTGAACGAACTAAAGATGAGACGGCAGGTAAATATGGCGGTACATCGTATGAATTTAAACATCATGTGAAGATAAAAGATTATTATGGCTCACTAGTTTATATTGTTAATGATCAAAGTGACCGTAAACAAAAAACGGTATTATATATACACGGTGGTGCTTGGTTTCATGATCCATTACCGTATCACTTCGAATTTATCGATTTACTTGCAGAATCGTTAAATGCAAAAGTTGTAATGCCAATCTATCCGAAAGTACCACATAGAGATTATGTGACAACAGATATATTGTTACATCATTTATACCAACATTTACTTAATAAAGTTGATGATGCTAAACAAATTGTGATAATGGGTGATTCTGCTGGTGGTCAAATTGCTTTATCATTTGCACAATCGTTAAAAGAAAAGCAATTAACACAACCAGGACATATTGTACTTTTATCACCTGTATTAGATGCTACATTTAGTAATCCAGAAGCCAAGAAGTATGAGCAAGAAGACCCTATGTTAGGTATAGAAGGTAGTAAATATTTAGCTACATTATGGGCAGGCGATACGCCTTTAGAGGATTATAGAATCTCACCTATGAATGGGGATATAGAAGGTCTAGGTCACATTACGATTGTGATTGGTACCAAAGAAACATTGTATCCAGATGCACTCAAACTCTCTCATATGCTCAACGAAAAAGGCATTGCACATGACTTTATACAAGGCTATAATCTGTTTCATGTTTATCCTATTTTTCCGTTACCAGAACGCGAGCGTTTCTTAAAGCAACTTCAAAACATCATAAAAAAATAACCCTATGCTAAATTATTTTCGCTAGGGTTTGTTTGGAATATAACAGCGCATTCATTTATCAATATGTTTGATAATTTGAATTCGCTGTTTTGTTATCTATATGTTCATTTTGATGCTTACTCTTGTCATTTGTATCTATATTTTTATAATTTGTTGTTGTATATGAATGAGATTTTGATGAAGCTTCTTCATTTTTTAGAGAAGTATTGACGGCTTCATCGCTATTACGAGTTTTATTGTTGATCTTCGTATGATCTGTATCTAATACAGAATTAGTCATGTCTTTCCCTTGTAAACTCCCAATTAGAATGAATGATAAGTATAAAGTTGTCACAATTAAGATAATCGCCAAATAAATACCGATAGCGAATTTAACTGACTTTTCCATTCTTCTCCTCCTAAGGTCTGAGTAACTACACTCTTAATGTAACATTTAATTTTTAAGATAGTGTAAATTCCTAGTAAAAAATATATGACTTAATTAGACGTTGGCACAAATACGTCTAACTATGGATATTACTAATAATGTAAGCTTATCTGTTAAATCAGGAATCGCATCTTTACATTCCTTTACAAATTTTTAATCTTTGGTTAAAAGAATTAAAACTGAATCAACAACCAAATGATAGGCTACTACTAGTAAGTAGTAGATTAAGCATTTTTGACTAAGAATTTTAAGCTAATATTTAAAACATATTGACTTTTAATTAATGGTTTTTATAGACTTTATAGTGATGGAAACGTTTGAATAATTTGTATTTATCTAAATTTTATATAAATGTAATTATACATGTATTGTTCCATTCACAATTCAATATACATAGAAAAGAGAGGGATTATAGCGTGATTCTCATAATAGTATGTGTCGTGTTGATTCTATGGCTAGGCATTAAGGAGAAAAATCGCCATGCGAATCGACTTAAGAAAATCCCTATACGAATCAACATTAATGGTATTCGAGGTAAATCAACCATAACTCGAATGGCATATAGTGTGCTTAGAGAAGACCACTATAGAGTCATAGGGAAGACAACAGGAACTGACGCAAGAATGATGTACTGGTTTACCCAAAAAGAGTACCCAGTGATTAGAAAACCTCAAGGCGCCAACATTGGTGAGCAACGTGATATCATCCGTAAAGTTGTTAAACAAAAAGCGAATGCACTTGTTAACGAATGTATGGCTGTTAATCCAGATTATCAAATTACTTTCCAAAAGGACTTAGTTAAAGCGAATATTGGCGTTATTGTCAATGTTATGGAAGACCACATGGATGTGCTAGGTCCAACATTACAAGATGTTGCCCAATCATTTACAGCAACGATTCCATATAAAGGTAAATTAGTTGTAATGAAAGATGAATTTACAGAATTTTTCGCTAAAGAAGCTAAAAAGCGTAAAACTGAATTAATCGTGGTGGACAAAGAGCAAATACCAGAGTCTTACTTAAGAAAGTTTGATTATTTAGTCTTTCCAGATAATGTAGCCATTGTGTTAGGCATTGCTCAAGCAGTAGGCATTGATAGTGAGACAGCCTTAGAAGGTATGTTAAATGCGCCAGCAGATCCAGGAGCAGTGAGGATTAAATACTTCCATGCTAATAATACTAAAAATGTATTTGTTAATGCATTTGCTGCCAACGAACCACAATCCACTAAGGCCATTTTAAATAAAGTGGAATCATACAATTATCCATATACGAAAAAAGTGGTCATTTTAAATTGTCGTTCTGACAGAATCGATAGAACACAACTATTTGTTGATAATTTCTTAGAAGATATTGATTACGATACGTTGATTTGTACCGGAAAAAGTACTCAGATGGTGTCAGATTTAATGCATCGTTTACCAGACAAGAGATATTTGAACTTTGAAGGACAAGATTTTACAGAAATTGAAAAAGCTATTATGAAAGAATCTGACAATGCACTTGTCTTTTGTGTAGGTAATATCCACGGCCCAGGTGGAAGAATAGCGGAATTCATAGAAGGGATAGAATAAAATGATAGGTTCAGAATTATATTTCTCCTTATTTGTAGGTGTCGTTCTCAGTCTTATTTTTGCTGAGAAATTTGGTATTAACCCTGCAGGACTGGTTGTACCAGGTTATTTAGCTTTAATTTTTGATCAACCCATCATGCTTTTATCAGTACTTATAATTAGTTGTTTAACATTCTTCATTGTAAATAACGGTATTAGTAAATGGGTTATTTTATATGGTAGAAGAAAGTTCGCAGCCATGATTCTAACAGGTATGGTATTGAAGTTTATATTTGATTTGATTTATCCATTGACCCCATTTGAAATGGTCGAAGTTTCCGGTATTGGGGTAGTAATTCCTGGTATCATCGCTAACACAATTCAAAAACAAGGTGTTGTAATAACATTATCATCTACAATGTTATTAACATGTATTACATATGTCATCTTGTTCTTATACAGTTTTATTAATTAATCAAGAACAAGGAGCGCGTAATAACAATGAAAAAGAAAAAACGATTAACGCCAAGCGAATGGTTGCTCAAACAATCTAAACGGCATAAGCGTAGAAATACATTGTATACAGCCATCGTCCTACTTATCGCTTTAGTATTAATAGTCTTCGCTATTCGCGCGGTCAAAGTAGTACCAGTTAAGAGTGATGCGAAAGATCCAAGTAGTATCCGAATGACATATTTAGGCAATATTACATTAAATAAACATATTCGACAAAATAATCTCAATAGTGTCTTTGCTGGTTTACAAGATCCGTTAAAAAATAGTGATTTCTCAACAGCATCGCTTTTAGTTAATGACTTTTCAAATGATCCTAAGAAAGAAATTGAAAAGAATTTAGAAAATATCATGTTCTTAAAGAAGCAGAATATTAAAAGTGTCAATTTAATTAACCAAACTACCGACAACATTACTGCTAGAGACTTAATGGAGAAAGTAGAATCACAAGCGGGATACAACTTTTTAACTGGTAATGGTTCAAATCCTATAAACAGTAAAACAATTCAACAAAATATTAAAGGTAAGAAAATTGCGAATGTATCCTTTACAGATGTTGAATCTAATTATGCAGAGCCACTTAAAAATACGACGTCTATTAGTTTAGATCCAGATATTTTTTATCCGTTAATCAAAAAGTTAAAAGAGAACAATGATTATGTCGTTGTTAATGTAGACTGGGGTATCCCTAATGAAAGAAATGTTACTGACCGTCAAAGAGAATATGCACATGCGTTATCAAAAGCAGGTGCTGATGTAATTATCGGTCACAATTCAGTCATTCAAAAAGTTGAAAAATATAACAATACACCCATTTTTTATAGCCTAGGAAATACAACATCAGACGATTTCCTATCCAAAAACCAAAAAGGTATGGTTGTTCAAGATGATTGGAAAGGTAAAAAACATAAGTTCCATCTTACACCAATACAATCTAAAGACGGTAAAATCTCACAAGATGATATGAATAAGATGGACCATAAACGTTTCCATAATAATATTAAAGATCAGTCAATCAATCTTAAAAAAGCTGACGATGGAGGTTATACATTTGAATATTAAAAAGCATTGGCTACCCATTACTGTCATTATTATAGTCGTCATCATTTTCCTACTCGTCATATTTGCAAGAGCGAATGAAGGTTTAGATAGTTATGAACAACAAGAACTGAAAAATGGAGAACAGCAATATCTTTCAAAAGGGGCCAGTTAGGAATGAACATATACAATAAAGCAACCTTGACTGTCATTTTAATTATTACCATTATTATTTCGTTCGTCTTTTACTATTTCACCTCAGATGAAAAGGTAGATAAAGATAAGCTATATGAAAATAAAATAGCTAATCATAAAAAGCCAGGAACTAAAAATTATGGGGTTGCATCCAATAATGCAATTGCTACTAAAATAGGTGAAAAGGTAATAGAAGATGGCGGTAATGCTACAGACGCAGCATTTGCAGTGTCATATGCATTAGCAGTGACAGAGCCACACTCATCTGGATTGGGTGGTGGTGGCGCAACACTAACTTACGATGGTAAAGATGGCCAAGTACCAAACTTATACGAATATAAAACCTATTCTTCTTATAACTTTAAACAAGGTGATAAAATCGGTACCCCTGGTTTTGTAAGAGGGATGCATGATATGCATGAAAAAGAAGGTAAGATGGATGAGAAGAAACTTTTTGATTACGTTATTCCACTTGCCGAAGATGGATTTGAAGTCGATTCAGAGTTAGAGCGTAGCTTGAAAATATATGGTTCTAAAATTGATCGTAATTCTCCATTCTTTAAAGGTAAACAAACATTGCGTGAAGGCGATGTAGTGAAACAAGAAAAACTTGCTAATACATTGAAAAAAATACGCGATAAAGGTCCTGATTATTTCTATAAAGATGTAGGTAAAAGCGTATCTAAACAATTAGATAATAAACTAACTGAAAAGGACTTTACGACATTTAAGACTGAAAAGAAAGAACCTGTAAGTACAGATTATTTAGGTAACAAAGTTTATTCGGCATCAAATCCACTAGGTGGAACATTAACATTACAAGGTCTGAAAATTGACGAAAAAGAAAATCAAGATACTGCTGATCGAAATAGCTATATTAAAGGTATCTTGGAATCACGTGATGTTATGTATAGTAACCGCGATATTGTCAATGGTACAGAACCAAGTAGTGAAGAACATTTATCTGATGAATACTTACTTGGCGAACTCAATAAAGTCAATGTAGGTACTGCAGCTGAAGGTGGTAGTGATTTCAACCCTATTCAAACAGATAACACAAGTACAACACACTTTGTTGTGATTGATAAACAAGGTAAAGTTGCAAGTACAACAAATACGTTATCAAGTTACTTTGGTTCAGGTGACTTTATGAAAGAAGGCTTTTATATGAATAACTCATTAGGCGACTTCTCTAAATCACCATCGAGTCCAAACTATGGTGACAAACATAAAGCACCACGCTCATTTATTTCACCATCTATCATCGTTGGTACAGACTTCTATATGGGTATCGGTACACCAGGTGGTAATAAGATTCCAACGATGTTAAATGAAGTCATAGTCGATTATTTAAGAGGTGACGGTACGTTACAAGAAGCAGTAGATAAACCACGTTTCTATAATGATGGTGGTACGATTTACTATGAAAACGCAATAGACGATAAAGATTTAGAGATCTTCAAGAGTTTGGGATATGGAGTGAAAGAAAAACGTAACGATCCAAACTTTGGTAGTGTGCAAGGCGCTGTGTATGATAAGAAAAACAAAAAAGTAGATGTCGGATCTGACGTTGGTAACAGATAAGGCAATATCATTAAAAGACGTGAGGCAAAGGCCTCACGTCTTTTTAATGTTAACTATTTTCTCCATTACGAACACGGTCAATAATATTTTGGATTTGTTGTTGTATTTCATCATCATTTTCTACAAAATAAGCGACCGGACCTTCTTTGATAGAAACCCATGGTACGAGTACATCAAAGTTTAAGGATTTGATCAATTCAAGACTTTGAATCGATCTTTTTCTATCACTGGAACCTAATATAACAGTACGCCATGTGTCACCTTCAAAACATAGGAAGTCGCCAGTAAATAAATAACGATGCTCACCGTTATCCCATAGAAAAATCGTCGTGCCAGGGGTGTGTCCTGGTGTAGGAATCACTTCTAAATCGTCATATAACATTTGGCGTTCATTAAAATATTCGTGAATTGTTATTGAACTTGTGAGGGCCTTAGCATCATCTTGGTGTATGACATATGGTATATCAAGTTGATTAGGACCACCTAAAGATTCATGATCATGATTCATTAAAACTTTAGCAGCGCCTCCCAATTTTTTTATGTCTGGTTGTACGTCTTTTAAATGACCAGAGTGATAGATGATGATATTTTCACCATCACGTTCTAAAATAAATGATTTGAATTCAAAACGAGGATCAAACGGTAATTGAGTTGTTGGTGTCGCATAAAGTCCTTGGGCAATTTGATGTAATTGAGAATAAGATTGTGATTGATTATCTTTATATTGATTGGTCATCATGTTTCATTCCTTTAAGTATTTAATATTTACAACACTACCCTGTAAATATAGAAATAATCATAAAAAGGATAAAATAGACAGTATGAAAGGTGTATATTAAGATAGTGATGAGTAATGAAATAAGGTAGTAATAAGACCGACATATGTTGATGAATATCATAATGGACAAATGATCATAGATAAAGGAAGTGTGCCATTTGAAAGAAGTCGTATTAGGTATCGATTTAGGAACAAGTTCAATCAAAGTAATAGCTGTTAATCAACAAGGGGACGTTATTGAATCTAAAAATGCATCATTATCATTAATCCAAGAGCAAAGTGGATATAGTGAGCAAGATCCTGAAGCTTGGTTCCAAGCCACTAAAAAAGCAATTATAGCATTAATGTCATCGTCTAAAATGAAAGATTATGACGTCAAAGGTATATCATTTTCAGGACAAATGCATGGTTTAGTCATTGTTGATAAAGATGGACATGTCTTGCGTAATGCAATTCTGTGGAATGACACTAGAAACTCTGAACAATGTCGACAAATCATAGACAAATTTGGCCATAGAGTTAATGAAAATCCAGTTTTAGAAGGATTTACTTTACCTAAAATGCTTTGGGTACAACAACATGAGCCTAACATATGGAAAAATGTAGATTACTTTATGTTACCGAAAGATTATTTGCGTTATCGTCTTACAGGTAACATACACATGGAATATAGTGATGCAGCAAGTACATTATTATTGAGTCCAAAGACAAATCAATGGACTAAAGATTTGGGAGATACATTTGAAATGGGGGATATTTATCCGTCACTTGTCGCTTCACATGCTTTTACAGGAAGCATTTTGCCTTCGATTGCTGAGGAGCTTGGTTTAAATGAAGATGTAGCCACATTTGCAGGTGGTGGTGATAATGCTTGTGGAGCAATAGGAGCCGGTGTGATACATGATAAAGAGACTTTATGTAGTATTGGCACATCAGGTGTGATATTAAATGTCGAACATCAAAGTGTGACAGAATATGATGATAACCTCCATTTCTTTAATCATGCGATACCAGAAACATACTATGCGATGGGTGTAACTTTAGCAGCTGGATATAGCTTAAATTGGTTAAAACATACCTTTTTTGAAGAAGAAAGTTTTGATCAACTAATACAGTTGGCAAGTCAATCTACGATAGGCGCGAACGGCTTACTATTTGCACCATACTTAGCAGGTGAGCGTACACCTCACGGAGATGCATCGATTCGAGGTAGTTTTATAGGGATAAGTGGGCAACATACGAAAGCTGATTTCGTTAGAGCAGTGATTGAAGGTATTACGTATTCATTATATGATTCTATACAACTGATTCGACAAGCAGGCAATGAGATTAATACCGTCATTTCTATTGGGGGCGGTGCGAAAAGTGATTTTTGGTTGCAACTACAAGCAGATGTTTTTAATACATCAGTTAAGAAACTAAAACATGAAGAAGGGCCTAGCATGGGTGCAGCTATCATTGCTGCATACGGTCTAGGTTGGTATCAATCATTTGAAGATTGCGTTAATGATTTTATTAAAGTAGAAAATATATTTAAACCTAATATGGATAAGCATAAACAATACGAATATTATCATAATATTTATAAAGACATTTACACACATACTAAAGATATTACGGCTAAACTTATTAAATAAATGTGAGGTAGATTGGAACAAATAGAAGGCTTCCAATCTACTATTTTTTTATACTAAGGGAGCGTGTTGTCTAATTATTAGAAAAATCTGAAATTTTATATTGACAAAATTAATTTAAAATCGTTTAATATACATATAAAAATACTTCGTTTTATTTTAAAACTACATTATTCCTCGAAAATCGTATCAATCAACTTAAATAGACTCCTTTTTATCACTTACAACTTCAGTATTATAATTGCTTTACACCACTCAATTTTTAACTCAGTAACAATTTTCTATCCACATTAAAAAATTATTCTTTCTGCTCAAGCTATTTAATAAACATTCACATCTTTAAATTTAAATCTAAAATTTTTAAATACCATTCCAACAACCACTATCCTTAAACTTCTACAAAAGGATCCTTAATTTGCCAGAGAGGAGCATCCGAATATGACATATGATATAAATAGGGGAAGAGGACCTCCATATGATGACAATCTTGAAATAGTTAAGGGATTACAGTAATTGAATAAACTCAAAAACATTAAAGTAGATAGATGTAAAAACACACTAAAATAATTAACATTCATATTTATGGGTTTCTTACACAAATTTATAGTAAGAAACCCTAAAAAATTGTGAGCGATTTGTTACAAAATGAGTGTATAAGCGTTAGAATAGATAGGTCGTCAAAATGTTTGAGAGAATATAGTTAAAAAGAGTAAGTTTACATTTTAGAGATTTTTCATATAGAATGCAACGAACAAGGGAAATTACTTATAAAATGTATATTTGCATTTTAAATATGAATAATACAATTAATTCGTGAAACATTTCACAATTTAGTCTTATTTAAATTTTTTTAATTATTGAAATCGCTTTCTTAAGGGTGTACGATAACTATGGCCTAAAAATAAAAAAGTGAGGTTTTGGGGAAATGAATATTATCTTAGGAGTGGGTACACTTGTACTAGTACTTATCATCATGACGCTATTCTTAAAATTTGCACCTTACGGTAAACAAGGATTACAAGCTTTATCGGGGGCTGCTTGTGCAACGTTTTTACCTCAAGCGTTTTTAAGTTATGCAATTGGTGGCGTATTCCACATCAAATTTTTACAAGAAATCGGTGATTTAGCAGGTAGTTTAAGTGGTATAGCAGTAGGGATACTTACTTGTTTAAACTTAGGCGTATCTCCAGTGTTTGCAGTTATCGTTGGTTTAGTACTACATGATTTTAAACTATTACCAGCATTTATTGCAGCGTATATTGTAGCTTTTGGAATTAAATTAATAGAGAAAAAAGTTCCAGAAGGACTAGATTTAATTGTTGTTATTTTATTGGCTCCAGCAATTACATTTGGTTTAGCAAGCGTGATTACACCAGGAGTTATGGCGACACTTAAACAAATTGGTAGTGCGGTTACTTCAGTTGGCGACAATAACCCTTATGCACTAGCAATCATCTTAGGACTAGTTATACCAGTAACAGGTATGACACCATTAAGTTCAATGGTATTAACAAGCTTATTAGGTTTAACAGGAGTACCAATGGCAATCGGTGCAATGACATGTATGGGAAGTTCATTCGTCAATTATGTCTTATTTAGTCGATTACACATTGGTGGTAAATCTAAAGCATTTGCAGTAGGTATCGAACCATTAACACAAATTGATTTAATTGCTCAATATCCAGTACAACTATATGGAACGAATGCATTAATTGGAATGGTAAATGCTTGTATCGTAACATTTATGGGCGTAGTGATCGGCGTAAAAGGTATGGCCACACCAATTGCCGGCGCGATTGTCTTATTCGGATTTAATGAACCAATGAAAGCAATTATTACAATTGTCATTGTTGCTATTGTAAGTATCATATTGGCATTCATCATGAGTACAATTATCAAGAAATTTAACTTAATGAACTTAAGTTTAAATGTACCGAGCAGAAAGAACCAAGTTAAGGAGAGTGTTTAATGATGGCTAAAAGCTATGATTATCAAAGTGCATTCGATATTATTGGTCCAGTAATGATGGGACCGTCAAGTTCTCATACAGCTGGAGCAGTAAAAATCGGTAACTCAGCAAGAGCTGTTTTAGGTGATGTGCCTAAAAGTTTAGAAATTCGTTATTATGAATCATTTGCTAAAACACATCAAGGACACGGAACAGACGTCGCTGTAGTTGGTGGTGCAATGGGCTACAGTACATTTGATAACAGAATTAAATCAGCATTAGACATCGCTAAAGACGAAGGCATCGCTGTTGAAATTATTGAAGATGAAGGTGAAAGTATTGGACAACATCCAAACTGTGCCTACATTAAAGCTGATGATGCAAATGGACGTCATATCGAAGTCATTGGTATTTCAATTGGTGGCGGAACAATCAAACTAAAAGGTATCCATGTGAATGGACTGGAAGTAGAAATGAACCATGGTTTACCTATTTTAGAAGTCGATGGTCCAGCCGATAAAGCACAAATCAACCATTTGATTAATGACTTAAACGATATGGAAATTGAATATAAAGATGAATTAACACAATTTAATGATGATAAAAGTTTAGTGGTTCTACCATTAAATAAATCAATCAAAGAATCAGCATTAGACAAAATTAGAGAAAAATACAGTGATTTTAACGTTTCCTATATTAATTAAGGGGGATTCAAGATGTTTGATTCAATTAGAGAAACAATAGATTATGCAGTAGAAAAAGATATGGCATTTGCAGATATCATGATCCAAGAAGAAATGGAACTTAAAGGTCTTACACGTGATGAAGTACGTGCCAACATGAAACAAAACTTAGATGTTATGAGAGATGCTGTTGTTAAAGGTACTACGGGCGAAGGTGTAGAAAGTGTAACTGGCTATACAGGACATGACGCAGCAAAACTTCGTGACTATAATGAAAATAATCATGCGCTATCGGGACATGAAATGATTGAAGCGGTTAAAGGTGCAGTTGCTACAAATGAAGTTAACGCAGCAATGGGTATTATTTGTGCCACTCCAACAGCTGGTTCCTCAGGTACTATCCCAGGCGTATTATTCAAATTAGAAAAAACACATGACATTACAGAAGATCAAATGATTGATTTCTTATTCACAGCAGCATTATTCGGAAGAGTCGTAGCCAATAATGCAAGTGTGGCTGGTGCAACAGGTGGTTGCCAAGCTGAGGTTGGTTCAGCATCAGCAATGGCAGCAGCTGCAGCAGTATCCATCTTCGGTGGATCTCCGGAAGCTTCAGGTCACGCTATGGCTTTAGCAATTAGTAACTTATTAGGTCTAGTATGTGACCCAGTTGCAGGTTTAGTTGAAATTCCATGTGTGATGCGTAATGCAATTGGTTCAGGCAATGCATTAATTTCAGCAGACCTTGCATTAGCGGGTGTAGAAAGTAGAATTCCTGTTGATGAAGTTATCAGTGCTATGGATAAAATCGGTAGAAACTTACCAGCATCCTTACGTGAAACTGGTTTAGGTGGTCTAGCAGGTACACCAACTGGTGAAGAAATTAAACGTAAAATCTTTGGTGAAGCCGAAGATATGGTGAAAAATAAATAATATTGTGTATGATTAAAAGCACTTAAGAGTATAAGCTCTTGAGTGCTTTTTTCATATAATAGAGTTAATGAGCAGGAAAGTAATAAATTTATTTTTCTAAAAATTAAAAAAATTCATTGCAAAAGTTCAGCCCTATCACTAAAATAATTTAAAAGGGGCTGATGCAATGCTAAGATTAACATTAATTTTTATAGCATTCATCATTAACACAACGATAACGTATTTGTGGACGACAGAGGGAACTTGGGTGAATTTATTATTCAAATCATTATCGCTAAGTATGATCATTGTGTTCATGTTTTACTATATTCGTTTTGTTATTGAAAACAGAGGTAATCAATGAGATTAAGTCATGGAAGTCAATTCCTACTTAATCTCTTTTTATATTGTATAAATCGAGTTGATAAAAAGTAAGATCGAGCCATTGGTCAAATTTATACCCAGCATATTTGATTGTGCCAGAGTGACTGAAGCCAAATTTTTCATGCAATTTAATACTGCCTGTATTAGATGCATCTATACCTGCTATCAATGTACGAAAGTTATTATCTTTAGCTTCTTCAATCAGTTTAATTAATAATTGTGACGCAATACCATGATGCCTATATTTAGGATGGACATAAATTGAATGTTCGATGGTATATAAATAAGCTGGCCAATCTCTAAACTGACCATATGTCGCAAATCCCTGAACGATATCATCTTTTTCAAATACAAAAATAGGGTCACCATTTTGTTGTTTATGATTAAACCATGCTTGTCTTTCTTCAATATTAGTTGGCTGATACGTATATACTGCAGTCGTATTAATAATAGCATCATTATAGATGTCTAGAATAGAAGTTAAATCTGATTGTTGTGCTTGTCTTATCATGTGCTTCACCTCACTCATTATTAGATACTAATTTATAACTAAAAACAAGACATACATAATGATAACCTAATCATTATCTTTAATGGATTTTACATCATTCAATGAATTCAATACTTTATTCAAAGATTATGTAATATGAATATTTAATGATATACTGATATCAAAATATAGAAATAGCTAAATCTGAAATGATATTCATTGTATTTAACTAAAGGAGTAACATATATGAAGAAATGGACCAATCGATTACTGACTATAGTTGGTGTTGTATTAATATTAGTAGCAATTTACTTATTTGCTAAACCTCATATCGATAATTATCTACATGAAAAGGATAATAACGATAAAATCGAAAATTATGATAAAAAAGAAAGTAAGGATAGTAATCAATCTAAGGATAAAGCACCTGAAATCCCTAAAGATAAATCAAAGATGGCAGGCTATATTAAAGTGCCAGATGCAGAAATTGAAGAACCTGTTTACCCTGGACCTACAACACCAGAACAATTAAATCGTGGTGTAAGTTTTGCTGAAGGTAACGAATCTTTAACAGATCAAAACATTTCAATAGCAGGCCATACATTTACGGATCGCCCACATTATCAGTTTACGAATTTAAAAGCTGCTAAAAAAGGAAGTAAAGTCTACTTCAAAGTAGGCAATGAGACTCGAAAATATAAAATGACTAGTATTCGTAATGTCGATCCATCTGATGTTAAAGTTTTAAACGAACATAAAGGTGAGAAAAATCAATTAACATTAATTACTTGTGATGATTATAATAAAGATACTGGCGTTTGGGAGAAACGTAAAATATTTGTAGCTAAACAAATTAATTAAGCCAATTAGTATAAACTGGGACATCAACAAATGGTGTCTCAGTTTTTTGTTATTTTTTGTCTGTGAAAGAAATTTCAAAGTTTGAATATAGTTTCAGGTTGTACCGTGATTCTTCATCACTAATGAATAGTTGTCTATAATGAACGTAAAGATTGGATGAGGGGGATTACACGTGATTAAGGCAATTGCAGTCGATATGGATGGGACATTTTTAGACTCAAATAAACAATATGATCATGAAAGATTCGAACGTGTATTTAAAGCGTTGAAGGAACAAGGCATTGAATTTATAGCTGCGAGTGGAAACCAATATGCTAAATTGAAGTCGATATTTGGGAAAAGAGATATGTTCTTTATCTCAGAAAATGGCGCTGTTATTTATAAAGGCGATGCGTTATATCAATATCGCAGTTTTAATCATCAAGATTATCAAGATGTGATTGATTATTTACATAAAGATAGACAGATTAATCAAATGGTAATCTGTGGATTAGAAAGTGCTTATATTTTAGAGGATACACCAGAAGCATTTAAAGAAGATACACGATTCTACTATCATCAATTAAATGAAATTACGCAGTTAGAAGATTTACCTGAAGATGAATTTGTAAAAATCGCGTTAAATATTAATAGGCAAACACATCCGCATTTAGATGATGAACTAAAAGCACGTTTTCCAAATACAATTAAGTTAGTATCGAGTGGACATGATAGTATCGATATCATTATGCCCAATATGACAAAGGGGCAAGCATTGGCCAGACTATTGGATGTATGGGAAATGCAACCCTCAGAACTGATGGCATTTGGCGATGCGAATAATGACAAGGATATGTTAGAGTTGGCTAAATATAGTTATGTGATGAAAAATAGTCAGGATAAAACGTTGTTTGATATAGCTTATGATGTCGCGCCAAGTAATGATGACCAAGGGGTATTAACTACAATTGAAAATGTAGTACTTAATCTTAAATAATCAAAGACGCGTTGTGTTGATCATCGGTTTGGATCACTACAACGCGTCTTTGATATGTGATTTTAGTTTAATCGTGTGTCACAAGTGCCTGTATTAATAACAGATAGTGATGCGTTTAAACCGCCTTCAACAAGGTTTTGTACAGCTTCATCAGAGAAGAATGCAATGTGAGGCGTAACTAAAATATTTTCATTGTCGATGAGTTCTAATAATGTGTCATCTTCAATTTTTTTATTTGTCCAATCAAATGTGAAATAAGGCGCTTCAAATTCATAAGTATCAATAGCTGCACCGTATAATGGGCCGTGATTAACAGCATCGATCAAATCAGGTGTGTTGATCACAGCACCACGAGCGGCATTTACAAGTACTGCGCCTTCTTTGACTTTAGAAAACATTACTTTGTCGAACAAGTGATAACTTTCTTTATTAGCTGGTACATGTAATGAAATAATATCAGCACCATTAATAGCTTCTTCAACAGATGATTGATATTCAATGAAGTCTAATGATTCATTTGGATAAGCATCATATCCCACAACTTTAGCTCCAAAACCAGCATAAATTTTAGCCGTTGCCGCACCGATTCGACCAGTACCAATAATGGCTACAGTCATATTTTTAACTGGACGTGACATAATAGGCGCCGCCCAAGTGAAATTATGATCTTGTACGCGCTTTTCAATTGCAGGGAATTTACGTACTAATTGTAATGCGATAGATACAGTATACTCTGCAATCGTTTCAGGTGAATAGCTAGGCACGTTTGAAATAATGATATCGTGCTTTTTAGCCAATTCTAAATCGTACATATCAAAGCCAGCAGTACGTTGTGCAATTTGCTTAATACCATATGCTTCTAGTTTTGGATAAACTTCTTCTTCAAGTTTACCGAATTGCATTGTAGTAACGCCATCATAATCTTTAAGTTGATCAACCGTTTCTTTACTTAATAACTCAGGTGACGTAGTGACTTCAATATTATTTTTTTTACCCCAGTTTAACGCCATATCCTTTTCGTATTCTCTCGTACCGAAAAACATAATTTTTGTCATCATTGTTTACCCCATTTCTAAAATATAAGAAAAATAAAAATAACTAATAATATAAAATAATAAGTAATACTGTAACTTACAACCACATTATATTGTGAAACTTTTCACAAATCAAGAGAAATATTAATTTTTCTTTTAAATAATATAAATTAAGGATTAAGATGTTACATTTTCTTAATTTATAAATAATTAAGACACGTTGATTCAGTTCAAATATTTTTTTGGAAAGGTCAAGTAAGCTATAATTTATAGTATAAAGAAATAAATAGGAGGCAATATAAGTGAACGATATGAATCAAACAATCATCGATGCATTTCATTTTAGACACGCAACAAAACAATTTGATGCATCTAAAACGATTTCAAATGAAGATTTTGAAACAATATTAGAAGCAGGTAGATTATCTCCAAGTTCATTAGGTTTAGAACCTTGGAAATTTGTAGTTGTTCAAAGTAAAACGCTTCGAGATAAGTTAAAACCACATAGTTGGGGTGCTCAAAAACAATTAGATTCCGCTAGCCATTTCATGCTTATTTTTGCACGTAAAAATGTGACATCTCAATCACCATACGTACAAAATTTAGTGAAAAATGTTAAAGGATATGAAGAGAGTACAATCCCTGCAGTGTATCAAAAGTATGATGACTTCCAAACAGAATTCCATATCAATGATAACGAACGTACATTATATGACTGGGCTTGTAAACAAACATATATTGCCTTGGGTAATATGATGACAAGTGCAGCTTTATTAGGTATAGATTCATGTCCAATTGAAGGGTTTGATGTAGATACAGTGACTCAAATCTTATCAGATGAAGGTATTTTAGATACTGAAAACTTCGGCATTTCAGTTATGGCAGCCTTTGGTTATCGAGCAGGAGAACCACCTCACGGTAAAGTTCGTCAAACACAAGATGATGTAGTTGAATGGATTAATTAAAAAATAGATAATGGCTTCTTAAACTATGATTTTTATAGTGTAAGAAGTCTTTTTTGATTCAATTTTGAAACAATGAGCATCTTGTTTTATTTTCATAATTAAAGCCGTTACAATGTTAATAAGAAAAAGTAAACGTTTACATTTCCGAAAGTATTTCAAATCAAATTAAAAAAGGAAGGGATACTATGGCAAATATTAACGTAAGAGATTATATCGATGAGCGTTACGGATTATTTATTAACAATGAATTCCAACAAAGTGAAACAGGAGAAACAATAAAAGTTACTAACCCTGCAAATGGTGAAGACTTAGCAGAAGTCGCAAAAGCAAGTAAAAAAGATGTGGATAAAGCAGTTGAAGCGGCTACAAACGCATTTGATAGTTGGAGTAAAATTTCAAAAGAAGAACGTGCAGACTATTTACTAGAAATTAGTCGTAAAATTCATGAGAATGCAGAACGATTCGCGACAATTGAATCATTACAAAATGGTAAACCGTATAGAGAAACATCAACGATTGATGTACCAATGGCAGCAAATCAATTTAAATACTTTGCAAGTGTGTTAACAACTGACGAAGGTTCAGTGAATGAAATAGATCATAATACGATGAGTTTAGTTGTGCATGAACCTGTAGGTGTTGTAGGTGCCGTTGTGGCATGGAACTTCCCAATTTTATTAGCTTCATGGAAGTTAGGTCCAGCACTTGCAGCAGGTAATACTGTTGTGATTCAACCATCATCTTCAACGCCATTAACATTAATTGAATTAGCTAAAATCTTCCAAGACGTATTACCTAAAGGTGTTGTTAATGTATTAACTGGTAAAGGTTCTGAATCAGGAGACGCGATTTTCAATCATGAAGGTGTCGATAAATTGTCATTCACTGGTTCTACAGATGTAGGTTATGGTGTAGCAAAAGCAGGTGCAGAACGCATTGTGCCTACAACATTAGAACTTGGTGGTAAGAGTGCCAATATTATCTTTGACGATGCAAATATTGATCAAGTGATTGAAGGTGTGCAATTAGGTATTTTATTCAACCAAGGTGAGGTATGTAGTGCCGGTTCTAGATTGCTCGTTCAATCATCAGTATATGACAAATTGTTACCTAAATTAAAAGAAGCATTTGAAAACATTAAAGTTGGCGATCCATTTGCAGATGATATTAAAATGGGAAGTCAAACTGGTGGAGAACAAATGGAAAAAATTCAAAGCTATGTGAAATTAGCTGAAGATGATCCAAATGCAACGATTCTTACAGGTGGTCACAGACTTACTGATAATGGTCGAGATAAAGGCTTCTTCTTCGAGCCGACGATTATTGAATTAAATGATAATAGCCACCAGTTAGCTCAAGAAGAAATTTTTGGTCCAGTCGTGGTTGTTGAGAAATTTGAAGACGAACAAGAAGCTATTCAAATTGCCAATGATTCTGAATATGGACTTGCAGGCGGTATCTTCACAACGAATTTAAACCGTGCATTAAATGTAGCTAAAGCGATTCGTACAGGACGTATTTGGATTAATACGTACAATCAAATTCCAGCAGGTGCACCATTCGGTGGATATAAAAAATCTGGTATTGGTCGCGAAGTATACAAAGATGCTATTAAAAACTATCAACAAGTTAAAAATATTTATATTGATACTTCAAACGAAACAAAAGGTCTTTATTAATAGGACATAGTATCAATCATTCGATAACCCTTTCATCTATTTTGATGAAAGGGTTATTCATATTTTAAAAATGATAATAATAACGAATGTTAAATTTTTGATAATGGCACATATTTAATTAATGATAATGTATAATACAATTAATATATTTATATATTAATATGGATTATGGAGTAAAGTGAAAAATGAAAAAAATGATTATATTAGTATTAATGTCTATATCGTTAATACTAATACTGGTTGGTTGTAGTCAATCTAAACAACAAACTCAAAAGAAAGATTATAAACCCGAAGTGTTAAACGTAGAATTTGTTCCATCTCAACATAGCGAGACACTCAATGCAAAAGTGAAACCATTACAAAAATTATTCTCTAAAGAATTAGGCATTCCAGTAAAAGTACATATTTCAACGAACTACAATACCATGGTTGAAGCATTAAAATCGAAAAAAGTTGATGTCGCCTTTATATCACCCGTGTCATATACCATTGCACATGATCAAGGTGCTGCCGATGTACTTTTAAAATCTAAGGGCTATTTGGTAGACAAAAAAGGTAATAAAACGAATAAGCTTGTTGATTACTATCGCTCACAAATTGTAGTTAAGAAAGATAGTTATATGAAGGATTTAAAAGATTTAAAACATAAAAAGGTAGGTCTACAGGATGTTGAATCGACATCGGGCTATATTTACCCGTTGGCAAGCTTAAAAGATAAAGGCGTCTCGCTTAATGACATTCACACGAAACAAATCAAAGGTTACGATCAAGCTTTAATTGCGTTATTAAATAACGATGTGGATGCAGTTGCTACATATCAAGATGCACGTGCAGACTTGAAAAAAGATTATCCTCAAATATATCAAGATACTAAAGTCATTTACCATAGTGACAAGATTCCGAATGATACTATTTCAGCTAGAAGTGACATGAGCCCATCTTGGAAGGATAAAATAAGTAAAGCGTTTATGCATATTAGTGAAACGAATAAAGGTAAAAAAGTAATTAGTGAGATTTATGGACATGAAGGCTATGAAAAAGCACATGATAAAGACTTTGATAAAGTGAGAGAATATAGACAGAAAATAGAAAATAAATAAATTTGAACAAAAGGACATTACATGACCACTGAATTGATTAAACTGTAAGCGTATTAAACAAATGGAGGTCATGGATGATGAAAAAAGGATTAATTGCAACAACACTAGCAGGAACAGTTTTAGCGACAGGTGTGTTAACTGGACAAGCACATGCTGCAGAACAACTTAATGTCAATAATGCAAAGGATATCGCGAATAAAGCTACAATAAATGATCAAGCAAAAAAAGCTAGCTTTTCACCTGGATTATCAAGTGATTTAGGATATAACCAATCATATACAACTCAAAAAAAGGGGGATGATTATATCATTTCATCACCTGATGAGGGTGCTTATACTTATAGGTTAACTAGTGAAGGTAAATTATATTTCATGACTAAATATGATGGTAAAGAATACTTCATTTCACAAACTGATGTCGAAAATGGTTCACAACAATCTGACCAAAATAATACAAACATGAATCATCAGTCAACAACAACACAAACTGTTGCTAATGCTCATCAACAACAAGAGCAATCAAGCCAAGCAACTGCATTACCAGAAACTGGACAACAAACTTCAAATAGCGGTGTTATGTTAAGTAGTATTTTGGGCATCATCGGTAGTGCCGTGTTATTGATTAGCCGCAAATTTAAGCAACAAGCATAAGTATTATTACTTCAATCATTGAAATAAATGGAATGATATAGAGGAATGGTCGCCATACTTTGTTCTTAAAGAATCAAGTAGCACGACTTTCCTCTCATTTTTATATCATTTTTTAGAAAAATAGATTAAACAGACAATATATGTCCATAGCATTTCTTATAATTTTACTAGGAGTTGATTGTTTTGGATAAAGCGACCCGTGTACTCAATTTATTTACTCGATTAATAAATGAAAATGTTGTGCTTACGTCCGATTTAACAGACTTAACAGATGTGAGTTCAAAATCCATTCAAAGAGATATAAATACGATCAATTTATTTTTTTATGAAAGTGATTTTTGGAGATTTCAACAAACAAAAGTGATTTATAATCGACGTCTTAATGGATATCAGTTAATTAATGACGCATATAATCAAAAAAGCTTACGACTCATAAGTTTATTGATTAAGATTAAAAGTTTAACACCAACACTACACAAGGAAATTTTTAACTTATTCGAGAGGGAAATTAATAGCCAAAATGTAGAAAATCAGAAAGTGTTGAAGTCAGTGTTAAATCATTTTAATGTAAGAGAAGAATCATTGCCAGGATATCAATTAATGACTTTACAAAGGGCAATTACACAACAACGCAATGTTAGATTTCAAATCGAGGGTCAAAACGACAAAATTGTAATCAAACCATTATCTCTAATGTACATGCATTATGACTATTGGTTAACGTACGAATATAAAAAGGAAGTATCAACAATTTCTGTACGTTCGATAAGCGATATCAATGTATTAGAATCACATTTTAATCATGTTCATACGAAGACACCTATCACATTTGAAATTAATAAACAAATTTGGGAACAATTTAAGCAACAATTTTCAATTCAAAACATGATTGAAGAACGTGAAGATACGTTAATCGTAGAAGTGAATTGTACCGATTTAGATGCATTTTACATATCCTATCAATTAGCTCCCTTAGCAAGAATGTTAGGACCACAACAATTAATCGATCAATTTGTTAATCGTTTAGAAGTAATTAAAAAGCAATATACTAATTAATGGGAGATTACATTTATGAATTTAGAAGAAAAGAATTATATCGAGAATCAAGTGACCAATCGGTCTAAGCAAACGAGTGTAGCGTATATTTTATGGTTTTTCTTAGGTGGATTAGGGGGACATCGTTTTTATCTAGGTAAGACCGGCTCAGCAGTAGGGTTATTAATTTTAACATTAGTGACAGCATGGTTTACATTCGGTATTCCAACCATTATCTGGCTCATTATCGATGCTTGTCTTATTCCGGGGATGATTGAGGAAAATAAGGAAAAGGTTAGACGCCATGCGACAGAAGAAGTATCAATGATGAATCACAATTCAAATCACAACTATAATCCATATCAAGACCAATATGCACAACAAGGTCAATATAATCAAGCTCAACAACAAAATGGACAACAACACTTTAATCAAGGGGTAAATGAAGAGGGAACTAATCAACAATTTAATCAAAATCAATAAAGCGTAACAAAAAAGGTAGGACATGTGTCCTACCTTTTTATTATGCTTGGGGTACTTTAGTTTGATCTGAGTGCAAGTGTACAGTTAATCCTTCAGGTGAAGTTAATGTCTCTTCACTATGATTTGGTTTATAAATATCAAAGCCAGTTAAGCCATAACTATTGTCATTATCTTCGCGTTTTTTACTTGATTGCCAAGTGTTAGTTGCTAAATGATGATGATATTGATTGGTAGACATAAATAAGGCTTGAGGTAATTTAGATATATGTTGGAACCCAATTTGGTTAATATAAAAATCTTTAGCTTCTTCAATATGATGTGTTTTTAAATGAAGATGTCCAATTTTAGCATTATCAGGCATGCCGTCCCAACCATCTTCGGTTCTTTCTAATAATAATTTAGGACCATCAACTTCTAATGTATCCATTTTGACGAAGCCATCATTCCAAGTCCAACCTTCACTTGGGCGGTCGCTATATACTTCAATACCATTACCTTCTGGGTCGTTGAAATAAAAGGCTTGGCTCACAAGGTGATCGCCTGCTCCGATACGCATTCCTTTATTTGCTACGAAGTATAGAAAGTTTGCTAAATCTGTATCTGTTGGTAATAGATAAGCAATATGGAATAAACCAGCTTCTGAAGCGGCAGGTTGTCTGCCATCTTTGAGCACATTCATCGTAAGTGTATGACCGCTGTTGCCAATACCTAGAACCGCTTTATCTTCTGTTTGAGATATAACTTTAAATCCAAGAATATTTGTATAATAAGTCATCATTGTATCTAAGTCTTTAACGTTTAAATTGATATTTGTGATTTGTGTTGCAGTAGTGTCATGAAATGCCATTTTTGAATCCCCGCTTTTCTTTTTAATATATTTATTATAACAAGTATAAAAAGTATATTCAAGTAAAACTTTCAAAAAAAGATGTGGGATAATGTAAATAGCGTCATTATCCCACATCTATTTGAGAATTCTTCAGTATTAGCCTAAATATACATCTTGTACTTGTTCATCTTTTTCAAGAACAGCTTTAGCAAATGGGCAAGATGCAATGATTTTTAAATTATTTTCACGTGCGTAATCTACAACTTTATATACTAATTTTTTACCTAAGCCTTGACCACCAAGTTCGTCGGCAACACCAGTATGATCAATATCAATTTCGTTATTATCTACAGATTTAAAGGTAATAACGGCCTGTGCATTATTTTCATCGTCACCTACATAAAATTTTTGATTGCCTTGTTTAATTTCTTCAGCCATGAAGCATCGCTCCTTTTTGAATATATAGTATATATTTATCACTAAATGGAAAGGATAAACATATTAACATACGTAATACAACATAAAGCACGATTATTGGTCGTTTACATCATTTAATAATATTGCTAATCTGAGTTTAATTAAAAGTCTAAGGTGGAGATGTTATGACACAGTTAAAATATATGCAAGTGGATGTTTTTGCGAATGATGATTATAAAGGGAACCCTGTAGCGGTTGTATTTGGAGCGGATTATTTAACGGATCGACAAATGCAAGATATTGCAAGATGGACGAATCTATCTGAAACGACATTTGTGTGCCAGCCAGACAATGAATTGGCAGATTATCGTTTACGTATTTTTACGCCTAATAATGAACTGCCGTTTGCAGGACATCCCACAGTAGGGGCATCGTTTGCGGTATTGCAAAATGGTATGCTCCCGAAACATGAGCATTATTTAATGCAAGAGAGTGGCGTTGGTTTAGTGAAAATAGATATAGATCAAGGTAAAACATTCTTTAGTCTTCCTGAACCAAAAGTTTCTCAAATAGATGTGGAACAATTAGACGGTATTGTTAAAAGTTTAGACATTACAAACCAAGACATCAAAAGAGCTGAAAAGGTGAATATAGGTGCTGAATGGTTAACATTACAATTGAAAGATGCACAAATTGTAAAGGATTTACAGCCTAAATTTGAATTAATGCGTCAGTTTATTTATCCAGGTACGACAGGTGTTACCGTATTTGGTTCGTATGACTCTGAAGACGACGCTCAATTTGAGGTTCGTTCTTTTGCGCCTAATGAAGGGGTGAATGAAGATCCAGTTTGTGGCAGTGGTAATGGTTGTGTCGCAGTGATGGTTGAACGATATGATTTAGTAAAAGATAATGAATATACCAATACTCAAGGTTGTTGTATCGGCAGAAATGGGAAAATTAATATAAAACAAGAGCAGCCTTTAAAAATCGGGGGACACTCGAATATAATCATAGAAGGTTATATTACTGTAAAAGAAAATAAATAATAAAAATGGTGAATTGAAACAGACATGAGGCAATTTGTTTTAATTCACCATTATTTTTATATTTTAAAGTAGCTTTCATGTTCGATTAAATAGTTTTCAATATATTTGAAAAAGGCTTCGTTTGCGGGATTGAGGGTCATATCCTTTAAAGTTGAAAGATAAATAGGTTGATTGAAAATAAACTCTTCATCTTCGATATAAGGTAAGTTGAGGTCTCTACATGATGAAATAGGAAGAAAGGAAAAGTTGTTTCGTTTTGATAATACTGAAGATATAAAGTGATCGTCTACATAGTTTTCATTATCGACGGATATATGTTTATAGGACAAGACTTCTTTAAACATACGATTAAATTCCGTATTTTGAGAAGAAAATAAAAATGATTTATACAAATCAGGATCACGTAAATCAATGTGTTGGCCATCTAAATATTTAGGATATGTAAGTACAATATCTTCAGTAATAATTTGTTTACAATGAATATGAGGATGAGTCAGCGCCATCGTATTTAATGTAAAGTGAATGTGTTGAAACAATAATTTCTGAATCATTTCACTGTTACTAATAATATCAATATTAAAGTTATTATCTGGATACTGATCAATAAATTGGTCAAATATTGTCATCATAAATCGACTACTAGATGTAGCAAAACGAACAGTATGTAGACGCATTGATTCATTTTCATGAATGATATCAGTGACTTGGCTTAATTCATTGAAAATAGTATGCGCAGACTCAAGTAGAAGTTGACCACTATCTGTTAATTGAATGCTACGTCCTTTTTTAATAAATAACTGTGTATTTAATTCATTTTCTAATTTTTTAATGGTCATACTAAGTGCAGGTTGGCTAATGTATAACTTTTGTGCTGCTACGGTATAGTTTAAATACTCGGCAACGTAAGTAAAATATTTTAAATGTAATAACTCCATGTAGGACCTCCTTTAAGATGAATTGAAAATGTTAAGATACGTTTTAAATAAGAGGTCGGGACAAAATCGTTTAGGATTTGAGCAGAACCGAACGATGATAAAGAACTACTTCCTTATTCATAGGTTAGTAGTTCTTACAAACTCAATAGTTGAGTTTTTTCATTTGAATTGTTTTCCAAATTTTGACGAATCATGAGTGTTTGCCCAACTTGCATTATTTGCAGAAATTGGAATGCCAATTTCTCTATGTTGGGTCCCTTCTGCCGATCATCCTGTTTTTGGGACGCCGTTAATCGGTTTCCCAAAGCACAAAAACTTTATGTCTCAACCTCAGTTATTTGATTCATAGATCATTTGTTTGATTTGTTTGTTGTGATAATTAATATAATTACATTATACCTTTATTAAAAATCTTATTACAGATATTAGAACTGTGCAAATTGCAAAGAATTAAGATATGTAATTGAATATGATGTTATATAAAAAGAGCACATATTGATGTGCTCATGAACTATTATTGATATCTAATATAAGACACTGTCGTGTTGTAATATTCCTCAAAACCATGAATACCATCGGCACCACCAAGACCAGATTCTCTCCAACCGGCATGATAGCCATTCACGACTTCTTCTGCTTCACAATTGGCATATACTTCACCAAATTTGAGTCGTTCCGTAGCTGTCATGACTTCTGATAAATCATTAGAAAAGATATATGAAGATAGTCCTGCATTAGTGTCATTAGCATCATCAATGACTTGCTCAAAGTTTTGATAAGTTGTGATAGCTAAAACAGGTCCGAATATTTCTTCTTTAAAGACAGCGTCTGTTTGTTTAACATGATCAAGTACTGTTGGTGCATAGAAGTAACCAGGACGATCTAGTTTATGACCACCTAATACAAGTTTAGCGCCATTTTGCACTGCTTCTTGTACTTTTTCATCAATACTGTTTAATTGGGTTTCATTGATGATCGCACCGAAGTCAGTTTTATCATCTAATGGATCGCCGACTGTAAGAGATTTCATTTTTTCTGTGACTTTATCTACAAATGTATCGTGGATATCTTCATGCACAAAAATTCGTTCAGGGCATGTACATACTTGTCCTGCATTTTTAATACGTGCAGTGACAATATATTCTACAGCTTTATCTATATTAGCGTTTGGCGTAACAATCACTGGTGCATTGCCACCAAGCTCTAAATTGACTTTTTTAACTGTGCTTGCTGCATTTTCGAATACAGCTTTACCAGCACGCATACTACCAGTTAGTGAGATAAGTTGAATATCCTTATGTCGTGCTAATTGAGTCCCTACTGTCTCTCCTGTGCCTGGTACAATTTGAACTAGTCCTGCAGGAATGGTAGATGCCTTTAATAGTTGAGCTAAACGTAATGTGAGTAACGTTGTTTCTTCGCTTGGTTTAATGATAACAGAACAACCTGTTACGATAGCAGGTATGACTTTACGTAGTAATACTAAGATAGGTGCATTCCAAGGCACAATGCCAGCTGTGACACCAATAGGTTTTTTAGTGAGTTGGATTGTTTCGTTTTCTACACTATTTTGTAATACTTCGCCTTTATTACTCATACTTAAACTGGTCATATAATCAATAAATTGAATGGATTTATCGATTTCGCCTTGAGCTTCAGCTAATGTTTTACCCTGTTCTTTAACGTATAATTGAGCTAGCTCATCTTTATTTTGTTCAAATAGAGGAATAAGCAATTTAACATGTTCGGCACGGGTAGGTTGTGGGATTTTTTCCCATTCTAATTGTGCTTGTTTCGATTTTTCGATAGCTTGATTGACTTCATCCTTTGTCGCGAATGTGATGGTATCTATCTTTTCTCCAGTAGCTGGATTAATCACATCCATCGTCTCATTCGAGTTACTTTCAATAAATTCGTTATTAATAAATAATTGATTCGTCATCTCAAACACCTCCACAACTTATATTCCCTAAACTATCGATGATTAAATATAAAAAAGGTCGGCACGGAAATATGCCAACCTGTCATTGCAATAATTAATGTTTTTTTAAGCCTTTATAAAATATAGGAATCAATAGAATAAAACCAAATAATCCCATGATAGGGAAGACTTTACCAATAAGTGAAATGAAACCGACAAAGGTACATATGAAAGTCACGATTGCCATCGAAATAATTAATATAAAGTATTTCTTTGTAAAAGGTGTACTAAATCGAGCAGCAAAAGCATACATAAGGCCAACAACGGTATTGTATATCACTAAAATCATGATGACTGACATGATAAGGCCAATCGAAGGTGAAATATTTTTAGCTAATAATAAAGAAGGGAGTGCGACATCCTTAATTTGGTCAAATTCTGTAACTAAACCTAAATTAATCATTAATAGTAAAAATGTAATGATTAAACCGCCTATTAAACCACCGTATGTTGCAGATTGACGATATTTTAATCTACCACCCATCACGGAGAAGAAACTAAATGCAGCAGCTATTTGTAAGCTAGCATAATTGATGCCATCAAACCACCAACCTGGTGTCATAGATGGATGATGATGTGCATAATGATTGGCTGCTTCAAAGTTAAGGTGTCCTGATGCAAAGTAATAAATTGCAATCATTGTTACGATCGCAACTAGAAATGGTGTGACACCACCTAAGACTGCAATAAGGCGATCAAATTTTAACAATAATGTTAATAGTATTAATATGACTAGTAGCAGTGAACTTAGCCAATAGGGTAGTCCAAAGCTTTCGTGTATTGTGGATGCACCACCTGCTGTCATAATGATCGCTAAAGAAAATAAAAAGACGGTTAATATTAAGTCAAATACTTTAGCAATTGTTGGATGTAGGTAGTAATGGACGGATTCAGAATGATTACCTGAATGTAATCGATAGCCTGTTTTTAAGACTAAAATACCGCCAACTGTGATAATAGCACCTGTGATAGCAATACCGCCGAGACTATATATGCCATGACTCGTAAAGAATTGAAAGATTTCTTGACCAGTCGCAAATCCTGCACCTACGACGACGCCTACAAATGCAAACGCCACGATGATGGATTCTTTAAAAATTTTCATTGTCGTTCTTATCCCTTCATGTCGAAATTGATTTTATAATAATTTTAAATTTTTTTATCATGAAAATGCGTATCTTTTTATTTTAGACGAATTAGCATAAAAAATAAACACCTCAGTACATCTTATATGGACGATTGTATGAACATGGTGTACTAATCATGTGACAAAGATAATAAAATAAAAGCGAAGCGGTAGCGAAGACAGATGAGAAACTATAGAATTTTAAGTAAGAGTAATGCATTCACATAAATACTTTGATAGTATTATCCAATATTGAATTTTTTAAGTGAAGTAAGCGTAATTATTGAAGAAGGTGTAGTTATGATATTTGATTTACCTTTAATGTTAATGATTGTTGTATTTTTAGCGTTAGGTATTTTTAGTCAATGGTTAGCAAATAAAATTAAGTGGCCATCGATTGTTGTGATGGCCATCGTAGGGTTATTAGTAGGTCCAGTGCTAGGCTTTGCAAATCCGAAAGAAGCAATGGGGGCAGATGTCTTTAGTCCTATCGTATCGCTCGCTGTAGCGATTATTTTATTTGAAGGAAGTAGTAACTTAGACTTTAGAGAACTTAGAGGTATTTCTAAAGCGGTTATTAGAATGATTACAGTAGGAGCAGCAATTGCATGGATTTTAGGTGCAGTGGCCTTACATTACATTTTAGACTTTCCATTATCAGTGTCACTAGTGATGGGTGGTTTGTTTTTAATTACAGGTCCAACTGTGATTCAACCACTATTAAAACAAGCTAAAGTGAAGAAAAATGTGGATTCGATACTACGTTGGGAAAGTATTATTTTAGATCCGATAGGGCCAATGTTAGCATTGACAGCCTTTTATGTGTTCCAAATTATCGATGATGGTATTAGCTTTTTAGTGATTGTGCAATTTTTCTTGAAAATCGTATGCGTTATTATTATTGGATTTGGCGCGTCTTTCCTATTCAATTGGCTAATAAAACACGATTTAATTCCACAAAGTTTAATGCCACCGATTCAACTCGTATTTATATTATTAATTTTTAGTATTTGTGATGAAATCTTAGCTGAATCTGGATTACTTTCTGTCACTATTTTTGGATTGATGATGGCACGTAATAAACGTCATGACTTAATGTTTAAAGAATCAGATCATTTCATTGAGAATGCATCATCTATACTTGTATCGACTGTATTTATATTAATCACATCATCATTAACGAAAGATGTTTTATTAAATGTACTTTCATGGCAACTCGTGGTGTTTAGTATTGTGATGATTTTACTTGTAAGACCGATATCCGTTATTGTCTCTACATTTAGAACTGAAATATCAAAACGGGAGCGAGCAAGTGTAGCCTTAATGGCACCAAGAGGGATTGTAGTATTAACAGTAGCGCAATTCTTCTCAAGTTTATTTATGGATGATGGCGTTAAAATGGCGCAATATATCACACCAGTAACATTTGGATTAGTATTTATTACCGTTGTGATTTATGGATTTAGCTTTACACCATTAAGTAAATTATTAGGTGTTGCTAGTAATGAACCACCTGGTGTGATTATTGTTGGTGAAAGTGAATTTTCATTCCACATAGGTAGCATGCTTAAAGAACACGGTATCCCAGTGATGATGTTTAACTTATTTGAGAATACGTCTGAAAAAGCACATCAAGAGGGATTTGAAGTCTTTAAAGGCAACTTATTATCCAGTAATGATCGAATATATTCAGATTTATTAAGATATAACAAATGTATCTTAATGACGAAGTCCTTTATTTTTAATAGTTTAGCATTTAATGAACTTGTACCAGAGTTTGGTTTGAATAACGTTGATATGATGCCAGTATCATTCAATGATGAACAAGCCCGCAATAATATGAATGGCCCAATTCGTAATCATATATTATTCGATGAGAACCATACACCAAGATGGTTTGACCAATATATAACACAACATAATATTATTGAAGTGCCAGCAGAAAGATACGATGACATTACTCATAAAGATATGTTAATTTATTATATTAGTGAAAGTAAAAAAGTGACATTTAAACGCAGTCAACGCACATTACCAAAAGAAGACCACGGAGTTTATGGTATTTTGAAAAATGTGTATAATGACTAAAAATGTATTTTATAAGTAATATGAAACAATGAGTTGAAACATTTTGTATCATGACAATAATCCCCTCACTAAAACGCGTAGTGAGGGGATTATTTATGTGTAGTCATTTATTGTTTATTTTAAATAACGGTCATGCATTAATATTTTGAGAATATCGATTTGTGATTGTAATTCTTGGCCAACATTCGTATCTTTGATCTTTTTACGTGTGAGTTCTTCATCTACAACACGTTTGACTGATAATTCATCAGTACCATCTGACAGTACTTTTTCTTTTGTATTGAATTCTTGGTGCGCTACCAATTGCATACCAAAGGAATTATATAATAATGTATAGCCTGCTATACCAGTGGTTGATTGATATGCTTTTGAAAAACCACCGTCAATAACTAACATTTTACCATCCGCCTTGATTGGGTCTTCACCATCAATTTCTTTTACTGGCGTATGTCCATTAATGATACGACCTTCGTCTGGATTTAAGCCAAAGTCACTTAACATTTTACGAATCATATCTACATCTTCACGAAGGTAGTAGTAAGGATTTTTCACTTCTTTGTGAGATGCCTTATCTTCAATGAAGTAACGCTCAAATGTAGTCATAGCGCGTTTACCAAATAATGAAGAATATTTGCCCGTCCATAAATACCATACTAAATCCGTAGATAAATCATCAGTGACGTCTTTGTCATCGAAAGCTTTTCTTACATGATATTCAAAGACATCTAATAGCTCACGTCCACTATGCATTTCCCCGTCAATTTCAAATGATTCCATTTCACCATTTTCATCTACAGGGATACAACCATGTATAAGTAAATTGCCATTGTATGGTAAATATAATTTACCTTCTCGCATTAAGAATGACATGTGACGACGTAATTTCTCAGATTGTTGGAATGATAATAGTAATTTGTCGATGACTTCTTGTTCTTCTTCCAGTAAGACTTCAGGATGTTGGCGATCAATCGTTTGGAAACATGTATCTTTCAATGGATATGTCTTACCGTAAACAGTGATTTCATTGTTGTCGAAATCGATTTTTTCTAGCACTAAACGTTCTTCCATTTCAAATGATGGGCGACGCTTAATGATTGGCATTTCAAGTTTGAATTGAATCATCGCAATGGCTTGATGAATCTTAGTAATTTGATGTTCTTCTCGTTGTGTTAAACTTGCTTCTTTATCTGGACGCTTTTTAGGTTTGAAAGCAGGGTTATCACCACTGTAATATTTCTCAGCTAAAGTAAGTAACGGTCTTAAGTTGATACCATATGCATCTTCAATAATATCTAGATTGTCATAACGCGCACAGATTCTAAGTAAATTAGCAAGGCATACTTTAGAACCTGCATAGGCACCAATCCAAAGCACATCATGATTTCCCCATTGAATATCTACAGAATGGTAATTAATCAATGTATCCATGATTTTATCGGGTTTAGGACCACGATCATAAATATCACCAACAACATGTAAATGGTCCACAACGAGGCGTTGTACTGTGTAAGAGAGACCAATGATTAAATCATCTGATTGTTCTAACTCGATGACTTGATTGACTAATGTTTCATAATACGTCTTTTTATTTTGATATTCATTATTTTTATATAGTAGCTCCTCAATAATATAGACGAATTGTTCTGGTAAAGCTTTGCGAAGTTTAGAACGTGTATATTTTGAAGAACAATATTTGATTAACTCAATTAAACGTTCAATGGTCGTAATATACCAAACGTTAAGTTGCCCTTTGGCATTGAATTGATTTTTAACGAGTTTGAGTTTGTCTTCTGGATAATAGACAAGGGCGGCTAAATCATTAATTTCTTTTTCGCTTAGCGACTCGCCAAATATATCATTGATTTTAGCTCTTACATTACCAGAGCCATTTCTTAAAACATGTTGGAATGATTCATATTCACCGTGTAAATCACTTACAAAGTGTTCAGTACCTTTTGGAAGCTCTAGGATTGACTCTAAATTAATAATTTCAGTTGCTAACTTTTCAGCACTATCAAATCGTTGAGATAGTAAGTCTAAGTATTTCTTCTTAAGTTCATTTTCTGTAATATGTGTCATGTCTTGTCACTCCTATTTATAAATTCCGCTCAAAGCCAGTTATTACAATTATTAATGCGCTTACATTTGATTATCAATAAAAATATAACAATTTTCAATAGCAAAGCTTTAATTGAAAAGATATTTTTAAATTTAGAAATAACGTCATAATATCAAACATTAGAAATAGCAATAGTACCCATTTCTAAAAAATGTGATTAAAGCTATAAGGAATAAGCATTGTTCATTAAAAAGTCAGAAGAACACAAAAAAGCCAACATTGTGCGCGCACAATGTTGGCATGTGATATATTTAATTATTTTACGCGTTTACGTTTGACAAAGTATCTGATGACAAAGTAAATAACGGCGATGATGATAATGACATACATTATTCTAGAATACGTATGGATACCATTCATAAGGGCGCCAAAGCTATCACTTAATAGGCGACCTAGTAAAATTAATGCGAAGTTCCAAATCGTTGTACCAAGAAGTGAAAGTGATGTGAACTTCACAATATTCATACGGTTGATACCTGCAGGAATAGTAATTAATACACGTAATACTGGTATAAAGCGGCAAAGTAATACTGCCCAGGCACCGTATCGTTTAAACCAGTCATTCGCACGTTTTAAATCACTACTTTTTAATTTCATCCATTTACCATGACGATCGACAAAGTGATATAGCTTTTCTTCTGAAATAAGACGACAAATATAATATAGAATTAATAATCCGATAAATGACGCAATCGTCGCAATGATTAATAACGTCCAAATGGATAGATGAGATTTAACTGATAGTAAACCAGCAAAGGTTAAAATAATTTCCGAAGGGACTACAGGTAATACATTCTCTAACAAGATGAGAATAAAGATAGCTGTGTATCCCCACTGACTAATAAAATTCGTTATAATTTGTTCCATTTATGTGAATAGACTCCTTTATGCATTGAAGCATATGACTTAAGTAATATAGTTTGGTAAAACCATTATAATAAAAATAATACGTAAATGCTTGTAAAAGGGGAGTCAATTTGTCATTTTATTGATTTTAAAAGTTGATGATAAAGTTCATGAACATCTGTCTCTTCTGTAATACCATGTACATTCATACGGCCATCTTTGAATAGTGTGAATGCCAAATCCTTGTGTTGGATTAATTTAGCAAATGGTGTGGATTTAATCATATGTCCTGGGAAATCTGATGCATAATCGAAACTGTGGGCAGGCAATCTAAATCTGACTGCATCTCCACACAATGGTTCGATTGTATGATTCAGTTTATCATTTAATATGTCATATTTTTGAAAATGACATACTGGACATTGATCATCCTTTAATTGACGTATATTTAATGATTGATGTTGAATGTTAAATGCATCTAATGTGATTAATTGTTGGGAAAACCCATATCCACTAATATAACGTATAGCTTCAGCCACTTCGTAACTTGCTACAATCGAAACGATAGGTGGCAAGACGCCATTGATAGCACAACTTTCACCAGTTTGAGGTACTTGTTGTAATAAACATTTAAGGCAAGGACCAGTAAAATCAATGCCATAAACGGTGCCTTTGCTACCGACAGCTGCACCATAAATCCAAGGAATATTTAATTTATGGCACACTTCATTAATTAAATAACGTATTTTAAAATGATCCATACCATCTAAAATAATGTCTGGTTGAAAGTCTTTAATGATATCTTCGATATTTGTAGACAACAATTCTTGGTGATAAGCCTTTAATTGTACATGTTGATTAATGTTAAAGACTTTCTGTTTAAGTGCCTCAACTTTAGATGTCATATGTTGTGCATCTTGCTCATCATACAAAGTTTGGCGGTGTAAATTGGATAATTCCACAATATCCATATCAACGACTGCTAGTTGATGCGCGCCCATGCGTGCTAATTGGTCTACCATATGACTGCCTAATGCACCAGCACCAAGTATCATGATTTTGGTTTGCTCTAATTGAGCCTGTCCTGCTTCTCCAAAAGGTTGAAAGCGTGTTTGTCTTTCATAGCGTGACATTATAAGAAGCCTAAACCTTCTGTAGGACTTGATGCTTGTGCTGTATATTTAACAGGAATACGACCAGCTTCATATGACAGTCTACCTGCTTGAATTCCTAATTTCATAGCTTCGGCCATTTTAATAGGATCCTTAGCTGCAGATATAGCCGTATTTAATAGAATAGCATCTGCACCCAATTCCATCGCTTGACAGGCATCTTTGGGTGAACCAATACCGGCATCTACAATGACAGGGACGTTAGCATTTTGAATAATATAACTTAGATTAAGTGGATTATTGATCCCTCTACCTGTACCAATAGGTGACGCTAATGGCATTACCGCATGGACACCTAATGCTTCTAACTTTTTAGCTAACACAAGATCATTAGAGATATAAGGACAGACGATATACCCCTTATCTAATAGCACTTTACAAGCTTCATACGTTTCAAAGGGGTCAGGTAATAATGTTTCATCATCACCAATGACCTCGACTTTAATCATGTCGCATACACCAGCGTGGTTTGCAATTTCTGCAATACGAATGGCTTCTTCAGCGGTTTTGGCACCTGCAGTATTTGGAAATGTAATGAAATCTTTTAAGTTCACATTAGCTAGTGGATTTGGAAGGTTTTTATCGTATAAATTCATACGTCTAACTGCAAATGTTAATACGTTTGTTTCGGCTGCTTTAATTGCTTTGGATTGCGTTTCTTCATCCTCGAATTTGCCTGTACCTAATAATAATCGAGATTTTAATTCTAAATGACCTATTTTTAACATATTATCCGCCTCCTACAAATTCTAATAGTTCTAAACGATCATCTTCTCTGACCATTTGATTGTCAAAATCGTCTTGCTTAATTAAAGATTGATTATGTTCAACTACTACACGTTGAGGGTCTAATTCTAAGGATTCTAATATGCGTGTAATCGAATCTTCATGTTCAAAAGTAAATAAATCTCCGTTAATGATACACTTCATTTTGCTCACTCCTTGATAAACTAAATGCTGAATAGCCTGCTGGTTTAATTCCGGATAATAGCCAATTGGCAATATCTTGACCGATAATAGGGGATAACAGTATACCGTTTCGATAATGACCAGTGATGATAAATAAACCGTCATCAATTTGATCCATGATAGGTAATTCATGTTCTGTGTAAGGTCTTATGCCTGACCATTGTTTAAGAATATGACTATGCGATAGCTCAGGTATACGTTGTTGAGCATGTTTGAGTAGCCATGAAATACCAACCTCACTATTACCGACACTATAATTGTTGAATTCACTTGTCGCTCCAATTAAGTAGCGATGTTTTTCCTTTGGAACGATATAGCAGCCATTTGTCATGAACACAGTATGATTTAATTTAAGTGAGGGTTGTTCAACTAATAATACCTCACCTTTAACACCAATCACTTGTCTTGGTATAGCGTAATCTTTTAATAGCTGAGTAGACCAAGCACCACCTGCCACAATTACTTTTTTAGCATGAATATCGCTTTGATGAGTTGTAACTGTGTAATAACCATTATTGTGATGAATGTGTTGTACTTCTGTTTGATAATAGCGATGCACACCTCGTTGAATCACTGATTGTAATAAAGCTTTAGTATAGTGATTAGCGTTGATTTGGCCATCTTTTGGAATATATATAGCTAAGTCAGTTGGTTCAATATGACCATTTGAAAGGTTAAATAACGCATCATCTGAGAGTAGCTCAACGCTAGGATCTTTGGATCTAAGGAAGTCATATTGTTGAGTTAACCGTTCTACGTCTTTGGTTGAAGATGCCATTTTAATTAATCCAGATTGTTGAAATTCAATGTCGATGCCAGTTTCATGGTAGAGGGCATCACTTAATTCTGGGAATAAAGACCTAGAGGCTACTGCTAATTGAAATAATTCACTATCAGTTGTGAACTCATTTTGAGCGCCTAACATGCCACCAGCTTTATAAGAGGCATGCATACCGGGTATATCTCGGTCTACAATAGCAATATCTAAATGTGATTGGCTTAGTTGTCGAGCTATCGACATACCTATAACACCGGAACCAATAATAAGAACATCATGCATGAGAATGCCACTTCCTTTTTAAAGAGTTAATGTCACTAACAGTAGAGGTCATAAAAAATGAAATTGCACATAGACCATCAAATCCTGTAGGTAATTGTGAAATGGTGGACGGGGAAATTCCGCCTATAGCATAAATAGGCATATCAATCTTGAGTACGTCATGAATCTCTTGATTTGTTCGTGGTGGTTCACCTGGGTGCGACGATGTAGAGAATATATGACCGAAAAAGACATAATCTAATTGATGCGCATGACATTGCTTAACCATTTCAATATTATGCGTTGACATACCGACGATTAACTCAGGATATTGTTGTTTTAATAAAAATGCGCGTTTGTCATTTTCTTTAAAATGAATACACTGCAAATTTAAAGCTTTGAGTAAGTTAAGATTACTGTGAATCATTATTTTATCTTTGGGAAATCCTACTGCAATGAGTCGTGTAATAAATCGTTGTAACGCCAAAGTAGACATAGGCGTTCTAAAGAGTAAGCCATCAATGGCCGGCTCTATAGTCATAAAATGCTTTAAATCCTGTAATGACAGTTCTTTATAATAAGTTATCGCAATAAATATATACATCACCTCAACAAAAAAAACGCTATTTCCACATAGTAGGGAAATAGCGTTAAATTGCTAATGAGTACTTTAAATTCATAGCTATGCCACTTCCCTACGCCAGTACAAACTGGATCAGGTTCTAGGAATTATAAAGTCACATCTTTACTCTCAGCCTTAAACAAAGGCACTTCCAGTGGATTTATATTTAATTGTATGGATGGAATAGCGCTTTCAATTTACATACAGTTTACTATTTTTTAGTGTCGGTATCAAACATGGCAACCATCTATAATTAGCTTTTAATGAAAAATAAGTACATGTAAATAATCAATTTAGATGAAGATGTAAATGAAATTGAATCGCTTATTTAAATAGTGAAAATTAAATGTAAGTATTGTTAATTTTTATTGAATAAATTATGAATAATTTTTTTAATTTTATATTGTAACCGTTTCCATTTCGTGCTATTATAATAAAAATTGTAGCGCTACAAGAATTTAATAGATGTGTGATTAGAAGTTAAACAGTCATCATTTGGAATTTCTGAAACTTAACGACAACACATAGAAATAACATATCATTATGGGAAGTAGGAAAAGAAATGGATAAAAAAAGAAGTAACGTTCGTTGGTTTTTTGCGATTGCATTCTTTCTCATTGGCGTTATAGCCTATATGGATAGATCTAATATCTCATATATTGCAGTACCAATGATGGAAGATTTACATTTAACAAAAACACAATTTGGTTTATTAGCATCATTTTTCTCATTAGGTTATGCGTTAATGCAAGTACCTTCAGGGATGTTAGCAGAGAAATTTGGACCTCGTAAGATGATTACGATTGCTTTAGTATGGTGGAGTGCTTTCACAATTCTCACAGGTATGATTAAGCATCATGGTTTATTATATTTTGTTAGATTTTTATTTGGTGTGGGAGAAGCACCTATGTATCCGTCTAATGCAGTGTTCAATTCTTATTGGTTTGCTAAAAATGAAAAAGGAAGAGCATCAAGTGCGTTATTAGCAGGTTCATATTTTGGTCCTGTATTAGCACCGATTGTCACGATTGCAATTGTTAATGCATTTAATTGGCAAGCTGTCTTTTATATTTTTGGTGCAGTCGGCATTGTGATGGCAGTACTTTGGGCGATTATTGCTAAAGACTTACCTGAACAACACAAAATGGTCAATGAAGCCGAAAAACGATTTATTACTGAACATAGAGACATAGTAGATACTGATAAATCACTACCACCTTGGAAACGTTTCTTAACTCACTTTAGTTTTTATGCGATTGCGATTCAGTACTTTGTAGTACAATTCGTCATTACATTATTCTTAATTTGGTTACCAACATATTTAACAGAACAATACCATGTTGATTTTAAAGATATGTCAATTAGTTCATTACCATGGTTATTAATGTTCTTCTTAATTTTATCTGGTGGCGCGATTTCAGATAAGATTTTAAATACTGGTAAATCTCGTTTCGTCGCGCGTGGCGTCATTGCGATTCTTGGATTTGTAGTCTTTTCAATATCAATCTTTTTTGCAGTACATACTGAAAACTTATATGTCACTATATTCTGGTTATCTCTCGGCTTAGGTGGCGTCGGTATGTCTATGGGTATGAGTTGGGCCGCAGCGACAGACTTAGGTCGTAACTTCTCTGGTACAGTATCAGGTTGGATGAATTTATGGGGGAACATTGGTGCTTTAACAAGTCCATTTTTAGCAGGTGCATTTGTTGAACAACTTGGTTGGAGTATGACGTTCCAATTATTAATTATTCCAGCAATATTAGCGATTATCATGTGGTTCTTCGTTAAACCAGATCAACCATTAGTCATAGATGAACATCAATCAGTTAAATAGTTTGTTGGTTTTAAATCCAAGCAATAAATGAGTAAAAATAAGGTTTCAATACCTTGTGTCAAACTCATTTATTGCTTTTTATATTTTAATAAGTGCATAATTATAGTATAGGAAGGTGTGATTCGAATGATGATAATTAATGCAAAAATAAAAATATCAGAAGAAAAACGTGATGAATATTTAAAACTTATGGAACATTTAGTTTCCGAATCAAGAAAAGAGGAAGGCGTATTATTCTATAGCCATTATGAAGATGTGCAAGATAGAAATATATTTATCGTAGTTGAGAACTATGTAGATGAAGCGGCTATTAAGTCACATAATGAGTCTGAGCACTTACAAATGTTTAAAAATGAGATTGGTAACTTTGTAGTTGAAGCTCCAGTAATTGAAGTGGCTCAGCAAGTTAAATAAATATTTATATCGGTATAAAGGGAATTATTCATCAAAGTAAGAGAGAAATGTTATAATAGTTTTTGTGTTTTGATGAATTGCAAGCAATACATCCGATAAATTAACGCCATAGAGAGCGGAATAAAGCTGATTTCAAAATTGAAATGAGAACCTTTCCGTTCTCTTATTTATGTTCAAATAATAAAAATAGAAAGGAGAGCATGTTTTGAAGAGTTTCTTAAAGACAGTATTTTATTTTAATCGATCTAAGATTGATACGTTTAAAGGGATCAGACAAGGTTTACTAATGATTATACCTGCGTTATTAGGTTATTATTTTGGATTTTTCTCATTTGGTTTACTTATTGCTACTGGTACTTTAGCGCATATTTATGTTTTTAAAGGATCGCCACAATCTATGATTAGAACGGTGGTACTTTGTTCGTTAGCTTTCGCAGTTTGTATGATATTAGGGACATTGACAGCTGCCCAACCACTCATTTTTGGTATTTTACTACTAGTTGTAACGGTGGTGCCATTTTATATATTCACAGCATTAAAAATTACTGGCCCATCATCAACATTCTTCATCGTGACATTTTGTTTACCAATGAACTTACCCATTGCACCTGATCAAGCATTAGTGAGAGGACTTGGTATTCTTATTGGTGGTGCATTTGCAACATTAGTCGTAATCCTAACCGTATATATGAAAAAAGAAAGAACTGAAGACAGTGCCATTAATTCGGACTTTAAAGTAATTCAAGATTTAATGAAAAATTACAATGAGCCAGAAGAATTTAAGAAAGTGGCTACATCTGCAGTATCTGCCTTTAAAGCATCTGACAAATTACTCATCACATCATCTTCTAGTAATGGTAAGTTAAGTACAAGATTTCAAAAGTTACTATTACTACATACGTCAGCACAAGGTATTTACTCAGAATTACTCGAATTAAATGAAAAGGGCACACGCCCATTACCAAATGAACTGATTGAAATGTTAGATTTTATCATTGATAAGATACGTCATCCATCTAGTAACCATCAAACCTGGAAAAAAGAAGTAGATGTAAGTCCAGAATTTGAAAACTTAATCAGTCATATATTAAAAATTGACGAAATTGCTCACGCAGATTCTGAACATTTAGAACATGAGGCAAACATCCGTAAACCTCTATATAGCAAACGTATTATACAAAATTTAACGTTAGATTCACTTGTGTTTAGAAACACATTACGATATACAGTAATCATTGCAGTGGCTATCTTTGTAGCTTTATTCTTTGGATTTGATAAAGCATATTGGATTCCGCTTTCTGCACATACTTTATTATTAGGAACATCAACGATTCACACATTAGAACGAGGTATGGCCAGAAGTTTAGGTACGTTACTGGGTGTAGTAGTACTGTCAGGTATTTTAGCCTTCACGGTACCAGCACCACTAGCAGTGATATTAATGGGCTTCGGTGCGATGATGACAGAAGCATTTGTCGGTGTTAACTATACCTTTGCAGTTATATTTATTACGATACAAGTTATCTTATTGAATGGTTTGGCATCGCAAAACTTATCCATATCCATTGCCTTCCCGCGTATTGTTGACGTGGCTATGGGGGTTGCCATTGCATTACTTGGTTTATTTATACTAGGACAACGTACGGCATCCGCATTATTACCGAACACCATTGCAGATGTTGTGAGACAAGAAGCGAAATTTTTCCATTATTTATTCTCCAGCAATGAATATAAAAATGAGGAACAAGAAAAACATTTAAATCTAATCTTATCAGTAAGATTAAACAATATGACACAAATGTATAACGCAGCAAACGGTGAATTGTTTAGTAATAAATCAGTCATTCAATATTACTACCCAAGTATATTCGCCTTAGAAGAAATTAGTTTTATGTTAAGTAGAGCCTTGAATGATAAAAATCGAACAAGAATTGACGATCAACAAATGGGCGAATACTTAGCTATCTTTGAAAATATTGCTAAGCATTTTGAATTACACTCTCATTTAGAAGTGAAAGATTTAACCGATTTACCACAATATAATTATATTAAGTCAGGCTTAATGAAGATTCAAAATAATAGTCAAAAAGAACGTAAAGATGCAAGTGAAACACTAGCATTTGCTTAAGTTTGCGAATGATTAGTCAGTCTGAGGGTTGTCTAACGTCAGAGTCCGGGGATGGTGATTGAATAGTTGAAAAGAGTGGTAAAGATAACTATCACACGCATTAACTAGGAGATGAAATACAATGCCATGGACTATGGAAGATTATCCTCAAAGCCTAAAGAATTTAGACAAATTAGAACGTAAAAAAGCGATTGATATTGCTAATGCTATGCTAAAAGATGGCTATAAGGAATCAGATGTGATTCCAATAGCTACGCAACAAGCTGAAAAATGGTATAAACAAGCATCTGAAGATGAACTAGAAGAACTTAAAAATAAACATATCACACAACATCAACAAGACAAATCAGCCCAACCGGAAATAAATGAAAAGCCAGTTTATGTATATTTCGAAGATGGTGAGTGGAAAGTAAAAACAGAAGATGCAAAACAAGCATCTGAAACATTTAAGTATAAAAAAGATGCAATAAAACGTGCGCAACACATTGCAGATAACAAAGATACTAAAGTAGTGGAACACCAAAAAGATGAATAATTGACTAATCAGGCTATCTCCATATCAGGGATAGCCTGATTTATTGTTTACGACTAAAGTAGGGAATGCAATTATTTCTTATTCTCATTGAACTTCGATATAATGAAAGTGATAAAAGAGATGGAGGAAATCATATGTATGTAGAGAGAAAACCATCATTATACCTTGAAGACTTGAGATACGAATTTAAAAATAGTTTGAGTGCTATTCAAAATGGTGATGAAGCATTTGATATTTTAGTAGGATTTGTTGAACTCGATCACATTTATTCATCTGCACTTAAAGAAATAAGTACCAAGTTAAGCATTTTAGACGATAATTTCAATCATAGATATAAACATAATCCCATACACCATATGGAACGACGTGTTAAAGAGATGGGGAGTTTAGTTAAGAAACTTAAACGAAAAGGCTTAGACATTAGTGCACAAAGTGCTAGAGATCACATTATGGATATCGCTGGTATTAGGGTGATATGTAATTATATGGACGACATTTATGTTATTGAAGAGATGTTATTAAAACAGGAAGATGTCAAATTAATTAAGCGCAAAGACTATATTGAACATCCTAAAGAAAATGGTTATCGCAGCTTACATATTGTGGTGTCGATTCCAGTATTTTTAGCAGATTCTGTAGAAATTATTCCAGTAGAAATTCAAATTAGAACGATTGGTATGGACATGTGGGCGAGTCTAGAACATAAAATACGTTATAAAAATAATGCCAATACTGAAAAATATAAAGGACTATTAGAACAATGTGCAACAGAGATTACCGATGTAGAAAGTAAAATGCAACAGATTCATACTGAAATATCTAAGGATGATTAACATCACCATTAAAGAAAGATGAATAAAGTAGTAGGTCGCCAATTTACAAAAGAATGACGACTTACTACTTATTTTTATGCAAAAAGGATTTTAATTAAAGTAATATGATAAAATATTTAATATATATAATATGATTTTTAGAATTAGAGGGTTAAGATGAATAAGCAAAATTTTAAAACACAACTATACCAATTAAATAATTATGAAAATGAGCAAAGTGAAGTGATATATGCAGGTAATCCTAATTCCAAAGAGGTTATTGTCTTTATTCATGGCGCATTACTTACATATAAAATTATGACTATGTTTGAACCATACATGAGAGAATACAAACTGATATTTATCAACTGCCCTAGTAGAGGTAAGAGTTCTGAAATTGAAAGAGATAACCACACATTAGATGATTATTCAGAGCGCGTTTATGATGTATTAAGTCAAATAGTGACGGAACAACATTTGTCAGAAATAAAAGTAGTTGGTTACTCTATGGGTGGTATGATTGCTACACGTTTATTGAAATTTAATACGCTACCTATTTCGCATTTGATTTATCTAAACAGTGCTGCAAAAATCACACCAGATGGTAGTATGTTAGCACGATTATTTACCTCAGATAGTAAGCGAGACATTTTAAAAGATGAAATCGATGCAGTGAAGAATTTGCCACAATACATACTCGATAAAACGATATTTGCACAAAAAGAAAATGCGATTGAACTATTCCAATTCGTCGCACCTATTAAGACCATTATCACAGATATTTTATATACGATTAATGCTGATTACCTACCAGATATTGAAGACATAGAAACATTTCCAAAGATACTATTCATGTCCGGTAAAGAGGATCAGATTATTCCATATACAGATTCACAAGCGACATTAGAACAATTCAAAATTTATGGTGGCACAACAAAAGAAATCGTATATGAAGGAATTGGCCATCTTGATTTTCCAAGTGTATTAGAAACAAAGTCAGACCAAGAATTAGGTGTTGTAGATCATATCAAACAATGGATTCAAGAATAATTACGTATGCTATTTGCAAAATGTATTCCCAATTGTCATGAAATCCATTATTGTATTGAAACACCAGCTCAATCTTCATAATTTAGTCCGCCTGTTAAAGCTTCGATTACTTAAATAATCGAGGCTTTTTATGGTTTGAATAAAAGTAAGCGTTTGCAAAAATGTACGTCATGTATTAATATACTTGTATACAAGTATAGAACGACAAATGAAAGTGCGGTGTGAGCTATGACATATGGCTATCCAGAACAATGGAAGCGACATTTAACTACAGGTGAGGCGATAGCTGCAGAAATAAGATTAGGGATTATTAAAGGTGATATTCAAGCAGAAACGCTATTGACTGAAAATCAAATAGCTAAACAATTTAATGTTAGTCGGTCGCCTGTTAGAGATGCATTCAAGTTATTACAAACAGATCAACTCATTCATTTAGAACGAATGGGGGCACAAGTCTTACCTTTTGGTGAACAAGAAAAAAGAGAACTATATGACTTACGTTTAATGTTAGAGTCGTTTGCCTTTTCTAGATTAAGATCTCAAGATACACAACCGATAGCTAAAGAAATGAAAAAGCAACTCGAAATGATGAAAGTAGCAGTACAATTTGAAGATGCTGAATCATTTACGAAACATGACTTTGAATTTCATGAAGCTATGATTTTAGCTTCAAATCACCAATATCTCAGAACATTTTGGAATCATTTGAAACCAGTAATGGAGTCACTCATTCTCCTATCGATGAGACACAGAATGTCGGAAGATCCTAATGATTTTGAACGTATACATCGAAATCACAATGTCTTTGTAGATGCAGTTGAAAATAAAAATGCCGAGACGTTGAGACAAGCCTTTCATTTAAACTTTGATGATGTAGGTAAAGATATAGAAGGATTTTGGTTACGCTAATATTTTAGAAAGGAAGAGATAAGATATGAAATATATGATTGGTGTCGATATTGGTACCACAAGCACCAAATCAGTACTTTATGATGAAAATGGACAATTCATTATGAAACATAACATCGGTTATGAATTACATACACCAAATGTTGATGTGTCTGAAGAGAATCCAGATGAATTATTTGATGCAGTATTGATGACTGTCAAATATGTAATCAGAGAAGCAAATATTGCTAAGGAAGATATTAAATTAATCTCATTTAGTGCCCAAATGCATAGTTTAGTTGCGATGGATGAACAACATCAACGCTTAACAGAGAATATAACTTGGGCAGATAATCGAGCAAGTAAATATGCCGACCAAATTAATCAACAACATGATGGTTTTAATATTTATAGAAGAACAGGAACACCTATCCATCCTATGTCACCATTATCGAAAATATTTTGGATGAAGCATGAACAACCAGATATATTCAATCGTACTGCCATGTTTGCAGATATTAAAACATATATTTTATATCAACTATATGAGACATATGTGATCGATCAATCCATGGCTTCAGCTACTGGTATGTTCAATCTCGAACAACTCGATTGGGATGACGACGTATTAAATTTATTAGGTATCACACGTCAGCAGCTACCAGAATTAGTGCCCACAACACATATTTTAAAAGGGATGAAGAAACGCTACGCTACATTAATGGGTGTCGATGAAAATACCCCAGTAGTTATTGGTGCGAGTGATGGTGTGTTATCTAATCTAGGCGTGAATAGTTATCGTAAAGGTGAAGTCGCCGTTACTATTGGTACATCTGGTGCTATTAGAACCGTCATAGATAAACCAAGAACGGATGATAAAGGTCGTATCTTCTGTTATGTCCTTACAGATGAACACTACGTAATTGGTGGACCAGTTAATAATGGTGGCGTTATCTTAAGATGGCTTCGTGATGAGATATTAGCAAGTGAAGTCGAAACAGCCAAACGTTTAGGTGTTGATCCTTATGACGTATTAACTCAAATCGCCAGTCGTGTTAAACCAGGCGCAGATGGCTTAATCTTCCATCCTTATCTTGCTGGAGAACGTGCACCATTATGGAATGCCGATGCACGTGGGTCATTCTTCGGCTTAACACTATCTCATAAGAAAGAACATATGATACGTGCTGCCTTAGAAGGCGTTTTATACAATCTATACACAGTTTATCTAGCTTTGATAGAAGTGATGAATGAAACACCAAGTACAATCAAAGCAACAGGTGGATTTGCTAAAAGTGAAATTTGGCGCCAAATGATGGCAGATATCTTTGACACACATTTAAGTGTGCCAGAAAGCTATGAAAGTTCATGCCTAGGTGCATGTGTATTAGGTATGAAAGCACTCGGTGAAATTGATGACTTCTCAGTAATTGAACAAATGGTAGGTACGACAAATGAACATCAACCTGATTCAGAAATCGTCGATATTTATCAACAACTTGTAAGTATCTTTATCAATATTAGTCGTTCTTTAACCGACACGTATAGTGAGATTGCCGCATTTCAACGACAGCATATGGTTTGATTTATAACAGTGCGAGACACAGATAGCATTGCATAGTTAAGTTACAACGTCACTTTGCCACTTTCGAATTCGAGCAACTTTGTAAATAAGAACAGACACATTATAGGAAGAAGGGGAATGCCATGTTTACAGAAATTTGGCCGTTAATTAGCGTTGTTTTAGGAATTGTAATCTTATTATGTTTAATTATCTTTTTAAAACTGAATACCTTTATCTCTCTAATCATTACATCAATAGTTACTGCTTTATTACTAGGTATGCCACTAGATAAAATTATGGAAACGATAGAAAAGGGTATGGGTGGTACGCTAGGACATATTGCACTTATCTTTGGGCTAGGAGCGATATTAGGGAAGCTACTTTCTGATGGGGGTGGCGCAACACGCATTGCCGATACATTAATCGCCAAATTTGGCCAAAAACATGTACAGTGGGCGATGCTCGTTGCTGCATTTATCGTCGGTATCGCTTTATTCTTTGAAGTGGGATTAGTGTTATTAATTCCATTAGTATTCACAGTAGCCAAACGTGCGAATGTATCTACACTTAAACTTGGATTACCAATGGTTACAGCATTATCAGTGACACATGGTTTCTTACCGCCACATCCTGGACCAGTGGTTATAGCTAAAGAATTAAAAGCGAATATTGGTCATGTACTCCTTTACGGTATTATTATTTCAATTCCTGTTACTTTAATCGCAGGACCATTATTTAATAAAATCGCACAAAAAATCATTCCATCTGCATATGGTAGAGAGGGAGATATTTCAGCATTAGGTGCTCAAAAGGAATTTACTGAAGAAGAAATGCCAGGGTTTGGGATTAGTATTTTAACAGCGATATTACCAGTCATCTTAATGCTCGTTTCAACATTAGTACAACTTATCACAGGACATGATTCACCTAAAAATGCATTTGAATCAATTATTTATTTAATTGGTAATGCCGGTACAGCTATGTTGATCGCAGTTATCTTTGCCATATTTACAATGGGCATATTAAGACATAGAAAAATGGACCATGTCATGGAATCAGTTACTCAAGCTATTTATCCCATAGGCATGATGTTATTAATCATTGGTGGTGGCGGTACATTCAAGCAAGTCCTTATCGATGGTGGTGTCGGTGATACGATCGCCAAAATGTTCGAAGGTACACACATGTCACCAATTCTACTTGCATGGATTGTTGCTGCAGTACTCAGAATTGCACTAGGTTCTGCAACTGTAGCCGCCATATCTACGACAGGTATTGTGATGCCATTACTGCAAGCTTCAGATGCCAATGTCGCACTTGTTGTGTTGGCAATCGGTGCAGGAAGTGTGATTTTATCTCATGTGAACGATGCAGGATTCTGGATGTTCAAAGAATATTTCGGACTAACAGTTAAAGAAACATTTTTAACATGGTCATTACTAGAAACAATCATTTCAGTATCAGGCATCATCTTTATCTTATTTATTAGTTTATTTGTATAACATTGAGGATGTAACTACCGGCTGGAAACAGTCGGTAGTTTTCTTTACACATTATTGTGTACATACCACTAGCAGTAACTATTACATATATTGTTATGTTGTTTATCAAGCACATTCGAGCGAAAAAATAAACCCGTCTTACTGTGAATAAGACGAGTTTAAAAGCTGTTTGTGTAAAACATATGAATTGAGTTAACGCTCAAAATATGTTGCTTAGTTTTTCCACCTAGTGACTAGTCGAATGGTTGCTAGTTGTATTTTTATACTTCAATAATACTATGCCATTGATTTGATTGCAATAAACAGAGAATGAAATAAAGGATATGATAAGTTTTGGTCAATTAAAATCAAATGTTAAAATAGTGTGATATTCATAATATAGGTATAACTAGGCACAATGTTTATTTAATGATAAGATAAGGTAAATATGATTAAGCTTCATACTTTAATTTAAAGGAGTAGTAGAGACTTTGAAACAAATAAAAAAAGCAATTATTCCAGCAGCTGGTTTGGGGACAAGATTTTTACCAGCAACGAAAGCAATGCCAAAAGAAATGTTACCGATCTTAGATAAACCAACAATTCAATATATTGTTGAAGAAGCATCAAGAGCGGGTATCGAAGATATCATTATCGTTACAGGTAAACATAAACGTGCGATTGAAGATCATTTCGATAACCAAAAAGAATTAGAAATGGTATTACAAGAAAAAGGGAAAAATGACCTATTAGAAAAGGTTCAATACTCAACAGATTTAGCTAACATCTTCTATGTTCGTCAAAAAGAACAAAAAGGTTTAGGTCATGCCATTCATACAGCACGTCAATTCATTGGAAATGAACCATTCGCTGTATTATTAGGTGATGACATTGTGGAATCAGAAACGCCAGCAATTAAACAATTGATGGATGTTTACGATGAAACAGGTAAATCCGTAATTGGTGTTCAAGAAGTAGCTGAAGAAGATACACACCGTTACGGTATTATCGATCCATTAGAAAAATCAGGTTTACGTTATGAAGTTAAGAAATTCGTAGAAAAGCCAAAACAAGGTACAGCACCATCTAATTTAGCGATTATGGGACGCTATGTACTAACACCTGAAATCTTTGATTATCTTGAAACACAAGAAGAAGGTGCAGGTAACGAAATTCAATTAACAGATGCAATTGAACGTATGAATGCCGAAAGCCAAGTATACGCATACGATTTCGAAGGTGATCGTTACGATGTCGGCGAAAAACTAGGCTTCGTTAAAACAACGATTGAATATGCATTAAAAGACGAAGATATGAAAGACGACTTAAAAGCATTTATTAAGCAATTAGACTTATAAAATCAAAAAGCACCAACCATAGCAATCTTATGGTTGGTGCTTTTGCGTTATTTTAAAACTTTAACGAAACTCTGATTAGCAGTGACGTAAAGTCCATCCGATGTTTTTAATCTAGGTGTTAACTTACTCGTAAATTCAATATCTATAATATCTAATTTTGTACCTAATTCTAATGATTTAATAGGATCTTTCTTAAATCCAACATCCTCATATAACTTACACTTTTTAACAATTTCAATCGCTTTAGGTGCATGAGTAATATAGCCTTGGATACTATCAAGATTAATAGGTGCAACGAAATCTTCATTAGCGGTAATATAGTACCCCTCTTTAGCTACCAATCTAGGCGTTCCTTTATCACTCTTGTCCATACTAGTTATTTCTATACATTGTCCCTTACTGATGACAGCTATGTCTTTAGTGAAATTGGCATCTTCATACTTTTTAATCTTTTTTAATACGACAATATGTTGAGGTGTTTCTGTAAGATATTGTTTCATGTTTGTCTAGTCATCTCCGTTTTTAATAAGAATAAAAATCTCATGAAAATATAAGTTGCGTTGGTAAGTTATTCTATTTGAGTAAAGCGCTTTCGAAATAACTTAATATTATTATACGTGAAGAAAGGTATAAAGTCATTATCAATTGAGGATATGTACAATAATGAGTTAACTCATTATTGTAATAATACTAAAAACAACTTCCCTAATTGGAAGGGAAGTTGTGGTATGTTTAATTAAATATTTCTTCATTAATTTGTTGTGCTACATCGTCGAAATGATCAATCGTTAATGACACATATAATTTAATTTTAGGTTCAGTACCAGATGGTCTTAGAGCAATAAAACCTTCTTTGAAATATATTTTAAGCACGTTTGCTTTAGGGAGCGTGATTGGTGTTGTTTCATTTGTTTGGAAATCAACTTTTTCTCCAGTTTCATAATCTTCAATAGCAAGAACGTCTAATCCATTAATTGTACGAGGTGGGTTGTTTCTATAGGATTTCATAATATCATCAATAATAGCTTTACCTTTAGCACCTTCGAAAGTATGTGAGAACAATTGGTCATTATGACGTCCAACTTGTTGATAAATATCTTCTAAATCATCTTTTAACATTCGGCCTTCATTTTTAAGTTCAGATGCATACTTGATGATAAGTGGAACAATTTGAATGGCATCTTTATCTCTAACGAAAGGTCCTGCTAAGAAACCATAACTTTCTTCATAGCCTAATAAATAATTTTGATCTTCAGACATATTTCTGATTGCTTCAGCAATATATTTAAATCCTGTGAGCACTTCTTTATATGCAACACCATGATGACGTGCCACAGATTTAGCTAATTCACTACTAACAATGGATTGAATCATTAATCTATTGTTTAAATGTGATGTTGCTTTGATTTGATAATTTAATAAAAGGGCGCCAATTTGGTTACCATTATAATAATAGATATTGCCTTCTTGATCGCGTTCAGCAATGCCTAATCGGTCTGCATCAGGATCCGTACTAATTAATAAATCTGCATTGACTTGATTTGCAAGCTCGATAGATTGGTCAAATGCTTTGTGATCCTCTGGGTTAGCACTAGCGACAGAACTGAAATTAGGATCTGGTTTACATTGTGCTTCAACTAAATTAAATTGATTAAAGTTTAATTGAGATAATATTTCAGGGACCACAGGTACACTTGTACCGTGTAAACTTGTGAATACCACTTGTAAATCAGATTGTGGTATATCACCAACTAATGATTGAACATCTTTGAAATAAGCTTCTCTTACTTCATCTGGCACAGATAAAATCAATGATTGTTGTTCATTTGATAATTGAGGTAATTCAATAGTTAGTGGATCACCTAAAGCATTGATGTAATCACTTAACACATTAGAAGGCTCTGTAGATAGTTGTGCACCATCTTCGCCATAAACTTTAATACCATTATAGTCTTTAGGATTGTGACTTGCGGTAATCATGACACCAGCATGTGCTTCTAAAAATCTCACTGCATATGATAAGTCAGGTGTTGTACGATACGTATCTGATAAATAAACTTTGATATCGTGACTCGCTAAAATCGTCGCAATGATTTGAGCAAACTCAGGTGATAAATGTCTTGTATCATAGTGAATCACAGCTACAGGTAAGTCATGTTTTGATTGTAAAAATTGCGCTAAACCAAGCGCAACTTTAGAAACTGTGAATCGATTTAAACGGCCTTCACCAAGACCTAATTTACCTCTGATACCTGCTGTACCAAAAGCAAGCGTTGTTTCAAATCCTTCTTGTTGTTCCTCTGAAGATTGTTGATTATAAAAGTCTTTAACTAAACTGTCGTCAATGACATTAATCCAATTATCTTTCATAAATATAAATTCCCCTTTAAAAAATAATGATGCGACATATAAAATTGAATGCTTAATTTAAAATTAACTATACCATGTAACGGGTATAAAGGTAGTAATGTACGCATGTAAGTTATCCTTATTATATAGTACATTTATTGCAAGTTACATTAAAAAGATATAAAACCTTACTAGAAAATTTTAGACGATTAAATAAATAAAATTAATAGTTATTAGTAATAAAATGGTAAATAAATAATTTTGATTTACTAAATTGATATACATTTTTTAGATTGTTTCATATAATTAGCTTAACTAATAAAAGTGGGGATTATTTATGATATATACAATTACGAGCACACTACCACCAGTACACGGTGGGAGAACCAAGGCATTATTAAAGCGTATTAAGTTTTTAGATGAAGAGATGAATATAGTTAATAAAATATACACTACCAACTATAACGCAAATTATAATGAAGTTTATGAAAAATTTTTACAAGATGACGTTGTAACGAAAAATACTGAATTTGAAAATTTATATGATTGGTTGTCTGGATTTAAATTATTGTCTATCCCAATGACTAAATTTAAGAAAAAGCCAGTTTATAAGGAAATGAATAAAGAAATCGAAGGTTTAGAAAAGAAGGAATTTAATAACGGTAATGTAATTCGTTATTATGATGGGGAAACATATGTCCTTTATAGAAAATATTATGAAGGCACAAATATGCTACAATTTGAAGATGTGATGACACCAGCGTCGAAAAAAAGAATTGAACGTAGAGAATATAACACTTACGGTCAACTTCATAGAAAAGTATACTTTTCATCAAAAACATTCTTCAAAATTTTAGAAGAATACTATGATACTGAGGGACATATCTACTGCAAGAAATTTTTTGATTCAAGTGTAGATAAACGCATCGATTTTATACAAGTATTTAAAGACGATAAATTCTTATGTGCATTTAAAACTGAAAAAGAATTGTTTGAATATTATTTTGAACATCGTTTTAATGATGGGGATATCGTTTTTAACGATGCTAGAGTATTAGACAAACCTATGTTAAATCAGAGTCACCAAACTAAAAATGTCCTTGTTTTCCATAATAGTCATTTAGATGGTGACAAAATCAAAGGTTCATATAAAACAGCATTAGAGAATTCTAATAAAGTAGCGCAATATTTATTGCTTACTCAGAAACAAAAGAATGACATTCAAAGCTTATTTAATATTGATGATAGTAAAATTTCTGTTATTCCTCACTTTATTGAGCCTTATCCAGAAAATGGCAACGTTGAAAAATTAGACCGATTTGTATTTATTGGTAGATTAGGCACTCAAAAGCAAGTGGATCATTTAATTAAAGCATATCAACAATTTTTAACAATTGGTCATGAAACAAATTTAACTGTATTTGGCCCTGACGAAGCAAATCAAAAACAACTGATGTTAGATTTAATAGATGAATATGGCTTAGAAGACAAAGTTAAGATTTACGACTATACTAATAATCCATTAGATGAATTTAGGAAATCTAGAGCTTCATTATTAACTAGTAAATATGAAGGTTTCGGATTAACTGTAATGGAAAGTATTGAAGTAGGTTGTCCGGTCATTTCATATGATGTACGATATGGCCCAAGTGAAATCATTGAACATGGTGTTAATGGCTATTTAGTTGAACCAGATAATATCCAACAATTTGCAGAATACATGGATAAAATAGTAAAAACACCATTACAAAATGTTGCGACAAAAGCAGAACTTAAACAAGAAAATGCTGCAGGCAACTTCCAAAAATTATTTGATAAAGTAAAATAGCAAAATAAACTGGACAGATAAGACATTCTGTCCAGTTTTTTATGATTAAATATAGTATTGATCTTAAATTTTCATTAGATAAATTACTATATTCAATTTATTTGATAGAATGAATATATATAAACAAATTTAAAAGGTGATAGTTATGAAAAAAGTAATAAATGTAGTTGGCGCAGTAATATATTCAGATAACAAAATTTTATGTGCACAAAGAAGTGAAAATATGAGTCTCCCGCTATTATGGGAATTTCCTGGTGGGAAAATTGAAAAAGGAGAATCAGAAGAAGCAGCATTAATTAGAGAAATTAAAGAAGAAATGAAATGTGATATCTCAGTTAAAGAAAAACTGACAACTACAGAACATGAATATGATTTTGGTATTGTTAATTTAACAACTTTTAAATGTCATTTAAATCAACAATTACCTACTTTAACAGAACATAAAGAGATAAAGTGGTTACCAATTAATCAACTTGATTCAATAGAATGGGCTCCAGCAGATGTTCCAGCAGTTAAATTATTAATAGAAGGAGAATAGCTATGAATAGGCTAATCGAAGATTTTACACAATCGCTATATAAAGGATTTATTGATAAAGATGTATCACATCAGGGTAATTTTACGCCTAAGCTATTAATTAATAATAAAAAAGAAAATGTTTTATCAACTGTTGTACAAGAATTGCAAAAGTGTTCATCTTTTAGTATATCAGTGGCTTTTATTACTGAAAGTGGATTAGCTAGTTTAAAATCTTATTTATATGATTTAAACCAAAAAGGAGTAAAAGGAAGAATACTTACTTCAAATTATTTAGGATTTAATAGTCCTAAAATGTATTATGAGCTACTTAAATTAGAAAATGTTGAGGTAAGATTGACAGATGTAGAAGGATTTCACGCTAAAGGTTATATCTTTGATCATGACAATTATTCTTCGATGATCATTGGTAGTTCAAATTTAACTTCCAATGCATTGAAAATTAACTATGAGCACAATATTCTGTTATCAACGCATAGAAATGGTGAATTAGTTCATAATGTGAAATCACAATTTAATGATCTGTGGGATAAAAGTATACCGCTGACATCGAGTTGGGTTGAAGAATATCAAGAAACTTTTGAGTATAAGTCAATAAAGAAAGTATTTGAAATACAAAAAGAACAATTGAAATCTACAGAAAAATTTAATAATGCTATAGATATTCAGCCTAATAAAATGCAAAAAGAAGCATTAAAATGTTTAGAGGCTCTTAGAAACGAAGGGAGAGAAAAAAGCTTAATTATTTCGGCTACAGGAACTGGTAAAACAATATTATGTGCCTTAGATGTTAGGTCATTTAATCCAAATAGGTTCTTGTTTATAGTACATAATGAAGGTATTTTAAACAGAGCTAAAGAAGAATTTAGAAAAGTAATGCCTCATATTGATGAAAAAGAATTTGGACTTTTAACTGGAAAACATAAAGATATCAATGCGAGGTATTTATTTGCTACTATTCAAACATTATCTAATAATGAGAATTTTAAAGAATTTGCAAAGGATCATTTTGATTATATTGTTTTTGATGAGGCACATAGATCAGCTGCAGCTAGTTATCAGAAAGTATTTAATTACTTCACACCTAAGTTTATGTTAGGTATGACAGCAACTCCAGAAAGAACAGATGATCTAAATATATTTGAATTATTTGATTATAATGTGGCTTTTGAAATTAGATTACAAGAGGCCTTAGAAAGTGAAATTTTATGTCCCTTCCATTATTTTGGTGTTACGGATTATTCACTTAACGGAGAAATAAATGAGGATGTTACTGATTTAAAGAACTTAACATCTGATGAAAGATTAAAGAACATTTTAGAAAAAACAGATTACTATGGTTATTCTGGAGAAGAATTAAAGGGTCTGATTTTTGTTAGTCGGAGAGATGAAGCATATGAGTTAGCAGAAAAACTAACCAATTGTGGAATCCCTTCTGTTGGATTGACTGGTAAAGATAATATCAATGTGCGAAGTACGACAATTGACCGCTTGAAAAATGGGGAAATCAATTATATTATAACGGTCGACCTATTTAATGAAGGTATTGATATACCGGAAGTGAATCAAGTTGTAATGTTACGACCTACAGAATCAAGCATCATTTTTATTCAACAACTAGGTAGAGGGTTAAGAAAGAGTGATAATAAGGACTATGTGACAGTAATTGATTTTATAGGAAACTATAAAACTAATTACTTAATACCAGTTGCTTTATCAGGTGATCAATCTCAAAATAAGGACAATTATAAAAGATTCTTAACAACTAATAGTGAACTGAATGGCGTTTCTACTATTAACTTTGAAGAAATAGCTAAAAAACGAATTTATGATTCATTAGATGCTGTTAAACTTAATCAACCAAAATTATTAAGGGAAGCATATGAAACGGTTAAGAAAAGAATAGGAAAACAACCTATGTTAATGGATTTCATAAGACAAAATTCAGTGGACCCTAGTGTTATTTTTTCTAAATGCAAAAATTATCATGAATTTTTAACTAAAAATAAATATATTGAAGATACGTTAAGTATTAATGAATTTAAGAACTTAACATTTTTATCTAGACAGTTAACACCAGGATTAAAAAAGGTGGATATTGATGTATTAGAAACTTTAGTCGAAGGCGAAACTTCAATTGATAATTTAATTGAAAGTATGAGATATCAAAATGATGATATAACTGAAAAAGATGTGATGACATCATTAAAAGTCTTAGATTTTACATTATTTAAAGCAACAATTGGAGATATTTATGGAAGCCCACTTATAACTATTAATGATAAAAACGTGGAGCTAACAAGTGATTTTTCTAGCGCCTTAAAGAAACCATTATTTGAGAATTACTTTTTAGATTTGATCGATCTATCTAAATACAATAATATGCGATATCAAGATAGTGGAAATAAAATGATTATTTACAACAAATATTCTAGAGAAGATTTCGTAAAATTATTAAATTGGGATAGTGATGAGTCAGCAACAATTAATGGATATAAAATGAAACATCAAACTTTACCTATATTTATAACTTATGACAAACACGAAGATATAAGTGATAATACAAAATATGAAGATGAATTTTTGAGTCAGGATGAATTGAAATGGTATACGCGTTCTCCAAGAAAGATTACCTCTCCTGAAGTACAAAATATACTGAAACATGCGGAAGATAATGTAACGATGTATATTTTTGTTAAGAAAAAAGATGATGATGGCAAGTATTTCTATTATTTAGGTACAGCAAATTATATTAAAGGTACAGAAGAAGAAGATATAATGCCAAATGGTAATTCCGTGGTAACCATGAAAATTTCTATGCATCAAGCAGTTAGAGATGATATTTTTAGATATATAACTGAGGATTAATAGTTTTTTTATTTCGAGTAAGATGAACGCAATGTTCATCTTACTTTTTTTGTTTTCCTAAATAATATTTATTTTATTATTCTCATTTGCTCAAATATCTTTTTAGTTGTAATATGTAATTAAAGGAATAAGAAAACGCTTACACAATTTATAATAATTACTTCGCTTTTTATTTTCTTGTTTCTTTTGGGTTTTCTTTTCATTATTAAATGGCTTTTATGAATATGATATGGAAGGGGGATGTGATATGGCAAGTAACTATGATCTTGTAGTGATTGGTGCGGGACCTGGTGGTTATGTGACTGCAATTAGAGCGGCACAACTTGGTAAATCAGTCGCAATCATTGAAAAGCAACATGTTGGGGGAACGTGTTTGAATGTGGGGTGTATTCCTTCTAAAACGTTACTTGAGTTTGGGTCTCAAGTACATCAAATCCATGCTGCTAATGATTTAGGTATCACAACGGGTCATTTGAATATTGATTATCCACGTTTATTTGAACATAAGAACAACATTGTTCACACGTTAACAAATGGTGTAACACAATTGCTTGAGAAGAATAACGTTGAACTGATTCAAGGAGAAGCTGTGGTTAAAGATGGACTAACAATTGAAGTGAATCAACAATCACTGAAGGCGAGAGACATCATATTAGCAACAGGTAGTCAACCATTTGTTCCACCTATTAAAGGTATCGAAGATGTAGATTATCTAACAACTGATACCTTCTTTAATCTACAGTCATTACCGAAACGTTTAGCCGTTATTGGTGGTGGTGTAATTGCTACTGAATTAGCATCATCTATGGCTGATTTAGGCGTAGACGTGACAATCATTGAAGTAGCTGATGATATCTTATTGACTGAAATTGAAGAAGTACGTGAATATTTGAAAGCACATCTGGAAGAACAAGGTGTTCATATCATTACACAAGCACAAATTAAGCAAGTAACACCTTATACTATTCAACTTGAAACCGGTGACACAGTTGAATTCAATCAATTATTAATTGCGACAGGTAGAAAGCCAAATACACAAGTCGTAAACGCGCTCAATATCGAAATGGATGGTTCGTTCATTCAAGTGAATGCATTTAATCAGACAAGTAATAACCATATTTATGCTATTGGAGACTTAGTCAAAGGTTATCAATTAGCGCATACTGCAAGTGCTCAAGGCGTTGTAGTAGCCGAAAAGTTGGCTGGATTAAATCCAAAACCTGTTAATCCTAATGAAATTACAAGATGTATTTATACAAGAATTGAAGCGGCATCCGTTGGGCTTTCAGAACAACAGGCGAAAGATGCAGGTTATGATGTAGTAGTTACTCAATCAAGTTTCCAAGGTAATGCGAAAGCGATGATCAAAGGTGAGCCTCAAGGATTCATTAAAATAGTGTCTGATAAGCAATATAATGAAATCTTAGGCGCATTTATAGTGGGACCACATGCGACAGATCTCATTGGTGAAGTTTTAGGTGTCAAATCTTCAGAAGGCACAATAAATGAACTATCTCAAATTATCCAACCTCATCCATCTTTATTAGAAGCAATAGGTGAAGGTGCAGATGCATTATTTAAAAAAGCTATACACATGTAATTTACATTTAAATTTCTGAATTTTGTGACAAAAATGTGATGTTTTGAATCGGTTAAAGGGGAGGAAATGACTATGGAAAAGGAACAAGCACGTTGGATTTATAAAACAATGAATGAAATTCGATACTTTGAAGAAAAAGTGCATAAAATTTTTAGTGATGGTCAAATTCCAGGATTCGTTCACTTGTATGTGGGGGAAGAAGCAGTTGCTACGGGTGTCATGTCATTGTTAGAAGATGATGATTATATTACAAGTACACACCGTGGACATGGTCATGCGATTGCTAAAGGTTGTGATTTAAACGGCATGATGGCTGAAATTATGGGTAAGAAAGATGGACTTGGCCATGGTAAAGGTGGCTCAATGCACGTAGCTGAAATCGATAAAGGTATGTTAGGTGCCAATGGAATTGTAAGTGGTGGCTTTGGCCTTGCGACGGGTGCAGGTATATCCATTAGAAATCAGAAAAAAGAAAATGTTGCCGTATGTTTCTTTGGTGATGGTGCAGCCAATGAAGGGAATTTCCATGAGGGATTAAACTTTGCATCTATTTTAAATTTACCAGTGATATTTGTTTGTGAAAATAACCAATTCGCTGAAGGTACAACACATGATTACGCTAGTGCGTCTGAAACCATTGCAGAACGTGCTAAAGCGTATAACATGCCTGGTGTTAGAGTGGACGGCATGGATGTGATTGAAGTGAGAAATGCTGCTAAAGAAGCGGTTGAACGAGCTAAAAATGGAGAAGGACCAACACTTATCGAATGTGATACGTATCGAAAATATGGTCACTTTGAAGGTGATGAACAAAAGGTTAAATCACCTAATGATCGTAATGCAGATAAAAATGCTACAGAAGAATTTAGAAAAGTAGCAATCAACGAAGGTTGGTTAACGGAAGAAGAAGCAACGGAAATTGAACAAGCTGCAGAACAAGCAGTTGAAGATTCAGTTGCATACGCAGAACAAAGTGAGTTACCAGATGTCGAATCACTATATAAAGATGTATTTGCATAAGCAAAGGGGGATATCATTATGAGTGAAAATCGTAAGTTAACATTTATGGGTGCAATCAACGAAGCAATCGATCAATCAATGGAAAAGGATGACAATGTCATTTTAATTGGTACAGATGTCTCTGGTGGTGCCAATGTGGAACATATCAAAGATGATGATACATTTGGTGGTGTATTTGGTGTAACCAAAGGTTTGGCTAAAAAGTATAGTCGTGATCGTGTTATTGACACACCGATAGCAGAACATATTACCTTAAGTACAGCAGTTGGTGCGGCAGCTACTGGTTTACGACCAATCGCAGAGTTAATGTTCAATGACTTTATTGGATTTGGTCTGGATCCTATTTTGAACCAAGGGGCAAAAATGCGCTATATGTTTGGTGGGAAAGCTAAAATTCCATTAGTTGTTAGAACTGTACATGGTGCAGGCGCAGGTGCAGCGGCACAACATTCACAATCACTATATAATATGTTTGCTGCGATTCCAGGTGTTAAGGTCGTTGTACCATCTAATCCGTATGATGCTAAAGGATTATTAAATGCTGCGATTGAAGATGACAATTTAGTCGTATTCTCTGAAGATAAAACACTATTAGGTCAAAAAGGCGAGGTGCCAGAAGAACATTATACGGTAGAAATTGGTAAAGCCAATGTTGTTCGAGAAGGTAGCGATTTATCCATTGTAGCTATAGGTAAAATGGTAGCTGTCGCTTTAGATACGGCAGACCAATTAGCTGAAAGCAATGTATCTGTTGAAGTGATTGATTTACGCTCAGTATCACCTTGGGATAAAGATACCGTATTAGATTCAGTTAAGAAAACAGGACGACTCATTGTTATCGATGAATCTAACCCACAATGTAATGTAGCTGGTGATGTGGCATCAGTGATTGGTGATATAGGATTTGATTATTTAGATGGTCCAATTAAAAAGGTCACTGCACCAGACACACCAGTACCATTTGCAGCTAACTTAGAGGAAGCTTATATACCAAATACAGATAAAGTTTTAGATGTCGCATCAGAATTAATCGATGATTTGAAACAAGCTAAATCATAAGTATGGGGGGTGTGAAACATGAGTGAAAATATTATAATGCCGAAATTAGGAATGACAATGAAAGAAGGAACTGTTGAAGAATGGTTTAAATCAGAAGGTGACACAGTCAATGAAGGAGACAGTATTGTCACAATTAGTTCTGAAAAGTTAACACAAGACGTAGAAGCACCAGCATCAGGTACATTATTAAAAATCAATGTACAAGCAGGAGAAGAAGCAAAAGTTAAAGCAGTGCTTGGTGTTATTGGAGAAGAAGGCGAATCAACGCAGCAACAATCTAAAGAAAATAATTCTAAAGATGAAACTAATGAAAAAGCAAAAGAAAGTGATGCAGATAACGGAAACACAAATCAAGAAGACAAGGTTCAGCAGCCTAGTCAAGAAGACGCATCTCAAGAACAACGTCTATTTATTTCTCCATTAGCACGTAAAATGGCTGACAAAGAAGACCTAGATATTACACGTATTAATGGTACAGGTGGTAATCAACGGATTACTAAATTAGATATCCAACGTGTACTTGAAAATGGTTATGATCAAGCAGATTATACGTCTAGCGAACCGCAACAAGATACATCCGAAATTGCAAACTTTGCAGTAGGAAATGTCGGTGAGGGTTTAAGCCCAATGCGTAAAAATATTGCTCAAAATATGAGACAAAGTCTTCAAAATACTGCTCAGTTGACGTTACATCTTAAAGTAGATGCTGATCACCTATTAGAATTTAAAGATAAATTAAAAGGTGAGCTACAAAACGCAGGGCAAGATGTTAAGTTAACTGTCACAACATTACTTGCTAAAGCAGTAGTCTTAGCTCTTAAAGATTATGGTGCTATGAATGCACGTTATGAAAATGGCACATTAACGGAATATGATGACGTGCATTTAGGTGTAGCAACATCACTTGAAGATGGCTTAATGGTACCAGTTATAACACAAGCAGATACTAAAAGTGTTGGTGCACTTGCCAATGAAATTAAACAGTCTTCTGAAGCGGTGCGTGAAGGTAGAACAAATGATGTACAATTACAAGGGGCTACGTTTACGATTACGAATATGGGGGCAAGTGAAATTGAATACTTCACACCAATATTAAATGTTGGTGAAACAGGTATTTTAGGTATAGGCGCATTATCACAAGAGGTTGTTATGGATAACGGCAATGTTAAACAAGTGTCTCGAATTCCACTAAGTTTAACATTCGACCATCAAATATTAGACGGTGCAGGCGCAGCAGAATTCCTGAAAGTATTAGCCAAATATATCGAAAATCCATATCTGTTGATTTTATAGATTAAACCAAAGGAATCAATATAAAATATATCGCACATCTAGCTTAAAGTTGCTTTATTTTAAGTAGATGTGCGCTTTAATATCTTAATTAAAATATTAATTCAGATTATCATGTAGTTCTATATATGAAAGTTAACATTATTTTTACAATCTTTAAAAAGTGATATTTTTGTGAAAACAATCACAAACACCTTTTATTTTCTGAAAAATAGTGTAGTATATGAATTGTAAGGAATAAGACATGTTGGAGTGATAAAAGTGAGAAAAGTAATTGAAGAGCTTGTTTTCTCTGATGTAAGTAGCTATGAAATCTATGTCAATACCGGTGTGAACCAAGGTATTATTGGCGACATTAAAGATGGCTATTTAACTATCGATTCAATCCCCTATATCGATGCTGAAAGACTATACTACTATGGCTTAGAACGAAAAACATTAGTGACAAACTAATTCATTTTGACTCCTAATCGTAAATTAACAACTTGCCTTCATTGGTGAGCAATTGAAGGCATCATTATTATACCCCCCGTATAATTCTGGAAATGTTTATAAAGACCGTATCTCAAATGAGGTACGGTCTTTTTTGAATTATCTTGAATGTTGTTGGTCTTCTACGACTTTAAAGTTCTTTTTAATACCGTTATAGGCATAGATAAGATTGAACATTTTGTTTTTTGCTTTATCTACACTAACGAATGGCATTCTGACATCACTCATTTGATTAATGTCACGTTGGAATTGCTTTTCTGCAGCTTTTTGATCAGCGATAGACATCTCTAACCATTCCTCTTTAGTAAATAAGTCTTCGAAACGAAATTCAAATGCCGTGCGGTGATTGTGTTCTCTTAATTTTAATATACGATCATGAAAAGTCATTATTTGCCCCCTATAATTCCAAAACATGTATGATAGTTACACATTAACTTTATAACTTATAAATGAATTTTACAATCATGAGTTTCAAATGTTTGAAACTTACTATTAAATAGATTGTATTCACAAACGTTTAACTTAGTAGTGTCATTGGTAATTATAAAATAATGATAAATAAAAAGGAGTTTTGAAGATGAATCAATTAAAAGATAAAGTCGCAGTCGTAACAGGTGCAGGAAGCGGTATTGGTGAAGCAATCGCAACTACTCTAGGAGAACAAGGTGTTAAAGTTGTTTTAGCTGGAAGAAATACAGATAAACTCAATGCAGTTGCTACAAAATTTGATAGCGATCAAGTTAAAGTGGTAGCTACAGATGTAACGAAACAACGTGAGGTAGAATCATTAATTGATACTGCTAAAACAAGTTTTGGTGGATTAGACATCGTTGTTAATAGTGCAGGTCAAATGAAATCATCTAAAATCACAGACTATAAAGTAGAAGATTGGGATTCAATGATTGATGTGAACGTTAAAGGAACATTGTATACAGTGCAAGCTGCATTACCAAAGTTATTAGAACAATCAAGTGGTCATATTATTAATATCGCATCTATTTCAGGATTTGAAGTAACGAAAGGTAGTGCGATCTACAGTGCCACGAAAGCAGCAGTGCATACGATTACTCAAGGATTAGAAAAAGAATTAGCCAAAACAGGTGTCAAAGTCACTAGCATTTCACCAGGTATGGTTGAAACACCATTAACAGAGCATTACGACTTTAATGGTCGTAAAAAGCTAGAAGCACAAAATATTGCTGATGCTGCCATTTATGCATTAACACAACCTAGTCATGTGAATGTTAATGAAGTAACAGTAAGACCTGTATAATATTTAATTCAAATCATAAACATGATAGACTTAAATTGTAAACGTTTTAATAAAATCATTTTACATGAAGGACGGGATGTAAATTGAATCAACGTCAATTTGAGTTATTAGAATGGTTAGTCAGTTATCAAACGGAAAGTCCACCAGGTCGGAACACCGATCCATTACAAGATGATATCGTACAGTTGTTAAAACAACTTGGCTTTAGCATACAGCGTGAAACAATGTATGAGAATGATAGTGTGGTCATTGGTACACTCAAAGGTATAGATGCACAAGCGCCTAAATTGATCTTAAACGGTCATATCGATGTTGCCTCTGTAGAAGATGATCAATACTGGATATATCCACCATTTCAACTTACGGAGCACCAAGATTGGTTATATGGTAGAGGTGTCAGTGATATGAAAGGTGGGATGTCATCATTATTTTATGTATTAGAACGATTGCATCAAGAAGGACATCGACCTAAAGGTGACATCATTGTTCAGTCAGTGGTTGGTGAAGAAGTTGGAGAAGCAGGTACTAAACGTGCTTGTGAAGTAGGACCTAAAGGTGATTTAGCGCTTGTATTAGATACAAGTGAAAATCAAGCGCTAGGACAGGGCGGTGTCATTACAGGTTGGATTACAGTTAAAAGTAAGAACACAATACATGATGGTGCCCGTCATCAAACGATTCACGCAGGTGGTGGATTATTTGGTGCGAGTGCCATTGAAAAAATGACTAAAATCATCCAAGCATTGAATGAACTCGAACGGCATTGGGCTGTAATGAAGCATTATCCAGATATGCCAGCAGGGGCCAATACCATTAATCCTGCAGTAATTGAAGGTGGCAGACACCCAGCATTTATTGCTGATGAATGTCGATTATGGATTACAGTACATTATTTACCAAATGAGTCATACGAAGATGTAGTAACAGAGATCGAAGATTATTTAAATCGTGTGGCACAAGCTGATGTGTGGCTAAAGGACAATCCACTTGAATTTGAGTGGGGCGGTACATCTATGATTGAAGATAAGGGAGAAATATTCCCAAGTTTTACAGTGCCTGTAGACCACCCTGGTTTTCATCAATTACAACAAGCACATCAAACGGTACATCAAACTCCATTAAAATATGGTATGAGTACGACAGTGACTGATGGTGGTTGGATTGCCCATTTTGATATTCCAACCATCTTATATGGACCGGGCAGCCTAGAAGAGGCGCATAGCGTTAATGAAAAAATACAAAAAGAAGAACTTAAAAAATATAGCGATGTGCTATATCAATTTTTAAAACATTGGTATCAATATCCTGAAAAATAAGTAAAAGGGCTGGAACGACAACGTTCCAGCCCTTGATTGATTAAATTAACGTTTGAGCGTATCGCGTAAGCGACTAACCCAACTGCCACCTCGTTTAGAACGCACGGCACGTCCGGATGGTTGCGCGCTTTGTCGTTTTAATTCTTGACCATATTTAAGTGCAACTTGCATCAAGTAGGCTTGAGAATTTAAAGGTGACGAATTGTTTTCGATATAATGATAATTACCATATTGATCTTGATAACGACCTTTTTGGTTATCAGATAGTTGTAAGTTCATAAAGTCTAATAAACGTGCGGCAATGTTTTTATCTTCTACAGGGAATAAGATTTCTACACGTTTGATCATATTACGTGTCATTACATCGGCTGATGATAGGTAGATACGTTCGTCTCCATTATTATGGAAGTAATAAATTCGAGAATGTTCAAGTAATCTACCAACAATACTTACAACTTCAATATTTTCACTGATACCAGGGATGCCTGGTTTTAAACAACAAATACCACGAATAATTAATTGGATTTTTACACCAGCTTGTGATGCTTCAAATAATTTTTCAATAATTGCTTTATCTGTTAATGAGTTCATCTTCATCATGATTTTCCCATTACCATGTTCTAAGTGACTACTAATCTCTTTATCAATGCGATCAATAAAGACATCTCGTATATCAAACGGTGCCACAATCAACTTGTTATATTGTGGTTTAACTGAATAGCCACTTAAATAATTAAAGAAGTTAATCGCATCTTCAGCAATTTCGTTATTTGTCGTAATAATACCCATATCTGTATACAATTTAGCAGTTTTGTCGTTATAGTTTCCTGTACCAAGATGTACAAATGATGTTAATTCACCAGCTATTTTCTTCACGACTAGTGCGATTTTACTATGTGTTTTCAGGTGTGTCATACCGTAAATGACGTGACAACCCGCATCTTCTAACATACGTGCCCAATGAACGTTATTTTCTTCGTCGAAACGTGCTTTTAATTCGACAAGGACCGTTACTTGTTTACCTTTTTCGGCAGCTTCTTTCAAGCTCTTGATAATAGGGGAATCTTTACTTACACGATATAACGTTTGTTTGATTGCAATGGTATTTGGATCTTCGGCAGCTTCTCTAATAAAATCGACAATAGGTTCGAATGATTCATATGGATGGTGGAAGAAAATGTCACGTTCCAAAGCTAATTGATAAATGTTGTTATAGCCAAGTGAACGAGGCACTTGTGGTGTGTATTTATCGTAAGTTAAATAACTTAACTTATGAGATAAGTGATCAACTAAACCAAATAAGAAAGTTAAATCTAAAGGACCGTCTACAAAATAGACGTCGTCATCTTTAACTTCAAGTTGATCCATAATCCAACCAATATCTTCACGTACAGCAGTACGACCATCCACTTCTAAACGTACGGCTGAGCCACTTTTACGTTCTTTTAAGAAGCGTTCGATTTCAATTAATAAGTCTTCTGCACCGTCTTCGTGAATGGTTAAATCTGCATTTCTTGTGATTCGGAAAGCAAATGTATTTAATACTTCGTAACCAACGAACAGTTGATTAATAAAGAATGTAACAACATCTTCTACCATTAACACATATTGCTTATACCCCTCGTTTAAAGTTAAAAATCTAGGTATTAATGATGGAATCTGAACAATTGCTGAATTAATTGCATCTTCTGTATCGATATCTACAAAGATATTTAAACTTTTATTATTCAATTTTGGAAATGGATGATAGGCATCTATACCTAATGGCGTTAATGTAGGTAAAATTTTCGTTTTAAATTCATGATCTAGTCTATTTAATAGTGATTCTGATAAGTCCTCAGGTTGAGCCATTTCAATTTCATAGTTACGTAACTCTTCAATTAATTCATTGTAGCGATTGTATTGAATGTTAACGTACTCTGTATTTTTCTTTTTTATAGCTTCTAATTGCTCTTGAGGTGTCATTTGTGCTTTGTTTTCAGGTTTATCATAGCCCATTTTGACCTGATCTTTAAGTCCTGCAACACGCACCATGAAAAATTCGTCTAAATTCGAACTAAAAATTGATACGAAATTTAATTTCTCGAGTAGTGGATTACTAAAATCATAGGCTTCTTCTAAAACTCTATAGTTAAAGTCTAACCAACTTAACTCCCGGTTGTTATAGTATTGCGGTAAATTAATATCCTTTTCTCCCAATTGAGTTTGCATACGCTTAAAACACCTCATCGTTTTTTATATACTCATGTAGTTTAAAAGTACCATACAATTATTAAGATTTTGTAAAGACGATCGTGACTTTACCTTTTAATATCTTTTCAATATGTTTTTTTTGACGATTTGCTTGATATTCTTCGGCGATGGGTTCCCCTTTGTAGAACACGTGAAGCTCATATTTATCGTCTTTCTTCGCTTTGAGTTCAACTTCTTCAACAAAGCTTGTATGAGAAATATTGAGTGCATTCACAAATTTGATAATACCACCTAAGGCTTGAATCGTTTCGGTCTCTTTACTACCGAACCAATGTGTTTCTTTGCAGTAGAACTTAAGTAGTGATTTATTTTTAAAACTTGCAAGTAATGCTAACTTAACACGATCTTTATGTGAAAAGCCGTTGATCATTGAGTTAGCAATTAGATAGTAGGTATGTGGTGAACTTGAATCAGAATCGATAAAACTACCTAAATAATAAAGATAGGCACCTTCAACGAAGAGCTCTTTATCTTTGTCGCTTAATTTCAAATCTGAACGTTTTAATAGTTGCGATAATAGTGATTCTGCTAGTTTAAGACGACGATTAGCACTGCTTGCTTCAATGTGATATTCGTTTGCTAAATGGCGTAAAGCATCTTGTCTTACATTATCTTTTGAAAATTCTTCTGGATAACGTTGACGAATGAGATTCATTACATAACCTTCACGAATACCTTTTCTTGAGAAAGTAAACTGAGTCGCATCCACTTTCTTATATAGTGTTTTAAAGACTGAAACGGCAGGTAAGATAATGTCTACACGGTCGCGACTTAATCCGTCTAGGTTAGTTAAGTCGTCTCTTGAACTTTTACGAATTAAGTCATATACTTCTTCGATATCTCTATCTGACATCGTGTAGTTATGAACACCACCAATAGGATAAGAATGCTCTGACTGGTGTATTCGAGCTACATTTCGTGCTGAGCCACCTACACCAACAAGTGCGACATCTTGATCATTAAGCCAGTCAAGTTGACCGAATTGCTCTGATAAGAATTTCTCCATACTTTTAATCGCTGATTTATCATTATGATCTTTGTCACCAAAGAATTGACGTTTGAGCGATACAACACCAAATGGAAAACTGTGTGCAGCCTTTAATTTTTTATCTTTAAATAAAGTGACCTCTGTAGATCCGCCACCAATATCAACTGAGACACCATCTTCAATATCAGTTGTATGTGAAATGGCATAATAGCCGTAAAATGCTTCATCCTCTTCAGGAACGATTTTAATCTCTACACCTGTGTCTTTTTTTACTTTTTTGATAATATCTTGTTGATTATTTGATTGACGAATTGCTGCAGTTGCAATTGGATGTAATTCGTCTACTTTAAATGTCGTTGCTACTTTATTAAAGCTACTTAACGCGTCTGTAAGTACTTGAATCCCTTCGTCATTCATATCGTTATCTTTAGTTAAATACTGACTTAGACGTGCGGGCGTCTTAATATTAAGGATTTCGTTTAGACCTGTGTCTTTATCAAATCCAAAAATAACAAGACGAATGGTATTTGAACCAATATCTATTAAACCAATACGTTCTTCCATCACTGCCTCCTATGTTTTATGGGAACAATTGTCATACCCCTATTTAATTTCATTTTACATGAGTTATATAAAATGAAAAGAATTTTAAGGTATTTTTCTAAGAAAATTTCATCTTTTTGTAAATCAAAAAAGATTGTCTAAGTTCAACATGTTTTCTTTCTTAATTGTACTTGAAAATAAGCCACTTCCATGTCTGTTGGAAGTGGCTTAAAGATGATGCAATCTATTTATTTTACATGTAGTGGTCCACCGGGTCCGACTGGAATACCTAGTAAGAACCAAATGAGTGTGAATAGTGTCCATACAATCGTTAAGGCGATTGAATATGGCATTAGACTTGAAAGTAGGGTGCCGAGTTTCATGTTTTCATCATACTTTTGAGCATAAGATAACAACAACGGTAGGTAAGGCATCATTGGTGTGATTGGATTAGTAATGGAATCGCCTACTCGATATATAGCCTGAGTAAAGGCAGGGTGAAAGCCGACTAAAATAAGCATTGGCACAAAGATTGGTGCTAAAATACCCCATTTAGCAGAGGCACTACCCACTAGCATATTGACGAGTGCACTTAGGAAGATGACACCAATAATCAGTACAATACCATTTTGATGTTGTAGTAATTTGGCACCTTTAACTGCTGTAATTACACCAAGGTTACTCCATTCTAGGAAGGCGAGGAGTTGTGCTGCAAAGAATACAATGACAATGAACGAGCCCATAGATGACATTGAATCAGTAATCATTTGTCCTAAATCTTTAGTGTTTTTAATTTCATGACTTAAGACACCGTATATCACACCCGGTACTAAGAAGATGACTAAGATAATGAGACCGACACCATTAATTAAAGGTGCATCATCAAGTAGACTGCCTGTTTTAGCATTTCTTAAAAAGCTATGCTCTGGAATGGCACAAATGATGAGTAACACAAGTAAGACGATGAAACTCATATTAGCCCAAAATAATGCCTTTTTCTCAACAGGTGTGATATGAGAAGACGTCTCTTCCATATCATCGTGTGCATCTGAATCGTCATACTTACCAAGTCTAGGAATAATTAACTTTGTTGTCACTAAGTGAATGGTAGGTAATAACACAACTACACTGGCTGCAATGAAATACCAGTTCATAGCTACATTGGTTTTAATCTTTTCAGATACAATTCTTGTAGCTGGTTCTGTAAATGAATAGACTAACGCATCTTGCATACCTACGACTAAATTGGCAGAAAATCCACCAACAGCAGATGCATACGCCATTGCTAGACCTGCGATAGGGTGATAACCAATCTTGATAAATAGCATTGCTGCTAAAGGTGGTAAGATAATCGTTGCTGCATCACCAGCTGTACTACCAACGATACCAATCAAAATGATGGTAGGGACGATTAACTTCTTTGGTGCTCGATTGACCACTGAAATCATGAGTTTATCGAAATAACCTGATTTTTCAGCGGCACCAATACCAATCATGACGCCTAGTACAAGCCCAAGGGCAGGGAATTCAGAAAAGTTCTTAATAGCATCATTCATAATCATGGCAAAGCCATCATGGCTTAGAATACTTTTGATATGAATAGTTTCGCCGTTACCTGGATGTTTGACGGAAACATTGAATAGAGAAACAAACCAAGTAATAATGGCAAGTCCGACACACATTAAGAAGAAGAGTACCGTTGGATCAGGTAATTTATTACCTACCCATTCGACCCCATTTAAAAATTTACTAACGATTGATGGTTTTTGCTTTGAGTTTGTTGCCATTCATGAACCACTCCTTAGTTAAATTATCTAAAAGTATAGCAAATATTACATATAATGATAAGAATTTTCTGAAATTTAAAAAGAAGTATATATGATTCGTTAGTAAATGTAAATTCAATATGTGTGATCAAGATCTGAAGTATTTATTTTGAATTAAAGCGTTATCATTGTCATTACGGCGTTTAGTCCTATTATGAAAGTGGAACAACAATACTAAGATTTCATTTTAGGAAAATATTGAGGAGAGTGACGTTATATGAAACGTTTAGAGAATAAAGTAGCAGTTGTGACAGGTGCAAGTACAGGTATTGGTCAAGCTTCTGCCAATGTATTAGCCCAAGAAGGTGCACACGTCTTGGCTTTAGACATTTCTGATCAATTAAATCAAACAGTTGAAGATATTAAACAACAAGGTGGACAAGCGACAGCATTTCAAGTAGATATTTCTGATGAGCAACAAGTTCAAACCTTTGCAAACCAAATTAAATCGGAATTTGGGCATGTAGATATATTATTTAACAATGCGGGTGTTGATAATGGTGCAGGACGTATTCATGAATACCCAGTTGAAGTATTTGATAAAATTATGGGTGTAGATATGAGAGGTACATTCTTAGTAACGAAATTCCTTTTACCGTTAATGATGGATAATGGTGGTTCAATCATTAATACGGCTTCATTCTCTGGGCAAGCAGCAGATCTTTATCGTTCTGGTTATAATGCTGCTAAAGGTGCAGTGATTAACTTTACGAAATCCATTGCTATTGAATATGGTCGTGACAATATCCGTGCTAATGCCATTGCACCGGGCACGATAGAAACACCATTAGTAGATAATTTAGCTGGTACGGCTCAAGATGAAGCGGGGCAAACATTCCGTGAAAATCAAAAATGGGTGACGCCATTAGGACGCTTAGGTACACCAGATGAAGTAGGTAAATTAGTAACATTCTTAGCGTCTGACGATAGTTCATTTATTACAGGTGAAACGACTCGTATTGATGGTGGCGTGATGGCATATACATGGCCAGGTGAAATGTTAAGTGATGATAGTTGGAAGAAATCAATCAAATAATCATATATAAGTAATAAAGCCAAGATGTCCCAGGAAATAAGTGACATCTTGGCTTTAAATCTATTTGAGTTGCTTTGCACATGCTTCACATAACTTATATTGTTGGTCGGCCCAACCGCCTAAGTGAGTATATCCATGAAGATCTTTTCCTTTAACTTTAATATAGATAGGCTCATCTTCTTTAAGTTCACGTTGACAATGAGAACATTTTAATGGGCCAAATAGTATCATAAAGTCACCTCCCAAAGGATTAGCTTACCATTTGATATTGTTATACGTATGATCATTTAATGAGCGCACAATTTCAGCAACAAGACGTACTGAACGATCATAATCATCTTTATGAATGACCGATACATTAGAGTGCATATAACGAAGGGCGACACCCAATGTAATTGTAGGAATACCTTCATTCGCAACATGAATACTACCTGCATCTGTACCGCCACCAGGTGTAGTATCCCATTGAACATCAATATGATGTTGTTTTGCGACTTCTTTGACATGTTGACGTAATCCTTCGTGTGCGATACTTGAAGCATCCATCATAATGACAACAGGGCCCCCACCTAAATAACTGTCACTTGTTTGACCAGACATTCCTGGCGTATCAAATGCGACTGCCACGTCTACTGCAATGGCTAAGTCAGGTTGAATGGTTTGTGCAGCCACTTTCGCACCACGTAATCCAACTTCTTCTTGTACTGTGGCACCTGAATATAAGTTAATATCTATCGTTTCATCTTTTAGTTCATTGAGAACGTCGATAGCTAATGCACAACCATAACGATTATCAAATGCCTTAGCAGTCATATATTTATCATTCGCTAGTGTTTCGAATTCACTGTATGGTGTGACCATATTGCCAACTGACACGCCGGCTTGCTCAGCTTCTTCCTTACTATTCACACCAATATCGATATACATATTTTTAATGTCTACGGTTTTCTTACGTTCTTCAGGAGATAGTACATGTGGTGGTTTAGAACCGATAATACCTCTTAATGCTTTACCATCATCTGTTGTGACAGTCACTTTTTGTGAAAGCATGACTTGGTTCCACCAACCACCAATTGGATTAAATGATAAATAACCATCTTTATCAATTTTAGTTACTAAGAAACCCACTTCATCCATATGTCCTGATATTAAAATAGATTTAGAACCATTTGTGGCGGTCTTTTTACCGAATATGCCACCCAAATTATCTTCTACGATTGCATCACTTATTGGTGATAAATAATGTTTCATTATAGACTTCACTTGCATTTCTCGACCTGCAATACCATTGGCAGCAGTCAGTTCTTTAAGTAATTGTATAGACTCAGTCATACCATCATCCTCCCAATCATTAGTTACATATAGTTTAACATAGGACATTTAATGGTATGTATTGATGGAAATGTTTAAGGAATAAGGGTATATTAATATCAATAATAAATCAGGTAATGGTACCATTGCCCCAACAAACAAGTGAGAGAAGGCGATCATATGAAAAAACTAGTTTCACTTCTAGTAGTTATCGCATTAAGTGCGATTACACTAGCTGCTTGTAGTAAAGAGCAAACGAAAACGTTCGAGGGTGACGTTAATGGTAAACAGATTATTACGTCGATTACATATAAAGGTGACGAAGTATTGAAACAATCTACAATAGGTACTTTGAAATATGATGATTTAGGTATTGATAAAGCACAAGCCAAAGATATGTTAAAGAAAGATGAGAAGGCATTTAAAGGTGACAAAGGTGTATCATTCAAAATTGATTACAAAGATGATAAAGCTGTGGAACATATAGACATCGATTACGAAAAAGCTGATATCGATCAATTGAAGAAAAAATTAGGCTTTGTATCAGTCAAAGGTAAAAATAATAAAGTAAGTTTAGATAAAACAGTTAGCCAAATGAAACGTAATGGTTTAAAAGAAAAAAGTAATATGACCGACCATGACGATTAATAATAAAAGCCAGTACATGCAATTGCTATCGCATGTACTGGCTTTTTATTTTATGTGTTTTATTGTTGTTGATTAAAGTTTTCGATAGCTACTTTAATTTCATCTCTAACACGTTGGAATTCCGACCAATCTTTACCGGCTGGGTCGTCGAAGCCCCAATGTTCTTTCTTTACTGATGGTGGTATAGTAGGACAGTGTTGATCAGCATGACTACACAATGTAACGACTAAGTCAGCACGATTTAGAATATCTTGTTGTATTAAATCTGATGTATGTTGTGAAATATCGATATTAACTTCTTTCATAGCTTCGATAGCCTTTGGATTTACACCATGTGTTTCAATACCGCCTGAATATACCTCCCAACTTGAATCTAAAATATTTTCAGCAAAGCCATGAGCCATTTGACTACGACATGAATTGCCAGTACAAATGAAATAAATGATTTTCTTTGTCATGTTTAGAACTCCTTATTAAAAAATAATTAACGTTAAATATAAGCCTAGTAATGTGAAGAATAGGACTGGAATAGTAATCACAATACCTGTTTTAAAATATGTTCCCCATGAAATTTTGACACCTTTTTGTGCTAATACATGTAACCATAATAATGTCGCTAGTGAACCAATCGGTGTGATTTTAGGACCTAGATCTGAACCAATCACATTACTATAGATCATACCTTCTTTAAGTGAATGAGATACGCCTGACTGACCAATCGCAATCGCATCAATTAAGACAGTTGGCATATTGTTCATCATTGAAGAGAGAATAGCTGAGATAAAGCCCATACTCATAATACTTGCGAATAAACCATGAACGGAAATATGTGATAGTGTATCAGCTAATATAGTTGTGATACCGGCATTTTTCAAGCCAAAAACGACTAGATACATACCAATTGAAAAGATAACAATATTCCATGGTGCCCCTTTAATGACTTGTTTCGTATGAACGGCTTTGGATTGTCGTGCGAGTAAAATAAAAATGATGGCAATGGCACCTGCAATCAATGAAACAGGTATTTGAAGCCATTCACTTACGAAATAGCCAATCATCAATACTACAAGGACAATCCATGAGATTCGGAATAGACGTAAATCTTTTAAGGCAGATGATGGATGATTGATATGAGTGGTATCGACACGTTTCGGAATTGATTTTCTGAAATAAATCCATAAAACAACGATACTAGCGATTAATGAGAATAGATTAGGTATTATCATACGACTCATATATTCACCAAAACCTATGCCGAAGTAATCGGCTGAGACAATATTAACCAAATTACTAATAATCATTGGTAGCGACGTCGTATCTGCGATAAACCCGCTTGCAATAATAAATGGAAAGACCATTTTCTCATTGAATCCTAAATGACGGACCATAGCTAAAACAATAGGGGTTAAGATTAATGCAGCACCGTCGTTGGCAAAGAAAGCAGCGACAATCGCACCAAGAATCATGATTAAAACAAACATGATGAGACCATTACCTTTAGATGCTCGGACCATGTGTAATGCTGCCCACTCGAAAAAGCCGATTTGGTCTAGAATTAACGATATCAATATAATTGCGACAAAGGTGAGTGTGGCATTCCAAACAATTTGAGTCACTTCAACTACATCTGAAAGGCTAACAACACCTGTAATGATTGCGATGATGGCACCAATGACAGCAGTAATACCAATATCTAATCCTTTCGGTTGCCAAATTACAAAGACGAGTGTGATAAGGAATATGACGATAGCAAGGGTTGTCAACATGAATGATCACCTCGTTTCACTGACTGACATACACACTGATCATGTGTTGTATTAATAAGGTTTAAATTATCAATGATTTGTGTGTAAAATTCATGATTTAATTGATAAAAGCGTTTATTGCCTACCTTTCTAGTTGTGACAAATTGATATGTAACTAAAACTTTCATGTGGTGACTTAATGTAGGTTGGGAAATTTCAAAATGTTGTAGTAAATCATACGCACATAGTTCACCACATGATAAAATATCTAAAATTTCCAATCGATTTTCATCGGATAATACTTTTAATATAGATGCTAATTGTTGATATGACATAATTACCTCCAAAACATATATAGATTATCATCTATATATATGAGTGTCTATGATAAAAGCACAGAAAAAGGCGACCACTTGTAAAGTAATCGCCTTGTATGTACACCTTATTATGATAGTAATTTTAATTTGTAATCGTGGATGGTTTGTGTACCGCCGTCTAATTTTCGGTAAATGATATGGTCTGCAGTGATTTCTGTTGGACTTGATACGCCTACAGCTGCAGCAATATTAAATAAACCTTCATGTAAACTTGTGACATAGTTGGTTACTCGGTATTGCTTTTCATCAACAATTAATCCTTTTTCTTTCTTTGGGTCTGTTGTAGCAACACCAACAGGACATGTATTCATATGACATTGTTGACTCATGATACAACCTACACTAATCATCATGCCACGCGCGATATTAACTAAATCGGCACCTAAACCAAGAGCAATAGCAATTTTGTCTGGTGTGATCAGTTTACCTGATGCGAAAATTTTCACACGATCTCGTACACCATATTTCTCTAACATGCCAGACACGATAGGTAGGGCAGTTAGTAAAGGTAATCCAACACCATCTTGAAGCTCTTGGAATGTTGCACCAGTACCACCTTCGCCACCATCCACAGTGATGAAACTTGGATATTTATTTAGTTTCACCATGGTTTTGACTAGTGTCTCGATGTCTTCAACACGACTGACAACAATTTTAAATCCAACTGGCTTTTGGCCTAGTTGTTGTATTTCGTCTACCCAATTGAGCAAGTCTGTAGCATTATGAATAAATTCGAAGCGGTTCGGTGAGTTAATCGTTTTAAATGGTTCTACATTACGGATTTTAGCGATTTCTTCATTCACTTTATTTCCTTCCATATGTCCACCACGTGTTTTGGCACCTTGCGCTAATTTTAACTCGAAAGCACGTACATTCTTACGTTCAGCCACTGTTTTAAATTGTTCTTTACTGAAATTACCCGCTTTGTCTCTGACACCGAATAGCCCTGGCCCAATTTGGAAAATGATATCGCCATCACCTTTAAGATGATATTCTGATAGACCACCTTCACCTGTATTCATCCATGTACCGGCTTTAGATAAACCTTTAGATAAAGCTGAAATAGCATTTTTACCTAAAGCACCGTAACTCATACCTGATTGGCCAACTAAACGTTTAATCTTATAAGGATGTTCTAGATGTTCACCAAGAACTACCGCATTGTCATCAGTTAAAAAGAATGGATCCACTTGCTTACTTTTACGATGTTCATCACGACTAAATAAGCGTTCATTCTCGATTTGGTAAATAAAAGTTGAAAGTAGTGTCGTATTATCAACTTTTAATTCACTCGCTTGTAGTGGAAACATAGTATTTTGTATGTAAAAACCATCTTCATAATCTGACATTGTCCCAAAACTTGTCATTCTTGAATTGTATTTTCCTGCTAGTACAATATTTTTATAATCTGTACGAGAGAATGGTTTACCTTCATTATCACCAGAGAATAAATATTGTCTAAGTTCTGGTCCCATTTTTTCAGAAAGGTATCTAATACGAGCTAATAGTGGATAGTTTCTTAATACACTATGTTGTGTTTGTCTTTTATCTTTGATTAGCCAGATGATACCTAGCAATAATGCCCCCAATAAAAAAATCATAATAATGATGTTGACGATAAACTGCATTGTAGTCAGTACACTCATTAAAATGCCCCCTTAATCATTACTCCAACACTATGATACACTTTTCTTTATGTTTTACAATGAAACCGGTTAAATTTATATTGTAGAATTTTAATTGTATAAATTTATGAAATATTTATATTAGGAAAGTTAAGTTAAATAATGTATTAATATGAATCATAAAATGATAAAGTAATTATGATAGAATACGATTGAGGAGGTGACACATGAGTCAACAGCAAAGACAACGTGACATATGGAACCAACCACAAATCATGAAAAAAGATTTTTTAATCATACCGATATACATATTATTTCAAATGGTGGTACCTATCATAATTGTGTTTGGAACACTAGGATTAACAGCCATGATCACTCAAAAACCACCAGCCCAGTTTTTATATAACTTATCTTTAAGTATTGGATTTGTATTAGCCCAATTTTTAGTATTATTTATCTTTTTCGCGATGCATAAATTTGATATTGCTCAAGTCATGAAAAGGCAGTTACACTATGCTCGAAACAAGACCTTACATATATTGTTAACCATTATCGGCGTCGTTATAGTAATGTGCCTATTGAGATGGCTTTTTAACATGTTTGGTATAGGGCCAACACAATATGAAAGAAGAGTTGAGGGATTATTTCATTATCCATCAGCACTATGTTTTACCATGATATCAATGGTTATCTTACGTCCGATGGTTGAGGTTATTATTTATAAACACATCATCATACATGAATTAAGTAAGAAATGGCCTACCGCTGTAACAATCATACTTTCTATTATGATTGAGACTATGGTTCATGTGTACGATATGATGAGTGTGTGGGAAATGTTGCCATTTTTAATAATGGCATTAGGTTCAACAGTGATTTATATTAAATCAGGTATGAATTTAGCTGCGGCATATCTTTATCAAGCAGGTATACAATGCGTGTTATTTATCATCATGGTATTCAAAATGTTAATCATGTAAAACTAATTTTAGAGTGAAAAGGAGTCATTTATGGAAAACCAATCTACACAACAACCCATAGATTCGCATCAACAACAAAATGAATTTGCATCTAAGAAGATAGTTAAAAGAGATTTTTGGCTGATAGTGGCTTACCTTATTGTGGGACAATTCGTATTTCCAATGATTGGTATGATGATTGGTGCCATCGTTGCGATATCACTGGAAATCAAATCTGATAGTAGGGTTAATGAGATTGGTATTAATTTTGCTACTGTATTTGGTTTCGTTGGTATGTGCTTAGTCCTATTATTATTTTATTTAATGCATCAAAAGACACTCATTCCACTAGCTATCCAAAGAGTGAAGGACCTTAAAAAATACATTGTAACTTTAATTATTATTATCGTTATCATGTACTTATTGAATATGTTGTATGGTATAATGGTTGAATTTTTACCAGAGAAATATCAGTTTAGTGATACAGAAAATAATAAAATGTTAGAAAAAATGTTTACTTCTGCATGGATGTGGCCGGTACTGTTTCTAGATATTGTCATTGTGACACCTATAGTAGAGGAACTATTGTTCAGGCATTTATTGATTCACGAGTTAGGTAAGAAACTAACATATGGCCTGATGTATGTGGTTTCAATTCTATTGTTTGCAGGGGTACATGTGACAGAAGCACAATCTCCATTTGAATTAGGACCTTATGTAATTATGGCAAGTGGTTTTGTGGCTGCTTATCACCTTACGAAACGTAATTTAGCAGCTTCGATTGCCCTTCATATGATTAACAACGCGATTTCTTTTATAGTGATTTTATTTACTCTATAAATTGTTAAAAATAAATAGTGAGAGGATGTGTATAAAAGCACATTCTCTTTTTTTGTAATTTAAATTATCATAAAAATTAATTATATTGTTATTTAACGTAGTAAAATGGGAATGAGTAGTGTAATGGGATTTAAAGGAGCGTGTAACATGTTATTAGAAATTGAACATTTAACTTATGAAGCGGATCACCGAACAATTTTAAAGGATATTAATTTCAAGGTGGATAAAGGTGACACTATAGCGATTATTGGACCTTCCGGAAGTGGAAAGAGCACACTTTTAAAGCAACTTAATCATTTGATTGAACCTACATCGGGCACATTGTATTTAAACGGTAAACCTTATCATGACTACGCACCTGAAAGTATTCGTATGAAAGTAAGTTACTTAATGCAACAAAGTGAGATGATAGGTACAACGATTGAAGATAATATGAAGTTTCCTTCAGAAGCGAGAGACCAAGTATTTGATAAAGATAAAGCCCTTAACCTTTTAAAAAAAGTAGGGCTAGGTGACTATGATTTATCTGCAGAAACTGAACATATGTCAGGAGGAGAAAAACAACGCATCACGATTGCACGACAATTAATGTTTGACCCCGAAGTCTTATTACTAGATGAATCGACAAGTGCTTTAGATACACATAATAAAGAACGCGTAGAAGATATTATTTTTAAAATGGCAAAAGAAGGCATTGCCATTTTATGGATTACACATAGTGATGACCAAAGTATGAGACATTTTCAAAAGAGAATGACGATTATTGATGGTGAAATTGATAAGATTGAGGAGTTGAATCAACATGAGTAATATAGCATTATGTTTAACAGCGTTGTTATTGTTTATCCCTATCCTCATCTCTTATAAGGAAGGCTTACATATTATTAAAGATTTAGTGGTAGCAACGATAAGAGCGACCATTCAATTGCTCATTCTTGGCTTCTTACTGCATTATATTTTTAAAATAAATGATAAATGGTTACTCATCTTATGCGTGTTAGTGATTATCATCAATGCATCTTGGAATACCATTCAACGTGCATCCCCAGTAATGCATCATGTGTTTTGGATTTCATTTGTTGCAATATTTGTAGGTACGGCATTACCATTAGCAGGTACGATTGCAACAGGGGCCATTGATTTTACAGCTAATGAAGTGATACCAATAGGTGGGATGTTAGCCAATAATGGTTTAATTGCGATTAATTTAGCCTATCAAAATTTAGATCGTGCATTTGTACAAGATGTTTCCGAAATAGAATCTAAATTAACGTTAGCTGCAACACCCAAACTTGCGTCTAAATCATCAATTAGAGAAAGTATTAGATTAGCTATCGTGCCAACAATTGATTCCGTTAAAACATATGGGCTTGTCTCTATACCAGGTATGATGACAGGATTGATTATTGGTGGGGTGCCGCCATTACAAGCTATTAAATTCCAATTGTTAGTGGTATTCATACATACAACAGCTACGATTATGTCAACACTCATTGCCACATACATGAGTTACGGCCAATTCTTCAATGCGAGACACCAATTAATCGCAAGAAATACAGACATCAAGACAAGTTAATGAAACATACAAAATAAATAGCCAATCAATGATAAGACGACTTTTCATTGATTGGCTATTTTTATATCGTGGAAATAAATTTGATTTTAAAGTGTACACCGTTTTGAGAAGGAATAATATGAATTGTTCCATTATGATATTCAACAGCTTCTTTAACTATAGTTAATCCTAAACCATGATTTTCTGTTTGAGTTTCTTTTGTACTATAACCTGATTTGAATATATCATCATTAATATTTGAAATGCCTTTACCATCATCTTTATAGTCGATTAAAAGGGTATTTTCAATTTTATCGAATAATATATCTATTTTTGGATTACGATTATTATGTTCAATACTATTTTCAATAAGATTAATCAAAGTTCTTTCAAAGTATAATTTATTACCATAAAATAATTCGTCATAATCAAATAGGAAGGTTAAATCAATGTTTTCATAACCAAGTGTTTGTACAAATTTTTCAACAGTACTTTGAATTGGAAAACTCTCTTTATCATTTTTCATTTGATTTGTTTCATTATCAAAGTCTTTGTTTAATGATTGTATTAATTCTTCCATATACTTAGCTTTTTCAGATATAAGCGCTACATATTTCTGATTTGATTGATTGACCTCAATAATTTTAGAATAACCATAAATAGATGTCAGTGGAGATTTTAAATCATGAGATATTTGAGAAATCCATTTTGATTTATAATAATGAATCTGATTTTGATAGATTTTATCTTGCAACAATTGTTGATTTAACGTAGATAGAGATGTGTGTAATTCTGGGAAAGTCTTACTATATTTTTTGATATTACCTTTAGTTGTTGGTTGGTGCAATTTTTCGTGAGACAAATTACTAATCCAGTCAATATAATAACTTAATGGTTTTGTTAAACGCTTTGATACTAAATAAGATGTAATCAGTGCTAAAAAGACATCTATAATTATAGTGATTAATAGTATTAAGGGAACTTCTTTTAAATTATCTGTTGGATCATCATTGATTTGATCTTTATTTAAAATAGGACGCTTATTATGGTTTAGTCGAAAACTTAATTTATTATTATGATAATTGTAATCATACTTATTATAATCATGGGTGGTCACACTTTGTAGTAGTTTGCGTGATTGGATTTGATTCTTATTTGCTATATTTATACTACTGTGATTTTTATAAATAAAAACGAAATAGGTTCTTTCATCTTTATATGTTGGGACAGCATTAGCATAGTTAATATTGTCTAAGATAATAGGTTTAATATTTCTATGTTTTAGCTTATTTGGATATAAAATATGACCATATTTATCCGTGTAATATATATTGGCATGGTCTTTTTTAGCTAAGTCTTTGATATGTTGTGATGGTTTATCTATGGGTTCGTTAAAAATAAAAAAATCTGGTTCAATACTATTTAGATCATTATAAATGTCTTTAATCGTTACATTTATTATTGCTGTAACTGTTATCATTGCAATGATGATTGTCAAAGATAAGTATACAGCTAAATATTTGAAGAATTTTAGTAAAAATCGTCTATTCATGATTCTCACCCTTAAATATGTAACCTTTGCCACGCATTGTTTTGATAAACTTTGGTTGATTAGGATTTTCTTCAATTTTACGTCGTAATGTTCTAATGTGAACCATTAATGTATTATCATCTACGAATGTTTCATAGCCCCATACTTTTGAATAAATTTGTTCTTTAGATAGAATTTGATTTTTGTTACTAATAAAAAAATATAGTAAATCTAGTTCTCTAGCCGTAAGTGAAACTGGTTTATGATTAACAAAAACGTCTCCGCTTTTAAAATTGACCTTTAGATTTCCAAGTTGATAAAAATCATTTGAGTCGTCTTTTAAATGAAGAGATACTCTATAGTATAGTTCCATGGGATCGAAAGGTTTTTTGATATAATCTACAACGCCTTTTTCAAAACCTCTGTATAACTCCAAATTTTCTTCTTTAGCAGTCACCACAATAACGGATGTTTGTGATAGGTCCACAAATTTCATTAATTCGTAACCATCTTCCGATTTTAAGTTTAAATCTAATAGTATGACATGGTAATGATTTTGGTTAATAAGACGCTGTCCTTCATTTATATCATCTGCAGTGTCTATAGATGATAGTCCTTTAGTTGTTAAAGATAATTTAATTAATTCTTGTATATCTTTATCATCTTCAATAATCAAAATTTGGCTACTCATTTTTTACACCTCTTGGATTCATTTTAATCCTTTTTAAATAGTTAAACTATTATCTTTTTAAGATTTAAGGAAAATTTAAACTATAAATAAATACTGATTTATGATGACTAAATAAAATAAAGTTAGATATAAGTTAAGGAGATGGTTTGATGAAATTAGTATTTAAAATGTCATGCTTTTTTATCATCGCTACATTATTTTTATATACTGTGCGTAGTATAGCAATATACAATCAAATAGCTTTCTTAAGTATGATTTTAGAATATCCTAGCACAATCTTAGGTGGTTCGACGTGTGCTACATTATTATATTTTGTAGAAGAAAGAAAGAAAAAGAAGGATACCAAAATAAATTATAGTAGAGGGTGTCAGAAATGAAAGTTATAGGATATATACTATCCTTTATATTGTTAATATTATTTATATACAACATATTTAGATTTATTATGGTATTAATAGAAAATACATTAAATGTTGATTTTGGGATGGAGACACTCTTACATAATTCATATTTTGTAAATGGGGGTGTCTTTGGAGCAATTATTATTATCATTGCACTTGAGTTTATTAACCATGTGATTAATGAAGAAAAGTTTTAAACTTTTGATTTCCTGACAAACAAAATAATGAAAAAATATTATATAATGAAACAGTTACTTATCTTAGTTAAATGGGTTTGTAGCTGTTTTTTTATGCTATAAACATTGAAAAATTTATGAAAGGGGGATATGAAAAATGTCGATGATGCGTATCGTTACTTTCATTTTTAGTGTGTTTATCGTTGGTATGGTCGAGATGATGGTAGCAGGTATTATGAATTTAATGAGCCAAGATTTACATGTATCTGAAGCCGTCATTGGCCAACTTGTTACGTTATATGCTTTAACATTTGCCATTTGTGGACCGATTCTGGTTAAAGTGACGCAACGTTTTAAAGCTAAATCGGTATTACTTTGGACATTAGTAACTTTTATTATAGGGAATTTAATTATAGCAATAGCGCCTAATTTCACTATTTTAGTGATAGGACGTATTTTGTCATCTGCAGCAGCATCACTCATTATTGTTAAGGTACTTGCGTTGACTGCCATGTTAACTTCACCTAAGAATCGAGGTAAGATGATTGGTGTTGTCTATTCAGGATTTAGTGGTGCCAACGTGTTTGGTGTACCTATTGGAACATTAATAGGCGATTGGGTAGGTTGGCGTTTTACTTTTATATTTATTGTCGCTGTCAGTGTCATTGTAGGTATACTAATGATAATGTATTTACCTAAAGAACATGAATTGAGTCATGCAAATCATGCAGATGCTGACCATTCTAATCAGGTTACATCTAAAGTGTTACGTCCAGCTGAAGTAGCTAAATTTATTATAATTACATTTTTAATTTTAGTAGCGAACTCAGTCACATTTGTATATATTAATCCACTGATACTATCAAACGGACATGAAATGTCATTTGTATCACTAGCGCTATTAATTAATGGTGTTGCAGGTGTGATAGGTACATCATTGGGAGGTATCTTTGCAGATAAATGGACAAGTAAGCGTTGGTTAATTATCTCTATTACGATATTTATTGTTATGATGCTTGTTTTAAATTTCATATTATCCGGTACTATCATGCTATTAATTGGATTATTTGTTTGGAATATTATGCAATGGAGTACGAATCCAGCAGTACAGAGTGGTCTCATTGAACATGTTGAAGGAGATACAAGCCAGGTGATGAGTTGGAATATGTCTAGCTTAAACGCAGGGATCGGAATGGGTGGCATAATCGGTGGTTTAGTTGTATCACACCTATCAGTACATGCAGTGACTTACACAAGTGCATTGATTGGCTTTCTAGGATTAGTCGTTACCCTTACATTAAAGAATATTCACTTTGCTAAAAAAGAAGCATAATGAAAGGGAGTGGGACAGAAATAACATTTTCTTAAAATTGATTTCGTTGTCCCACTCCCTTTTTTATTCATAAATATGTGGTGTTGTATGACCCACTTGATATGGCAGCCATGGCATCCTACTAAATCTTGCAAAGTATGCAAGGTCGTGAATCATTTCCATACTTAATTCACGTTCGTGAGTCGTGACATCTAAACCATTAGCTTTTAAAATGTACAAATGACCGAACCAAAAGATCATATCTAAAATGTGATAAGCAGAGTGATAATTGGTACTGTTTGGTTGGTGCCATTGAAAGGAAGCTAGCCATCTGTTGGGATTATGACTGATGCTTTTCAAAAAATTATGTGCGGGTTGTTGAAATATATAGTCAGTGATACATTTAGATTGTTGTTGCGCACTAATGGCATCACTGACTTCTATTTCTACACCATTAAAAGCCATAGCTTTAACAAAGCGCTCAGGTGATAATTTTCGAGATTCATTTTTTATATAAATGTCACCTTCATGTTGCGTATAAGAAACAAAGATTGACTTTGAGAAATTGGGATTATCCATAGTCATTGATGATATTTGAATAGGTGCATAAATTAATTCTAAACCTTTGGACTTACCACGAGAGGATTGGTCTAAATTCATGATATCCTTGATATTTTCTGTAGTTAACGATGTTATGGTTGAGTTAGGATATTGTTCCGCTATGATTTCACTAAATCTTTGCGCTTTTTCATGACCTATTTTCTGATTGTCTAAGCGCAATGTACCACTTAGTAACATCACTTTATGGAAATAGGGTTCTGTCTCTGGTAATTGCATCAAAGCCATGATACTCATACTCCCTGCAGATTGACCCATTAGTGTAATGTTATTAGGATCGCCACCGAAATCTTTAATATGTTGGTGTACCCATTTGATAGCATTGATTTGATCGGAGAGCCCATTATTACAATCATAATTTGATTTAAAAAAGGACCAATCTAAAAATCCCCAAGCGCCTAATCGATAGTTAAATGTGACAACAATCACATCTTCCTGTTTAACTACAGATTGAGGTTGATATAGATCAGCGCTACCATGACCATTGACAAATCCGCCACCATAAAAATAGATGATGACAGGTCGGTGTTTATTCTGAGAGTGATGACGTCGCCATATATTTAAATATAGACAGTCTTCATCTTGTGTAAATTGATTGAAATGAAAGGAAACATCACTTGAGAAAAAATCTTCAAGTTGGTTATACGGTTGTGGGGGGATATGATTGATAAAGGTTGCGTCAATTGATTTAGGCAATGAAGTAATCAATTCAGAATGTTTAAATCGACCATGCATGAGATGGGCATAGCGAATACCAAGGAATGCGTCAATATCATTTTCATTACTATAAATACCTTTAACGATACGGTTATTTAAAGTTATGTTAACCACCATAGTCATTCGTCCTTTCAAAGTCATCTTTAATAACACTATATAATAAATGATTAAAGTCAGCTATATGTATAAAAAAACTGCTAACGATGTTTATAATCGTTAGCAGTTTTAATTTGATTTATGAGTTTAGTGTTCTTTGTTTTGGCGTTTTTCTTCTTTATCTTGTTGTTCTTGTCGTTTTTCAGCAATTTTTTCGCGCTTCTCACGACGTTTACGTTTCTTAAGTTTATCACCCATATTGCTATTCATTTTCTTAGCACGTCTGAAGTAGACACTTTCGAATGAACTAATAGCACCTAATTGATAGAAAATAAGGGCAACAATGATGATAACTAAGAAATCCCATGGATAATGTATCCAGTTTAAACCTTTGAATTCTTTACTACCAATAAATGATAGGAATGAAAGTACGACGAGATAAACAATAATCCATAAGCTTCCGCCGATTTGTTTTTTAGTGTTTTTCCAATTCATTTTATATTCATAGAAGAAGTAAATTGGTAAACCTAAAATGATGATTAATATAACTTCTGCTGTTGTTGGCCACATTGCCCAATAAATAGCTAGTGACGCAAGAACGAATGATAATGGGGCCATGAATTTTAAAATTTTAGCTCTAAATGGACGTGTCATCTTAGGACCCATTTTACGTAATGCAATAACTGTAGTTGGACCAGTTAGATAAGCAACTAATGTTGCAGTTGAAATAACTGCTGCTAACGTACCCCAGTCACGGAATAGTGTAACCATTACCATACTGATGATTGCGTTAAACACAATTGCAACACGAGGAATTTTATATTTTTCATTCATTTTACCTAAGAATTTAGGAATGTGCCCATTTTTTTCCATGGCGCGTAATACACGACCAGTTACAGCAACAAATGATACACCAGTACCAAATGGTGACACTACGGCTTCAATATAAAGTAAAATAGCTAACCAATTTAAACCTAATAAAATGGCCATGTCAGCAAATGGTGAGTTGAAGTTAATACCGCTCCAACCATGTTCATGAATCATTGACTGTGGCATAGAAGTGATGAATGTACTTTGTAACACGATATAAAGTACAGCACTAATTGTAAGTGAAATAGCAATACCACGCGCAATGTTCTTTTCAGGGCTTTTAATTTCTGATCCCATATTAATGATTGTTTGGAATGCATTAAATGAGAAAATAATACCTGACATTGTTGTTGCTGCGAAGATTGGTGCACTACCGTACGGCATGAATGTGCCAGTTGAGTGACCATAATTTCCTGTATCAAATCCTGAAACCATTAACATAATAATTGTTAATAATGGAACACCAAGTTTGAAGAAAGAAATTAAACTAGTAAATGAAGTTAATAATTTAACTGACCAGTAATTTAATAAAGAGAAGATAATAATAATAGCATAAACGGCGATTAAACCTGTTGTACTGATTGAACCATCTTTCATTAAACTACCCATCGGTTTAGCCCAATCCCAAGGCCAAGAACTCATATATTGAACAGCTGAAACTGCTTCAATAGGTATAATTGTTACGAGTGATACCCAGTTTGCCCAAGCGGCTATGAATCCGAGTAATGAACCATGTGTATATTGAGCATAGTTACTCATACCACCAGATTGTGGGAACATAGTTCCAATTTCAATGTAGTTATAGGCGATGGTTCCTATAACGACGAATCCAATAATCCAAGAAATGATAGCTGCTGGTCCTGCAATTGACGATGCTTCCCAAGCACCAAATAACCAGCCTGAACCAATTAATGACCCTAATCCGAGTAACACTAACTGGGGCAGATTAATCTTACTGTTATTCGATTCTGTTTCATTTTTATTTGCCATATTGACTCCTCATTCTTTTATATTCTGAAAATACTACGCCATTATTATACGCTAGTTAAAATATTAGTCAAATGTGTATATTGTAATTTTTATTTAAATGTATAAAATTAGTTTTTTTAATATTTTAGTTTATAATAGTGGATAAATGGCAGAATCAGTAGAAAGTAGGGCAATGACATGGTAGAGAAAAATAACAATTTGGAAGTAGAAAAATTTTTGAAAAAAGATAGCCAATGGAAAGAAGAATATAATTATTTAAGAGAACTTATAGTGGATTTTGACGAGTTGGACGAAGATTATAAATGGATGCACCCTTGTTACACGATTAATAATAAAAATGTGGTTCTTATTCATGGTTTTAAAACGTATGTAGCACTTTTATTCTTTAAAGGTGCACTTATTGAAGATTCCAAAAAATACTTTAATTAGACAAACTAAAAATGTACAAGCTGCAAGACAGCTACGATTTACAACTTTAGAGGAAATTCAATCACGTAAAGCAGAAATTGTTGATTATGTGACACAAGCTATTGACATTGAAAAGCCTGGTAAACAAGTTGAATTAAAGAAAACAGAAGATTTTGAGGTGCCAGAGGAATTACAACAACAATTCGATGCGATGCCAGAATTAAAAAAAGCGTTCGATCAATTAACACCTGGAAGACAACGTCAATACTTGCATCATATTGGTGATGCCAAACGTGCAGATACCAGACAAAAAAGAGTGGACAAATATATTAATCACATCTTAGAAGGAAAAGGTATGCATGATAAATAGCAAGAGGGAGTGGACAGAAATAATAAAGAACCACTAATCATTTATGATGTAGTGGTTCTTACGCATTAGCCACAGCTAATGTGTACTTTAAACTAGGAATGCATGAGTGAAACTCATGCATAAGAAATACTAATTTCTAAAGAAATAGAATGACTTTACAGTCGACTACTGCCTAAATATGAATGTAACTTGAAATATATATTTCTGTCCCTCTTCTTATTTTTATGAGTGTTTAAGCATTTAATAAAGAGGATTAATGGAATCTCATTCCACCATCAACAATAATCGTTTGGCCAGTAATATAATCTGAATCTTTGCCAGCTAAGAAACTAACAACATTTGATACATCTTCAGGTTGTGAAAGTTTACCTAAGGCAATTTGATCAGTAAATTGTTTCCAACCCCAAGATTCAGGTTGTCCAGCTTCTTCAGCAGTTTTCTTAGCAATACCTTCCATCATTGGTGTTTGAACAATACCAGGCGCAAATGCATTTACTGTAATAGATTCATGTGCTAGATCACGTGCAGCAACTTGAGTTAAACCTCGCACAGCAAATTTACTACTACTATAAAGTGATAAGCCTGCATTACCTTCTACGCCAGCTTGAGACGTAGCATTAATAATTTTTCCGCCATGACCTAATTGTTTGAATTGTGCATGTGCGGCTTGAATGCCCCATAAAACACCTTTGACATTGACGCCATATACTTTGTCGAAGTCTTCTGGTGTAATAGAATCAATGGGTGTCATTGGTCCTAAACCAGCATTGCTCACTAAAACGTGAAAATCACCAAAATGTTCAACTGTTTGATTTAAAGCATTAAATACATCATCACGATTGGCTACGTCAGCTTTAATTGCTAAAACTTTTGAGTCATCTTGTGTTAAAGATTGTGCCGCTTGAATTGCGCCTTCTCCGTTGAAATCCACAATGGCTACTTTGAATCCATCATCAAATAAACGTTTAACGATTTGATACCCAATGCCTTGTGCACCACCTGTTACAACTGCTACTTTGCTTTCTTGACTCATATAAAACCCTTCTTTGTATATATTTTGATTACAAGGTCAACATAGCACAAAAAAGAAATAAAAAATTATAAATGTGTAACATAAAAGTATAATTCAATGTATTGTCAATATTTCTTAAAATAATTTTCATAATTCATAAGGTTATAAAATACTAAGCATATTTATCCTTTTATATAATTAATCAAATGTAAAAAGAACTATATAAAAATGTTAAGGGTGAATAGTTTAATTTTGTAAAAATGCAATAGGTTTACTAAAATTATATAGGGTATATATTTATATCGTTGTCGAATATGCGAGCAATTAAAAATCATGATGTGGTGGGAGCACAACATTTATGAAGCGTGATTCGCATTATTTGAGTTTATAATTTTTAAAAGCAAAGGCCTTCGTGCTCTTGTTCAACTAATATTTTTATTTTGTTAACAACTGCTCTGTGGGCCTTTTTTAATTGTCATTGCATTAATTCGTCATTTTTACAATATGGAAGGGGAAAACAATCATGTTAAGCATTAAAAATTTAACCAAGATTTACTCTGGGAATAAAAAGGCAGTAGATAATTTAACGCTTGATATTGAATCAGGTGAATTTATCGCCTTTATTGGGACGAGTGGTAGTGGTAAAACCACTGCTTTAAGAATGATTAACCGAATGATTGAAGCCACAGATGGCCAAATTCAAATGAATGGCAAAGATGTACGTAATATGAACCCAGTTGAATTAAGAAGAAGTATTGGTTACGTCATTCAACAAATCGGTTTGATGCCTCATATGACTATTAGAGAAAATATTGTACTTGTACCAAAATTACTAAAATGGTCGAAAGAAAAGAAAGATCAAAAGGCGGAAGAACTCATTAAACTTGTAGACCTACCAGTAGAATATTTAGACCGTTATCCGGCAGAACTATCTGGTGGTCAACAGCAACGTATTGGTGTAGTAAGAGCCCTTGCTGCTGAACAAGATATTATCTTAATGGATGAACCATTTGGTGCACTTGATCCAATTACACGAGATACACTGCAAGATTTAGTGAAAGAACTTCAACAAAAATTAGGTAAAACATTTATTTTTGTGACACATGATATGGACGAAGCCATTAAATTGGCGGATAAAATCTGTATTATGTCGAAAGGTAAAGTTGTACAATTCGATACACCTGACAATATTTTAAGAAATCCTGCCAATGACTTTGTAAAAGACTTTATTGGTCAGAATCGATTGATTCAAGATAGACCAAATATGAAAACGGTTGAAGGCGCAATGATTAAACCGATCACAGTACACGCAGATGATTCACTTAACGATGCGGTCAATATCATGAGAGAGAAACGTGTAGATACAATATTTGTTGTAAATAATCATCACAAATTATTAGGATTTTTAGACATAGAGGATATCAATCAAGGACTCCGTGCAAGAAAAGAACTGATTGATACAATGCAGCGTGATATTTATAAAGTACATATCGATTCGAAATTACAAGACTCAGTGCGTACGATTTTAAAACGTAATGTTAGAAATATTCCAGTTGTTGATGATGACAATATCCTTATAGGTTTAATTACACGTGCTAACTTAGTTGATATCGTTTATGACTCTATTTGGGGTGAATCAAGTGACACACAGTTAGCGCAACCTTCTGACAAATCTGTTGAAAGTGATATAGCGAATTCAGAACATCAAGCTCATCAACAAGATGATGCTAGTGTTACAGAAGAGGCGAATAAGCATGAAACGGGAGATGAGCGATAATGAAAGCATTCTTGAATGAATATGGAAGTCAGCTCGTATCTAAGACGATTGAACATTTCTATATTTCTATCATTGCTTTACTGATTGCAATCGTCGTAGCCGTTCCGCTAGGTATCTTATTGTCTAGAACAACGAAAACGGCCAATGTGGTTCTAACCATTGCGGGTGTTTTACAAACTATTCCAACATTAGCAGTATTAGCCATTATGATACCTATCTTTGGCGTAGGAAAGACACCAGCGATCGTAGCGTTATTTATCTATGTGTTATTACCAATATTAAATAATACGGTACTCGGCGTGAAAAACATCGATAAAAACGTAATACAAGCTGGACAAAGTATGGGAATGACACAATTTCAATTAATGAAAGATGTTCAAATGCCATTAGCGTTACCTATGATTATTAGTGGTATACGCCTTTCAAGTGTATACGTTATTAGTTGGGCTACATTAGCGAGTTATGTCGGCGCAGGTGGTCTTGGTGATTTAGTATTTAACGGATTGAATTTATATCAACCACCAATGATTATTAGTGCAGCAATATTAGTTACGTTACTAGCGCTAATTGTCGACTTTTTACTATCATTAGTTGAAAAATGGGCAGTACCTAAAGGTTTAAAAGTATCTAGATAAGAAAAGGGAGGATTTATCAATATGAAGAAACATATCAAATATACAGTGATTCTTATTGCGTTGTCCCTCTTAGTATTATCTGGGTGTAGTTTGCCAGGTTTAGGGGACGGCAATTCAAAGAATGATGTAAAAATTACAACAACTGAGACGAGTGAAACTAAAATCATTGCTAATATGGAAAAATTAATGATTGAACATGAAACTAAAGGCAAAATTAAACCTACAATTATAGGTAACTTAGGTTCTAGTATTATTCAACATAACGCATTACAGCGCGGTGACGTTAATATGTCTGCGGTTAGATACACAGGTACCGAATTAACAAGTGTATTGAATGCCAAACCGACGAAAGATCCTAAAAAAGCCATGGCAGAATCACAAAGACTATTTAAGAAAAAATATGATCAAAAGTATTATGATTCATTAGGTTTTGCGAATACGTATGCGTTTATGGTGACAAAAGAAACAGCTAAGAAATATCACTTAGAAAAAGTATCAGACTTAGAAAAACATAAAGATGAATTACGATTAGGTATGGATACACAATGGATGAATAGAGCAGGCGATGGCTATCCAGCATTCGTTAAAGATTATGGATTCAAATTTGCCAGTGCACGACCAATGCAAATTGGACTAGTATATGATGCACTGAAAAATAAAAAATTAGATGTTGCTGTAGGATATTCTACTGATGGTCGTATTGCAGCATATGATTTAAAAATCTTAAAAGACGATCGTAAATTCTTCCCACCGTATGATGGTAGTCCACTAGCGACTGAAAAAGTGATTAAAGATAATCCGAAAATAGATACAGCCTTGAAAAAGTTAGAAGGTAAAGTGTCAACTAAAGAAATGCAGAAATTAAATTACGAAGCAGATGGTAAAGGTAAAGAACCAGCTATCATTGCTGAAGAATACTTGAAAAAACATAACTATTTCGAAAACGACAAAAATAGTAAGAAAGGTGGTCAATAATCATGAAAGGTAATTTATTCCAATCTATTATTGAATATTACTCATTAAACTTTGGCTACCTAATGGAATTATTTTTTAAACATTTACTTATGTCAGTATATGGTGTGCTCTTTGCATGTATCATTGGGATACCGATTGGCATTGTCATTGCACGATATAAAAAATTAGCATGGCCAATCATCACGATTGCTAATATCATTCAAACTGTTCCAGCTATTGCCATGTTAGCCATTTTAATGTTAGCGATGGGACTTGGCCCAACGACAGTAGTTGTTACTGTATTCTTATATTCATTATTACCAATTATTAAGAATACGTACACGGGCATTGTAGATGTAGATGAGAATATTAAAGATGCTGGTAAAGGCATGGGTATGACGAGAAACCAAGTTTTACGTATGATTGAATTACCACTATCTCTTTCAGTCATCATTGGTGGTATACGTATTGCGCTCGTTGTAGCAATTGGAATTGTGGCAATTGGTTCATTTATCGGTGCGCCAACGCTTGGTGATATTATCATCCGAGGTACCAATTCAACAGACGGTACAACTTTTATACTTGCAGGGGCAATCCCTATTGCATTAATAGCCATTTTAATTGATTTAGGTTTAAGATTTTTAGAAAAACGATTAGATCCTACACGTAAAAATAAAAAGAAATTTGAACATCAACCACAACAAATCAAATAAAATATAAAAAAGAGGTCTGAACTATGATTTTTGTTCAGGCCTCTTATCTTATATTAAATGATTTAACCTAATAAAATAGGTGCTAATATTGGGACAATTGCGACGACGATGACACCGACGATAACAACGGCAATACTACCCATTGATTCCTCAGTTTCACCTAAATCTTTTGCGGCTGCAACACCTAGTGTATGACCACTAGAACCTAACGCTAAACCACGTGCAATTGGATTGGTAATTTTAAACCATTGTACGATTTTAGTACCAAGTGCAGAGATAACTACAGCATTAAGTATAACAGCTAATGATGTTAACTCTTTGACACCACCGATACCTTCAGAAACTGGTAAGGCAATCGCTGTTGTAGCAGCTTGAGGTAACATAGATGCAACAATTTGATTACCAAATTGGAATAATGAAGCAACTAAGTAAATTAATATTAAGGCTACAACTGTACCTAATGCGATACCACCGAATATTTGTAACCAATATTTTTTTAATACATCACGTTTTTTATATAAAGGTATAGCAAAACTGATTGTCGCTGGCTCTAAGAAGAAGTATATGATGTCGCCACCGATTTTATAACTTTGATAGCTAATACCTGTTAATTTTAAGAAAACAATACCTACAACCATACTTACAAATAAAGGTGCAAGTAAGAAAAAGCCATTTGTTTTTTTATAGAAATATGTAGCTATAACAAATGGGATTAATGATAGTAAAATACCGAAATAGGGTGTATTAATACCTAAATAGTCCGCCATGATTAACCTCCTATACGACTAGTTTCTTCATTTTTCTCTTTACTTGGGAATAGTGATTTAGTCACAAGTAATTGAGATGCATAACCAGTACAAACTAATAAGAAAATAGTTGAAATAATAATAAGTAAGATAATCAGTATTGGACTTTTACTTAAAATCGGTAATGAATTGATAACTGAAATCCCAGCTGGTACGAATAAGAAACTGATGTTATTCGTTAAAGCAGTTCCTACGGATTCAACTTGTTCCAATTTAACAATGCCAGTACATAAAGCTATAAATAATAAAACTAAACCGATTACTGAAGCGGGCATTGGGATAGGCATGATTGCTTCAATGATTTTGGAAATAAATAAAATAACTGCAAGTGTTAAAGCCTGTTGGAAGAAATGATACACTCTTCCAGATGTATGTTGAACTCGTTCACTTTGAGAAGGTGAGTTAGCCATAACATACATTCCTCCTGTTCTATTTGTGTAAAATGATTTGGTAAGAACGTTTGGATTTGTCAAAAATACGACTCACTTACTCATTTAAAACAAAAAAAGCGACTGACTTGTTATTAGGTTTTAAAAAAATAAATAAAGCTTAAATTGCAAATTTCAAACGAATCTTTTGTGAAGTAATTCACAAGTTATTATACAATATATTTCATATTATTTTGCATATTGAATTCGTCATTTCAGTGACAATTTTCAAAATAATTAATAGGGATCATCGTTATCAATTTAACAAATCCTCGTATTATCAAATCGAAAACGCTTACCTATTTTTAACGATAATACTATCATTTGTATAGTTCAAGACGTTATGGAAAAATAAAAGTAATTGGTGTAAAATATAGATTTATATATACAAATATTCTAAATATTAAAAGAAATTAAAGGGTAAAGGTAAAGAAGTATTAAATCGATTTAAAAGTACAGATTAAAATTTAGACAAATAGAAGGATAGCAATTGTTAGTAAATCAAAGGTTGTAGTTTTCAGTCGATTTAAAACCAAGTAAGTAAAAGTTGGAAAGTGTTTTTTGTAGGAGGAATTGATATTTTATGAACAAAGCTTCAAGAGAATTTGAAGGAGATAATAGGCTCCTTCTAGGTATCATTTTAGGTGTGATCACCTTTTGGTTATTTGCACAATCACTTGTGAATTTAGTTGTACCTTTGCAATCTACATATCAAAGTGATATCGGGACGATTAACATCGCAGTCAGTCTTACCGCTTTAATGTCAGGATTATTTATTGTAGGTGCCGGTGACTTTGCAGATAAATTTGGTCGTGTGAAAGTCACATACATAGGACTGGTATTAAATATTATTGGTTCTTTGTTAATCATTATCACACCATTAACACCGTTTTTAATTGCTGGAAGAATATTTCAAGGATTGTCTGCTGCGTGTATTATGCCAGCAACATTAGCCATTATTAATCAATATTATATAGGTACAGCGAGACAAAGAGCGCTAAGTTATTGGTCAATTGGATCATGGGGTGGTAGTGGTATTTGTACACTCTTTGGTGGCTTAATGTCAACGCACTTTGGTTGGAGAACCATCTTCATCGTTTCTATTGTATTAACATTATTATCAATGTATTTAATTAAACATACACCTGAAACAAAAGCTGAACCAATTATTACTGAAAATGGTGAGAAAAAGAAATTCGATATTGTTGGCTTAATGATCTTGATTATTTGTATGTTAAGTATCAACGTGATTATTACGCAAACATCTAAACTAGGATTATTCTCACCCATTATTTTAAGTCTCATCGTGGTATTCATTGTTTCACTTATCGGCTTTATTATGTATGAAAATAAAATTAAATATCCTTTAGTAGATTTTAGTTTGTTTTCAAATAAAGGATATAGTGGTGCAACGGTTTCAAACTTTATGTTGAACGGTGTTGCAGGTGGGACACTCATTGTTGTTAATACCTACTACCAACAACAATTAGATTTTAATGAATCACAAACAGGTATGATTTCATTAACTTATTTGATAGCAGTATTAATTATGATTCGTGTAGGTGAAAAGATACTACAAGCACTTGGTCCGAAACGTCCGCTATTAATGGGTAGCGGTATTACTGCACTTGGTTTAGTATTATTGTCTTTAACGTTTTTACCAGAACCTTGGTACATTACATCTAGTGTTATTGGTTATTTATTGTTTGGTACTGGTTTAGGTATCTATGCTACACCATCTACGGATACAGCTGTAGCACAAGCACCTGACGAAAAAGTGGGTGTTGCTTCAGGTGTTTATAAAATGGCATCATCTTTAGGTAATGCATTTGGTGTCGCTATTTCTGGAACGATATATGGTGTGTTTGCATCACAAATGAATATGGAGTTGGGTGGTTTTATGGGTGTAATCTTAAACGCGGTCATTGCCATCATTGCATTCTTCGCCATTTTATTATTAGTTCCAAAGAAAGCAAGAAATTTATAATTACTAGTGAAAGGTCGAAACGAAAAAGTTTCGGCCTTTTTTATAGCATTAATTTTAAATGTTAGAAAATTACGAAAATTAAGTTATGTTCATTGACGATGTTAGTCTTAAATAGTATTTTAAAGGTAACTTTACCGAGGAATGAGGGATTGGAATGAAGATAGCTATTGCAGGTTCAGGTGCATTAGGAAATGGATTTGGTGCTAAATTATTCCAAAATGGATATGATGTAACGCTAATAGACAGTTGGGAATCGCATGTTAAGGCAATTCAAACGAATGGATTACACATAGATATTAATGGTGAACATTGTCATTTAGAAATACCAATGTATGATTCTAGAGAAATACCTGAAGATGTATTATATGATGTTGTATTTTTATTTCCTAAATCAATGCAACTTAAAGAGGTGTTAGATTATATACAACCACATATAACTCAATCAACTATCGTAGTATGTACGATGAATGGTCTAAAACATGAGCGTTTGATTGAGCAATATGTCGAATTACCACAAATTGTGAGAGGTGTGACAACATGGACTGCAGGAATTGAAAGTCCTGGTTGTACGCATCTAATGGGTAGTGGACCGGTTGAGGTAGGTGCATTGGTCACAGATGGTACTGCTAATGTAAAAACAGTCGTAGACATTTTGAATCGAGCAGAGCTAAATGGTGTATTGAGTAATGATTTACATCAATCTATATGGAAGAAAATTTGTGTGAATGGGACAGCCAATGCATTATGTACGATTTTAGAGTGTAATTTAGCAACATTAAATCAAAGCGATGATGCTAAAAATCTTATTTATAAAATAACCCAGGAAATTGTGCATGTAGCAACGATTGATGATGTGCATCTGAATTTAGATGAAGTGTTTGAGTACCTCATCGACTTAAATGATAAAGTAGGTCCACATTATCCTTCGATGTACCAAGATTTAATTAATAATCATCGTAAAACTGAAATTGACTATATCAATGGTGCGGTTGCTCGCTTAGGCGCGGAACATCATATTGACGCACCAGTCAATCATTTCGTAGCTAATATGATTCATGCTAAAGAACAACAATTAGATGCACAATAAATATAAGAAACCTTTTATTAAGCTTATAAGCAAAACCCACGAATTGCTTATAAGCTTTTTTAAACTGAAAAATGACGTGCGACATTCTAATGTTTGAGGTGAGTATATGATTGTTAATGAACTAGAAAAAGCAGTCGTCAAACAATATATGAATTTGCTATTATTAGCAGATCCAGAAAAACAGGCAATAGAACAATATATTAATCAATGTCATGTCTATTTACTAAGTGATGAACATCAATCCCAATCCCTAGCTATAGCAGCAGTAGAAACATTATCTGATACGGAGGTAGAGTTGAAGAACATAGCCGTTCATCCTTTATATCGCAGAAAAGGACTGGGTACTTACCTAATGACATGGCTTTTTGCTAAGTATCAAAACATGACGATGTATGTTGGTACTAGTGACACTGAAAGCACGCTCAAATTTTATTATCGATTAGGATTTAAAGACTATGATATTAGACAAAACTTCTTTATTAGCCAATATGAACAGCCTATTTATGATAACGGAAAATTACTCATAGATATGAAAATACTCAAAAAGGATTTATAAAATGTGTCTTATGCTAATTTGAAAGGGTAATGATAAAAGGAAAGATAAGTTTAAGGAGATGTTTGTATCATACAAGAAAGTGATTATGACTGGTTTGGTTGGTGGCTTCTTAGGTGGCGCCGTTAAAATGGGGTGGGAAGCATTATTGCCACCTAGAACGCCAGAACGTGATGAAGAACCACCACCAATGACGATGCTTAATCAATTAGGTTTACCTGAAAATGTTAAACATGCGCGTTATCATTATAATGGTAATGAGATTCCACTCACAATTATGGGTGTTCATTATGGATTTTCTATAGCAAATGCATTCGGTTATGCACTACTTGCAGAAAAATTTCCGCAAGTAAAAGTATTAAGAGGAAGTGCTTTTGGTGTCTTAGTAAATATTGCCTTTCATGAATACTTACTTCCTCATTTAGCATTAACACCTAAAGTAGAAGATTTACCTAAAGAAGAAAGATTTTCAGAATTACTTGGGCATATTATTTGGATGAATACGATAGATTTTGTACACTCGTCTAGCAAGTAAATAATTCCCCATATATAAATAGAGAAAAGGTGAGATAATGAGTAAAATATTTGTAACTGGTGCAACTGGTTTAATCGGCACCAAATTAACAAAAAGATTATTAGAAGAAGGTCACGATGTAGCTGGCTTTACAACATCTGAAAATGGTAAAAATAAATTAGAATCAGCTAATGTAAAAGCATATATCGGAGATATTTTAAAATACGATACGATTGAAGCAGCTATTGCAGATTTCCAACCAGAAATCATTATTAATCAAATTACAGATTTAAAAAATGTAGATATGGCAGCAAATACTAAAGTACGTGTCGAAGGTTCTAAAAACTTAATCGATGCAGCTCAAAAATACAATGTTAAAAAAGTCATCGCACAAAGTATTGGCTTTATGTACGAAGCAGGGGAAGGCCTTGCTACAGAAGAAACACCATTAGATTTAGATTCAAGTGGTGACCGTAAAGTAACGGTTGATGGTGTTATTGGACTTGAAGAAGAAACATCTCGTATGGATGAATATGTTGTATTAAGATTTGGTTGGTTATACGGACCTGGTACTTGGTACGGCAAAGATGGTATGATTTACAATCAATTTGTAGACGGTAAGGTTACATTATCAGATGGCGTTACATCATTTATACATCTAGATGATGCAGTCGAAACGTCAATTCAAGCTTTAAACTTTGATAATGGTATTTATAATGTAGCAGATGACGAGCCTGTTAAAGGTTCAGATTTTGCAGAATGGTATAAACAACAATTAAATGTTGATCCAGAAATAAATATTCAACCTGCACAACCATTTGAACGTGGTATTACTAACGATAAGTTCAAAGCACAAGGTGGTCAATTAATTTATTCAACTTGGAAAGATGGTATGAACCCAATTAAATAGCGTATATGAAAAAGCACGACTTAGCCTAATGGTTTAAGTCGTGCTTTTTACTATGAATGAGTTTTAACGTTGTTCTTTATGTTGCTCTAGTGATTGTCTTAGTTGTTGGGCTTCTGATCGGCCAACTTTGGCATAGTGTCGATGTGCAAAATGCATTTGGATGATTAGAAATGCGGCGCTAACCGACCAATAAAGGCCTAAAGCTGAAGCGGAATGTAAAGATGCATAAGTGATGAAGATAGGTGATAAAATCATCATGACATAATACGTTTTACGTTCATCTTTAGGATAATGAATTGAATTCACTAAAGGTTGAATAAAATACATGAGTGCTGCTATTAGCGTCATCATAATATTCGGTTCGGTTAAATTAAACCATAAAAAACGTGGATATTTTGTAATACCATCACTACTTGGATATTTTAAACTCATATATAAACCCATAAGGATAGGTATTTGTATGATGACAGGTAAACAACCGATGATATTTTTAAATGGATTGATACCATATTGCTTATATTTATTCATCAATAGTTGATTTGCTGCGTTTCGTTCCTCTTGAGAATCTGCTTCTTTAATCTTCTCTCTAATTTTATCAATTTGTGGTTGAACGACTTTCGTTTTTTCGCGCATAATATGCATATTTTTTACTTGAATAAGCATAAATGGTAATAAAATAAAACGTACAATTAAGACAATAGCTATTATAGCTAATCCGTAGTTATCATTAAACAATCGGCCAAATAAATGTAATAACCGATCCATAGGTTGCACAAATGTATTATAAAATAATCCTGTACGATTATCAGATTTTGAATAATCACATCCTGATAAACATAAAACAGTGATTAGTAATAGAGAAATTCGTTTGGCCATTATTGACTTCCTTTTCATATGAAATATCTTTGTTTTAAGGTATGAAATCAATCATCACATACAATTTTAATCTAATATAACAAACTTAGTACATAGTTATGACACTTATTCTTAACTGTTTATTTTTTTAACGTAACCGTTAGTTAGAATGACGTGTGCGTTTCTGACTTAAAATGATGATTACAAGTAATATGGTAATTAAGATGATACAACTATAAAAGCTAAATAAAGCCCATTTAGCATGTGATGGTAACCAGGTCATTACAAATGACCAACTATTATTGCCTAAGACGAAGTATGGTAATAAATACATAGCGACACTAATTAAAACAAATGCTACCATGACCAAAATAAAGGCATATAGTGAATCTTTGCTTCTTTGTACCTTATATTTACCGTGTTTGATGGCAAATAAGCGACGTAAGATAAAGTAGAGACTGATAACAACGCCTATCATAGAAATGATAGAGATAATCACGTTTATATTGTGAGCTTGATCAATTTTGGTCTCGATTGTCGTATAGTGTTTGTGGTTCATGACTTGAGCATTTAAATGGTCTGCGAGTTGCGTCACTTTATTAGAATTCATATTTGCTAATACGACGATACCATAAGATTTCTTCGGATTGAGCAATATAACAGAGGAATAGTTATCAAGTGTTCCTGTATGATATATATAATCTGCGTGAGCATTAGTAAACCATCCAGCAGCATAACCATTAGCATCATCTTCACCCTGTGATTCATTAATTGTTTTTTGAGATGCTTTAACAATATCTTTTGTTTTAGATGATGGTGCTAATTGCATTTTAACCCAGTGCTCTAAATCTCTCGTATTAGACATTAAAAAGGCTGAAGGTGTATCTCCAATATTAAATGAAGGTGCACTTTTTTTAATTGCGCCACCTGATTGTTCATAACCAACGGCTTCGTGATTATTTTTAGAGTTGGTCTTTTTAAATGTTGTGTGTTCCATATCTAGTGGCTCTAAAATATGATCTTTGATATACGTGTTATAAGATTCTTTAGATACGTTTTGGATAATGAGACCTAATATATCGTAATTCATATTGGAATATTCAAATGTGTCTCCAGGTTTATGATTCAGTTCCTTGCCTTTGATACTTTGGACTAAATTTTTAATAGAGTCGCCGTATACTTCAGTTTGATCCTCGCTTGTAATATCTGCGGGTATAACACTTTTCTGACCAAGTAATTGTTTAATCGTGATATCTTGTTTTTTATCATCATATTTCATGTAAAAGCCTGGAATGTATTTAGATATATGATCATTAAGGCTTAGTTTGCCATTTTTAGCTAATTCTAAAATGGCATATCCTGTAAATGCTTTAGTATTTGATGCAATTTCGTATCTTGTTGTAGGCTTTGCTTTAATTTTCTTCTCGACATTTGCATAACCATAACCTTTATTTAAAAAGACTTTGTTATCTTTTATGATTAATATCGAAGCGCCAGGTATATCGCCAGATTTCATATCTGATTTCACGATTGTGTCGATATAATTCTGTGAAGATTGAGTGAGTAATGTTTCATTTTTATTATATGCCCAAAAATGTTTCGTAATGATCACAGTAATGAGTATGGCAATTACCATTATGATAGTGATAATAAATGGTTTCTTTTTCATGATTCTAATCCTCTAATATTTAATAATGTGTCGTTGTTAATTGTGTGTAATTTATTATAGCAGTTTTCGAAATATTTTAGCGAATTAAAGGATTTATTTTATGAATAATAAATGATTAGAAAGAGAAATGAATAAAAAGTGTTATAATACTCTAAAAGAGTGATTAGTTAGTGAAAAGATATGGTGTTAATATATACAATTTTGAATGTTGGGAGTATAGTTTATCCATCAACATACAAAGAGGTAGTAGTGTTATGTTTAATCAAATTAAAAGACTTTTAATTGGGCGTCCCAAAAAGAATAGGGACTTGAAAAACGAAAAAATTACTAAATTTAAAGCGTTAGCAATTTTATCTTCAGATGCATTATCCTCAGTAGCTTATGGTCCAGAACAGATATTAATTACATTATCTGTTGTAGGTGCAGTTGCGTCTTGGTATACATTACCTATTGCTGCAGGCGTTCTGATTTTATTAGCTGCACTTATATTATCATATCGCCAAGTGATATATGCTTACCCTAAAGGGGGCGGGGCATATATGGTATCGAAAACGAACTTAGGAGAGAAGTGGGGACTTCTTGCTGGTGGTTCGTTATTGGTCGATTATATTTTAACCGTTGCAGTTAGTATATCCTCCGGTGCAGATGCGTTTGTAGCTGCATTTCCAAATTTATATGATTACAAAGTACTCATAGCATGCTTATTAGTATTAGTCATTTTGATATTAAATTTAAGAGGTCTAACTGAATCGGCAACTGTGTTATCTTATCCAGTGTACTTATTCATCATTGGATTGGTTGCATTAATTGTAGTGGGAACATGGCGTGTTGCAACTGGTGACATTCAACCACATATGCAATCTTCAGTAGGGACAGCAGTACACGGTGTGACACTCTTTTTACTATTAAAAGCATTTTCTTCAGGGGCTTCTTCTTTAACAGGGGTAGAGGCTATATCCAATGCGGTGACTAACTTTAAAGACCCGGCACCTAAAAATGCAGTAAAAACGTTAGTCACAATGGGTAGTATTTTAGCATTTCTATTAGTAGGTATTGTAGGATTGGCTTATGTATATGGCATTATGCCACAGACTGAGACTACGGTTCTATCACAGTTAGCAACACAAATCTTTGGTGACAACGTTGCATTCTATTTTGTACAAGCTACAACAGTATTGATATTAGTATTAGCAGCAAATACTGGTTTTACAGCATTTCCAATGTTAGCGGCATCTATGTCTAAAGATAAATACATGCCTAGAATGTTTACGGTTAGAGGTGACAGATTAGGTTATTCTAACTCAATTCTTGTGTTAGGTATTTTTGCGATTATATTAATTATCTTGTTTAAAGGTAAAACTGAAAATTTAATACCATTATATGCAGTAGGTGTTTTCATTCCATTTACTTTAGCGCAATTTGGTATGGTATTAAAATGGTATAGAGAACGACCAAAAGGTTGGCAGGCTAAATTAGCAGTAAATACATTAGGTGGTACGATTACATTTGTGGTATTTATGATATTCTTGATTACTAAATTCAGTCATGTTTGGCCAATTTTATTATTCTTACCATTCTTTGTATCTGTATTTGTAAGAATTAAAATTCATTATCGTAATGTTGCAGAGCAATTACGTTCTGATTTAGACGTGCATGACGTACCAGTAGTAGATCGTAGTTTAGCTATTGTACCGATTATGAGTATTACGACTGTCGTTGATAAATCAATTTATTATGCACAGATGTTAGCGAATAATGACGTGATTGCAGTGCACGTATCATTTGGTGATGAAGACGAAAAAGGATTCCAAGAAAAATGGAAGCAACACTTTCCTGATGTAAGACTCATTATTTTACATTCAGAATATAGAAGTATTATCAGACCGATATCACGATTTATTGATAAAATTCATCGCAAAGCCGAAGATCAAAATTATTTAATCACGGTGGTTGTTCCAGAATTTATTCCTAAGAAGCCTTGGCATCATTTATTACACAACCAAACAAGTTTACGATTAAAAATGCATTTAATTTATCAAAAGAACGTGATACTATGTACTATTCCATTTAAACTTAAAAAATAAATTGAAAAGCCGTCGCACTCATTAAAGATAGATGAGTGTGACGGCTTTTTAGTTTAAGGTATATAACTAATATTTTTCTGCAAATACAATTTCATTTTAGTTGATATTTTCACGTAATTGACTTGCTACTTTAGGCGATAGTTGATTACGTTTAATTAAAGCATCTAAATATTCACGTTCAGCGTAAATGGCTTGAAGGTGGATATTTTGCTGCGCTTCAGTTGTTAATTCTTTAGCATTTTGATTTGATTTATCTTTATTTCTATTACCTTTACGTCGGTTACGTAAGGCACGAGATAAGTTGTGATATTGATCAATGACTAAACTTACTTCTAATACGTTTGAAGGATTCTGCTCTTTTTGCATACGTAAAATAATGTGGTGATTAATGATACGTAAAATTTGTTGCACCTTTTTCAAATCATTTTGATAAACTTTTAACATTTCTGCACGGTCAAGTTGTGCTTCTTCAGTTTGGTTTGATTTGCTAGTTGATACATGATCTTTATAAGCATGTTCCTTTTTAAATCGATCATACTCTTGTTTGCGTAAATTCTTTCTTGCTTTGAAACGAAGGTAGAACATTCTAAAGAAGCGGGAAATTTTCTTTACAAATGAAGCTTCTTTATACGAATTAGTAAGTTCTTTAACATTTCTATAGTTATTCAACTCTTGCGAATTGATCTTACCTTTATTGATAAGTCTTTCTAATGTAGCTGTTTCTTCTTCTTCAGCAATTTCTGCTAAACGATGTAATTCTTTAGTATTTTGATTATCTGGCTCTGCATTAATTAAGAATGACATTTCCCCGTAATATTGTGTCAAAACAGGTCTATAATCAATGTCTTTATTCTTTTCAGATAGTTCTTTAAGACGAGTTATAACTGCTTGCATAATGAAAATTTTTGCTGATTGATAGGTCATACCTTCGTCATCTGTTAATTGTTCAGATTCAGTAATAAAAGGTAATACCACTTGTGCCAATATTAAACTGATGAGTACCATCAATGAAGCTATAAATAATAAATCATTACGATACTCGAAGGTTTGGTGATTATTGATAATCGTTGGCAATGTTAAAGCCATTGATAAAGAAATCGTTCCGTGTATACCACACATAGTCATAATAAATGCATAACGTATACGACTTGGTGGCTGTTCTTCTGCAATATCCGTGTCTTCCAAATAACGTTGTAAGTGATTTGGATAATAGAAATCTTTGTATAATAAGAACACCCAGATAAATCGAACAACATAAATAGCTAATGCAATGAGCAAACTAATTAATATTAAGAATTTAATATTATCTGGTTCCACTTTGATGATTTGGATGACCACTTCAGGAACGATGAACCCTAATACTACGAATACGAATCCGTTTAAGGCATAACTCAACGTATTCCAAATTTGTGAGAAGCTCATTTGAAGTTCAGTCTGTGCACGAATGAGTCGGTCGCGCTCCCAACCATGAATAAGACCTGCAACAACTACTGCGATAATGCCAGATGCATGGAACAACTCTGCAATAAAGTAAACAGCAAATGGAGTGAGTAATTGAATGAAAGTTAACGTATTATTATCTTTCATACCTTTATTAGCAGTCAGATAAATACGTAATCTGACAACAACTGAGCCTACAATAATTCCAATTAAAATACCAATAATCGTAGATACGATAAATTGCTCTATCGCATTTACAGCTGAAAATGCACCTGTAACTAAAGCTGTAACGGCAATTTTAAATGAAATAATACCGGCAGCATCATTTAAAAGGGATTCACCTTCAAGAATGGACATGGATCCTTTAGGTAAAATCTTCCCTTTTGTGATTGCAGATATTGCAACAGCATCTGTTGGGCATAGAATTGCTGCAATAGCAAAGGCAGCTGGCATTGGTAAATCAGGCCAGATCCAGTGAATAAAGAAACCTACACCAATAACAGTAGTAAATACTAAAGCCATAGCCATTAGAATAATTGGTTTTTTATATTCAAGTAATTTGGTCCTTGAAACATGCGTACCTTCGACGAATAGTAAAGGTGCAATGACTGCCATCATGAAGACCTCAGAATCGAAATCAAAATGTATGGGAATCGGTAAGGTGAATATAGCTACACCTAGCGCGATTTGTATAAAAGCTGTAGGGATTTTAGGGAATCGATTATGTATAATCGACAAGTTCGATTATACCTTATAATAATATAATTATTATGTGTTTTCTACGTGTTTTTGATCAGATAAACGTTGTTTATCAGCTAGGTCTTTAGCATTATTTTTATACTTTTTATAATAGAAGTATAAGAAGATGAACCAGAATGGTGAAATAAAGATAGCGGCTCTAGTATCATCACTAAAGAATAATAATATGAATACAAATGCAAAGAATGCTAATACAACGTATGCTGTAGCTTGTCCTCCAATCAATTTAAACTTATTATCTTTATGTTCTTGAGGATTCTTTTTAACATAAATGATATAAGACACAATAATCATTGCCCATACAACTAAGAACAATACTGTAGATAGCGTAGTGACATATATAAATAATTGAATGGCATCCGGAAAGATAAAGTTAAGTAATGCTGCAACTAATAAAGTAAATGATGACACAAACATTGATAGGTAAGGGACACCATTTGAATTAGTTTTACTTAACACTTTTGGCCCTAGACCTTGTTTAGATAAGCCGAATAAAATACGACTGTTTGAATAAATCCCACTATTTGTCGCAGAAGCAGCAGCTGTTAATACCACGAAGTTAACGATACCAGCGGCAAATGGGATACCAATCAATGTAAACAACTTCACGAATGGACTGCTATCAGGATCTATACCATTCCATGGAATGACAGACATGATAACGAGTAGCCCACCAATATAGAATAATAAAATACGAATAGGCACATTATTAATTGCTTTAGGAATCGTTTTCTGAGGATCTTTTGTTTCCCCAGCTGTAACCCCAATTAATTCTATACCTATGAATGAGTACACAGCAATTTGGAATGACATTAAGAACCCAAATGCACCATGTGGGAACATACCACCATGTTTAACGAGGTTAGTAAATGATGCATGCCCGTAATGTGTTTTAAAAGAAAAGAATATCAATACTAAACCTACAATAACCATCGCAACAATTGTGACTACTTTAATAATTGAGAACCAAAACTCTAACTCTCCAAATAGTCTTGCACCTAGTAAGTTAAACGAAATTAAAATTAATACAATGAATAACACTGTTAACCAGTGTGGGACTTGTGGATACCAAAAAGCGAAATATTGTCCCATTGCTGTTAAGTCAGACATACTTGAAACAATCCAACAAATCCAATATGTCCAACCTATCACGAAACCGCCAAAAGGTCCGATGTATTCATTGGCTATATCAACAAATGAATTGAATTTCGTATTACTTAATAATAATTCCCCTAAAGCACGCATAAAAGCAAAAAGTATCATTCCGATAATCATATATGTGAATAACAGTGAAGGTCCTGTAAGTGAAATCGTCTGTCCAGAACCTAAGAATAGCCCCGTACCAATTGCACCCCCAATTGCAATTAATTGGATATGTCTGTTATTCAACTCTCTATGTAGTTGTCTTGCCATAATCTTCCTCCTCAGGAAAGCAAAATAAACATTTTTTGTGAAAGCGTTTTCTTTTTATTAATACTATAGAAATAGTTGTAATAAAGCAATTAATTTTCAAAATATAAGTAAATACATTTATTAGGCTTTGTATGATAAATATTACTTATGACTTTTTTGAATAATCACATAATTCTGTTAAATAGGGGTGCTTTCAATAGTAATTAATTTCGAAAACATAACTATTATAAAGATAAAAGAATAATTTTTGAAATGATATGGTGATAATGATTATCAATCATAATTTTTTGAATTGAAAAAGAGATGTGTAATAATGATTAGCAATGATAAATGATACGTGAAGAAGGAATGTAAAATGAAAATAGGGGCGATTTCTGATTTACATATCGATCGACATCCCAAATTAAATGCACAACATTATTTGGATACTTTAGTTGATGTGGTAATCAAAAGAGAGATAGAATTACTCGTCATTGCGGGTGACATTTCAAATGATTATCGACAAGTGATTCAATTTATCAATGACTTAAAAGAAAAGTTAAATATACCTATATTATTTGTACCTGGGAATCATGATTTATGGTCTGATGGTACAGATAAAAGTTCACAAGAAATTTTCGACATTTATACACAACAAGATGCATGTTTGATTAAACAACCTTATATTATTGACGATGAATGGGCTATTGTGGGGCACACAGGATGGTATGATTACGCCTTTGCTAATGGCAAATTTTCATTAGAAAAATTAGAACGAGGTAAACATTATGGTGCAACATGGCAAGATAAAGTGAGAATGGATTGTGATATGACAGATAAGGCACTATCGTTACAAGCGGCGCAACAAGTGGAAGCGGATATAGAACGAGTTGGAACACGCAAGATGATTTTAGTCACACATATTGTTACGCATCCAGCTTTCGTAGTGCCAACACCACATCGTATTTTTGATTTCTTTAATGCTTATATTGGAACCAAAGATTTCAATTATATATATGATAGCTATAACATTCAATACAGTATTATGGGTCACGTTCATTTCAGAAAAACTTTGACGGAGAAAAGTGTACACTATCTATGCCCATGTCTAGGATATCAAAGACAATGGCGTACAGATAATATTTCTCAGGAAATAAACCATGCACTTATGGACTTTACAATTTAAAAATCGCTAACACTCATAATAATAGCGAGTGTTAGCGATAATTTTTGATATCAGTTATTCAGGATTAACGTATAAACACATGCGCCCTGGGGCATTAAAACTGCGTTCCATTTTAGATTTCTTAATTTTAATGATTTGTTTTTGATTAAGGAAGATAGCTGGGAAAATAATACCTTTCTTTATATGACTCCATAGTGGGTCTATATAATAATAGTGTTGATCATCATAGCCAATTAGTAATGTGACATGGATATTCGAAACAAGACGAATTTTACGACCATCAAATTTGAAGCTACGACGCATTGGTCGAGCACCTAAACTCGTATGATAAATCACAATAGGTTGTTGTTTATCAATGATCTTTTCTAATTCAGCCAAGCTAGTACCTGTGCCGTCAATGATATGTGAGTTGTATTTTTGTAAAAACGGAACATAGGCTTCTGGGAAAATGGTTTGGTGATAGCCAAATTTAACAAGTAAATGATGACCAACATAACCTTTATATGGATTGTTTGGGTGGGTGGGCCAATTTTTCATAATGTCTGTAGCTTTAACAGGTTGTTCATTATAGTGAAGCATCATAGACGCTGATACGCCTTCACAGCCCATAATCATTGGTATTGGAAATAACTGACTCATCGGTTTAACAGGTAAAATAGTTTGGTTCATCGTTAATCTCCTTCGACTTAAATACACTTTAAATAATATTCAATATTATATACCGTGCACCATTTTTTGGATAATGATATGTTTAGAAATAATCATTTTAGTGTTATTCAATCCCAAGATAGGTTATAAATAAATGGGAGTAGAAATTTTTAAGGGGAGTCAAAGATGGATTATCAAATTAAAAGTATGAAAGCGACACATATTATTGGCGTGACACGCCAATTTAAAAGTGGCGGTCATGCTCAAAGTAATATTCCCGATTTTTGGGAAGATGTGACGTCTATGGGATTAGACTGTAGACTTGCAGAAAAAAGTGACCTAGCACTTAATGGATTGCTTGGCCTCTGTTTACCACAGCAAGATGGCAAAATGAATTATATGATTGGGGTGTCTTGTGAGACTAATCCAAACGACGGTTTAGAAACGTATCAACTAGAGGATAATGATTATCTTGTGGTCAATGCGAAAGGGAAAGTACCTCAATCCATTAGACAAGCGATGCGTCAAATTCATCAGGAATTGATTCCAACTGAGAATATTCAGTTAAAGCGTGCACCGTTTTTCGAATTGTATCCTGAAGGCGATACGCAAGACGACAATTATATTACTGAAATTTGGTTACCCATAGAACAAAATAAATCATAAAAAAGCGCAAGTGTTAGATGCTTTCAGACTGAATAGCCTGTCATCATCTCACTTGCGTTTTATATGTTATGAACGATATTTAGTTGGATTAAGTTTGAAATAAATGACTTGTAATATGACTAATAGTATGGCCGTTATTGAAATGATAACTAGGTATGGTGAAGCGTCAAACTGTCCTTTAAGACCAACTAATGGTGAAATCACACCGCCTAAAATAAATTGGAATAAGCCCAATAAACTTGAAGCATTGCCACTACCACCAGTTCGTTCTTCCATAGCGAGTGCAAAGCCTAACGGTCCGATAGACGTAACCGGGCTTATATTTAAGAAGAAGGCGATGATTAACATCCAAATAGGCCAATGCATTGTTAACGTTAAAATAATCAATAGTACCCCAATGATTTGGATTAGTGTTAAATAGATTAATAATGTATATCTACTCAACTTTTCCACTAATAATGCTACGATTTGGCTTATTAGAATTAAGCCGATTCCATTGACTGCTAAAATCACACTAAATTGCTGTGGTGATAAGCTATAAATTTTTTGTGTTATAAAAGGTGACGCAGCTGAATAACTAAATAGCATGACATAAGTTAATCCTTGTAACAACATTGGAATCACAAATGACGGTTTCTTCAACAACTGACCAAAATCTTTAAATATACGTCCATAGTTTAATGTTGTTCGATCGGCGTGATTTGTTGATGGCATTTTCATCAATACACCGATAATGACGATGATTGTAATTATTGTCAAAATGACAAAGATGCTTCTCCAAGTAGATATGGTTAAAGCAAATCCACCGAGTAATGGCGCTATAATCGTAATGATTCCATTGACTACCATTAGAGAAGTTAAAAACTTAGCCATTTCGTCACCGCTAAATTTATCACCAATAGATGCTTTTGCGATAACAATTGACCCACCTGCAGTTAAACCTTGAATCAATCTTAAAAATAGAAAGAAGTATAAATCCGTCGTAAATACTGCAATCAAGGATGCAAGCATGTATATCACTAGAATCGTTAAAGCAATTTTTTTTCGACCAAATGCATCAGATAAAGGACCAAAGAAAAATTGTCCAAGTGCTAAGCCAATCATTGCAAAGGAAATAGTTAATTGAATTTCAGATGTAGTTGAACTAAATGCATGTTGCACATCCGGTAACGATGGTGAATACATATCAATCGATAAAGGACCAAAAGTGGTCATTACACCGAAAATGATAATTAATATGAAAGGGAAGTGCTTGGCACTTGTATTTTGCATAATCATTCTCCTTTTAAAGAAGTTATAGAACAAATTATATATGTTTTGACCATATTTGTATGTAGTAATTTAAATTTTTATGTATTTGCATAAAGTACTATCTTAGAAGAAAAATGGCATTATTACTATTAAAATTACTTCATGAAATAAGTGATTTTAATAAATAAAAAGCATTCCCATAAGAGAGGCATAGAGCCCAACTTAGAGAATGCATATGAAAAATAAAAGTAATGTAATGTAGTTGATTACTATTGTTGTTGATTATTAGAGTTACCGGAACCATTAATGAGTTCATCAATTTTAGATTTAATACTATCAAATTTAGTATTAATATCTTGTAGCATGCTATCTACTTTGTTTTGGTTCTCATTGTTTTGTTGTTCGTTATTTGCATTTTTTAATTTATCGATTTGGTCTTGATAAAATTGAGTAAGTTTTGAATCTGCATTAGTTTCTTCTTTTTGTTTTAAGTTATTGATTTGTTGTTGCAATTGATTAATTTGAGTTTGACTATTTTTATTTTGTTTAATTTCGTTTTTAGCTGTATCCACTTGTTTATTAATATCGTCGTTTTGATTTTCGACTTCTTTTTTATAGTTTTGAGAGACGTTAGGGTCGTTATTTACTTTGTTATTAATATGATTTAACACTGCTCTTGTTACGAAAATAGCTACGATAATTAATAATATAACGATAATAGCGATTAGCCATTTTTTAGATTTACGTGTTTTTTGGTTTTCTTCTTGTAATTCTTGCTCTCTTCTATAATCTCTACCATTGTAATAGCGTTCAGGGTGTTGCTCTGGATCGTTAAATTCATTTTGATCGCGATATTGGCTTTGATTTCTATATTCACGTTCTTCACTTTGACTACGATGATTTTGATATTGATTATCGTAACGATATGATTCTTTATACTTATCCGTTCTCTTCATTTCATTCACCTCATCATTATTGGGTTAGCCTATTTATGAATCAAAAGACATGTTTAATCTTAGTAAACGGGCAATATTGTGTGCAGTTTGGCTTAAAAGGGTAGGACCATTATCTAGTGCATATTGCAAATCTGTAGGTTGATTCATGATACTAAACACGCTATCTATACCATAATCATAAACCGTTTCGTATTGTTCACCCAAACTACCACCTATGGCTATGACAGGTAAGTTGAATTGTTTAGCTACTTGTGCAACACCAATTGGCGTTTTACCGTAAATCGTTTGGGAATCTAATTTGCCTTCACCTGTTATGACTAAATCTGCATCTATAATTCTAGATTGGAAATGTGTTTCTTCTAAAACGACATCAATACCTTTAGATAACTGGGCATCTAAGAAAGCTAATAAAGCGGTGCCCATGCCACCAGCTGCGCCAGCACCAGGTATATCTTTAACATCTTTATCTAGTTGTAATTTTATCTTATCATGATAATGGCAAAGCGCGGTATCCAACTTTGGTATCATCTTTGCTGTGGCGCCTTTTTGTGGGCCATATATCATGGTTGCACCATTATCTCCTAATAATGGATTAGTCACATCACAAGCTACGCTCATATCGATGTTTTTAAATTTTGAATTTAACTGAGTGGTATCAATAGTTTGTATATCAAGTAGATGTAATCCACCAGGTTCAATAGAGTGACCATTGCTATCTAAAAACTTTACGCCTAATGCTTGTAACATGCCTACACCGCCATCATTCGTAGCACTACCGCCAATACCAAGTATAATTTTTTGGGCACCTAGCTCTAAAGCATGATTAATAAGTTGGCCAGTGCCGAAAGTAGTGGTTTTCAACGGATTTCGTTCTTCCTTAGTTAATAAATCAAGACCAGATGCAGCGGCCATTTCTATTATTGCTATCTTTTGAGATGATGCGTAAGCATATTTTGCGGTAATGTCTCGGTATAGCGGATCTTTTACGGTTGTAGCTATTGTCTTAGCATTTAATGCCTCCATTAAGGCTTCAGTTGTACCTTCGCCACCATCAGCCATAGGAATTAAATCATATTCAACAGTTGAGGGTAATATTTTGGAAAATCCTTCTTGTATCGCTTCTGCTGCTTCTCGAGCTGACATGCTTTCTTTAAATGAATCTGGTGCGATGACTATTTTCATTGGTCGACACTTCCTCATCGATTTGATTATCTTTATTGTAAAAGAGACGACTTGAAAACAAAAGGCAAAACATTTTCAGTGGCATATTCATCAAGGATGAAAGATACAACATTAATTATGGAAAATATATTTTATAATAGTATAATAATATAGCGTAATATTTATATAGGTAAGGTGAACAACTTAGACATGAACAACAAGATCAACTTTAAATTTAATGAATTCTACGTATGGTGTACCTTCATTTTTCTTTTTTATTTATTAATTAGTATTCTAACGCCTTTAGCAGTTAATGATTTCAAATGGGCAATCGCACATAATTTAACGGTATATAAAGGGTTGATTGAATACACAAATGGTAGATATTTAGATAACTTATTAGAGTTAATAGCAATGAAAATGAGTGTGTTACGATATCTAATCTATGCTGGTGTATCTTTGGGCATGATTTATTTATTAACAATGATGACAGGCAAATATCAACGTAGAATTTATATCGTCATTGCGTTTATTCTCATATTAATGATGCCAAGAATCATTTATAGAGATACATATGGTAACTTCGCAGGTTTCTTTAGTAATGTGCCTAGTACAATGTTATCGATATTAATATTATTTGTAGTTGTAGTATCAATATACAAATGGGAAGAACTTAATGCTACGTGGTTAAGTTTATTTTTAATATCCACACTGTTAGGTCAATTATTTGTTGAGAATTTAACACTTTATAATATGCTAATTTTGATTATTGGGAATGTCATCTTTTGCATTAAACATCGACATATCAATTATTATTTAATTATGGGCTTTATGCTGAGCTTAATAGGTGGTATGCTCATGTTTATCAATCCAATATATATTAGTATATATAGAGGTGGGAACGAATATTTACGCTTCTCAGATAATCAAGGTTTGAAACATAAGATATTACATACAATATTTAAGGAATTACCGGAATATATTTTCTTTAATCAATATTTAATATTAACCTTGATTGCATTGATAATGATTTATTTATTGTTTAAAAATGCCTTTTTCAACCATTGGATATTACGTTGGAAAGTGGTTTTAGTCATTAGTATCGCTATTTTGCCTTTCTATAAATTCTTTATATATGATTTTCTTCAATTTTATAAATTAAAAGGATCACTAAGTGTCGCTTTATTAAATTTTATGATTTGTGGATGGTTCTACATTGCGTTGTTTATCGCAACTTATGTGATTTTTAAAACACAGTTGGTGAGAATGTTAGGTTATTATACACTTGGATCTATATTATTAGTCACAGTGCCATTGTTATTAGTATCTCCAATAACGCCAGGTAACTTCTATACTAATTATGTGTTATGGGTATTGTATTTACTATTATTAATGACTCAATGCAGTGTAAATATGAAATCAATACTTATTGGATTAAGAACGCTAGCATTAGGATTATCTATGATATTCATAGTAACCTTTGGTATGATATATTTTACTCATATACAACGGTTACATTCGATTGAACATCAATTAGATACACAACATATTAAACATGTGGTTGTACTGGAGAAGTTACCATTTGAAAATATGCTTAATAAAGTAACACCTAGCGATGATATACAACACAATTTATTTAAAATATATTATGATATACCACAGAATATTAAATTAAAAATTGTACCGTATGGTTCAAACATGGCAAAACTTGAAGGAGATTAAGTATGAAATTGACTCAAACACACTATGAGATAATTAAATTTATTATCGTAGGTGGGGTGAATACATTTAATTATTATGTGGTGTATTTACTTTTACTAAAACTTTTAAATGTAAATTATTTAGTTAGTCATATTACTGGCTTTTTAGTTAGCTTTATTATTTCTTACTATTTGAATTGTTACTTTGTTTATAAAGTGAAACCTACACTACGTAAATTTATTAGTTTCCCTTTAACACAAGTTGTTAATATGGGAATGCAGACCGTATTGTTATACGTATTTGTGCAGTGGTTAAATATACCTTCAGAAATTGCACCTTTCGCTGGCTTGATCATTACAATACCGGTCACATTCATATTGTCAAAATGGATTTTAAAAGATTGACGTTTGAGTCATCTTCATTATATAAAGCAGGTATAATATTGTAATCTCGCAGATGAACAGTGATGATCGTTTGCGAGACTTTTTCATATGTTCAAATATAATATGAAGAATTGAATTGCAAAAGTACTTTTATTCTTAGCGATAAGCAGGTTATTTTTTAGGCAAATCTAAAAAAATAATTAGCTTAATTATATAAAAAATATAGAAATTAAAAAACGTTGTAAAAACATTTTTTATGATTCATACTATGATTACTAAAGGAAATCAAGGTGGTCTATTGTCATGTCTCAAAATGAAAATTTGAAAATCGCACAACGTGGGGCATATTTAAGTTTAGTTGTTTATGTCATCCTTTCAGTAGCTAAATACGTGACAGGATTCATATATAATTCGGCAGCAGTTAGAGCGGATGCATTGAACAATATGACGGATATTGTGGTTTCTATTGCTGTGATTGTTGGGCTGAAAATTTCTATTAAACCAGCAGATAAAAATCATCCGTATGGTCATTTAAAGTCTGAAAATATCTCAACATTATTAGTATCATTTATTATTATGTTTGTGGGTATACAAGTTGTCATTGAAAATGCACCTCGATTATTAACCCATGATAAACATGTGCCAAGTCCTGTTACTATTCTAGTTAGTATTATTAGTGGTCTCATAATGCTTGGTGTTTATGTCATTAATCATAGATTAGCCAAAAAAACAAATAGTAGTTCTTTAAAATCTGCAGCTAAAGATAACCTGTCAGATAGCTTAGTTAGTATCGGTACTGCAGTAGGTTTGGTATTTACACAAATCGGATTTCCTATTATTGATATTGTTTTAGCGACAATACTAGGTTTATTAATCATTTACACAGGCTTTGGAATATTTAAAGAATCCATCTTTACATTAAGTGATGGTTTTAATGAGAAGGATTTAGAAGAATATCGAAATGATATTTTAGAAGTGGATGACGTGCTTGACGTTCGAAGTATTAAAGGACGTTATCATGGCAGTAGTATCTTTTTAGATGTGACCATTGTAGTTGAACCTAATTTATCTATTAATGAAGCACATTTAATTTGTGATAAAGTTGAATCACATCTTCACGAGAAGGGAATATCATCTGTATATGTACATCCTGAACCGAAAATAGATGAAGCTATTGAAAATGAAATACATCAATCAAATCAATAGAATAATATAGTAAAAGCGTCGAATAGAATCGATAAAGATTCTATTCGACGCTTTTTTAATATTTACATCTTACCAATAGCCGTTAGCTTCTCTGAATGAAATAGCTTTATCAATTGAGCCGTAACGTTCTTTGGCATAATTAATCATACCTTTAGTTTGGTTTTCAACGGAACCATAACCCCAAGATTGGTTCGTTTGACCTAAACCATGATATTGTCCATTTGATGCATTAGGATTACCACCTGATTCTGGCATAACAATGCTATCCCACAATGCTTTAGTACCGCCTGCATCTATGAATTCTTGATAAACACTATTTGTAGATTCATTACTTTCTGAATAATTTTGTTGTGATGATTGGTTGTTTTCAGCTGCATGAGCTTGATGTGCTTCCATGCCTGTAGCACCTATAGAAATTGTAGCGATAATTGCTAAAATAGATTTTTTCATTATAGTTAACTCCTTTAGTTAGTGTAAATCATTCGACTTAAAGTGATATCTCCCAAGGATATGAGTCTGAATGTATTGTTAAAACGGATGATGTTCTAAAGATGTATTGCATACTATAACATCTCAATTGATTGCGTAGGTTACATGAAAATAAAAAGATGATGACACACATGTTAGTGAGAATACATTCATTGCAATAAAAATAAAAATATGTCAAAAAATTACAACATAAGAGCAAATGTAAATGATTGAAATTCTATATGGTAGTTCTATAATGAAGATATAAATTTAATAAATCGATTTATTAAACGAGTTTTTATTTGAATATACATATCAACTATCCTTCAAGATAGTTTGTTATATAAATAGGAAGGTGTTAAATGATGCCAAAATTAATTTTATGTCGTCACGGTCAAAGTGAATGGAATGCGAAAAATTTATTTACAGGATGGGCAGATGTTAACTTATCTGAGCAAGGTATTGAAGAAGCAACTGCAGCAGGTAAGAAAGTATTAGAAAATCAGTTAGAAATAGATGTTGCCTTTACTTCATTATTAACACGCGCATTGGAAACAACGCAGTATATCTTAGCACAATCAAAACAACAATGGATACCAGTATATAAAAGCTGGCGCTTAAATGAACGTCACTATGGTGCGTTGCAAGGATTAAATAAAGATGATGCAAGACAACAATTTGGTGAAGAACAAGTTCATCAATGGCGCCGTTCTTACGATATTCAACCACCTGCAGAAAGTGAAGAACAACGTAATGAATATTTGAAAAATAGAAGATATCGTCATTTAGATCATCGAATGATGCCATACTCTGAAAGCTTGAAAGATACATTAGAACGTGTAGTTCCAATTTGGACTGACCAAATTCCTCAACATTTATTAGATGATAAAACGGTATTAGTTTCAGCACATGGTAATTCAATCCGAGCATTAATTAAGTACTTAGAAAATGTATCAGATGAAGATATTATCGGTTATGAAATTAAAACAGGGGCGCCATTAGTCTATGAATTAACAGATGAATTAGAAGTTAAAGACAAATACTATTTATAATCAAAAAATAAAAGGTCACTTGTTGATGGTTGCATCAATAGGTGACCTTTTTGTGGAGTAATATTAATGTGGATTAATGATGTCTAGCAATATGATGATTTGCATCAAATGAAAGTATCATATCTCTTGTAAATGTATATATAGAAATAGGAAAGTATTACTTTGCTCTTTTATGTTGTTTGATAATTTTTAAAGCACGTTTTCTTGTTTTAATATTGGGACTGTGCAAATTACGGCGTGCAGTTTGTACATCTGTTTTCATAATATGACCTCCTTTATCTGTTTATATTATGGCGTAAAGATTCTAAAATGTAAATAGTAATTATTACGATTTGTAGAATTGGGACTTTTTGAACTTAAAAAATGCATATTACATTCAATAACTGTATAATGACCAGATAAATGAAAAAGGAAAGTAGGGAGGAGTATCAGTGACGCTTAGAGCAAAATTAGTAATGATGATTACGATGTTATTAGGCGGTTTCTTTGGTTTGTTAAATGAAACATTACTAACAACAGCTTTACCTAGTATTATGAAAGATTTCAACATTGAATATTCACAAGTACAATGGCTGACAACAGCCTTTTTATTAACTAATGGGGTAGTGATTCCATTATCAGCATTATTTATCCAACGTTATACGACAAGACAGGTTTTTTTAGTTGGTATTTTTATATTCTTCTTAGGAACAATGTTAGGTGGATTTAGTCCTAATTTTACTATTTTATTAATAGCTAGAATTATTCAAGCATTAGGTTCAGGTATCATGATGCCCCTCATGATGACAACCATATTGAATATATTTGAGCCACATGAACGTGGTAAATATATGGGGATGTTTGGTTTAGTTATTGGACTTGCGCCAGCTATTGGACCAACATTATCAGGCTATTTAGTTGAGTATTTAAATTGGAGATCACTATTCCATGTAGTTGCTCCTATTGCTGCAATCACATTTATCATTGCACTATTTACAGTGAAAAATGTGGGCGAAACAATCAAAGTACCTATTGATATCATGTCTATCATTTTATCTGTCTTAGGATTTGGTGGTTTGTTATATGGAACAAGTTCAATTTCTCACGACGGTTGGAATGATCCTATCGTTCTAACTACTATTATTGGCGGTGTGATACTTGTTGCCTTATTTATCTGGAGACAATCTAAACTTGAAACACCATTATTAAACTTTAGTGTGTTTAAAAATACTCAATTTACTATCGGTATATTAATTATGGCAGTCACAATGGTTTCTATGATTGGTTCTGAAACAGTATTACCTATGTTTGTTCAAAATCTATTAAACCGTACGCCTTTAGACTCTGGATTGATTTTATTACCTGGTGCCATTGTTATGGCGATTATGTCATTCGCTTCAGGTGGACTTTATGAAAAATTCGGTGCCAAACCTTTAGCGCTTATCGGTATGATGATTGTAATTATTACCACAGGTTATTTTGTCATTATGGATGAAAATACAAGTTCAGTGATGTTAGCTACCGTTTATGGCATACGTATGATTGGTATTGCTTTAGGTTTAATGCCTGTGATGACACATACAATGAACCAATTAACATATGAAATGAATGCTCATGGTTCATCTATGACTAACACAGTACAACAAATTGCCGGATCAATTGGTACAGCTATTTTAATTACTATTTTAACGCAGGCAAGTAAGCACTATTCACCAGATATGAGTAATTATGATGGTATGAAACGTAGCGAAATGTTAGGACAAATTAAAATAGATACATTATTACATGGTTATCATGCTGGTTTCTTATTTGCAGTTATAATTACAGTTGTGAGCTTCTTATGCTCATTTATGTTAAAGAAAAATACAAAATCGACAGAAGAACAATAGCTCATCAGAGTTGTGATGACAGTCAAAAGCCAGTAACTAGTTATTGACTTACCACCCATTAAGGATTAAAATGTTTTTATTCCGATTAGAATAATAAGATTAAGGGGGAATAGTTTAATGAAAAGACTTTTATTTTGTGTCATTGCATTAGTATTTGTATTAGCAGCATGTGGTAACAATTCAAGCAAAGATAGTAAATCAAGTAGTAAAGATGACAATACAATCCGAGTGGGTACGGAAGGTACATACGCACCTTTCACATTCCACAATAAGCAAGACAAGTTAACTGGTTACGATATTGATGTTATTAAAGCAGTAGCGAAAGAAGAAGGCCTTAAATTGAAATTTAACGAAACATCTTGGGACTCAATGTTTGCAGGACTAGATGCAGGTCGTTTTGATGTGATTGCCAACCAAGTAGGTATTAATAAAGATAGAGAGAAAAAATACAAATTCTCTAATCCTTATACTTATTCAAGTGCGGTATTAGTCGTACGTGAAAATGAAAAAAATATTAAATCATTCAATGATGTTAAAGGTAAAAAGTTAGCACAAACATTTACTTCTAACTATGGTCAATTAGCTAAAGATAAAGGCGCTAAAATCACAAAAGTTGATGGATTTAACCAATCAATGGACTTATTATTATCTAATCGTGTAGATGCTACATTTAACGATAGCCTCTCATATTTAGATTATAAAAAGCAAAAACCTAACGCTAAAATCAAGGCAATTAAAGGTGACGCTGAGAAAAACAAATCAGCATTCGCTTTCTCTAAAAAAGTTGATGATAAAACTGTACAAAAATTCAATGACGGATTGAAGAAAATTGAAGAGAGTGGCGAACTTAAAAAAATAGGTAAGAAATGGTTTGGTCAAGATGTTTCTAAACCTGAATAGTGAACAACTTCATGCTTTAGACGCTGCAAAGCAAGCATTTGGACCTATGTTAGAAGGATTAGTGAAATATTCTATCCCAATCACACTTGTAACATTTGTATTAGGCTTAATCATTGCCTTATTTACAGCACTAATGCGTATTTCTACAAGTAAAGTATTAAAAGGTATTGCGCGTGTATACGTATCAATCATTCGTGGTACACCAATGATTGTTCAATTATTTATTATATTTTATGGTATTCCAGAATTAGGAAGACTCTTAACAAACGATGCTGATAACCAATGGACATTAGCACCAGTTATCGCAGCTATTATAGGGTTATCACTTAATGTGGGTGCGTACGCATCTGAAATTATTCGTGGTGGTATCATTTCTATACCAAAAGGACAGACAGAAGCGGCTTATTCAATCGGAATGAATTATCGCCAAACTGTTCAACGTATTATTCTGCCACAAGCGATTCGTGTATCAATTCCAGCATTAGGTAATACCTTCTTAGGTCTTATTAAAGATACATCTTTATTAGGATTTATCTTAGTGGCTGAAATGTTCCGTAAAGCACAAGAAGTTGCTTCAACTTCTTATGAATATTTAACGATTTATCTTTTAGTTGCATTAATGTATTGGGTTGTTTGTTTCATCATTTCAGTTATTCAAAGCTTTTATGAATCATACATTGAAAGAGGGTATCGCTCATGATCGAATTATCGAATATTCATAAATCATTTAATCAAACAGAAGTGATTAAAGGTATCGATTTAAAAGTGGATAAGGGCGAAGTTGTGACTTTAGTTGGACGTTCCGGTTCAGGTAAAACAACACTCTTACGTATGATGAATGCTTTAGAAATACCGACTGAAGGTACAGTTTTTGTTAATGGTAAAACATATACTGCAAAGGACAAAAAATCACAGATTGAAGTACGTAAACAGTCCGGGATGGTGTTCCAAAGTTATAATTTATTCCCACACAAGACTGCGCTAGAGAATGTCATGGAAGGTTTAGTGACTGTTAAGAAGCAAAGTAAATCAGAAGCTAAAACAAAAGCACTAGAGCTACTAGAAAAAGTAGGCTTAACACATGTGAAAGATCAACGCCCACATGCATTATCCGGTGGTCAACAACAACGTGTAGCGATTGCTAGAGCTTTAGCTATGAATCCTAAAGTCATGCTATTTGATGAACCAACATCTGCACTTGATCCTGAACTTGTTAATGACGTATTGAAAGTGATTAAAGATTTAGCACAAGAAGGTATGACGATGGTCATCGTTACACATGAAATGCGATTTGCTAAAGAAGTATCCAACCAAATTGTATTTATTCATGAAGGTAAAATAGGCGAGCAGGGTACACCCGACGATATTTTTTACCGTCCACAAACAGATGAACTTAAACGTTTCTTAAATGTTATTCAATAGTATTTATAAGAAAAAGAAATCCCAGTGAATTCAGTTTCACTGGGATTTTTTAGTATACTTATTTTTTTCTGTTATCAATTAATTCTTTTACATGGTAGAACAATGGTTTAATCGGTTTAACAAAGTCTCCGATATATTCATATACATTAGCGTTAAAGCCTTCTTTAAAGCGTTGAACACCATAATCTTCAGCATCTTCACTAAAGTCGCCAGTAATACCATAGAAGTTGTAACGGTCAATATGATGTGCTTTGGCAAATTTAATCATTTCCCATTGCAAACGGTATGCTCCCATATAAGGGTTATATCTTGGATTAGAACCACTAGATAAGTAATATACTTCATGGTCGTTATAAATATATATTGCAGCGGCTAAGTTCAATACTTGACCTTCTTTTGCAATTTCATCTTTAGTTTGGCTAATCTTACGTTCGTTGCTATCGTATTGTTGTTTAATTTGCGTATGCTTTGTTTTATTTTTCTTAGAATTTGGATTCTCTTGTAGAGATGTTTCTACATCATGAAGTTGTTTTGATAAATCCTTGTGTTTATCTTCTAGAGTAGTGAGATATTCTTGTAAATCGATATAGGCTAATTTAAGCATAGCATTGTCGCCATATGTTTTTTGTAACTCTTCAAAGTAGGGTTGGTCACGGAATTTGAAACCATGTTTTTCTTCTGCCATTCTAAATAAATCAAAGAATGTACCCGTTTCATCTATAGATAACGTACGTACTTTCACGCCCATTTCATATGTTTTTTTAATATTACGACGTGTTTGATAGTCCATTTCTTTCATTAATTGATCTTCTGATTTACCTTTTAAATCTAGGACAGAAAGCCAACGAATTTGGCTCATCATATCATATCCAACTGTATAACCTTGGTGTTTATAGCCTAAATCTTCCATTGTTTTGATAACAGCACGGTTATCGAATGATTTTAAAATTTCACCATCAGCATTTCTTAAATTTTCGAGAATGTAAGGATCAACAAGTACATATAAACAATGATGTTTCTTCAAGTATGAAGTTAAAGATTTAAAGAAGAAATGTACTAGTGATAAGTTATTATAGTCCATGACTGGACCGCGATGTGTATAAAAATATTTAAAGAATTTTAATGTACGTGCTTCAGTTAAAAGACAAGCTGCAATGACCTCATCTTTGTCATTTTTAACACCGACAAGATGAACGTCTCCTCGCATTTCATGTCGATTATCATAATGAATGCTTGATTGTGTGTAATGTGAAAAATGTTCTGAAGTAAATTTACCGAATTCTTCGGATGTTAAGTTTACGAATTTCAATATATATCTTCCCCTCTAGAAATAAAAACTAATGAATAAATCGTCAATAATTATATTATCAAAATACTACTATCATTACACATCATAACATAAAAAATAGCGTCATACTTTTGTATGATGTGATAAAATCATACATTCTATTTATTTTTAAAATTAATTTAAAATTGTGTTTTTTGTATTAATTGATACTGTTATGCTCTGCATTCTATGATAAAATTTAGAGTGAAAGATGACATGATTTAAAATAAGATTTCATTTCATATGAGTCATATTATCGGGAGTGAACATATTGAAGAGATTCGTAGTGATGATTAGTATATTAACGCTAATACTAGTTGGATGTAGTAGTGGAAAGTATACAGATAAAATTGATAAAGCGGTTAAGCTACAAGAAAAGAAACAAACTAAAATAGCCAAAAGAGATGCTGGCGATGAAGTGAAGCACTTTGATAAAAAGGATGCTAATATCTATGTTTATGATAAAGGTAAATACGTTATCTTAGCATATAAACCTTTAAGTGATGATGAAGAAGTCCGTTATTATACTTATGAGTTTAATGGTAAAAAAGCTAAATATAAAGAAAACTTTAACTCAAAAGGTTATTATCAAGAACATGATCCGGATTACAAAGAAGAAAATATGCGCTAGCCTGCTATAAGTGATAAGGAGCAACAATGAAAAAATTAATCGGTATGATATGTATAAGTTTAATCATCGTGTTAGTAAGTGGTTGTGGTAAAGAAGAGGTGAAATCACCTCAAGCCACTAAAGATGGTAAACCACTTATTGTTATTTATGGTGATTTTAAATGTCCATATTGTAAAAAGGTTGAAAAGAATGTGATGCCTAAACTTAAAGAGAAATATTTAAGCAACCATAAAGCGGAAATTAAATACGTTAATATGGCATTTTTAGGTAAAGATTCAATTATAGGGTCAAGAGCAGGTCATGCAGTTCAAAATATTGCACCACGTTCTTATTTACAATTTCAAAAATTAATGTTCGAGCATCAACAAGATGAAAAGAAAGCGTGGATTACTGAAAAAGTAGTTGACCAACAGATTGATCATTTGAATATTTCTGCAGATCAAAAAGAAAAAATAAAGTCAGAATATAAAACTAAAAATAGTGCCGCATGGAAAGCTGCAAATAAAGATAAGAAAGATACAAAAGCACATCATATTGAGACAGCGCCAACAGTTTTTATCAATGGCAAAAAAGTGGAAGATCCATATCACTTTAAAGAATATGATAAATTACTTCAATCAAAATAAATCATTTATATAATGAGGTCGGGATTTATGCCTGTATTTTGGACGACGAGGAATCGTTTCCAATTTGCAGTAGCATTATATCTCGACCTTTTATTGATATTGTAAAAATTTAATTAAGATGATGGATAACTAGCTAGGTAATGGTGATACTGGGTATGGTCATATAAAGTTTAAATTATTTTGAATATTTAAAAGATAAGATTGATACAAAAAGTTGTATGGATAGGCTTGTTTTTTGTGAAAGTAAGGTATATAATTTTTAATCGTAATAATTACTATTTAGGAGGAACGATATGAAAAGAAAATTAAGTTTATTGCTACTTATTCCTCTTATGATATTAGCACTTGCTGCATGTGGCAACGGTGATGATCATAAAAAAGGAGATAAGTTAAAAGTCAATACAACAGTATATCCATTGAAATCATTTACAGAACAAATTGGTGGTAAATATGTAGATGTTAAATCAATTTATCCAGCGGGCGCAGACTTACATAGTTATGAACCTACTCAAAAAGATATGATGAGTGCAGCAAAATCTGATTTATTCATTTACACTGGTGACGATTTAGACCCAGTAGCTAAAAAAGTGGCTTCAACTATTAAAAAAGATGATAAAAAACTATCTCTACAAGATAAAATTAGCAAAAATGATTTATTAGCTGATCACCATCATCATGAAGGTGAAGAAGAACATCATGGCGAAGAAGAACATCACCATCATGGTAAATATGATCCGCACGTTTGGTTAGATCCTAAGATGGACCAAACATTCGCTAAAGAGATTAAAGATCAACTTGTGAAAAAAGATCCAGATCATAAGAAATATTATGAAAAGAACTATAAAAAATTAAATAAAGATCTAGAGAATATTGATAAAGATATGAAAGATGCGACTAAAGGTAAAAAAGGTAATGCAGTATTTATCTCTCATGAATCTTTTGGTTATCTTTCTAATCGTTATGGATTCGAACAAATAGGTGTTCAAAATATGAGTGCAGAAGATCCATCACAAAAAGATCTTACAAACATTGTGAAAGAAATTAAAAAGAATAAAGTAGAATACATTTTATATGAAGAAAATGTATCCAATAAGATCACTGACACAATTAGAAAAGAAACAGACGCGAAACCATTAAAATTCAACAATATGGAATCTGTAACTAAAGAACAACAAAATAAAAAAGGTCTTTCATATCAATCATTAATGAAAGAAAACATTAAAAACATTAAAAAAGCTTTAGATAGTAAAATTAAAGTAAAAGATGAAGAGCATGAACACGAGCATGAACACTAATTAATATGAGATAAACAGTAACACCTCAGATGTTAGAATTTGATTCTAGCATGATGAGGTGTTTTTATGATTCAATTTTTAGTAACTTCTAATCTATTTTGCTATGATAAAATTGATTTTAATAATCAAAACTTAGGAGAATATAAATGACTATTAAAGTAGAGAAAAATAAAATTATCTTTTCAAGAACATTTACAGGAACGATTCATGAACTATTTAACGCATATACACAAGAAGATTTGTTTAAACAATGGTTTCACCCAGAAGGTGCTTCTACAGAAGTATTTGAATTCAATGTTGAAGAAGGTGGACATGCGTTCTTTGCTATTCACACACCTGATATGACAAGTTACACGCGTTCAGAATATAAAAAAATTGAAAAACCTAATTACATTGAATACTTAGACTTTTTCGCTACACCTGAAGGTGACAAAGATCCTAACATGCCTGGCATGCATATCACAATTGAATTTGAGGAAAAGCAACCTAATCAAACTACAGTGACGTCAACATCCGTTTTACCTTCAAAAGAGGCTGCACAACAAGCGCTTGATATGGGGGTCGAAGAAGGTATGAATTCAACATTAGACCAATTAGAAAAACTATTAAAATCATAATTGTAAATAAATTGTGCCAATCGTGGAAGTTCATATGGGTGTATCATTGAATTGAAATCTTATTAAAAAAAGAGGTTGATTTGATGAAAAAACGATATCTAATTGTATTAGGATTATACTCATTTACACATTTAATTTCGGCGGTTGTCATTAACTCCAAATGTTTTGCTAACCAATATGTGCGTTTTATATTAAGAACGCTACTAGGGTATAGTATTTTTGCATCAGGATTACATTATTTTTCAAAATTAAAACGAAAATAATGGGACCGCTAATATTTAAATATGGACTGGGATGGGTACAATTATTATGTCTCTATCTCAGTTTTTCTCTTTTATATTGGTTTGATTATTCAGTTGTCTCAAATGTTAGATGAGACAATCATTAAATTGAAATGTAAAACCAATTCTATCAAATATTTATAAATAACTTAAAAAGCATTTTATCATTTGTTAAAAAATTACCACTATTCATCATCTTTATTTCTTCATATAATGAATATGAAATAAATTATTTTAAAAAGATGGGAGTAATTGAGAATATGATGGAAAATCGAAAAACTACCGAAGATACATACGCAACTAAGTCTATTATGGAAGCGGTAGTAAGCCAAGCACAAATGAAAGAAGTCATGGCTGACAGAACACCTATGCGTTATGCGTTAAAAGCAATGATGGCAGGATTCTTGTTATCTATTGTCACAGTATTTATGCTAGCTATTAAAACACAATTTGCTGCTACACAAATTGATGGTTTAATAAATTTACTTGGTGCCATCGCATTTAGTTTAGCCTTAGTATTAATTGTATTAACGAATTCAGAATTATTAACAAGTAATTTTATGTATCTAACAGTAGGTTGGTATTATAAAGCGATACGTTTGAATAAAGTGATATGGATATTTATATTTTGCTTTATCGGTAATGTACTTGGTGGAATTATCTTATTTTTCTTAATGAAATATGCACATGTGATGACACCAGAAATGACTGATGCACTAACTGAAACCGTACAAAAGAAAACGGAAGCATCAACGTGGTTAAATATATTAGTAAAAGGTATTTTCTGTAATTTCTTTATTAATATAGGTATCTTTGTTTCTATGCAATTTAAAGAAGGATTAACAAAGGCTTTCTTTATTGCTTGTGGAGTAGTTGTGTTTGTCTTCATGGGTTATGAACACGTTGTATTTAATGCAGGGTTATTCTCAGGTATGCTTTTTTTCAATATTGATGGAATGTCCGGTTTAGGTGTGTTAAAAAATATTGTATTTGCTTTAATAGGTAATTACATTGGTGGCGGTATCTTTGTTGGATTAGTTTATGCATACTTAAATGGGCAACGTTCACAATTAAAATAATAATATGTGTGTAACAGGTTGGGACATAAATATATTTCAAGTTACATTCATATATAGGCAGTAGTTGACTTACACATGCGTATTGACTCATGTGTTCAAATTAAGCTTTAGAGGTATACATGAACTAAAGTTCATGCATAAAATCGTCTAAGTAATAAATTACAAAGAAGGTCTAATGTACCAAGCTTTTTCATTTCTAGTTAACATTGCCGGGGTGACGGGCCCAAAACATAGAGAATTTCGAAAAGAAAATCTACAGATTTTAAAGTACACATTAGCTGTGGCTAATGCGTAAGAACCACTACATCATAAATGATTAGTGGTTCTTTATTATTTCTATCCCACCCCCTTACTTTTTTGTAGATACCTATCAAACAAGTTGATTGACTCTTGTCGTTTTTCTTTTTACGCTTAATGTCATGAATAGAGAAAATGAAGGACGTGAAGAGAATGAGTAACGTGAATATAAGAATTGCAGATCAAAGTGATGTTTTATCGATTCATCGACTTATGTATGAAGCTTTTACGCCATTAAGAGAGCTAGGTATCGACTGGCCATCAGTGAATGCCACAGAGGAAATGGTAGCAGACAATATCAAACATAATACTACATTTGTATTAGAATTAAACGACACAATCATCTCAACAATTACAGTAAGATATCCTTGGGGGAGTGTCAGAAGTATTTCAGGTTATCCGTTCGTTTGGTGGTTTGCAACACAACCAGAATTTGATGGACAAGGTTATGGTAGTCAATTGTTAAAATATGTAGAAGAAGACTTTTTAAGAGATACATTAAAGGCCTCAGCAGTCACATTAGGCACATCCGCGCGATTACATCCTTGGTTATTAAGTATTTATGAAAAAAGAGGATATGAAATATATGCTGAACATGAAAACGATGACGGTGATTTAGGTGTGATTATGAGGAAAATATTAATTCCTGAACGCTTTGAAGAAAAGATTCTAGGACAACCCCCATTTTAAAAGTAATCACATAGAGTTAAAAAATAGCCAGTAAATGAGTTGGATCATTCATTTACTGGCTATTTTAATTCTATTATTTTTTGTCTACTTTGTAATCAATTAAATAAATAGATTCAGGTGTTACATTGAAGTTTTTCACATTTTTACTTACACCGTCAATTTGGTCATTGTACGTTATATAACTATTTGGAATGTCTTTGTCAGACGTTTTCAATATTTGATTAGTTAGTTGCTCACGTTCTGGTTGACCGAATGTTTGGTTGAGTTGTTTGATTTGTTGCGTAACCTCTTTATTATTATAGTTACCTTTGTTATTTGCGCCTTTTGGTAAGTATGCAGTATTAAAGAAATAACCTGTATCTCCTCTAGGAACAGTTAAGTAACTGTACATTGATGCATCCCATGCATCTTTATCTTTCAAGTATCCTTCGATGTCATCTACATTTCTTAATTTCACATCAATATTTGCTTTTTTAGCTTCAGATTGGATGACTTGTCCAATTTTAGGTAATTCAGGTCTACCGTCATAAGTAACTATATTGATTTTTAAAGGGTGATCTTTAGTGTAGCCTTCTTTGGCTAATAGTTTTCTCGCTTTGTTAATATCTTGTGGTTGAACCTTGCCATCTTTAATATGTTTCAATCGGTCATTAAATGGGCCAGAAGCGGGTTTGGCATAATTTTTGGAAACATTTTTAGCAATCTCTTTACGATTAATGACTACATCAAATGCTTCTCGAACATTTTTGTTCATTTTTTTACTGTCATGATTATATAGCAATAAATGTGTTCTGAAACCAGATGTACTTTGAATATTTGCTTTGTTAGATTTCTTAATATCATTAATTTGATCGATAGGTACATCTGTAGTTAGATCTGATTTGCCAGATAATAAGTGGTTAACACGAGTATTGCCATCTTCATGATAAGTGACATTGATTTTGCTTAATTTAGGTGTACCTTGCCAATAATCTTTATATTTTGATAGTTGTATTTTTTGTGAACGTTGATATTTGTCAATTTTATAGGGACCAGTGCCAACTGGTTGATCCGAAACTTTGCCTTTCGCTTGAGTGTCATAAATAGCTGCGAATGGACTCGCTAATTCAGATTTTAATTCAGGATAAGGTTCCTTCGTTTTGATGGTCACGTCTTGACCTTTTGCAGTGATTTTATCAATAGGAAGAGACCCACTTAATAAGTCACTCTTTTTTACACCTTGTTCTAGACTACGTTTGACAGCATCACCAGTTAATTTGTGACCATTTTGGAAATGAATGTCATCTTTAATTTTAAGGGTAAGGGTATCATCAGATTTTTGCTTGAATGATTTAACCAATAGTGGTTTCACTTTACCATCTTTAGACATTTTGAATAATGACTCTAATGCACCGATTTTCACAGGCACATCCGTTTCATACGGCGCAATTGATGTTGTTTTTAATGGAATTTCAACATTAAGCGTATTTTTTTTATTTGTTGCATTACTGCTACAACTTGCTAAAATAAAAGATACTATAATTATCAGAATAGTAAATCTTTTCATGTCATTGACTCCTCTCTGTTTTCTAATCATGAAAATTTACTAAGTCGTTAATAAGGCATGTACGCATTGCATCGTTATGTATTTGAAATAGGTGCTGATTGAAGTAGTACATATATTAACCACCAATATTTTAATTATATATCTTATTACATGTAATTTAAATCTTTATACATCTCTTTTTGTAAAGTTAAATATTTATATATTTAGTTCATAGAACCTTTATAAGGGGATTCCCTAATTTTCGCTAAAAATGTGAATTTAATCACAAAAGTAATATGAATTAGTTTACAATTCAAGTTGAAAGGATTGGTATTATGGTAGGCAACATTTTAGTGGCACATGGAATGAGAAAAGGAAATCAAAATAAAGCCTTAGAAGAATTCATTACAACCTTGCTTAAAGATGAAGAGTACCATTATGAATTAGCATTTTTAGAGAGTGACACGCAGAGTTTGGAAATTACAATGGAAAAGATGATCGAAAAAGGAATCACACAATTTAGAATCGTACCGTTGCTAATTTTTAGAGCGATGCATTATATTGGCGATATTCCAAACATATTATCAGAGATGAAAGAAAAGTATCCGCATATTTCAAGTCAAATGAGTGAACCATTAGGCACACATCCTTATATGAAATCACTAGTAGAAAGAAGAATTGACGATGTGCAGCTAGTCGATCAATCATCCAAAACAGCAACAGTTATCATTGCACACGGTAATGGAAGTGGCCGTTTTACAAAAGCACATGATGAACTTAAAGCATTTGTGAAAACAATTGATTCGGATCGACCTGTTTATGCAAGAGCCTTATACGGCGATTTAACATTTAGAAATGATTTAGATGAGATATCAAAACAATATGATGAATTAATCATCGTGCCACTCTTTTTATTTGATGGAAGATTGGTCAATAAAGTAAAACGACTCATTGATGACATGGCTATTCATTGTATATTACACATCACACCGTCAATCAATTTTGATGACACATTGAGACTCATTATTCGAGAACGTCTAGAAGCACTCCGATTTTAAAAATTAAGACATGTGCCTTTATATCCAATCCTTTAAATAACTTATCTTAAGTGATAAAGGGGCATATATATGACTAAGAACAAATTAGTGATGATAGGAAATGGCATGGCTGGTTTGAGAACAATCGAAGAAATTTTGGATAGAGATCCGCAACGTTTTGAAATTACCATTATAGGTAAAGAAGACTACCCAAATTATAATAGAATCATGTTATCTAATATTTTACAAAATAAAATGACTGTGGAAGAAACCATCATGAATTCATATGACTGGTACGCAGAACATGATATTAAATTGATTAATAACGATCCAGTGACGATATTAGATAGAGCAAATAAGACCGTTATAACTGAGAGTGGGCAATCATTTGAGTATGATCAATGTATAATTGCAACAGGTTCAAAGGCATTCGTATTACCTATTCCAGGGTCTGATTTACCGAGTGTTATTGGATGGCGAACAATTGATGATACTAAACGCATGATGGAGATAGCTCAAACTAAACAAAAAGCGATTGTTATAGGCGGGGGCCTTTTAGGATTAGAATGTGCTAGAGGATTATTAGACCAAGGCATGGAAGTAACCGTGATACATTTAGCAGAATGGCTTATGGAAATGCAACTGGATCGAAAAGCAGGTCAAATGCTAAAAAATGATTTAGAACAACAAGGCATGCGCTTTGAATTACAAGCGAATACGCAAGAAATTCTTGGTGATAAAGATGTTGAGGCTGTTAGATTAGCAGATGGACGTGTGCTAGAAGCTGATTTAGTAGTTATGGCAGTAGGTATTAGACCTTATACTGAGGTAGCTAAAGCAGCAGGATTAGAGGTCAATAGAGGTATTATCGTTAATGCATATATGCAAACAAGTGATCCAAATATCTTTGCTGTGGGTGAATGCGCAGAATGTGAAGGTAAAGTATATGGTTTAGTGGCACCATTATATGAGCAAGGTATCGTTCTAGCAGATTATTTAACACAAAAAGAAACTAATGGTTACCATGGCTCCACTACATTTACATCTTTAAAGGTATCAGGATGTGATTTATATAGTGCAGGTACCATTGAAGAAACTGAAGATATTCATGGTATAGAAATATTTAATAGTATCGATAATCATTATAAAAAAGTATTTTTAAAAGACGGTGAAGTTGTCGGTGTAGTGCTATATGGTAATACAGATGATGGCTCTCGATTCTATAATATGATGAAAAAACATGAATCTATCGAAGACTATACGTTAGTCTCTTTATTAACAAAAGGTGGAGAAGATGCCAATGTATCCATTGAGGATATGGCAGATGATGAAACAATATGTGGCTGTAATGGTGTTAATAAAGGCACAATTGTAGAAGCAATTACTAAAAATGGACTAACATCTGTTGCTGAAGTAACAAAAATGACTAAAGCAGGAAATTCGTGTGGGAAATGTAAAGGGCAAATCGCAGATATTCTACAATATGCTTTAGGCGATGATTTTGTAGCATCCAAACCAACTGGTATATGCGCTTGTACAGATTTATCACGTGATCAAATTGTTACTCAAATTAGAGCCAAAGGACTCAAAACATCTAAAGAAGTGAGACATGTACTCAACTTCAAAGATAAAAATGGTTGCCCGAAATGTCGCCCAGCTATCAACTATTATTTGAACATGATTTATCCATATGAGCATAAAGATGAAAAGGAATCACGATTCGCAAATGAACGCTATCATGCAAATATTCAAAATGACGGTACATTTTCCGTTATTCCTCAAATGCGCGGTGGTGTTACAGATGCAGATCAACTTATTAGATTGGGAGAAGTCGCTAAAAAATATAATGTACCACTTGTCAAAGTGACTGGCTCTCAACGTGTGGGATTATATGGATTGAAAAAAGAAGAACTTCCAAGCGTATGGGAAGACTTAGGCATGCGTTCAGCTTCGGCATATGGTAAAAAAACACGTTCAGTTAAAAGTTGTGTAGGTAAAGAATTCTGTAGATTTGGAACACAATATACTACTCAACTTGGTATTAGATTAGAGAAGACATTTGAATATATTGATACACCTCATAAATTCAAAATGGGGGTGTCAGGTTGCCCTAGAAGCTGTGTAGAATCTGGTGTTAAAGATTTTGGTGTAATATCTGTAGAAAACGGTTTTCAACTCTATATCGGTGGCAATGGCGGTACTGAAGTAACAAAAGGACAATTACTAACAACTGTAGAAACAGAAGATGAAGTGATTCGTATTTGTGGCGCATTGATGCAATATTATCGTGAAACTGGAATCTATTCTGAAAGAACTGCGCCATGGTTAGAACGTCTTGGCTTTGAAAATGTGAAAGAAGTATTGTTAGATCCCGAACGTCAACAAGCACTTTTCGATAGAGTGATGGAAGCGAAACAAGCGATTCAAGATGAACCTTGGCAAGCAATCGTAAATGATAAAGCATCACAAAAAATCTTTGAAGTTGAGAGGGTTTAATCATGAAAAATATGCAGAAAATTAAAGTGTCTCGTATAGATGAGTTAACACCACTAATTGGTAAAAAAGTATTCGTAAACGATAAAGAGATTGGTTTGTTTTTAACAAATGAGGGTGAGATATTTGCAGTTAATAATATTTGTCCCCATAAGGAAGGCCCTTTGTCAGAAGGTACTGTAAGTGGAAGTTATGTTTATTGTCCATTACATGATCAAAAAATTGACCTTAAGACAGGTAATGTGCAGGAGCCAGATACTGGTTGTGTAAAAACATATCCAGTAGAAATCATAGATGGAGATATATTTATATGTCTATAAATGAATACGGAACTGTCTACTTAGTAGGTGCAGGTCCAGGTAACCCTAGCTTATTAACTAAAAGAGCACAACGGCTCATTGAAAATGCTGATATCATATTATATGACAGATTGGTTAATCCCTTTATCTTACAATATGCTAAGCCAGAAATAGAAATTGTTGATGTTGGTAAGAAACCATATACTAAGCATATTCAACAAGAAAGCATTAATCAAAAAACGATTGAAGCTGCAAGTAAACATCATCATGTGGTTAGACTTAAAGGTGGCGATCCCGCTATATTTGGACGAGTCCAAGAAGAAGTTGAAGCATTAAATAAGCTGAATATCGACTTTGAAATTGTGCCTGGTGTAACATCGGCAAGTGCAGCAGCGCAATCCATGAACTTAGGTCTAACGATGAGGAGTATAGCTAAAAACGTCACTTTTTCAACAGGTCATTTTAAAGATTCAAAAGATAATGACATTGATATTAGTACATTATTAAATAAAGGAACGCTAGCAGTTTATATGGGGGTTAAACGATTACCTAGAATTATTAAGCAAATCAGACAATATACATCTTATGATTACCCAATTGCTATTGTCTTTCGTGCATCACTTTTTGATGAGAAAATATTGACTGGAAATATCAGTAATATTGAGCAAAAGTTAACCCAATATAATGTAGAAGGATTACCAGGTATTTGTATCATTGGAGATATCATCAACTATTCACTACCTCAAAATAAGGCTAAGCATACAGAAATCATATATATTGTAAAAGGGAATAGAAATCACGCATTGGAAAAATGTGAATTATTATATGAACAAGGATATGGATCCATGATTGAAGTAGATGAGACGTATCATTATTCTCAACAAGCATTATACAAATCAGTACTAAAGCAGTATGCACATCAATTTATTGAAATATAAATCCACAATGAATATTAACTATAACGCAGTGTCTATCTAGAATAGGCACTGCTTTTTTGTAGGAAATTTATAAGTGCAATTAGGACATTCCCTAATATATAAATATTGTGAAAAAATGTACAATCTAATTGAAAAGTTAGGAACGCATATATGAAGTAAAGGTCTAGGAGGATACTTATGGGGAAATTTGGATTAAATTTTTTTAAGCCAACTGAAAAGTTTAATGGTAATTGGTCAGTACTTGAAAGTAAAAGCAGAGAATGGGAAAAAATGTACCGTGAACGATGGAGTCACGACAAAGAAGTGAGAACAACACACGGCGTGAATTGCACTGGATCATGTTCATGGAAAGTTTTTGTTAAGAATGGCGTCATTACTTGGGAAAATCAACAAACAGATTATCTTAGTTGTGGTCCAGAAATGCCGGAATATGAACCAAGAGGATGTCCTAGAGGTGCATCATTTTCATGGTATGAATATAGTCCATTAAGAGTTAAATATCCCTATATCAGAGGTCAACTTTTAGAATTATGGCAAGAAGCACTTGAAGAAAATCATGGAAACAAAATAGCTGCATGGGCATCTATTGTAGAAGATGAAGAAAAAGCAAAACGTTATAAACAAGCACGTGGTATGGGTGGTCATGTAAGATCAAATTGGAAAGATGTAACTGATATTATTGCTGCTCAATTATTATATACCATCAAAAAGGACGGTCCAGATAGAATAGCTGGATTCACACCTATTCCAGCGATGTCTATGGTGAGCTATGCAGCTGGCGCACGATTCATTAATTTATTAGGCGGAGAAATGTTAAGTTTTTATGATTGGTATGCTGATTTACCACCAGCATCACCTCAAATTTGGGGAGAACAGACAGATGTTCCTGAATCAAGTGATTGGTATAACGCTGCTTACTTGATTATGTGGGGTTCAAACGTGCCATTAACACGAACACCAGATGCGCACTTTATGACAGAAGTGAGATATAAAGGGACTAAAGTCGTTTCTATCGCGCCGGATTATGCTGAAAATGTAAAATTTGCTGATAATTGGTTAGCACCTAACCCAGGTACTGATGCTGCAGTTGCTCAAGCAATGACACATGTTATTTTACAAGAATATTATATCAACAATCCTAATTCACGATTTATTAATTATGCTAAACAATATACAGATATGCCTTTTGTATTAATGTTAGATCAAGATGACAATGGTTTGAAAGCAGGCCGATTTTTAAGAGCAAGTGATCTTGGACAAGATACAACAAACGGAGAATGGAAGCCTGTGTTATTTGATAACTTATCAAATCAACTAGTTGTTCCAAATGGCACGATGGGACAACGTTGGGAAGATGGTAAACAATGGAATCTTAAATTAGAAGATGAAGATGGCAATGTTATTCAACCTAGTTTATCCATGGATGAAAGCGATTTTGAATTACAACAAATTCAATTTCCATATTTTGATAGCAATGGTGATGGTGTCTTTGAACGCCCTATACCTACTAAGAAGATTAAATTAGCTAATGGTGATGAAAGATATATTACTACTGTATATGATTTGATGGTTAGTCAATATGGTATCAAACGTTTTAATCATGAATTAGAAGCGACGGGATATGATGATTCGCATTCTAAATATACACCTGCATGGCAGGAAGACATTACAGGTATAAAATCTAGTTTAGTCGTTCAAGTTGCAAAAGAATTTGCCCAAAACGCTATAGACACAGAAGGGCGTTCAATGATCATTATGGGTGCTGGTATCAACCACTGGTTTAATTCCGATACAATTTATCGTTCGATTTTAAATTTAATTATGTTATGTGGCTGTCAAGGAGTAAATGGTGGCGGTTGGGCACACTATGTTGGACAAGAAAAATGTCGACCTATTGAAGGTTGGAATACGATTGCATTTGCTAAAGATTGGCAAGGACCACCTCGTTTACAAAATGGTACAAGTTGGTTCTATTTCGCGACAGATCAATGGAAATATGAAGAATCAAATGTCGATAAATTGAAATCACCTTTAGCGAAACATATTAAACATCAACATCCAGCTGATTACAATGTTACAGCTGCTAAATTAGGTTGGTTACCATCGTATCCTCAGTTTAATAAGAATAGTTTGTTATTCGCAGAAGAAGCTAAAGAAAATGGTGATGATTCAAATGAAGCCATATTAAAACGTGCGATTAATGAAGTGAAAACGAAACAAACAAAATTTGCAGTAGAAGATCCGGATTTAAGAAAAAACCATCCTAAAACATTATTCGTATGGCGTTCTAATTTAATCTCTAGTTCTGCTAAAGGACAAGAATATTTTATGAAACATTTATTAGGTACAAAATCAGGATTATTAGCATCACCAACCGAAGATGATAAACCTGATGAAATTCAATGGCGAGAAGAAACAACAGGTAAATTAGATTTACTCGTATCACTCGATTTTAGAATGACAGCGACGCCATTATATTCGGATATTGTTTTACCAGCAGCAACTTGGTATGAAAAACATGATCTTTCTTCTACTGATATGCATCCTTATGTTCATCCATTTAATCCAGCCATAGATCCATTGTGGGAGTCTCGATCAGATTGGGATATTTATAAAACACTCGCTAAAGCAGTGTCAGAAATGGCGAAGGATTATCTACCAGGTACATATAAAGATGTCGTAACAACACCGTTAGGTCATGATTCCAAACAAGAAATAGCAACACCATTAGGTATCGTAAAAGATTGGTCTAAAGGAGAGATAGATGCCATACCCGGTAAAACCATGCCTAACTTTACAATCGTAGAACGTGACTACACGTTAATTTACGATAAATATGTTTCTGTTGGACCGAAATTAGAGACAGATAATGTAGGGGCACATGGCGTTAGTTTTAGCGTGAAGGAACAATACGAAGAATTAAAAAGTATGCTAGGGACTTGGAATGATAAAGACCCTAATTCTATCAAAAATGATAAACCAAGAATTCACTCTGCTCGAAATGTAGCAGATGCAATGTTGAATATTTCATCTGCTACAAATGGTAAATTATCACAAAAATCTTATCAAGACTTAGAAAAACAAACAGGTATGACGTTAACAGATATTTCAAGTGAACGTGCGTCTGAAAAAATAACATTTTTAAATATTGGTTCTCAACCTAGAGAAGTTATACCAACTGCAGTGTTCCCTGGATCAAATAAAAATGGACGACGTTATTCACCATTTACAACTAATATTGAACGACTCGTTCCTTTTAGAACGTTAACTGGTCGTCAAAGTTACTATATTGATCATGAGGTTTTCCAACAATTTGGAGAAAGTTTACCGATTTACAAACCTACGTTACCGCCAATGGTATTTGGTACTAAGGATAAACAAATTAAAGGTGGCACTGATACTTTAATTCTGCGTTATCTTACACCACATGGTAAATGGAATATTCACTCTATGTATCAAGATAATAAACATATGTTAACGCTATTTAGAGGTGGTCCAACAGTTTGGATTTCTGATGAAGATGCTAAAGAACACAACATTCAGGATAACGATTGGTTAGAAGTATATAACCGAAATGGTGTCGTTACTGCGAGAGCTGTTATTTCACACAGAATGCCTAAAGGTACCATGTTTATGTATCATGCACAAGATAAACATATTCAAACGCCAGGTTCTGAAATTACAGATACTAGAGGTGGATCACATAACGCACCAACACGAATTCATTTGAAACCAACACAGTTAATAGGTGGCTATGCTCAAATTAGTTATCATTTCAATTATTATGGACCAATTGGTAATCAAAGAGATGTATATGTAGCAGTAAGAAAGATGAAGGAGGTCAATTGGCTTGAAGATTAAAGCGCAAATAGCAATGGTGTTGAATTTAGATAAATGTATAGGTTGTCATACTTGTAGCGTTACTTGCAAAAACACATGGACAAATCGACCTGGGGCAGAATATATGTGGTTTAATAATGTTGAAACAAAGCCTGGTACAGGATATCCCAAACGTTGGGAGGATCAAGAGCACTATAAAGGCGGTTGGGTATTGAATCGAAAAGGCAGATTACAACTTAAATCTGGTAGCAAGTGGTCTAAAATAGCCCTTGGAAAAATCTTCTATAATCCTGATATGCCATTAATTCAAGATTATTATGAGCCATGGAATTATAACTATGAGCATTTAACAACAGCTAAGGCAGGTCAACACTCACCAGTAGCAAGAGCTTACTCTGTTATTTCTGGAGAAAAGATGGATATTGAATGGGGACCTAACTGGGAAGATGATTTAGCTGGTGGTCATGTGACTGGACCTAAAGATCCAAATATTCAAAAGATAGAAGAAGATATCAAGTTTCAATTTGATGAAACCTTTATGATGTACCTACCAAGATTGTGTGAACATTGTCTTAATCCAAGTTGTGTTGCATCTTGTCCATCAGGAGCTATGTATAAAAGAGATGAAGATGGTATTGTTTTGGTCGACCAAGATGCATGTCGTGGATGGCGTTATTGTATGACTGGATGCCCTTATAAAAAAGTTTATTTTAACTGGAAAACGAATAAGGCCGAAAAATGTACATTTTGCTTCCCTAGAATTGAAGCAGGCATGCCTACAGTCTGCTCAGAAACCTGTACAGGTCGAATGAGATATTTAGGCGTATTATTATATGATGCTGACAGAGTGGAAGAAATGGCGTCGACTGAAAATGAACAAGATTTATATGAAAAACAATTGGAATTATTTTTAGATCCATTTGATGAAGAAGTCATTGCGCAAGCTGAAAAAGATGGTGTCAATCATGAATGGATTGAAGCGGCACAACAGTCACCGATTTATAAATTAGCAATTGAATATAAATTAGCATTCCCATTGCATCCAGAGTATAGAACTATGCCAATGGTGTGGTATTGCCCACCATTAAGCCCAATTATGAGTTATTTTGAAGGTAAAAATTCAGAACAAGATCCGGATATGATTTTCCCTGCCATAGAAGAAATGCGCTTACCGATAGAATATTTGGCGAACATGTTTACAGCCGGTGCTACAAAACCGGTCAAACAAGCACTACAGAAAATGGCTATGATGAGAAGTTATATGAGAGCACAAGTGACTCAAAAAGATTTCGATGTTGAACGTTTAACGCAACTAGGACTTACTGAACGTCAAACGAAAGATATGTATCGATTATTAGGTTTAGCCAAATATGAAGAACGATTTGTGATACCGACGACACATAAAGAAACTTATTTAGATACTTATCACGCTCAAGGTTCGCAAGGTTATGGTGGTGAAAACTTCGGCGTTAATTGTGAAGGATGCGGCGTCGCTGTTGCTACGGACAAATCAGGTCAAGACATTTATAACGAGCGGTTTTATGGAGGGATTTTCCGTGATTAACTTTGACAATTTATATCGATATCAAGACAGTTTAGGATATATCGCAATGCAATTATGCTTCCCTGAGAAAAAGACATTTAATGAAAATATATTTAACGAAGTCATCGATCCTAGTCATCCGGGGTATGAAGACCTAATAGCATTTAGAGAACAGATGATGCAATATACGTTATCTGAAATTCAACAAATATATACAGATACCTTTGATTTTAGCAAAAAAGCACCATTATATATGACCTATAATCAATTCGACACTCAAAAAGAGAGAGGCCAAATGTTAGCAAAACTCAAAGTTTTGTACGAAATGTTTGGATTAAAAATGGTAGATAATGAATTGTCAGATTATCTACCATTGATGCTACAATTTTTACAGACAATAGAATGGCGTGGCGATGAAAGGGCAGAAGAAAATATTCAATTAGTCATCATGATTATTGAAGATGGAACATTTGTAATGGCAAATGAACTTGGAAAACAAAATCATCCATATGGGTACGTAATACAAGCATTAAGAAAGACTTTGAAATTATGTTTAGAAGTACCAGAAGGGGTGGCTCAACATGATTAATCAATTTTTATGGGTCATTTATCCATACTTATGTTTAGCTATATTTATCATAGGACACATTGCAAGATATAAGTATGACCAGTTTTCTTGGACTGCAAAGTCTAGCGAATTAATTGAGAAAAAGAGACTGAAATGGGGAAGCTTGCTATTTCATTTAGGCGTAATTCCAGTTTTCTTTGGACATGTAGTTGGTCTTGTTATACCGAAATATTGGATGGACTCATTAGGGATTGATGAGCATATGTACCATTTTGGAGCAGTCTATATTGGTAGTATTTTTGGTATAATGACGTTAATAGGTATGTTGTTACTTACTGCTAGAAGAATTACAATTAAAAATGTAAGGCGTTTAAGTTCATTTTCGGATATTTTTGTAAATATTCTTTTATTAATTATTATCTTCATGGGATGTTACTCTACAATAGTTACGAATATCATGCATATCGACTTTAATTATCGTGAAACCATTTCAGTATGGTTTAGACAACTCTTTATGTTTAAACCGCACGCAGATTTGATGGCCAATGTACCATTGCAATTTAAATTACATATGGTATTAGGGTTTACCATTTTTGCATGTTGGCCATTTACGCGTTTAGTTCATGTATGGAGTGTACCATTATCGTATACAAGTAGAAGGTACATTATTTATCGAAAAAATAAACTATAGTAATTCAAAGGTGGAAATAGTATGATGCCAGATTCAATGTTCGAAAGCCAAAGTTTTCAAGAAAATATTGATAGAATTAGATTAGAACAAGGTTTTGATTTTGCGGCGTTAGCTTTTTATGAATCAGCGAGCACCTATTCACCTATAAAATGGCAATATGTATCAGGTAACAATAATGATAGATATAAATTGATTATATTACGTAAAGGTCGAGGTCTAGCTGGTAATGTGATGAAAACGGGAAAGAGAATGATCATTGCTAATGTAGATATGGCCTTAACACCTGATGAAAAGGTGAAGTTTCCTATATTATTAAGTGAAAATTTAACGGCGGTCATAGCTATTCCACTTTGGTATCAACAACAGGTGTATGGGGTTATGTTGTTTGGCCAAAGAAATCATAAGCCATTACCAATTAATGTGTATGATATAGATATTTATAAACAATTAGGCATATTTAATGAAGAAATTTAGGTGATTAACTTGACGGTTAATAATGAACAACTTGAAGTGTTGCTAAGACGTTACTTTGAAAGCACAAATGAAAAGATTGTTTTTGTGAATAATAGCGGAAAGATTATAGCAATGAATGAAGCAGCTAAAGAAGTTATTTCGGAAGAAGAAAATTATAGTGCAATGACGAATGCGATTTGTAGACGATGCGAAGGTTACACGAATGAGTATGACGTACAGTCATGTAGAGATTGCTTTTTAGATGTAGCACAACCTCATCATTCACAATTCCAAGTATTTATGAAAACAAAAAACAGAAAAATCGCACCATTTACAGCTTCTTATCAAACCATAGATCCGGTTAAAGGTATTAATGCATTTACATTGCAAGATGTTGCACCTCAAATTGAACGACAAGAAAAAATGAATCAACGCCGAATGATGAGAAAAACAATATCCGCGCAAGAAAATGAACGTAAGCGTATATCTAGAGAACTACATGATAGTGTTATTCAAGAAATGTTGAATATTGATGTTCAATTACGTTTGTTAAAATATCAACAAGATAAAGAGAAAATATTGAATGATGTTAAAAATATTGAAGGTTTAATGTCACAACTCGTTGACGATGTCAGACATCTATCAGTTGAATTGCGTCCTGCATCTTTAGATGATTTAGGATTAGAGGCAGCATTTAAATCTTATTTTAAACAATTCGAAGAAAATTATGGTATGCAAATTAATTATGTTTCTAATATCGTTAATCATCGCTTTGATAGCGAGGTGGAAACCGTCGTGTATCGAGTTGTGCAAGAGGCTGTTTATAATGCTTTAAAATATGCTGGTGTTAGTGAAGTAGAAGTCACTATTCAACAAAATGAACTGACGTTAATCGCTGAAATTATTGATAGAGGACAAGGATTTGATCCGTCTTCCAAACCGAGAGGATCTGGACTAGGGTTATATGGAATGAAAGAGCGATCCGAACTTGTTGGAGGGAATTTAAATATTGAGACGCATATAGGTAAAGGAACGATTATTACTTTAGAAGTACCACTGTAAATTAATTTTTTGGGGAATAATGTTGAAAATAGTTATTGCCGATGATCATGCAGTTGTTAGAACCGGTTTCTCTATGATATTCAACTATCAAGAGGATATGGAAGTAGTTGCTACCGCTGCTGATGGTGTAGAGGCCTATCAAAAAGTTTTGGAGTTTAAACCTGATGTACTATTAATGGATTTAAGTATGCCACCAGGTGAATCAGGGCTTATCGCAACGAGTAAAATTCATGAAAGTTTTCCTGAAACAAAGATTTTAATCTTAACAATGTATGATGATGAAGAGTATTTATTTCATGTATTGAGGAACGGTGCGAAAGGTTATATTTTGAAAAACGCACCTGATGAACAACTATTGCTTGCTATTAGAACAGTTTATAATGGTGAGACATATGTTGATATGAAATTGACCACCTCATTAGTGAATGAATTTGTGAATAGTAGTAATCAGGAATATACAGATACATCAGATCCATTCAAAGTGTTATTCAAACGAGAATTAGAGATATTGCCATTAATAGCAAAAGGCTATGGCAATAAAGAAATAGCAGAAAAACTATTTGTATCAGTTAAAACAGTAGAAGCACATAAAACACACATTATGAACAAACTAGAATTAAAATCAAAACCAGAACTCGTAGAATACGCCATGAAAAAGAAACTCCTAGAATTTTAAAGCCCCTTATCGCATTAGCGATTAGGGGCTCTTATGCATTAGCGCAAGCTAAGGCGAACCGAAGAGAAAAATCGCTTTAGCGATTAGGGGCTCTTATGCATTTAAAGAAGTACTTCCATTTTCAATGGTTAGTACTTCTTACGCAGTAGCGAAAGCTACTGTGATCCTTTTTAATAGGGGAATTACATAGTCGAATAAGGGATTATCCTAATGTTCAACTTTTCACAAAGTCGATAAAATCAAATTAAGATTAGTTCTATGTTCATTAATAGAGTTATTGAAGGTCAAACCCGCATAGTACTAATAAATAAATGAATTCGACGAGGGTGAAAATATGGACAAGACAAAAGGTGGATTTCAGCTCACATTACAAACACTTAGCTTAGTAGTTGGTTTTATGGCATGGAGCATTATTTCTCCATTAATGCCATTTATTTCTCAAGACATTAAAATTTCAGCTGGACAACTATCCATTATTTTAGCAATACCAGTCATTTTGGGATCAATATTACGTGTTCCTTTTGGATATTTAACTAATATTATTGGAGCCAAATGGGTATTTTTCTGTAGTTTTATAGTGCTTTTATTTCCCATTTACTTTTTAGGGCAAGCACAATCACCAAAAATGATGATGTTATCTGGATTCTTTCTTGGTGTGGGTGGTGCTATATTCTCAGTAGGTGTTACATCAATTCCAAAATATTTCCCAAAAGATAAAGTAGGATTAGCGAATGGTATTTATGGTATGGGAAACATTGGGACAGCGATTTCATCATTTTTAGCACCGCCAATTGCAGGGATTATTGGTTGGCAAACAACAGTTAGAAGTTATTTAATTATTATTGCTATATTTGCAGTATTAATGTTTATATTTGGAGATAACCATGAGCCTAAAGTAAAAGTACCGCTAATATCTCAAATGAAAATCTTATTTAAAAATTATAAACTATACTATACAAGTCTTTGGTACTTTATTACATTTGGTGCGTTTGTAGCTTTTGGACTATTTTTGCCAAACTATCTGGTGCAACATTTTGGTATAGATAAAGTTGATGCAGGCATTCGTTCAGGTATATTTATTGCTTTAGCGACCTTCCTGAGACCAGTCGGAGGCATATTAGGTGATAAACTAAATGCAGTTAAGGTTCTAATGGTAGATTTTATCATTATGATTACAGGTGCATTGATTTTAGGTTTCTCTAATCACATCGCATTATTTACCATAGGATGTTTAATGATAAGTGTGTGTGCAGGTATTGGTAATGGTCTTATTTTTAAATTAGTACCATCATATTTCGCGAAAGAAGCTGGATCAGCGAATGGTATTGTATCAATGATGGGGGGACTAGGCGGCTTTTTCCCACCATTAGTAATCACTTATGTTACAGGGGTAACAGGTTCAAGTCATTTAGCATTTATCTTTTTAGCTATTTTCGGACTCATCGCATTAATCACAATGGTTCATTTAAATAAAAAAGAAGCATAAATATATAACACCCTCATCTTGGTTATACCGTGACGAGGGTGTTATTTTTTGATTTATAATATAGATATAGTTGTTGCGTCTTCAGAATCGTGTTGTTGTTTAGGTAAGCGTATATTTAAGACGCCATCCTCAAATGTTGCTTTGATTAAATCTTTATCTACATCCTCAAATTCAAATCGACGGACAAGTTCTCCGTTAGAACGTTCATTCAATTGCGCTTGTCCATGATGAGGTTCTAGAAACTTATTAGCTTTAATCGTTAATGTATGATGATCAAAAGTTAATGATATATTTTCCTTTTTTACGCCTGCAAGTTCAGCTTCTATTAAATAATGATCACTTTCATTATATAGGTTGGCGGGAAATGCTTGTGAGGAAAACTGATTAAACACTTGCTTACCTAAATCTCTAAACATATCAGTAGGGTCATTTTTTAAAAATGCATTGTTAAAGAAGTCATTACTAGGCATACGATTCGCTCCTTTTAATTAACTAAATTTGAATCATATTTAATTGTAGATTCATTATATGTACTGTTTAGGGTGAGGTAAAGTAAAAAGGATTTATGGAGTGATTATTAGTTCTAGAGAATACAGACAAAAGCTTACAATATGAAACATTTGTTCACATAACTTGGATTTACATGTATAAAAGAAAGATATGAATGTTGAGGGAAAGTTTACTTTTGTCTTTTTCTCTATAGAAGTATTACTTTTCTGTGGATTTATCAAAGTTTTTAGAAACAAACATTTGAAGATGGTTGATTAATTCTTTCGCTTCGTTAACGTCGATATCAAATTCGCCAAATACTTTTAGTGACACTTCAGATAATGGTTTTTTAATACTTTTACCATGATCAGTCAGTGAAATTTGAAGGTTTCTTTCATCTTTTTCTTCACGAGTTCGAACGACGTAATTTTTCTTTTCTAATTTTTTTAGTAATGGTGTTAAAGTGCCTGAATCTAAGAAAACTCTATCACCTAAAGTTTTGATGTTAAGTTTCTCATCTTCTTCAATCGCCATTAGCACTATATAACCAGTGTACGTGAGTTCGTATTCCTTTAAATAACTAGAATACTTTTTGATAATTTCTTTAGATGAAACATAGAATAAAAAGCATAATTGTTTGCTTAAATAACTATTTTCTACATACATTAAATCACTCCTTGTTAAGCTAACAATATTATGAAGTGTATGACTTGTCAAGTGCCGTTCTAAGTGATATAGGCAAATTGCTTTTCATTTAAAAATTACAAAATTATAATAAAACTTAATTGTTTTGTAATATCAAACGACTTATTTAGAAAGAGGAGAACTTTATGGAAAGAATCTCAAAATTTGATGATGTATTAAAAGGCAGAAAATCTGTAAAAGTATTTGATACCGAATATATAATTAGTCACGAAGAAATGGATGAAATGATTCAAAAAGCAACGAAAGCACCATCATCCGTAAATATGCAACCATGGAGATTAATGGTAGTGGATTCTGAAGAAGGTAAAGAGAAAATCTTACCATCATTTGGGATGAACTCAAGACAAGTGAACACATCTTCTGCGATGATTATTGTTTTTGGTGATTTAAAAAATTATGAAAAAGCTGAACAAATTTATGGTGATGCAGTAAGTAAAAAACATATGACTGAAGAGATTAAAGATAAAATGTTAAGTTGGGTGCTTCCTCATTATAAAGGGCTATCAAGAGAAGGCATGAAAGATATCGTAAATATTGATAGTAGTTTAATGACGATGCAATTTATGCTTGTAGCTAAATCTCATGGCTATGATACGAATCCAATCGGTGGATTTGATAAAGCTAATATTGCAGACGTTTTAGGTTTAGATAGTGATCGTTTTGTACCTGTTGTAGCTATTGCAGTAGGTAAAGGGGCGCAAGAAGCGCATGAATCAGTACGTTTGCCACTTGATGATGTTAGACAATATTTATAATAACGTATAGACAAGCGTTTAAGTACAAAATTCAGATAAGAATATTTTGTTACAAAAGTTTTATAAGACTTTAAAAATGTATGCTTTTCGTTCATACTAATTAAGATAAGGCAAAAGGAGTCTATAAAATGAGTAGGAAACAGAAATTAATTAGAATTATTATTATATTAATCATTTCGTTAGTTTTAGCATTTGCATTTTTCTTCGCACTTAAAACATATCAAGGCCATAAAAATATTGAAATGGTCGATAGTTATTTTAAAGAACATCATCTAAAAGATAAGATAAAAAAAGAAGAAACATTATATAGTGCTAAAAAAGGTGTGTATTATAAGGAAGTTATTTTTAAAGATGAGCCTAAAGTAACTTACGTGATACAACCTATAAGTACAAATAAAGGTATCTTTGCAGAAGGTTTTGATACTGAAACTAAGAAAAGTCTAAAGAGTGCTAAACATAATTACTTTAATAAAAATTATAAGCCCTCAAATTAGTCAAAATATTTTTAGGTTATCGATTTAAAAAATCGGTAACCTTTTTTTCTTATTGTGTAAGTTTAATATGTAGTTAGAATTGTGATTAAAACAATAAAAATGGTAAAAGTAACCGTAGTAAAATACTCTGGTTTCACAAATATTTAGAAATTTCAACACAATTATTTGTATTTGTTATTTAAAAAATTATAGCTATTTTTAAGTTATCTGATATAATTAAGTGATGTCAGATGAAGGGGAGTTTGCAATATGGCTCTATTCAAGAGAAAAATTAGTCTTCCAGTGCAAGTATTAATTGCGTTGGTTCTAGGTGTTGTCGTTGGACTTATATTATATGGAAATGAAGAAGCGGCTAACTACATAAAGCCATTTGGAGACGTCTTTTTAAACTTAATTAAAATGATCGTTATTCCAGTTGTGTTCTGTTCTTTAGCGTTATCTATTTCGAACGTAGGGGAGTCGAAAACTGTAGGTCGCTATGGATGGAAAACAATACTTTACTTTGAGATTATAACAACAATCGCTATTGGTCTTGGGATTATTTTTGGTAACTTGTTCAAACCAGGTTCTGGACTTGATCCATCCAAACTACCAAAGGGCGATATTTCTAAATATCAATCATCTGCACACGCTGCAGAACAATCTACATACGGTAATCATTTTATTGATACCATTGTAAACATTGTACCTACAAACTTTTTTGAAGCTTTAACTAAAGGAGAATTATTACCAATTATCTTCTTTGCTGTATTCTTCGGTTTAGGCTTAGCTGCCATCGGTGAAAAAGCAGAACCTGTTAAATCTTTCTTAAGTGGTACATTAGAAGCAGTATTCTGGATGATTAACAAAATTTTAAAATTAGCACCATTAGGTGTCTTTGCATTTATTTGTACAACCATTATTACATTTGGTGCATCAGCTTTACTTCCTCTACTTAAACTTGTATTAGTTGTCGTCTTCGCGATGGTATTCTTTGTAGTTGTAGTATTAGGAATTGTAGCAAGAATGTGTGGCATAAGTATTTTCTCTATTATGAAAATACTAAAAAGTGAAATTCTTTTAGCTTTCTCAACATCAAGCTCAGAAGCTGTATTACCAGTAATGATGAAAAAGATGGAAAAATTTGGTTCACCAAAAGAAATTACATCATTTGTTATACCAATTGGATATACATTTAACCTAGACGGTTCAGCATTGTACCAATCAATCGCTGCTTTATTCGTCGCACAAATGTATGGTATGCATTTAACGTTAACAGAACAAATTGTGTTAATGTTAACATTAATGCTTACATCAAAAGGTATGGCAGCAGTTCCAGGTACTTCAATCGTTGTTTTATTAACAACATTAGGTGCAATGGGATTACCAGCTCAAGGACTTGCATTAATTATAGGAGTTGACCGTTTATTAGACATGGTACGTACAGTCGTTAACGTTATGGGTAACGCTTTATCAACTGTAGTTATCGCAAAATGGGAAAACTTATATGATAAGAAACAAGGCCAAGAGTATTTAAAATCACTATAAAATAATAAATCTGACATTTTTAGAGCCCCTTATCGCTTTAGCGATTAGGGGCTCTTATGCATTAGCGCAAGCTAAGGCGAACCGAAGAGGAGAAAATCGCATTAGCGATTAGGGGCTCTTATGCATTTAAAGAAGTACTTCCATTTTTAATGGTTAGTACTTCTTACGCAGTAGCGAAAGCTACTGTGAACCTTAAAAGCACTTCCATTTTTAATGGTTAGAGGCAGTGGATGACTGGTAAGTTACTACGCGATGCTTGTAACAAACCTAGTCATCTTGTGCCGGTGAAGAACGACGAAATATAAAATTTCTGTTCTTCACCCTCTTACGCAGTAGCGAAAGCTACTGTGACCCTTAAAAGTACTTCCATTTTTAATGGTTGGAATTATGTGAATACGAGCAATATATACAAATAAAAAGGAAGCAAGCCATTGATGACTTGCTTCCTTTTTATATTACATATGCATATGTCCCATATCATGGATTTGAGTCATTAATCCATGTGGTACATCGTCATGATCTACTTTTTTCACTTTAGCAATTTTGCCAGTTTTTTCGTTCTTAGTAATCATAACAAAATCTTCTTTTTTAACAGATACTTTTGCATCTGATGGAAGTTTAATGTTCTTTTCAATTTTTTCGTCTTTTTCACTAATCATTTTATCTATTGTAGTATCATTTTTCATAACACCATAGTATGTTTCTTTTTTGCCGCCAGCCATCATTGCGACAACTAAAACAATACATACAATAAGCATAATTGCGATAAGACCAAAACCTAGTCCTTTTTTACTCTTCATTATATATTCTACTTTAGTATTGTTGTTTTCTATTTCATTTATACAGAAAATTAGAGTAATTTGCAATTAAATTCAAAATATAAGTGTTTATTATTAATTGGAAAATTCATAAAATATACGCATTTGTCATTAATTAACAAAAAATATATCTGAAAGGATTAATTTTACGGATTAGTATTGGACGATCCATTGGTCGTACAAGTTGAGTCACGTAAATGTTTTTATACATAAGCTCCTCTATCATTTAGTTAAGTGGCATTTATTCAATTACATGTGTAAATGTGATATTAAATATAAAAAAGCACAAAGATGATTTATATTTTTTAATCGCCTTTGTGCTATGATTTTGGAGTTGTGTTCTATACTCGCTATATCATTATAATTCAATTGTGAAAGGTGTATCTAAATCTTTGTCATTCATTAGTTTGATAGACTTAGGAATAACTTTTAACACACATAATTCAGGGTCTTTATTAGAATCAAAGAATGATTTGTCCTGTGTTTCCCATAACCAATCAATGACTTTTTGATCTTTAACAACTTCAATCGTTGCATCAATTTCAACAAAGCTATGATTAGTAGTCTCATTATAACCTAATAAAATATAGGCATAAGGATTATCTTCAATCTCTTCAACTTTAATTGAGTTGATATTTGTCTTAGTATAAAGCGTTAATTCATCATTATAAAACACCATATATCTACTATTAGGTTTATTATTAAAAGCAGTAGATAATACACCGACTTTAGAATGATCTAATACTTTTTCAATCGCTTCTGTTGCTTTTTGATTATCCAATATAATCATCTCCTTAGTGACAACTATATCCTTAAATGACCATTGTTAAACTTTAGCTATATTTAAATCATTAATTAGGTTTAATACAAACATACTTCACTTCATCGTGTTTTAAAATCAACTTGATATCTTGATTATCGTGTTCTAGGAGTGACAATTCAGTTTTTGGGTGATTCGAACGTTCTAGTTGTTCAACCATCTCCTTATCAAGAAACAGTTGTTGTCTACTCTTCGGTAATAAATTATCAATAGTGCCATGTTCATTATTCAACGTTTGGATAGTAATTAATGAATTTGCTTTTAAATGATTTTTAAATATGAATTCTAGTTGTGTATCAGATAAATATCGATCATTGATTTTATTAAATAAAATAAAATGATAATTACCATCTTTTCGGCTCATGATGTAATTATTAGAAATTTGAATAGGTTCATTCACAAATACATGTGCCATTTTATAAATATGAATGAGGGGAAGTGCATTACCGAATTCATTAAATAGAGAAATATAAATTGACCCCGTTGCAATCAATTGGTAACTAATGCCACCACCATAGCGTAATAGCGCAATAATATGACACACTAAGTCGGCGAGTTGTAATGGATGTGTACCGTTGTTAGTATATTTGAAACATTTTAATGATAAATAATCATACACAAAGCGTGTGGAGTCTATACCAGAATCCATGATAAATTGCTTATAATTATCAAAATGAGTGGTTGTATGATTATATGTTTTCCTTTTGTTAATCAAGGATAATGTCGTTTCTATATTTTCAATATCTATTAAATAATAATCAAAATTGAGTCTTCTTAAAATATCATATGTTTTATCTAACGTTTGTTCTTGATGCAATAATCCATCTATAGTCACACCATATTTGATATCTCTATTTTTATTTCTAATTTTTAAATGACATAGATGAATATCATGTATGGTCATTGTTGCTGAATCAAAAATGAGCATCAGTTTGACTGTCTTTTTATTTAATTGATAGTCTGTATGACCTTGTAAAAACATCAAGACGAAATGATTAACTGCCTTAAAATCCTCTTTGGATTTAATGGTCATTGCCAAGCCGATATGTCGTTCGAATAATTTATCAAAGCATCTATATAATAAATGATAATTGATTTGATTCGTTGTTAAATCCTTTATATCGTTGATAAGTATGACCGGTTCAGGTAAAAATGAAAAGTCTATATCGAAATAGTCATTGAAGGTGAAGTGAAATAATTCATTGAAATTATCAAGTCGGATAAATGCTTTGGAAGCTTTTGAATGATCTTTAGGATCAAAATGTTCTAAGTCAATTTTCGTAATTTCTGTAGTTATTTGATCATTAAAATTAAAGTTTTCTATGAGTGGTAAAAATGCCTCATTATCGTAATCAACAATGTTTAAATGTGGCATAGTATCAATTTGATTGATATAAGTACGATATTGTTTAGGGCTAAATTGTAAATAGTTTTTAAATTGATTAGTAAAATTGGTATGACTAGTAAAACCAGATGTTTCGGATATAGCGTTGATTGATAAATGAGAGGTCATAAGTAGATTAATAGAATGACATAATTTTAGACTTGTAAAGTAGTCTTTAAAATTCATATTCAAATATCGATTAAATAAATTAGAACAATAAGATTCAGAAATACTACTATTATGAGCAACATCCTTTAAAGAAATTGGCTGAGTCAATTGTTCATCTAGAAATTGAAGACAATTTGCAAATAAAGGAGAATTTACTGCAATGTTAGGTATATAATTGCTTTCTAATTTTATTACTGCTTCTTTATATAAGGTTTGTATGATTTTAGAGCAGACTTGTTGGTCTTTATGATCTTTTGAATCTTGTTGTAATAATTGAAGTAATAGCGTTTTGATGTAATCACTTGATTGCAATAAATGTCTATCAAAGTAACATTCAAAAAACGACGTATCTTCTATGTAGAAATAAAAAATAGGTATATTTAATTGAACTAAATGTGTCGCATTTTTTATTTCATATATATCACCATGATTAATAATTGCAATATGAGCATCTAAATCTTTAAGTTCACCGTTAATTTTAATCCTTAATTCATGACTTAATGAAAATAATATGATGATTTGATTAATATTACGACATGGCTGCGTTTGATGTTGAGTGAATAGGGATAAATGGCATGACATGTTATGTGATGTGACTCCTCTTAGTTTTTTAGTATTAAAATATAATAATCACTTATAAATTGTTCAAATTGAATATATATGAGAATATTCATAGTCTAAGTCATTTAATATGCGATTGAATAATAATAGTTATTATAATAGATTTTCATTCAAATAGTAATAGTTAAAAATAAAAGTTATTATAACAATTTTTGTGAAAACGTAGTCAATTTTGTGTTGTTTGCAATACAAATGGAAATTTAGAAATGTAGTAAAGAGTATTTGGAAATTTTCAATAGAGTGAGAATGAAATATTTAGTGGATAATAATAATAGATTTCAATCCAAAAGAAATTTAAAACATTTAAATCTTGGATTGTTAATCTGTGGTTTTAAATGTACGTTATATTCACATCTTAGATATAACAACAAAAGAGAGAGACAACACAGAATCACATACGCCATATTTAGTGAATAAATAATCAACTTAAAATAAGAATAAACATCGAGATTTAACGCATACAATCCTTATTTCTTCATCACACATAAACTCTATGTGTAAAGGCATAATGACATTGGTTTGAAATCTTTAAGATATATCAACTAGAACATGCAGCTGATTTTGACCAATATAGAAATAGGGTGGCATCCTGAGAAATCACATCTTCTGAAAATTAAAGTATGATGAAGCATCAATTTTTAAGTAGCGATTTTTATAATCATTAATTTGAAATACTCCCCCCGAAGTGATAACAAATTAAATGAAGCATGACAATAACTTTCACTGGATGTTATAGCATTAAGTTCTATTTATTGTTTATTATTATTTTGTGATACATCTTAGAATTAATCTTTCTTTAGAATTTAACATAATGTACATTTAATGTGGATTAAAGGTGACTACCTTTTTGACACAAAATTAAGAGGTTGAGATATAAAGCTTTTTGCTCTGGGAAACCGATTAACGGCGTCCCAAAAGCAGGATTATCGGCAGAAGGGACCCAACATAGAGAAATTGGTATTCCAATTTCTGCAAACAATGCAAGTTGGGCAAACACTCACGATTCGACAAAATTTGGAAAACAATTCAAATGAACAAACTCAACTATTGAGTTTGTAAGAACTACTAACCTATGAATAAGGAAGTAGTTCTTTATCATCGTTTGGTTCTGCACAAATCCTTAACGCTTTTGTCACGACCTCTTTTTTATTCATTTAATACTGTACTTTGTTGTATATACTGCACGTTATATTTATCAGCTAATATACTTAAAAATGACATTAAATCATGAATGGATACGTCATGGTTAATAAATAGTTTCTTTAATTTTTGAGCACTTTGCTTTTCTTCGTCAGTAGCCCATTTTTTAAAGTATCCCCACATATGATCATAAGCATTGATGACACTTCCTTGACTGGGTTCAATAGTGATAGCATGTTCAATCATCATACGAATTTCCTCGTAAGAAACTTGCGATTTTAGTTTTTCTCGAATAGCATCATATTGTTTTTGACTATGCAGTAAAACACGATATTTTTCTTCTCGCCATAATTGTTCGATGTGTCCACGTTCTTTCAAGTTGTAGCCCCCTATGCGTATAGTATTCATATATACCCGTATTCATAACTGTTCAATGACATTGATAAAGCTAATACTTTTAAATTTAATCAAAAAGTAAAAAGGTGGTGTTGATTTAATTATTGGAACCGGTTACAATTAAAGTAGTTATTTTGGAACCGGTTCTAAAAATGGGAGGGATTAGACAAATGAACTATAAACAATCTGCAGAAGAGATACTTAATGCCATTGGTGGCGAAGAGAACTTAGATTCAATGGCCCATTGTGCAACCAGACTTAGATTAATATTGAATGATGAGAGTAAAGTTGATGAAGAAGCCTTATCTAAAATGGATGTTGTTAAAGGAACATTTTCAACTGGTGGACAATATCAAATTATTATAGGGTCTGGAACTGTTAATAAAGTATTTAACGAAATGGAACATATCACTGGTAAAGAAGCGTCTACGACTTCTGAAGTGAAAGACAAATCGACTAAAAATATGAATCCATTACAACGATTTGTCAAAATGCTATCTGATATTTTTGTACCAATTATTCCGGCAATCGTAGCTGGTGGTTTATTAATGGGTTTAAACAATCTATTAACAGCTAAAGACTTATTTTATGCAGGTAAATCTTTAATTGAGGTACACAGCCAATTCGCAGGACTAGCAGATATGATTAATATATTTGCGAATGCGCCATTTACATTGTTACCTATTTTAATTGGTTTTAGTGCTGCTAAAAGGTTTGGGGGCAATCCGTTTTTAGGGGCTGCACTCGGTATGATTTTAGTACATCCAAGTTTAATGAGTGCCTATGATTTTCCAAAAGCAGTAGAAGCAGGTAAAGCGATTCCACATTGGGATGTATTTGGATTACATATTAACCAAGTGGGTTATCAAGGACAAGTATTGCCTATGCTTGTGGCAGCTTATATATTAGCCACAATTGAAAAGTGGTTGCGTAAAGTAGTTCCAACTGTATTGGACAATTTATTAACACCATTGTTATCTATCTTTATCACAGCGTTTTTAACATTTTTATTTGTTGGCCCAATTACAAGACAACTAGGTTATTGGTTATCTGATGGATTAACTTGGTTATATGAATTCGGTGGTGCTATTGGAGGATTAATTTTCGGTTTATTATATGCACCTATTGTCATTACAGGTATGCATCACAGCTTTATTGCAGTGGAAACAACGCTGATTGCAGATCAAGCTAAAACGGGCGGTTCATTTATATTCCCAATTGCTACGATGTCTAATATGGCACAAGGTGGGGCAGCCTTAGCATCATTCTTTATTATAAAAAATAATAAAAAATTAAAAGGTGTTGCTTCAGCAGCAGGTATTTCAGCAGTTTTAGGTATCACAGAGCCAGCCATGTTTGGTGTTAACTTGAAACTACGAGATCCATTTATTGGTGCCATCGTTGGCTCTGGTTTAGGAGCAGCCTATATTTCATTCTTTAAAGTCAAAGCTATTGCATTGGGGACTGCAGGTATACCAGGATTTATTTCAATCAATCCTAACCATGGTGGTTGGTTACATTATCTAATCGGTATGGTCATTGCATTTGTAGTATCTGTGATTGTAACGTTTGTCTTATCTAAAAGAAAAAAATATAAAGAAGTTCAATAAAATAAAAAGATGGACAGTTAGAGTACATTGAACTCTAGTACTGTCCATCTTTTTATATTTAAAACTGGTTATAACTTCTGTTTTCGCCATAAGTATACACTGACAATCGCAACAAGTATCAGTGAGATACCAACAACGATAATCCAAGAAATATAACTATGATCATCTAATGGTAATGGAACATTCATACCAAAGAAACTAAATACGAGTGTTGGAAGGGTTAGTAACACCGTAAACATTGTTAAAGTTTTCATAATGGTGTTCATATCATTAGATAATAGTGATGCATAGGATGTTGTAATACTTTCTAAAATGCGCTGATGTAACTCAGTAGTTTCTATCGCTTGGTTATTTTCAATAATTAAATCTTCCAGTAACTCTTCGTCATCTTCAAATCGTTTAATAGCAGGCAAACGGAATAATTTTTTAATAATGGTATCGTTACCTTTTAATGCGGCTAAAAAGTAGACTAAACTTTTTTCAACTTCCATTAATTTGAAAAGTTGTTTATTTGTAATGTTATTCTTTAATTCTCTTTCAATACGAATTCTTGATTTATTAAGCAATCTTAAGTTTCTATTATAATGGTTCGCAATAGTAGTTAATAGTTCTAAAGCGAATCGACTATGAAATTTGAGATTAATATTATCTTGTCTTGAAAAATTCTCTAAGAACTCATTTTCAGCATCACAAATTGTCATAACAATACCATTTCCAATGACGATACCCAGCGGAATCGTAATAAATGATAAAACACTACGATTAGTAGAATTGATTAATGGTAAATCGATAATAATGAGAGAGTATCCAGTGTCTTCATCATATTCGATACGTGCGCTTTCTTCTGAATCTAATGGATCTCGTATAAAATCTTCAGGTAAATGATAGTGATCCATTAAATATTCGATTTCTTCTCTATCAGGTTCAACAACATTAATCCATAATGCTTGTTGATCTATTGGTGTTTCAATAATTTCATTATTAATTTGATTTGAATGTTTATATGCAGTGATCATTTGTTAAAGTCCTTTCAAAGCTTTTTTTCAAACGCATCACTATGTTTATCGAGCAATGTGTTTAATTCATATGGTTATATCTCTGTTCGGCCATAATCCTTAGTGGACCGTAATAAATAATTTTAAAAATGTGTGTCACTAATTCGTCAACAGAGATACGGTTTGAGTCTAATACCCAATACCTAATGATAGATATTGTAGCACCAGATACGTAACTATGAAAATACATTTCAGGGATGCCTTCAATTTTGTTATCGACACTGACTTGATGTTTCATATTATATTGTATCAAATCGCTTATTTTTTCTTCTAAGCGACTTTTTCTTTCTAAACTCAAAATCGTATTGTAAAAGTCTAGATTATCATACACATGTTGAATAATGTTACGCAACACTTTATCAATAAATAATGTTGCTATCATTTCTACATTATCGCCTTGAATCTCTGAGAATTGAGTGAATTTAGAAATTTGTTCTATACACTCATCTTCCATATCAGTGAGGAGTAAATATTTATCTTCATAATGTAAATAAAAAGTACCTCGATTGATGTCAGCTTTATCTGCAATATCTTGAACTGTAATATTTTCAAGGCTTCGTTCTTTCAATAATTGTATGAAAGCATACTTAATTGCAGATTTAGTTTTGCGAACGCGTCTATCTTCTTTCAAAAATGTAAAACCTCCCTTAGTTAATAGACAATATTCATCATTGTGTTCAATAACGGACGTTTTTCTATTAATTGATTGTTGTTTATTTATTTAAACTCATTATAATTGGAAAAGTGATAAATATTCAACACAATGTTGAATTGCTTCAAGGGAGGAAAAGTTATGAATATATTTAAAAGCAAATTACTATGGTTGACACCAATCGCAATCATTTTAATATTAATGATTTTTGCAATTGCATTTTATCCAGCGTTTAATCCTAAACCTAAAGATATGCCAATCGCAATTGTAAATCACGATGAAGGTACTTCTATTCAAGGTAAAAAGATGAATATTGGTGACAAACTAGAAGATAAATTATTAGATAGTGATTCTAAAGCAATCAAATGGGTCAAAGTAGATAGCGAAAAAGATGCTAAACAAGGCATGGAAGATGAAAAATATTATGGCGCTGCTATATTTGAAAAAGATTTTTCTAAACATGCGATGAGTAAAACTCAAAAAGTAGTCATGGACAGCAAAAAAGCTGAAATGAAAGAGAAAGTTGAATCTGGTGAAGTGCCAGCGCAACAAGCACAAATGATGGCTAAAAAAATGGGTAATCAAAGTGTTGATGTCAAACAAGCACAATTAAAAACAATTGTAAGCCAAGGATCAAGTTTACAAGGTTCTCAAATGGCTACAAATGTATTGTCAGGTATGGGTGACAATATTAACAAACAAATTACTAAACAAAGTCTTCAAACATTAGAAAAACAAAATGTTAAAGTTGATGCTAAAGATATTGATTCTGTAACTAACCCTGTTAAAGTGGATAATGAAAAAATCAATAAAGTAAAAGACCATCAAGGTGGCGGTAACGCACCATTCTTAATGTTTATGCCAATTTGGATGGGATCAATTGTTATTTCTGTTCTACTATTCTTCGCATTTAGAACAAGTGGTAATATTAAAATTGCACATCGTTTAATAGCTTCTGTAGGACAAATTATCTTTACAGTGATTGCAGCATTTCTTGGTAGCTTTGCATATGTGTACTTTATGGGAGGCGCACTAGGATTTGACTTCGATCATCCAAACCGTGTTGCAACGTTTGTAGCGTTAGCGATTATGGGATTTGTTGGTTTAATATTAGGAACAATGACTTGGTTAGGTATGAAATCTGTGCCAATCTTCTTCATTTCAATGTTCTTTAGTATGCAAATGGTAATGTTACCAAAGCAAATGTTACCTAAGTTCTATCAACGTTATATTGTAGATTGGAATCCATTCGTACATTATGCTACAAGCTTAAAAGAAATCATTTATATGAACCACCATATTGAGTTGAATTCAACAATGTGGATGCTTATTGGATTTATGATTTTTGGTGCTGTATCTAGTTTATTAGCAGCAGCTATTAGAAAACATAGTACAAAACGTACTGAAGTACCATCATAAAATCAAGCTTTTTAATATACACTGTCGATAAGATATCATAACTTATCGGCAGTGTTTTGATGTATACAAAAAAGAGCAATCCCTTCTGACGGGGATTGCTCTTTATGTTATGAATAATTAATGATTAACGCGTTGCCAAACGAGTTTTTGATTGGGATTGTTTCCATTTTCAATGCTAAGTGTATGACCTTCAAGTTTGAATATACGTGGTTGTGTATCACCTAACCATGTTGGATTCATACTAACGTTCATCGTATGATAAACGGTTTGGTTTTCTTCATCTAATTCATATTTACCAGCATAAGCTAAATAGCCATGTGCAGCTTTCGCCATTTCATCTTTAGTACCAGTGTGAAGATCACCAGATGCATAAGCAGGACGACCTTGTTGCATCAATTGAGCTGACATATAACCATCTGGATTATACATAATAAACCCAGTTGCATCTTTGCCTAATGGATAGAAAATTTGGCCATTTTCATCTTCATCTTGATAACTTACTAATGACCATGTACCGATTAATTGTTCTTGTAATTGACTCATATTAAAATGCCTTCTTTCTTAAATATTAATTATGAATTATGCGTTTGAATCGCCAGAAACACTGATTGTTTCACCTGTGATCGCAGATGCACCATCTGATGCTAAGAAAACAACAGTATCAGCTATTTCAGAAGGTTCTAATAAGCGATTCATTGGTGATTTACTTGTAATATGTTTTTCCATTGCTTCTTGTTCAGTAGTACCATCTTGTTCTGCTAATTTTGCAAGTTGGTTTTCGATTAATTTTGTACGAACAGGTCCAGGTAATACAGCGTTTGCAGTAATACCATCATCGACTGTTTCAAGTGCAATTGTTTTTGTGAAACCAATTTGTGCGAATTTAGATGCTACATACGCTGATTTGAATGGATCAGCCATTTCACCATGTGCTGATGAAATAGTGATAATACGGCCTTGTTGTTGTTGTTTCATGCTTGGTAATACATGTTTAGTCATTAAGAATGTGCCTGTTTGAATAACACCAATAACTTGGTTCCATTTGTCTAATGGGAAGTCTTCAATTTTAGATATATATTGAATGCCAGCATTGTTAACTAAAACATCGATGGCACCGTATTGATTAGTTACATCTTTGATAGCATTTTTAACCGTCGTTTCATCTGTAACATCTACTTGATATGCAACACCTTTCTCTAATGACTGAGCTGCTGCTTCAGCAGCGTCTTTGCTCATATCAAAAATGAATACACGATCACCTTGTTGATCAAACGCTTGTGCGATAGCATAGCCAATACCTTGACCTGATCCTGTTACGATAACATTTCTATTCATATATGATTCCTCCTAAGCTTGAATTATGACCTAAAATGGTTCGAATAGTGTTTTAATAGTAAATAAATTGTAAAAGTAGTTATAATAATGGATACGACTAACTTAATTGTTGAAAAATCAATTCTATAGAAGCCATACAAATTAGATTTCATGAGATATAACTATTTAATTATATTAAGTTTTAATTTTTGTCGATTTGTTGACAATGATTATTATCTACCTGAAATCGTGATTTGTAAAAGACGTATTAAGATATAAAAGTCATAACTAAATAGTTATAAGGAGAAAGTGGTGAGTTAATGATTAACACAAATTCGGTCCAATATTTAGAAGCGGTAGGACGTTTTGGTAGTATATCTCGAGCAGCCAAACATTTATATATTTCTCAACCATATTTGAGTAAGTTTATTAAGGACATAGAAACTGAATTAGGTGTTACTTTCATAAATAGAGAAAGTAACCCTATCACATTAACGTATGCTGGTGAACGCTATTTAGATTATATGAACCAAATTAACTATACATATAAAGAAATGAAGCAAGAATTACAGAATATTTCAGAATTAAAAAAGGGAAGATTAGTAATAGGTGTGAATCCCATATTAGCAGCTCATACGTTATACGATATATTGCCTGAATTTATAAAAGCGTATCCCGGTATCGAATTAAAGTTAATTGAAGAGCCGTCTCATCGAATAGAGCAGCTTCTGATAGATAATAAAATAGATATCGCATTAACGATATTACCGTTTTATCAAGGGACTTTTAAATATGATGTTTTATATTCAGAAGCGATTTATTTAGCATTACCTCCTGATTACGCATTACTCTTAAGTCAACAAAGTGAGGAAAAAATGCGGAAGACATACATGATGATATAAGAAATGAACGATTTATATTATTGAAACCCAATATGGCGTTAAGACATCTTACAGATCAAATTCTAGAAAATCATGATATCACGCCACAAATTGCAATGGAGACAATGAGTGTTGATAATGCATTAAGATTAGTAAATGAAGGATTAGGTATGACTTATGTTCCTGAGAGTGTTAAAAATAGTATGTCTCAGTTTAAAGGACATTTTATCAAACTCGATGCTTCTAAATATGCTAATCACGCTGTGTTAGCTTATAAATATGATAAACTCAATCATTTGTCCAAAGGTGCATATGCATTTTTAGAAATGGCAAAGTCGATTTATAGGAAGTAAAAATAGTAGCCTGAGACATCAATTACGTGTCTCAGGCTACTATCAGTATGATAAAACTTTTATTCGTAGTGTGGCGTTGAGTGGTGAGTTGTTAATTTTTTGATAAGGAAATCAGCAATTAACATTAAACTAAACATGATAATTAAGCTCATAGTGACATCACTCGTAAAGTGAGCGCCAATTCTTATTCTACTAAGAGCCATCAATACACTATAGATTAATCCTATAATAAACATCCACTGTCTCGTTGATAGTTTTTTAAAGTAAAATGCAAAGAACATGAAGAAAGCGCCGTTTCCAGTATGTCCAGAAGGGAAGGAACTATGCCCTGTATTACCATTAATTGTTAGCCAATTGGTAAAATGACCTGCTTTATCTTCAATTTCATATGGTCTGACACGACCCCAAAGTTCTTTCATATTGTCAACGAGTTCTAATCCGATGAGTAATATCATAAAGCTAATCATAGAGACTTTGAATAGTCTTTCTAATTCTGACATATCTATACGTTTTAGCCAAAATTGATAACAAATGAATGCTATAACGATTAAGATAATAAATGAAATTAAGAAACTCAATCCAATAGATAAAGCTTCACCAGTGTTTCCTTCGTTATTTGCCATGCCCATAGGTTTATGCTTTTTAATGTTTTCTGATGTAGACATCATGTATTGTACAGTTTCAGATACCAATGCATTAGTCTTAATTAATGTATAAACAAAAGATACTATCAAAATGATAGTTTGAGCCAATCTACTCTTAAATGTCTTAAACACATAATAGTTAAAAATAATCATAGATATTATTAGTACAATTGTGGGTGGGAAGAGTCCGTAATTTTGGAAAATAGTGACGAATAACGAGTTTTGATCCATTAAATGTTTAGAAATCGATTGATCTAAAAACGTTGCAACACATAAAACAATAATAAGAACACCTAATGTAGCTGAAGCAAGTTTTTTTGAAATAACCATATGATCCTCCTAGATGTTATGTATTTGTAAAGCGAGATTACAAGCGACGTATCTATACTAAGTTTTCTATAAGTATATTTATGTCTTGTTAAAGGGTAGTAATTATTTTTTAAGTCATTGTTTTGTGAATATTAAGATTATGTAAATGGAAAGTTTTAAATAAAGTAATGTATCTATGGAAATTTTTTGAGTATATATGAGTGTTCATTTGTGCAAATCTATAATTAATTTTATCTTATAAGTGTAATATGAAAAATATTTATCTATAAAAGTAAGCGTTTGCACTATGAATTTAGATTGATTTATTTTAAAATGAGCATATATACAAACATAAGGAGATGAATTGAATGTCAGTATTAGATAAATTTAAATTAGAAAATAAAGTTGCGATTGTAACAGGTGGTGCATCTGGTTTAGGTAAAGCCATGGGGAAAGCATTAGCTGAAGCGGGTGCCAATCTTGTGATTGCTGATATGAATTTAGAAGTTGGTCAACAAACAGCTAAAGAATTCGAAGAAGAGACAGGCAACAAAGCAATTGCATGTGAAGTAGATGTTACAAATATTGATCAAGTTAACGCTATGGTAAAAGAAACAATGGATACATTCGGTCATATCGATATTTTATTTAACAATGCAGGTATTAATGAGCATGTTAACTTTGAAGATATGCCGTATGAACGTTGGAAAAAAACGATGGATGTTAACTTAAATAGTATGGTATTAGTAACGAACGCAGTAGGAGAAGTATTCCGTAAACAACAAAGCGGTGTGATCGTAAATACATCTTCAATGTCAGGTGTTATTGTTAACACACCACAACCACAAGCTGCATATAATACATCAAAAGCAGCTGTTATCATGTTAACTAAAAGTTTAGCTAACGAATGGGCTAAACATAATATCCGTGTCAACACTATTGCACCAGGATACATGAAAACAGAATTAACAAAAGATTATTTCGCTAAAGGCGGCGACATGATTGATACTTGGATGAACATGACACCAATGAATCGTCCAGGTGTTCCTGAAGAATTACAAGGTGCTGCACTTTACTTAGCTTCAGATGCATCATCATTCGTTACAGGATCAGTCATTACTGTTGATGGTGGTTATACTGCATTATAATAATGAAGATTTATAAAGCTAGCTCATTTTTGAGTTAGCTTTTTTATTATTTATAGGTCTATGTACCTGTTTAATAATCAGAAAATTAGAACTTTAATATATCGGTTGTAAATTTGAAAAAGCATGTTATTATATTACTTAGATATCTAACTAAATGAGGTGAAGCGATGGAATTAACGTATCAATTTTTATTAAGAAGCTTAGCGCACCAAATGAAAAACTATGCAGATCGAAGGTTAGATGATTTTGGAATTACTCAAGAACAGAGCCATACATTAGGTTACATTTATCGGCATCAAGATAAGGGTATATCTCAAAAAGATTTGATGCATTTTTTTGATAGAAAAGGATCTACAGTTAGTAACATACTAAAAAATTTGGAGACACAGGGATTAGTTTTTCGTAAAGTAAACCCACAAGATACACGTAGTAAAATATTAAAACTAACAGATGAAGGTGTGTCGTTAGTTGAATCATTTACAAAAGTGTTTGATGAAATTGAAGAACGAATGTTATTAAATTTTTCAGATGAAGAAAAAATAAGATTAAAAGAAAATTTGGAACAGATGATGAAAAACTTAGAATAATACGTGGTTATTGCTAATAATAATAACCACATTATTTTTTGATATATATTTAGATATCTAACTATTAGCCATCTAACGAAAAAGGGAGTAAGAATAATGAAAGACGAACAATTGTATTTTTTTGAAAAAGCACCTATCTTTAAAGCGATGATGCATTTCTCATTGCCAATGATGATAGGGACTTTATTAAGTGTTATTTATGGGATTTTAAATGTATATTTCATAGGATTTTTAGATGATAGTCATATGATTTCAGCTATCTCATTAACATTGCCAATCTTTGCAGCTTTAATGGGGTTTGGTAATTTATTTGGAGTTGGTGGTGGAACATATATTTCACGACTACTGGGTGCTAAAGATTATAGTAAAAGTAAATACGTAAGTAGTTTCTCAATATATGGTGGATTATTATTTGGTATAATTATTGCATTAATTACAATACCGTTTACAGATCAAATTGCACAAATATTAGGTGCACATGGTGAAACAATACATTTCACAAGTGAATATTTAAGAATTATGTTCTTAAGTGCGCCATTTGTTATTTTGTTCTTTATTTTAGAACAATTTGCGCGTGCGGTAGGCGCACCATTTGTATCTATGGCCGGTATGTTAGCAAGTGTTGTATTAAATATGATTCTAGATCCAATATTAATTTTTGGATTTGATTTGAATGTAGTTGGAGCAGCTTTAGGAACAGCTATTTCAAACTTAGCGGCTGCGATCTTCTTTATCATTTATTTTGTGAAAAAAATTGATTCATTATCATTAAATATTAAATTTGCTAAACCTAAAAAAGATATGATGGCAGAAATTTTCAAAATAGGTATTCCTGCTTTCTTAATGGTAGTACTTATGGGAGTAACTGGACTAGTATTGAACTTATTCTTAGCTCATTATGGTAACTATGCGATTGCAAGTTATGGTATTCAATTTAGATTAGTACAATTCCCAGAATTAATTATTATGGGATTAAGTGAAGGGGTTGTACCATTAATTGCTTATAACTTTGTTGCTAATCAATCAAGAATGAAAGATACAATTAAAGCAGTTATAATATCTATCTTTGCAATCTTTGCAGTAAGTATGGTAATTGTGTTCATCTTTGGACACCAAATTATTCAGTTATTTAGTACAGATCCGCATATTGTTAGCCTAGCAACATTTATGCTACAAGTTACAATGACATCATTACTATTAAATGGTATCGGATTCTTATTTACTGGTATGCTACAAGCAACTGGTCAAGGACGTGGTGCAACGATAATGGCTATTTTACAAGGCACAATCATTATTCCAGTTTTATTCGTTATGAATAGTTTGTTTGGTTTAACAGGCGTAGTATGGTCATTATTAATTGCTGAGACATTATGTGCTTTAGCAGCAATGTTAATCGTTTATTTATTAAGAAATAAACTAACTGTTGATAAAGAAGCATTATTAGAAGAATAATCATTAGCATTCAATTGGAGGTTGAGACATAAAATTATTGTGATTTGGGAAACCGATTAACGGTGTCCCCAAAGCATGATTAATCGCTTTGTCTCGACCTTTTTTGTCTAATTCGTGAACAATTTTTAATATTATTGTGAATGATACTGGTAATCGTTATGATGTAATGTGGAAAGAAAGTTGAAGTAATAAAGATAGGGGGATTCGATGGTACATATTCAAAGGTACCCAAAAATCGTTATTGCTTTAATAATGATTTGTTTTCTTTCGTTGATGCCATCACTGATGAATGAAGCTTCAGCTCATGCAACTTTGGAAAAGACGAATCCTAAACAAGATGGCGTTGTAAAACACATGCCTAATGAGATTGAATTAGAGTTTAATGAACCTGTTAACTCTAAGTATTCCAATATCACATTATACAATGATAAAGGAAAAGAATTAGGTAAAGTGAAACCATCGACGTCTGGATGGTCTAAAACGTTAGCATTTTCAACTGACAAAGTCGGCAAAGGTACACATACAATTAAATGGCAAGCTATTTCGGCCGATGGACATGAAGTTGGAGACCAATTTGAATTTTCAGTTGGTAAAGTTACTGCGAAAGATATAGATACATCTAATGCCTTTTATGAAGAACCAAGTTTCTGGTTTGGTGTTATGCGATATATTGCGGAAGGCGCTACGATTATATTAGTTGGTTTCTTTTGGTTGAATCGTATAGCCCAACGAAAGCAATTGAAGTCGTTTGATCTATTTCCAAAACAGTTTGGTATTGCATTGATGTTGATGATGTCATATGTAATGGCATTATTGCTTTACATGATGACATTAACTTCTGACGTAGTAGATGATATTTTGTCGCTTGATATTGATGTTTTGATGCAATTTCCATTTATTTTAAGCTCAATTGCAATGATATTATTATATGCGTTAATCGTAATTAGAAATATGGATCGCATATGGTATGTACTTGTTTCAATTGTAATGGTTTTAACAATAGCGATGTCAGGTCATGCGTGGTCACAAACATTTCCGATTTGGTCCATTGTGATTAGGACGATACATATATCAGGCATGACACTATGGATCGGTGCACTTGTATATCTCGTATGGTATGCAATGATTAAGAAATCATTAGATCAAGTGAAGACAGTTCGCTCAATGCTATTTAAAGTAAATGTGATTGCGGTTACGATGATTATCGTTTCAGGTGTATTAATGGCAATTGATGAAACCAATATTTTGGCGATTTGGTCAAATATGCAAACATGGACTACACTAATGTTAGTTAAAATCATAGGTACGATACTTATGATGGGATTAGGATTTTATCAAACTTCAAAATCACTTGGTAAACGTCAACAAGTCAATCGCATAACATTGATTACAGAATTGGTAATGGGAGTCATACTTATTTTTATAGGTGTGATGATGAGTCAAATTAATATTCCAGGATAAGGAGCAAAATGATGTTTAAAAAATTAATATCGATGAGTTTTATTTTATTTATTGCATTAGGACTATTTAAAGTTGCCGATGCACATGTCACATTAAATCCTAATGAGAGCGAGCCCAAATCATATGATAAATATGATGTACGTGTTCCAGTAGAACAAAATGACAACACAATAAAAGTAGAGTTAACAGTACCAAAAGGTGTGAATCTTGAAAATGTAGCACCAGTTGACGGTTTTAAGCATTCTTTCGAAAAAGATAAAAAAGGGAACATCACAAAAGTAACATGGAAGGCCACTGGTAAAGGTATCGGTCCAAATGAATTTATAGAATTTCCAATTGTAGCGGCTAATCCTGATAAAGAAGGTAGTTTCAAATGGAAAGCCGTTCAAACGTATGATAACGGTGACGTCATAAAATGGAACGGAAAAGAAGATAGTGAACATCCTGCACCAATTACAACTGTGAAAAAAGGTGCTAATCCAAATGGCTCACATAGTGATCAATCATCAACTACAAGTGGTAGTACAATTGCACTATGGATAGTATCTATTGTCGCAATTTTACTTTCACTAATTGCAATTTTTAAGAAAGCACGTAAATAATCATTTGAATTAGAGATAGAGTTATATAACGCTTGAAGCATTGCTATTTTGAATAGCGACATCATACAACGTTATGGCTCTGTCTCTTTTTATATAACTCAATTTTTAAAATAGTAATGATGTTGTTGTATTGTCACTTTCATAATGATAAATATGTTCTATAATATAGAGGTGAGGGAGGAAACATCATGCGTAGATTATTATACTCATTTTTAATTTATATGATTATTGGATTATTTAGTGGTTTTTATTATAGAGAATTGACGAAAATGCACGATTTTACGGGTGATACACAATTATCATTAGTTCATACACATACATTAATTTTAGGTATGTTCATGTTTTTATTATTACTACCTTTAGAAAAAGTTTTTAAATTAAGTAGCTATTATTTATTTAATTGGTTTTTCGTGATTTATCATATTGGTTTATTAGTTACAATTGGTATGATGACAGTCAAAGGTACATATCAAGTTATAGGTAAAACTGTTCCAGCATCTTTCCCTGGTTTTGCAGGTATGGGACATACGGCTATGTTAGCCGCATTATTAATACTGTTTTTCTTATTAAGACAGGCGATCATCAAAGAACCAAGAGATTAAAACGAAGAGTCTAAGATATAAATGCCAAAAATAATAGCACAAAGATGATTTGAAATTTTAAATCATCTTTGTGCTTTAGTTATATTCAATACTTCGTATTGACTGACTTCGCTTTCCTAGGGTGCCGTCTCAGCCACGGCCTTCGACTGGCACTGCTCCCTCAGGAGTCTCGTCACCAATACTCCGTATTAACGTGTAATTTTACTTTGGAAAATAAGGAACTTTAATATAATTTAATAAATGCCACTAAACTAAATTAACGAGGTGCCTTATGTATAAAGTTTATAACATGACTCAACTTACACTACCAATTTTCTAAGGTCGAAAAATAGAAAACTTGTTTAATGATATCATTAGAATGATTTGGTTATCACAAAATTAAACACCCTCATATAAAACTATTAATCGTTTTAGAGTAAACCCCAAAACAGATGCATTAATTGAATCTTTATTTGTCCAGTTTCATAGTCAATGTCTCAAGCAGTTTTTTGTGAAGTGATTTGCTTCATAAGTCAAATATCGTATAGTATAATGAAAAAGTATTAAATGATAATAATTTTCAGTTAAAGTATAAATATATGTTTTTTACAGTGTTATTATAGGGGGAAGCAAAATGGAAGACGTTACAATTATAGGTGGCGGGCCAGCAGGTTTATTTGCAAGCTTTTACTCAGGTCTAAGAGGGATGTCTGTGAGAATCATAGACGTTCAAGATAAATTGGGTGGAAAGATGCAAGTTTATCCAGAAAAAATTATATGGGATATAGGTGGCGTAGCACCTAAACCTTGTTACCAAGTAATTGAAGATATGATTCAACAAGGGTTACACTTTAATCCTAAAGTGAATTTAAATGAACGTGTCATAGATATAAGAAAAATAGATGAAAGACACTTTGAAGTTGAAACTGAAAAAGGCCATATCTTCCATTCTAAATCGGTTATTTTTGCAATCGGTGGTGGGATTATAAATCCTAAACCATTAAATATCAAAGGGGCTGAAAGATATCAACTGACGAACTTGCATTATGTCGTGCAATCATTTGGTAGATTTAAGGGGAAAGATGTACTTATTTCTGGTGGCGGCAATACTGCGTTAGATTGGGCGCGTGATATTGCTCAAATTGCGAACAGTGTGACAGTTATATTTAGAAAACCAGAAGTGTCTGGATATGAAGCAATGACTAAAGTTCTAGAAGATTTAAATGTAACATTGATACCACATACACAAATTAGTGAACTCATAGGTAACGAAGAAGATACTTATATTCACCAAGTTAAATTAGAAAACATAGAGACAGGAGAAATGACTATAGCGTCATTTGATGACGTCATCATTAGCCATGGCTTTGATCATGAAAATCCGCTATTAAAGGATTGTACATCACAATTTGAATTATATGATGAATATCGAGTTAAAGGTTTTGGAAATACAACTACTAATATTCCAGGTATCTTTGCATGTGGTGATATTGTACATCATGAAGCAAAAGTTCACTTGATTGCGAGTGCCTTTAGTGATGCAGGTAACGCAGCTAACCTTGCTAAAACGTATATTCAACCTGATGCTCCAACAGAAGGCTATGTGTCAAGTCATAATGATATCTTCAAAGAGTCTAATAAAGAAATTATAAACCAATATTTATTTTAAAAAGAAAAATTTGGAGGAGTCATAATGGTAGTTATCAAACATATAGCGCCGTCCGTAGAAGATTATTTAAAATTAAGATTAGATGCGGGACTAAGTGCAAAGTCCACTGAAGCGGCTAAAAGAGGATTGCCTAATGCTTGTTTTAATGTCACTTTATATTATGAGTCGTCATTAATAGGTATGGGTAGAATCGTTGGAGATGAGGGAACAGCACTTCAAATTGTCGATATTGCTGTTCATCCAGATTATCAAGGACAAGGATATGGTCGTACAATTATGGAACACATTATGCAATACGTTCATGAAAATGCGGTAAAAGGTACTTATGTGAGTTTAATGGCTGATTATCCCGCAGATAAATTGTATGAAAAATTTGGTTTTCAATCTACAGAGCCACATTCAATGGGGATGTATATTTTATTTTAAACATATTCAAAAGGAGTCCTCGACAATGTAACGAGGACGCCTTTTTGTTGTAAGCTCTTATGTTATTTAACACCAAAGTCGACAACGATTCGACCCATGTGCTGATGATTCATTACACGATCAATACCATTTGGTAAGTCATCAAATGCAATGACTTCTTTAATATCATGTAATTGTTTTGGTTTTAAATCTTTGGCAAGACGACGCCAGACGAGTTTGCGTAGTTTAATTGGAGTGAAGACAGAATCAACGCCTAATATACTGATTCCTCTTAAAATAAGTGGAAAGACAGAACTTTCGAATTGAGTGCCACCAGTCATTCCAATAACGGCTATACTGCCATTATTATCAAGCTTATTGACGATATTAGCTAAACTTTCGCCGCCAACTGGATCTATAGCAGCCTGCCAAGTTCTTGAACCTAATGCTTTACCATCATATTCAGGTAAGCGATCAATAACATCCTTAGCGCCTAATGTTTTCAATTTGTCAGTTGCATCTTTACGCCCAGTACTAGCAACAACGTCATAACCTAATTTATCTAACATAAGGACTGATAGCATACCAACGCCACCAGAAGCGCCTCTAACTAATACATTATCCTTTTCTATTGTTAATCCTTCTGTTTCTAATCGCTCAATAGCTAAACCAGCTGTGTAACCAGCAGTACCATAAATCATAGCTTCTTCTAAAGTTAAATCTTCGGGTAGATCGATAATCCATTCGCTATTCACACGAGCATATTCACTGAAACCACCAAATTGACTCACGCCCAAATCATAGCTTGTTACAATGACTTTATCTCCTACATAGTGACCTGGTGCATTAGATTCTACAATTTCACCTGATAAATCTATTCCTGGTACCATAGGATATTGTTTAACAATTGCATTACGATCTTGTGTAGCTAATGCATCTTTATAGTTAATACTTGAGTAATGTACTTTAATAAGGACATCACCTTCAGGTAAATCATTTATTGTAAGTTGCTTAAAATCTGCAGAGACCTTTCCTTCAGTATCTCTATCTACGACATAAGCTTTAAATTCTTCTGCCAAAACATGTTCACTCCTTCAATATTATTGACCTTCATTATAATTTGTTCATTTACTTATTAAAATGATTTCTACTTTCCTTATTTATATTTAGCAAAATAATGCCATGGTTATTTTAATATAAAACGAAGTGAAATTGCATAAAGTTTTAGAAATTAAAATGTTAAAAAATCTGTCTCATAAAAATTGAAAAGAATTGTTGTTGACACATTTAAAATGGACACATATAATTATTTTGATAATGATTATCAATTGATATTACATAGATAAAAATATTCTGTATATATAGCGCGACAAATCAACGTGAAAAATTTTGAAGAGGTGTAGGAATGAAGAAATTACCAGTAATTTTATTAACGTCGTCATTACTTTTAGCAGCATGTGGTAACAATAGTGATGGCGGTAAAGATAATGCTAATAAGAGTAGTAATAATAGTGAAAACAAAGCTGAATTAAAAGAAGCTACTAAAAAATATGAAAAATATACTGATAAACAATTAGATGAATTCTTAAAAGGGACTCAACAGTTTGTCGATGCAATCGACAATAATGATATGGATAAAGCAAAAGAATTGTATCCTAAAGTACGTATGTACTACGAACGTTCAGAACCTGTTGCAGAAGCATTTGGTGATTTAGATCCAAAAATTGATGCACGTTTGGCAGATATGAAAGAAGAAAAGAAAGAAAAAGAATGGTCAGGTTATCACAAAATAGAGAAACAATTATTTCAGGATAACACTATAGACGATACAACAAAGAAAGATGCTCAACAATTATTAAAAGATGCTAAAGAGCTACATGCTAAGGCTGAAACTTTAGATATTACACCTAAGTTAATGTTACAGGGGTCAGTAGATTTATTAAACGAAGTATCAACGTCTAAAATTACTGGTGAAGAAGAAATTTATTCTCACACAGATTTATATGACTTCAAAGCTAATATCGAAGGTGCACAAAAGATTTATGAATTATTCAAACCAACATTAGAGAAAAAAGATAAAAAATTAAGTGCTGATATTCAAAAGAACTTTGATAATGTGAATGAATTACTTGATAAATATAAAGACGGAGACGGATACAAATCTTATAATGATGTAACTAAGAAAGATAGAAAAGCACTTTCAGATGCAGTGAATTCTTTAGGAGAACCACTAAGTAAGATGGCTGTGGTTACAGAATGAGTAAAGTAGATAATCAATCATCGTCTTCTGTTTCAAGACGCTCATTTTTAAAAATGATGGGTATTGGTGGAGCTGGCGTAGTCATTGGTGCAAGTGGAGCAGGTAGTGTATTTTCATTTAAGTCAATGTTTGATACGCCAGAAGATGAAGAAAAAGATGCATATGAATTTTATGGCAAAGTACAAGCAGGCATTACAACACCAACACAGAAAACATGTAATGTCGTATCGTTAGAACTTAAATCTAAAGATAAAAGTGCCATTAAGGATATGTTTAAGCAATGGACTAAAATGGCAGCAAATATGACTGACGGCGATGCGGTAGAAAAGAATAGTAAGAATCCTTTGTTACCACCCGTTGATACTGGCGAAGCTATCGGTTTAGGCGCTAGTAAATTAACACTCACATTTGGTGTGAGTAAATCATTTATGAAAAAGTTAGGCCTTTCCGACAAAATCCGAAAAGACTATAAAGATTTACCACATTTTCCAAATGATCAAATAGACGAAGACTATAGTGATGGTGACATCATGATTCAAGCTTGTTCTAATGATGAGCAAGTAACATTTCATGCTGTACATAACTTAATTCGTCCGTTTAGAGATTTAGTCAAAGTAAAATGGTCACAAAACGGATTTGTATCAGTCAAAGGTAAAGAAACACCAAGAAATCTAATGGCGTTTAAGGATGGTACAGTTAATCCGCGTAAAACGAATGAATACAAAGATTATGTCTTTATTAATAACGGTTGGGCTAAAAATGGCACATATTGTATCATTCGACGTATTCAAATTCACATCGAAACATGGGATCGTACTGCATTAGAAGAACAAGAAGCTACTTTCGGTAGAAAAAGAAGTTCAGGTGCACCGTTAACAGGTAAAAAAGAATTTGATGAGTTGGATTTAAAAGCTAAAGATAGTAGAGGAGAATATGTCATTCCAGAAGACGCCCATGCACGATTGGCAAGAGAAGCGAAAACTTCAATTAAAAGACGTGCGTATAATTATACTGCAGGTACTAACGAAAAAACTGGCAATTTAGAAACAGGATTATTATTTATTAGTTTCCAAAAATCACCACAACAATTTATTGATATACAGAATCATCTAGGTCATAAAGACAAATTGAATGAATATATTACGCATAGAGGTACTGCTACATTTATCGTATTGCCAGGCGTACAAAAGGGAGGCTACCTAGGTGAAACACTATTTAATTAAAATAGTAGTGATATTAATGATTGGGCTATCTATTTTTAGATTTACACCTGCACACGCCGAATCAGCCTCAATGAGCGAAACATATGTTGCGATTACTGATGCGAAATCGACAATTGCAGATAAAGATAAAAGCCAATCTGATAAAGCTAAAGCATTAAAAGACGTTAAAAAAGAAATTAAAGCGTTAAAGATTAATAATGATAGCAAAGAAGGCAAACAAGTTAATAGCAAGTTGAAAGAAGTAGAACATGCTTCATCAGACGATGCTAAAGCGGACAAACTTGGTGAACTGACTAAAGCGCTTATTGCTTATGAAAACCAACAATCTTCTAAAGACGCTTCAGGAAAGATTAAAGAGTTACAACAAGCAGTTGATGCTAAAGACGCACCAATGAAAAAAGCCATCAAAGATAAAAATCATACAGAACTACAATCATTAAATAATGATTTAAATTCGATATGGACAAGTAATGAAACAGTCATTCGAAATTATGATGATGGTAAATATGGCCAAATTGAAGTTAATTTAATGCAATTAAGAGTTGCCATTCAAAAAGAGCCACTAGATACTGACAAAGTTAAATCAGCATGGTCAACGTTTAAGAACAGTATTGATACCGTTGATCAAAAGCAATCTGATTCAGACTCAGATAAGTATAAAGTTACTCAACTCAATGAAGAATTAGATAAAGCGATTGCTGGTATCAATGACAATGATTTAGATAAAGCAGATGCATCATTATCGCAATTTGTTAAAATCTGGCCATATGTCGAAGGTAAAATTCAAACTAAAAATAGTAGTTTATATACTAAAATAGAAGATAAAATTCCTTACTACCAAAGTATTTTAGATCAATCTAATAAAGACCGTGTGAAAAAAGGGTTACAAGAATTAAATTCAGAAATCAAAGATACGGTCGGACAAGGTGAGTATTCATTTGTAGATGTAATGATTATTTTCCTACGTGAAGGTATCGAGGTCTTATTAATTATCATGACCTTAACAACGATGACACGTAAAGTTAAGGATGTTAAAGGAACGTCTAGTGTAGTAGGCGGTGCCTTATTAGGTCTTATTTTAAGTATTGGACTAGGTATTACCTTTATCTATACGATTGGTAATAATGGCGTCGTAAGAGAAGGTATGGAAGCTATTTTAGGTATCGTAGCAGTGGTATTAATGTATGTTGTTGGTATTTGGATGCATCGAAGATCAAATGCTCAACGTTGGAATGAAATGATCCAGAGCATGTATAACAATGCGATGAGTAATGGTAATTTAATATTACTAGGTACAATTGGATTAATTTCTGTATTACGTGAAGGTGTCGAAGTCATTATCTTCTATATGGGGATGATTGGTAGCATTACTACTAAAGATTTCATTCTTGGTATAGGATTAGCCATCATCATATTAATTATCTTCGCATTTGCATTTAGATTTATTGTGAAACTTATTCCTGTACGATTCATATTTAGAGTACTGTCTATCTTAATATTTGTCATGACATTTAAAATGTTAGGTGTAAGTATTCAAAAATTACAATTGTTAGGCTATATGTCTCAGCATAGTATTGAAGGATTACCAACATTGAGTTGGCTTGGTTTCTATCCAAGTTTTGAAACCATTATTGCTCAAGTCATATTAATCATACTTATTCTTATATTCGTTTTAAACAATCGTAAGAAATAAATAAACATCTCGAATGAAGATATTAGACTTCGTTCGAGATGTTTTGCTGTTTATATGTGATTTTGGCGATGAGCATACTAAATTCAAATAAAAGAATTAAAGGTAACGTTAATAATAAATTAAGTACTAAATCAGGTGGTGCAATGATACTAGCAACTACAAAACATGCAAAATAAATATATTTACGATAAGTACCTAATTGGCGCGGATCAATTAAACCAAAATGCGCTAATCCTAAAAATAGTACTGGAATTTGGAATAAAAAACCAAAAACCAATAGCCATCTTATGAGTTCTCCTAAATATGCTTTTAAACCTATGATTGGTTCGATACTAAGGGCATCTGATAAGTTAATTGAAAAATTAATAATCAGTGGAAAACCAATAAAAAAGGCAAATATAACGCCAAGAATAAAAAGAACTGCACAAAAGATACTATATTTATAGATGAATTTGCGTTCATGTTGATGTAAGCCTGGTGCGATAAATGCCCATAATTGATAGAAAATCATTGGTGCAATAATGCAAAGGGCAACCGTAAATATAATCATAATATAAATTTGTATGGTTTCAGTAAACGAGAATGTGTGCAATGTCACATCAGAACGTTTTACATAATGTAAAAAAGGTTTAACCCACCAATGTGATGATAGGTAAGTTATCACTGTTGCGATAATAAAGGCAATCAGAGTATGTACTAATCGTTGTCGTAATTCAGTAAAATGGTCTAATAATGTCGAGTTATTTTGATTGTTCACGTTGTGATTTTGATGCTTTACTGGGTGTGTCTGTAGAATCGTCGTCCATGTGTTCAGCAGCGGATTTAAATTCTTTTAATGTTGATCCAATAGCACGTCCAAATTGTGGTAACTTCGTAGGTCCAAAAATGATTAAGGCAATAATACTAATGATGACAAGACTTGTAGGTCCAGTAATTCCTAATACAAACAAATTTTCCATTTAATTCCATCCTTTATGAGTGTGATTGATTAATTATAACTTTATACTTATTGATAAAGATTATCAATAAGTATTTTACTTTTTAAAAGATTTTTTATAAAACTAAATACCGTTAGAATCAAAACGAGATGCTTGAAGTCCAAAGTGATTGCTTTAATTATGAAAATAATTAATAATAGATGAATTTTTTTAAGAAATAAGATAAAGTATTGTTAATCTACACGATTAAAGGGGGATTTATGTAATCATGAAACAAATAAGGGAAGTAAGTATTGAAGAAGTTGAAACATTACAAAAGTTAGCGATAGATACGTTTTATGAAACATTTGGACCATTCTATACAGATGAAAATTTACAAAAGTACTTTGATAGTGCGTTTAATATTGAGACTTTAAAAAAAGAATTACAAGAACCGTTATCATTTTATTATTTTTTTACTGAAGATGACGACATTGTTGGATACACAAAATTTAATGTTGATGATGCACAAACTGAACCACATGGCCCCGATTATTTAGAAGTTCAACGTATTTATTTTTATCAATCACATCAAGGTGGAGGCAGAGGCAAAAAATTTATAGACCTTGCTGTTGAGAAAGCAAAAGCATATAAAAAATCCAAAATTTGGTTAGGCGTTTGGGAAAATAATCCTCAAGCCATTAAGTTTTATGAATCACGAGGTTTTGTTGAAACAGGACACCACGAATTTATTACAGGAGATGTTGTGGATAGAGATATTATCATGGAAAAGGAATTATAATTATGTATATATCTATGATTTGATTTGAAATCACATATTGAATTATTCGCATATCAGTACAAAGTCAGATATAATGATGACGTTAATTTTTTAATTATGATTAAAATAATTAGATAAATATAAAAAGATTTAACGTTGGAAAGGACGTATTAGATGCATTCATTGACGATTATTGTCACTTACTATAATTCAGAGGAGTATATTCAAAGTTGTATAGAAAGTATTAAGCAACAACGTACTCAAGATTTTGAAGTTATCATAGTTAACGATGGTTCCACAGATCAAACAGAGGCATTGATGAAAGAATCACTTAAAGATTATGATAAAAAAGTTAATTACATTAAATTAGAAGAAAATCAAGGTCATGCACACGCACGAAATGTTGCAATGAAGGAAGTAGAAACTCCTTATTTCATGTTCTTAGATGCAGATGATGAATTAGCTTCTTATGCAATTACTTTTTACTTAGATAAGTTTAATTATACAGATGGGTTAATTGCACCTGTGCATTCATTTATGCTTAAAAAGCCACAATATGTTGACTTAGACAAAGTAAAAGTTAACTATTTTGATGGTAAACGTAATATTAATTCATTTTTAAGAAAGCAAACAGCATGTAACATTATTTTTAGAACGGCTATCGTCAGAGCACATGATTTAAAGTTTAATGAAGATTTAAATGTGTATACAGACTGGTCATTCGTTATTGAGTATTCAAAATATGTTAATAAATTTATGAGAATTACGAATTTCTCATTCTATTATCGTGGAGAAGTATATGATCCATTTGATGGTAAGACATTAAGTGAACAAGACTTTGACATCTTATTCGAAGATTATGTCAAAATGTTCTATGATGCAATGGCACGTGTCACTCATAAAGAGACTAAATCATTTATTATTAATAAATTAGAACAGCAAATTGCGAGAGATTTTGATCCTACACATCATGATATTAAGAAACGATATGCTGCACACAAAGAAACACTTGTTGAACTTGCACGTTATTTAAATGTGAACTTGATTAAACATCAACATCTTATTAACAAAATTGAAACGATTCTATTAATGAACGAAGATACAGAAAAAGCATTTCAAGTGAATCAATTTAGAAAGACATTAAGACATGTTAAAAATATTGTTTTACGTAATAAGAATAAAAATCGCTCTATTTATGAATTAACAGATAAAGAAGACAATGTTAAGCCAGAAACGATTGTATTTGAATCATTCAGTGGTAAAAACTATAGCGATAGTCCTAAATATATTTATGAATATATGCAAAAATATTATCCGAATTATCGTTATGTTTGGTCATTTAAAAATCCTAAAAATCACGTAGTTCCAGGTAATGCGGAAACAGTTAAACGAAATTCAGAAGCCTATTATAAAGCATATTCTGAAGCGAGTCATTGGGTTTCAAATGCGAGATTACCATTATATTTAAATAAGAAAGAAAATCAAACTTACATTCAAACTTGGCACGGCACACCATTGAAACGCTTAGCTAATGATATGAAAGTGGTTCGTATGCCAGGTACGACGACACCTAAATATAAACGAAACTTTAATCGTGAAACATCAAGATGGGACTATTTAATTTCTCCAAACAGATATTCTACTGAAATTTTCAAAAGTGCATTTTGGATGGATGAACCTAGAATGTTAGAAATTGGTTATCCTAGAAATGATATTTTAGTAAATAGAGCAAACGATGAAGATTTTAAAAATGAAATTAAGAAGAACTTAAATATTCCTGAAGATAAAAAAGTCATTATGTATGCGCCAACTTGGAGAGATGACGAGTTTGTAAGTAAAGGCAAGTATTTATTTGAACTGAAAATCGATCTAGATAATTTATATCAAGAATTAGGCGATGACTATGTTATCCTTTTACGTATGCATTATTTAATTTCAAATGCGATTGATTTAACAGGATTTGAAAACTTTGCTGTGGATGTTTCTAATTATAACGATGTATCTGAGTTATTCTTAGTGAGTGATTGTCTCATTACAGATTACTCTTCAGTTATGTTTGATTACGGTATTTTAAAACGCCCTCAATTCTTCTTTGCATATGATATTGATAAATATGACAAAGGCTTACGAGGCTTCTATATGGATTATAAAAAAGATTTACCAGGTCCTATTTTTACAGAACCTTATGAATTAGCAAAACAACTTAAAGATTTAGATAAGGTGCAACATGACTATCAAGATAAAATTGATGCATTTTATCATCGATTCTGTTCAGTTGATAAAGGCACAGCATCTCAATATATTGGAGATTTAATTCATAAAGATATTGAAGGTTAATCTTTATTAAAATAATACGAAAAATTAATAAAATTAGGGTATAATATTTATAAGTAATTAAATATTATGCCCTTTTTATGTTTTTAATTATCAATGTAACTGCGTTGATAGTAGGGTGAAGATGTTTGAATGGTTAATCAAAATACTATAGGAGGTTTTATTAATGAAGAAATTGTATACGAGTTTGTTAGCTTTATCCTTAATTTTAGGCGCAGCAGCATGTTCTAATGATGATAGTAGTAAAGACAAAGATAAAAATGATAACGTAGCTTCAAACGATAGCAATTCAACAAGTAGTAACCAAGATAGTGATCATAACCAACAAGCGTCATCCAATAATAATGGAAGTAGTTCAGATCAACAAGCACAAAATACGAATGGAAATAATAATGGTGCTACAAACAATAATCAGCAACCAAGTAATACTAATAATAATCAAGGTACACCAAACCAAGGCTCATCAAACCAAGATACACAACAACCTACACAAGGTAATAACGGTTATGTAGCACCTTATCATGGTACTAATGCAGTTAATGTAGCAAGAAGCTTAACAAGAGATAATGTGAATCAATCAGAAGCCTTAAAACAATTACCAAACTTCCAAACTGCCTTAGATATTGCTAAACAAGAAGCTAATTTATATGGTAATCATAATAAAACGTATAATGATTACGGCATTGAAGGTAACAATGGTAATTACAGTTATGTATTTAGTTTTAAAGATCCACAACAAAATGGTGTTTATTCTATTGTTACAGTGAATAGTCAAGGTCAACCTGTTGTTGTTGATCCAGCTTATGGAAAATAGATTAAAATCTGAATTTATATAGTAAGAAAAAAGCGTATCACAAACTCTCACCATTTGTGGTACGCCTTTTTATAAAAAACAATTTTATTTTAGTTCATCTTGAATGAGTTGAGTTAAGTATTGTAATGATTGGTTATCCTTATTGATGTATGGATTATGATTTTTAGGAATCATATCATTGATTAAATCACGTGTTAACAAATCAGCATCTGTGTACCAGACATTAGATAAACTTTTGATAACGTCTATATAAACACCACGTTCTTCGACATATTTTGTGTGATTCGGTGTGTATAAACAAACACGTTTATCTATCGTTAAAGCATCAAAAATAATTGAAGAATAATCTGTTAAAACGACATCAGAAATAAGCAATAGGTCCTGTGTTTCAATACCTTTTTGAGGTAAAATCACGCCATCAGGTAGCTGAGCTACGCGGTCACTTTCAACGTGTCCTTTGAATATGACATTATATTTAGCTAATAATTGTTCTGAGATTGGTAACAATTCATCATCATGATGATCTGAAACCCATGTCGGTGCATATAATAGCACAGGTTTATTTGAGTCGCATCTTAATTCACGTTTAAGTTGTTCATAAAATGAAGACTCATTCAGTTTATTCAACAAATATTGCACTCTTGGATAGCCAATAGGTAACACGTGTGTATGATGTGTTGGGAAAGCTGAATGAAACATATCCATAGCTAGTTTAGAGTCACATACTAAATAATCTTGTTTAGCTAATTTATTATATTTACGGGCTCTGTAATTATAAATATTTAAGTTTTGATTTGGTTCACGACTATCTAAAAATAACTTTTTAATTGGTGTCCCATGCCAAAGCTGAATAATAGTACCATTAGGTTTGATGGCATCTGGCATATAGCTTTCAGTAACCACAACTTTAGCTGTTTCAATCATGGCTTGTGTTTCTGGATTATCAGGCGATATAAAATGTGGTCCTTGTCTATCATTTGTGACAAAATAAGTTTCAATCGTTGGATTACGTTTTACAAAGTAGCTAAATAAATATTTAGAATTGCCACGATAACCATAATCAAATCCGATAAAGACAACATGGTCTTTCAGTACCGATGTGTCTTTATCATATATATAACTTATTTCTCTATGTTTTTTTAAAGAATGATTTTTAAATGGTTTAAACATCCATTTGGGCAATTTGAATTTAGTGCTTAATAACACTGAATCTGAATATCTTAAGTCACTATGGTCATCAAAAGTGAATTTAGGAAATGGTACTTTTTGACGATGTTCATAAGCTATCGTATTTAAATAGAATTGATTGATTTTACTTATATTATCTTTATCAATAGATGACCAAAGTGCAGTACTTGTATGCATAGGTGCTTTGAAATCATAGACGACATGTCCATCGACAGCTAGTTGTCCTTTTAAAATAGTAACTAAAGCTAAATCAAATATTGTTTCAATATTGAATTTTTCTAGGTGAGATAAGGCTGATTTAATTTCAAAAATCACGTTTGGATAATGATTAATATTTTTCACCCAGTCAATAAAATCGATGGTTTCAAGTCCAAAATAACGACAATCATTTAGATATGATTTGTCGATTGTATAATCAACAATGATTGAAGTGCTTTTTAACTCTACAGATTCGAGCATCTTTTGATGGATCATCATATCATTCGAATAAGGGGCAAAATGAGTATAACCTTCATCCAAAGCTTTTATAAGTTGAATATCTATATTTTCTATATTAGTAATATTAATTTGCTTTATCATATCGTTGACCTCTTTAAGACTAAATTTATTCTTTCTATTTTATCATGTGAGTCGTATGAATACATCACAAGGCACTTATTTTTGATTAAGTAACCGTTTTCGCATTTATGCGCATTTTAAAAGAGTTAGTGATTGAGAATATTATAAAATAATTGAGAAAAACTATAAAAACAATGTTGTAATTTTAACTAGAAGATGATATATTTTAATTGTGAAAAAGTTCACAAGTGATAAAAGAATATATTTTAATGAAAAATCACAATTATCGATATTCAATAATTTAATTTTGATATAAATCTAGCTAGAGACAACAAAATTTATAGTAAAGGAAGAGTCAAACTATGTTAGTAAATTCATTCAATCCATTTGATAACTTAGTGTTATCTAGTATTATTGCTGCAATTCCAATTATCTTGTTTTTATTATGTTTAACTGTTTTTAAAATGAAAGGGATATATGCGGCAGTGACAACTTTAGTTGTAACACTGTTAATCGCTATTCCGTTCTTTAAACTTCCAGTAGGTATTGCTTCAGGCGCAGTTGTGGAAGGTTTCTTCCAAGGTATTATCCCTATTGGTTATATTGTTATGATGGCAGTATTACTGTATAAAATCACATTAGAATCTGGACAGTTCTCAACGATTCAAGATAGCATTACGAGTATTTCGCAAGACCAACGTATTCAATTGTTATTAATTGGATTCTCATTTAATGCCTTTTTAGAAGGGGCTGCTGGATTTGGGGTTCCTATTGCGATTTGTGCATTATTATTAGCGCAATTAGGCTTCAAACCATTACAAGCTGCTATGTTATGTTTAGTTGCAAACGCAGCTTCAGGTGCATTTGGAGCTATTGGTATTCCAGTTGGAGTTATTGATACTTTACATTTACCTGGTGATGTATCAGCTATGGGCGTTTCTCAAACATCCGTATTTACATTAGTTATTATCAACTTCTTTATTCCGTTTTTATTAATCTTTATCATTGATGGATTCAAAGGGATTAAAGAAACATTACCTTCAATCTTAGTTGTATCTATTACTTATACTGTGTTACAAGCTTTATTAACAGTATTTAATGGACCGGAATTAGCAGATATTATTCCACCATTAGCATCAATGTTAGCTTTAGCATTATTCTCTAGAAAATTCCAACCTAAACATACGTTTAGAGTTCAAAAAGACGTAAAACCTGAACCAGTAAAACACCACAGTGCTAAATCAATATTATATGCGTGGAGTCCATTTGTCATTTTAACGATCATTGTTATGATTTGGAGCGCACCATCATTCAAAAATTTATTCTTACCTAAAGGTAAGTTATCAAGCTTAGTATTAAACTTTAATTTACCAGGAACATTTAGTGAAGTGGCACATAAACCAATTACATTATCATTGAACCTGATTGGACAAACAGGTACAGCGATTTTAATTACCATTATTATTACAGTATTGATGTCTAAAAAAGTTGGTTTTGGTGATGCAGGGCGTTTATTCGGTGTAACATTTAAAGAGTTATGGTTACCGATATTAACAATTTGCTTTATTTTAGCTATCTCTAAAATTACAACATATGGTGGTCTAAGTAGTGCTATGGGTCAAGGAATTGCAAAAACAGGCGATGTATTCCCATTACTATCTCCAATACTAGGTTGGATTGGTGTATTTATGACCGGTTCAGTTGTGAATAACAACTCACTATTTGCACCTATTCAAGCTTCTGTAGCACAACAAATTGGTACGAGTGGTTCATTATTGGTTGCTTCTAATACAGTTGGTGGTGTAGCAGCGAAATTGATTTCTCCTCAATCCATTGCTATTGCAACTGCAGCTGTTAAAGAAGTTGGTAAAGAATCAGAACTATTAAAAATGACTCTAAGATACAGTGTTGGATTACTCATATTCATTTGTATTTGGACATTTATCTTATCAGTAATATTATAAGAACAAATTAAAGAAGCATTTAAAAACTGATTTCTCGATTTTCGAGAAATCAGTTTTTATTTTAGAAGTTTATATGTTAAGTGAACATATTCATGAAGTCGTGGTATACGGCTTCTGCAGAATATGATTTCAGTGTTTCATGTCCTTCTTGAATGATGTGTTGTAGTTCCTCATCATTATGCATCGTTAGATCGATACGTTTAGCAAGTTGTGATGTATCATCATGAGTTACTAAGTAACCATTCTTACCACTTTTAATGATTGAATCAGGACCAGTATTACCATCGAAACTAATGACAATGTTATCTTGTGCCATAGCTTCTAATATCACCATTCCAAATCCTTCGTTTCTAGATGGTATAACAGTGATTTTACTTTGAGCTAACTTTTGATTAAGTGATGATGTGGCAGGATAAAGGTGTACAATATCTTGTAATTGATATTGGTCGATAAATTGTTTTAAATGTTCTTTCTCTTGTCCATCACCATATAAATGTAATTCATAGTTTAAATGTCTTAAGTCATCTTGAATTAATCTGATACTTTCTAATAAGAGGTCAAATCCTTTTTCGTATTCCAATCTGCCTGCTGCAAGAATAATATTTTTCTTTTGAGCAGCGATACGTTTATTATTAGCAATATTTGGCACTACATAAACGGGCGTTTTTAGTTTGGATTGATATATGGATTGATCGGCTGAAGTTAACGTAGTGATTTTATTAACATCACGGTAGGCATTAATGATTTGATTTTGGAATTTTTGCTCATGTGCATTAAAATTCATATGTTCCATAGCAACGGTAGTGACATTTTTATTCTGATATTTAGCAATTAAGATATTAAAACTTGCTCTTGTACCAATTAGGACATCCGTTGATACACGTTTGATAGCTTTTATCATCTTTTTCTCAACATAACTTGAAAATTGATTTAATCCAGGTTCATATTGAGATAAATGTTTAGGCTTTAACAAGGGTGTATATTTTCTTATTCGATTTGCTAAAATAGCATTAAAATGAGTTGGTTTTAAACGATAATCAACTAAATCTTGTACTTTGATGTCTTTGTGTAAGTTGAAATAAGGTTGATCATTGCCTCTAAAGACAGAAATAATCGTAACAGGATGACCCTTTTCAGCTAATGTGTTAGCTAGTTGTGAAATCGATTTAACTGTACCGCCCATGGCATAGATATTATGCATGAAAAATGTGAACGACTTCATTTGAACACCTCTTATATTTTGTGAATTTTTAATTATTATATCATGACATAGATTACGAAATAGATAAACGAATATGTTAAAATAGATATATTACCAATATTTAGAAAACATCTATTTGGTTGAAATATAGATATATATTAATTTCAATTTAATTATCCTAAGATGATTAATTATAATTATATTGTACAATAGGTGATTGTTTTCATTAAAATAGTCATGTTATGGTACAATATAAAATGTTTTAAGTGTCATGTTTTAGGTAATGGATTGAGTGATTATGACTAGATTTCATGAATAATAAAACCAAGACGACATGATGTTTAGAAAAGAAAAACATAATTGATTTTATTTTTTTTTCTAATTAGAAAGCGCTTTAATATAAGTCTAGATCATTTGATGTTTCATTAATCAACTAAAAAGGGGGACTGTATTTGTTATGAGTACACAACATAGCAAAACAGACGTCATCTTAATTGGTGGCGGTATTATGAGTGCAACACTAGGAACATTATTAAAAGAATTAACGCCTGATAAAGAAATCAAAGTATTTGAAAAGTTAAATCAACCTGGCGAAGAAAGTTCAAATGTATGGAATAATGCTGGTACAGGGCATTCAGCATTATGTGAGTTGAACTATACCAAAGAAGGTAAAGATGGATCTGTAGATATTAGTAAAGCGATTAAAATCAATGAACAATTCCAAATTTCTAAACAATTTTGGGCATATTTAGTTAGAACAGGTCAGTTAGAAAATCCTGAAAACTTTATCCAATCAGTACCACATATGAGCTTCGTTAAAGGTACAAACAATATTGAATTCTTGAAACGTCGTGTAGAAAGTCTTCAAAAAAATGTATTATTCGGTAAAATGGAAATTTCTGAAGATAGAAATAAAATTGCTGAATGGGTACCGTTGATGATGGAAGGTAGAACAGATGACGAACCAGTTGCAATTACTTATGATGAAACTGGTACAGATGTTAACTTCGGTGCTTTAACTAAAAAATTATTCAGTAATTTACAACAAAAGAATGTTGAAATTCAATATAAACACGAAGTGTTAGATATTAAAAAACAAAGTAATGGGACTTGGTTAGTTGAAGTGAAAAATTTAACGAATAATCAAGTAACAACTTATGAAACTGACTTTGTATTTATTGGTGCAGGCGGTGCAAGCTTACCATTACTGCAAAAAACAGGTATCAAAGAATCTAAACATATCGGAGGGTTCCCGGTAAGTGGATTATTCTTAAGATGTAAAAATCCTGATGTAATTAATCGCCATCATGCGAAAGTGTATGGTAAAGCAGAAGTGGGAGCACCACCTATGTCTGTACCGCACTTAGATACTCGATTTGTGAATGGCGAACGTTCATTACTATTTGGACCATTTGCAGGTTTCTCACCTAAATTCTTAAAAACAGGTTCATACTTAGATTTAATTAAATCAGTAAAACCAAATAATATCGTAACGATGTTATCAGCAGGTGTTAAGGAGTTTGATTTAACTAAATATTTAGTATCACAATTAATGCTTTCAAACGAAGAAAGAGTTGACGACTTACGAGTTTTCTTACCAAACGCTAAAGATGAAGATTGGGAAGTCATTACTGCAGGTCAACGTGTACAAGTGATTAAAGATACTAAAGATGCCAAAGGAAACCTACAATTTGGTACAGAAGTGATTACGTCAGAAGATGGCACATTAGCAGCGCTACTTGGTGCATCACCAGGTGCATCCACAGCTGTAGATATCATGTTTGACGTCCTTCAAAGATGTTATAAAGATGACTTTAAATCATGGGAACCAGCTATTAAAGAAATGGTACCTTCATTCGGTTTAAACTTATCAGAACATGAAGATGTGTATCACGCAGTAAATAAAGAAATTGTTAAATATTTAAAAGTTAAATAATAAAAGGAAAGCGCCTCTCTTATAAGTAGATCAACTACTAGTAAGAAAGGTGTTTTTATTAATGATTAGAATTAAATTTGATAAGCTTTTCATTAATGTTTTTGATTTCTTTTTTTGTTTTTAAGTAACTTATAAACCATATCAAGATGTAGATGCCTATGAAAATGATGGTGTATGAAACTAAACTCATCATTTTTAAGGGGAACCAACCTGCTAAGATTGCAAGGATAGTAAATGGAAAATAACTACAAATAAAATGAACAAATGTAGATTTTGTAATACTCCAATCAGTAGCATTGAATATTAGGCTATTAAATGAAAATAAAAGACCTATTAGCATCCAAATAGACATTGATATTAACATAATGATAGGCTCTGAAAAATGATGGTAATAAATTGTGCCCATTGTTGAAGACGGTGACAATGGATGATAGTGTCCATTAGCATAGAGAAAACTGAAAAAATTAGAAAGCAATAATCCAATCATTAAACTAATGAAAAGGGATTTATAAATATTTTTCATAATGATAATCTCTCCTTAATTGATTTTAAATATCTTCTAGAGGAATAAGTGTAATCATCGTCTAAGTTCTTTAAATACATACGTATTAATCCGTTTGCTTCTAATTGTAGTTTAATAATGGCATGTTGATTAACAATTTCAGACTTAGATATACGAATGAAAGTGTTTGGGAGTTGTTCTTCTAACTCATATAGTCGGTATTTAGTATTGAAAACTTTGCCATTGGATACTGCTACAACTTGTTTTTGTTGAGTACGGAAGCTAGCGATATCTTCAATTTTTAGTTGGAATATATCTTCATCTAATTTGCCATTTATTTCGGTTAAACGATCAATGTCTTCAACAGTTTGAATTATTTTTTGTACACTTTTATCCATTTGTGGTGAATGGATTTCTACAAATTGCTTTCGTTCAGTGGGGCTAATAAATAATTTTAATTGCACAGGTGTAACCTCCTCTATATCAATCATTAAAACATAATAATTATTTGGAAAAGGATAAATAAAGATAAGCGGTTAATATATAAAGCTATGTGGTTAATTATCAAAGATAATAACCACATAGCTTTATTGCTCATTTGTGAAAGTATTATATATTTTTGGGCAAAATAATTGTAAAGGTTGTACCATCTTGATGGTTACTAGTAACGTGTATTTTTCCGTGATGGAGCTGGATTATAGATTGTGTAATAGCTAGACCCAACCCGTTACTATTGTCATCTGTACTACGCTTGTAAAAGCGCTCAAACAAATGAGATTGCTCTAACGTGTCGATGATATCACCTTGATTAGTAACTTGAATTTGAATGCCTTGAGCTATTTGTTTCAATTCAATATTAATGAGTGATGCATCGTAAGAATACTTGATGGCATTGCTAATAAGATTACTAACGGCCTGATGTATCAGTCTTTCATTTCCTAGGAAATAAGTAGACTCTAAATCTGACATCAGCATAAGTGATTTTTGATCGATAGCGTAATGTTCATGTCTTACAATGTGATTGATTAATTGATCGAGTTGAATATAATCCGAAAATGTTAAATGCTGTGCATTATCTAGTTCTGAAAGTAATAGTAATTCTTTTGTTAGTTCGCTCAACTGGTTTGTAATTTGATAGATATGATTAATACTTTGTTGACGTTCGTTTTGACTTTTAGCGCGTTCTAAATCGACTAATGATTGTCTAATGTGTGTGAGTGGTGTTTTAATTTCATGTGATACATTCTGAACAAAATGTTGTCGCATTTCATCAACTTGCTTTAAAGATTGACGCATCATATCAAAGCGATATTGTAGTGTGCCTATTTCATCTTGACGGGTCTGTTTGATAGGAGTGTTAAAGTCCCCATTCATTAATCTTTCTGTACCTTGTTTTAATTGTTTAACAGGCCTAACAATGGCATAGGTTGAAGCGATGACAAGTGAAATAGAGATTAATAATAATAAAGTTAAGAGTACTGCTAAAAATAATCTAAACTCACTAAATGTTTCACCAATATCAGGACGCATAAAGACAGCGACGTTTTCGTGATGATTTTTAAATTGTAAACCTACAGTGTTATCCGTTTCATTATCGAAAAAGCCTGTTACAAAAAGTTCGAAAGGCTTATTTTTAATACCGTGATATTCGTTGCCATTTAAGACACTTTTAATATGACGTTGTGATAAGTTGTCTTTTCTAAATTTTGCACCATAGAATGTTTTCTTACCATCCTGATCAACTGTCATAATTTGATAATTCATCTGACCAAGATGTTTAAAGTAATGATTAAGTTGATTATTATTGTAACTTTCAAAATCTCTTGATTCTTTTAACATTGTCATGATTTTCGCATCATTAGACGCCTTTAAATTAAAATGGTAATAGATATTTGTCAAAATAAAACTAATAAAGGCACTGAATAATATGACAGTAATAGTATAGACAGCGATTCTGATATATAACGTTTTAAACATGATGTTCTACCTTATAACCTTGACCACGTACTGTTTTAATTGTCACGTCTGAATCTAGTTGCTGCAATCGTTGTCGCAATCGTTTTATATGTACGTCAATAGTTCTTTCATCACCTTCGTAATCATAACCCCATATTTTTTCGATAAGATGTGTCCTAGAAAATATTTGCTTTTCATTTGAAGCTAATAGAAATAAAAGTTGAAATTCTTTGTTAGGTAATGTCATCGTTTTACCATTTACTACTACTTCCATATAAGCTTGATGTAACGTTAAATTCCCAATCGTTAATGTTTCATCCGCATGGATGTGGTAACGACGTAAGACAGCCTTAATACGATAGATCAACTCTTTAACTTCAAAAGGCTTAGTTAAATAATCATCCGTCCCACTTATAAATGCACGTTCTTTATCACTAAGTGCATCTCTCGCCGTTAACATAATCACTGGTAAATCATAAACTTCTTTAATCATATGACATAATTCAAATCCATCCATCTCATGCATCATAATATCCACGATTGCAATATCGACTGGATGATTATCAAGAAAATGAAGTGCTTCTTCACCATTTGTATGGGTATATGTATAGAAATGTTCTTTTTCTAAATGTGTTACAACGTAATTTAATATTTTAGGATCATCATCTACAATAAGGCAACGATTCATATCCACACTCCTTTTTTCCTTTATTATACAATGAATAAATTTTAGAAAACAATGTATGCTTGAGTTCACATTCAGTTCACAAATGTTTCTTATGATACAACTATCAACAAACATAGTTTAGGAGCGAGTATGAATGAAATTAGCATGGAATGAAATTAAATTTTATAAGTTTAGATATGTATTAATCATGTTAATCATTGTCTTATTAAGCTTAATGGTGTTATTTATTAGTGGTTTAGCACAAGGACTAGCTAGAGAAAATGTGTCTATGTTCGATCAATTTAAATCAACACATTATATTACTCAAGATATGAAAGAACCTCAGATTGAAAAATCTCATCTATCATCAAAACAGCAAATGAAAATTAATAAGTTGATTAATATAAAGTCAACTCAAATGAATATACAAAGTTTAGAAGTGGCTGGTAATAATGATGAAGATGTACTCACAATGTATTCTCCACAAGAACAGCAATTTGATTTGAAGGAAGGACAACTACCTACAAAGAAGAATCAAATTGCAGTAAATCAAAAACTGACAGGTGAAGGTATTAAAATAGGGGATGTTATTCAGTTCAAGCACCATCAACAAACATATAAAGTCACAGGTATTCTTGATGATGCAATGTATGCACATAGCTCTATCGTATTGATGGATCAAAAGGGGTTCCAGGATATTAATAGACAATATGCGTTATTTTATCCTGTTAACACACTATCTCAACAGGAAGAAAAGCAAATAAACGATATTCCAGGAATCAAAGTGACGAGTACCGATGAATTGAAAGCAAACATCGCAAGTTATCAAGCTGAACAAGCACCTTTAAAAATGATGGTGATGAGTCTGTTCGTTATTACAGCAATCGTACTGAGTGCTTTCTTTTATGTCATGACCATTCAAAAAGTATCAGAAATTGGCATTTTAAAAGCAATAGGAATCAAAACAAGACATTTACTGACTTCTTTATTACTTCAAATTCTAATAGTGACATTATTATCCGTAGTCATTTCAGTCGGTATAATTGCTGGTATTGCTATGATTTTACCTGTGACCATGCCATTTCATTTAAATACAATAAATTATATTTTAGTGATTGGTATTTTTATTATCGTTGCTATAGTCGGCGCATTATTATCATTTATTAAAGTTGTTAAGGTTGATCCAATAGAAGCAATAGGAGGTGGAGAATAGTGTCATTACAAGTTAATCATATTGTGAAAACATTTGGTAAAGGAGATACTGAAACAAAGGTATTGAAAAATATTGATATCACAATTGAACCAGGAGAGTTTGTTATACTTTCTGGTGCTTCAGGTTCAGGAAAATCTACTTTATTATCCATTCTAGGTGGTATACTTTCCCAAACAAAAGGAGAGATTAATTACCCAGGAGAGCCATTATTTTCAAATACTCGACGTAATACTGAACGTCGTTTAACGGATATTGGATTTATATTCCAATCATCTCATTTAGTGCCTTATTTATCAGTGATGGATCAACTTACAATTGTAGGAAGAGAAGCAGGAATGTCTAAAAAGGAAGCTTATCAACGAGCGTCTAAGTTATTAACGGACATTGGATTATCAGACAAATTAAATGCCTTTCCTCATATGTTATCGGGTGGACAAAAGCAAAGAGTTGCGATTATGAGAGCATTGATGAATGATCCTAAACTGTTATTAGCAGATGAACCAACAGCTAGTTTAGATGCTAAACGAGCATTATCCGTAGTAAAAATGATTAAAAAGGAAATTATAAATAATGATATGTGTGGCATTATGGTCACACATGACCAACGATTGTTTGAATATGCTGATAAAGTCATTTACCTTGAAGATGGCAAGATTGCAAAGTATATCAATTGATAGAACATTTATAAAAAAGTGTCTTATGTACGTAAGAATGTAGCGTATACAAGACACTTTTTATTTTATCCATAAAATGATGATACTTATCCAAAATGTGAGTGCAAAATATATCGTTAAAAGTAATCGGTATTGATACATCACGCCTAAAAAGTCTCTAATTAAAGAAATATGGAAGAAATGATAGGGCGTATGACTGCCAACACCATAGGTTGGAATATCTAAATTTTGGGCTAACTTGAGTGCTCGCAATATATGAAACTGACTTGTGACACATACCATCTTTGGCATATTGTTGAAATATTGAAGAATAATTTCTTTAGAGTATACAAAGTTTGTGTGTGTATTAGTAGATTGTTGTTCTAATAAAATATTGTCATTAGGGACGCCTTGTTTAATCAAATATCGTTGCATTGCGATTGACTCTGGTATAGGTTCATCTGGCCCCTGTCCGCCTGATACAAGTAGTTGAGGCTTATGTTCAGAATGATGATAAATTTCAAGTGCACGGTTTAATCGTTCTTTTAACATTGGTGTCACTTCTTCAGTAAATATACCTGCCCCTAATACAATAATTAAATCCACTGATTGATTGAAATGACGTGAACCAAAGACAGATGACCATATGAGATAACAAAGAAATGCAAATAATGTTGTAAATCCAATCAAACATAGCCATAATGCAATGCCATTAATAATAAGTAACGGTGACAAGCTAATATAGAAACAAGCACTTATAAATAATGTTAAGCGCATGACGCTCAAACCCATTTGTTTAATAAATTGACGACCACGCGAATTAAACAAAATAGCATGGTGTTTAAATAAACAAAATGAGATTAAAATAAGCATAAGCACCATCAATTCATATGGAATGCTATACGTAATGAGATGAAATATTAAATTTAAGAAACCTAATATAATAGTAGAAATAAATCCTGTCACACTCAAAGTGACGTACTGGTTAATTAATAATGACAAGACAATCATGATGATAAGTAATGTTAAAATCAAAGGAATCATGCGCGCGCACCTCAATATTGTATGTATATATAAATGTAGTTGATAGTAAATAAATAAGCAACTCAAAAGTTATTGTGATAAAACTGTTTTAAAGGTTTCATTTTATAATTTTTCTTGATATCATTTATAGGATGAAAAATAAATAATTTATATAAATCAACACGGTCTTGAGGAGATATATATGACTAGACAATTAGAAGATCATATCGCATTTTTAGAAATGTTTATCAATAATGTAAATACTTTAACTGCTAAATTGTTGAAAGATTTACAAAATGAATACGGCATTTCCGTCGAACAATCCAATGTTTTAGCAATGCTTAATAATGAATCGATGACAATAAGTCAAATTACAGAAAAACAAGGTGTTAATAAAGCAGCGGTAAGCAGAAGAATTAGTAAATTATTAGATGCAGGATTAGTTGTTCTAGAAAAGCCCAATGCTAATATCGATCAAAGGCTTAAGTTTATAACTTTATCTAAAATAGGCAAGTCTTACATGGAGAAGCGTAAAACATTGATTAATGATATCGCAATGGATTTTACAAAAGATTTCTCTTCCGAAGATTTAGATCAAGTTAGACATGTCTTAGAAGTTATTAATTATCGAATGACAAATTACAGCTCTAAATTATCGTAAATATCATTAAATAAACACTATACATAATAGAAGTTTTAGGAATATAATTTGATAATAGATGAGTCATAAGACTAAATATGTATGTTGTTGGAAATCATTTAGTTATATAATGAAATTATCTGTAATAATAGAATGTATATTGATTGAATTATTGAAATTAATAATAAATTAATCGTTTTTAACAATAGATATAAATTGTAGATGTGAAATATTTTTTAAACTGACGAGTGTTTGGAAATTGAGTAGAGGTGATAAGATGAAACAGTGCCCTCAGTGTGGTGCTTCTGTGGATAAGGATGCACACACTTGTCAAAATTGTGGCCAGTCAATAAAAAAAGAAACAAAGAATAAAAGTAAGCAAAGTAATAGCGAACAACATGAAAACAGCACAAATCAATCTTCAAATAAAACGACAAATATAAAGATTAGAAAGATTGTACCAGTTGCGATTATATTTTTTATTATCATCTTATTGGTCATTTTATTTTTCCTATTAAGAAATTTTAATTCACCTAATGCTCAAACAAAAATTTTAGTCAATGCGATAGACAATGACGATAATCAAAAAGTGGCTACATTACTCAGTACTAAAGATAATAAGGTAGATCCTGATGAAGCTTCGGCATATATTAAATATATAAAAAAAGAAGTAGGAATTAAAAACTTTATTAGAGATGTCAGAAATACAGTTGATAAATTAAATAAAAGCCATTCTAGCGTGGCATCTTATATTCAAACAAGGGATGGTCAAGATGTGTTACGCGTGAGTAAAAATGGGACACGATATCTTATATTTGATAATATGAGTTTTAATGCGCCGACGAAACAACCGGTTGTCAAACCGAAAGTAGATACAAAATATGAATTTAAATCCGGTGGTAAACGTAAAAAAGTAATTGCAGAAGCGGATAAAACAACGCCATTAGGCCATTATATTCCAGGTAATTATAGTATTGATGCTACTAAAGAAACGAAGAATGGTGTGTTTAGTGGGAAACTTGACTTTGATTTTAAAGCTACAAATAGTGAGACCGTCAATGTGACTGAAGATTTTGATGAAGCACATCTCAACATTAAATTAAAAGGTGCATCTAAACTTACTGATAAATCAAAAAAAGTGATTATTAATGATCGTACGTTATCATATTCAAATTCTAAAGAGTATGGTCCATATCCTAAGAATAAAGATATCACAGTATCTGCTGAAGGTTCAGCTAAAGATAAAACTTTCGAATCAGAAACTAAGACCATTAAAGCTTCAAAACTTAAAGATAATACGACAATCACATTAGATTTCGACAGTGATGAAATTGATAAATATGTTGCTAAAAAAGAAAAAGAAGAAAATAGTTTGAAAAACAAACTCACTCAATTTTTTAGTGGGTACTCATTGGCATTAAATTCAGCAATGAATGAAAATAACTTTGATTTAATATCAAGTTACTTTAAGAAAAACACTTCATTATATGACACCATGAAACATCAATTAGAGAATAATCAATTAGTATCATTTCAAACAAATCAAGTCATAAGTGCAAGTCAAAGTGGAGATAAAGTGAAAGCGACGATCCAACAAATAAATGAAAATGGTCAATTGATTAATAAAGATTATGAATTAGAAGAAACATCCAAAGGTAATGATTTTAATTTAATTAAAGAATCTAACGAATAAATAGTAATGATGGGCGTAGGACATGTGATCTTATTTTAAATAACGAACACTGACCTGCGTCCTATTTTTATATGTAGGGAGAAAAATATTCAATTGCATAAAATAGAATGTATAGCGTAATATATTGATATATGTAAAAATCTAGCCATTTACTAAATAAATATTAAGGTGGTTTCAGAAATGAATCAGAAGGTACAATCGAAAAAGCAATCCCCTATATTTGTAATCATCTTAGGTGCACTTACAGCAATTGGTGCATTATCTATAGATATGTTTTTACCGGGATTACCAGAAATTAAAAATGACTTCCATACAACAACGTCAAATGCACAACTCACATTATCATTATTTATGATTGGGTTAGCGTTAGGAAACTTATTTGCTGGTCCTATATCAGACGCGACCGGAAGAAAGAAACCGTTATGGATATCCATGTTCATTTATACATTAGCAAGTTTAGGTATTGTCTTTGTTACTAATATCGAAGTAATGATTGCGTTACGCTTTATTCAAGGTGTAACAGGTGGGGCAGCTTCCGTTATTTCAAGAGCTATTGCCAGTGATATGTATAAAGGTAAGGAGTTAACAAAATTTTTATCATTACTCATGTTAGTAAACGGTGTTGCACCAGTTATTGCTCCAGCAATTGGTGGTATTATTTTAAGCTTCGCCGTTTGGAGAATGGTATTTATTATATTAACTGTATTTGGCATATTAATGGTTATTGGTTCTCTAACCAAAGTTCCTGAGTCTTTACAGGAAGATGAAAAAGATAGTAACGGCATTAAAGAAATGTTTAAAAACTTTAAACATCTATTAGCGACACCTAAATTTGTATTACCAATGTTAATTCAAGGATTTTCATTTATTATGTTATTTACCTATATCTCAGCATCACCTTTTATTATTCAAAAAATATATGGCATGTCAGCGTTACAATTTAGTATTCTGTTTGCAGCGATTGGCATTACTTTAATTATTTCAAGTCAATTAGTGGGTGTACTTGTCGATCGAATAGAGAGACGACAATTGTTAAAAATTGTGACATATATTCAAGTACTTGGCGTTGTGATTGTAGCTATGACACTGCTTAATCATTTGAGTTTTTGGATATTAGTCATTGGATTTATTGTCTTAGTTGCACCGGTTACAGCAGTCGCAAGTTTAGGCTTTTCAATTGCTATGGATGAAAGTACAAAAGGGCGAGGCAGTGCTTCCAGTTTATTAGGATTGGTACAATTTCTATTAGGAGGACTTATGTCTTCATTAGTTAATGTCATGGGCGAACATAATGTAACACCTTATGTTGTGATTATTAGTATAACAGCAGTAATTATGATTATTTTACAGACTATTTATACGAGACTACAACGTCGAACATCATAATTGGTTTGAGTAACGATACAAAAAATAGCCAGAAAATGAGTTATATATGCTCATTTTCTGGCTTAATTTGATTATCTTTGTAATTTAATTGTATTTGCTAATAGGTTTTCAGCAATTACTTCTGGAGACTCTTTGCAACCATTGCGTAACCAATAAAATATGACACCAACTTGTCCACCGATAGAATAGGTGATGAACAATGATTTATTTTGAATTGAATTTGGATAATCTTCAATCACATTTTCATAAGCAACTTTAGTAGCGTTAAAATATTCCATTGCTAATCCTTTATTAGGATATGTAATAAATATAGCTCGATAGAATGCTTCTTTACGTTTAATATATTTCGTAACAATTAAAAAGAATTTATATAACTTAGTTTTATCGACACGCACACTTTCAAAGTTGTTATATAAAGACTTGAGTAATTTCAAATATTTAGATAAATGATAATTTTGAATTTGTTCTAATAAATCATATTTATCTTTGTAATGATCATAAAAAGTAGAGCGATTAACGCCACTATAAGCACAGATCATTTTAATCGTTATTTCGTCGAATGGGTATTCATCTAATAAATCTATCATACTTTGAATAATTTTAAATTTAGCTCTTCGTTTCATAAGCAGTCACCTTAGTTATCAATCCGACACATTTTTTTAAAGTGTCGGTGTTATTTTTATCTACATGTATCTATAATAGATAAAGTGAATTTTAAAAGCAAATAGGAGGATATATTCATGAAGAAAATGGTATTAATTAATATCATTACTATCATTGTGTTGATTGTTATCGGAGTAGTCGGTTTCTACTTCTGGAACAATGCAACGAGCTATGTTAGTACTGATAACGCCAAAGTAGATGGCGATCAAATGAAAATAGCAAGCCCTGCTTCAGGTGAAATTAAATCACTTGACGTTAAACAAGGTGAGAAACTTAAAAAAGGCGATAAAGTTGCTGAAGTTGTAGCTCAAGGCGAAGGTGGTCAATCTAAAGAGATGAGCATCAAAATGCCTAAAGACGGCACAATCGTTAAAACAGATGGTATGGAAGGTTCAATGGCTCAAGCTGGGAACCCAATCGCTTATGCGTACAATTTAGATGATTTATATATTACTGCTAACGTTGATGAAAAAGACGTTGCTGATATTGAAAAAGGTAATGACGTTGATGTTGATATCGACGGACAAAAAGCAACTGTAAGTGGTAAAGTCGATCAAATCGGTGATGCTACAGCAGCTAGCTTCTCATTAATGCCTTCATCTAATAGTGATGGTAACTACACTAAAGTATCACAAGTTGTACCAGTTAGAATTTCTCTAGATTCTGAACCATCTAAAAATGTTGTTCCAGGTATGAACGCTGAAGTCAAAATTCATAAAAATTAAGGGGGTCATTAAATGACAACGACCTTCATTATTGTTTATATTTTAATCGCGCTCATACTTCTTGGTTTGATTAATTTCTTCATCGTTAAAAGTAAGAAAAAATCTAAAAATCAAAAAGTGGAACAACGCTCAACAAAAGGTTCTGAGAGTCAATCATATCAATCTAAATTTAAAGCAAGTGATTTAGAAAAATCTGAGTCACAAACATCATCTCCAAATGATTTTAGTTCTACTTCTAATCACATTGAAGATGATAAAAGAAAACATCATTTCGAATCTATAAATGAATCGGATGATTCTATAAAGAATGAACAAGGGACGTTACGTCGCTCTGAAGACACTTCTCATAAATCAGATGTGGAGAATGAAGTTGACGAAGTTCACAAACCAATCAACCCTAACTCAGAAGAGGCTAGAGTTAATGAGAAGATTAAAAATCAACAGTCTGATTTTATCTTCGGTAAAGGTATCACAAGAGGTAAGATTTTAGCGGCAATGTTATTTGGTATGTTTATTGCTATTTTAAACCAAACTTTATTAAATGTTGCCTTACCTAAAATTAATACTGAATTTAATATTTCTGCATCAACTGGTCAATGGTTAATGACAGGATTTATGTTAGTTAACGGTATTTTAATACCAATAAGTGCTTTCCTATTTAATAAATATTCTTATAGAAAGCTATTTATTATAGGTTTAGTACTCTTTACATTTGGTTCATTGATATGTGCGATTTCAATGAACTTCCCGATAATGATGACAGGACGTGTTTTACAAGCTATCGGTGCTGGTATCTTAATGCCATTAGGTTCTAATGTTATTGTTACGATTTTCCCTCCAGAAAAACGTGGTGTAGCAATGGGAACAATGGGTATTGCCATGATTTTAGCACCAGCAATCGGACCAACATTATCTGGTTATATTGTACAAAATTATGACTGGAACTTAATGTTCTACGGTATGTTCTTTATCGGACTTGTTGCAATTGCAGTTGGTTTCTTCTGGTTTAGACTGTACCAAAGAACAACGAATCCTAAAGCCGATGTACCTGGTATTATTTACAGTACAATTGGGTTCGGCGCTTTATTATATGGTTTCTCTGAAGCTGGTAATAAAGGTTGGGGTTCAACTGAAATTGTTTCAATGTTTATCATTGGTATTATTTTCATTACCTTATTTGTTATTAGAGAATTAAGAATGAAAGCACCAATGTTAAATTTAGAAGTTTTAAAATACCCAACATATACACTAACAACAGTGATAAACATGATTGTTATGATGAGTTTATATGGTGGTATGATTCTTTTACCAATCTATTTACAAAATCTACGTGGTTTCTCAGCGTTAGATTCAGGTCTATTAATGCTTCCGGGTGCATTAGTAATGGGTGCCTTAGGTCCTATTGCAGGTAAATTACTTGATACGATTGGTATTAAACCATTAGCTATTTTTGGTATTGGCGTTATGACATACGCAACTTGGGAATTAACTAAATTAAATATGGATACACCATACTTATCAATCATGGGTATTTATGTTTTACGTTCATTTGGTATGGCATTTATCATGATGCCTATCATGACTGCAGGTATGAACGCATTACCAGCGCGTTTAATTTCTCATGGTAACGCATTTGTAAATACGATGAGACAATTAGCAGGTTCAATTGGTACTGCAATTCTTGTTACTGTAATGACTACACAAACAACAAATCATGTTGCTGCATTTGGTGAAGAATTGGATAAAACTAATCCAATGGTTCAAGACCATATGCGTGAATTAGCACAACAATTTGGTGGCGAACAAGGTGCCATGAAAGTGTTATTACAATATGTAAACAAATTAGCTTCTGTAGAAGGTATAAACGATGCATTCATCATTGCAACTATTATAAGTTTAGTAGCACTTATTTTAAGTTTCTTCTTACAAAGTAAGAAAAAAGCAGATGCATCAGCCGCTAAATCAAGAGCAGAAGACTAAGACAAATTGATTAAGACATGACTTAATGAATAAAAGTAATAAAAAGAAGATGATAAAAATTGTGTTGTGGGGGCATGATTTTTATGGGATCGGTGTCGACTTCGATATCGATCCCATTTTTTAGTCAGGCTGGGACATAAATTTATATTTCAAGTTACATTCATATTTAGGCAGTAGTTGACTGAAATGAAGATACGCTTGTACCAAGCTTTTTCATTTCTAGTCAACCTTGCCGGGGTGGGACAACGAAATAAATTTTAAGAAAATATTATTTCTGTCCCACTCCCACTTATGCCTTAGGAAAACTAAGGCGAACCGAAAAGGGAAACGAAGTTTGTTATAGTAGTATTTTAAAGATTTTAAAATAAAAAGTGCTATCGGGGTACACATCTAATCAGATGGCTCCAATGGCACTTTATAATTATTTAATACGAATTCTTCTATTTCTAAAGAATAAACTAATGATTAACAATCCAATACTGCATGCTAATAAAATTAACGCATTATGGATGGCATCAGCTTCAGTCACAACTTGATCCGGTGATACTGATAAATAATATTGTTTAAATGAATCTGCTATTTTTTCAGCTAAGGTATGAATAATATAACTAAAATACATTGTAATAACTAACATAATAGCCAAGAATAACATGTTAATAACTTTTAAAGCACTTCGATTAAAGATAATCGTTAATATAGATAAAATCATACTAATAATACATAAAGCGAAAAAGGCGTAAAAGACCAATAATAAGCGGTCAATGGATTGTTGTAGTTGGTCTATATTACCTAAATTGATATTAATATTACCAACTTGAGTTACAGTATCTTGGAAATTTTTAAGTTGATGGAAATCGATGGTTTGTTTAGCAAATACAATGTTAAAGATTGGTTGATTGTACATGCTATAACCTGTAATTGCTGTTAGTACAAGTACGATAAATTGAATGATCATACTTACCCAAGCGCGTTTTTTCTTACCATATTGTTTACCGCGATGCATTGGTTCATTTTGAAATGCATCATCAAAGTTTTCTAATCTTCTTTGTTGATTAGTCATAATGCTGCCTCCTTGAAAATAGTCATATCTTTATTTATCATTTCCAGTCTTATTTTGTTATAATAATGAATAATCAAAGACAATAAAAATTAGACAATTTATAAAATGAAATTCATGACTAAATTAAAATATACTTTAAATTATATCCCTTTTTAAGTTACGAATGTAGGTTTTTAATCAAATTGTTTTTTAATATTAAAAATTGCAAAGAGGTAGGTTTAGTTATTTATGAAGAATCGATTCATGAACCGAGTGGTAAACAAGTATATTCTGCACAATCGTTCAATATTTTTCGACAATGATGAAGCAGTGGATAAGTTTTTTGAAAAAAGACAAATTGAAAATGAAAAAAAACATAAACAACCCTCTACACTAAATGTTAAAGCGAATTTAGATAAACTGATGTTAGGGGATATGCAGGTATTTAGATTTAACTTTAGACACGAGTCAAAAAGAAAAATATTGTATTTACATGGTGGTTATAATACGTTACAACCTTCACCATTTCATTGGAGATTTATTGATAAGTTAACATTATCTACCATACATGAAGTGGTGTTACCTATTTATCCTAAAGCACCAGACTATCATATTGAAGATTCAGAAAAAGCAGTGAGAGATGTCTATAATCAACTCGTGGATGAAGTAGGTGCTGAACATATTATTGTGATGGGTGATGGATCTGGTGGCGCACTGGCATTGAATTTAGTTCAAACGCTCATCGAAAATAATGAACCAGTACCACGCCAATTATATTTAATTTCACCATTATTAGATGCTACATTATCAAACAAAGACATCACAGATGAACTTTTAGGGAAAGATATATTAATTAGTCGTTTCGGTGTCAATGAGATTATGAAACGTTGGGCAGAAGGTGTGCCTCTCATAGATAAACGTGTATCTCCAATATATGGTCCAATAGAAGGCTTACCACCTGTTTATATGTTTGGTGGTGGAAGAGAAATGATTAATCCAGATATGCATTTATTTAAAGAAAAATTAGAAATGATGGGTCAAGAAATTACGTTCTATGAATATCCAAGAATGGTTCATGATTTCCCACTGTATCCAATACGAGAATCACATAAAGTGATTAAACAAATTACCAAAGCACTTAATAATAATTAATATAAGAAAAACGATGAGCAACAATCTATGTTGTTCATCGTTTTTGTTTATTCCATAATAGAATTGATATGTTTGATAATGAAATTTTGTCCCTTTGAAAAGTAAAGATCAGCTATTGTTTCCTCAAAGTGACTCGGAATATCAGTCAAATTACTAAATGAAAAGACTTTTTCAATATTATCATTTCTTATACGACTTGCTAATTGATTATAGTGTTCAAGGAATTGTTCATCTTCGTCATATGTTTCAAGTAATTGATTCATTTCATCTATGGCTTGTTTTTGTCCTTGTATAAAACTCATACGTGTCGCACGTTTGAATAACTTGGAAGCAGGACCATTGATAGTCAACGCTTTTTGTTCGTTTAAGTCACTTAGTCCTACTTTGACATCATCATACAAATCTAGTAATTCGTTTTGGATGGTATAGCGGATAGATTCACTCATGATTGATCCCCCTTATGAGGAATACCAATACGATGGCCTAATTGCTTAGGCCATTCAATTGTTTGTTGTTCTTGTTGAGCATAGCGCTCAATTTGTTGATAATAATCTTCTGGAAACGCGGCAGAACGGCGCTTGTTTTGGTCGATTCCCATCATCATGACTTCATTGGTTGCAGCAACTTCACCATCTTGACGAATCATTCTTAAAAAGAAATGAACGCGTTTATAATCGTAATCATAAATATATAATTCAACGTAATATTGTTCATTTAATGTTAGTTCTGATAAAAAGCTAGTATGTTCTTCAATTGTAAATGTTGTGTATTCATATTGTGCACGTTCATCTAAAGAAAGACCGTGACTATAATTAAAATCATCAATGACATCACTAAAAATGATATTATAGTATGCATCATGCATATGATTATTGTGATCGATAAAATCTTCTGTCACTGTTTTACTTACAGTAAATGTTTGAGACATGACTATTACTCCTTTATTGTTTGCTTGATACTTATTTTACTAAATTAAATTAAGACATACACGTAATTCAATTCATGATAAAATAAAAAAAAATTGCTTATCAGGGGGTAAAGAGATGACGATGACCATTCGATACCAAACAACTACCCAACCTTTAACTGAGGTGAGTCGCATAGAAGATGTTCCAAGTAAAGCGACAATTGTTTGGTATGATTTTGAAGATGCTACAGAGAAAGAAAATGAATTTTTAAGAAATCATTTTGACTTTAACTATTTAGAAATCGATGATGCGATTAATGGCATTCCTCGTGCGAAATACAAGGCATATGAAGACTATCAATATATTGTTTTTCACAGTATATTAACACATGATTATGCTGCTATTGCTTTAAATGTTTTCTTGCAAGGTAATACATTGGTAACATATCATCATAAACGCTTTGAATCACTTAAAAAAGTAGTTCAAGATAATCAAAAACATCATGTTTCTGATTTGGACTGTGCGGATATAGTGATACATATATTAGATAGCATGGTAGATAAATATTTTAATTTTGTTTATGACATTGAAGATAAGGTATATACATTTGAGGACAGACATGTAGATGATCGCTATAGTAAAAGCGTAATGGATAATGTATTCCAACTACGTTCTGATTTGATTAAAATAAAGCGAGTGTTATTCCCAATGCAAGAATTGGTAGATACGATTAAAAGTGAAGGTAAGTTAATTATCGATACAAAGCATTCTATGTACATACAACATATTGATGACCATTTAATTAAACAACGTAATGTAATTCGTACATCTCAAGAAATGACAAATGAAATACGTGAAAATTACGAATCCTATACTTCATTTAGAATGAATAATATTATGCAAATCTTAACATTAGTATCTGTAATATTTTCACCTTTAACTTTTATTGCAGGTATCTACGGCATGAACTTTGCGTAAATGCCAGAATTAAATTGGCATTATGGCTACTTTATTTGTCTATTTGTCATGCTAATCATATCAATTATTTTAATTATCTTCTTCAAAAGAAAAAAATGGTTTTAAACCTTGTAATTATAAAATGAATCATTTGGAAAAGGCGGTATAGTAATGAGTGACTTTCAGAGAGAGCAAAGAAAAAATGAACATGTTGAAATAGCGATGGCTCAACATGATGCTACATTATCTGATTTTGATAAAGTGAGGTTTGTTCATCATTCGATTCCAAATATTGATGTAGATGATGTAGATTTAACAACTAAGACGTCCGAGTTTAATATGAAATACCCAGTTTATATTAATGCCATGACGGGTGGTAGTGAATGGACAAAACAAATTAATGAAAAATTAGCGATTGTTGCACGTGAAACGGGGCTTGCAATGGCGGTAGGCTCAACACATGCTGCATTACGAAACCCTAAAATGGCAGAATCATTTACGATTGTTCGAGAAACGAATCCAGACGGTGTTATCTTTAGTAATGTTGGTGCTGATGTACCTGTAGACAAAGCAGTTAAAGCTGTTGAATTATTAGATGCACAGGCACTACAGATTCATGTTAACTCACCACAAGAATTAGTGATGCCTGAAGGTAATCGTGAGTTTGCTAATTGGATGGAAAATATCGAAGCAATTGTTAAAGCAGTAAATGTACCAGTGATTGTGAAAGAAGTAGGATTTGGTATGAGTAAAGAGACATATAAATCACTGCTTAACGTTGGTGTTACATACGTCGATGTCAGTGGACGTGGTGGAACCAATTTCGTAGATATTGAAAACGAGAGACGTTCAAATAAAGATATGGACTATTTATCTAATTGGGGACAATCAACAGTTGAATCACTATTAGAAAGTTCTGATTTTCAAGATAAACTGAATGTCTTTGCGAGTGGAGGTTTACGTACCCCATTAGATGCTGTGAAATGTTTAGCGCTAGGTGCGAAAGCAGTAGGTATGTCGCGTCCGTTCTTAAATCAAGTTGAGCAGGCCGGTATAACACAAACGATTGAATACGTTGAATCATTTTTAGATCATATGAAGAAAATAATGACAATGCTAGATGCTAAAGATATCAATGAATTAACCCATAAAGATATGATATTTAATACTGAATTGTTATCTTGGATTGAGCAACGTGGTTTAGATATCCAAAGAGGTTAACTGAATCAAATTAAATAAGCCCGTACGTAAGACATGAGCATGTCTTGCGTACGGGTATTTTATTATTGGAAAAATTGTATGAAGCCCATAACAATGATGACACCTATTAAGTCGATTAAGAAAGCACCGACAATAGGGACAACTAAATAGGCTTTTGGAGAATTGCCATATTTTTTAGTAATTACATCTAAATTCGCCATTGCATTAGGTGTAGCACCTAAACCATGACCTATAAATCCACCGACCATTACTGCTGCATCATAATCTTTTCCTAAACCTCTAAATAGAACGAAAATAGAGAACAAGATCATAAATACAACTTGTACAAGAACGATAATGATTAATGGTAAAGCTAATGAGTAAATTTCAGTTAGCTGAATGCTCATTAAAGCTAATGATAAGAAGATACCTAGCGAAATATCTCCAATTTGTTCGTTAATTTTTAGGTCAACAATGTTGAAACCAGCAGCTTCAGAAATATTACGCACGAATACTGCGACAAACATTGAACCTACATACATTGGTATATTAACGTTAGTTAAATCAGTAAATGTATTTCCAATATATGTACCAAGTGCCATACAGAAAACTAAAATCGTGAACTGTATAAAGAAAATTTGAGTAGGTTTATATTTTTCATGAAGTGATTGATTATATTCAACTTCACCATAATTCTTAAATGAATCGTCACTATGTTCAGGTTTTAGGTTATAACGTTTAATTAAGAACTTAACAACTGGTCCACCAATTAAACCACCAAATACTAAGCCTAATGTTGCGGCTGCAAGGGCGGCTGTGACAGCGGAATCAATCCCCATATCTTGAATGGTTTTACCATAAGCGGCCGCATTACCATGACCACCTTCCATTGACATTGACCCTGCAGTTAAACCTAGTAAAGGTTTGATATTTAATAACTTCGCTAATGAAATACCAATTACATTTTGACAGAATGCCATAATACCACAGAACATAAAGTACAATAGCATGACCTTTCCGCCAACTTTAAATAGTTTAAGAGATGCACCGAGTCCGATTGTTGTGAAGAATGCCAACATAAAGAAATCCTGTATAAATGAGGCATCTAATTTAATTTTCACAATATTAAATGAATCTAAGACAGCTACTAAAATAGCAAAAATTAAACCACCAATTACTGGTGCTGGAATACAAATTCTTCTTAAAATCGAGACATGATTAATGATCGTTTGACCAATAAGATATAAAATACATGCTAAACACAGTGTGGTAATAGCATCTAATTCAATCATTTTAACTCCCCCTTAGAAGTTATCCCAAAACCTATGTTTATGTGCTATTCAATTAAAATATGTAATCGTTATAAAAAGCCACAATATCCATTATACATATGTGTGCACAATAAATCTAGTTTTGAAATTAATACCAATTATATTTATGGCTATTACTCATTAATCTAAAAAAGTTTTTATCTTTATTAATTTAAAAGTGTGGAAGAAGAGAATATGATTATTCGTAAGTAATTATTATCTAGTACCTTGCAATGTACAGTAGCGGGTGTTATATTATAGATACTAACTACTGTGTAATGTTCAGTACTGATTATTACACTATGGAGGTTTAACTATGAACACACAGTTTAAAAAGGGTGCATTAGAACTGATAGTCTTACTTATCATTAAACGAGAAGATCAGTACGGTTATTCTTTAGTACAAAATATTTCTCGTTATATGACGATTGCAGAAGGCACTGTCTATCCTTTGCTACGAAGATTGGTAAAGAACGGAGAACTATCGACGTATTATCAACCATCAAGCGAGGGACCAGCAAGAAAATATTATCGGCTTACCGATCAAGGTCAAGAAAGATTAGCATTATTGAAAGAAGAATGGCAAATGTTTTCAAATGCAGTTAATACCTTTGTAGAGGAGAGTGAACGCAATGAATAAAGATACTTATCTAAAACAACTCATAAGTCATTTAAAACATATGGATAAAGATGAGAAAAAGGATATCTATAATGAATACGAAACACATTTTGTAAGTGGTAAAAATGAAGGTAAATCTGAAGAAGAGATTGCAAAACATTTAGGAAATCCTAAGATGATTGCTAAAGAATTAAATGCTTCATTGGCTATTGATAAAGTTAATGAGAAAAAGAATGCAAAAAATATTTTGAGTGCTATTTTAGCGGTCATGGGTTTAGGATTACTTAATTTCTTTATTGTATTAGTACCGGCATTCTTTTTATTTATGTTTTTGCTTACTTTAGTTGTATTTACAATCACACTCTTAAGTGCACCAGTATTTTTAATTATTAAATATATTACTGAAGGTGTAAATTCTATTATTTTATATGATGTTTATATGAGTGGTTTCATGTTTGGTGTCGGTTTAATGCTATTAGCTATTAGCATTTTCTTATGTCATTGGATACTTAAATTAACGATTATGTATTTAAAATGGAATATCTCAATTGTGAAAGGAAGTGTTCATTCATGAAAAAGCTAGTCTTAACGTTATTTATTTTTGGACTAATTTTAAGTATTGGTTTTGGTATAGGCGTTTTTTCAGAATGGAAAACATTAGCTTCAAAGAAAGACAATGGCACTAAGTTAAATAAAGTTTATAAAGAGCGTATTAATAGCATTAACTTAGATGTTGATGAAAGTGATATTGAAATCAAACATGGTAGTAAGTTCTCAATTAAAGAAAAAGGCAACGAAGATAAGAAAGTCAATAGTAGTGTGAAAAATGGGAAGTGGCATATTAGTGATCAAGACCATCAATCAAATATTAATTTTAGAATTGGTTACATGACAAAGCACAAATTAGTAATCACAGTTCCAAAAGCGATTGATCATTTAACTGTAAAAGGTGACTCTGGTGATGTCACTATCGACAATATAATAAGTAAGAATACAGATATTACGGTAGATTCATCAGATATTTTCTTGAAAGATAGTAAGCTAGGAAAACTAAAAGTAAACAATGATTCAGGAGATATATCAACAACTCACATTGAATTCACCAACGGCAAAGTAAACAATGATTCAGGCGATATAGAATTGAGTAAGAGTGTTCCAGATCAACCCTTATATGTATCGAACGATAGTGGAGATATTACTTTGAATTATCAACATCACCCTAAAAACACAACATTTATTGCACATAATGATTCAGGAGAATCAAAGTTTGATAACAAAGAATTTAAGCGTCATCGAATTGGAAATGGGGACAATAACGTCGAGATGTTTAATGACTCTGGGGATATCAACGTGCAATAAAGTCAATTTTAGAGGTCAGAATTGAAGTTGTTCTGGCCTCTATCATTTTATTTCCAAGTGTCATCAGGATTTAGGAAGTCTGATTTCTTCATTCGAGAAACATAAGGGTTCCCTTTAACTGTGTAACGAAGTGGTTTGTTAGTCCATTCGCCTTTATTCGGTATGCCTATACGTCCGCTTTCAATAATTGATTTAGGGTATTTACGATGTTTGATGTCGATAGAAAGGCGACATTGATTTAAAGTAGCGCCATCAATTGAACGTGGAATATTAAAGGCTTTAGTCCATTTTCCAGGACCATTAGTTACTTCAAACCCACTTTTGCCACGATTAATTTTCATAGCTTCAATACCATCTTCAGGTTCAATTGCGCGTATAAGCACACCTTCAGGTACACCAGCATCTCTTGTCACAAAGTTAATTAGTAGATGCGTATGCATAACGTGTGCATAAATCGTACCACCTGATTGATATAAAGATGTCACTTTAGGTGTTCGCTTTCCACCATATCCGTGAGCAGCACGATCTTTAATACCTAAATAAGCTTCTGTTTCCACAATATAGCCAGTATATGTTTGTTGATCATCTTGATATATAATACGAACACCGAGTAAAGCTTTAGCAATGTCCGTTGTGCTACGTTGTCTAAAATCCATAAATTTGGCACCTCTATAAAAATATTTGTTATAAGAATTTATTCTAAAATTTCTTAAAATATTTTTGATTTATATTTTTAAATGTCTTGTTGTTTGATACAATGACAATAGAAACAATATTATTACTTAATTAATGTATCAGAGTTATTAAGAGTAATAAAATAAATTGAATTGATGATCTGAAGGGAGCCACTAACATGAGAGAAAAAGTTGGTTTTAAAGCATCATTTAAATTATTTTGGTCAAATTATTTTAATTTTAAAGGGAGATCTAGACGTAGTGAATATTGGTTTATGCAATTATGGCATTTAATCTTTATGTGTCCTGCCATTATACTTATGATTATTGGTTACCCAAGTTTATTCTTAGGTGCATTTAATGAAAGTAGTGGCGTTTTAGGTGTTGGGATTATTTGTATATTTATAGGGACTATTTATATACTCATTTATTCATTGGCTACCATTATTCCTAATTTGGCTATTTTAGCACGTCGCTTCCATGACACTTCTCGTTCAATGTTGATTCCAATGATTGCGTTTGTCATTGGAGTATTATTGAATGTATTTAATATTGTTATTAATGCTAGTGGCCTAATAGATAATGTAGGCGCATTGATCACATATTATATTATCGCTTTAATCTGTCTCGTATTAGGTGTTTATAATATTGTGGTGAGTTGCTTAGATAGTAAGAAGGAAAGCAACAAATATGGCCCAAGTCCTAAATATGAAATGAACGAACCGGTTAACGAACCGAATTACAATCCAGTTGACAAAGCGAAGTTATATCGCAATACAACAAATGAAATTTAAATTTTTAAAGGCTAGTGTCATTAATGATGCTAGCTTTTATTTGAAAGTAAGTGTCATATATATTTGACACTTACAAAAATGACTGTCTATAATTAAAGTAATATTAACTGAAAGAAGTGATTGATTGCGTTGAATAGAGTGAAGCAATATCGAGCACATCAAAAGATGTCTCAACAGGAGCTAGCTAGGCGCATTGGTGTATCTAGACAGACAATCAATATGATAGAAAATGATAAATATAATCCATCGCTTAAATTATGTATAAACATAGCTAAAGTATTATCCGTTACACTTAATGATTTGTTTTGGGAAGGTGATTAATTATTTTTAACAAATTCACATTTAAAGATGAATTGAAAAATGAAATTATAAGTGCTTATTTAGCAAAAGTAAGTGTGGTTGTATGTATGATGATATTTTTAATATGGTATTTTGAAATCGTTTTTGATATCAATCGAAGTTATCTATCGCCTTTTTTAATAGGTGGGTTACTGATTCTGATAGTGACCCTGTGTAGATTAGTTATGTATGAAGAGTTTGTAGGTACACCGATGATTTATGTTAATGATGAGAAAGAAAAACGATTTTTAAATCGTAGAACAAGAATGAAACATATCCCTTTTTTAATTTTAATTATGCTATATCTAACATGTGTTGATAATATAGTGGTACCTTTAATAACTCATATTAAAATGTTCGATCATTTAGTTTCGAGTATAGGTTTTATGATTGCGATTATAGTTATGATGTTCGTGAGCGATAAACGTATCAAAATATCTGACACACCCACTGTTCCAGCAATGGAGAAGATTAATACACAAGATCGTATGCTTAATATGATTCCAAATTATAATTTCAGTGATGAATATGAAAGAACTCGAATAATTAAGGCATATTCAAGTAATGCATTATGGCAATTAATCGTGTTATTGTTTGTAAGTATCATTGATATCATTGTTGAACATATTATGGGGCATGTGCCTATTTCGAGTTATGTGGCAATTGCAGTAGTTGTCATTGCAGCACTATGTATCACTTATCGAATAAAAAAACTTAAATCATAAAAAATAGCTATACTTGCGTTGAATCAATTTTATCAACGACAAGTATAGCTATTTATATTTAATAACAATTATTCTGTTTCGTGGATATATGATAGTTCTGGATGTTCACGACCTAATAAATCATGTAGTTTTTGATATTTATCAAATAGTTTTTCATAATGTTTTACTTTTTCTGGATCTGGTTGTTTTTCATAGTATACAGGTTGTTTCATGTGTTGTACGGTTTCTCTTAATGTATCATATGCACCACCCACATTTGCGCCCAACATAGCAGCGCCTAATGCTGTTGCATTTGATGATTCTAAAACGACAACTTTTTTATTTAATACGTTGGCATAGATGTCTACGAGTAATCGACTTTTCTTAGGAATACCACCAGAAGCATAAACAGTATGAACTGGAATATCATTATCTTCGAATTGTTTCATAATCATTTTAGTACCGAAAGCAGTAGATTCTAAGTAAGCACGATGAACCATTTCGAATGGTGTTTGCAATGTTAATCCAAAGACACTTCCTGTTAAATGGCTATCACTTAAAATACTTCTATTACCGTTGTGCCAGTCTAAGACAACCACGTGTTGGTCTTCAACAGAAATTTGAGATGCGAGGGTCTCTAAATATTCTAAGACACTCTTATCTTGTTTCGCTGCTTCTTCAACGATATGTTGTGGTGCCATACGTTCAGAGTAACTGAATAAATCACCTACAGCTGTTTGACCCGCTTCATAAGCATATAACCCAGGAATAATAGCGTCTTTAACTGAACCTGTAATAGAAGGGATAGGTTCTTGTTTCGGGTCTAACATTAAGTGACACGTGCTTGTTCCTATAACCGGTGTGAATTCACCTTTTTCAATTGCACCTGCACCTAAAACGCCAGAGTGGGCATCAATCATGTAAGGGGAAATCTGTACATTGGAAGATAGTCCCCATAAGTTTTGATAGTACTCTGATAATGAACCAGCGCTATCTCCAATTTGAATGACAGGTGCTTCACATTTATCTTTGACGATTTGTGGTAATTCTGGATCTACAGTTTCAAAGAAATCATAATTAAAGCCATTTACTTCATCATAGAATCCTTTGAATCCTATACCACAGTTAGAGCGAATATTTTGATTGACGAGTAAGCTCGTCATATAATCTCCAGCTTCCATTATATAATGGGCACGTTCTAATAACTCAGGTGCTTTATGTTTTACTTCGAGAATTTTTGGAATCATCCACTCACTGTTTACACTATGGCCATAATAATCTAACCAATTTTGATTGGCTTTTTCATTGGCTTCAACCATTTGAGTTGCTTCGTCTTGAGCGCCATGATGTTTCCATAATTTAACATAGGCATGAGGATGATTTGCTAGGTCTTCATTCATATGTAATGGTTTGAAATTTTCATCTAAAAAGACGACTGTACAACTAGTAAAGTCAACACCAATACCTACGACCTCATCTTTATTAACTTGGCTTTCTTCTAAAACGTGTTTCACACCGTTTTCTAGTACGTGGTGATAATCACCAGCATGTTGTAAGAAGTAATTATGGGGTAAGGTTTCTCCACCTAATTCTTCAGCGATGGTACCATGTTGATAAGTCTCTTCATAACTTGAAACAATTTTTCCATCAGATGTATTTACTAAAATGACACGACCAGATGCTGTGCCGTAATCGATACCAATACTATAACTCATTCTATATATCCCCTTTAAATTTAATGTCTTGTTTAATTATCTCTAAGAAGTTAATTTTAATTTAATCTTCTATGATAAAATTAATGATAGTGCTTACATAAATAATTGTAAAGTTTGACATATTGCAAAATCTAAATTCATTAATAGAACTAATAATGTTATATTAAATAATAATAAAAATATGATTTGGGGAGGGTAAACATGTCATTACATATTGATCATGTGACGAAGAAGTTCAATCAATTTACAGCAGTCAATGATATTTCTATTCATCTTGAAAAAGGGAAGATGCTTGGTTTTTTAGGTCGTAATGGTGCAGGTAAGACAACTACCTTTAGAATGATATTAGGATTAAGTGAACCAACTGAAGGACACATTACATATGATGGCCATGCGATAGATCAATCAATGTATAATCGAATTGGGTACTTACCTGAAGAACGTGGCTTACATCCCAAAATGACTGTTGAAGATGAACTAACATATCTTGCAACACTCAAAGGAATGTCTAAATCTGACATTAAGAAAAATATTGATTATTGGCTCAAACGATTTGCTATTACAGAAAATCGTCATAAGCGCATTGATGCATTATCCAAAGGTAATCAACAAAAAATTCAATTATTAGCAAGTATGTTGCACCAACCTGAATTACTTATATTAGATGAACCCTTTAGTGGATTAGATCCTGTTAATGTTGAATTACTCAAATCAGCCGTAAAGGATTTGAATGATCAAGGTTCAACAATTATTTATAGTTCTCATCGTATGGAACATGTTGAAGAGTTATGTGATGATGTATGTATCTTGAACCATGGTGAACTTGTAGTTTCAGGTGACATACATGACGTGAAAGCATCACATGGTTATAAACAAGTTATCATTGAAACGGATAAATCAATGCCTGACATAGCAGATATTGAAGGTGTGTTGGATATTGAAACCAATAAACGGCATATTAAAGTGACGATACAAGATGAATCCGTTGCAGAAAATGTATATCATCAAGTCATCTCTCATGGATATGTACGTCGATTCCAAATGTTAGAGCCTTCTCTGAAAGACATCTTTATTGATAAGGTGGGTGATTTACATGAATAAATTTTGGGCTACATTCGGCCTTACTTATAAGAGTAAAGTGAAATCTAAATCCTTTATCATCTTCATGGCGATTGTCATTATTTTAATGATAGCATTATCCAATGCCGATAAAATCATGGATATGTTTAAAGGTGACGGTGATCAAATCGGTATCGTAACGAATAGTGAACCCATATATAAAGCCATTAAGCAACAAGGAAATGTGATTGATGAAGATGCTTCATTTAAGAAGGTAAATAAACAAGAAGCTAAGAAGCAAGTAAAAAATGAAAAGCTAAAAGAAGCCTATATCATTAAGCTGAAAGATAAACAACAGTTATCAGCAACTATTATCAGTAAAGAAAGTGTCTCACAAGAAAAAGAGCAAAAAGTAAATGGGGTACTGACATCAATTCAATCAAAACTAGTCGCATCGCAACTACATCTCAATAACAATGATTTGAAAAAATTACAGTCTCAAAGTAAGGTTGACAGTCAAGTCCTATCAGATAAGAAAAATCAACAATTGAATGAAGGTCAAAAACTACTTAATTTAGTTCTAGTGTATGCGATACTAATGTTGATGTTCTTTATTGTTTTCAATTATGCAACGCAGGTCGCAATGGAAATTGCTAAAGAGAAAACATCAAGAGTCATTGAAATGATTATTACTAGTGTGTCGCCCATTACTCATATTATGGCTAAGATTGCAGGGGTTATCGCTGTCGCGTTAACACAAATCGTAATGATTGTTGTTGTAGCTATCATTTGTATCTTTGCCTTTGATTTAAAACGAATGTTAAAAGGTTTCGATGTATCCATGAGTCATATCACTTGGCAAGTTTTAATCGTAGGTCTGTTATGTATGATTATAGGCATCTTAACATACGTATTGTTAGCAGCTATATTAGGTTCTTTAGCAACAAGAATTGAAGATATTAATCAAACGTTAATGCCATTAACGTTATTTGCAATGATTGCTTTTTATATCGCGATTTTTAGTATGTTTAAACCAGAAATATTATTATTAAAAATCACTAGTTTTATTCCATTTTTAGCACCTTTTGAATTGTTAGTACGTGCTCAATCGACTGAGTTACAAGTTTGGGAAATCATCGTTAGTATATTAATCTCAGTTGTAGTCATGCTTATTTTATTATGGATTGCTGTTAAAACATATAAAGATTCTGTATTAACTTTTGAAAAAGGACTTTTTAACACCATTAAAAAGGTTATGAAAAAATAAATAAAAGAGGAAGTGCATTAAATTAAACTTGTAAGAGTTTACAAAATGTTCTTCCTCTTTAATTTGCATTTTACTATGGCATATTAGTAGAAAAAGTGTAACAATATGTATGTATTAGAAAGCACGTTAATATTATACAATAGATGATAAATACGCGTCACAATTGACATTAAACATTGATTAGTGACTCACTATCCCGAGTCACATAGACATATGTATTTAACGATAGCACAATAAAGTCCATGTCTCTGATTTAAGAGGTAGATATTTAATATGACTTCATGTATGTTGTATAAAGTGAAGTTTCATAGATAATTAATAGGAAGGCGTTATGATTGTGATGATGTATTCATTTCTCATATTTATATTAGCGGGTGTATGTGAAATTGGAGGCGGCTACTTAATATGGTTATGGCTTAGGGAAGGTCAACCATCCTGGCTAGGCGTTATTGGCGGCTTGATACTCATTTTGTATGGTGTGATTGCAACACTACAAACATTTCCAACATTTGGAAGAGTATATGCTGCATACGGGGGCGTATTCATCGTTATGAGTTTAGTTTGGTCTATGCTTATTGATAAGAATATGCCAGATAAATACGATATATTGGGTGCATTAGTCTGTTTAATAGGCGTTTTAATTATGCTGCTGCCACATAGGGCTTAATAAACGTGTTTGAAAGGGAGAAGTATGTAATGAATGTTGAAATTGAGCATCAAAGATATGGTGTAGACTTAATTAAAATTGATAATGAAGAGACCAAAATTGTGTTTACTAATTATGGTGCAAGAATTGTGTCATGGAAATATCATGACAACAATATTGTATTAGGGAATGTTGTTGAAGCGGACGAATTTTATTTTGATAATCCATTTAGATTTGGGGCGACTGTTGGACGATATGGTGGCCGTATTTCAAATGCGACTTTTAATTTAGAAGGAGAAACATACAAGTTAGAGGCCAACGATGGCCAACATCATATACATGGTGGCAACCATGGTTTAGACTCTAAATTATTTGACTATGAAGTTATAGACGATTTAGGACATGTCAAAATCATTTTCAAAACAACGTTACAAGAAACAGATGATCATTATCCTGGAAATATGGAGATTAAAGTCACTCATACATATGATGCGGATCATTGTTGGACAATTCAATATGAAGCTACATCAACAAAGACTACTTTGTTTAACCCGATGAACCATGTTTATTTTAATCTTAATCGTGATAATAACGTTATTGATAATCATCGAGTGTCTAGTTCTAAATTGAATATGTATCCACTTAATGAGGAGCATATGATCAGTTCAGACAGTACGTTAGATTTACAACGGATATTTAATAAGGACGACATATACTTTAAAGACATATTTGAAAGTAGCCATGATCAAATAGCACAACAAGTGGCTCAATTTAATGGTTTAGATCATCCATTTAAAGTAGGGGAACAACAATTATCAATAGATAATGATGAGTTTCAATTAGATGTTAAAACTGATATGCCTTATGTCGTATTATATACATTTAACCAACCGAAAAATTGGAAAAGTGACGCCAATATTTATAAAGCACATTCGGGTTTAACAATCGAGGCACAATATTTGCCAAATGATATTAACTTATATGATGATCAAGCTTATTCAATATTAAAAGCTAATGAAATGTTTTATTCACAAACGAGCTATCAAATTCATGAAAAATAAGCAAAAGAGTAGAACAAACATCGTCATTTACGATGTTTTTGTTCTACTCTTTTTATTGTTTTATTTTTATGTTTATTTTGTTGCACGTTGATACATTTTTTCTAGTTTCTCATATCTTTTAGCTGATAAATATGGATTCTTCAATGCTAATGCGATTCGGTCTGCATTTTTTCTGTCGTTATAATAAATATCGTTTAATGTTTGTACAGAGAGTTGTGTGTCCAATTCAGCTTCCTTTATTAATTCTAAGTGATGATGTTGATTCACAAACCCTTCTTTAATGACGCGGCAATAAAAACCTGTTTTTCCTGATTGAGACATACGTTTGACTAAATCAGAAATCCCGTACTTTGCTTGGATTTTCCAGCAGGGTTCTCGAATTTCAGAAACTTCGATAATTGCATCACCTAATTGATATTGGTTGCCGAAATAAACGTTACTTTCATCTAAATCTTCGATTGTCAAATTCTCACCAAACATGGCGTAGTCTGGCATATCAAGTAAGTCATCACGATACATGTCATAGTTCGATTTACTAAAACAACATATCGCTTTATCTGGACCACCATGATCTTTATAAGCTTGTTCATCATCAACAAATCCTAATTTTGACAACCACATTTGACCTTTAAAAGGTTGTTTATTAATTGCTGATTGCATGGGTTTAGCCTCATTGTATTGTAGCGATTCTATCTTTCCGGTAGAAATAGCATACACTGGTATCATTATGGTCCCCCCTTAAAAGATTGATTAAGTGATATTTTACTATACATTTGTATTTTTATGAAAGATTTTAAAATATATTAAAAATTAAACGTCAAATACGGTATGTTAAATTGAAAAAGTCATGTAAAATAAGAAATGTAAACGATTTAGAAAAGGGGCTCATGACGTGATGAATGATGTAAAACAACTTAAATTGATGACGCTTGATGATGTTTTAAGTCAAATCGAGGATGGTATGACACTTGGTATTGGAACAGGAACTACAATTGAGTTATTAGTGCCTAAAATTGCTCAACTTATTAAAGAAAAGCATTATAATATTATCGGTGTTTGTACTTCTAATAAGACGGCGTTTTTAGCTAAAGAATTAAATATTAATATTGTTGATGTGAATGATGTTGAAAAAATTGATTTAGCTATTGATGGTGCTGACGAAGTAGATCCTCAACTTAACCTCATTAAAGGTGGCGGTGGAGCGCTATTTAGAGAAAAAGTAATCGATGAAATGGCAGACCGTTTTGTGGTTATTGCTGATGAAAACAAAGTTGTTAACTACCTAGGTGAAACATTTAAATTACCGGTTGAAGTAGATAAATTTAACTGGTATCAAGTTGCTAAGAAAATAGAAACAATTGGCGGCGTGACAACACAACGTCGTGTTACGGATGATGTCCCATTTACGACTGATAATGGTAATTATATTTTAGATTGTGCATTACCAAAAGGTATCGATCCTTATGAAATGCATGAATTTTTAATTCATATCACAGGAGTACTAGAAACAGGCTACTTCCTTGATGTTGCTGACCAAGCAATTATTGGAACACAACAAGGTGTTAAGAAGATGAACAGACAAGATTAATATCTTTAAAGTATGAGTCAATGTTCTGATAAACTAATTTAATTATCATTCACAAAATAAACCGTCCATTCAAATCAACGAATGGACGGTTTTAATTATAATCTTAATATTTATTGTTAGGACTATGTTCTTCAGTCTGTTTGATTTCATCTTTTAAATCAGAAACAACAGATGAGCGACGATCTTGTTTATATGATGAATGTTCTTTTAAATGATCAGTTGAATCAGAGTCATGGGCATCATCATGGTTTTGAATGTCGTGTTTATTATCTTGATGTCTAGAATCTAATGCGTCTTTATGGTGGTCATGATCGTCTGATCTTGAACTATAATCATGATTAGTTTCAGAATAATCATTGTCCTTATCATCGTTAACGTGATCTAAATAATTATTAGGTTCTACTTCGTCTAAACTTTGATTCGTCTTTTTATAAAAGATAGCACGAATGATTAAGCTTGAAATGATATAGATTAAACCAACCGCAGTTGTAGCTAAGGCGATGACTTTCATAGAGAATAAATCGCCAATTTCTTCACTAAACAAGAATACTAAACCAAATGACATTGCTGCGTGGAAAAGCGTAGCAATATAAATAGTACGTCCATTAGTGGCTCTAATTAACTCACCCACAATCATTGAGAAAGCGAATGTATATAAGAAATGATAGCCAGCGAATTCAAGGCCGTATGTTGTATTAGCATTAAATATAGAGTAAATGATACCTACAACAATACTAGCAAATAATGTGTTCATCTTAGTTTCAACGATGTGTTGCAAATATGAACGGAAACCAAATTCTACTACGAACGCCATAATTAAATGACCAATTAAAATTGCGAATATTGACACAGATAAATCAGATGCCTGTAGTAATATAAAACTATCTGCAAATGTATTGAAGCAGAACATACCGATAATAAAAATAAATAAAGGTATGATTAATGCGAGTAATAAACGCTCAATAACTTTGAGACTAAAAGTGAATTTTAAACTCGCCATTTGTTCTTTTTTATGTTTAAAGACAAGTAGACATATGATAGCTGCAATAAATGGGGAAAGATCTGTAATGTCGAATACAAAACGTTTCACCCCTAATGCTGCTTGGAAATCTCTAAGTATTATGAATAGGGCCATTGTTACGACAAAAAACACAAATATTGTCAGTGCCCATTGAAACCCAGAAATTCGATTGTTTTTCATTTTATGTAACCTCCATTACGGAAACAAGCAATTATTGTTTTATTTACAATTATACATCTTAAAAGATGATAGATAAATTGTCTATTTTAATTATCATCAAAATGTAATCGTAATGAATTATAAACGTAATTAAATTTAGGATAAACGGGAATATAAGAACAACATTGAATTAAGTATGTGCCAAAGTTATACTTTAATTATAAGGATAAAGCAAAGAAATCAAGGGGGAAGAACAATGTATCAACAAGCTGAACCAAGCTTATGGACCGGAAGATTAGATAGTGAAACAGATGCAAAACAATTTAGACATTTTCAAACTATTCAATTTAATGACTTAAGACAAGTAGAATTAGCATCTAAACAAAAAGGTGTTGGTATCTTAGGTTATGCGATTGATAAAGGTGTAGAACTAAATAAAGGGCGTGTAGGTGCAAAAGAGGGGCCTAATGCGATAAAAAAAGCATTCGCTGGCTTACCAGATTTGAATCAATGTGAACAAATCGTTGATTATGGAAATGTCGAGCATGATCATGACGCACTAATTGATACTCAAAAGGAATTTGCAGAATTAGCAGCCAAGTCTATTCATAATCATAAACAAACATTCTTATTAGGTGGTGGGCATGATATCGCTTATGCACAATATTTAGCGACTAGACAAGTGTATCCTAATGAGTCAATTGGGGTTATTAATATTGATGCCCACTTTGATACACGTGATGAAGGTGAATCCACTTCAGGTACGAGTTTTAGACAAATACTAGAACAAGATGACAATGCAGATTACATGGTATTAGGTATATCTCAAGGTGGTAACACACAAGGTTTATTCGACTATGCTAAAGAAAAAGGTGTATCATTTGTTTATGCTGATGAATTATTACATCAAGTATCACCACCGATTAAAGATATGATTGAACGATTTATTCACGATCATGATGTAATCATGTTTACGATTTGTATGGATGTTGTAGATAGTGCCTTTGCTCCAGGTGTAAGTGCTCCAGCAGTCTTGGGCATCTATCCACATACAGTGTTTGAATTAGCAAAGCGCATTGTCCCAAGTGAAAAGGTTAAATCAGTAAGTATTGCTGAAATGAACCCTAAATACGATCAAGACAATCGTACAGCGAAACTGATTGCGAATTTAGTGCATCACTTCTTATTATAAATTCCAATAATCAATACATTGTTCAATAAGAGAAAGTACTTGTTCAGAGTGCTTTCTCTTTTTTAAATAATTAATATAAATTTTGCGTCCTAAATTAGGGCGTATTTTAATGTAGTCTAAATTCCGTGTATTAAATGATTGGTAATAAAATCGAGGAATAACCGCATAACCAATACCTAAATGGACTAGATTAGTAGCGGATTCAAAACGATCAGATTCCATAATGATATTAGGGTGGATACCTACTCTATTAAAATAATCATCTAAGTGTTTACGAACTTGAGAATTTTTATTCGGCAAAATTAAAGGTAATTCATCCAATTGAATCGTTTTTTGCTTTGGAAATGCATCTTTAGGTGTTAGTAATATATAAGATTCTTTATATAATGCGATCGATGTAATATCTTGATGGCGTATTTCCTCGTTTGTTAAGGCAAAATGAACATTAAAGTTGGTAAGTTGCTCAATAGATTGATGTTGATCATGTACCTCATAAATACGGTATTGTTGATTAGGATAATGTTTGTGATGAGCATGAATGACATTGGCCATCCATTGACTCGTAGATTCTAAAATGCCCATTTTAATACGGGGTTCCGAAGACACATTTAAATCATACATTTTTTCAACTGTAGAACGATAGGATTCTACTAAATCCTCAGCATATTTATAAAACTGAATACCTTTTTCAGTGATTTTGATATCTTTAGTGGTACGCATAAATAAATCGTATCCTAAATCAGCTTCCATCTTTTTAATAGCTGCAGTTAAGGAAGGTTGACTAATATGTAAAAAATTAGCGGCTTTCGTAAAACTATTGTATTTTACAACGGCTAAAAAATATTCTAATTGAATGATTTTCATAGGTCATCTCCTATTTGTCATAGTTTTTATCTATAAATAATTAGTTTATTTATATTTGTTATCTATATCTTAGCATAATATAATATAGTTGTAACAACCTGATTAATAGTGATTGTTATCTTTTAAATAGTACGAATATTTAGAAGATAATGATTAAAGAGAAACTTAATTTATTTTTGGATTTTGATATTATTTCGGATGGGAGAGATAGTAATGAGAGAAATTCATGCAAAAAAAGGGTTAGATATCGAATGTAAAGGTTGGGAACAAGAAGCAGTACTACGAATGCTATATAATAACTTAGATCCAGAAGTAGCGGAGCACCCAGAAGAGCTTGTGGTATATGGTGGTATTGGTAAAGCTGCTCGTAACTGGAAAGCCTTTGAAGCTATTGAAAATACATTAAGAGATTTAGAAGCAGATGAAACAATGCTTGTACAATCTGGTAAACCAGTAGCGGTATTTAAAACACATGAAGAAGCGCCACGAGTATTAATTTCAAATTCAGTTTTAGTACCTGAATGGGCGAACTGGGATCACTTTAATGAACTAGATAAAAAAGGCTTAATGATGTATGGCCAAATGACAGCAGGTAGTTGGATTTATATTGGTTCACAAGGTATCGTTCAAGGTACTTATGAAACATTTGCTGAACTTGGTAATCAAGAATATCAAAGTGATTTAACTGGTACAGTAACACTTACTGCTGGATTAGGTGGTATGGGCGGTGCACAACCACTTGCTGTGACTATGAATAATGGTGTAGCTATTTGTGTAGATGTCGACGAAAGTCGTGTTGATAAACGTGTCGAAACAAAATATTGCGATATCAAAACTAACGATTTAGATGAAGCATTAAAATTAGCTGAAGACGCTAGACAAAAAGGGGAAGCTTTATCTATTGGATTAGTAGGTAATGCAGTAGACATTCACAAAGCTATTTTAGACAAAGGATTTAAGATTGATATTATTACTGACCAAACAAGTGCACATGACCCATTAAACGGTTATGTCCCACAAGGTTACTCAGTTGAAGAAGCTAAAAAACTACGTAAAGAAGATCCGAAAAAATATGTAGAATTATCTCAAGATTCAATGGCCAAACATGTTGAATTAATGCTTGAATTCCAAAAACAAGGTGCTGTTGCGTTTGATTATGGTAACAATATCCGTCAAGTTGCATATAACAACGGTGTGAAAAATGCATTTGATTTCCCAGGATTTGTGCCGGCATATATTAGACCATTATTCTGTGAAGGAAAAGGTCCATTCCGCTTTGCAGCGTTAAGTGGTGATCCAAAAGATATTGAACGTGCAGATGAAGAAATGAGAAAGTTATTCCCAGATAATGAAAAATTAATTCGTTGGTTAGATCTTGCAGAAGAAAAAATTTCTTACCAAGGTTTACCATCAAGAATTGCATGGCTAGGCTATGAAGAACGTGCCAAAATGGGTCTAGCACTTAATAAATTAGTGCGTGATGGTGAAATTTCTGCACCGATTGTTATCGGACGAGATCATTTAGATTCAGGTTCAGTAGCAAGTCCAAACCGTGAAACAGAAGGTATGCGTGACGGGAGTGATGCAGTAGGTGACTGGGCTGTACTTAATGCATTAATTAATACAGCAGCAGGTGGCTCTTGGATTTCATTCCACCATGGCGGTGGCGTAGGTATGGGTTATTCATTACATGCTGGTATGGTTGTTGTTGCAGATGGTTCAGAACGTGCAGATCGTCGATTAGGACGTGTATTAACTACAGATCCGGGTATGGGAGTAGTAAGACACGTTGATGCTGGTTATGACATCGCCATTCAAACGGCAAAAGATAAAGGCATCAAAATTCCAATGATTGATGAAGCAGGTGATAAATAATGAACGATTTAATTATTCAAAACATTAAAGAGCTTATTTTACCAAAATCAACTGATCGTCCTTTAAAAGGTGCAGAACTTGATCAACTAGATGTGATTGAAAATGGTACGGTCGTTGTGAACGATGGCAAAATTGTATATTCAGGACCACATACTGATAAATATGATGCTGAACAAGTGATTGATGCAACAGGTAAAGTTGTGTCACCATCATTGATTGATGCACACACGCACTTAGTTTTCGGTGGCTCAAGAGAACATGAAATGTCATTGAAACGTCAAGGTAAATCTTATTTAGAAATATTAGAGTCAGGTGGCGGTATTTTATCAACAGTTAAAGCCACACGTGACATAAGTGAAGAAGATTTATTCAAAAAAGCTGAACACGATTTACTAACAATGATTCAACATGGTGTTTTAGGTGTTGAAAGTAAAAGTGGTTATGGTCTAGATAAAGAAAATGAATTGAAACAATTAAGAGTATCTAATCGTTTAGCAGAGAAATACGGTTTAGATATGAGACACACCTTCCTAGGACCACATGCGGTTCCAGAAGAAGCAGAGTCTAATGAGGCGTTCTTAAATGAGATGATTGAACTTTTACCAGAAGTTAAAGAATATGCAGACTTTGCAGATATCTTCTGTGAAACAGGTGTATTCTCAGTTGAAGAATCTAGACATTATATGCAAAAAGCGAAAGAGGCAGGATTTAAAGTTAAAATTCATGCAGATGAAATTGATCCACTTGGTGGTCTAGAGTTAGCTATTGATGAAAATGCAATTTCTGCTGATCATCTTGTTGCTTCAAGTGCAGAAGGTAAAGCTAAATTAAAAAATAGTGACACAGTAGCCGTATTATTACCAGCTACGACATTCTATTTAGATAAAAACGATTATGCAGATGCAAGAGGCATGTTAGATAATGATGGGGCTATCGCTATTGCAACTGACTACAATCCTGGTAGTAGCGTAACTAATAACTTACAATTGGCAATGGCAATAGCCGCATTAAAATTAAAACTTTCACCAAATGAAGTTTGGAATGCTGTAACAGTTAATGCAGCAAAAGCAATTGATTTAGACGCAGGTACAATCAATGAAGGTGACAAAGCTAACATTGTTATTTGGAATGCGCCGAACCATGAATATATTCCATATCACTTTGGTATTAACCATGCTCAAAAAGTGATTAAAGATGGTAGAGTCATTGTGGATAATGAATTTTCATTAGACTAGGACAAAGTGTTCATTGATATGACCGTGCCGACGTTGTCGGTACGGTTTTTTGTTTATAATAAAAGGAAAAAATATATTTTTAGAAAAGTTTGACAATTATGTTAGTATATATAGAAAAATAATTTTAGGTTGAAAGGGATGGAGATATCAATGACTGGTTATACAGATTACGTGAATTGGCGACGTACATTTCACCAATTCCCTGAAATATCAGAGAAAGAATATGAAACTACGCAACGACTTAAACGTATATTAGAAGCACATGATATAAAAATTTTAGATTTACCGTTAGATACAGGATTAGTTGCAGAAATTGGACAAGGGGACCAAATGATTGCGATTAGAACTGATATAGACGCACTACCTATCAATGAGCAAGTTGAACATGAATTTACATCAACCAATCAAGGTGTCATGCATGCATGTGGTCATGATATTCATATGGCAAGTATATTAGGGGTTGCAACACAATTGAAAGCCCAAGAGAGTGAATTAAATGGTCGAGTGAGAATCATATTCCAAGCGGCTGAAGAGCTAGGTCATGGAGCTAAAAAGGTAGTAGATACAGGGGCATTAGATGGTGTGAAAGCAGTATTAGGATTCCATAATTATCCAACGATGGACATTGGTGACTTTGCTATAAAGAAAGGGCCTATTACGTCTGCTGTAGATCGCTTCGAATTTGAGATTAAAGGAAAAGGGGCACATGCTGCTAAACCAGAACAGGGTAATGACCCAACCGTTGCTTTAGGTCAACTGATTAATAGTTTACAAACGATTGTAAGTAGAAATTTATCTGCTTTTGATAATGCAGTTGTTACTATTGGTGAAATTTCATGTGGAAATACATGGAATGTCATTGCCGATCAAGCCTATGTACAAGGGACTGTCCGTTCATTTAAACCAGAACATAGAGCATATATCAAACAACGAATGAATGATATTGCTGATGGTTTAGCACGAACATTTAATATACAGGTAGATTGCCGATATACACGACTTCCTGGAACAGTAATTAATGATGATGAATTAACTGATATGGCGATAGAAGTAGCAAAAGATATCGGTTATCATGTCTCAATGATGGATTTACCATTAACGATTGGTGAAGACTTTTCAGGTTATACAGAAACGTATCCTGGTGTATTTGCATTCATAGGATCTAATAGTGAGTATGACTTACATCATCCTTTATATGATCCAGATGAGCGTATTTTAGAAAAAGTGCCAACTTATTTTGTGACACTGGCGAAACGTCTTCTGAATCAATAGTCACTATACATTGTATAAAGATAATATGATTAACATCTGGATAACCTTGGGTATATGACAACATATACAAATTGAGGAGATGAATTTAAAATGTCAGCACAAGATCCTAGAAATAAATTCAAATCAACAGACTATGAAAAACAAGAGCAGCCACTTCCAGGCTTGCAAAGTCAATTAACGCCTGAACCATATTGCGGTGAGACATCATACGTCGGACACGGGCGATTAAAAGGATATAAAATGTTAGTCACAGGTGGCGATTCTGCCATTGGACGCGCAGCAGCTATTGCTTATGCTAAAGAAGGCGCAGATGTTGCGATTAATTATCTTCCAAGTGAAGACAAAGACGCACAAGACGTTAAACAAGTGATTGAAGAAGCGGGACAAAAAGCAGTGCTAATACCTGGTGATATACGTGATGAACAATTTAACTATGACATGGTCGAAGAAGCACATCAACAGCTTGGTGGACTTGATAATGTAACATTAGTCGCTGGACATCAACAATACCATGATGATATTCGAGGATTTGATACTCAATCATTTAAAGAGACATTTGAAACCAATGTATATCCAATATTTTGGACAGTACAAAAAGCATTAGAGTATTTACAACCTGGGGCATCAATTACTACAACGTCATCTGTTCAAGGATATAATCCAAGCCCTATCTTACACGACTATGCCGCCTCAAAAGCTGCCATTATCTCATTGACGAAAAGTTTATCAGAAGAGCTTGGCGCAAAAGGTATTCGTGTCAATTGTGTGGCACCAGGACCATTTTGGTCACCTTTACAAATTACTGGTGGACAACCACAACGTAATATTCCGAAATTCGGTAAAAATACACCACTTGGCCGTGCAGGTCAACCTGTTGAACTATCAGGAACATATGTACTTTTAGCATCTGAAGAATCAAGTTATACAACCGGACAAGTCTTCGGTGTGACAGGCGGCATTCAAATTAACTAATGAATAGCAGTTGGTCGATAAAGTGTTAATACTTTATCGACCATTTTTTTGTGACAAATTATATGATAACTATATCCAATTTTATTATGAATTTGGAATAAAAATATGTTTAATGTAAAATAAAAATATAAAATTATTAACCTTTTTAATGAATGGAATTTAATTAAAGAATACAGATATATCTAAGGGATAGGTAATTTATACGACAAATTGCAATAGAAATCTTATATCTAAAGGAGGTAATAACATGGTGAAAGATACGTTTATAAGGATTGCTCCGTTCATAATAGGTATAATCGCTATAGTTGTATTTTCGTTATTTACTACGAATCAATGGTTTTTAATCATTTTAATACTTTTATTTGCGCTTACCAATGCATTAAAAAATCTGTATTTTGTTAATAAAAATATTAAAAATCATATCATATGGATTAATAAAACAATCGACCGGTTATTAGGTATTATTATCGGTTGTTTATGGATTGTATTTTTTATGATGATATTATTTCAACAAAATTATACATGGATTACTTTCTTAATTGTATTGGTAACTATGACGTTTGTTTTTTATATAGAAACTAAATTACAAATTGATGATGATACGCAAAGGAAAAACCATCGAGATTATAAAGTGATCTCTCAACAACGTGAACGACAATTTAAAATACTGATGATTAGTATGACAACCATTTCTATTATTTTAATGATGGTATCACTTTATTTAAAATGGTGGGTCGCCTTTGGTATAGCTATTGCAATGTTATTCGTAGTTGCTGTTGCATTAATTATTTATGAAAAATATTTTACGACGAAGTTTTAATTTATGATTGACGTCATAGGAATTATCTTGTAACGTAAACGTTAAATATGAATCACTTATCAAGAGAAGTGGAGGGACTGGCCCTATGAAGCTTCGGCAACATTGAATCATGTGCCAATTCCAGTAACCTATCTAGGTTTGAAGATAAGGGGATAATCGTTGTAGATGGACCTCTTTTCTTTATCATAAAGAAGAGAGGTATTTTTTGTAAGGAAGTAGGTCTAATGATGAAAGAAACTAAAAAGGGTAATGCTTGGGCGTTATTTCCGTTATTATTATTTATGTTGTTATTTTTAGGTGTAGGTATCATCTCGGGTGATTTCACGACGATGCCGTTAAATGTTGCGATAACGATTACAGTAATCGTTGCTTTGTTGATGAATCGCAAAGAAAAATTTGCCACTAAAGTTGAAGTGTTTACTAAAGGTGCAGGTCATTCAAATATTATTTTAATGATGCTTATCTTTATTTTAGCAGGCGCATTTTCTACGACTACAGAGAAAATGGGTGGTGTGACTTCTACTGTAAATTTGGGATTGTCTCTCATCCCTGAAAATTTAATTATAGTAGGTTTATTTATCATTTGTATGTTTGTTTCTATTTCAATGGGAACATCAGTAGGCACAGTAGCAGCTATTGCACCAGTAGGATTTGGATTTGCACAAGCTACAGATGTATCTGCAGCTTTAGCTATGGCTACAGTTGTTGGTGGCGCTATGTTTGGAGATAATCTTTCTATGATTTCTGATACTACGATAGCGGCTGTACGTACACAACATACGAAGATGAAAGATAAATTTAAAGTAAACTTTAGAATTGTTTTGCCAGGTGCGATATTAACCATAGTTGTACTATTTTTCCTAACAAATGGAATTTCCATGGATCATTCTAAAAGTTATGATTTCCAATTAGTTAAAGTCATTCCGTATTTATTGGTGTTGATACTAGCGCTAGTTGGTGTCAATGTGATTATCGTCCTTATTGGTGGGACAGTTTTATCTGGAGTCATTGGCCTTATTGATGGCTCATTTGGTTGGAAAGGATTACTAAGTGCTGTATCTAAAGGAATTATAGGTATGGAAGATATTGCTATGATTGCCTTATTAATTGGTGGTTTAGTAGGACTTATTCAACATAATGGCGGTATAGATTGGTTGTTAAATGTAGTCAGAGGTCGCGTGAAATCTAAACGAGGAGCTGAAATAGGCATTGCCAGTTTAGTAAGTGTGGCAGATATTGCAACAGCTAATAATACTATTTCAATCATTATGTCAGGACCATTAGCTAAAAATATTGCAGATGAATATGATGTTGATCCACGTAAATCAGCTAGTATTTTAGATATATTTGGTGGGTGTTTCCAAGGCTTATTACCATATAGTCCTCAAGTGATTTCAGCTGCAGGAGTAGCGGGCATCTCACCATTCTTACTCGTTCCTTATAGTATTTATCCTATCATGCTTGGTGTATGCGGATTGATTGCTATTTTAATTGGTTATCCAAAATTAAAAAACAAAGCATAAAACGATTATAAACTGAGACGATTTAGTCTCGGTTTTTTAATTGATAAATAGAACAGTACAGAGAAAATGTTTCAAGTCAGCGTTTTAATGGTAAACTAGACTAAATGTGTAGAAGCGCAATCTTTTTTAATGTATAAATGTTTGGAAGTTTGAACAAATACGTTAAAATAGTATTAAGAGTGAAAGTAGGTGACTGAAAGTGGCAAAGTATAATGTGGAAAATGAATATGTAGAAATTGATATTGAACGTTTATTAAAATATTCACCAGAAACAATTTATGAAGCTTGGACGAAAGAAGATATTCTCAAACAATGGTTTATGACGTCGAAACGTACGAATAAATCATTTGAAGCTGATGTCCAAGAAGGTGGTAAGTATCGTATCGTTGATAGTAGAAATGGTAAACAAAATATTATCGAAGGTACATACGAAGAATTAGTCATGGATGAATTTATTAAAATGACAATAGGTATGCCAGGCTTAAGTAACGAGGAGGATATTATAGAAGTAGAATTCTTCGAACGTGAATCAGGTGGCACCCAAATGTTCTTCTATTATCAATCATATATGGAACGTGAAAGAAGATTAACCAATCTTGAATACAAACAGAAAAAGAAAGAATACCATGATTCAACTGCGCATGGATTTGAACTTATGTTTGACAAAATGAATGCAGTATTAGAAGAAATTGAAGAACAGAAAAATAATTAATTTGAATTAATCAATAGTAATATATAAGCCAGTAAATGAATTTAAGAAAGTTCATTTACTGGCTTTTTATCTTTATAGACAAAATGATTATTTGAGTTCACCTTTTTCTTTCCGTTCATTATATTTTCTGAGTAGTGTTTCAAAGAAAATATGATAACTAATAAAACTTGAATAATCAGTGCCATCATTTAAATAGAATGTATTACTAGATACATACACATTATAATTTGCTTGTTGGGCTAACGTATTATCTTTCATCGTTGTGACTGAGATAAAATATTTTTGTCTCAATTGCAATAGCTGTGTTACTTCTTTTAATTGATAAGTTTCACCAGATAGCGAAATGATAAAGAAAAGGTCTTGCGGTACGGTTTTGTTTAAGACCATTTTTAATTCGTGTTCATCATAAAGAATAATGATGTTTTTATGCATTGTTAATAATATTCTTTGTGCTTCTTCAGCCACATTGATTTGAGCTCTACCCGTTCCATATAAATATATCGTTCCAGCATCATTCATTTTATTAGTTAGTAGCTCATAATCTATACGATCTAAATAATTAAATGTATTTTCAATTTCCTGTCTAAATGATTCGATAGAGTCAGAAGGTAATTGATTTTTCTTTTCACTTTCAAATTTTAAAAATGATTTGAAGTCGCTATAACCATCAAATCCTAATTTTCGTGTAAAGCGATGTATTGTAGCGTTTGAAGCATGTGTATGTTGTGCCAAGTCTTGAATTTTTAAATTTTTACATAAATCAACATGGGTATTAACGAAATTCGCAATTTGTAAATCATTGTCATTAAGTTGATTAAAGTTCGCATTCACACGTTCATCTAGAAACATGACGACACCTCATTTATTAGTGTTGAAAAAATTTTCATCATAAGAAAACATAATCTGATTATACAAAATACTTTCAAAATGCGTCAATGACGTTGTGGTTATGTAAGCGTTTACTATATATTAGAAATAAGATATGACATTGAAAGGAATGATTTAAACTCATTTTCAATGTGGAACAGAAAGAAATTGGGATGTGGAGGTTATTATAATGAATGCAATCAAACGTTTTGGTAGTGCAATGATTGTACCTGTCTTGATGTTTGCTTTCTTTGGGATTGTACTGGGGTTTGCAACATTATTCAAAAATCCAACTATTATGGGTGGTTTAGCAGACCAACATACATTTTGGTTTAAATTTTGGTCAGTGATAGAGTCTGGTGGTTGGGTTATATTTAACCACATGGAAATTGTATTTGTAGTAGGGTTGCCACTATCTTTAGCTAAAAAAGCACCAGGCCACGCAGCACTAGCTGCATTAATGGGCTATTTAATGTTTAATACATTTATTAATGCGATATTAACACAATGGCCACATACATTTGGTGCCAATTTAGAAAAAGGTGTTGAAAATGTTACTGGCCTAAAAGCAATTGCTGGTATAGAAACATTAGATACTAATATTTTAGGCGGAATTATTATTTCAGGGATTATTACATGGATTCATAATCGTTATTATAGTAAACGTCTCCCAGAAATGTTAGGTGTATTCCAAGGATTAACATTTGTAGTGACGATTTCGTTCTTTGTGATGTTACCTGTCGCGGCAATTACTTGTGTGGTATGGCCTACAGTTCAACATGGTATTGCGTCAGTACAACACTTTATTATCGGATCAGGATATGTAGGTGTGTGGTTATATCATTTCTTAGAAAGAGTATTGATTCCAACCGGTTTACATCATTTCATTTATGCACCTATTGAAGTGGGCCCTGTCGTTGTCAATCATGGACTTAAAGCGGAATGGTTGCAACATTTAAATCAATTTGCAGAGAGTAGTAAGCCATTAAAAGAACAATTCCCGTACGGATTTATGTTACAAGGTAACGGAAAAGTATTCGGTTGTTTAGGTATTGCATTGGCAATGTATTCCACAACACCAAAAGAGAATCGAAAAAAAGTGGCTGCATTATTAATACCGGCAACACTTACAGCTGTAGTCGCAGGTATTACAGAACCATTAGAATTTACATTCTTATTTATTGCACCATATTTATTCGTATTGCACGCATTACTTGCAGCAACAATGGATACAATCATGTATGGTTTTGGATTAGTAGGTAACATGGGCGGTGGTGTTTTAGACTTCTTAGCTACAAACTGGATACCACTTGGTAAAGAACATTGGATGACATATGTGATTCAAGTGGTTATTGGTTTAATATTTGTAGGTATTTATTATGTATTATTTAGATTTTTAATATTGAAATTAGATATTCCGTTACCAGGTCGTCGTAAAAATGAAGAAAAAGTTAAACTATTCTCTAAACAAGATTACAAAGAGAAAAAAGGCGAAGGCAAGGCATCAAAGTCTCAATCAACTGGAAATGAATATGATGATAAAGCAGCTTATTATTTAGAAGGTCTAGGCGGTAAAGAGAATATTAAAGATGTTACAAATTGTACTACTCGTTTACGATTAACAGTTAATGATGAAAACAAAGTAGAAGACAGTAGTTATTTCACACATAATCAAATGGCACATGGTCTAGTTAAAAGTGGGAAAAGTGTACAAGTCGTAGTCGGTATGTCTGTACCACAAGTGAGAGAAGCATTTGAACACTTAGTATATGATAACGACGGAAAATAAATATATAAAAGGGATTCTGAAACATTGTAGTTTCGGAATCCCTTTTGTTTAATACTTGGATAAGTGGACGAATTATGAAATTCTTGCTTTATTAATCGCCTTAGATTTATATCCTGCTGAAAGAATATCTATGTTACGTGTTGCTACTGTATGTAGTAATTTAGAAAAAATATCAGGAGGACAAATGATACTTGCACAATTTTTATTTAATGTATAGCTGATATCATAATGATTCATATACATATTCATAATATCGATCACTTTGTCTTTGATAAATGCGTCTTGCAAGCCATCGATAGATAATTCAAATCGTTTAGCAGATTGGTACAAACGCTCTGAATCAAGTAATTCGTCTAAGTGCTTTGGTGATAAAATTTGGTAGATGGTAAAGTTATGAAAACTTAAAAAGGTAATAAAGTAAGGTAATTGTTGTTTAGGTAAGCTGACTTCTAAAGCGTACATACCTTGTTGTTTAAAGATTTGGTATTGAAATGATTCACAAAACTTAAGTTGTTTACAAAGCTTTGATAAAGATTTGCGTGATGATCGCGACTTTAAATCTGCGATATTGATGATATAGGTTTCAAATTTGTCTATCAACATGTTATGCCTCCCAATTGCTAACATTCGTACGTGGCTCAAATAATATATGGTTAAGTAGGATATTTGTTTTTTTATTTCGTTAAATTGATTGTACCACGCTTCTTTTTGATATTCACTAGGACTTTTGAATGAAGGTTAAGTAGAATATAGATGAGAAGCTAGTGAAATCAAGTGTATCATGGTGTATAGCATTTTATTAAAATCTCATTACAAAGAATTGATACATCTTAAAATATCGAAAAATTCTGAAAATGATATTGTTCATACTTCTGTGTTGTGATAATATTTGTCATTATTAATGATAAAGGATGTGTTTATATGTTGGACCGTATGAGTCAATTTGCGACTAAGACATTTATATTTTGGATGTTAGTGGCAGCTATAATCGGTTTTGTGTTTCCATCACAATTGTCTATATTAGGAGGATTTGTCCCTTACTTATTAGGTGTTGTCATGCTAGGAATGGGGATGACGATTGATCCCAAAGATTTTAAGATTGTTTTACAATCACCCAAACCTGTCATTATCGGAGTGATTTTACAGTTTACGATTATGCCAACATTAGCTTTTCTGATTGCCAAAGGTTTTTATTTACCACCAGAGATTGCAATTGGTGTCATTCTAGTTGGTTGTTGTCCAGGAGGAACATCTAGTAATGTCATGAGTTACTTAGCTAAAGCAAATGTAGCATTATCTGTAGCAATTACAAGTGTTTCAACACTGATTGCACCTTTTGTCACACCAGCACTGATTTATCTTTTTGCGCATGAATGGCTAAATGTATCATTCACAAGCATGTTGTGGTCTGTTGTTCAAGTGGTACTTATTCCAATTATCATTGGATTTATTTTCCAAAAGATAGCGCACCAATTTGCTCATAAAGCAGCAACAGCATTACCACTCGTGTCTGTTATTGCGACTTCACTTATACTGGCAGCCGTAGTTGCAGGTAGTAAAGCACAAATTTTAAAAACAGGATTGCTCATTTTTTTTAGTTGTCATATTACACAATGTGTTAGGATATACAATTGGTTATCTATTAGCTAAAGTGTTTAAAATGGATTATCCAGATAAAAAGGCGGTTGCTATTGAAGTGGGTATGCAAAATTCTGGTTTAGCAGTTTCGCTTGCTACCGTTCATTTCAGTCCTTTAGCTGCCGTACCTGGGCAGTGTTTAGCTTAGTACACAATATTTCAGGGCCTATTCTTGCTAAGTATTGGTCGTCTAAAAGTAAGCGTCTCTAATACACATTTGAGGGAAATGTAAAGAGTGATTATGTTAAAATATGAATCAATGAGCATGTTTAACTTAAGAGAGACAAAGGAGCATATATTATGTACAGAGCAGTTGTATTTGATTTTGATGGTACGATGATCGATACAGAAAAACATCTTTTCGATGTCATCAATAAACATTTAGCAAAACACAACGAAGCACCCATATCGTTAGCATTCTATCGTAGATCGATAGGTGGTGCAGCAACTGAACTTCATCAGTATTTAGAATCATTACTTGGTTTAGAGAAGAAAGAAGCAATATATAAAGAACATAATGATACAAGTAGCCAACTTCCAATGATTGCAACGATTGAAAAATTAATGGCATATTTAAAACAACGTCACATTCCAATGGCTATTGCCACTAGTAGTCATAGAGAAGATATACTGCCTACTTTTCATAAATTAGGTTTAGATGAATATATTGATGTCATTGTAGGGAGGGAAGATGTTTCTAATGTCAAACCTGATCCTGAACCTTATTTAACAGCGGTGCAACAATTGAATTATAATCCAACAAATTGTTTAGCAATAGAAGATTCAGTTAATGGCGCAACTGCTGCCAATTTAGCTGGATTGGATGTCATCGTTAACACTAATGTGATGACAGAAGAACAAGATTTCACTTCAGTGAACTATGTTGCCAAAGATATAGATTTTGATGATATTGTTCAACGCTTTTTCGAAGTGAAATAGGAGGTGTGTCATGTTATACACGATTCTTTTTTTTATAGCGGGCCCACTTATTATTGGGATAGGTAATTTAATCTTAGGTCCGATATTTAATAAACGTGTCCCATTTCATGTGCATGTAAGATCATTTGTAGTAGGAACAGCTATTTATTTGATTTTAGCTACAATTGGATACTTTCTTTTATTACAAGGTAAACTATAAAAAAAGCCCGTTTCAGATTGAGATCATTAACTCATTTAGAAACGGGTTTCTTCATATATCAAATAAGTTGCTACATGACTTTTAATAGTAATGTAACTAAAATTAATACGATCAAAATCGCATCAATACCAACCATTATGGCAAAACGTGTTGTCTTTTGACCTTGTGATTTTGCTAATTTCATGGCTTTATAATTCGGTATAAAACTTATAATTAATAAAATTAAAATGATGACGCCAATCAATACTGACATTAACGTTGACCTCCATTTCGTTTTTCAATATATTCCCAAATAAAACCAGCTAAGATACCGATAACGATTCCTATTATAACGCCTGTTTGAATCTGTGATATCAATGCACCAATCATTAAACCAATAATGATTGCTATAGGTAATGTGGTACCAAATTTTATTTTTCTCTCTGGAGAATCTAAAACAGTAAAAGCAAATACATAAATTAAAAAGAATGCAACTGCAGCTAATATAGATTTACCAATAAGTGGTATTAAATTCGGGTTTTTAACTGAAAAATAATTGAGTAAGAAAAAGATAATTAAAAATATAGCTGAAATTTTAAATGCTTTTTTAATTAATGTTTGACTCATAACGAACTCCTTAATGATGATATGAAAAGTATATCATAAACCATAATTGTAGAAACGTTAAAGATACTTAATTGGATATATAAGTAAGACTTTAAATCATCTAAATAAGAAAATCTAAAACAGTAACTGTTATCCTATTTCAAAATTAAAAAAGTCTTGTATGATGTTCTTTTTAATAAAAATTATAAAATAGGTTGTTTATTGTAAATGTAGTAAAATTGCGGTTTTGCAAAAGACTGTTATGTCAGTTTTGTAAGCGATTTCAATAAATTGTTAAAATATTGTTTCAATTTCGTCATTTTATAGTATAATTGCGTAAATAAGATTATTATTATTTTATCTTAGTAAAAAGAGGTGGGTTATTGTTATGGAGAATAATGAATTAAAAAGGGGATTGAGTGCACGTCAGATGCAAATGATCGCACTTGGCGGTACGATTGGTGTAGGTTTGTTTATGGGAGCAACAAGCACCATTAAATGGACTGGACCATCAGTGATATTTGCATATTTAATTGCGGGTATATTTTTATTCTTAATTATGCGAGCAATGGGAGAAATGATATATATTAATCCGACAACGGGTTCATTTGCTACGTTTGCAAGTGATTACATACATCCAGCAGCAGGTTATATGACCGCTTGGAGTAATATATTCCAATGGGTTGTTGTTGGTATGAGTGAAGTAATAGCAGTAGGAGAATATATGAATTATTGGTTCCCGAACTTGCCAGCTTGGATTCCGGGAATTATAGCAGTTCTATTATTAACAGCAGCTAACTTAGTATCCGTTAAAGCATTCGGTGAATTTGAATTTTGGTTTGCATTGATTAAAGTTGTAACTATTATTTTAATGATTATTGCTGGATTTGGATTAATTTTATTCGGAATTGGGAATGGAGGACACCCTGTCGGGATTTCTAATTTATGGTCACACGGTGGATTTATGCCAAATGGTATTGTAGGATTCTTCTTTGCATTATCTATTGTCATTGGTTCATATCAAGGGGTAGAATTAATTGGTATTTCAGCAGGAGAAACAAAGGATCCACAAAAAAATATTGTCAAAGCAGTTAATGGTGTCATTTGGCGTATATTAATTTTCTATCTAGGCGCTATCTTTGTTATCGTATCAGTTTATCCGTGGGATGAATTAGGAAACATCGGTAGCCCATTCGTAGCAACATTTGCTAAAGTAGGGATTACATTTGCAGCTGGATTAATTAACTTTGTTGTATTAACAGCAGCAATGTCTGGTTGTAACTCAGGTATCTTCAGTGCGAGCCGTATGATTTATACATTAGCACGTAAAGGTCAATTACCTAAGATATTCACTAAAGTAATGAAAAACGGAGTACCATTATATACAGTATTAGCGATTTCTACAGGTATTTTAATTGGTGCATTATTAAATGTTATATTACCAATGTTCATAAAAGGTGCGGATAGTATTTTCGTATATGTATACAGTGCATCTATTTTACCTGGTATGATTCCTTGGTTTATGATTTTATTTAGCCATATTCGTTTTAGAAAATTACATCCTGAAGAAACGAAAAACCATCCATTCAAAATGCCTGGTGGTATGGTGGCAAGTTACTTAACAATTGCATTCTTAGTTATTGTTCTAATTGGAATGTTATTTAACAAAGAAACAGTAGTTTCTGTAGTGATTGGTATTATATTCTTAGCTATCGTTACTATTTATTATTTCATTAGATATAATAAAGCAGAACAACAAGCAAAAAAAAATAATACATTAAAATAGTGTGAATTTTAGAGATGTTGAGACATAAAGTTTTTGTGCTTTGGGAAACCGATTAACGGGGGCCTTAAAGAAGGATTTTCTGTAGGAAATCCTAAACGCTTTTGTCCTAACCTCTTTTTTCTTTCGAGCTATAGAATTGAAAAAGATACAGTCTAGACACTCATTAATGTCTAAACTGTATCTTTTTTAATGTTTGAAATCAATATTGGAAAGATGCTTTCTATAATTATCTAATGCCATTTTTGATTGTGTAATGAAGTCTAACGACGATTGATAATTAAGTGCTATATAACGATAATACAGTATATCAATCGTAAACATTTGTGCAAATAATGATGTAGTCGCACCCATTCGCATTTCATTTTCGTCAGATTGTCCATAATCTAATACAATATCTGACATTTGAGAAATAATATTTTTTGATGAACTTGTAATTGTAATAATTGGAATATGATAGTCTACTACAACTTTAGCAATGGCTTGCATTTCACTTTGCATTCCATTATTAGTGATGAAAACCACACAATCTCGACTATTACAAGACGCTAACATAGTAGTGAAAATATGTGTCTCTTGTACAAGTTGTACATTCATTCCAATGCGAGATAGCTTTTGATATAAATCAGTTGCAACGACAAATGAAGCGCCATAACCATATATGAAGATGCGATTCGATTGTTTGAATTGATCACAAATACGATCAATGGTTTTATCGTTCAGTGCTTCATTGGCATTATTCAAAGCGCCTTTAGCACGTGAATGCATCTTCTTTTTTAGCGACGCTGTACTCTCATTGTCTACTAATTCCACATTATAGACCGTTGTTTCTTTTGGTAAATATTTAGATAAGCCAATTTTTAATTCGTGGAAACCACCTTCAGTGACTTTTTTGCCAAATCGAATAATTGAAGATGGACTTGTATCTAGTTCTTGTGCTAGATCTTGGGAATTCATCTGCACAACATGGTGTGGTGCATTCAAAATATAATTTGCTATTTTTTTCTCATTTTTTGTTAAATAGGGATACTGGTTATCTATTTCATATAAAATGTTTGTCATTTTAATCACCCAGTTTATTAGAGTTTCTCATTTCTTTTGTTGTTCCGAATAAATAAGTCATGATAAATCCACCGATATAAGCTGACAGCAACCCAGCTATATAACCTAAATACATATTATCTGATATCAGCGGTAATAGAGATAAGCCACTAGGTCCTACAGCTTTAGCTCCGATATGGCCAATGCCACCAATGACGGCCCCTCCAATACCTCCACCAATACAAGCAGTGAAGAATGGTCTTCCAAGTGGTAAGGTAACACCGTAAATCAGTGGTTCACCAATACCTAAGAAACCAACAGGTAATGCACCTTTTAATGTGTTTCTCAGTGGTTGATTATGTCGACATCGAACCCATAATGCTAATGCAGCACCAACTTGACCCGCACCAGACATTGCAGCTATTGGTAGTAAATAGGTTGCACCAGTACTGTTTATGAGCTCAATATGAATTGGCGTGAAAATATGGTGAAGACCTAACATCACTAATGGGAGGAAAAATGCACCAATGATAAATCCACTAAAGATGCCACCAACGTCTATTACCCAATTGACGACATGAACTAAACCATCTGATACAAACCCAGCAATTGGCATTATAATGAAAATAGTTAATAATCCAACCCCGAGTAGTGAAAATGTTGGTGTGACAATAATATCAATAGCATTTGGTGTTACTTTATGTAGTTTTTTCTCAATGATACTTAGTATCCAAACAGCAAATATAACACCTATAATGCCACCTTGACCAGCAACGAGTGGTTCACCTGTGAAAATATTTTGAATTGAATTTTCATCAGTAAGACCGGTTAATAGTGTTGTACCACCAATAACACCACCTAAACCAGGCGTCGCGCCAAATACTTTAGCACTATTAATACCAGTGAAAATGGCTAAATATGCTAACATACCGTCTTTAATCACATTTAATATAGTTACGAGTTGTTTCATAAAATCCCCAGAAATCATATGGGCAGTAAGCATATTGTTGAGCACAGCTGCAATACCACCGATTAAACCTGCACCAATAAATGCGGGGATTAAAGGAATAAAGATATTTGAAATTGATTTCAAGAAACGTTGCCACTTACTTTGTTTCCTTGATTTTTGGTAGTGCTTTTTATTTTCTTTTGCAAGTGCTTTCGCTTGAGATTGATAACTTTGATTGTCCGAATAGGAGATATCTTCACCTAACGGTACATGGCTGTAATCTGCCATATGTCCTGCCACTTTCTCTACTACACCGGGACCCACAATGATTTGAAGTGTTTCATCTTCAACGATGCCTATGACACCTTCTATTTGATGTAACTCATCATAATTGACTATATCTGGATTCTTAATGGATAACCGCACTCTAGTCATACAGTGCATGATACGCTGTATATTATGCATTCCACCTACAGCATTGATGATTTCTTGTGAGAGTCTGTCTTCTTTACTCATAGAATTAGCCCCCTTAACCTTTGATGGCTTGCTTAATCACTCCATTATGTTTTAATAATTTGTTTTGTGCATCATCTTTAGTTGTGTCACATAAATACATCACAACAGCAGTTTTAATGTTTTGATCGGCTTTTTCATAGAGTAACTTGGCTTCTTCGTCATTTAAATCACATATATCTTTAATAATTCGAATTGAACGTTGAATTAATTTTTGATTTGTTGGTTTCAAATCGACCATTAAGTTATCGTAAACTTTACCAACACCAATCATCGTCATGGTAGATATCATATTGAGGATGAGTTTTTGGGCAGTGCCTGATTTTAAGCGAGTTGAACCGGTTAATACTTCTGGTCCAACAGGTACTTCTAATGCATATTGTGATAACTTACTCATCTCACTGTTAGTGTTGCAAGAAAGAGATACGCTTACGGCACCAACCTCGTTTGCAAAGGCTAACGCTGCTTTAACGTAAGGTGTACGTCCACTAGCAGAAATACCTATTACTATGTCTTTTTTAGATAGTTGAATTGCCTTTAAATCATCTTTACCTTGTTCTTCATTATCCTCCGCACCTTCAACAGCTTCTGTCATAGCCTTACTTCCACCGGCAATAATTCCTATGACTTCATCGGGTGAAGTATTAAATGTAGGTACACATTCTGCTGCATCTAAAACACCTAATCTACCACTTGTACCTGCACCAATGTATATCAATCGACCATGTTGCTTGAATTTAGAGATCGCTTCTTTGATAACTTTTGTTAATTCAGGAATGATCGGTTCTATTGCTTTAGGAACGAATTGATCTTCGTCATTCATCGTTATAAGTGCTTCTTGAATTGACATTTCATCTAAATGCATGGTCTCTGTATTACGTGATTCAGTCGTTAAATGATTCAATTGTCATTGCTCCTTTAAACATTTAAATTCAAAAGTATCACCTGGTTTTATCAATTGGATAAATGGTTGATCCTGGTTATAAATTCGTGCAATACGATTGATATTTGGATGTCCTTGAAGTGGTGATTTAATTACTTGTAGTTCACCTTCATAACGACCATTCAGATGATTATCTATGGTAACATCTCCAACTAATCTTTGTTTGACACCAATAGCGTCAATAGATTGATTAATGAAATGTCTAGATTCATGTGATCGTATGACATGTTCAGGCGAATCAACTCTTGAATGATGCTTAGTAAATAATATATTAGATAAGTCATCATTGATGTTTTTTGTAACCTTAACACGCAGTTCAAAGTGTCGTTGGACACACATTTGATAAAGTTGACGCGCTAAATTTAAATCAAACCCAGTATCTCCAATAATAATATTTGAGATACCAATGGATTCTAATTCATGAACTGAGATAGATGGATGCTGATTACGATGTACCTCGATGGTCGGTAGACCTTTAAATATAGGACCTCGTAATTCAGTTCCTGGAATGAAGGCATACACGTCTGCCGTGGAATCAAAAGAATGGATGAGTTCATTTTGTTGTTTGACAAATGTCGCACTTAATCCTGTATCTGGTCTTGGATAATAGTTATGACAGAATACGAGTGATTGTATATTTGAATGACGATATAGCGTGGATAATTCAAATTGCGTTATCGTACTTGCGTTAATACAACAGCGATAACCGTGTTGCTGTATATCATGAATAAGATTGGTATTAAGGTCGTGATCAATTCTGATAACAAAATCCCCATGAGCGTATTGATCTAATAAACTGTAAAAGTGGTGATTAAGTAAAGAAGGATTCACATCAATAATAAAGGTGATTGAATATTGAGATAATAACTGACACAGTTCCCTAAAATGTATCAGTGTAATCTGATCATCCTCTTCGGGTATTTGCAGAGAAGTAAAAATAGTATCGTATCCCTGAGATACCATTGATTGAATATAAGATGTATTCAATTTACTACCTAACGAGACCGAGAAACCGAGCATGATCTTCCTCCTCATTTATAAGCTTAATCATATCCGATTATAACGCTAATATTAGTCATTTACAATTTACATTTTAGAATTAGGTTTATTTTTTTACAAAAATATTAATAAATAAAATAAATAGTACTTTGTGAGAATAAAATGCGTAAAATACAGTAGGAAATAAGTAGAATTAAAAAGTGAGATTTTTGAATTGTACAAGGGTACGATATATCATATTTTGATATTCAATGATATGTTGAAATATGTCGCCATAATTAATAGTATGAAGCGGATGTTCAATGAGGTAAGAAATCAAATTTTGATAATGAACGAAATGACTTAAAGAAGTATAGTTAAGAAATGTTGAATTCGTCTTAATCCAATTATTTTCTTTAATGATGAATGTGTTAAATTCAATTAATGATGATTCGAATTTGCTATAATGTGACATTAAGTAATATTTCAACATTTCAGTATGTGTGATAAGTTGTGTTAATTTTAATTCAATATGGTTTAATGTTTCTTGAGAATTCATAAAGCCTCCGTAGAAGTTAAATGTAAAAAGAAAGGAAATATAGATATGAAACTTTCAAACAAAGGGTACCGTTTTAAAGATATTGCTTGGAGAGATTTATTTTTAATACCAATTATCTTTGTAACAATGTTGATATGTTCAAAGATAGGTGTAAACATATTAAATACGCATTATATACATACAGATAGATTAATGAGTGAGATGGTTGCTACTGTTGCTCAAACCATGAGTTATGTTATTGCCATTTTATGTTTTTACCTTATGCATGTAAGTTCTTTTCCAGAACGTATGAAAAATGGGATAAATTATATCAAAAAGCATTGGAAGTTTTTAATTGTGATGTTCATTATCTCAATATGTGCGTCAAAAGCCTATGAATGGATAATGGAATTATTACCTCAATCATGGCAATTTAATGAAACACAGAATGAATTAGCATTAAATCAATTATTTAAGACGCCGCTATTTTTACCAATCACTTTTATATTGATAGTGATAGTTGGACCTATCGTCGAAGAAATCGTATTTAGACACATCTTAATAGGAGAGTTGGGCAAAAAGTTTAATTTTATTTTTATGGGGATGGTTTCTGCTATTACATTTTCACTAATCCATGTAAGTGGTGCTAAATCACCATTAGAATTTGGTGCATACTTTATACTGGCAGTTATATTAGTGTTTGTTTATTTAAAGTCAAACAGAAATTTAGCTTCTTCTATTACAATTCATATACTCAATAATCTTTTATCATTTATGATCACGATATATACAATTTCTATGTAAAACACAATAAACCCAACTGATTACACGTGTAGGTCAGTTGGGTTTAAAAATTGTTGGTAATTATCAATCGTAATATCCTGAGTTTTAATGGTTTTTTCAAATGAGTAGGAGATATCTTGTATATCTTTAATAGGTAGTTCTCGTGTAGAACCTAATCCAATTTCAAATACCACAGCATGCCATTGACCATCTTTACACAATAAACCAATAAAGATGACATTCTCTGCAATAGTTTGATCTTCTTCAAAAAAATCTACAAGCATGACATTACGTTCAGTACAATAAATTAAAATATCGGAAAAGATATTAGGAAGTGTTATTTGTGCGGTATCTTCGAATTTAATATAGTAATCCATTTTTTTTAATAATTTTCGTACACGAGTTTGAGGTAAGGTTAAACATTGTTTAAGTATCTCTTGAATTTCTTTAGTATAAGGTAGCGTAGAATAAGATTGACTTTCATTTAAGGTAAGAAATAGTGCAGACAATTGACTGTCAGTCAAAGTAAGCGAAATTTTAGATTGTGCATCTTGAATTTTATAACCACCCTGGCTGCCATGTGAAGCATGTATTTGAACGCCTTGATTTTCTAAATCATCAATATCTCTAAGAATGGTGCGCTTAGATACATTAAAACGTTTGGCTAATTCAGTTGCAGTTATTTTATTACTTTGTTGTATTTCTGTTATTAAGCGATTTTGTCGTTCTAACTTATTCAATGAAAGTCACCTCCAAATTAACATTACATATTACAATAATTATATCATATAAGCGACAATGATGACATTTCTAGCGCATTTTTGGATTAAAAAGTGAAAAAATGGGTCAAAAAAATATCAGAAAACGCTTACAAAAGAAAACGCTTTATGTTAATATATTATTTGTAACAGGGGGAGCGATTAACAAAGGGGTAGAGCTATATAACAGATAGCTGGTAATCGTTCGAGTTACACTAAAACATCTTCAATATTTATTACTTACTTTCCTTTCTATTTGTCGGCTAGCATAAGACTAGCCGATTTTTTTTATGGTAAAAAACATGCAATTAGATACTGGCATGTTACTATAGCTATTAATACAATAAATTTGAATAATCATGATAAATCATTAATATTTTTAGATATATAGGAAGGTGTTACTAATGCATTGCAATGACTTACGCAAGATAGATGAAATGATAACAAAATGGTTGAAAAACATTGATCAAATCATTCCAAATTTAATAGCAGAAATGGAAACAGATACTAAGTTAAATCGCTTTGATTTGGTGACAAATGTGGATAAACAAATTCAAAATGAATTCCAGGTATTTCAACAAACACATCTTGAAGGTCATCAGTTATTTGCAGAAGAAAAAAATAATGATGAGATAGATCCTAGACAAGGACATGTTTGGATTATGGACCCTATAGATGGTACGGCCAATTTGGTAAAACAACAAGAGGATTATTGTATTATTTTAGGTTATTTTGTAGATGGAGAACCTAAACTGTCATACATATATGATTACCCACATCAGCATTTATATAAGGCTATTGAGAATGAAGGGGCATTTGATAATGATCAAGCGATGAAACAACCGATTCATATGGATATCAAGGAAGCAATATTGTCATTTAATACACAAGTCATGAATGATGAAACGATTCATCAATTATATGATGCATCATTTAGCCATAGAATTATTGGTTCTTGTGGATTAGATTCAATCAGGGTGATTAAAGGGCAATTTGGTGCACATATCAATACCAATCCTAAACCTTGGGATATTGCAGCACAATTTTTATTTGCGAAAGAACTTGGTTTGAAAATGACATCGTTAAATGGTGGGTCAATAGATTTATCGACGGCCGCGCCATTTATTATCAGTAATGAAGGATGTTATTCAGCCGTACTAGAAATTTTAAATAGTAACTCGGGTTATGAAAGATGATATCAATGGGCGTCATTAAAAATCATTATTCCATTTTCTATTAAGATTAATATATTACAATAAATTTCACATAATAAGACTTTAGAAGTATAGTAAAAATATTTTTCTATTATATAATAATAAAGGTATATAGCATGTAAAGTAAATTTGGAAAAGGAATGATGGGTGTGCGGAGAGCAGAAAAAAATAGAATGAGTCTACCAGCTAAAATTTTAGTATGGTGTGTTGGTATATTATTTATATTAGCACTATTAGCAATGATATATGTCATTGCCAAGATATTTATTACTGGAGATAGGATACATAATCCGTTAAATAGAGATTATTCACATTTAAGAAATGGTAAAGTTAATTTGAAAAATGGTGATCCATTCACGATAGCATTATTTGGTGTGGATTCAGATGCTGAACGTAAAGCACAAGGTGGCGGTTCTCGTAGTGATACGATCATGATTTTATCTATCAATCCAAAAGAGAAGAAGACAGAGATTGTAAGTGTACCTAGAGATACTCAAGCTAAAATGGTTGGTAAGGGTACCACAGAAAAAATAGCACATGCTTATGCGTATGGTGGCCCTAACATGGCAGTTAATTCATTAGAAAAATTAATGAATGTTCCAATTGACCATTATGCAACGATTGATATGGATGGATTGCATGACATGATAGATACAATGGGTGGTATTGATGTTGTAAGTAACGATACGTTTACAACAAACGGAGTACATTTTGAAAAAGGCAAGAAAACGCATGTTAATGGTGAAGAGGCAATGAGCTTTATTAGAAGTCGTAAAGAAGAAGGCGCTGGTGGAGATTTCGGTCGTCAAGAACGCCAACAACTCATTCTAGAAGCTATGGCCAATAAAATGACTAGTGCGTCATCTATTACACATTTTGCCCCGTTAATGAACGAAATACAAAAGAACGTTAAGACTGATTTATCATTAGGGAAACTAAATACGATTAGAAGTAAATATAAAGATGCTAATGATACAGTGAGTAGACATCAATTAGATGGTCAAGGCGGCATACAAGATGACGGATTATATTACTTTGTACCTAGCGATAGCTCACTTCAAGAGAACACGAATTTACTTAAAGACAATTTGAATTTATAACGATTTCAAAATAAATAATAACCAGTTTAAATTAAGGACAATAGCGATAGTTTAAAATCGTCGCTATTGTCTTTTTTTAATTCGATTATTTGTATTGGTTTAAATACTCACATTTAACAATCAATTAAATTTTAAAAATACTTAACATTGCATTGTTAAAGTTATACAATTAAACTGATTCTATCTATACATATATGTGTGGGGCATTTTAAATAGATGGAAGTTAGACATTATAACGTTAGCATATACGGAACTATATATAATGGGGTGAAAATATGAAAGAACATTTAATCGTCACTCTAGATGGTACAGATTATTTGGTTGAACCGGGTACCAACTTACTTGAATTTATACGTTCGAGAGATACGTTCGTACCAGCCATTTGCTATAACGAGTCAATGGGTCCAATTCAAACTTGTGATACCTGTACTGTAGAAATTGACGGCAAAATAGAAAGAGCTTGTGGCACAACGATTGATAGACCAATGACAGTCAATACAACGACGGATCATGTACAAGCATCTCAAAAAGAAGCATTAGATCGTATTTTAGAAAAACATATGTTGTATTGTACAGTATGTGATTATAACAATGGAGATTGTGAAATTCATAATACGATGGACGAGTGGGGGCTTCAACATCAAACTTATGAATATAAAGAAAAACCATATGAAAAAGATTATGGTCCATTCTATCGCTATGATCCAAACCAATGTATTTTATGCGGACGTTGTGTTGAAGCATGCCAAGATATTGAAGTAAACGAAACAATCAGTATTGATTGGGATCGAGAACATCCTAGAGTTATTTGGGATAATGATGTACCTATTAACGAATCATCATGTGTATCATGTGGCCAATGTGCAACAGTTTGTCCATGTAATGCCATGATGGAAGTCAATATGGAAGGTAACGCTGGCTATATGACTGATACTGAACCAGGTTCATTAGCTGCAATGATTGATTTAACTAAAAAGGCTGAGCCAGGTTACGGTCCATTATTTGCCATTTCTGATTCTGAAGCGGAAATGCGTAAAGAGAGAATCAACAAAACCAAAACAGTTTGTACATACTGCGGTGTAGGTTGCTCATTTGAAGTATGGACTAAAGATAGAGAAGTATTAAAAGTACAACCTTCACATGATTCTCCGGCTAATAAAATTGCATCATGTGTGAAAGGAAAATTCTCTTGGGGACATATTAATTCTGATCAACGTTTAACGAAACCACTTGTGCGTAAAGATGGTCAATTCCATGAAGTTGAATGGGAAGAAGCGTTAGATGTTATTACAAATAATTTCAAACAAATTAAAGACAAATATGACGCTGATCATTTGGCATTCATTTCCTCTTCAAAAGCAACAAATGAAGAGTCATATTTAATGCAAAAACTTGCACGACAAGTCATTGGAACGAATAATGTTGACAACTGCTCAAGATATTGCCAAGCACCAGCGACTAAAGGATTATTCAGAACTGTTGGACATGGTGGTGATTCAGGTAGTATTGAAGACCTTGAAAAAGCAGCAATGACTGTATTAATCGGAACAAATACTGCTGAGGCACACCCTGTTATCGCATCACGAATGAAACGAGCTCAAAAATTATTTGGTCAAAAATCACATGTATTTGATATTAGAAAACATGAAATGGCTGAACGTGCAGATGAATTTTATCAACCGAAACCAGGTACAGACTTAGTATGGTTAGGTGCTGTAACGAAATATATTATTGATCATGATCTGCATGACAAAGCATTCCTAGACGAATGGGTAGATGATTTTGAGAAGTATTATGAATCATTAGCACCATTTACGATGGCATTTGCAGAAGAAGCTACAGGCATCCCTCAATCACGTTTGATTAACTTTGCTAAAGAAGTAGCTAAAGCAGAATCAGTATCTATTTGTTGGGCAATGGGTATCACACAACAAGATATCGGAAGTGATTCAAGTACTGCCATTTCAAATTTATTACTCGTAACAGGTAACTATAGAAAACCAGGTACAGGTGCTTATCCGTTACGTGGTCATAACAATGTTCAAGGTTGTAGCGATATGGGTAGCATGCCTGACCAATTTACAGGTTATCAAAAAGTAGTTGATGATGATGTTCGTGCGAAATTCGAAAGAGAATACGGCGTCGAATTAAATAAGAAACCAGGTCGAGATAATCATCAAATGATTGAAGGTATTCATAATGGTGAAATTAATTCACTATATTTATATGGTGAAGATACAGGAATAGTTGATTCAAATATCAATTTCGTTCAAGCTGCCTTTGAAAAATTAGACTTTATGGTTGTTCAAGACGAATTCTTAACCTATACAGCAACTTATGCAGATGTTGTATTACCAGCAAGTCCATCACTAGAAAAAGATGGCACATTCACAAATACTGAACGTCGAATCCAAAGATTATATCAAGCACTCGATCCTAAAGGTGACTCTAAACCAGACTGGAAAATTTTCCAACTTATTGCAAATCGTTTAGGTTTTAACTGGAACTACAAACACCCTAGCGAAATTATGGATGAAATTGCACGTGTGACACCATTATATGAAGGTGTAAGTTACGACTTATTAGAAGGCTTTAATAGTTTACAATGGCCAGTGCATAAAGATGGCACAGATGAGCCATTACTTTATTTAAATGGATTTAACTTTGATAACGGTAAAGCAAAACTTTATCCGTTAACATTCGATAATTTCTTCAAAGAAGATGAAGTGTATGACTTACATGTTAATAACGGTAGATTATTAGAACATTTCCATGAAGGAAACATGACATATCAAACTGAAATGATTAAATATAAAGTGCCTAATGTCTTTGTAGAAATTTCACCAGAACTTGCTGAAGATAGAGGCATTCACGAAGGTGCACAAGTTAAATTAATTTCTGAAACTGGCGAAGCTACATTAACGGTACATGTTACTGACCGTGTTAGTGGTAAACAAATTTACATTCCATTAAATAATGATGCTTTAGAAAATGGTAATATGGGTGCAATCAACTTACTTACAAATAGTGATGTAGATCCATACACAGATACACCATCGTATAAACGCACAAGTGCAAGAATGGAAGTGATTACTAAACGTGGTAAATCACCACTAAACCCAACCAACTTCCGTGTAGATAAACAACGTAATCCACAATATAGTGTCAGAGTTGATAAAAAATGGGCGCGTCCAGACTATATTTTCCCAGGAAATCAGGTGAATGACTCATGGCAGAAAGAATAACTCAAATTAAACGCATGGAAAAGTCAGATGAACAAGTCAAAGCAGATAATCTCAATGAAGTATTAGATGCAATATCTGAGAATAAAGATAGTATCATGAAAGCAATTCGATTAGTTAAAGTTTTAGACGAAGCGAAATTATTAGATGCACTATCTGGTGGTATTAAAGGTAGACAAGTCATTATTAATAAATTTGCAGTCGAATTAAATAAAGATATTTATACTGGATTATTATCTAATATGGCATCTTTAGTATTTTTACTTGGCGACTTAAATGTTAAAGACTTAAGCGAGATGCTTAATAGACTTAATAAAGGTATGCATGTAGCTAATCAAGCAAGTAGCCATTCCAAAACGAATGTTCGGAGCTTGCTAGGGGTTCTTAAAGATGATGATATGAATAGAAGTATCACATATATGCTTAATTTATTAAAAGGTATGTCTCGAGAAGACTAGAAATAAGAAGAGGTCAGAACAAACAACTTTTGATGAACAGTCTTTGTCAAAAGCGTGTCGGATAAGTCATTTTCCGTCACAAGTTCTGACCTTATTTCTTTATGTCGACATAAACAATTTAAATCATGTATCATGGTAGGATAAGTATTATTATAAGTGAATAGAGGTGTCATATGATTAATCCCAATATATTAAAGGCTATGGCTATCGTATCTAATGTTTTATTAGTAATTGGAATCATCTTTTTAATCATGTTGAAGTTGATATTAGCTATTACATTTTTTGCGGTATCGTTGGCTATTAGTTTAGTAATATTTAATGTGCTATTTCGTGATAGAACAGGTATGAAGATCGCAATTAATGTGTCATTCTTTATTGTTGTCATAGCAATTGTAATCGCATATGTCATTTTATCTAAATAGATATAAATAAATAGGAGCTTTTATTGAATGAAGAAATTGAGTAAAGCCCGATTAAGTACTATTATCATCATCTTACTTTTGATCATTTTCGGTATACTGTATATCATTTTTGATACTAATTTATTTAATAATGATAAACGTGTGTCATTTAATGAAGCAGTCTCACGCCAACAAAATAAAGGTGTACTAAATATGAAAGAAGATCATGGTGAGTTTAAAAAAGCAAATGAAGCGGATATCAAAAAGGCTATGGCGATTCATCATAGCGATAATAAACTCAAATATATGGATATTTCTGAAAAAGTACCGATGTCAAAGGAAGAAGTTAATAAAATGCTTAAAGGGAAAGGCGTTTTAGAGAATCAAGGGCAAAGTTTTATAGATGCTCAAGAAAAATATGAAGTTAATATTATTTACCTAATCAGCCATGCAATTGTGGAAACTGGAAATGGTGACTCTGAATTGGCGCATGGTATCAAAGATGGTAAACACAATTACTATAATTTTTATGGTATCGGAGCATTTGATGAGAATGCGGTGCATACTGGTAAAAGTTATGCTAAAAAGGAATCATGGACATCGCCACGGAAAGCGATTTTAGGTGGGGCAAAATTTGTAAGAAATCAATACTTTGAAAATCAACAAATCTCACTTTATCAAATGAGATGGAATCCGAAAACACCAGGACAGAATCAATATGCTAGTGACATCCACTGGGCTGATAATATAGCAAAAATAATGAAGAAATATTATGAGCAATTTGGAATCAAAAAGGACAAAATTCGCAAAGATTATTACATTTAAACATAGAGAGAGAAGAGTATCTGCTTGTAAGAGAGCAGCATACTCTTTTTATTGTGGCAAACATATCTTTAGGTTACTCAATTTTGTAAATGTATGAGATGTGATAAAATATATAAGAATCACAATGTTGAGGTGGAATCATATGAAAATCGCAATTGTCGGTGCAGGAATCGGTGGATTAACAGCGGCTGCACTACTAGAAGAACAAGGTCATCAAGTTAAGATATTCGAAAAAAATGATGCAATAAGAGAATTAGGTGCAGGTATAGGTATAGGTGACAATGTCATTCAAAAATTACACAACCACGATTTAGCGAAAGGTATTAAAAATGCGGGTCAGAATTTAACATCAATGCAAACACTTGATGAGTATAACAAACCATTGATGACTGCTCATTTAAAGCGAGATACACTTAATGTTACATTATCTCGTCAAACACTAATTAGTATTATTCAATCTTATGTACAACAAGATAGTATTTATTTAAAACATGATGTAACAAAAATAGATAATAGTAATTCCAAAGTTATACTTCATTTTAAGGAACAAGAAAGTGAAGCCTTTGATTTATGTATTGGTGCAGATGGCATACATTCAACGGTTAGAGAAGCTATTGATAGTCAAAGTAAGATTCAATATCAAGGTTATACATGCTTCCGTGGGTTAGTCGATGATATTCATTTAGATGAAACGGATGTCGCTAAGGAATTTTGGGGTAAACAAGGACGCGTTGGTATTGTTCCATTAATTGATAACCAAGCATATTGGTTTATAACAATCAATGCCAAGGAAAGAGATGCTCAATACCAATCATTTGGTAAGCCGCATTTACAAGCACGATTTAATCATTATCCTAATGTTGTAAGACAAATTTTAGATAAACAGAGTGAAACTGGTATTATATTAAACGATATTTATGATATGAAACCGCTAAAGTCTTTTGTCAAAGAGCGTACTATTTTACTAGGTGACGCAGCACATGCAACAACACCTAATATGGGTCAAGGCGCAGGGCAAGCCATGGAAGATGCCATTGTCTTAGCGAATTGTTTAAAATCATATGACTTTAATGAGGCATTAGAAAGATATGATAAATTAAGAGTAAACCATACAGCAAAAGTGATTAAAAAATCACGTAAAATTGGTAAAATTGCGCAATATCATAACGGTTTAATGATTAAATGCAGAAATGCAATGATGAAAATATTACCGAATAAAATTGTTTCAAACCAAACTAAGTTTCTTTATAAATCAAAGGAAAAATAATATGTAAGTAAAAAGGCAATCCAAATCACATTATTGATTTGGATTGCCTTTTTTATTATTGAGGATTAACTATGAATTGCGGCGTTTTACCGTTTAATTTTTTAATCGTATCATTTGCCACAATTTTAGCCATCATATCTCTTGCTTCAAATGTTGCGTTACCAATATGTGGTGTAAGTACAACATTTTTGAATGATTTTAATTCATCTGTAATTTTAGGTTCAAATTCATATACATCTAATGCTGCACCTTCAATTTCTTGCTCTTTTAAGGCTTTGACAAGTGCTTGTTCATTGATAATTGGACCACGACCGGCATTGACAATATATGCCGTAGATTTCATTTTTTTGAATTGTTCAGTATCAATTAAGTGGTGTAAATCAGGATTATAGGCAGCATTAATAGTGATGAAGTCTGCATTTTCAAGTAATGTATCTAAATCCACATATTTAGCGCCGATATCTCTTTCTTTTTCCTCTTTACGATGAGGACCAGTATATAAAACATCCATATCGAATGCACGTGCACGTTTTGCAACTGCGCCACCAATTTCTCCTAAACCAATAATGCCGATGGTTTTCTCAGAAACTTCTCTACCTCTAAAGAATAGAGGTGCCCAACCATCAAAGCCCTTAGTACGAGATAATTCATCACCTTCAACAATACGTCTTGCGACACTTAAGATAAGACCAATGGTTAAATCAGCTGTAGCATTAGTTGAAGCTTTCGGTGTGTTTGTCACGTCAATACCTTTTTCACGTGCATAGTCTATATCTACATTATTAAAACCTGCACCATAGTTCGCAATAATTTTTAGATTTTTACCACTATCGATAACATCTTTATCTACATTAGTTGATAATAAACTTACTAATGCAGTGGCATCTTTGACACCATTAATCAGTGCTTCTTTACTAATTAATCCTTCATCATTGTACATTTCTACTTCGAAATGTTGTTTGAGAAGGTTTAAACCAACCTCTGGAATTGCGCCTGCGATAAATACTTTTTCCATCCTAATCACTCCTTTTATCAACAGTATATATAAAGATAATATACTAAACAATGAATAAACATATTAGATGAATTGCATATTAATTGATTAAACGTAATCCTATGACTGATCCTAGTATAAGTAGAATACAAAGGACTCGCATGATATTTTTTGATTCATGATAAAAAATCATACCAATAATCGTACCTCCAGCTGTACCTATACCTGTCCAAATGGCATAAGCAGTCCCCATAGGAATATCTATCATTGATAGTTTTAATGTACTAAAACTACAAATAAAGGCAATGCCAATGAGTAAAATGAAAATTTTATGTTTAGTTCTAGACCATTCATTCATTAATATAACACCAATCACTTCTAAACAACCTGCTATTAATAGATACACCCAAGCCATTAATTGCGACCTCCTTCAACATCATCCGTTGTAGAAAGTTTCAAACCTATAATACCTAATATTAATAATGTTACTAATAATATTTTCATAAATGTAAAAGGTTGATTGAAAAATAGCATATCAACAATAACTGTACCAGCAGCTCCGATACCCACGAATATCGCATATACCGTTCCAACAGGTAAAGATTTTGTAGCATCGATGACGAGATAAAAGCTTAAAATGATAAAGCTAAGTGTAAATAACCAACTGAATATTGAATCAGCATTATTCAGTCCAGTAACCCATATGATTTCAACTAGTCCTGCTAGAATGACTTTTAACCATTTCAATGTAACGGTCCTCCTTATCAAATAACAATAAGAATATTCTCTCAAATTTAAAGATATAGGGCAAAGTTTGAAATTGATGTCGTTAAGATACATTTTCAAAATAAGCTTTATTATATATGTATTTCAATATTAAGGAAGCATATTCTAAAAAAGAATGTGAATAGGGGGAATAATTTATAGAAAGAAAAAAGCCTGTAAATGCTTAATTAAAAGCATCTACAGACTTTAAATGTCTATTTCATATATGAATTAGATATGAATATAATTATATGAGCTTGCTTCACCTGCAGAAATAGTACGTGTACTTACTGAGAAAGGTCCACCGCTATAGTTCATTTCAGACACTGTAACTGAACCGTCAGAACCAACGCTTTCAACATAAGCAACGTGACCATAGCCACCTGCTGATGATTGTAAAATTGAACCAGCTTTTGGTGTGTGGTTTACAGTGTAACCAGCTTGTTGTGCAGCTGATGCCCAGTTTCTAGCGTCTCCCCAAGTTGAACCAACTTTTCCACCAACTTTGTCATAAACGTACCAAGTACATTGACCAGCTGTATATAAGTTACCAGAAGCAGATCTTTCTGATGTAGTATTGCTAGTAGATGTTTGAGTTGTATTATAATTATATGATTGATTATTAGATTGATTAAATTCTGCAGCATCTGCGTGATGATCAGTTGTACCGAAATATGCAGCGCCAATGCCTGCTGTTAATGTAGTAATAGTTGCGATTTTTTTCATGATAAATATCCTCCCGAATTTTGTTTGGTTTTATTATGTAAGAAGATACGGCGTAGCGAACCGGACATCATCTTCATTTACCAATTTAAGTTTTATCGTTTTTACGACAAGAGTAACTTTAACAGAAAATCATCATCTTGTGCGGAATGTTACATCATCGTAATTAAATTAAAAAAACCATGACGCTCGTTGTAATAATCGAGTATCATGGTAATAAAAGTTTGTAGCGCTTACAAAGTGCATCTACACTGATTTATAATTAATTTAATATATGACCAACAATCATAAATATTACAAAGAGTTGTAATAAATGAATTATAGATTATTTGAAAAATCTAATACTAAGTGGAATTAGGTATTCATTGCCATTATAGTATTTAACACATGCAATAATAGTAAAAATAAATGAAACAAAGGCTAAAATCATCATAATAATAAAGCCAATGAAATAAATAATAAAACCTACAGTCATAGAGGTATCAGTACCCATACTTAATCCGATAAAAAATGGAACTAACATAACAACTAATATAATTATTGTCCAAATTGTATAGGAAATAACAAAGTTTAAGTAATTTTTACCAGCTTTATTGACGAAACGAGATTCTTTATGTTTGATTATCCAAATGATAAGCGGACCAATAAAACCACTGAATAAACTTAATAAATAGATTAACATAGCCATTAATCGAGATTCTTGGTTATCTGAATCAACTACTTCAGATGTTTGATCATGTAAAACATCATTCTGATTGTACTCTGTCATGCTATTACCTCCATTTTATATGTAAAATAAATTTATTACTTCTTTACTATATCAAACAATTATAAATTGATAAATAAGTTTTTAGATTTACTTATAACATGATATACGTTATTGTTCATTTAAAGGTTTAATTCATTTAAAATAAGGATATATAAAATTATTACAAGTTCATGAGTTGAAAGTTAGTGAGACGCTAATCAAGTTGAATTCAAATATTCAAACGTCATTGTCCAATTAAAAATGATTGTTACATCTTCAATTATGATTTTACACGTAGGATTTGTAGCAAGATTGAAAAATAGGGTGGGACTAAGAAATCTTTTTAATAAAAGTCATTTCAGTCCCGCTTTTTTAATGAAAGAAAATGATTAAGAAAGAGAGAGGATTTTAATGAAAATAGCAATTATTGGTTCTGGTAATGGTGCTGTTACAGCTGCACTAGATATGGTTGATAAAGGTCATAAGGTTAAATTATATTGTCGTAACCAATCTCTAGAAAAATTCAATAAAGCAATAGAAAAAGGCGGATTTGATTTTAACAATGAAGGAGAAGAAAAATTCATACAGTTCACAGATATTAGTGATGATATTGAATATGTGATGAAGGATGCAGATATTATACAAGTTATTATTCCATCTTCATTCATTGAATATTATGCAAAAGTGATGTCTTATCATGTCACAAATGATCAACTTATATTCTTTAACATTGCTGCATCAATGGCATCTATACGCTTTATGAATGTGCTTGAAGATAGACATATTGATGTAAGGCCTCATTTTGCAGAAGCAAATACATTAACGTATGGAACACGCGTTGATTTTAATGAAGCACGTGTAGATTTATCGTTGAATGTGCGTAGAGTATACTTCTCTACATTTAATCGAGAAGAATTAAATGATAGTTATGATAAAGTATCACAAATTTATCCCAACTTAGTTAAAGAGGAAAGCTTGCTTAAAACAAATCTCGAAAATGGTAACCCAGAGGTACATCCAGGGCCAACGTTATTAAATGTTGGACGCATTGATTATGCAGATGAATTCTCACTGTATAAAGAAGGAATTACAAAACATACAGTTCGTCTACTTCACGGTATTGAATTAGAACGACTAAATCTAGGACGTAAATTGGGATTTGAATTAGAAACTGCTAAAGAATCTAGAATTCAAAGAGGTTATTTAGAACGTAAAGATGAAGATGAACCATTAAATCGTTTGTTTAATACGAGTCCAGTATTCTCCCAAATTCCTGGCCCAAATCATGTAGAAAATAGATATTTAACAGAAGACATTGCATATGGCTTAGTACTATGGTCTAGCTTGGGACGTGTCATTGATGTACCAACACCTAATATTGATGCAGTGATTGTCATTGCTTCTACTATTTTAGAACGTGATTTCTTTGAAGATGGTCTAACAGTTGAGGAACTAGGATTAGATAAATTAGATTTAGAATAGTGATTTAAAAATAATGAAAGGAAAGAGGTCTTGTTTCAAAAAGAAAAATAAAGGGGTTTAGATATATGAAAAGACAGCCAACTTTTTTAGAGTCTATATCTACAATTATTGTCATGGTCATTGTAGTAACAACAGGATTTGTTATTTTTAATATACCTATTCAAGTTTTATTACTTATCTCTTCAGCTTATGCAGCGTGCATTGCTTATAGAGTAGGCTTACGTTGGGAAGATTTGGAAGAGGGGATATCAAAACGCTTAAATACAGCTATGCCCGCGATTTTTATTATTTTAGCAGTGGGTATTATTGTAGGTAGTTGGATGTTCTCTGGTACTGTACCTGCACTAATTTATTATGGTCTTAATTTTTTAAATCCGAGTTACTTTTTAGTTTCTGCTTTTATCATTAGTGCAATTACGTCAGTAGCCACTGGTACGGCTTGGGGCTCAGCATCAACTGCTGGTATTGCATTAATATCAATCGGAAACCAATTAGGTATTGAAGGTGGCATGGCTGCAGGCGCTATTATTGCTGGTGCGGTGTTTGGTGATAAAATGTCACCACTATCAGATACGACAAACTTAGCCGCATTAGTGACAAAAGTAAATATCTTTTCACATATTAGATCGATGATGTGGACGACGATACCTGCTTCCATTATTGGATTAATCGTTTGGTTTTTTGCAGGATTAAAATATCAAAGTCATACGAATCCTAAGCAAATTAAGCAATTACTTAATGAATTAACACAAGTGTACAACATTAACTTGTTTGTATGGATTCCATTAATCGTGATTATAGTGTGCTTACTATTAAAAATTTCTACAGTTCCTGCGATGTTAATATCAAGTTTAAGTGCGCTTTTAGTAGGGACATTTAACAACCATTTCAATATTGTTGATGGTTTTAAAGCAACATTTAATGGTTTTAGTCATACGATGGTCAATCAAAGTCATGTTTCAAATAGCGTCAAATCACTCATCGAACAGGGTGGCATGATGAGTATGACTGAAATTATCGTGACCATTTTCTGTGGTTATGCATTTGCTGGTATCGTTGAAAAAGCCGGTTGTCTAGATGTTTTATTAAAAACAGTATCAAAAGGTGTGCATTCGGTTGGTACACTTATCTTAGTAACTGTCGTATGTTGTCTTATGTTAGTTTTTGCAGCTGGTGTAGCATCTATCGTTATTATTATGGTAGGGGTACTAATGAAAGAAATGTTCGAAGAGAGACATTTATCCCAAACTGTATTATCTCGAACATTGGAAGACTCAAGTACAATGGTATTACCGCTAATACCATGGGGAACATCAGGTATATACTATGCTCATCAATTGAATGTCAGTGTTAACGACTTCTTTATTTGGACAATACCTTGTTATATATGTGCAATCATTGCCGTTATTTATGGTTTTACAGGAATAGGAATTAAAAAAATTAATAAAAGTGAAGTTTAAATTAATGAAAATGTGGAAAGTATTAAATATGTTAAAACAATTACATAGATATAAATTGTAGCGATTATATCTGAAAGATGTTTTAACTGATAAATATCCTTCTAATTAGAGTAGTGATTGAGTTTTGTAGCGGAATTTAATCGTGAAATATTAGACTAAACGAATTCTTTTAAACAACATTTAATAAATTGCCAATTATTATGTAGAAAAAGCGAATCAAGAAAGATTATTTGAATTTGTTTGTAACCAATGAACCGGGTAAGGTTGTAGCGATGTTACCTGGTTTACTTGGTTATTAACGAGACAGTCTTTTAGATATTTGTCTCAATTAAATCGTTAATATAATAGTTGCAATCATATAAAGAAACCGAGTATAACATTCACAAATTTGTGAATGTTATACTCGGTTTTTGAATGTAATTAAAATATTAGTGAATATAGTTATATGAACCAGCTTGGCTAGCTGAAATAGTACGTGATGTTACAACACCAGGACCATGTCCATAGTTCATTTCTGAAACGCGAATTGAACCGTCACTATTAACACTCTCAACGTAAGCGACATGACCAAATCCACCTTGAGTTGTTTGTAAAATAGCACCTGCTGCTGGACGATTATTTACAGTGTAACCTGCAGCTGCTGCAGCGTTTGCCCAGTTATTAGCGTTACCCCAAGTTGAACCAACTTTTCCACCTACACGGTCATATACATAATATGTACATTGTCCAGCAGTGTATAAGTTACCTCCATTTGAAGTTGCTCTTGATAATGAAATACCATTTGAAGATGGTGCAGATGTTGTAGTTACATGTACGTTATGGCTTGTTGCTGAATAACTTGCACCTAAACCACCTGTACGTTGTGGTGTGTTATAAGATTGAGTGTTATACCCATAATCATAATTATTATAATTGTAGTTATTGTAATTGTTGTAAGCTTGAGTATTGTAACCATAATCGTAGCTGTTATTATGATTTACTTTGTCTGGGCTCCAGTTACCTTGCCAAGTGTAGTGGTAGTTACCTTGTTGATCGATTGTGTATGAATAGCTATATGAAGTTGGATCATTTGGGTTATATCCACCATTATTATTCTCTGCTGCTTGAGCATCATGGTTTGCAAAAGCGAAAGTAGCGATTCCTGCAGTAGCGATTGTAGCTGTAGCGATTTTTTTCATTTGATAAATATCCTCCAATTTATTTTTATAATTTTAATAGCATGTAAGCTATGTTTTTAAGTAATTGAATTCGTTCTTAACGACAAGCAATACTTTACCAAAAAAAATTGGATTTGTGGGCGTTGTTATGGATTTGTAATTTTTTGCTAATATTGTTACACAACTTAAATTAAAAATAATAGGGCAAAGATTTTGTTAAAATATGATGGTTAAGCTATTTATTGAATGAAATTAAAATATTACGAAAAAATGTGTTACATATCTGTAAACTTACAGAAAATTTAAATTGTATTATATTTTAAAGGATGAATAATAAATTAAAGCGTGGGACAACATCATTTAATATTACATGTAAAAAGTTTACTAATCTTGATAATATGATTGGCCTCATCAAGGGATAAAATATATAGAAAAATGGATAAAGTAACAATTAGTCTAAAACATGCTATTTTAATATAAATAAAAATTGATATAATTTTTAAAAGAATTGATACTATAGGATGTTAAATCAGTATAAAATTGACTGTGAAGATAGAGGTTATCTAATTAAGAGATATTTATTAAATCAATACATAAAGTTATATGGATGATGTTATTGTAAGCAGCGTGAGGAAACAACATGATAGAAAACTATTCAGTCCGAATATTTCAGAATTTAATTATAAATAATAGCAAAGAATCAAATATCAAACTTATTTATTGGTTAAAAGGGACAGGTAAAGTGTTCATTAACTTAAAAGAATATGAGTTATGTCCTGGGCGTGTTTTACTCGTTATGATGAATGATGTATATCAAATTAAAAGTGAAAACCAAGCTATAGCATGCTTAATAGAAGTTTCAACTAAGGATTTCTTAAGATTCGTAACCCACCGTACAAGATTAGAAGGTGGAGAAATACAAACGGCGAATTACTCGAAAATTATTGATTTAATAGCAAAGCTAATTGAATTAAAATGTATAAACCAAACAGAAGAAATGATGATTGATAAAGTTATCAAATACTTATGTATTGAATTATGCTCAATCGCCTCAGATATAAAGGAAAAACAAGGCGTGTCACTTATTTCAGAACCTATTCATAATTATTTAGTAGACAACCACTCAAGAAAAATAAATAAAAATGAATTAGTGAATGCAACAAATGTGCCAAGCCATCAATTAACTCAAATGTTTCAACATACACCTTATTATAGTTTTAACCAATATTTAAATCATATTAGACTTAAATTTTGTTTGATTGACATTTTATCAAAAGATCAATCAATCGAGTATATTGCTATAAAACACGGATTTAATCATTATTCTAGGTTTATAAAGCTATTTAAAGATGCTTACGGTCAAACTCCCAAATTAATTAGAAAACAATATATAGAGACATCTATCTCTAATAATCAAACGAAAGAAATTAAATTGGACGAGAGTATATTAAGACTTTTAAACCACGTTAATAAAGATAAACAACATACATCTATGTTCATCGATATTGACTTTCCATTAAATCAACAGTGTAGGGCGGTTCTCCCTTATCACTTGTATATAGAAATAAATAAATTAATGACACTTAGTCATTTTGATTTGTTGAAATTAAAAGAAAAATTGAATTATAGATGTAATCCTATTCATATCATTATAGAAGTCGAATTCAATTTACTTATAAAGCAAATTAAAGTATTTGAAGGTCATTTAAATCAACTTTTGAAGATGCTAAATGATGTTAATATGATTCCCGTTTATAAAATTAAAACAGAACAGTCAGAGAAATTGACTTCATTGGAAAAAATAGCTATCCAGAAATTGATTAAAATATTGTTTAATATAACGAGGCGTTTTAAAAATGAAAAATTAGAATTTTTAATTCAAGGGTGCAATATTGATGGAATTAAAACGTTTAAACAATTATTGCATTTATATTTTGATGATTATCTTTTAATTTGGGCTCCTAATCACCACCACTTAAAGCAGCTTCATAGAGTGGAAAGTCTAGTGGATATGATTATGGTACCTTTAAATCATATGAGAGAGTTAAATTTAAATAACAATGAAAATTTAATGATTAGCAATTTAATACAGGATAATCATACAAGTTTTATCAAACAATCGGATTTTAAACATTTTAAGGAAATTTTTAATCAACTAAAAAATATTAATTCTGTTTATTTACATTGGGATGATATAGACATGAAAGATATACAACCATCTCAAATTACAAGCGCGCTTTCTACTTTATTTTTATTAGATGCATACAATCAATTGCGTGGTAATGTTATTTATGAGAATGATTACTTGATAGTGTCACATTATAGAAATGAATATCAGTGTATTGCACTCTTAGATATACCTATGACTAAAAATCCTAATATTGATGTTGTTCAATTAAATTTCGCAAATATAACTAATATCAATCATGCTGAAATTAACATGATAGACTATCAAACTTTTATGAAGTCAATTAAAGGAGATAGGCAATTAATCACCAGTGAGGTAAAAACAGAAAATTTATATTGGATTGGTGAAATTTGTAAAAGAGAAACAGGCGAAAACATTATACAACTTCCAAGTATAACAATTGTTCATATTAATATTTTAGTTTAGTTAATGACGTATGGCTGGTATGAAAAGGGGAAGGTTTATCATGTCAAATGTAAAAATAGAGCTCTTTATTGCACACTACATGATTATTAAAGGAGCAAATGATTATTTAAAATATTCATACCATTTAACACTTGATCATATTAAATTACTTTATTTCTTAGTCAACGAGAATAACAACGAGAAATATATTGATCTTAACCATCTTACAAAGTTCGAACAGAAAACAAAGATACTACAAATGTTAAAATACTTATACCAACATCATTGGATATTGAAAGAACGTAAGGATGAAGACCAGCGCAAACTGAGTATTACCATAACTGAATTACAAAAAGAAAAAATACATTTTTTGTTTAGTGAACTACTTGAGATCATCAGTTCTAATCAATTAATAATAAATGCTAGAACAAAACATTCTATTCAGTATTATATAACCTGTAATGAAATGATGAGTTATATTAATCAATGCCTAAATGAATATAATCTTACAATAGAAGAACTATATGTGTTAGCGACTTTACTTATTAATGAAAATGAAATGACGATAAAGTATATGAGATATCAAACGCAAAGAGGCGTTGGAGCTTTAAGCCCAAATATAAAAAAATTGAAACAAAAAGGGTATATAATAAAAGAAAGATGTGTTGAAGATGAACGGTCTATCATACTTAAAATAAAACATTGTAATATGAGCTTAGTAGTTTCTATTATCGAATCATGTTACGAAATTTTAAAAGAGGGAATTAAAGATATATAAATAGGTGAGTAAAAGATAGAAGGAGTTTGTGTATGATTTTAGATAATGTCAATCCTAATGATTTATTTCCAACAGAGAAGAAAGGTCCTTCAGTATTAGGAATTATGGATTACCAAGTTCAAGGACAATCTCAATTTGAGGGTGCATTTATAGCTACATCTGAGCGTTTAATTATGAATGTAGATATGAATGGTCAATTCTATTATAGAAATATTGGTTACGATGAAGTTAACAATATTGAATTCGATGGTGAAACAATTTTATTTGAGTTTAATATTGGCCAAATTCCAATGCATGATTTTAAATCTAACGATGTTCAAGCGTTTGTAGATTTCGTAAAAGAAAAAATACAAGCTTAATCGAACATATTTATGAAGTATTTGAATTAGATATTAACAATACTGTTAATTATATATAACGATATGCCATTACAATTCGCATTATTATGGCATATCGTTATTTTTATATTTATATTGCTTGCCAATTTATTATTTTTAAAAAACCAACTAATCAAATAGGAATTATAAAATATTTAAAATATACACTTTCAGAATAAGTGGTAAAATTGTGATATATTTAATTTAATAACCTTGAAAAAAGTTAAATAAATGTTTGAGAAAAGAAATAAATATATAAATGCAAATTCGAGTAATAAAATTATTGAATTTTTAAACTTGTTTGTTTAAAATGAACTTTGTAACATGGGTGGAGATCAATTCAGTAAGATGAAATTATGTGAACCTTGCTACAACAAGATGTGCATCAGAGGAGTGGTTTTAGAATGGCAAAAATAAAAAATATTAATGATTTAGTTGACGCTACATTTCAAGTGAAAAAATTCTTTAGAGATACTAAAAAGCAATATAATCTTAACTATGAAGAAATTTATATTCTGAATTACATATTAAAAAGTGAATCTAATGAAATATCGTCTAAAGAAATTGCAACATGTTCTGAATTTAAACCATATTACTTAACTAAAGCATTACAAAAATTAAAAGAGTTAAATTTATTATCTAAAAAGAGAAGCGTGCATGACGAACGTACAGTAATAGTTTTTGTTACAAAAGAACAAAAGGATAAAATTAAGCAACTCATTGATGAATTAGAACAATATATCTAAGTGACTTGTTTTATTATATTTTATATTTAATGGTTCAAATTCAGATAATTAATTGTGATGGAAAGTAAGTTTTGGAATTGAGTAAGAAAGTGGAGCATTAGTTGTTACGCTTTTATCGTGTAGCTAGGGAATTATAGGTGTTTATCATTATAAACTTATTGGAAAATGGGTGTGTTTCAAGGTTAATGAATGTTTTCTTATTGTAGATACGATAAAAATGATCCATTAACCACAAACTGAATAGCATCTTAATTACATAATTTAGCTTCGCCCCTTATTTTTCAAATAAAGAAAGGCTTGGTTACCAAATGGCAACCAAGCCTTTTTAAATTTTAATCATTTTGACACTTGATTCATATTAATATTTTCTTAAGAAATTTAAATTTCTATCATACAGCATATTAGCGATATAAGCTTGAACTGTTTCAAGGATCTTTTCAATATACTGTGTACGGTTAGATAAAATTCTAATCGATAGCCCGTGTGTTGGTAATTGTGAAATGCCAAGTCGACAATTTAATTCTTTCTCAAAATGTTTAATTTGATCATAAACCTCATCGATAAATCTTTGATTTACATTAGGATGAATAAAATAAGCTGATCCTAAATGAGTATAATTTTCCATATAACCAATAGAATCTATTGAATTTTTTTCGGGATTTAACATAAGGTTATCATAAGTTACTAATTCATCATCAATGTATATTTCATTTACTAAATGCATATATTTATAAGAAAAATTTTTATCTTCTGATGAGTAGCCAGGTGTAAGGATATCGGTATAAAACATGGCACTTGTTTGATCTAAGTCAAAGCGATTGTATTGATAAAATTTAGCATTTTCATATGCAATAATTGGATCTGCAATATATTCCATGTATGCGTTTGGTTTTAAATGGAATGTTTGATATTGTTCAACTCGGTCGTTTAATGTTTTATAAATTTTGGTTGCACCTTGAGAAGTCAACGTGACACTTGCATTATCTTCAATATTGAAATTCATTGAATAACGGTCACCGTCTAGATAACCTCCACCTACGTTAACAATATAGAAAGTAGGGATGTTTGATCCGTTTAAATATACAGGACGAATAACCTTTAATGCTTTTTCAAAAAAGATATCACGTGCAACTGAACGACTGCCATTATTAAATACGGTTAAATCAAGTTGACCTGTCCAAGCTTGTTGAGACATTACGATAATCCTTTAAGTAATGTATCTCGTTCAATCCACTCAATCACTTCATCAAGACCTTCATCTGTTTTCAAGTTAGTAAACGCGAATGGTCTGTCGCCTCTAAATACTTTTGTATCTTCAGCCATTTGTTCTAATGACGCGCCAACATGTGGTGCTAAATCCGTTTTATTGATGATGAAGAAGTCTGATTTAATCATACCTTGTCCACCTTTACGAGGGATTTTTTCACCTTGAGCTACGTCAATGATATAAATTGAAAAATCAACAAGTTCAGGACTGAATGTCGCTGCTAAGTTATCGCCACCAGATTCAATAAAGATTAGTTCAATATCATCATTACGTTCTAATAACTCATCAATAGCAGCAAAGTTCATAGAAGCATCTTCACGAATTGCTGTATGAGGGCAACCGCCTGTTTCAACACCGATAATTCTATCTTCAGGTAAGACACCTGTATTAACTAAGATTTTTTCATCTTCTTTTGTATAAATGTCATTTGTTATAACGCCGATACTCATGTCTTTAGATAAACGTCTGACTACTTTTTCTATTAATTGGGTTTTACCTGCACCAACAGGACCACCAATTCCAATTTTAATTGGTTCAGTCATACTGATACCTCCTATGAAATAAAGATTCTTACATTAACATTTTCATGTTCCATTTGGTTTAATTCTAAACCAGGTGCTGTCATACCAAAGTCGCTTTCATCAAGTGATAAAATATGATTTCTCGTTTCTTCTATATATGACACCATTTGTGTAACCACTTTTTGACCCGCTGTTTGTCCTAAAGGGATAGCTCTCACTGCATTTTGTGTTAAACTTGATACATTTTGATAAAGGTAATAATCAATGATTGTTTCTATATCAACACCTAAGTGATAGCCAAGCATAGTGAAGCAAATAGCTGGATGTAATTTGGCTTTTTTACTTTTCATTTGTTCATGATACCAATTAATCCATTCGCTATTGTATAATTCCATCGCTAATTTCACCATACGAGTTCCCATTTGTTTTGCACCAACACGTGTTTCTTTAGGAATACTTTGTACGAATATAAGTTGATCCATACGTAAAATCTTATCTAAGTCATTTGCTTCAAGAGCTTCATAAACGATTCTCATCGCAAGACCATCCGAATACGTTAGTTGTTCATTTAAAAATAGTTTTAACCATTGCACAAAAGTGACATCATTATTGACTGATTCACGTTGTATATAGGTCTCTAATCCGAATGAATGGCTGAAAGCACCCGTCGGAAATTGTGAATCACAGAACTGAAATAAACGTAAATTTTGATGATCAATCATGAGAATGACCTATATGTCTAAATGCTTGATTTACTTTTCTATCTTCGTGACTATATGGAATGCCTAAAGATTTTAGTAAATCTTCAACAAGATAGTCATATTGAACTAACATTTCAGTTTCTGTGAACTGTGCTGGTAAATGACGGTTACCAAGTTGATGGGCGATATCTCCCATTTCTTTTAAATTACGTGGTTTAATCACTAATAAATCTTCAGAATTAACATCTACGATAATCATATTGGTTTCATCTTGATATAAAATATCACCATATTGTAAGTCGATAGGTTGTTTTAATCGGATACCTAATTCGTTACCGTGATCTGTTTTAACACGTTGAATACGTTTAACTAGATCAGAATTTTCTAGATAAACTTTCTCAACATGCTTATTTTTTTCTTCAGCTGATAAATTGGCTATATTGCCTTGAATCTCTTCGATAATCATTAATTTGCATCCTCCTAGAATAAGAAGTATCTTTGAGTTAATGGTAACTCAGTTGCTGGTTCACTTGTAATTTTTTCCCCATCAACATAAACTTCATATGTTTGTGGATCAACATCTAATTTAGGTGTCGCACTGTTATTCTTCATATCTGCTTTAGTCAAGTTACGGATATTTTTAACAGGTCTTACCATACGTTGTAAATTAAGTTGTCTGTAAATACCATTTTCATAAGCAGTATTAGAGACAAATGTCATAGCTGTATGAGTAATATTACCGCCATATTGTCCATACATTCTACGATATTTCATAGGTTCTGAGGTTGGGATAGAACCATTAGCATCACCATTAACTGCTACATTTATTAAACCGCCTTTTACTACAAGCTCAGGTTTAACACCAAAGAAAGCAGGATCCCATAATACTAAGTCAGCTAATTTACCAGATTCAATTGAACCAACATAGTCAGAAATGCCATGTGTAATAGCAGGGTTAATTGTATATTTCGCAATATAACGTTTAATACGATTATTATCGTTATACTCTGAATCGCCTTCTAATGGACCACGTTGTTCTTTCATACGATGAGCAGTTTGCCATGCACGCGTGATGACCTCACCGACACGTCCCATCGCTTGTGAGTCAGAACTAATCATACTGAAAACACCCATATCTTGTAATACATCTTCAGCAGCAATGGTTTCTTTACGAATACGTGAGTCTGCAAATGCAATATCTTCTGGAATTGAAGCATTTAAATGGTGTGTAATCATAACCATATCTAAATGCTCATCTACAGTATTATGTGTATAAGGTAGTGTAGGGTTAGTAGATGAAGGTAAAATATTTGAATAAGAAGCTGATTTAATTAAGTCTGGTGCATGTCCGCCACCAGCGCCTTCAGTATGATACATGTGTAAGACACGATTATTGACAGCTTTCATTGTATCTTCCATAAATCCAGATTCGTTTAATGTATCGGCATGAAGTGCAATTTGAACATCGAATTCATCTGCTACGTCTAACGCATGACTTAATGCTGATGGTGTAGCACCCCAGTCTTCATGCACTTTTAAGCCAATGACACCCGCGTGTATTTGTTCGATAAGTGCTGTATGATTGACTGCTTGACCTTTACCTGTGAAACCAACATTGATAGGTAATGCTTCTGCAGCTTCTAACATACGATGAATATGCCAAGGGCCAGGTGTTACAGTTGTTGCTTTTGCACCTTCTGAAGCACCAGTACCACCACCGATATGTGTTGTAATACCGCTTTCTAAAGCAACTTCGGCTTGCTCAGGATTGATAAAGTGAACATGAGTATCGATACCACCAGCTGTTACGATTTTTCCTTCAGCAGAAATGATATCTGTTGTACTACCGATGATGATATTCACATTATCCATAATGTCTGGATTACCCGCTTTACCGATTGCAAAAATATAGCCGTTTTTAATTCCGATATCCGCTTTAACAATCTTGTCATAATCGATAATCATTGCGTTCGTTAAAACTAAATCGGCTACATTTTTATCATCACGAGTTACGTTAGGATTCTGTGCCATACCATCACGAATAGATTTCCCACCCCCGAAAGTAGCTTCGTCACCATAATTAGCATAATCTTTCTCAACTTCTGCAAATAGGTTAGTATCACCTAATCTTACAGCGTCACCAACGGTTGGACCGTATAAACTTGTGTATTGTGATTGTGTCATTTTAAAGCTCATTATTTCGTACCACCTTTTTTATTGACATTATCATGGCCTTCGTCATTGAATACGCCTGCATATTTATCGTCTTCGCCAGTTGGACGATATACACGGGAACCATCGATTGGACCATTTACAAATCCGCGGAAGCCATAAATTCTACGATTACCTGCATACTCTACAAGTTGGACTTGTTTGACATCTCCAGGTTCAAATCTGACAGCTGCACCAGCAGGAATATCTAAATGTTTACCGTAAGCTTTGTTGCGTTCAAAGTCCAAAGCTAAGTTAGCCTCAAAAAAGTGGAAATGTGAGCCTATTTGAATAGGGCGATCTCCAGTGTTTTTTACTTCAAGTACCGTTTCTGGTGAATTTGGATTAATTTCAATATCTGTATTTTTAATTCTAATTTCTCCAGGAATCATATTAACGTCCTCCTTAAACTATTGGATGATGGACAGTGATTAATTTAGTTCCATCTGGGAATGTTGCTTCGATTTCGATTTCAGTAATCATACTTGCAACACCATCCATTACATCTTCTTCATTTAAAATTGTTTTACCAAAGCTCATTAATTCAGCTACTGTTTTTCCATCTCTTGCGCCTTCTAATAATTCGTCACTAATTAAAGCCAGTGCTTCTGGATGGTTTAGTTTAAGGCCTCGTGCTTTTCTGCGACGAGCAACTTCTGCAGCCACAACAATCATTAATTTATCTTGCTCTCGTTGTGTAAAATGCAAAATAATCCCTTCTTTCAAATATTTATAATTGCAAAATAAACTTGCAAATTTTATATTAGGACGATTTTTAATAATTAACAAGTATAATGAGTCGATAAGTTTCAAATTTTAAATAAAAGGCACAAAATATTTGATTTTTAGAATGCAATTATAAAAAACATTTAATTTTATTTATACGTATATTATATAAAAAGAGTAAATAACATATTTATACACATTTTTTAAAAAGTGATGTATCATGATAATTATGAAATTAGGGGGCATATGTCATGAAAGCAGTAAGTATTATTTTAAAGAATATATCCCAAGTGTTATTAATTAATAATCATTACACAGGATTATTAGTGTTAATTGCTTTATTTATTGGTAATTGGAAAGTGGGATTAAGTGCACTCGTTGGAAGTATAATCGCATATGTATTAGCGCCACATGTTAACTATTCCGAACAAGAAATTAATGATGGTTTAGCGGGTTTTAGTCCAGTGTTAACTGCCATTGCATTAACTTTGTTTTTAAATGAAAATTGGGCAGGTATTTTGATAACGATTGTGGCTACTGTGTTAACTTTACCAATTGGTTCAGCTATTAGAGAATGGTTAAAGCCTTATGGTATAGCAATGTTAACAGCACCATTTGTTATTGTAACTTGGTTTGCTATTTCAATATCAGAACAAGTGAGAGCGGTCAAAACACCGTTGAATATTATTCCGGGAACTGTAGAATCCATTGTGAAGAACCATAGTTCTGAACATGTAAATATCATTAAAACCACTTTAGAAGGATTTAGTGAAGTGTTTATCTTACCTAGTATATGGGCAGGTTTGCTCATATTAATTGGGATCTTAATCGATTCTAGAAAAGCAACGGTATATGCCATTTTAGGTAATGTACTCGGTTTTGTTATTGTAGCTATGTTAGGTGGTAATGTGAATGACATTAATCAAGGTTTATTTGGTTATAATTTAATATTAACAGCAATAGCATTAGGTACCACATTCAAGACGAGTATCAATACATATTTCTCAACATTCCTCGGTTTATTATTAACTGTTTTATTGAATTTAGGTTTGAATACAATGCTTGAACCCATTGGTTTGCCATCATTGACGATGCCATTTATTCTAGCAACATGGATCATGTTATTTGCTGGTCGTCCTCATAGAGAGATTGAGAACAAGAATTAATTAAAAACTCTGGTGCACGCTTATTAAAAAGCGCGTTCCAGAGTTTCATTTTATGACACTAAATAATGGGTTGTATGGAGTTCTAACTTATGGAAGATGAGCTCAATAATAATCGCTAATGCCCAATAAAATATTGCAGCGACAGTATAAACTGGTACAAATTGATAGCCTTCATTAGCCATTTCAGTACTAATTGCCATTATTTCTGTTACTTGGACAGAGAAAGCAAGGGAAGTCCCTTTTAATAACATAATAAATTGGTTTTCAATATTAGGTAGTGCATATCCAAATGCTTGTGGAAATACAATACGTCGATAAACATTCCATTTTGATAATCCTACAGTTTGTGCGGCTTCAATTTGCTTTGTATCTACTGAAAGTAAACCACCTTTAATTGATTCGGATAAGTAAGCCGTTGCATGTAATGAAAAAGTGATAGCTGCAATCAATAAAGGAGGGACCATATCTGGATTCATAGATGTATGACATATGGCGTTAAACCAAAGAATGAATGCTGGGACGCCATAATAAAACACAAATAATTGTACTATTAATGGTGTACTTCTAAAAAATGAATTATAGATAACTACAAATTGAGATAGTACAGGAATTTGATGTAAACGAATCAGAGCAAATATGGATCCAATTAGTATACCTACACACATGGCAATTAAAGTTACTGCTAAAGTGTTAGGTACACCTTTTAAAACTTCAATAATAGTATGGAAAATAAAAGTCACTTGAATGTCCCCCTAAACTTGATAAGGCTTTTCTGAAATTTTACTGATAATTGTAAATGTTCCCTGAATAATTAATGCAAGTAACCAATAGATAATAGAAATCACAACATATACTTCTAACATACCTAACCCATAATTATTTCCAATAATCAGTTGAACTTGTCCCATCATATCTATAATGCCAATAGTGAAAGCTAATGATGTATCTTTTATGAGTTCAATGATTTGAGTTGTTAAATTGGGTATGCTGTTTCTTAATGCTTGCGGTATAATGATATCCTTTAAGATTCTTGGATAACTTAATCCTACTGAAAGCCCAGCTTCAATTTGACGATAATCTACCGATGCATAACCTGCTCGAAATACTTCAGATAAATAGGCTGCACTATGTAGACTGAATGCTAAAATAATAAAAAATAATCGATCGAAATGATTAATATTGATCTGAAATATTAATAGAAATTGAGGTAAGGCAAAGTAAACTAAAAATAATTGAAGAAGAAGTGGTGTACTTCTCATAAATGATTGATAGACTCTTACACATGTTGATAGATAGGGCACTTGCTTTATACGAATCATAGTAAGTATTAAACCTAATATAGTGGCTAATATGAGTGCGCATATTATCATGACTAAAGTAATGGGCAATTGTTGGACAACTTGTTTAAATAAATCTAACCATTGTGTAGCAGACATTTAGCTATTTCACCTCCAATTGATCTTTGTGATGATTGATCTTGTTTAAATCATCGAACACATTGATATCAAAGTATTTTTGAGATAATTGTTGAAGCTTGCCTTCTTTTTTTAATTCACGTGTCGCTTGATCGATATCATCATGTAATTGTTGGTTATCTTTATTGTAAACAATATGAAGCGGTTCTTTTTTAACGATGCCACCAATCTTAACGTCTTCGTGAACTTTGTCTTGAATAGCTTTATATGTATTCCAATTTAGAAACATAGCGTCACGACGTCCATTACCAACCATCTTCAAGTTGTCACCGTTAGAAGGTGATTGAATCGTATCTATATCTATCTTTTTATCATGAGTCTGATTATATTGCTTTAATATTGAAAATAAACCGCCACTCGGAGCCATAGGTGTTAACCTTTTTTGAGTTAAGTCACTGAGTTGATGTATATCATTATTCTTCTTATTAACTGCGAGCATAGGTAGTGCGTAACTATACGGCACATCTTGGTATAAAAACTGCTTCTCTCTTTCAGGCGTTTTAAAGAACCAATTAATGCCCATATCAAACTTTTTAGAACCAATACCTACTAAATTAGATTCTTCTTCGCCAACCTCATATTTAAAATCATACTGCGGTAATTTCTTTTCTAATAGTTTCATATATTCCATATCTAGCCCTATAAAATGATTGTTTTTATCGGTATACAGATAGGGTGGGTTAACTTCAGCTGAAAGTGCGACTTTAACTTCTTTGGGATGTGATTTCGTTGCGTGCTGTGCTTTGTCATTTGAGCATGAATAAAGAAGAGAGACACTTAATATGAGAATGGTTAATATGAAATACATTCTAATATGTTTCAAGTTACATCCTCCTCTGTTTTAATTCGTTGAATAAAACGTTGGATGCGTTCGTTACTTGGTTGGTGTAGTACATCGTTAGGTGTGCCTTGTTTAATTAATTCACCGTTATCAATAAACAAAATTTGATCGGCAATCGCTTGTGCAAAGCTAATTTCATGCGTCACTATAACCATCGTCATACCTTGTTGTGCGATACTTTTGATTAAGTTTAAAATACTTTGAATAGACTCAGGATCTAATGCTGAAGTAGGTTCATCTAATAGTAAGACTTTGGGCTTAAGTGCAAGTGCGCGTACGATGCCTACACGTTGGCTTTGACCTCCGGAAAGTTGAATTGGGTATTTATCCTTATGTGCAATTAAATTAACCATACGCAAATGTTCTTCAGCAATATGTATAGCTTCCTTTTTACTCTTACCTTGGCCATAAATAAGACCTTCAGTTATGTTTTCAAGCACAGTTTTATTTTTAAATAGTTGATAGCTTTGAAAGACCATTGCTGATTGTTGTCTCAGGTGTGAAATATCTTTTTTATTGTGTTGCTCGGCATTGAACTGGCACTCATCAATTGTGATTTGTCCTTTTGAAGGAATAGCAAGAGCATTCAATGTACGGAGTAAAGTGGTCTTCCCAGAACCACTTGGACCTATAATAGCTGTCACTGTTCCCCTTTGCTGTGAAAAATTAATATCTTTAAGCACTTGATTTGAATGGTAAAAATGAGATAAATGTTCTACTTTGATCAAGTTGCTAACCTCCCTTTTTCATTAAAATTAACTTATCACATTAATTCTTATCGGTAAAGTAGGGATTCTGTGATTTCGGTACTTTTAATTAATAATGTCGAGTGTTAAACTAAGAATAATTAAGCTAAAAGTAATACGTTAATGAGGTGAAGAAATGGGACAATCATTATTAGTCCAAACTGAGTTGCAACGAAAATGGATAGAAAAATTTAAATCAGTAGAAGATCAATTTAAATCGTATGTAGAAAACAATGATATTGAATCACGTTTTCCATATGAAAATGTACAATGGCTTATTGATGAAGGATATACATTATTAACCTTACCTAAAGCATATGGTGGTGAGGGTGGAACAATTGAAGATATGGTGATACTACAAACATATTTAGCAAGTATTGACGGTGCAACTGCACTATCTATCGGTTGGCATTTAAGTGTAGTTGGTCAGCTTTATGAACAACAAATGTGGGCACAAGATTTGTTAGATGAATTTGCTGAAGAAGTGAAGAAGGGTGCACTTGTTAATCGTGCAGTGAGTGAAGCAGAAACTGGTAGTCCTACACGAGGTGGTCGTCCTGCTACAAACGCAGTCAAAGTAGATGACGGATATGTCTTAAATGGTGTCAAAACTTTTACATCAATGAGTAAGGCGTTAACACACTTTGTGGTTGGTGCTTATGTAGAAGAACTAGGACAAGTGGGTTTCTTTTTGGTTCCTAGAGACTTTGAAGGCGTAGATATTGCTGATAATTGGAATATGATAGGTATGCGAGCAACTGAAAGTCATGATTTAGTATTAAATGATGTGAAGATACCTGAACAATATTTTGTAGAACATCAACGTAAGCCATCATTGAATGGATGGATATTGCATATTCCAAGTGTATATTTAGGTATTGCTCAAGCAGCAAGAGACTATGCAGTAGATTTTGCAAAAACATATAGTCCTAATAGCATAGATGGAACAATTGCTGAAATTCCGACAGTACAACAAAATCTAGGTAAAATGGAATCACTTTTATTATCTGCAAGACATTTTCTATGGAGTACTGCTCATGGATATCAATTATATGAAAAAGATACGGATATTTGGAATGAGACATCTGCAAGTAAAGTCCTAGTATTAAATCAAGGATTGGAAGTGGTAGATTTAGCAATGAGAATTGTTGGTGCTAAGAGTCTGGAGATGGAGAGACCACTACAAAGATATTATCGTGATATACGAGCAGGACTTCATAATCCACCAATGGAAGATATGGCATATACTAATATTGCTAAAAGTATTACTGGTTTAATGTAAGTTAGGTTGACATTCATTGTAAAATATCAAATTAATTATTATAAAATCTTATTGTAAAACTACATGCAATCTTGTATAATTTTAATGAAATTGATAATCGTTTTCATTAGGAGGAAAATATGAAAAAATTATTATTACCTTTAATAGCGCTCGTGTTGTTATTAGCTGCATGTGGTAACAATTCAGGGAATGGCTCTAAAGAGTCTGATAAAAAGGCAGAAACAAAATCTTACAAAACGGATGACGGGAAAAAAATTGATATTCCTAAAAATCCAAAACGTATTGCTGTTGTTGCACCATCATATGCTGGTGGCGTAAAAAAATTAGGTGGTAACGTCGTAGCAGTAAGTAACCAAGTTGATCAAAGTGATGTTTTAAAAGATAAATTTAAAGGTGTTACTAAAGTTGGTGACGACGATGTTGAGAAAGTTGCCAAAGAAAAACCAGATTTAATTATCGTATTAGATCAAAATAAAAATATAAAAAAATACAAGAAAATTGCAGCAACTGTTCCATTTAACTATGCAAAACACAATTATCTAGAACAACAAGAGGAATTAGGTAAATTACTAGGTAAAGAAGATGCAGTTAAAAAATGGGAAAAAGACTGGAAAAATCAAACTGCTAAAGATGGTAAAGAAATCAAAGATAAAATTGGTAAAGATAAAACTGTAACCATTTTTGATGAATTTGATAAGAAATTATATACTTACGGCGATCATTGGGGCCGTGGTGGCGAAATTCTTTATCAAGCATTTGGTTTGAAAATGCCTAAAGCAGTTGATGATTTAACTAAAAAAGCAGGATTTGCTGAAGTAAAACAAGAAAAAGTTGATAAATACGCTGGCGATTACATTGTTTCAACAAGTGAAGGCAAAGCGACACCAGCTTATGAAAAAACTAATATGTGGAAAAACTTGCCGGCAGTTAAAAATGATAAAGTCATTAAAGTGAAAGCAGAAACATACTGGTACAATGATCCATACAGTTTAGACTTTATGCGTAAAGATTTAAAGAAAAAATTAATGGATACTAAATAATCAATATCAATAAAGATGAAGTTGAGTCATGGTCGATGGCTCAACTTCTTTTTGTTCTTTTGTGTAATCTTTGTAATTATTAGATATAATGAAATAACTCATAATTATAATATGTTTAAATACAATTAAAGGAGAATCATCTATGAAAAAAGTTTATTTTAATCATGATGGTGGCGTCGATGATCTAGTATCATTATTTTTACTTATACATATGGAGAATGTAGAACTAGTAGGAGTTAGTACAATTGGAGCAGATTGTTACTTAGAGCCATCTTTAAGTGCATCTATAAAAATAATTAACCGTTTTTCGAAGCAAAAACTTGATGTTGCACCATCTTATGAAAGAGGCAAAAATCCATTTCCAAAAGATTGGAGAATGCATGCTTTCTTCATGGATGCATTACCTATTTTAAATGAAAAAGTGGCCAGTGCTGAGTCAAAAGAAAACACACTTGAAGCTTATGAAGATATTATAGATAAACTTAAAAAAGCAGAAGATAAGCTCATTCTACTATTTACTGGACCATTAACAGATTTAGCAAAGGCTTTAAAAACTGATCCAACAATCGAAAATAAAATTGAAAAACTTGTTTGGATGGGCGGAACATTTCTAGAAAAAGGGAACGTTGAAGAACCCGAACATGATGGCACTGCAGAATGGAACGCTTTTTGGGATCCAGAAGCAGTTAAAATAGTATTTGATAGTGAAATTAAAATAGACATGGTTGCACTAGAAAGTACAAACCAAGTCCCATTAACTTTAGATGTAAGACAACGTTGGGCTGATGAGCGTCATTTTACAGGTATTGATTTCTTAGGTGTTAGTTATGCAGCAGTCCCACCATTAACTCATTTTGTTACTAATTCAACGTATTTCTTATGGGATGTACTTACGACAGCTTATGTTGGAAATCCAAAATTAACTAAATCAGTAAAACTAAATGTAGATGTAATTGCTCATGGTCCGAGTCAAGGTAGAACTGTTCAAAGTGATAATGGTAGAGAGATTAATATGATCAATTACGTAGAACGCAATAAGTTCTTTAACTATATAGGCGATTTAGCAAAACGAGCAAAATAATGTAAACTATATATTCACTTAGGTTTACATTAGTGGTATAATCATCTTCATGTAAGGAGGATGAACATATTGAGTACAAAAGATTTAGTATACACAGCACTAATGGCTGCAATCATTTGTGTTTTAGGATTAGTACCTGGGGTTCCGTTACCAATCATGCCAGTTCCAATTGTATTACAAAATATTGGTATATTCTTAGCAGGTATCATTTTAGGTAGAAAATTAGGTACATTAAGCGTAGTTATCTTTTTATTACTAGCTGCAGTAGGATTACCAGTTTTATCTGGTGGACGTGGCGGTATAGGTGCATTTGCTGGTCCATCTGCAGGATTTTTATTCTTATATCCATTTGTTGCTTTCTTTATCGGATGGGTTAGAGATAAATATTTACATAAAATCAATTTTATTATCTTATTCATTGTGACTTTAGTGGTAGGTGTCCTTGCTTTAGATATTTTAGGAACAATCATTATGGGAATCATTACACATATCCCAGTGAAAGAATCTATTAAATTATCGTTAGCATTTATGCCTGGTGACATTATTAAAGCAATCATAGCAAACTTAGTAGGGGCAACGATATTGAATCATTCTCGATTCAAACAGTTGATTAAATAAAATGACTGTAAGACAATGTTTCATATAAGAAAGATAAACGATTCTAATTATCAACAGGGATGGGATAAGGATGAAACATTTGACGATATCAGACATTTATTTAGAAGGAAATATGCTATCAGAAGATGCACGTAAAACCATTTATTTAACACCGACTGATGCACTGCAATATTCCAATAATACATGGTTATATCATCAGTGTCCGACACAAGTGCAATGGCTAACAGATATTGAAACTCAAAAAGAAATGCATGTTGCACAAGGATCTGACCATTTATCCTTCTATTTCCCAGAAAATGAGTATCTTAATGAAGCTTGGTTTGATTTATTTAAAGAACTAGGATTTAAATTGGGTGTCTTAGAATTTTATCTGATAGAAGGACATGATTTAGCTCAATTAAACAAAAGAAATGACGTCACATTAGTCAAAGTTAATAAGGGGAACTTGCAAGACTATCTTGATATTTATTATCAATTTTCTTTACCATTTGGTAAAAAATATGCGGAACAAAGCGTTAAGAATGTTAAACAAAATTTTAATACTAATAGAGCAACACCAATGATTAGCTATTTAAACGCTCAACCTGTTGGTATTGTAGACATCATTGAAAATAAAAACTCGGTTGAAATAGATGGTTTTGGTGTCTTAGAGGACTACCAAAGAAAGGGTATCGGACAAACGATGCAATCATTTGTAGGTGAACTAGCCGGTGACCGACCAGTGATGTTAGTTGCCGATGGTGAAGATACAGTTAAAGACATGTATTTGAAACAAGGGTATGTATATCGTAGTTTTAGATATCAAGTTTTAAAAGAAAAAATATAACAATAGCTGCTAAAGATTCGACTTATTCGGTAGAATCTTTAGCAGCTTTAATACGTTCAGGGTGGCTATATATATTGAAATTACCATCTCTAATAAAACCTACTGCTGTGATGTTTAAATCATGTGCAAGTTGAATCGCAAGTGTAGTAGGCGCTGACTTAGATAATATAACACCCACGCCAATTTTAGCAGCCTTGATTAAAATTTCTGACGAAATACGACCGCTGAATATTAAAACTTTATTTCTAACAGGTATATGGTTTTGAATACAAAAACCATATAGCTTATCTAGTGCATTATGACGTCCAATATCTTGTCGATGTTCAAAAAATGCATCACCATCACTAATTGCTGCATTATGCAAACCACCTGTTTGTTTGAATATCGTACTTGCACTTTGTAAACGAGTCATCATATTCAGTACTTGTTGAGGTGTGATTGTAATTTTAGAAAGCGATGTCTTAGCAGTAGCGGCATCATTTTGAAAATAAAATTCGCGACTTTTACCACAACATGAAGCAATCATGCGCTTAGTGGAATACTCGAAGCGGTCATTTAGAGACTTTGTTAATTCGACATGGGCAAAGCCTTTGCTATCATCAATTTGAATGGACTTTAATTCATCTTTTTTTAATAAGGCACCTTCAGAAGCTAGAAAGCCCAAAACTAATTCTTCCATATTAGTAGGGCTACAAATAACAGTGGCAAATTCTTCGCCATTTACCATAATAGTTAATGGGAATTCAGTTACATATGTGTCAACACTATGCTGAAGTTGACCATTTTCATACCGTACAATTTTCTGATTAGATGATATATCTCTATTCATACCTATACTCCCTTTATCTCTATAATTAATATATTAAAGGGTTAGTAGCATATTTTAAATCATTATGTTCTATAGATTTAAGAAAAGTTTTAAATTAAAATTGATATCAAATGTTTACACGAAAATGTCATAATAAATTATATATAACTTGAAGTATAATAGAGATTAAGGAGGTTCTATAATGAAATATAAAAGTATTTTTGTAGTGATGTTAATGAGTTTACTTGTGTTAGGAGGATGTTCGAATTCATCTACTGACAATGGTAAAAAAAGTGACAAGGCTGATAATGGTAAGAAACAGGAATTACAAATTTCAGCAGCAGCAAGTTTAACAGATGTAAGTAAAGAATTGAAAAAAGAATTTGAAAAAGAACATAAGGAGGCGAAAGTTGACTTCAACTATGGCGGTTCAGGTGCCTTAAGACAACAAGTTGAATCAGGTGCACCTGTTGATGTCATTATGTCAGCTAATACCAAAGATGTTGATATCTTAAAAAATAAAAAGAAAGCACATAATACATATAATTATGCTAAAAATAACTTAGTACTTATTGGTGAAAAAGACAAAGACTATCATTCTGTTAAAGATTTAAAAGAAAATGATAAATTGGCTTTAGGCCAAATCGAAACAGTACCAGCAGGTAAATATGGTAAACAATATTTAGAAGAAAACAACTTATGGAATACTGTTAAGGACAAAGTCATTTATGCAAAAGATGTTAAACAAGTGTTGAATTATGTACAAAAAGGTAATGCGCAACAAGGATTTGTATATAAAACAGATTTATATAAAAATAAGAAAAAAATTGATAATGTAAAAGAAATTAAACAAGTGAAGCTACCAAAACCAATCACTTATAAAGCGGGAGCTACTTCTGATAAAAAATTAGCTAAAGAATGGATGGACTTCTTAAAAACAGATAAAGCTAAACAAATTATCAAAGACTATCAGTTCTCAGCATAGGAGTTGTCTTTCATGCCTGACTTAACTTCATTCTGGATATCTATCCGTGTAGCAACAATGAGTACGATCATCGTCATGATATTAGGTATCATAGTATCTAAATGGCTATACCATCGTAAAAAGCGATGGGTAAAAATAGTGGAGAGTTTCATCTTATTACCTATCGTCTTACCGCCAACAGTGATGGGGTTTATATTACTTATTGTTTTTTCACCACGAGGAATTATAGGTCAATTCTTCAATAATATATTACATTTGCCAGTAGTATTTACACTAACAGGGGCGGTTATCGCTTCAGTGATAGTAAGTTTTCCGCTTATGTACCAACATACGATTCAAGGCTTTAATAGTATTGATAAACGTATGTTAGATACTGCACGTACAATGGGCGCAAGTGAAAGTAAAATATTTTATCGTATTGTACTTCCGTTATCGAAACGCTATATATTATCTGGTATCGTGATGAGCTTTGCGAGAGCAATTGGAGAATTTGGTGCAACATTAATGGTAGCAGGTTACATTCCTAATAAAACAAATACATTACCATTAGAAATTTATTTCTTAGTAGTTGAAGGTAAAGAAAATCAAGCTTGGCTTTGGGTCTTAGTACTTGTAGCATTCTCTATTGTAGTTATCATGACGATCAATTTAATGAATTATGATAAATTCAGGGAGCGTGATTAAATGTTGAAAATTGACATCTCACACAAGATTAATCAGCGCAATATTGAGATTCATATAAATGATGATGTTCCTAAGATTTATGCTATACAAGGACCATCTGGAATAGGAAAGACTACTATATTAAATATGATTGCGGGTCTGAAAAAAGCGGATCAAGCTGAAATTGAAGTGAATCAACGGTTGCTTACTAGTACATCTAAACGAACACAGATGAAAATTCAACAGAGATGTATTGGTTATTTATTTCAAGACTATCAATTATTTCCACATCTAACGGTGGAACAGAATATTACTTTTATGGCACAATATTCCGATCATATCAATTATGTTATGGATACACTTAACATTACACATATAGTTAATCAATATCCTATCACATTATCTGGAGGGGAAGCACAACGTGTAGCATTAGCTCGAGCATTAAGTATTAAACCCGACTTATTACTATTAGACGAACCTTTCTCTAGTTTAGACGACAACACTAAGAGAGAGAGTATGAACCTAGTCCATAAAATTTATGAATTATGGAACATACCAATTATTTTTGTTACACATTCAAATGAAGAGGCACATACGCTTGCTGATGAAATAATAATGATTTCTTAAACTTAACGTAAATCATTTTGGCGAAACTATATTTAGATGATATTCATCATTATAGTTTCGCTTGTTTTATGTATGGTTTTTGTCACTTTGTCCAACAAGTTTTATAATAGAAGCAATACTATTTAAGGGAGATTCAAAGATGGATCAAGAGAGATATTCAAGGCAAATCTTATTTAAACATATTAAAGAAGAAGGACAACATCTTATTGGTCAAAAACATGTCATGGTTGTAGGTATGGGTGCATTGGGAACTCATGTGGCAGAAGGTTTGGTCCGAGCAGGTATTCAACCCCTGACAATCGTTGATCGTGATTACATTGAGCTTAGTAATTTACAGAGACAAACCTTGTTCACTGAACACGACGCAAAAGATATGTTACCAAAAGTCATTGCAGCTAAGAAGCATTTAGAAGCGATTCGTCATGATATTGTTATTAATGCTTATGTATCACATGTTGATGCATACTTTTTAGACACCTACACAACGCATATCGATTTAATCATTGATGCAACTGATAACTTTGAAACACGACAACTCATTAATGATATTGCATATCAAAAATGTATACCATGGATATATGGGGGTGTTGTTCAAAGTACATATGCTCAAACAACCTTCATACCTGGCAAGACGCCTTGTTTTAATTGCTTAGTCCCACACTTGCCTTCAATCAATTTGACTTGTGATACAGTCGGAGTTATACAACCTGCTGTAACAATGACAACTAGTTTTCAACTTGTTGATGCTTTAAAAGTTCTAACCAATCAGACCACAGATATCAAATTGAAATATGGTGATATTTGGGAAGGTTACCATCATGCCATTGGTTTTAAAAATATGCAAAATGATACATGTCCGACTTGTGGAAAAACACCTCATTATCCATTCCTGAAGAATAGACAACGTCAATATACAACGTTATGTGGAAGAGATACAGTACAATACAATAATTCGATGATTTCCCAGGAAATGTTAGAAAGATTTTTAAAGACGCATCATATTCAATATAAACAGAATCCATATATGATCGTTTTTTCATTCAATGGTTATCGTATCGTTGCATTTAATGGTGGAAGATTACTTATTCACGGTATGAATAACCCTAATGAAGCTACAAAATTAATTAATCAATTATTTGGTTAATCATTGTTAGGAGGACTTAAATGATGCATACAAATGTAAAATTAGATAGAAATATAGAAGTTGCAGTACTTACAGTTTCAGATACTAGGAATTATGAAACAGATAAGGGAGGTCAACTGATACAAACGCTATTAAAAGACGAGAATGTAAATATCAAAAAGGAAAATTATCAAATTGTAAAAGATGATCAAGAGGCTATCTACAATCAATTACAAACATGGTTACAACAAAAACATATTGATGTCATTATAACAACTGGTGGTACAGGGATTGCGCAAAGAGATGTAACTATTGAAGTTGTGCGACCTTTATTAGACAAAGAAATTGAAGGATTTGGAGAATTGTTTAGGTATTTAAGCTATACAGAAGATGTAGGTACGAGGTCATTATTATCAAGAGCAGTAGCAGGCACACATGATAAAACATTGTTATTTGCGTTGCCTGGATCTACAGGTGCCATTAAATTAGCTATTAACAAGCTTATTAAACCTGAACTTAATCATTTGATACATGAAGTAACGAAATGAAAATAAGTAGGCTGGGACGTAAATTTTAAAATTTAAATCTTATATTGTCAGTAGTTGACTCTATATTATTTATGTCCCATTGCCTCTCTTAACTATTGAATTTAAACTAATTTGATCGATGATAATCGCCTGATTTTCCACCGGATTTAGATGTTAGATAAGTTTGGCCTATTGTCATTCCCTTATCAACTGCTTTGGTCATATCATAGATGGTTAAAGCTGTTACAGAAGCAGCAGTTAAGGCTTCCATTTCTACACCAGTTTTACCTGTTGTAGATACTGTAGCTTGAATATTCAGTTCGAAATGATTTGACGATGTTGTATTCCATTCAAACGAAACATCTATACCCGTTAATGGAAGCGGATGGCACATTGGAATAATCGTTGAAGTATTTTTAGCAGCCATAATTCCAGCAATTTGAGCAGTATTTAATACGTTACCTTTAGCGTTCGTATTTTGAACAATTTGTTGATAAATTGTTTCATTCACTATAATACTTGAATGTGCAATAGCTGTTCGTTTAGTAACTTCCTTATTAGAAACATCGACCATTTTAGCGTTACCTTGTTGATTAATGTGTGTAAATTCTGACATGTTAATCCTCCTTCTTATCGACACAAGTATATCATGAAAAATTATTTATGGAGATGATCATATGACATTTGAAAAAAGAAGTCCAATTCCTGTAAAAGAAGCTATTCAACGAATTGTAAATCAAAATATTCGTTCAAATAAGACCACTGTGGCATTAGAAGAAAGTATTGGGCATGTATTGGCGAATGACATTATAGCTACCTATGATATTCCAAGATTTGATAAGTCACCTTATGATGGGTTTGCAATTAGAAGTAAAGATTCTATAGGTGCTAGTGGTGAGCATAGAATTAAATTTAAAGTGATAGATCATATTGGTGCTGGTTCAATGTCGCAAAAAGAAGTTGGGCAACACGAAGCGGTACGTATTATGACAGGTGCACAATTACCAAAAGGCGCAGATGCAGTGGTGATGTTTGAGCAAACAGTTGAGGAAGAAGATACATTTTCGATTAGAAAATCTTTTGAACATCATGAGAATGTATCCTTAAAAGGTGAGGAAACACAAACAGGTGACATTGTATTAACAGCTGGGCAACGTATTAACCCAGGTGCTATCGCAGTCTTGGCAACTTATGGTTATACAGAAGTTGAAGTTTATGAAAAACCTAGTATCGCAGTTATCGCTACTGGTAGTGAATTGTTAGAAGTTGGTGATGAACTTCAACCAGGTAAAATTAGAAATTCAAATGGACCTATGATTAAAGCACTAGCTGAACAACTTGGTATCAACGTAGGGTCTTATCAAATACAACAAGATGATTTAAAAAGTAGTATTGAAGTTGTTAAACATGCAATGGAGAAACATGACATGGTCATTACGACAGGTGGCGTATCTGTTGGAGATTTTGATTATTTACCTGAAATTTATCGAGCTTTAGATGCCAATGTATTATTTAATAAAGTCGCTATGCGTCCAGGTAGTGTAACAACCGTTGCCGTAGCTGATCAAAAATATTTGTTTGGTTTATCAGGTAATCCGTCTGCATGTTTTACAGGATTTGAATTATTTGTGAAACCAGCGATGAATCATTTGATGAATGCCAAAGCGATGTATCCTCAAATTGTGAAAGCAACACTGATGGAAGATTTTACTAAAGCAAATCCGTTTACAAGATTTATACGAGCTACTGCAACATTAACTTCTGCTGGTGCAACTGTTGTACCTTCTGGTTTTAATAAATCGGGTGCAGTAGTAGCCATAGCACATGCAAATGCCATGATTATGTTGCCAGGAGGGACACGTGGATTTAAACAGGGACATACTGTTGATGTTATACTCACAGAGTCAGCGGCTTACGAAGAGGAATTAAATATATGATATTACAAATGATTGGATATAAAAATGTTGGAAAAACGACATTGATGACACATGCAATATCATTTTTAAAAGAGCGAAATTTTAAAGTTGCAAGCATCAAACATCATGGTCATCAAGGTGAAGATATTCAATTACAACATCAGCACGTAGACCATATGAAACACTTTCAATCTGGTGCCGATCAAAGTATTGTACAAGGTCATGCCTATCGTCAGACAGTCACTAGATCGACTGAACAAAGCCTTTCTAATATTATTAAGGAATCTGTTACAATTGATTGTGATGTTGTTTTAGTTGAAGGCTTTAAACATGAAAATTATGACAAGATTATTGTTTATGAGAATGAAAAACAATTACGTGAGTTAAATCATTTAAACAATATATGTTATAGGATAAAATTAAATGAACCAAATGCTTATCAAAAATTTGATGAATGGTTAATAAATAAAGTAACACATAAGGATTGAGCAAAATGAAGCAATTTGAAATCGTAACAAAGCCGATTCAAACCGAGCCTTATCGTGAATTCACGTTAAATGAACATCAAGGTGCAATGGTCATGTTTACTGGACATGTACGTGAATGGACGAAAGGTGTTAAAACAGAGTATTTAGAATATGAAGCATATATTCCAATGGCAGAGAAGAAAATGGCTCAAATTGGTCAAGAGATAGAAGAAAAGTGGCCCGGAACCATCACAACCATTGTTCACAGAATAGGCCCATTACAAATATCAGACATAGCTGTCTTAATTGTCGTATCTTCACCACATCGTAAATATGCATATCAGGCAAATGAATATGCAATAGAGCGAATTAAAGAAATTGTTCCAATTTGGAAAAAAGAAATTTGGGAAGATGGATCAGAGTGGCAAGGGCATCAAAAAGGTAGCTACGATGAAAGCCATAGGGGGAAGTAAAATGAAAGTACTCTACTTTGCAGAACTTAAAGATATAATCAATCAACAATCGGAATCAATCGATTTGTCAGAAAGGGTTAGGGTTGCAGATTTTAAAGACTTACTATTGCAACGACATCCTGAATTAACACATAAGCAATTTCAAATTGCAGTAAATGAAGAATTTGTTAAAGATACAGATATGATAGGAACTGGTGATACAGTGGCACTCATCCCACCAGTCAGCGGAGGATAAGATAAATGAAAGCAATTATACTTGCTGGAGGAGAGTCCAGACGCTTTGAACGTCCTAAAGCATTTGCCGAAGTTGAAGGGCAAATGTTTTATCAGCGAATTATCAAAGTATTGGAATCAACAAATATGTTTAATGATATTGTTATTAGTACAAACAATCAACTGAAAAATCAATTTGCACATCCAAACGTGGTTGTTGATACCGATAAACATAAAGGGAAAGGCCCATTAGCAGGTATATTAACAGCTATGCAAGAGTATCCAGATGAAGAATTATTTTTCGTAGTGTCAGTAGACACACCTATGATTAATGAAAGAGCTATTAATCAACTCTATCAGTTTATGGTGTCACACTTAATAGATGATCAAATAGATATCGCAACGGTAAAAGCAGCAGGACATTATATTCCAACAATTGGTTTTTACAGTCCTAAGACGAAAGCCATGATAGAAACTATTTTAGAGTCCGATGATTATAGTTTTAAACAATTATATAATCAAATGAATATAGATTGGATTAAAGTAGAAGATATCAAAGCACCGTCATATTGGTATTACAATATCAATTCTCAACAAGACTTGGACACTTTAAAACAACAGTTAAGTTAATAAGGAGGGTCCATGATGGTAGAGCAAATTAAAGATAAATTAGGTCGACCGATAAGAGATTTAAGATTATCTGTCACTGATAGATGTAATTTTAGATGTGATTATTGCATGCCAAAAGAAATCTTTGGTGATGACTTTGTCTTTTTACCTAAAGAAGAGTTATTAACATTTGAGGAAATGGTTAGAATATCTAAACTATATGCTCAATTAGGTGTCAAAAAAATTAGGATTACTGGTGGTGAGCCACTCTTACGCAGAAATCTTTATCAACTCATAGAGCAACTGAATCAAATTGATGGTATAGAAGATATAGGATTAACTACGAATGGTTTACTATTAAAAAAACATGGTCAAAATCTATACAATGCAGGTTTAAGACGAATTAATATTAGTTTAGATGCGATAGATGATGAAGTCTTTCAAGCGATTAACAATCGAAATATTAAAGCATCTACAATTCTAGAACAGATTGATTATGCAATATCTATAGGCTTTAAAATTAAGGTGAATGTAGTCATTCAAAAAGGCGTCAATGACGACCAAATCATTCCAATGATAGAATACTTTAAATATAAAGGCATTGAGATAAGGTTTATAGAATTTATGGATGTAGGGAACGATAATGGTTGGGATTTTAGTAAAGTCGTTACGAAAGATGAAATGTTAAGTATGGTAGAAGAACATTTTGATATAGAACCAGTAGAACCTAAATATTTTGGTGAGGTTGCAAAGTACTATAGACATAAAGATAATCAAGTGAAATTTGGATTAATTACAAGTGTTTCACAGTCATTTTGTTCAACTTGCACGAGAGCACGTTTATCTTCAGATGGAAAATTTTATGGTTGCTTATTTGCAGAAGTAGAGGGTTTTGATGTCAAAGCGTTAATGCGATCAGGTGCATCAGACGAAATGTTACTAGAGCAATTTAAAGCATTATGGCATATTAGAGACGATCGTTACTCTGATGAACGAACTGAACAAACTGTACGAAATAGAAAGCGTAACAAAATTAATATGAATTATATAGGCGGATAACATTAAACTGTCAAACTAATTATGAACAAAAGAAGACTCATATTTTAGAAACAAATATTCATTTAATGGATTAAAAATGTATTGCGATATCTGTTCTTTTACATTTAATTACTTTTCAATATTAAAAGCGTACTTTAAAATGATGTATTTCTAAACCAATTTTAGACTTAAATTTAATATTTGTAATAGATAAAATTCTAACTTTGTTATATAATAAAGTTAAGCAATTTAATTGTACAATACAAACATCACATCTAAGAATCAACATAGGAGGCATTTTATTATGACAAATAAAGTACAAGGTTTTATTGCATCTGAAAGAGAGCTAAGTCAACTTAAGCATTGGTTAAAATCAACCTATCGTATTTCAATTGAAGAATTTGTTGTATTATACAAAGTCTTTGAAGGTGAGAAAATAAGTGGTAAAGAATTAAGAGATACATTACATTTTGAAATGCTTTGGGATACAAGTAAAATTGATGTCATTATCCGTAAAATCTATAAAAAAGAACTTATTTCAAAATTGCGTTCTGAAACAGACGAACGACAAGTGTATTATTTCTTCAATGCGTCACAAAAAAAATTAATAGATAAAATGATTAATGAAATAGAAGCGATTAGTATCGCAAACTAACAATATATTAAAAAAGAAAAGCTAGAGAAGCCTTATTAAAGAGGTTTCTCTAGCTTTTTTAATTTAGTAAAATTTGTTAGATTTTGTCATTATTCATAAGAATAGGAATGTCTAACTTTTTTGCCATGTACCAAGAAGTAAACGGCTGTAGTCAATAGTCCTAATATCGCCATTGCTCCATAAATTTGACCATATGAAACCATATGCGTAAATAATCCTAAGAATGAAGGTCCAAAGCCTACGCCGATATCTAGACCAATAAAATAAGTTGAAGTGGCTAAACCATATTTGGATGATGGTGATACTTTAATGGAAATAGCTTGCATAGATGAAGAAAGATTTCCATAACCGATACCTAGTAAAATACCAGCAAGTAATAATAAGCCACTATTATAACTGAAAACTAAACAAATAAAACATAATATCTGTGCAATGAATGCTGGATAAACCACAACATTTTCATTTTTATTATCCATGAGACGGCCTGCTATAGGTCGAGTGACTAATGAAGCAATAGCATAGAAAATAAAGAAGTAACTTGCGGCATTAACTAAGTCACGTTGTTCTGCAAACACTTGTAAATAAGTTAAAATAGCTGCATAAGTCACACCAATTAACATCATCACGATGGCTACTGGAACTGCCTCTTTAGCGATGAAGTTGTGGATACTGAAACCTTTATGTCCTGAATCATTATGACTAGGTTTAACAGTTTCAAAGTCAATTTTAATGAATAACGATAAAAGTAAACCAATGATACCTAATATAATACATAAAGTGAATAGAACAGTTATTGAAAAGGCATTAAGTAGTAGAATACCAAAGAAAGGTCCTACGGCAGTTCCTAAAACTAAACTTAATGAAAACAAACTGATACCTTCACTTTTACGAGTTTGTGGCGTTACGTAAGCTGCTATAGTACCAGTGGCTGTAGTAGCAATTGCTGTAGCAATACCATTAATCAAACGTACAAACATTAAGAAATAAATATTACTCGGAATAAAATAAAGTGCTTGAGTTACTATTAAACAACTTAAACCAAATATTAATATCTTTTTAGGACCAAATAAATTTACATATTTACCTGTTCCAAAACGACCGATTAATGATCCCACAATAAATAAACCAACGACAAGGCCGGCTAAACTATCTGAGGCATGATATTCAGATTTACTATATCCAGCAATTACAACAATCAACAAATACATACATAAGTATACGAAAAAGTTTATGATGAAATTTAGATTGAAGCGTTTGGTAAAAATAGGTGCTTTAGTTGCTGACGATTCATTCATTCTTGACTCTCCTTTAGTATTGTTTCATAAATGATAGACATTGACTCGATAATTTTTGATAATTGTTGCTCATTAATACCTGATTTTTTAATAATTTCACTTTGTATCTCATTAACCTCATTATTTATCGCGTTATATAATTGCATGCCTTCTTTTGTTAAGCTCAACCATTTTTGACGCTTGTCATTACCCGTTGTAAATGTGATCAATTCTTTTTCTAATAATACTTTGATGAACTTTCGTGTTGTTGGTTTCTCTATAGAACGGCGATACGAAATATTAACTAACGTTGTCGGTTGGAATTGAGCTATGTCTTTTAAAACAAGCCATTGACCAGTATGAATGTCATATCGGTCTAATATTGGTTGCGTTAATTTAATATAAGGTCGGTAAATACTTATAAAACTATTAAAAAAATCATTACTAATCATGAGTACACCCCAAAACATTTGTTAATTAGTTAGCTTAGCTAACCTTTTTAAAACGCAAGCATTATTATAGGACTAATAGCTATATTTTGCAATACTTTTTTGCTAGGTTTTAGAAGTAAATTATTGCTACATTTGTTAAAATAAGAATTAAGAAATGCAAAAAGGAGCTCATAACATGGATTTGAAATTTGATCATATCATTCATTACATTGATCAATTAGAGCAATTTAAGTTTCCAGGTGAGGTAGTTAAACTCAATTCCGGAGGTAAACACCATAAATTTGGAACATTTAATAAGTTGTCCTATATAAATGAAAATTACATAGAATTTTTAGATGTAGAAGATCAAGAGAAATTGCAAAAATTAGCGAAAACTGAAGAAGGAAGAGTATCATTTGCAACAAAAATCGCTCAAGATAATTTTAAACAGGGGTTTAAAACAATATGTTTAAGAACTAGTAATATTGATGCGATTAAACAGACTTTAGAAGAAAGAAACATAGATGTCATTGGCCCTGTAAATATGGAAAGAGAAACTAAAAAGGGTGAAAAAATAACTTGGCGTCTTCTCTATATTGCTGATCCTAGTTATATGGTCAAACCTCCATTTTTTATTCAATGGGATCAAGGGGACGCAAATCGACATGAACAACTTAAGTCGTTGTATCAAACTCAATTTTCTATTGATATGATTATGGTTTCAAGTAGTAAGAGAGCTCAGACAGTGAATAACTGGCAAAATTGGTTTGATATGGAAATAGTTGAAGAGACTGAAAAATATACGGATTTAATTTTGAAAGAAGATCAGATTTATTTCCGTATTGAAGATGGTAAACAATCGGGTTATCATACCGTAGTTCTTAAAGATACTGAAGCGACAGCACCATATTCACTATATATTAGAGGTGCTAAATATCGATTCGAGCCGATTCATTAATAAAGATAATTATAAGCACTTTGAATAATAAAAGAGATATGAATGCAAGCAATGATAACTGATAAAATACTCAAGTAATTACTTAATGATGTAGTTCTAATTAATAAAAATAGTATAGATAATACTAAAGTGAATGCTGCTATAATGACTTTCAGACTAAAGTAGTCGATGGAAAGTCCACTTTGTACAGAAGTGAAAATAGCAATCAGATTTAAAAAAATTAACAAAACGATAAGTGTTGGACGCATAAAACACACTTCTTTCCTTTAAAATTAGGTAATATATTATATCAATATTAATATAATTTTAAAGACAAATTCAACTTGATAGATATACGCATCAAATATTGATGGAAATAGAATTAAATATTGAAGTTTAATCGTTAATGTGTTTTGTCGACACTTATATCCAGACGATGTATAATTATAGGTATTGTTAATATAAAGGAGATATTATAAACCATGGAAAAGATGAATATCACTAATCAAGAACATGACGCATTTGTAAAATCTCATCCAAATGGCGATTTACTGCAACTCACGAAATGGGCAGAAACTAAGAAATTGACTGGATGGTATTCAAGAAGAATTGCGGTTGGTGAAAATGGTGAAATCAAAGGTGTTGGACAATTATTATTTAAAAAGATTCCTAAACTACCATTTACATTATGTTATGTTTCAAGAGGATTTGTAACAGATTATGATAACAAAGATGCGTTATCACAATTATTAGAAGAAGCGAAAAAAGTAGCTAAAGACGAAAAAGCCTATGCTATTAAAATAGATCCAGATGTTGAAGTAGAAAATGGTACTGAAGCGTTGAAAAATTTACGTAACCTTGGCTTTAGACACAAAGGATTTAAAGAAGGCTTATCTAAAGATTATATTCAACCTAGAATGACTATGATTACACCAATAGATAAATCAGACGAAGAGATTATTCAAAGTTTTGAAAGACGAAATCGATCTAAAGTAAGGCTTGCCCTTAAACGTGGGACAAAAGTTGAAAGAGCTGGCAGAGACGGCTTGAAAACTTTTGCATATTTAATGCAAATTACTGGTGAACGTGACGGTTTCTTAACACGTGACATTAGCTATTTTGAAAATATTTATGATGCATTACACTATGATGGTGATGCAGAATTATTCTTAGTTAAACTAGAACCTAAACCAGTACTTGAAACGGTAAATTCAGAAATTAAAGACTTAGAAAATGAAATTGAAAAGCTTCAAAATAAAAAGCAAGACAAAAAAACATTAAATAAAATTAATGATGCAAATAGCAAAATTAAAAAGTCTCAGGATTTAAAAAATGATTTACTAGAACTTGAAAAAGAGCATCCAGACGGTATTTATCTATCAGGTGCATTATTAATGTTTGCAGGAAATAAATCATATTACTTATATGGCGCATCATCTAACGATTTCCGTGATTTCCTACCAAACCATCATATGCAATATACAATGATGAAATATGCACGTGATCATGGTGCAACAACTTATGACTTTGGCGGAACTGATAATAATCCAGACAAAGAGTCTGATCACTATGGATTATGGACGTTCAAAAAAGTATGGGGCACTTATTTAAGTGAAAAAATTGGTGAATTTGACTATGTTTTAAATCAACCATTGTATCAACTTATCGAACAAGTGAAACCTAAATTAACTAAAGCTAAAATTAAACTTTCACGAAAATTAAAACGTAAATAAATTTAACCATTTTATCTGAACGATTCTATTTATAAAAGAACGTTCAGATTTTTTTGAATGAACATTGCAATTTATGAGTATCGAACTAATACTAGAAATTAATAAAAGGGGACACTTGATAAATGATAAAAAAACTATTGCAATTTTCTCTTGGTAATAAATTCGCCATCTTCCTTATGGTATTACTTGTAATTTTGGGAGGCGTATATGCTAGCGCGAAATTAAAACTTGAATTATTACCAGATGTTGAAAATCCTATGATTTCTGTCCAAACAACAATGCCAGGTGCAACACCGCAAACGACACAAGATGAAATTAGTAGTAAAATTGATAGCCAAATGAGATCGATGGCTTATGTTAAAAGTGTCAAAACAGAATCTATTCAAAATGCTTCTATAGTGACTGTTGAATATAACAATGACACAGATATGGATAAAGCAGAGGAACAATTGAAGAAGGAAATAGACAAAATCAAATTTAAAGATGGCGTCAGTGATCCTGAATTAACACGTAATTCGATGGATGCCTTTCCTATTATCGCATATTCTTTAACTGATAAAGATAATGATCTAAAATCGGTGACGAAAAAGTTAAATCAACAACTTATTCCTAAATTACAAACGATTGATGGTGTTCAAAATGCACAATTAAATGGTCAAACCAATCGTGAAGTGACATTGAAATTTAAACAAAAAGAGTTAGATAGTAAAGGTGTTACGGCAGACGATGTTGAAAACTATCTGAAGACTGCCACTAGGGAAACACCTTTAGGTTTATTCCAATTTGGAGATACAGACAAATCGATTGTTGTAGATGGACAATTTACATCTGTTAATGCATTTAAGAATTTAAAGATACCAGCGACAATTGCTGGTCAAGGACAAAGTAGTGACAGTGGAAGTGATGATAATCAGGATAGTGAAAGTTTAATGCCATCAGAGCCATCATCGGCAAGTAGTTCAAAGCAAGGTTCGTCTAGCTCAATGCCATCATTTAAATTAAAAGATGTAGCGGATATATCAGTTGGTGATGAACGTACATCTATTTCTAAAACAAACGGCAAGGACGCAGTTAACTTACAAATTACTAAAGCACAAGATGCTAATACTGTTCAAGTTGCCAAAGATGTACAGAAAAAAGTAGATGAATTTGAAAAAAATAATAGTGAAATGAAAGCCATTAAAACAATGGATACAGCAAAACCTATTGAAGATTCATTATATACGATGATTGAAAAAGCAGCTTTAGGTACCATTGTAGCGATAGTAGTTATACTTCTATTCTTAAGAAATATAAGAACAACGGCTATTTCAATTGTTTCAATACCAATGTCAATCTTAATAGCATTAGTTGCACTTAAATTATCTAATGTATCATTAAATATACTGACATTGGGTGCCCTAACAGTAGCAATTGGACGTGTAATTGATGATTCCATTGTTGTTGTAGAAAATATATATAGACGTTTATCAGATAGAAATGAACAACTTAAAGGTGATTCACTTATTGTCAGTGCTACAACGGAAGTGTTTAAACCTATTCTATCTTCAACTCTTGTGACTATCATCGTATTCTTACCACTAGCATTCGTATCAGGATCAGTTGGTGAGATGTTCAGACCATTTGCATTAGCGATCACTTTCAGTTTATTAGCGTCATTATTAGTATCTATTACTGTTGTTCCGGCATTAGGTTCAACATTGTTTAGAAAAGGAATTCAAACTAAACCTGAGAAACAAGCGCAAGGTGTAATCAGCAGTGGTTATAAAAAGTTACTCTATTGGTCTCTCAATCATAAATGGATAGTTATTATCATTAGTATTGTGCTACTAGTAGGCAGTATTGGTCTAGGTGCAGCTAAACTAGGTACAAGCTACATTTCATCAGGTGATAATAAATTCATGGCGTTAACTTATACACCAAAGCCTGGAGAAACTGAAAAATCCGTACTTGAACATGGTGAACAAGTTCAAAAATATCTTAAAACAAAAAATAAAGTGAAAACAGTACAATATTCAGTAGGTGGACCAACACCTTCCGATCCTACAGGAAGTACAAATAGTATGGCCTTGATGGTAGACTATGATAAAGACACACCTAACTTTGAAGAAGAACCAGATAAAGTTCTTAAGCATGTGGACTCCTTTAAACATCCAGGACAATGGAAGAACCAAGATCTAGGTACCGGTGCAGGAAATGATTCAATTGAAGTGACAGTTCAAGGACCTTCAACAGATGCGATTAAAGGCACAGTTCATAAAATAGAAAGTACTATGAAAGATGTTAAAGGTATCAATAATGTCAAATCCGACTTGTCAGAAACATATCAACAATATGAAGTTAAAGTTGACCAAAATAAAGCAGCTGATAATGGTATATCAGCTAGTCAATTAGCTATGAATTTAAATGAAAACTTACCTGAAAAAACAGTTACGACAGTAAAAGAAAATGGTAAGAAAATTGATGTGAAAGTAAAACAAAACAAACAGACAGATTGGTCTCAAAATAAATTAGAAAATATCAAATTGAAGAAACCGACGGGTGGAACAATTAAATTAAGTGAGATTGCCAAACTGGAAAAATCATCAACACCAAGTAAACTAACACAAGAAGATGGTGACTATTCAACAACTGTTTCTGGTAAGATTACAAATAGCGATGTCGGCGGCACTTCTCAAAAAGTCATGTCAAAAGTGAATAAGATGGATAAAACTCACGGCGTAAAAGTAAACGTAGGTGGAGCAACAGATGATATTAATTCTGCTATGACTCAACTTGCGATAGCCATGTTAGCTGCAATTATTATTGTATATCTTATCTTAGTGATTACGTTTAAAGGTGGTTTAGCACCATTTACCATTCTATTCTCGTTACCGTTTACAATTGTTGGTGTTGTACTGTCACTTGTAATTACTGGTGAAACAATTTCAGTACCAAGTCTAATTGGTATGTTGATGTTAATTGGTATTGTAGTGACCAACGCTATTGTATTGATAGATAGAGTAATTAATAACGAAAAATCTGGAATGGATATGAAATCTGCATTGATAGAAGCAGGTGGCACAAGAATACGACCTATTTTAATGACAGCTATTGCAACGATAGGCGCGTTGGTACCATTACTCTTTGGAGAAGACAGTTCTATACTCATTTCTAAAGGTATGGCTGCAACAGTTATTGGTGGACTTATTTCTTCAACGATATTAACACTTATCGTTGTTCCAGTAATTTATGAAATATTATTTACACTTAAAGATAAAATATACCGAAAATTAAATAGAAAATAGTATGTAAAAAGCCTCTTATCCCAACTAAGGGATAAGAGGCTTAACTATTAATATAAAATTAAAGTAAGAATAATATAAATTACGAATAATCCGATGGATAAGATGTTTAATATGTTTACACCTTTAATATCATTTTTAAGTGATTTAAATGCTGTTACTTCAACATTACCAACTAATAGTAACAAGACTATGAATACCCACCAATTTTCATTTGGGAATTGCATTGTCGTAATAGCAACTACAAATAATAATAAAACAGCCATGATTATTCTTAAAATTCTAGTAAATATAGAATTCATTTTGAATATACTTATGTAACTTACAATTAAGTATAGTAAAGGTAATAAGATTAAGTATAATTTCATGAATTGACATCCTTTCTATTTCGAATTTATATTAGCACGTTCTTTTATTTATGACTAGGATGTCTATAATAAAAATGTAATGATATTGTGACACTACAAACACTATTGTTCATTTATTTGCTTTCTCACCTTAGCCATCTCTTTTTCGATTTCTTCTAGTTGATTAACTAGTGGATCGATATTTTGATTTAATGACTCACGTTTTTCCAAGTCACCTTGAAGACGCGTATAATCATATTTTAGTTCAGCTAATTTAGATTCTAACTTCATTCAAAGACAACTCCTTTATTTATTATTTTACAGAGTATTTAAATTATATCATGAAACAAAGTGGTTCTAAAATTTATAGCAAATGTGTTAAAGTTATCAATTGTAAGAGTTGAGATACGTGAAAGAAGGGTTGGTATGACGGAGCAATTTGTAATGATTATTCTTTTAATCGCTTTAGGGTACTTTTTAAAGCGAATTAATTACTTAAAAGCAACGGATAGTCAAGTACTTTCCACTTTAGTTTTAAATGTAACCCTACCTTCTTTAGTGATTGTTAATTTGAATCATGCTGATTTAAATCCATCGTTTTCGATATTGCCTGTTATGATGATTATTTACGGAGTATTAGCTAAAATTATTGTTATTTGGTGTTTTCGAAAATATAATAATCAAATGCGTGGTTCAGTAGGTATGATGATTGGTTCTATGAATATTGGATTATTTGCTTATCCACTCGTAGATGCTATTTGGCCGGGAACGGGTATGGTTTATTTTGGAATGGTTGATATTGGTGGAGCAGTAATTATGTTCGGTTTAACTTACTTTGTTGGTAGTTACTATAGTGAGGGAAGCGACCAATTTAACTTTAAATTTTTAGGTCTAAAACTCGTTCAGTCCGTTCCACTTGTTACATATATTGTTATGTTTACACTAAATATGGCTAACATTCATTTACCAAAAGTAGCCATAGATTTCTTTTCAATTTTAGATAAAGCCAATATGCCAATGTCTATGATTTTATTAGGTGTTATGTTGAGTTTTACAATTGATCGAGCTTATTTACCTATTGCAATCAAATACCTATGCCTACATTATGGTATTGGTTTAGGTGCAGGACTACTGGTACATTATTTCTTACCGGTATCTGATCAAATGATTAAAACGACATTATTAATCACATGGTTATTACCTGTAGGTGTGGCGATAATACCTTATTCAATCCAATTTAAATACAAAACGTTACCTTTAATAGGTATGGTTACTAATTTAACGATTGTCATTAGTATTATTATATTATATATGTATCAAGCATTCTTTGTTTCATAGTCATTTTGTCATAGAGTTAAATAAAAAAACCATGCAATACATGCGGCCATAATGTTATTAAATAACATATACTATGCATGTATATTGCATGGTTTATTTTTTCGATTTAGCCTTTACCACCCATAAATGCAGGATAGTTTGTCATGCCACCATCAACATAAATGGTAGTACCGTGAATATAATGAGCTAAATCTGATGCTAAGAATAATGCTACATTAGCAATGTCTTGAGCATCGCCAATTTCTTTTGCAGGAATCATTTCTAATGTTTCCGCACTTGTTTTTGGATCAGAGAATTTTTCTTTAGTATGTTCAGTTACAATAGCACCAGGAGAAATATTGTTTATTCTAATACCAAACTGAGCATATTCCATCGACATTGTTTCCATCATTAATTTTAATCCACCTTTACTAGAAGCGTAATGGACGTAATTAGGCCATGGAATTGTATCGTGAACACTTGAAGTATTAATGATAACACCTTGTTTATCTTCATCTCTGAATTGTTTTATTGCTTCTCTTGAACCGATAAATGCGCCAGTTAAGTTAATATCTATAACTTTTTGCCATTCTTCAAGCGTCATTTCATGAGTTGGTGTTGGTTTTTCAAAACCAGCATTATTAATCATGATATCTAATGTACCAAAATGCTCAACGGTCTGTTTAATTAAATTGATAACATCTGCTTCTTTTGATACATCACCTTGAACAAGTAGGGCATCTCCTCCAGCTTGTTTGATGATATTAACAGATTCTTGTAAAGAATCATCATGTTTATCAGAGCGATAGTTAAGTACAACTTTGGATTTAGCTTTACCAAAGTTTTCTGCAAAGGATTTTCCGATACCACTACCGGCTCCTGTAATAATGACTACTTTATCTTCTAAGTCTTTAAACATTTAAGAGCCTCCTAAAATATGAATTATTTCAGATTACCTAAAATAATAGCAGCAATGATAATAAGGATAATACCTGACCATATGCCTGTCATCTGACGACTGTCTTTTTTCTCTCCTAAGATAAAGATACCGCCAAGTGTAGATACGATAACTAATAATTGAGATAATGAAAAACTAGTTGCAACACCTACTTTAGGTTGTGAATAGAACATGAATAAGTTACCGATTGCCCATACTACACCAGGAATAAGGTTTAAGGCAGTAGACTTGATTGATGTTTTATGATTCATGGATAAGATGAAACCACCAATAGCCATTCCGACTGATTGGAAGAATAACGCCTTAGTACCACTAACATTAAAGATATCTCCTAATACAACATAGCCAACGTAACCAACTGTTGAAATTAAAAGAATACCCATTGCTTTTTTGAACTCTGGATCGTCAGATTTTCCTTCGTTTTTAGCTTTTAATGATGTTAATGCAATACCTGCGACTAATAGCACCATGGATAATAGACCAAAAACAACCTGTACCATAGTACTCCATTCACCAAGGAAAATAACACTAAATAATGTAGTACCGACCAATTGCATACCTGTTGAGATAGGCATTGTTTTAGATACTCCAATTAAGTTAACAGATTTTAATTGGTTGCCTTGACCAAATGCCCATAGAGCACCAGAGAATAATCCCACTATAATGACTGTTAAATCGTCAAATGCTGCATTACCACTTAGAAGTAAACAAATACCTACAATAAGCGCACCTAAAGTAGTACCTCTGATTTGATTATAGGGGCCACCACCAACGAAAACATTGATTATAACAACACTACCCCAAAATAGTGCTGGTAACAATGCGATTAAAATATCAAGAAACTGCATATGTTTCTCACTCTCCTAAATTACGAATTAAGTGCTCCCCTTAATAACACTTGGAGTTAATTTTAAAACAAATTGGTAGAATAGTAAAAAACATCGCTCGAATTTTGTTTTGATGCGATAAAAAATACATCACCCAAGAATAGGGAGATGTATAATAGACATTTTTAATTGTCATTAGTATTAACTGTTTCATGTATATGTTGTGGTTCTAATTTATATTTTTTATATTCATAATTAGTTTTAAAACCTAATTCGTTAAAACGTTCAACAAGTTTACTGTTTTTATTACGTATTTTGAAATAAACTTTACGCAAATCGAAATGAGTAAATGCATAATTTAATGCGTATTCTAATAAATCAAAGGCGATACCTTTCATACGATAATCAATATGTGAACTGAAATATTTTATTTCAGCACTAGCTTGTTGCTTATTGACGTCTAAATATAAATAACCTTTTAATAAACCTTCACTAACGAATAGAAATAATCGATGTGTTTCATCAATACTATTTAAAATGTCATTTGCATCCATAGCATCATGTCTAAATGTTTTCTGATGCATACGCGAAAATGCACGGTAAAATCCTTTTTGGTATTCAATAATATTTTGCTCACTATTAAGTTCTCCTATATCTTGATGAGCTTCTAAATAATAGTCCGTGAAATTATAACTGGCTTGTATTTGTTTAACGAAAGGTTTATATGTTTGTACACCTTCTTCAAATGAAAAATGATATACTGCATGATCAGGTTGCCCAGCTATCATAGCATCAAATAATTGTTGGAATAATTCCGGGGTCAATGTGAAATTTGTTTCTATAAAGGGGCCAATCACTTTGAATTTATATGTTTCACATGGAATTGCAAAAATCAGTGCTTTGATTTGGCTATCTTCAGTGATGGCAAATGCGCCAGGATTATCTATTGCTTCTTCTAATAATTGATCAAATTCAGTAAATTGTTGAGGTATCTTATATAAATAGGAAGTTACTTGGTAATCAGAAGTCTCAATGAAAGATTTTATTTCTTTAGGGTCATTCAATTGAATAATGTCCATAATCCTACCTCCGTAACATTGTGATTAATATAATTATATGGGTAATTACAAATAATTGAAAGTTAATTGATACATGTACATGTTACAATTAATGTAATCCATTAAACATAATCATTATAGACATTAAATAAACTTAAATCTATATTTATTATAGTTAAATAAGAAAGGGAGTTATCACAAATGCAATCATTAATTTTAGCAGAAAAACCTTCAGTAGCACGAGATATCGCAAGTGCACTTAATATAAATCAGAAAAGAAATGGTTATTTTGAAAATAATCAATATATTGTAACTTGGGCATTAGGTCATCTAGTTACGAATGCTACTCCAGAACAATATGACAAGTCGTTTCAGGAATGGAAGCTTGAAGATTTACCAATCATTCCGAAACAAATGAAAACAGTAGTGATTGGTAAAACCAGTAAACAATTTAAAACAGTAAAGTCACTTATGCAAAGAGACAATGTTAATGAAATTATTATTGCTACAGATGCTGGTAGAGAAGGGGAACTTGTTGCAAGACTTATTTTAGATAAAGTTGGAAACAAAAAACCTATTAAGCGTTTATGGATAAGTTCGGTAACTAAGAAAGCTATTAAAGACGGTTTTAACCATCTAAAAGATGGCCGTCAATACCAACACTTATACGATGCAGCTTTAGCAAGAAGTGAAGCCGATTGGGTAGTTGGTATTAATGCAACAAGAGCTTTGACAACTAAATATGATGCACAATTATCTTTAGGTCGGGTACAAACGCCTACTATACAATTGGTTCAATCACGTCAAAATGAAATTAATGAATTTAAACCGCAAACATACTATACATTAATAATTAAAGTAGACGGGTTTGAGTTTAGCTTTGATTCTGGACAACGTCGAATCACTGACCAGAAAGAACTTAAGTCAATTGTAGATGAAATTAAAAATAAAAAAGGCCAAATTGAAAAAGTAGTGTCTAAACATAAAAAAACTTACCCTAGATCTTTATATAACTTAACAGATTTACAACAAGATGCTTATCATCGCTATAAGTTGGGACCAAAAGAAACGTTGAATACCTTACAGAATCTATATGAAAGACATAAGTTAGTTACATACCCACGAACTGATTCTAATTATTTAACGACCGATATGGTGTCGACTATCAAAGAAAGATTACAAGCTTTACTGCCGACAGAATATAAAGAAAATATAAGAGAATTAATGTCTCACTCTTATTCCACTAAAATGAATATATTTAATAACCAAAAAGTTTTTGATCACCATGCGATTATTCCTACCGAAATAAGACCAGACTTATCTCAATTAAGTAATAGAGAAATGAAAATCTATATGTTAATAGTAGAAAGATTTCTTGAAAGTTTAATGCCACCCTATGAATATCAACATATTAAAGTGCATTTAGCAGTAGGTCAGTTCAAATTTGTATTAAACGAAAATGTCACAACTCAATTAGGGTTTAAAGCATTGAAACAACAAGAAAATGAAATTGTAACTCAGAATCCTTTTAAAAATAATCAAACAGTTAACATACAACACACCGATATAAAGTCACATCAAACAACACCGCCAGATTATTTTAATGAGGGTACGTTATTAAAAGCTATGGAAAGTCCTCAGAATTATATACATTTGGATGATAAAAAACACGTTCATACACTAAAAGAAGCGGGTGGTATTGGGACTGTAGCAACACGAGCTGATATTATTGAGAAACTCTTCAATATGAATGCAATTGAATCAAGGGATGGCAAAATTAAAGTAACATCAAAAGGTAAACAAATTTTAGAACTTGCACCTTCAAAATTAACTTCACCATTATTAACGGCTGAATGGGAAGAAAAATTAATACTAATTGAAAAAGGAAGATACAATAAACATCAATTTATAAAAGAGATGAAGGCATTTACAACTGATATTGTTAATATTATTAAAAATAGTGAACAGAAATACAAACATGATAATTTAACTACTACTGAATGTCCAACATGTGGCAAATTTATGATTAAAGTCAAAACCAAAAATGGTCAAATGTTAGTATGCCAAGATCCTACATGTAAAACAAAGAAAAATATTCAAAGAAAAACAAATGCACGTTGTCCAAATTGTAAAAAGAAAATGACTTTATTTGGTAGAGGAAAAGATGCAACTTATAGATGCGTATGTGGTCATTCAGAAACCCAAGCACAAATGGATAAACGTATGAAAGAAAAGTCGAGTGGTAAAGTGTCTAAAAAGGAAATGAAGAAATACATGAATCAACAAGAAGAACTTGATAACAATCCGTTTAAAGATGCTTTAAAAAATCTAAAATTGTAAATAAATTCGAACAAAAACGAAGTAAAATTTATGAAAGTTCGTATTTAGTATTGTCTTTTTAGAAAATTGGTATTAAAATATTAAAGTATTTCAAAAAAAGGAGCATTAGCCGTGAAAAAATACTTCAAGTTCGATGAATATGGTACTAACTTCAAAAGAGAAATCTTAGGTGGTATCACTACTTTCTTATCAATGGCTTATATTTTAGCAGTAAATCCACAAGTTTTAAGTTTAGCAGGCGTTAAAGGTGTATCTGAAGATATGAAGATGGACCAAGGGGCCATTTTTGTAGCTACCGCTTTAGCAGCATTTGTAGGTTCATTATTTATGGGCCTTATTGCAAAGTACCCTATAGCATTAGCACCTGGAATGGGACTAAATGCCTTCTTCGCATTTACAGTTGTTTTAACAATGGGCATTCCATGGAAAGTCGGTTTAACAGGCGTTTTATTCTCAGGTATATTCTTCGCGATTTTGACCGTCACAGGCCTTCGTGAGATTATAATTAACGCAATACCTTATCAGATGAAAATGGCCGTCTCAGCTGGAATAGGGCTGTTTATTACCTTTGTTGGTCTGCAAAGCTCAGGTATCATTGTTAAAAATGACTCAACATTAGTAACACTAGGTCATTTAACTAAAGCCCCAGTGTTATTAGCAATATTCGGTATTGTTATTACAGTTGTGTTATATGCGAAAAAAGTACCAGGTTCTATATTTATTGGTATGATCATTACTGCTATCGTTGGTATGATAACAGGTCAAATTCACACACCAACAGGCGTTGTAGGTCATATTCCAAGTATTAAACCAACATTTGGCGCAGCATTTGAAGCATTTAAAGACCCAGGACAATTATTTACGATACAATTCTTAATCGTCATTTTAACTTTCTTATTTATTGATTTCTTTGATACTGCAGGTACTTTAGTTGCAGTAGCAACACAAGCCGGCATTATGAAAGACAACAAGTTACCTAGAGCAGGTAGAGCTTTATTCTCAGATTCACTAGCAACAATTGTAGGTGCTATTTTCGGTACTACAACAACTACATCATACATTGAATCAACTTCAGGTGTGGCAGTAGGAGCTAGAACAGGCTTTGCTAGTATTGTAACTGGATTCTGTTTCTTATTAGCACTATTCTTTAGTCCATTAATCGCTGTAGTTACAAGTGCAGTTACAACGCCAGCACTTGTAGTCGTGGGTGTGTTAATGGCAGCAAATTTTGCTGAGATCAATTGGAAACGATTCGAAGTTGCAGTTCCTGCATTTATTACAATTATCATGATGCCGTTATCATATTCAATAGCTACTGGTATTGCATGTGGATTTATTTTCTATCCAATTACCATGTTAATTAGTAAAAGACATAAAGAAGTACATCCGATTATGTATGTATTAATGGTATTATTCATTTTATACTTCATCTTCGTACATGGCTAAATATAAAAAAGACGTTCACACCATCATAAGTGTGAACGTCTTTTCTTATTACGAAGCAATATAATCGCTATTTAGATTTATGACCATCTTTATATTGTGTATAGATAACTCTTGCGTTTTTATTCGGGATATAAGTTGGCGCAGCTAGAACAATAAAAACAAAGAAAATCATCAATACAAACAATGCCCAATGAATAATCATGCCTACAAAAGGAATAAATGCTACAAACGAACCAATAATTCCAAGTATTGGAATTATCACCATAGGTTTAATAGTATTTTGAGTGTCAACTAATAATATTATAGTAAGAATTAGATAAAGAAACGCATTAAATAATAATGGTTGCCATCCAAAGCTTACAATAACGCTACCACCTAAAAATGGAATACCATAAAAGAATTCACAAATGATTAAGAAAACACCAATTATTGCTAGGGTAAGTTTAATACCGTTTTTCATTTAATTCACCCCCGTTCTCTTCTATTATAATAAAAAGGAACCGAAGTTAGTATTAAAAAGATTAGGTTAAAGAAATGAAATTAAAAATAAAGTAAAAAAATTCCCTAAAACGGTTGAATAAGCAATACATTTAAAGTACAATAACAAAGTATGTGTTAGACAGAACAGAAAAAGTTAGTGGAAACCATTGATTTATCAATGATTTTCATGTAACATATCTAATGTTGGACTTTAAGAAACGCGATGAAGCGAAAGGTTACTGACACACCCGGCCGCTTTGCCATGGCGCTGTGTGAGATAGTTTTCGTGGAGAAGTCTATCACTTAAATGTAGACGAATAAGGAGGGAAAATTATGGCAAAACAAAAAATCAGAATCAGATTAAAAGCTTATGATCACCGCGTGATTGATCAATCAGCAGAAAAAATTGTTGAAACTGCTAAACGTTCTGGTGCAGATGTTTCTGGACCAATTCCGTTACCAACAGAAAAGTCAGTTTATACAATCATCCGTGCCGTGCATAAGTACAAAGATTCACGTGAACAATTCGAACAACGTACTCATAAACGTTTAATCGATATTGTTAACCCAACACCAAAAACAGTTGATGCTCTTATGGGCTTAAACTTACCATCTGGTGTAGACATCGAAATCAAATTATAATAGAAAAATTTAGGAGGTGGACTTTCGATGACCAAAGGAATCTTAGGAAGAAAAATCGGGATGACACAAGTGTTTGGAGAAAACGGTGAATTAATCCCAGTAACAGTAGTAGAAGCAGGACAAAACGTTGTATTACAAAAGAAAACTGAAGAAGTTGACGGTTACAACGCAATCCAAGTAGGATTCGAAGACAAAAAAGCATATAAAAAAGGTTCTAAAACTAATAAATATGCTAATAAACCAGCTGAAGGTCATGCTAAAAAAGCTGACACAGCACCTAAGCGCTTCATTCGTGAATTCAGAAACGTTAACGTTGATGAATACGAAGTAGGTCAAGAAGTCTCAGTTGATACATTCGAAACTGGTGACATCATTGATGTTACAGGCGTTTCAAAAGGTAAAGGTTTCCAAGGTGCTATTAAACGCCACGGACAAGCTCGTGGACCAATGGCTCACGGTTCTCATTTCCACAGAGCACCAGGTTCTGTAGGTATGGCTTCAGATGCTTCAAGAGTATTTAAAGGTCAAAAAATGCCAGGCCGTATGGGTGGAAACACAGTTACTGTACAAAACCTAGAAGTAGTACAAGTTGACACAGAAAACAGTGTGATCTTAGTAAAAGGTAATGTACCTGGACCTAAAAAAGGTTTAGTAGAAATTTCAACTTCAATTAAATCAATTAAAAAAGGTAATAAATAATTAATAAGTGAAAGGAGGAAAATGCATAATGGCTAATTATGATGTTTTAAAAGTAGACGGATCAAAAAGTGGTTCAGTTGAATTAAGCGATGCAGTATTTGCAATCGAACCAAATAATAGCATTCTATTTGAAGCTATTAATTTACAACGTGCTTCATTACGTCAAGGTACTCATTCTGTTAAAAACCGTTCAGCAGTACGTGGCGGTGGACGTAAACCATGGAGACAAAAAGGAACAGGTCGTGCTCGTCAAGGTACAATCCGTGCTCCACAATGGCGTGGCGGTGGCGTTGTATTCGGACCAACTCCAAGAAGTTACGGTTACAAAATGCCTAAGAAAATGCGTCGTTTAGCATTACGTTCTGCATTATCATTCAAAGTTAAAGAAAATGGATTCACAGTTGTAGATGCATTCGGTTTCGATGCTCCAAAAACAAAAGAATTCAAAAATGTTTTAACTACATTAGAACAACCTAAAAAAGTCTTAGTAGTTGTTGAAAACGAAGATGTAAACGTTGAATTATCAGCACGTAACATCCCAGGTGTTCAAGTAACAACTGCTCAAGGTTTAAATGTATTAGATATCACAAGCGCTGACAGTGTAGTAATCACTGAAGCTGCTGCTAAAAAAGTTGAGGAGGTGCTCGGATAATGGAAGCTAGAGATATTCTTAAGCGCCCCGTAATCACTGAGAAATCTTCAGAAGCAATGGCAGAAGATAAATATACATTCGATGTTGATACTCGTGCTAACAAAACACAAGTTAAAATTGCTGTTGAAGAAATCTTCGACGTAAAAGTTGATAATGTTAACATCATCAACTACAAACCTAAGAAAAAACGTATGGGCCGTTACCAAGGCTACACAAATAAAAGAAGAAAAGCGATTGTAAAACTTAAAGAAGGTTCAATCGACTTATTCAACTAAAAAACATTACCAATAAGGAGGTAAACGACAATGGCTCTTAAAAAGTATAAGCCAATAACTAATGGTCGTCGTAATATGACTTCATTAGATTTCGCTGAAATTACGAAAACTACACCAGAAAAGTCATTATTACAACCGCTACCGAAAAGAGCGGGACGTAACAACCAAGGTAAATTGACTGTTCGTCATCATGGTGGAGGACATAAACGTCAATACCGTGTTATCGATTTTAAACGTAACAAAGACGGTATCAACGCTAAAGTTGATTCTATCCAATACGATCCAAACCGTTCAGCTAACATTGCATTATTAGTATATGCTGATGGTGAAAAACGTTATATCATCGCACCTAAAGGATTACAAGTAGGTCAAACAGTTGAAAGTGGTGCTGAAGCAGATATCAAAGTAGGTAATGCTTTACCATTACAAAACATTCCTGTAGGTACAGTAATCCACAATATCGAGTTAAAACCTGGTAAAGGTGGACAAATTGCTCGTTCAGCTGGAGCTAGCTCTCAAGTGTTAGGTAAAGAAGGTAAATATGTATTAATCAGATTACGCTCTGGTGAAGTTCGTATGATTCTTTCAACTTGCCGTGCTACTATTGGTCAAGTTGGTAACATCCAACACGAACTAGTAAACGTTGGTAAAGCTGGACGTTCAAGATGGAAAGGTATCCGCCCTACAGTTCGTGGTTCTGTAATGAACCCTAACGATCACCCACACGGTGGTGGTGAAGGTCGTGCACCTATCGGTAGACCATCTCCAATGTCACCTTGGGGTAAACCTACGCTTGGTAAGAAAACACGTCGTGGTAAAAAATCATCAGACAAACTTATCGTTCGTGGACGTAAGAAAAAATAATAAAATTAACTTATTTGGGTGTGCGGCGTAACAGCTGCACGCACAGAATAAGAAGGGAGGCGCCCAAATGGCTCGTAGTATTAAAAAAGGAGCTTTCGTCGATGATCACTTAATGAAAAAAGTTGAAGCACAAGACGGAAGTGAAAAGAAACAAGTAATTAAAACATGGTCTCGTCGTTCTACAGTTTTCCCAAATTTCATTGGTCATACTTTCGCAGTATACGATGGACGTAAACATGTACCTGTATATGTAACAGAAGATATGGTAGGCCACAAATTAGGTGAATTCGCACCAACTCGTACATTTAAAGGTCATGCTGTTGACGATAAAAAAACAAGAAGATAATTTTTAATAAGTAGAGGAGGAAATCCTAATGGAAGCAAAAGCGGTTGCTAGAACAATAAGAATCGCACCTCGTAAAGTAAGATTAGTTCTTGACTTAATTAGAGGTAAAAATGCTGGAGAAGCTATTGCAATTTTAAAATTAACTAACAAAGCTTCATCACCAGTTATCGAAAAAGTATTAATGTCCGCTTTAGCTAACGCTGAACATAACTACGACATGAACACAGATGAATTAGTAGTTAAAGAAGCTTACGCTAATGAAGGACCAACTTTAAAACGTTTCCGCCCACGTGCGCAAGGACGTGCAAGTGCGATTAATAAACGTACAAGCCACATTACAATCGTCGTAAGTGACGGTAAAGAAGAAGCTAAAGAAGCTTAATAACTTTCTAAGGAGGGAATACTGTGGGTCAAAAAATTAATCCAATCGGACTTCGTGTTGGAATCATCCGTGATTGGGAAGCAAAATGGTATGCTGAAAAAGATTTCGCTTCACTATTACACGAAGATTTAAAAATCCGTAAATTTATTGATAATGAATTAAAAGAAGCATCAGTTTCTCACGTAGATATCGAACGTGCTGCAAACCGTATTAATATCGCAATTCATACTGGTAAACCTGGTATGGTAATTGGTAAAGGCGGTTCAGAAATTGATAAACTTCGTAACAAATTAAACGCTTTAACTGATAAAAAAGTACACATCAACGTAATTGAAATTAAGAAAATTGATATTGATGCAAGATTAGTTGCTGAAAATATCGCACGTCAATTAGAAAACCGTGCTTCATTCCGTCGTGTACAAAAACAAGCTATTACAAGAGCTATGAAACTTGGTGCTAAAGGTATTAAAACTCAAGTATCAGGTCGTTTAGGCGGAGCTGATATTGCTCGTGCTGAACAATATTCTGAAGGAACTGTTCCACTTCATACATTACGTGCTGACATCGATTATGCACACGCTGAAGCAGATACTACTTATGGTAAATTAGGCGTTAAAGTATGGATTTATCGTGGAGAAGTTCTTCCTACTACTAAGAACACTAGTGAAGGAGGAAAATAATCATGTTACTACCAAAACGTGTTAAATATCGTCGTCAACATCGTCCTAAAACAACTGGTCGTTCAAAAGGCGGTAACTATGTAACATTTGGTGAGTATGGTTTACAAGCGACAACAACGTCTTGGATCACTTCTCGTCAAATCGAATCAGCTCGTATTGCAATGACTCGTTATATGAAACGTGGTGGGAAAGTTTGGATCAAAATCTTCCCTCATACACCATATACTAAAAAACCTTTAGAAGTACGTATGGGTGCCGGTAAAGGTGCGGTTGAAGGCTGGATTGCAGTCGTTAAACCTGGTAGAATTTTATTCGAAGTCGCTGGTGTACAAGAAGAAGTTGCACGCGAAGCACTACGTTTAGCAAGTCACAAACTTCCAGTGAAAACTAAGTTTGTAAAACGTGAAGAATTGGGTGGTGAAACAAATGAAAGCTAAGGAAATTAGAGACTTAACCACTTCAGAAATCGAAGAACAAATCAAATCTTCAAAAGAAGAGCTTTTTAACCTACGCTTTCAGTTAGCTACAGGTCAATTAGAAGAAACTGCACGTATTCGCACAGTAAGAAAAACGATTGCACGTCTAAAAACTGTTGCTCGTGAAAGAGAAATTGAACAAAGTAAGGCTAATCAATAATTAATTGAAAGAGGAGGTTACAAAAGTGAGCGAAAGAAATGATCGTAAAGTTTATGTAGGTAGAGTTGTTTCTGACAAAATGGACAAGACTATTACAGTACTTGTTGAAACTTACAAAACACACAAATTATACGGCAAACGAGTAAAATACTCAAAAAAATACAAAACTCATGATGAAAACAATTCAGCTAAATTAGGAGACATTGTTAAAATTCAAGAAACTCGTCCTTTATCAGCAACAAAACGTTTTCGTTTAGTAGAAATTGTTGAAGAGTCAGTAATTATTTAATTCAAGATTAGAGATAAGGGAGGTTTAACTAATGATCCAACAAGAGACACGTTTAAAAGTAGCAGACAACTCTGGTGCTCGTGAAGTTCTTACAATTAAAGTATTAGGTGGATCTGGTCGCAAAACAGCGAACATCGGCGATATTATCGTATGTACTGTTAAAAATGCAACACCAGGTGGCGTTGTTAAAAAAGGTGATGTTGTCAAAGCTGTTGTAGTACGTACTAAATCAGGTGTACGCCGTAACGATGGTTCATATATCAAATTTGACGAAAATGCATGTGTTATCATTCGTGATGACAAAGGCCCACGTGGTACTCGTATCTTTGGTCCTGTTGCTCGTGAATTACGTGAAGGTAACTTCATGAAAATCGTATCATTAGCACCAGAAGTACTATAAAATCAAATAACCAAAATATATAAGGAGGTGCCCACATGCATATCAAAAAAGGTGACAACGTAAAAGTTATCGCAGGTAAAGACAAAGGTAAAGAAGGTAAAGTAGTAGCTACTGAACCTAAACGTGACCGTGTCGTTGTGGAAGGTGTTAACGTTATTAAAAAACACCAAAAACCAACTCAATTAAACCCTGAAGGTGGAATTTTAGAAACAGAGGCAGTTATCCATGTTTCTAACGTACAATTATTAGACCCTAAAACAAACGAACCAACTCGTGTAGGTTACAAATTTGTTGATGGTAAAAAAGTTCGTATTGCAAAAAAATCTGGCGAAGAAATTAAATCTAATAATTAATTACTAGTTGAAAGGAGGATCCACTTTGAACCGTTTAAAAGAAAAATTCAATTCTGAAGTTACTGAGAACTTAGTAAAGAAATTTAACTATAGTTCAGTAATGGAAGTACCAAAAATTGACAAAATCGTAGTGAACATGGGTGTAGGTGACGCTGTTCAAAACTCTAAAGTGTTAGATAATGCTGTTGAAGAGTTAGAATTAATCACTGGTCAAAAACCATTAGTAACTAAGGCTAAAAAATCAGTTGCAACATTCCGTTTACGTGAAGGTATGCCAATCGGTGCGAAAGTTACACTTCGCGGAGAAAGAATGTATGAATTCTTAGATAAACTTATTTCAGTATCACTACCACGTGTACGTGACTTCCAAGGTGTTTCTAAAAAAGCATTCGATGGTCGCGGTAACTACACATTAGGTGTTAAAGAACAATTAATTTTCCCTGAAATCGATTATGATAAAGTAAGCAAAGTAAGAGGAATGGATATTGTTATCGTAACTACTGCTAACACTGACGAGGAAGCTCGTGAATTGTTATCAAACTTCGGTATGCCATTTCGTAAATAATCTCTAAAAGGAGGCTAATTAAGTGGCTAAAACTTCAATGGTTGCTAAGCAACAAAAAAAACAAAAATTCGCAGTTCGTGAATACACTCGTTGTGAACGCTGTGGTCGTCCACATTCTGTATATCGTAAATTTAAATTATGCCGTATTTGTTTCCGTGAATTAGCTTACAAAGGCCAAATTCCTGGCGTACGCAAAGCTAGCTGGTAATAAACAAGAGTCTGAAAGGAGGCAACAATCAATGACAATGACAGATCCAATCGCAGATATGCTAACTCGTGTAAGAAACGCAAACATGGTTCGTCACGATAAATTAGAATTACCTGCGTCTAATATCAAAAAAGAAATTGCTGAAATCTTAAAAAATGAAGGTTTCATTAAAAACGTTGAATACGTAGAAGACGATAAACAAGGTGTTATTCGTTTATTCTTAAAATATGGTCAAAACAATGAACGTGTTATCACAGGATTAAAACGTATTTCAAAACCAGGTTTACGTGTTTATGCTAAAGCTAACGAAGTACCAAAAGTACTTAATGGTTTAGGTATTGCATTAGTATCAACTTCTGAAGGTGTTATCACTGATAAAGAAGCAAGAAAACGTAATGTTGGTGGAGAAATTATCGCATACGTTTGGTAATAAATAATAAGGAGGTGCCATAACATGAGTCGTGTTGGTAAGAAAATTATTGACATCCCTAGTGACGTAACAGTAACTTTTGACAAAAATAATGTAACTGTTAAAGGTCCAAAAGGTGAATTATCAAAAACATTAAACGAAAGAATGACATTCAAACAAGAAGAAAACACAATTGAAGTTGTAAGACCATCTGATTCTAAAGATGACAGAACAGATCATGGTACAACTCGTGCTTTATTAAATAATATGGTACAAGGTGTTTCTCAAGGTTTCGAAAAAACACTTGAACTTGTTGGTGTAGGTTACCGTGCTCAAATGCAAGGTAATGATTTAGTACTTAACGTTGGTTACTCTCACCCAGTTGAAATTAAAGCCGAAGACGGAATTACTTTCGCTGTAGAGAAAAACACAACTGTTAAAGTTTCTGGTGTATCTAAAGAGCAAGTTGGAGCAATCGCTTCTAACATCCGTTCAGTAAGACCTCCAGAACCTTATAAAGGTAAAGGTATTCGTTACCAAGGCGAATACGTTCGCCGTAAAGAAGGTAAAACTGGTAAATAATAGATAACACTCTACAGAAAGGAGTATTGAAATGATCAGTAAAATTGATAAAAATAAAGTGCGTTTGAAAAGACATTCACGTGTTCGTACTAAATTATCAGGTACAGCTGAAAAGCCACGTTTAAATGTATATCGTTCAAACAAACACATTTACGCACAAATCATTGATGATGTTAAAGGCGAAACATTAGCTCAAGCTTCATCTAAAGATAAAGATATTGCTAACGAATCAGCAACTAAAGTTGATTTATCTACAAAAGTTGGCGAAACAATTGCTAAAAAAGCAAGTGATAAAGGAATTAAAGAAATCGTATTCGATCGTGGAGGTTACTTATACCACGGACGCGTTAAAGCATTAGCAGAAGCTGCTAGAGAAAACGGTTTAGAATTTTAATTTAAAGGAGGGACAAATACATGGCTCGTAGAGAAGAAGAAACGAAAGAATTTGAAGAACGCGTTGTTACAATCAATCGTGTTGCTAAAGTTGTTAAAGGTGGACGTCGTTTCCGTTTCACTGCATTAGTAGTAGTTGGAGACAAAAATGGTCGTGTAGGTTTCGGTACTGGTAAAGCACAAGAGGTACCTGAAGCAATCAAAAAAGCTGTAGAAGCAGCTAAAAAAGATTTAGTTGTAGTTCCACGTGTTGAAGGTACTACACCTCACACAATCACTGGCCGTTATGGTTCAGGTAGTGTATTCATGAAACCTGCAGCTCCTGGTACTGGTGTTATCGCTGGTGGACCAGTTCGTGCGGTATTAGAATTAGCAGGTATCACTGATATCTTAAGTAAATCATTAGGTTCAAACACACCAATCAACATGGTTCGTGCAACTTTAAATGGTTTACAAAACCTTAAAAACGCTGAAGATGTTGCGAAATTACGCGGCAAAACAGTTGAAGAATTATATAATTAAGGAGGGAAAATAAGTTATGGCTAAATTACAAATTACCCTCACTCGTAGTGTTATTGGTCGTCCTGAAACACAACGTAAAACTGTTGAAGCTTTAGGTCTTAAAAAGACTAATAGCTCAGTAGTTGTTGAAGATAACCCTGCTATTCGTGGGCAAATCAACAAAGTTAAACATTTATTAACAGTAGAAGAAAAATAATTAAGGAGGTGCCGACATGAAATTACATGAGTTAAAACCAGCAGAAGGTTCACGTAAAGAACGTAACCGTGTAGGTCGTGGTGCAGCAACTGGTAATGGTAAAACAAGTGGCCGTGGACATAAAGGTCAAAAAGCACGTTCAGGTGGTAAAGTAAGACCTGGATTTGAAGGTGGACAATTACCATTATTCCGTCGTTTACCAAAACGTGGTTTCACTAACATAAATCGTAAAGAATATGCTATTGTTAACTTAGACCAACTTAATCAATTCGAAGATGGTACTGAAGTAACTCCAGCTTTATTAGTAGAATCTGGTGTTGTTAAGAACGAAAAATCTGGTATTAAAGTACTAGGTAACGGCTCACTAGATAAAAAATTAACAGTGAAAGCTCATAAGTTCTCAACTTCAGCAGCAGAAGCTATTGATGCTAAAGGTGGAGCACACGAGGTGATCTAATGTTTCAAACGCTTGTGAGCTTCTTTAAAACTAAAGAAGTTCGAAACAAGATTTTCTTCACTCTAGCAATGTTAGTGATCTTTAAGATTGGGACTTATATTCCAGCTCCTGGAGTAAATCCTAATGCTTTTGATCAAGCAGCAAAAGGTTCTCAAGGTGTCACTGATTTACTTAATACTTTCGGTGGTGGAGCCTTGAAGAACTTTTCAATATTTGCGATGGGAATCATGCCATACATTACCGCATCTATCGTAATGCAATTATTACAGATGGATATTGTTCCTAAGTTCTCTGAATGGGCTAAACAAGGTGATGTAGGTAGAAGAAAAATCAACAATGTAACACGTTATTTCGCTATTATATTAGCATTCATTCAGTCAATAGGTATGTCGTTCCAATTTAATAACTTATATGGTGGTCGCTTAATTGTAAGTCATTCTGTATATAGTTATTTATTGATTGCACTAACTTTAACAGCAGGAACTGCATTCTTGATATGGCTTGGTGACCAAATCACTCAGTTTGGTGTTGGTAATGGTATTTCACTTATCATCTTTGCAGGTATTTTATCAACGTTACCATCAAGTATTATTCAAGCAGGCCAACAAGCTTTTGTGGGCCAAGAAGATACGTCTTTAGCTTGGTTAAAAATAGTAGCACTCATTGTTGCATTAGTACTGTTAACAGTAGGTGCAATATTTGTACTTGAAGCGAAACGTAAAATTCCTATTCAATATGCAAAGAAACAAACAGCTCAACGATTAGGTTCACAAGCAACTTATCTACCTTTAAAAGTTAACTCAGCTGGTGTTATTCCTGTTATCTTTGCGATGGCATTTTTCTTATTACCAAGAACGTTGACGCTATTTTTCCCTAAAGCTGAATGGGCACAACAAATAGCTGATACAGCAAATCCATCAAGCAACATAGGAATGGTTATCTATATTGTATTAATCATTGCATTTGCATATTTTTATGCATTTGTTCAAGTTAATCCAGAAAAAATGGCTGACAACCTTAAGAAGCAAGGTAGTTATGTCCCAGGAATTCGTCCTGGTGAACAAACGAAAAAATATATTACTAAAGTGCTTTATCGATTAACATTTGTTGGCTCTATTTTCTTAGCTGTCATTGCAATTTTACCGATTTTAGCGACTAAGTTTATGGGATTACCAAGATCAATTCAAATTGGTGGTACAAGTTTACTAATCGTTATTGGTGTTGCTATTGAGACTATGAAATCATTAGAAGCACAAGTAAATCAAAAAGAGTATAAAGGCTTTGGTGGTAGATAATTTGTAGGAGGGCACTTATGAATATCATTTTAATGGGCTTACCTGGTGCAGGTAAAGGAACTCAAGCGAGTGAAATTGTTAAGAAATTCCCAATACCACACATATCTACTGGTGACATGTTCAGAAAAGCGATTAAAGATGAAACTGATTTAGGTAAAGAAGCTAAATCATACATGGATCGTGGAGAATTAGTCCCTGATGAAGTTACTGTGGGTATCGTTAAAGAAAGAATTTCTGAAGACGATGCAAAAAAAGGATTTTTATTAGATGGTTTCCCTAGAACAATCGATCAAGCAGAAGCTTTAAATTCAATTATGGCTGAACTTGATAGAAATATTGATGCTGTCATCAATATCGAAGTTCCAGAGGAAGAACTAATGAATCGTCTTACAGGTCGTCGTATCTGTGAGAATTGTGGTACAACTTATCATCTTGTATTTAATCCTCCAAAAGTTGAAGGTATTTGTGATTTTGATGGCGGTAAATTATATCAACGTGAAGATGATAATCCGGAAACTGTTTCAAATCGTTTGAAAGTCAATGTTAAACAATCAAAACCTATATTAGAATATTATGATAATATAGGTGTATTGAAAAATATTGATGGTTCAAAAGATATTGAAGAGGTTACTACTGATGTCATTGATATCTTAGACCAATTACAATAGATCAACTTTTACGATCTATGTTGATGTGAATGTTTACTAACACTGTAATATACAATTTAATATGAGTGACAAATAACGATAATTAATTCCCGTAATTTTTGTTAAACTTATTAAAGCTAGTCACTAATAGATTCGTATCGTTGAAGTTGTCTATTGACGATAACCTTACTATTGCAAAAAGGGGGAAGTTAATCAATGGCTAAACAAGATGTTATTGAATTAGAAGGTACTGTATTAGATACTTTACCAAACGCAATGTTTAAAGTAGAATTAGAAAATGGTCATGAAATTTTAGCACATGTAAGTGGAAAAATTAGAATGAACTACATTCGAATTCTACCTGGCGACAAAGTAACTGTTGAGATGTCTCCGTATGATTTATCACGCGGTAGAATTACTTATCGTTATAAATAATCGTCACTCCATAATATAGGGAGGTATTAAAATGAAAGTAAGACCATCAGTAAAACCAATTTGCGAAAAATGTAAAGTCATTAAACGTAAAGGTAAAGTAATGGTAATTTGTGAAAATCCAAAACACAAACAAAGACAAGGTTAATAAAAGAGAGGTGTAAATGTATATGGCACGTATTGCAGGAGTGGATATTCCACGTGAAAAACGCGTTGTTATTTCTTTAACTTATGTATATGGTATTGGTACTTCTACAGCGAAAAAAATCGTTGAAGAAGCTAACGTATCAGCTGACACTCGCGTAAAAGATTTAACTGACGATGAATTAGGTCGCATTCGTGAAGTAGTTGATAGCTACAAAGTAGAAGGTGACTTACGTCGTGAGCAAAACTTAAACATTAAACGTTTAATGGAAATTTCATCATACCGTGGTATTCGTCACCGTCGTGGCTTACCAGTTCGCGGTCAAAAAACTAAAAACAACGCTCGTACGCGTAAAGGCCCAGTTAAAACTGTAGCGAACAAGAAAAAATAATCGGTAAAGGAGGCAAATAATAAATGGCACGTAAACAAGTATCTCGTAAACGTAAAGTGAAAAAGAATATTGAAAGTGGTGTTGCACACATCCGTTCAACATTCAATAATACAATTGTAACGATTACTGATGAATTCGGTAATGCATTATCATGGTCATCTGCTGGTGCATTAGGATTCAAAGGATCTAAAAAATCAACACCATTCGCAGCGCAAATGGCGTCTGAAACAGCTTCTAAAACAGCTATGGAACATGGTTTAAAAACTGTAGAAGTAACAGTTAAAGGACCTGGACCAGGCCGTGAATCAGCTATCCGTGCATTACAATCAGCAGGACTTGAAGTAACAGCAATCAGAGACGTTACTCCAGTACCACATAATGGTTGTCGTCCACCAAAACGTCGTCGCGTCTAATTTATGGTTGTGTTGTTACAGGTCACTGAGCAAACAGTATAAATCAAGTCGACGTATTTAAGGAGGATATTTGTAAATGATAGAAATCGAAAAACCTAGAATTGAGACAATTGAAATTAGTGAAGATGCTAAATTCGGTAAGTTCGTTGTTGAACCACTTGAACGTGGCTACGGTACTACACTAGGAAACTCCTTACGTCGTATCCTACTATCTTCATTACCAGGATCAGCAGTTAAGTACATCGAAATTGAAGGCGTGTTACACGAATTCTCAGCGGTAGATAATGTTGTTGAAGATGTATCTACTATTATTATGAACATCAAAAAGCTAGCATTAAAAATCTATTCTGAAGAAGATAAAACTTTAGAAATCGATGTTAAGGATGAAGGTGAAGTTACTGCAAGTGATATTACTCACGACAGTGATGTAGAGATTTTAAATCCTGAACTTAAAATTGCTACTGTTTCTAAAGGTGGACATTTAAAAGTTCGTCTTGTTGCTAATAAGGGTAGAGGTTACGCATTAGCTGAAACAAATAATACTAGTGATTTACCAATTGGTGTAATTCCAGTAGATTCACTATATTCACCTGTAGAACGTGTTAACTATACAGTAGAAAATACACGTGTAGGTCAAAGTAGTGATTTTGATAAATTAACTTTAGATGTTTGGACTAATGGTTCAATCACTCCTCAAGAATCAGTATCATTAGCAGCAAAAATAATGACTGAACACTTGAATATCTTTGTAGGTCTAACTGATGAAGCACAAAATGCTGAAATCATGATTGAAAAAGAGGGAGATCAAAAAGAAAAAGTATTAGAAATGTCTATTGAAGAATTAGACTTATCTGTACGTTCTTATAACTGCTTGAAACGCGCAGGAATCAATTCTGTACAAGAGTTAGCTGATAAATCTGAAGCTGACATGATGAAAGTGCGTAATTTAGGTCGTAAATCTCTTGAAGAAGTAAAATATAAATTAGAAGATTTAGGATTAGGATTAAGAAAAGAAGATTGATAAAGGAGGTTAACTCATGGGTTACAGAAAATTAGGTCGTACTTCTGATCAACGTAAAGCTATGTTACGTAACTTAGCTACTTCACTTATCGTAAGTGAGCGTATTGAAACTACAGAAGCTCGTGCAAAAGAAGTTCGCAGTGTTGTTGAGAAATTAATCACTTTAGGTAAAAAAGGAGATTTAGCTTCTCGTCGTAATGCAGCTAAAACATTACAAAATGTTGAAATCTTAAACGAAGATGAAACTACTCAAACTGCTCTTCAAAAATTATTCGGTGAAATCGCTGAACGTTATACAGACCGCCAAGGTGGTTATACTCGTATTCTTAAAGAAGGCCCTCGTCGTGGTGACGGTGCTGAATCAGTAATTATCGAATTAGTATAATTTAACTATAAATACACTAACTACTTATATATAAAGCAAATGAGTGCAACGATAATGTCTGCCACATACAGACATTGTCTAGCTCAGAGTACCCCATCAAACTAAATATTAAATTAAAGCGTGAACTCAACAAAACTGATGGGGTGCGCGCTTTTTTATTTTTAAGCTGAGATATTCATATCTTCAGCTTTTTTTAATACATTATAGTTCTACATACAAAATACTTTTAATCATTATGAACACGTATACATATGATATTAAATAATGTAAAATGTTAAAGGTAATTAAAATTAAAAGGGGGAATAAAAGTGAAGGAAGAAGATAATATTATTGAATTTAAAAATGTATCATTTAAATACCAAAGTGATTCTGCCTTCACTTTAAATGACGTATCATTTCATATTCCTCGAGGTCAATGGACGAGTATAGTTGGTCACAATGGTTCAGGTAAATCAACTGTTACTAAACTAATGGTAGGTATTGAAGAATCCGATGAAGGGCAAATCTTGTTTAATAATCATAAAATTAATAAAGATAATATAGCCCAAATAAGAAAGCAGATTGGCATTGTTTTTCAAAATCCAGATAATCAATTTGTAGGAGCAATTGTTAAGTATGATGTTGCCTTTGGTCTGGAAAATCATTCAGTACCTTATCATGAAATGCAGGAAAAAGTAACAACTTCACTTAAACAAGTTGATATGTTAGATTTAGCAGAATATGAACCACATTCATTATCAGGAGGTCAAAAACAAAGAGTAGCTATTGCTAGTGTTTTAGCATTAAATCCGTCAGTTATCATTTTAGATGAAGCTACATCAATGTTAGATCCTGTAGCTAAATCATCATTATTACAATTAGTAAAAGAACTTCAAAAGGAACAACAAATTACTATCATTTCTATTACCCATGATTTATCTGAAACGATGAACGCAGATAATATTATTGTTATGAATCACGGAAGAATTTATAAACAAGGTAAACCAAGTGAAATCTATAATGATGTTGATCAACTCATGAAAATAGGGCTTGAACTACCTTTTTCTATGAAAATGAATCAATTATTGTTTGAAAGTTCATCATTTGTCACATATGAAGGGTTGGTTAATCAATTATGAGTTTAAATATGAATAATGTGAGTTATATTTACCAACCTAAAACACCATATGAGTTCAAGGCTTTAAATAATATTTCACTTAGATTTAAACAAGGCCATTATTATGCCATTGTGGGACAAACTGGTAGTGGCAAATCAACATTGATTCAACATATAAATGCGCTTCTAAAACCTACAAGTGGTTCAATAGATTTTAATGAAAAGCATATAGACAGTAAAACAAAAGATAAGTTTTTAAGACCCATACGTAAACATGTAGGTATGGTATTCCAGTTTCCAGAATCACAGCTTTTTGAAGATACTGTAGAAAAGGAAATTGAATTTGGACCGAAAAATTTCAACATGAATGTACAAGAAGTGAAAAATAATGCTTTTGATATGTTATTAGAACTTGGTTTTTCACGAAATGTCATGTCTCTATCACCGTTTCAAATGTCGGGTGGCCAAATGAGAAAATTAGCATTAGTTTCTATTTTAGCTATGGATCCAGATATTATCGTTGTCGATGAGCCAACAGCAGGTTTAGACCCTAAAAGTAGACATCAAGTTATGACTTTACTAAAAAAATTACAATTAGAGCAGCATAAGACAATTATACTAGTGACTCATGATATGAATGATGTTGCTAAATACGCTGAAGAAATCATTGTAATGCAAAAAGGTGAGGTACAGGCAATTGAAAATCCTAGAACGCTTTTTAGTCAACCTGACATACTTAACCAATGGCATATCACCTTACCGGATGTTGTTTGTTTACAAAAAGACTTTGAAACAAAATATCAGACAAAATTACCATCCACTGCTTTAACAGAGGAAGAATTCGCTGAGTTGTACAGGGAGTGGCAAAATGAAAAATAAATTAATAATTGGACGATATCTTCCTAGCAATTCATTTATACACCATTTAGATCCAAGATCAAAACTAATATTTGTGTTCGTTTTTATTATTTTTATCTTTTTATGCCATTCCTTTGGTACGTATGCATGGTTGTTTATATTGATTTTATTAATTGTGAGAATGGCTAAAATTAATTTTATGTTTTTAATTAAAGGATTAACACCAATATTTGTCTTTTTAATATTTACATTTTTAATGCACGTATTTTTTACAAAAGGTGGAGCAATCCTTTTACATTGGCACTTTATATCTATTGAAAGTAAGGGGATTTTAGAAGGCGTTTATATTTCTTTACGTTTAATCTTTATTGTTATGATAGCGACTGTAATGACGCTTTCAACAAGTCCTATTGATTTGACAGATGCGTTTGAAAAATTATTAACACCTTTAAAATGGTTGAAGCTACCTGTACATCAATTAAGTATGATGATGTCTATCGCGTTAAGATTTATACCAACACTTATGGATGAATTAGACAAAATTATTTTAGCGCAAAAGTCTAGAGGCTCAGAAATAAGTTCTGGAGGCGTCATAACAAGAATTAAAGCATTTATTCCATTGATGATTCCATTGTTTATTTCTGCCTTTCAAAGAGCAGAGGAATTAGCGATTGCTATGGAAGTAAGGGGTTATGATGCACATGCAGAAAGAACGAGCTACAGACTCCTTCAGTGGCGTCTGAGAGATACATTGATATTGTTACTATTAATTCCTATATTGGGTGTATTATTGTTAATTAAATTTATGGGAGTGTAAATGATTGCGTATTTTAGTAGAAATTGAATATCAAGGTAACCAATTTTTAGGATTTCAAATTCAACAACAAGGTAGAACTGTACAACAACAATTTGAAAAAATACTAAAAAGAATGCATAAACGGCACATAAGTATACATCCTTCTAGTCGTACTGATAGAGGTGTACACGCGTACCAACAATATTTTCATTTTGATACAGAATTACAAATTGAAAATAGCAAATGGCAATATGCAATGAATAGTGCCTTACCAGATGATATATATGTTAAATCTGTTAAACAAGTCGATGAAGATTTTCATTGTAGATATGATTGTGTAGGAAAACGGTATCGATATAAAGTTTATCAAGCTAAGCATCGCGATCCATTTCAAAGTGGATTGAAAACGTATATAGCAGATTCATTAGATTTAAATCAGATGAATGAAGCTGCAAAACTATTTATAGGTACCCACGACTTTACTGGATTCTGTTCACAAAAAACAGAAGTAGAGAGTAAGGTGAGGACCTTATACCAAAGTGAAATAGTTAAAACTGATGAAGGCTTTGATTATATCGTTACCGGATCAGGCTTTTTATATAATATGGTTCGTGTACTAGTTGCCTTTTTAATAGAAGTAGGAAAAGGTAAAAGAAGTCCAGAAGAAATCCCCCAATTACTAGAAGAGAAAAATAGGAATAAAATACCTTTTACAGCACCATCCGAAGGGCTATATTTAGAAAAAGTGTATTTATCAGATAAAGCACTAATTAAAGACTTTGGAGACCAAATTAAAATACATTATAAAAAATCATTACAAAATGATTGAATTGCATTGACAAAAGGCCTATGAAATTATAAGATTATTAACGGTATTGTTTTATATCCACCCCACGATAAGCCCCGGAATCTTATTGTGTTACAAGATATATAAGCAAAATAGAACAACAGTTAACAAAATAAATGAAATCTACGCTTTAAATCGTAACAATTTTTAAATCAAACCAAATAGAATATAGACATTACGGAAGTAACGATTGTTAATCAAGTTTGTCTAGAGTCTAAAACGAAGCATTTATTTTTAGGAGGACAATTATTATGCGTCAAACATTTATGGCAAATGAATCAAACATTGAGCGCAAATGGTATGTTATCGATGCTGAAGGCCAAACATTAGGTCGTTTATCATCAGAAGTAGCATCTATCTTACGCGGTAAAAATAAAGTAACTTATACACCACACGTTGATACAGGTGATTATGTAATCATTATCAACGCTTCAAAAATTCAATTCACTGGTAATAAAGAACAAGACAAAATGTATTACCGTCACTCAAATCACCCAGGTGGTTTAAAATCAATTTCTGCTGGTGAATTAAGAAGAACTAACCCAGAACGTTTACTTGAAACTTCAATTAAAGGTATGCTACCAAGTAGTCGTTTAGGCGAAAAACAAGGTAAAAAATTATTTGTATATGGTGGCGCTGAACATCCACACGCTGCACAACAACCAGAAAACTACGAGTTACGTGGTTAATTAGAAGGAGGAAATTACATTGGCACAAGTTGAATATAAAGGCACAGGCCGTCGTAAAAACTCAGTAGCACGTGTACGTTTAGTACCAGGTGAAGGTAACATCAAAGTTAACAACCGTGACGTACGTGACTACTTACCATTTGAATCATTAATCTTAGACTTAAACCAACCATTCGATGTTACTGAAACTAAAGGTAACTATGACGTTTTAGTTAACGTTCACGGTGGTGGATTCACAGGACAAGCACAAGCTATCCGTCACGGAATCGCTCGTGCATTATTAGAAGCAGATCCTGAATACAGAGGTTCTTTAAAACGCGCTGGATTATTAACACGTGACCCACGTATGAAAGAACGTAAAAAACCAGGTCTTAAAAAAGCTCGTCGTTCACCTCAATTCTCAAAACGTTAATATTGCCAAGATTGTTGCGAACTTGTTCGCAAACCAATTGGTTTACACTTAATAGAGCAAAAAGCACTTCTCGAAACATCGAGAAGTGCTTTTTTGTGTTATTTAAAGTTAATATTAATTATAAATATTTCTTGAAAGTAACGTTACGTTATCCCTTATGTTAGTTGTAAGGAGGTAAAAATCATATGTACAATATAAAATTAATTAGATCTGATGAAGTATACAGACAACTTGTTAGTATGGAAAAAGATAAACGAAACAAATATTTTAAAGAGAAAGTACTTAGAGAGTTTGAAATGAAGTTTCAAATACAGCAGATACCTTTTGATAAAGAGAGCAGTAATAATTTTGATATATTTTCATATTTAGGACAATCGCATATTATTCCTAGTGAGATTAAATTAAATGACATAGACAAGATAAAAGAAATGGATAAGCATTTTTGGAATGATTGTGAACATTCAATAAAGCGTGCAATAAATCGATTTGAAATGTCTGATGTTCAACCTAAAATAAAAGAATATATATTTACAGCTTTATTAGGTGATGAAAATAAACCCACTATGTTCTTGAATCAAAATTATGTTGGGGATGGGGGCATACCAGGGTACATTATTTTATCGTTAGTACCTAATAATTATACATTAAGTAGAGTTAAAAGTGCAATTGCTCATGAAATTAATCATAATATTAGATATCAATATGTTGATTGGGATGGTGGTTCATTAGCAGAATTAATTGTAGCTGAAGGTTTAGCAGAAAATTTTGTGGAATCATTATATGGTACAGATTATATAGGTCCATGGGTAACATCAACAGACTGGAATAAGAACCAAAAATTAATCAAAAATCTTATAAAGAATAATTTAACTATTAATAATATTTTTGAATCAATCCCTTATTTATATGGTGATGAAATTTCAAAATCATATGGTGGCAAATCTAAGGGGATACCATACGCTGCTGGTTATACATGTGGGTATTACTTAATAAAATATTATTTAGAAAAAACAAAATCTAGTATTGAAAAAGCAACAATAATGTCAGCAAATGAAATTTTAAATGAGGTGGAAGCATTTTGGAATACCAATATAGTTTAAAAGACATTATGAAAATAACAGGGGTAACCAAAAGAACACTACATTATTATGATGAAATTGCATTACTAAAAGTTAAAAAGAATGAAAGCAATCATCGTATATATTCTCAGAAAGATTTAGTAAAGTTACAAAAAATAATGTTATTAAAAAACATGGATATGAGTATTAAAGATATAAGTAAATTTATCAATAAAAATGATAGTGAATTGAAATTAATATTACAAAATCAGAAAGAAATTTTAAAGAGAAAAATAGAAAGTTTAGAAAATACAAAGAGTGCAGTTGAAAAGTATATTAAAGATGTTCCAATTACTGAAATTGAAGAATTAAATAGTATACCTTTAGAGCAATATCGAGAAGAAGCAAAATTAAAATATGGACATACAGATACTTATAAAGAATTCATTATATCTAATGGTGAAACTCTATTTAATGAAGAAAAAATGAAAAAGTTTGAAGAAATCTTTCAAAAATTTAATAATCTGTCTTTACATAAAGTGAATGCTAGAAATGCGTATGATGTCGTATATGAGTGGAAAGATTTTATGAACCAAATTGGAATTTTTGATAATCAAATGCTTTGTTTAATAGCAGATACATATCAAAATGATGAAAGGTTTAATAATTATTTTAAACGATACAAAAATCCATATATTACAGAATATATTTCTCAAGCAATTAACTATCATTTATCATAATGAGTTTAGAGTAAATCAAGCACTTCTCGAAATATCGAGAAGTGCTTTTTTTGTGTTATTTATTTAATTCTGAAACAACATCTATCATGTCATCATTAATGACTAAAGAAGCATAAGAGTCATAAGGGGTATTATCTTTATTGATAATAATTAAATTGTCACCTTTGAAATTGGATATGAGACCAGCAGCAGGTTGCACCACTAAAGAAGAGCCTAGTACAACTAATGTGTCTGCATTTTCAATTTTCTGTATTGCACGCATTATAACATTTTGATCCAACATTTCCCCGTATAATACGATGTCAGGTCGAATAGTTGCGCCGCAGATATCGCATTGCTTTAATTGTCTTTCAATGACGTCTTTTTTAGAATATTGTTGATGACATTGATTGCAATAAAAGGTGTTAAGTGACCCATGCAACTCATCTACGTGCTTGCTACCTGCATCCGAATGGAATCCATCGATATTCTGTGTAATGACACCTAAAGATTTTTCCTCATCTTCTAATTGGGCGATCCATTGATGAACAGTATTTGGAGCCTTATCTATGTACATTAATCTTTTATGACAAAAATTAATAAAACCTTCTGGATCATCTTGTAAATAATCGCGACTTAATAAATATTCTGGAGAATAACCTTCTTTAGATATTTCATCAAATAATCCTCCCATAGAGCGAAAGTCAGGTACACCGCTTGCTACCGAAACACCTGCACCTGTAAAAAATACAATGTTACTAGATTGATTTAGTATATTTTTTAAAGATTCAATTTTATTCTTCAAAAAGACACCCCATTTTCATAAAAATTTATCTATACTTTAACTTTATCTCAATCACAAAAACACTTTACAATGATATTATAATAATAAAGCTATTGATATTGAAGACGCCTGTAATTTAATAAAGGGTCAATATAAGATGGAATTTACATAAAACTAGCATGTTAAACATTAGTAGAGACATAGTGAGTAATATTTATGTTTAAATATCATTATATTACAATCAATAATATATTGTAGAGCCTAATTAAGGAGGCAAAATAAAGTGAATAAGCACGACCGTTTAGATGCGATTGCTAAATTAGTAAATAAAAAAGGAACTGTGAGAACCAATGAAATAGTAGATGGATTAAATGTTTCCGATATGACTGTAAGAAGAGATCTAGTAGAACTTGAAAACCAAGGTATATTGACGAAAATACATGGTGGTGCACGAAGTAACTCTACTTTTCAGTATAAAGAGATGTCACATAAAGAAAAACACACACATCAAATGGAAGAAAAAAGGTATATAGCTAAAAAAGCAATTTCATTAATTGAAGATGGTGATACTTTATTTTTAGGACCTGGAACTACTGTAGAAATTTTAGCAGAAGAGATTAATCATCATTCACTTACAGTCATTACGAATTGTTTACCTGTATACAAAATACTATTAGAAAAACAAACCACTAATTTCCGTGTCTACTTATTAGGCGGGGAAATGAGACATTTGACCGAAGCATTTGTAGGTGAAATGGCCAATACGATACTTGAAAAACTACGTTTTAGTAAAATGTTCTTTAGTAGCAATGGTGTTAAAAATGGTGTTGTCATGACTTCTTCAATGGATGAAGCATATACACAACAACTTGCATTAGAACATTCTATTGAGAAGTATTTGCTCATCGACCATTCGAAAGTTGGAAAAGAAGATTTCACATCTTTTTGTCATTTAGATGACTTGACAGCAGTCGTTATGGATGTAACGGATAATGAAAAGTTAGATCAAATAAAATCATATATTGAAGTCGTAGAATAATATTAAAATTAACAAAAACCTTGAATCAATCGATTCAAGGTTTTTATTTTGTTCATAAATTCAACAGTTTTAATCAATTTCCCAAACATTAATGTGTGATAATCACACAATTTAATTATAAATGTTTGAATAAACTATGAATTCAAACAAAATAGCAACATATTATGTTGAATTAATGTTTGATTACGTTTATAATTTAAACATGAAGATTTGAAAGCCTTTTCTCTAATTTTTGAAAGTCGCTTTTAATTAATAAATCAAAAAGGAGATTTTTTATGACAATCATTATTGGATCAGATGTTGATGGTAAACGTTTAAAAGATTTAATTAAAACATACCTAGTTGAAAAGAATTTCGATGTTTTAGACGTAACAGAAGGTAAAGAATTAGATTTCGTTGATTCTACACTTGCCATAGCGAAAGAAGTACAAAAGAACGATGACAATTTAGGAATTGCAATCGATGCTTTTGGTGTAGGTAGCTTTATGACTGCTACAAAAATTAAAGGCATGATTGCTGCAGAAGTATCGGATGAAAGATCTGCTTATATGACAAGAGGTCACAACAATTCAAAAATGATCACTATGGGTTCAGAAATTGTAGGGGATACTTTAGCTAAAAATGTAGTTAAAGGATTCGTTAATGGTCACTATGATGGCGGACGTCATCAAATACGTGTAGATATGCTTAATAAAATGTGCTAATTAAAGGAGGATAAAAAATGAAGATAGCTTTAGGTTGCGATCATATAGTAACTGATACAAAAATGGAAGTTTCACAATTCTTAAAATCAAAAGGTCATGAAGTCATTGACGTTGGGACTTATGATTTTACAAGAACACATTATCCAATCTTCGGAAAAAAAGTAGGAGAACAAGTCACTAGTGGAAATGCAGATTTAGGTATTTGTATTTGCGGAACAGGTGTAGGGATAAACAATGCAGTAAATAAAGTCCCAGGCGTTAGAGCAGCACTTGTACGTGATATGACATCAGCACTATACGCTAAAGAAGAACTCAATGCAAATGTCATTGGTTTTGGTGGGAAAATCATTGGTGAACTTTTAATGTGCGATATTATCGAAGCATTTATCGATGCTAAATATAAACCAACAGAAAAAAATGAAAAGTTAATTGCAAAAATTAAACATTTAGAAACGCATAATGCAGATCAAGCTGATCCTCATTTCTTCGATGAATTTTTAGAAAAATGGGACAAAGGCGAATATCACGATTAAAGGATGACGCATATGATATTAACACTAACATTAAATCCATCAGTAGATATTTCATATGCAATTGAAGCGTTTCATCTCGATACAGTTAATCGAGGATCAAATATTGATAAAACAGCAGGTGGTAAAGGTCTTAATGTGACACGTGTATTAAGTCAAGTAGGTGAGCCAGTTACTGCTAGTGGATTACTAGGTGGTCCATTAGGAGATTTTATTGAAAATCAATTAGACGATTCACAAATTAAACATTCATTTTTCAAAATTAATGAGCTAACGAGAAATTGTATTGCAGTACTACATCAAGGAAAGCAAACAGAAATTTTAGAACAAGGTCCTACGATTAGTAAAGAAGAAGGGGCTAATTTTTTAAAACACGTTGATACATTAATTAAAAAAATAGATGTTGTAGCCATATCAGGTAGCTTACCAAAAGGATTAAATCAGGATTATTATTCAAAGATTATTGAGAAATGTCATGAACATCAATTACCAGTCATACTAGATAGTTCTGGTGACACATTAATGACATCTATACACTCGTCATTCAAACCAACAGTCATAAAACCTAATATAGATGAACTATATCAACTTTTAAATCAACCAGTGGATGAAAGTATAGAAGGACTTAAGAAAGCACTTAACAATCCCATTTTCAATGATATTGAATGGGTTATTGTGTCATTAGGTGCTAAAGGTATGTTTGCTAAGCATCATAATCAATTCTATAAAGTTAATATTCCATCTATCGAAGTATTAAACCCAGTTGGTTCAGGTGACTCTACAGTAGCTGGTATCGCTTCTGCATTGTTAAATCGTGAGAGTGATGAGCAACTACTTAAAAAGGCGAATACATTAGGTATGTTGAATGCTCAAGAATCACGTACTGGATATGTCAATTTAAATAATTATGATGATTTGTATCATCAAATTGAATTATTAGAGGTGTAAATAATGGTAAAAACTCAAAATAAAACGGCAGCAATTTCACAATTAAGTAATGAACAAGGTGTTATTTCAGCACTTGCATTTGACCAACGTGGTGCTTTAAAACGTATGATGGCTAAATATCAAACTGGTGAGCCGACAGTTGAACAAATTGAACAATTAAAAGTTTTAGTAGCAGAAGAATTAACTCAATATGCTTCATCTATCTTACTTGACCCAGAATATGGCTTACCTGCAACAGAAGCAAGAAATAAAAAGTGTGGTTTATTATTAGCTTATGAAAAAACTGGTTACGACGTAAATGCTAAAGGCCGCTTACCAGATTGTTTAGTTGAATGGTCAGCAAAACGACTAAAAGAACAAGGCGCAGACGCAGTTAAATTCTTATTATATTATGACGTTGATGATGAAGAACAAATCAATATTCAAAAGCAAGCTTATATCGAAAGAATCGGTTCAGAATGTGTTGCAGAAGATATTCCATTCTTCTTAGAAGTTCTATCATATGATAACAATATTGCAGATAACGGTAGTGTTGAATTTGCAAAAGTGAAACCTAGAAAAGTGAATGAAGCTATGAAATTATTCTCTGAACCTCGTTTCAACGTTGATGTATTAAAAGTAGAGGTACCTGTAAATATGAAATATGTTGAAGGCTTTGCAGATGGAGAGGTTGTTTATACTAAAGAAGAAGCGGCACAACATTTCAGAGATCAAGAGGCTGCAACAAATTTACCATACATTTATTTAAGTGCTGGTGTATCTGCCGAATTATTCCAAGAAACATTAAAATTTGCACATGAAGCAGGTGCCAAATTTAATGGTGTACTTTGTGGACGTGCTACATGGGCAGGTGCTGTTCAAGTATATATTGAACAAGGTGAAGCAGCAGCTCGTGAGTGGTTACGTACAACTGGATTTAAAAATATCGATGATCTTAACAAAGTACTTACTAAAACAGCAACATCTTGGAAATAAATGACATTGATTTGAGGGGAGTATAGCGCTCATGAATAGAGAAGAAGTACAATTAATTGGATTTGAAATTGTGGCATTTGCGGGAGATGCACGTTCTAAGTTTTTAGAAGCATTAACAGCCGCACAAAATAAAGATTTCGACAAAGCTGAAGCTTTAATTGAAGAAGGCAAAAGCCTTATTGCAGATGCGCATAAAGCACAAACTAGTCTTTTAGCTAAAGAAGCTCAAGGAGAAGATATCGCATATAGTGTGACAATGATGCATGGTCAAGACCATTTAATGACTACGATTTTATTAAAAGATGTCATGTCACATTTAATAGAATTATATAAAAGAGGGTGAAGACCTTGATGAAAAAGTTAATTGCCCAGATTGAGAAGGGTAAACCATTTTTTGAAAAGTTATCAAGAAACATTTATTTAAGAGCTATTCGTGATGGGTTTATTTCAGCAATGCCTGTCATCTTATTCTCAAGTTTATTCTTACTAATCGCTTTTGTACCTAATGTATTTGGATTCAAATGGGATAAAGAGATGGAAGGCATCTTGATGAAACCATATAACTATACAATGGGACTTGTAGCATTACTTGTAGCTGGTACGACAGCTAAATCACTTACAGATTCGTATAACCGTAAGCTAGAAAGTACAAACCAAATCAACTTTATTTCAACTATGCTTGCGTCAATCTGTGGTTTCTTATTCTTAGCAGCCGATCCTGCTAAAGAAGTTGGATTTTTAAATGCGTTTTTAGGAACTAAAGGATTATTAACAGCCTTTATTTCAGCATTTATCACTGTGATTGTTTATAACTTCTTTATTAAACGTGACATTACTATCAAAATGCCTAAAGAAGTACCACCGAATATTTCACAAGTATTCAAAGATATTTTTCCATTTTCAGCAGTTATTTTAATATTATATGGTATTGATTTAACAATTAGAGCAACTATTAAAACGAATGTAGCAGAAGCGGTACTTAAAGTATTTGAACCGTTATTTACAGCAGCTAATGGTTGGATTGGAATCACAATTATCTTTGGTGCCTTTGCATTATTCTGGTTTGTAGGTATCCACGGTCCTTCTATCGTAGAACCTGCAATTGCTGCTATTACATATGCAAATATTGAAGCTAACTTTAAGTTAATTCAAGCAGACGAACATGCTAATAATGTAATTACATCTGGTACACAAATGTTTATCGTAACAATGGGTGGTACAGGTGCTACATTAGTTGTTCCATTTATGTTTATGTGGGTAGCTAAATCTAAACGTAACAGAGCTATTGGTAGAGCATCTGTTGTACCAACATTCTTTGGTGTAAATGAGCCGATCTTGTTTGGTGCGCCATTAGTTTTAAACCCAGTATTCTTTATACCTTTTGTATTAACACCAATTGTAAACGTATGGATCTTTAAATTCTTCGTTGATGTTTTAGGAATGAATAGTTTCTCAGTTAACTTACCATGGACTACACCTGCACCATTAGGTATTGTCATGGGTACGCAATTTGCACTGTTATCATTCGTGCTTGCAGTAGTATTAATCGTCGTTGATATCATTATCTATTATCCGTTCTTAAAAGTTTATGATAATGAAATTCTAGAAGAAGAAGCCGGCATTAAGGAAAGTAATAGTGAGTTACAAGATAAAGTTGCAGCTAACTTTGATACTAAAAAAGCAGATGCTATTTTAGCATCACATTCAAACAAAGGTACTGAAGCTACAACAGACTTAGCAAACAACATTAAACAACAAACAAATGTATTAGTTCTATGTGCAGGTGGAGGAACAAGTGGATTATTAGCCAATGCATTAAATAAAGCAGCTGAAGAATTTAATGTTCCTGTCAAAGCTGCAGCTGGTGGCTACGGTGCACATATGGATATTATGAAAGATTATCAGTTGATTATTTTAGCCCCTCAAGTGGCTTCAAACTATGAAGATATCAAACAAGACACTGACAAATTAGGTATCAAGTTAGTTAAAACTCAAGGTGTTGAGTATATTAATTTAACGCGTGATGGACAAGCAGCACTAGCATTTGTACAAAAACAATTTGAAGATTAGATAGGAGCGTTTTTCATAATGACTAAAAAATTACCTGAAGATTTTATTTTTGGTGGAGCGACTGCCGCATATCAAGCTGAAGGAGCAACTCAAACGGATGGTAAAGGACGTGTCGCATGGGATACTTATTTAGAAGAAAATTACTGGTATACTGCAGAACCTGCAAGTGATTTTCATCATCGTTATCCAGTAGATTTAGAATTAAGTGAAAAGTTTGGTGTGAATGGTATTCGTATATCTATCGCCTGGTCTAGAATTTTTCCAAATGGATATGGTGACGTAAATCCTAAAGGCGTTGAATATTACCATAAACTATTTGCCGAATGTCATAAACGCCATGTAGAACCATTTGTAACGTTACATCACTTCGATACACCTGAAGTACTTCATAAAGATGGTGACTTTTTAAATCGTAAAACGATTGACTATTTTGTAGATTATGCAGAATTCTGTTTTAAAGAATTCCCTGAAGTAAAATACTGGACAACATTTAATGAAATTGGTCCTATTGGTGATGGTCAATACTTAGTTGGTAAGTTTCCTCCAGGTATAACATATGACTTTGGAAAAGTATTTCAATCTCATCACAATATGATGGTGGCACATGCCAAAGCAGTAAAGCTATTTAAAGATGGTGGATATAACGGTGAAATTGGCGTTGTACATGCATTACCTACTAAATATCCTTTAGATCCTAATAATCCAGAAGATGTTAAAGCAGCAGAATTAGAAGATATCATTCATAATAAATTTATTTTAGATGCAACATATTTAGGTAAATATTCAAGAGAAACAATGGAAGGTGTTCAACATATACTTTCTGTGAATGGTGGCAAGTTAGATATCACAGATGAAGATTACCAAATTTTAGATGCAGCTAAAGATTTAAATGACTTCCTAGGTATTAACTACTATATGAGTGATTGGATGAAAGCTTACGATGGAGAATGTCTAATTACGCATAACTCAACTGGTGATAAAGGCGGATCAAAATATCAATTAAAAGGTGTCGGACAAAGAGAGTTTGATGTCGATGTTCCAAGAACAGATTGGGATTGGATGATTTACCCACAAGGTTTATATGACCAAATTATGCGTGTTGTCAAAGACTATCCTAATTATCATAAAATCTATATCACTGAAAATGGTTTAGGTTATAAAGATGAATTTATAGAATCTGAAAAAACAGTTCATGATGATGCACGTATTGATTATATTAAACAACATTTAAATGTTATATCAGATGCAATTGCAGATGGTGCTAATGTTAAGGGTTATTTCTTATGGTCATTAATGGATGTGTTCTCATGGTCAAATGGTTATGAAAAACGATATGGATTATTCTATGTAGATTTTGATACACAAGAACGTTATCCAAAGAAAAGTGCTTATTGGTACAAACAATTAGCTGAAACAAGAGAAATCAAATAAAGTATTTTTTACAAGGTGTGTCATCTTGATGCACCTTGTTTTTTATGTGCGTGATTTGAAAAAATACTATATACTGAATGAAATATATGAAAAAGAGGTAATTTGATGAAGTCAAAATGGCTACTAATGATTAGTATTTTAATCATCGCATTGATTATAGTCGCATTAGCGATAGTTGTACGTCAACAACATGCAACGAAAGTAGATACACAACATTTTAAACAATCATATACTGGTACAATATTTGTGCATGGTTATGGTGGGAGTGCAAACTCAGAAAAATATATGGTAAATCAAGCTGTAAAGCAAGGTGTAACTAATAATGTCATCACAGCTAGGGTATCTAAAAATGGAAATGTCAATTTTAAAGGGAATCTAAAAGACAATGCTGTCAATCCTATAATCAAGGTAGAGATGGAAGATAATAAAAATGGTGACACAGAACAAAACGCTAAAAATATTAAAAATGTATTAGCAAACCTTAAATCAAAATATAAGATTGAAAAGTATAATTTTGTAGGTCACTCAATGGGGAATTTATCATTTGCATACTTTATGAAAATGTATGGTACAGATAAAGACGTACCTCAATTAAATAAAGAAGTTAATATTGCTGGGACATTCAATGGCGTTTTAAATTTAAATGAAAAGGTAAATGAAATTACGGTTGATCATAATGGTAAGCCAAGTAAAATGACTGATAATTACAAAGCATTATTATCTCTTAAAGATAGTTATAAAAATAAAGATATTAAAGTATTAAATATATTTGGAGACTTAAAAGATGGAACACATTCTGATGGGCGTGTTTCAAATGCTTCATCTCAATCTTTAAAATATTTAATAGGAGATTCGGTGAGTAGTTATAAAGAATCTAAATATATTGGAAAGTCAGCACAACATAGCCAATTACATGAAAATAAACAAGTAGCCAATGAAATAATAGAATTTCTTTGGTCTAAATAATTAAAAGGTACAATTTCCATACGTTCAAATCGAGTATTTCTTTTCATTTATAGATTGAAAGAAACGATAATGTAACTTAGTTGGATATTGTACCTTTATTTGTATAGTTTCTTATGATTCACAGTATTCCATTACTAATTCTAATAGCCTTTTTCGATTCGCTTCTCCATATACATGTGGCAAAATCATTATTTCGTCAACATTATAATCATTTTTTAGTTGTTTCAACTGAGCATTTACTTGATAAGGTGACCCACTAATCACACGGTTTGCGTTGGATGACATCTTCTTAAGTTCTCTATCAGACCATTGTCGATTTTTAGCTGTATCAATTGAAGGATAAGATTTAGGTTGATTAGCATAAAAAATCCGTATTAACCATAAATGAAAGGCATTTAGTAATTGATTAGTTTTGTCTTGATTTTCTGCGGTAATGACAAAGGTTGCTAATATAACATATGGTTTTACTTGTTCCCCATAGTGTTGATATATAGTAGATTTATATGTTTCAATAGCCGCTTGAAGTTGCTGTGGTTCTTGTCCCATTTGCGCTATTACAAAAGGTAAGCCTATTCTACCTGCAAGTTTCGCACTTCGTTCACTCATTCCGAGTATAAACATATCAGGATAACTATCTATTTGTGGGGTTGCAATTAAAGTTTGAAATCGATGTGGTTTAGTAACTTCATCAGTAAAATATTTTTGTAAGTCATTTAATTGAGTTTCGAATTGTAGTGGTTGATTTTTATTTTCGTTCAATGCTGCAAAAACATTTGGATAGCTTTTAGAGCGACCTAAAGCCAAATCTACACGTTTTGGATGTCGTGCTTCCATAATTTTAAACTGTTCTGCTACTTTATATGGACTATAGTGTGGCATCATGATACCACCGCTTCCAATACGTATATGATTCGTTTGTTCTAACAGAGACATCATAATCATCTCTGGTGCACTTGATGCTACTGATAAAACTTGGTGATGTTCTGCTACCCAATATCTTTCATATCCCAACTGTTCTGCAAGTTGTGCTAATTCGATACTATGATTCAGTGCATCAGAAGCATTTCTATTTTCAAAAATAGGCACGTAATCTAAAATACTTAGTTTCATAATTGAATGCATCTCCAATTTTGATCTCATTTATTGATTCATATTATACAGTTCAGACGAAATGATTGCGACATCTTGAACTGAGGTATTATGGTAGTATTAATAAATTGAAAAAGGATGATTCGATGAATAATGAACAAATTATTTTTAATAAATATCCTGATGGTATGCCACAGGACGATACATTTAAATACGAAGAAATAGAAACTAAAGATCCACAGAGTGGTGAGATACAATTAAAAACATTGTATATTTCAGTTGATCCGTATATGCGAGGTAGAATGTCACAAGGTGACTCCTATGTTCAACCATTTGAAGTAGGACAACCAATTATAAGTCATATCGTTGCTCAAGTAACTACTTCAGAAGCGGATGGTTTCCAAGAAGGCGATATCGTTACAGGTATGCTACCTTGGAAAAAATATAATACAGTTACTAGTGACAAAGTTAATGTTGTGCCATCTACAGAAGTACCACTTGAATTGTATTTAAGTGTACTAGGTATGCCAGGCCAAACAGCTTATCATGGTTTATTAGATATTGGACGTCCACAAGAAGGTGAAACAGTTGTTGTTTCAGCAGCTTCAGGTGCCGTAGGTTCTGTGGTAGGTCAAATTGCTAAGATCAAAGGATGTCGTGTGGTAGGCATCGCTGGTGGACCTGATAAAGTCAATTATTTAACTGATACATTAGGTTTTGATGCCGGTATTGATTACAAAGATGAGTATTTCGCTGAGAATTTAGCACAAGCATTACCAGATGGCGTGGATGTATATTATGAAAATGTTGGTGGAGCTATTGCAGATGAAGTATTTAAACATCTTAATCGCTTTGCACGTGTGCCTGTGTGTGGTGCTATTTCTTCATATAATCACCCTGAAGACGACATTGGTCCAAGAATACAAGGCACGTTAGTTAAAAAACAAGCTATGATGAGAGGTTTCTTGGTAGCCGAATTTGCAAATGATTTTAAAAATGCGAGTGAAGCATTAGCAGAATGGGTTCGTGAAGATAAAATAAAAACGCAAACAACTGTGGCTAAAGGGTTTGACAAAGTACCAGAAGCATTTAGAAATCTTTTTACAGGTGACAATTTTGGGAAGCAAGTGATTAAAGTAGCAGACCCTGAATAAAAAAGTATATATTAATAACGAGGTAGATCGTTTAATTTAAACCAATTTGAGGTGATTGCAGCATGAAAGCATTAGGATTTGAACAACCATTTAACTTAGGTGAAGGGAACCACTTTAAAGCATATGACATAGACCTACCACAACCTAGGGACACTGAAATTTTAGTGAAAGTAAATAGTATTAGTGTAAATCCCGTAGACACTAAACAAAGGCAATTGCCAGTATCTCATTCACCAAGAATTTTAGGATTTGATGCTATTGGTATAGTTGAATCAATTGGAAAGAATGTGTCTATGTTTAAAGAAGGAGATAGAGTGTTTTATTCAGGTTCACCTATCCAACATGGTTCAAATGCTGAATATCAATTAATAGATGAACAGTTAGTCGCTCATGCACCTGAAAATGTTTCAGATGAACAAGCAGCGAGTTTACCATTAACTGGAATTACCGCATCAGAAACTTTGTTTGATTGCTTCAATATTTCAGAACGTTCAAAAGACAATGAAGGTAAATCTATATTAATTATTAATGGTGCTGGTGGTGTAGGTAGTATTGCAACACAAATTGCACATCACTATGGTTTACAAGTCATTACAACTGCGTCTAGAGATGAAACAAAGAAATGGTGTTACGACATGGGGGCAGACATTGTAATCAATCATAAAAAAGATTTAAAACAGCAAATATCTCAACAAGGCATTGAAGAAGTGGATTATATATTCTGTACTTTTAATACGGATATGTATTATGAAACGATGATTGATTTAATAAGACCAAGAGGACATATTGCGACAATTGTAGCTTTTAATGAAAAACAAGATTTAAATCTACTTAAGTCAAAAAGTATTTCATTTTCTCATGAGTTTATGTTTGCGAGACCTGTTCATCAAACTAGAGATATGATTAAGCATCATGATTACTTAAAAGATATTGCAATAAAAATAGAGCAGGGTGTCTATCAACCTACAACTACTAAGGTGATTGAAGGTTTAACAGTAGACAATCTTTATAAGGCACACCAAATATTAGAAAGTCATACAATGATAGGTAAGTTAGTAATCAACATTTAATTATTTATGGGAAGTTATTTCGAAAAATTGAATCATAGAGTAAGAAGCAATTTAATTAGGACGAAATGAATAGATATTAAACGTCGAATTAACTGGAATTATTAAGCAACAAAATAGGTATATATGATTAAAACCTGAGACATCGTGTCTCAGGTTTTTTAATTTATCTATAGATCAATCTAAATTTAACAAATTATTAAAATATTAATTGATACAAATTGAAAATAAATAAAATATGATTGGGAGTAAGTAGCTAGGGTATATGAAAGATATAAAAAAGGGGAGTGTTTTACATATGAAGGATAAATCTATTAGCATCGTATTTTGGGTTGCATTATCCATTTGTACGCTATTCGTTATTTATGGTGCAATATTACCAAAACAATTAGAAACCGTTACTAAAAATATTACTTCATTTATAGCGGTTAACTTTTCATGGTATTACCTATTATTAGTGCTACTAATCTTAATAGTATGTGTGTATTTACTATTTTCTAGGTATGCATCAATTACTTTAGGTAAAGAAGGTGAAGATCCAGAGTTCTCATTACCATCATGGTTTGCAATGTTATTCAGTGCTGGTATGGGAATTGGTTTAGTATTTTGGACAACAGCTGAACCTATTAGTCATGCTTTTAAACTAACACCTTTGCATAAAGCAGGTACACAAACTGCAATCAACGATGCCATGCAATTTTCATTTTTCCATTGGGGTATTCATGCATGGGCAGTATATGGCATTGTTGCACTAGTCTTTGCTTATTTTAGCTTTCATAAAGGCTATCCAGGTTTAGTAAGTGCAACTCTAGTCCCAATATTTGGAGAAAAGGCCATGAAAGGTCCTATAGGAGGTGCCATTGACGTATTAGCGGTGATCGCTACTGTAACAGGCGTAGCTGCGACATTAGGTTTTGGTGCTTTACAAATTAATGAAGGACTTCATTTTCTATTTCATCTACCAAATAATTTTGGTACACAAGTGGTCTTAATTGTGATTGCAACAGTTTTATTTACTTGGTCTGCCTGGTCAGGTATCGATAAAGGTATTAAAACACTAAGTAACATTAATATGGCGTTAGCGTTTATTGTATTAGTTGGTTTATTTATTGTGGGTCCAACACTTTATATTTTAAATACGTTTACGAACGGATTAGGTAATTATATAGCCCATTTCTTTAGTATGAGTTTAAGAATCCCATCAAGTCAGCAAAAATTCCAATGGTTACAAAATTGGACGATCTTTTATTGGGCATGGTGGGTATCCTGGGCACCATTTGTAGGAATATTTATTGCACGTGTTTCAAGAGGTCGTACTATTAAAGAATTTATTTTGGGCGTATTGTTTGTCCCGGCATTAGTTTGCTTTATATTCTTTGCAGTTTTCGGTGCATCTGCAATGTATTTGCAAGACAATAAAATTGCTAACATTGCAAAAGAAGCAACTGAAACTGCTACATTTGCCACACTAGAACATTATCCACTTGGATTTATTTTAAGTATTATTACGTTAATCGTAATTATGATTTTCTTTGTTACATCTGCAGATTCAGCGACTTACGTATTAGGAATGCTCAGTTCACAAGGCGATATTAATCCATCTTCAATTGTAAAGGTCAGTTGGGGAATCATTATGGCTTTATTTGCCATTATCATGATTTATACAGGTGGAACACAAGCAATACAGAACTTACTTATTATAGCAGCGTTGCCGTTTTCAATTGTCATTATTTTAATGATATGGTCATTATTTAAATCACTAGGTGAAGAAAAACCACGACCAAGTAATAAAATATTAGTCAAAGATAGAGATTCCGATGTATTAGAATATAAAAGTTCGAAAGATAAAAAAAGTTTTTAGATTTTTTTAAATAAATGTTTTCGATTGCAATTAAATGGGAATAAACCATATAAGTAGTACTTAATTAAATATAAAAACTGATTATTAAATTTTAAATTATTGGTTTTGATTTATTTATAATAGGGTACTCATTTTGTGTGATACTAAAAAAATATAATACTAATTGAGGAGGTGTCATACGAGGTGAAAAGACTTAAAAACTTTATCCTTGGCCTACTTATTGTAGTCATCGTTGGTTTCCTATTGTTTATGTATATTAAAGATAGTCGTATTTCTCAATACCAAGATTACTTCTTACAATTCAATTGGTTCCAACCACTATTGATTGGCCTAGCAGGATTGCTAATATTAATTGGTTTAATATTAGTACTAAGCATATTTAAACCTACGTATAGAAAACCTGGATTGTACAAAGAATTTGACGATGGTCATGTCTATGTATCAAGAAAAGCCGTTGAGAAAACAGTTTATGACACGATCGCTAAATATGATCAAGTTAGACAACCTAACGTTGTTACTAAAATGTACAACAAGAAGAAAAAATCATTTATTGATATTAAGGCAGATTACTTTGTTCCAAACAATGTTCAAGCAACATCATTAACAGAAAGTATTCGTGCTGATATTAAACAAAATGTTGAACACTTTACTGAAATGCCAGTAAGAAAATTAGAAGTAAACGTCAAAGATCAGAAAACTTCTGGTCCAAGAGTGTTGTAAGGGAGGGATATCATGGCTAATAATAATAACCAAAATGGACAAGACTCTACGCAACAACTTATTAACATATTGAAAACTTTCAAATGGAGAATCATCGGATTTTTAGCATTTTTACTTATAGCTATATTATTCCTAACTTTAGGTTTCTGGAAAACCATTTTAATTATTGTTTTATGTTTAATAGGAATTGGAATTGGGTATATTAAAGACCGTACACAAGACTTTTTGAATTTTCTAAATAGATGGAGTTAATTTAACTTTAATTTCTAAGATGTTCATTGAAAGTTTTAAAAAGATTAAAGAATAACAATTTTATTTAAAAAGGAGAATGCAAAATGGCAGTAGATAACAATAAAGCAAAACAAGCGTATGATAACCAAACAGGTGTTAAAGAAAAAGAAAGACAAGAACAACAAAAACAACAGCAACAACAAGAAAATCAACAACCTCAATTTGAAAACAAATTAACTTTCTCTGATGAAGTTGTTGAAAAAATTGCTGGTATCGCAGCTCGCGAAGTTAAAGGTATCTTAGATATGAAAGGCGGCTTCACTGATAGCTTTACTAATGCTTTCTCAAGCGGTAACAATGTAACTACAGGTGTTTCTGTTGAAGTTGGAGAAAAACAAGCTGCAATCGACTTAAAAGTTATTTTAGAATATGGTGAATCTGCACCAAAAATCTTCCGTAAAGTAACTGACTTAGTTAAAGAACAAGTGAAATATATCACTGGTTTAGAAGTTGTAGAAGTTAACATGCAAGTTGATGATGTTATGACTAAAAAAGAATGGCAACAAAAACATGAAAAAGAAAACAACCAAAACAACAACAATAACGAAAGACAAGGTTTACAATAATCTGTCCATTTAGTTATTTAGTTTTATAATTAAGAAACCGTGAGATACTTTAAAGCGTATCTCACGGATTTTTTATGTCTTATTATCATGTATTAAGAATGTAAGGGGTTGTTTACTTTAATATATGTGTATTCATGCGCTTCATCTTCTAAGCACATGGTAGTCACGCACTTATAATCAATTGATTTAGCAAATATTACATTTTGAATTTCAGAGATTCTTTCATTAGAAACATCGGTAATTGTATCTAAAATTTGGTGTATGATGTTCGCTATATCGTTCCAAATTAAATCTTCTAAATCATCTTGATTAGCAGATTGTACAACGTTTAATATTAATTCACCTAAATGATTTTGGACAGTTGAATAAAATGCTTTATTGAAAACAGAGTCTTTAGATTCTGTCAAAATACGAGATTTCTCGTGAAATTGATTTGTAGCATAACCCATGCTATTTAATCTAGCTTGATCGATTCGTAATCCTTCAAAATCTCTTACATATAAATGATTTAATGAACCATCTTCGTTAAAATGTGCTATTGCGTTCTGTAGATGTGCTTCAAGTGCAATGCCATACTTAGTTAATAGAGGCACTACTAAGCCTAATAGGGCATGACTATAATCTTTCATCCAAGCTTGGGCAGCTTCATCGTATGAAGTGAAGTCATTGTGATTTTGGTATAACTTAATTAATGACACAATTGGCGGCTCAGGGTGATATGGATATTGGGCAACTAGACTTGATGGAATCATTGATGTTAACCCTTTTTCCTTAAGATGAATGTTAATATTGGTTCTAAACAAAGTACCTAATTGTTCACTACGCTCTGTTTGTATCGGGTCTTGGTCGTTTCCATTATAAAAATGGATACCAGCTAATTCATCAATGACCGATGATGCATATGGTTTGAATGTCATGTCATTAACTAATATTTGATTTAAAATGTGGGTCACTAATGGACCGTTATGTGTGGTTTGTTCCGATAATGTTCTAATCTCTCCTGTAATATGCACATTAGTTGATAATTTAATATGAGGATCTTCATTAGGTGCTTTTGGCATCAATGTTCTAAATGATAACCCAGCATAATACGGTAAAGTACAATGTGTCTTTATGATCAAATGTTGATCAAGTTCTTTACTATAATCACGAGCAAGCACTTCATCATATTGCCAAGGATGCACAATCATCACATGATAATCATCTAGACTGATATCATGATATTCTTTTACTTCATCCTGAAGTTGTTGATACATTTTAGGGAAAAGTTGGTTCATCATGTCATTATAAGATTTAGCTAATGATTGAACTCTACTAAATTGATGATGTATCAAAATAATTTTCAAATTAATGGGTTGCGCAAATTCAGGAGAATATTTAAATGTCTCACTAGAATTCATACCTTTTCTTAACTTTGCTCCTGGATGTAGGGGATGACCTTCAATAACAGATTGTTCTGAACGTAAATAGCTATCGTCATGATTTTTAATAATATCAAACAAAGGTCGTGACTCATCTTTCATACTATAGGCTTGATAGCTAATAGCAAAAATCATATTTGCAGCGCTGTTAGTTAAATCATCTTTAAATTGATCGCTCGCCTCGTTGTCTAACTCCGGTGCTTCAATTAAAACCCATTCTAAAATATCATTCGGATGTTCTACTCGATAAAATATTGAATCATTTATGGATTGATAATAAAAAGGACCTTCAACATCTACACGATTAAATGCATGTTTACCACTTATAGGTGCATATAACTTTTTGTGAGATGCTTTAAATTCTATTTCTAAAACTTCAGGTCGATGGCTTGATAAACCTTCAATATCTTTACTTTTTAATATTCTGCTATGATCATTGCCATTTACCAAATTTTCTCTATGTATGGATGTGACTAATCTTTGTGTCACTTTATCGCGACCGATATTTACATTTTCAATAAAGTATTGAGACCATTCTGGATGGGATTGACTTAAAAATTGATAAGCATCTTGCTCATCTTTGGTCAAATTAAATTTATTGTCTTTTGCAATTTTAATTGAATTCATAATTCACCTCTAAAAAAATATTTTACAAAAATTAATAAGATTTGTATAATCCATATTAATGATAATGATTATTATTATCAATTAAAAAGACAGGTGAAATTTATGGCTAAATTTTTCTTTTCCAGTTCATTTCTTCTGTTTTTAGGGAATTGGATTGGGCAAATCGGGTTAAACTGGTTTGTACTTACTACATATCATAACGCAGTTTATTTAGGTTTAGTTAATTTTTGCCGGCTCGTACCCATTTTGTTACTAAGTGTATGGGCAGGCTCTATAGCTGATAAATATGATAAAGGAAATTTACTGCGTATTACAATAACTTCATCATTCTTAGTGACGGCAATACTATGTGTGATGACATACTCATTTAATCAGATTCCAGTATATATTGTATTAATATATGCGACATTACGAGGAATGTTAAGTGCTGTTGAAACACCTGTGAGACAAGCGATCTTACCAGATTTATCTAATAAAATCACAACAACACAAGCAGTATCATTTCACTCATTTATAATTAATATTTGTCGTTCTATTGGTCCAGCCATAGCAGGTGTTATTCTAGCAGTTTATCATGCACCAACGACATTTTTAGCTCAAGCTATTTGTTATCTCATAGCGGTAGCTTTATGTTTCCCTATACATATCCAAGCTACTCATATGGGGGATCATCAAAAAGAGATGTCAATAAAAGTAGTGATGGATTATTTCAAACGCAATTTAGAAGGCAGTAAGATTTTCTTTACATCACTATTAATTATGGCAACCGGCTTTTCATATACAACTATATTACCGGTACTGACTAATCATGTATTCCCAGGACAATCTGAAATATTTGGTATTGCAATGACTTGTTGTGCCATTGGAGGCATTATTGCTACTGTGATATTACCTAAAATTCTCGATTATATCGATGCTGTTAAAATGTATTATCTTAGTTCATTACTATTTGGCATCGCCTTATTAGGTATCATTGTTCATAATTTAGTAATCATGTTTATCTGTATTACTTTAATTGGATTATTTAGCCAATGGGCGAGAACAACAAATCGCGTATATTTCCAAAATAGTGTTAAAGATTATGAAAGGGGTAAGGTATTAAGTATTGTAATGATGGACCGAGGCATGATACCGTTAGGAAGTTTAATTATGAGTTTCTTTGCTGACAAATTTGGCGTATTAAATACATTTTTAATTATGGGAATAAGTACAGTAGCCATTTCGATCATATTTTACTTAATGCAACGAGTTCATAAAATTGGAGGAATTTCACAATGACACGCAATGAGTGGTTACTTGCGGATAAAAACATTCAACATAGAATGTTAAATGCAATTTTAAAAGAGCAAATATGTCCTGAGGACGCAAAAATAAATAAAACAACAGAAAAAATTGAATTACAATATCATGGACGAGTTCTAACTGCCTATGTTTTAAGAAAAAGTATGTTAGAAAGATATGTATTTGATGGAGCATTCACCTATCAATGTGGTGATGAACGCATTCAAATTACAAGTTTAGAAAGTTTACTTAACATATTGAATGATGCTTTTGATATTGAAATATCTGAGCGTTTATATCATGAGCTTATCCATAGTAGGGATAGCTTTGTAGAATCATATAAACAATTTAATAATAGAGCATCATTAATTCATCAAAGTATGACATTTTCAATGTTGCCAGACACGATTAATTTTTTTACGTGGTTACAACATATAAAAGATAATGGTGCTACAAATGATTTAAGTTACTCTGAAAGTTTAGTATTAGAAGGACATCCTACACATCCTTTAACTAAGACGAAGTTGCCATTAACGACAGAGGAAATACGTCGCTATGCACCAGAATTTGAAAAAATTATTCCATTACATATTATGCTCGTTTCATCATCACATATCATCACGACATCAATGGAAAATGATGAACAGTATATCGTTAATCAAGTTATTCCAGAACTAAAAGATAAATTACAAGCTTTTCTTAAACCACTCGATTTAGATATCAATGATTACCGGGCAATCTTTGTTCATCCTTGGCAATATGACCATGTGATTGGGGAACGTTTTAAAACATGGATTAGCGACAAAATATTAATACCAACCCCATTTACAGTTGAATCTAAAGCCACATTGTCATTTAGAACGATGGAGTTATTGCATCATCCATTTCATATTAAATTGCCAGTCAATGTACAAGCAACAAGTGCTGTACGTACGATATCTACTGTAACAACGGTTGATGGCCCTAAGTTAAGTTATGCATTGCAAGATATGTTGAATATATATCCTGAATTAAAAGTGGCTGCGGAGCCATTTGGTGAGTATGTTGATGTGGACCCTGACTTAGCTCGTCAATTAGCATGTATCGTAAGAGAAAAGCCAGTGTTAACTCAAGAAGGTTCAACTATAGTAAGTGCGAGTTTAGTGAATCGTAATCCAGTTGATAACGATGTCGTGGTTGATAGTTATATTAAGTGGACTTATAACGAGCTCACTTCAGAATCGATAGAACGATTTATTCGTCAATATACTAGTACATTAGTAAGACCATTAATAGCGTATATTCAAGATTACGGTATTGCCTTAGAAGCACATATGCAAAATACTATTGTTAATCTTGGCCCTAATTACCAAATGAACTTTTTAGTCCGTGATTTGGGTGGTTCACGTATTGATTTGCAAACATTGAAATATAAGTTACCAGATGTTGAGATTACGAATGAAAGTTTAATTGCAGATTCAATTGAAGCAGTGATAGGTAAGTTTCAACATGCCGTTGTTCAAAACCAACTTGCAGAATTAATTCATCATTTTAATCAATATGACATGGTGAATGAACAGGCATTATTTAAAATAGTTCAACAAGAAATTGAAACTGCGATTGATGACAATAAAAATCATGCCGAAGCTTTACATCGTGTCTTATTTGGACAAAAGATTTCAGTTAAAGCATTATTAAGTATGAGAATGGAAAATAAAGTGAAGAAATATTTGAATACAGAATTGGAAAATCCAATAAAAAAAGAGGTGTAAGTACATGGCAAATATAAATATAAATTTATCCAAAATACAATACAATGCCAAAGTACTTCAAACAATTTTAGATGCTAAACACATACAATTTACACCTGTTATTAAATCTATCGCAGGTGATCGTCAAGTTGTTCAAAAATTAATTGATTTAGGTATCACTCATTTTGCAGATTCACGATTAGAGAATATAAGACAATTAACTGATTTTGATTGTTCATTCACGATACTACGATCAACACAATTATCACAGTTAGATAATATGATTAAAAATGCACAAATCAGTATTCAAACCGAATTAAATACAATTTTAGAGCTTAATCGTATAGCAGAACAATTAAATTTAAAACATCAAGTAATATTAATGGTTGATTGGAAAGACGGTAGAGAAGGTGTTCTAACATACGATGTTGTTAAATATATAGAAACCATATTAAATTTATCTCATATTCAATTAATAGGTCTGTCATTTAATTTTATGTGTTTTAAATCAGGAACACCTATCGAAGATGACGTCTTTATGATTAATAAATTTGTGAGTGCCATAGAGAGAGAAATAGGTTATCGCATGAAAATTGTATCTGGTGGAAACTCAAGTATGCTACCGTTAACAATGTATAATGACTTAGGTAAAATAAATGAATTACGAATTGGTGAAACATTATTTAGAGGTGTCGATACAACTACAGACAAGCCTGTTTCACATTTGTATCAAGATGCGATAGTATTGGAAGCGGAAATATTAGAAATAAAACCACGTATGAATAGCCATACGAAACAGTCATATTTGCAAGCGATTGTTGATATAGGGTACATTGATACTGATACAACTCATATAAATCCTATAGCCAATGATATCCAAATTATTGGCGCCTCTAGTGATCATTTAATGATCGATTTAAACAATCAGGATCATTATCAAATCGGTAATAAAATTCAATTTCAATTAAGCTATGAAGCCTTATCTCGTTCGATGTATAATAAAAACTTAGAAAAAGTTTATGCCACTGATATGAAAGTTGAAACGATGATACATTCTTTTAATGAACCCTTTTGTTCAATTCATAATATAAAATCAAATATTTAAACAGCGGGGCACCGACAACAGCGATCTTATATGAGATTGAGAAAAAACGTTAGGTGCTCCTTTTTAATATCTTAAATAATTAAAATTCAAATCAATGATAAAATCATTACGTATTATATAAGATAAAAGTATTCAGAGGTCTCAAATTAATTATAAAATTTATAAAAATCATATTGACAATGAGAATCGTTATCAATAAACTATATATGTAAGCATATACATAGTTAAGGAGTGGAAAAATGAAAGGTATCAAGTTTTTGAGCATACTCGGCTTAATGTTAGCTTTAGTTTTAGTGACTGCATGCGGTAGCGTAAGCAATAACGGGTCAGACGACTCTAAAAATAAATCAGCATCTAAAGATGGGGTTGAAATTAAACATGCTGAGGGAACAACAAAAGTTCCTAAACATCCTAAACGTGTGGTCGTTCTTGAATACTCGTTTGTAGATGCATTAGCAGCGTTAGATGTTAAACCTGTAGGGGTTGCAGATGATAATAAAAAAGAACGTATTATTAAACCATTAAGAGATAAAATCGGAAATTATACTTCAGTAGGTGCTCGTAAGCAACCTAATTTAGAAGAGATTAGTAAGTTAAAACCAGATTTAATTATTGCTGATAGCAACAGACATAAAGGAATTTATAAAGATTTAAACAAAATTGCACCAACAATCGAACTAAAAAGTTTCGATGGTAACTATGATGATAATATCGATGCATTCAAAACAATTTCTAAGGCATTAGGTAAAGAAGACCAAGGTAAAAAGCGTCTAAAAGAACATGATAAGAAAATTGCTGAATACAAAAAAGACATCAAATTTGATAAAGATGAAAAAGTATTACCAGCTGTAGCAGCAAAATCAAGTTTCTTAGGACATCCTAGTGAATCATATGTTGGTCAATTCCTAACACAATTAGGATTTAAAGAAGCATTATCACCAGATGTTACAAAAGGATTAAGTAAATACTTAAAAGGACCTTATTTAGAAATGAATTCAGAAACATTGTCAGACGTTAATCCAGGTCGTATGTTTATTATGACTGATAAAGCAAGTCCGGACGAACCAACATTCAAGAAAATGCAAAAAGATCCAGTTTGGAAAAAACTTGATGCAGTAAAAAATAATCGTGTAGATGTTGTAGATCGTGACTTATGGGCAAGAGCTCGTGGTTTAATTTCTTCTGAAGAAATGGCAAAAGAATTAGTTGAGATTTCTAAAAAGGATCACAATAAAGACGATAAGTAAGGTGGAAAACGATGACTATGAAAGAACAAAGTAGTCAATCCGCTATATTACAAGAAAAAAGAAAACGCACTACACTCGCATATATTGTGAGTGTGTGCTTTCTTTTTATTTGTATTTATTTAAATTTAGCGATTGGTTCTTCTCATATTGAATTTAAAGATATCTTTCATTATATTACAGGGCATACTGATACGAAGCAGTCATTCTTGATACATAATTCAAGAATGCCACGCATGTTAGCAGGTTTATTAATCGGTGGTGCACTGGCACTTGCAGGTTTACTAATGCAATCTATTACAAGAAATCCATTGGCTTCACCGCAAATATTTGGTGTGAATGCTGGTGCTTCTTTTGTAATTGTATTAATAACGGTTCTAATACCATCACTTGAAAGCTATTCCATGATTTTAGCAATGATAGGTGCATTTTTAGGTGGATTAACGGTCTATACACTTTCAGGTTCAACAAAGGCAATGACTCCAGTTAAATTAGCATTAGCAGGTATGGCAGTTCATTTATTCTTTAGTAGTATGACCCAAGGGGTAATATTGTTAAATGAGGATTCCAACTCATCAGTGATGTTTTGGTTAGTAGGTTCATTGTCAGGTGTTAAGTGGCCAGAAGTGATTGCTATTACACCATGGTTAGTTGTGGCTATGATAGTTACAATGCTTATGGGACGACAATTAACAATAATGGAACTAGGCGACGATATTGCTAAAGGATTAGGTCAAAAAATTCAAGTTGTTCGAATGCTCTTAGGATTATTAGTCATTATTTTAGCGGGTTTATCAGTTTCAATCGCAGGTCCTATAGGATTTGTAGGCTTGATCGTACCTCATATTGTTAAACGTTATATCAAAAATAATTATATCTTGATGATTCCACTCACTATTATAATTGGTGCCGATTTATTATTATTTTCTGATGTTTTATCACGACTTGTCACACATCCTTTTGAATCTCCAGTTGGTATCGTGACTTCTTTCGTAGGTGCATTTTACTTCTTATTTATCACAGTTAAAGGGGTGAAACGCGTATGACAAGGAAGAAGCATATGATTAGATATAGTATTGTTACAATATTATTAGTTATTAGTGCCATTTTTAGCTTATGTATTGGCTCAGTAATCGTGAATCCTATCGAGGCGATTAAAGGCATCTTCACACATGATAATTTTATTTTAAATGAATATAGAATCCCTAGAACATTATTAGGACTGATTATCGGTAGCAGTTTAGCGATATCTGGGGCAATTATCCAAGGTGTTGTTCGAAATCCACTTGCCTCTCCAGATGTGATAGGCATCTCTAAAGGTGCTAGTTTAGCTGCTGTCATTATCATCATGTTATTTCCATCTGCACCATTAGCTATATTGCCTATCGGTTCGTTTATCGGGGCGTTAATGATTAGCCTAATATTATCTTTTTTAATTTCTAAATTTGATGTTAAAGGTTCTAATTTAGCTTTAATTGGTTTGGCAATTGGAGCAATATGTACGGCGATTGTGCAGTTCTTGTTAATTCGTAATCCTATGGATGCTAATAATGCACTCGTTTGGTTAACCGGTAGTTTATACGGTCATAATATTTCAAACTTTTTATCTGTATTACCTTGGTTCATTATTACTATTCCGATAATTTTAATGTTGAGCCATCAATTAGATATCCTAGGATTAGGAGATAACGTCGCTGTCGCATTAGGTACTAGAGTTAAAAGATTAAAAATGGTATTACTCATTTTATCAGTAATGTTAGCCGGTGCTTCCATTTCAGTCGTAGGTGGTATTAGCTTCTTAGGATTAATTTCACCTCATATTGCAAGACAAATAGTTGGTCATAAAACAATGCATGTCGCAATGATGTCCGGTTTAATTGGAGCGATATTATTAACATTTGGTGATGGTTTAGCAAGAGGTATTCATCCCCCATTGGATATCCCAGTAGGTGTCATTATTGCTATTATCGGGGCACCTTACTTCTTATTCTTATTAAGAAAAATGTAATCATAAGTTGTACGGCTAATGGACATATGATGCATCAAGACACAGGATATTGTGTTTCTTGGTGCATTTTATATGTCATAAAAATGTTTAAGCGAGTAGCTATGAAATTCTAAAATTATTTAACTTATAGCCATTGCACTTTGAATGTAAATCGCGTATAGTATTAAATACTTAATTATTCATAAAAATGTATATATATGAGATGACGTTTAGAAAGAAATATAAATGTAATTTGAGTATATATAATTGTATTTTAAATAGATAGAAATGGATGACGGAAGATGAATAGATATACTAAGCAAGAAATCATTAAAGGTCGAATTAAATTTATTACAATGTCACTTATCGGCATCATTTTATTCTTAATTCCTATACCAGTAGAACAAGATGGTAAAAAGCAAACGACACTACCTGTTGCATTTTTAGCTAATTGGTTAAAAGATATTGTGGGTGGGGCGATGCCATTTATCATTGTGACAATTATAACATTATCGGCGATTTTAACACTCATTTGTTCTACGATTTTAAAAGATAAATTAGATCCAAAGGGCTTATTGTATAATGCGTTTAATGAAAATGTGAGTTGGATAATATTAAGAGTTTTAGCCGTTATCTTTGCATGGATGACGTTACTAAAAGTCGGACCTAAAATGATATATTCAGAAGATACTGGTGGACTTGTGTTTTCTAGTTTATTACCAACTTTAGTAGCTGTATTTTTATTTGCGGCTTTATTTTTACCATTACTTATGGAATACGGTCTATTAGAGTTGTTAGGACCTTTATTTAGACCTGTCATGCGACCATTGTTTACATTGCCTGGCCGTTCAACAGTAGATAATTTGGCATCATTTATTGGTGACGGAACTGTTGGTGTATTAATTACAAGTCGCCAATATGAAGAAGGTTTTTATTCAAGAAGGGAAGCAACGGTGATTTCCACGACTTTTAGTGTGGTATCAATTACCTTTGCAATTATTATTGCAGATACTGTTAAAATGCAAGATCAATTTTTCTTATTCTATTTAAGTGTTATCATTTCATGTTTAATCGCGGCAGTAATCATGCCAAGAATATGGCCATTGAATAAGATACCAGATGAATATGCGAAAGACGTATCGAGTGATGCAAGAACAGAGCAACTTCCTGAAAGTAAGACGGCGATTGGTCATGGATTTGATATGGCTACCGAAGTAGGGATTAAAGCACCAGGTGTGAAAGACTTCTTTAAATCTGGATTAAAAACAGTTGTAGATATGTGGTTTGTGATACTACCTGTAGTGATGAGTATTGGTACGATTGCGACTATTATTGCAAACTATACACCAATCTTTGAATTGATTGGTAAACCATTCGTTCCGTTTTTACAATTATTACAAATCCCTGAAGCTACTCATGCATCCCAAACTATTTTAATTGGCTTTGCAGATATGTTCTTACCATCTATATTAATTGAAAGTGCACATAGTGATTTAACTCGATTTGTTATTGGTGCATTGAGTATTACACAATTAATATATTTATCAGAAGTAGGCGGCGTCATTTTAGGCTCAAAAATACCAGTTAACATTGGCAAACTATTCGTTATCTTCTTAATCAGAACAATTATTACATTACCTATTATTACTTTAATCGCACATCTATTTTTATAATATAAAAGCCAAGATGACTTATTTGTTGCTATAACAATTGCTCATCTTGGCTTTTTATTATTTTAACTTTTTGGGTAATATTATGGATTTAAAACAGATAGCACATTTGCTTTTACAATTTGGTTGCTTATAACTGGAGATGGTTCATCACTTTTGGAATCTTTAGGTCGTTGATGTGCCTCTTTAAATGCATCACTTTTTACCCAGTTATTAAAATCCTCTTCTGTTTCCCACCATGTATTAACGTACATATCCTCAGTGTCATCGTCTTCGTTATTAACTTGCCAAACTTCGATTTTATGAAATCCTTTTAACGATTCAATCTTCCCGCCTTGTGTAAATCTTGGCGTCATTTTTTCTGCAAAACCTTGTTTTACAGTAATGCGATTTGTAACAACAAACATTAAAAATCACTCCTTATATATTTGTATTAGTCGTAATTGTGTTCTAATTAAATTATAGTCTTTCAACAGTACTATTAAAAATAAAAAGAGACAATGAATATTGCACTTTTTAGCAATACCATTGTCTCTCTTATGTTTATTGAAACTTTATTATTAAAAGATTATTTTGTTAGTTCGTTATACACTTTTTGATCATTTTGAGTATAAATAATGTATTCATGGTCATCTGTATCAATAATAACGCGATTTGTTTTACCAAATGTAGAACCAATTCTAGAAACTTCTCTACCTTCAACGTTAGGTACTGCATGAATATCTTGGTCTTGAGAGATATTTTTAATTTCATTCGTTGGAATTTTGATATCTGCTACTCTCCATTGGATTCTAACCTCATTATTATCTTTTTTTACTGTCATTGCCATGATCCAATACACATCCTTTAATTAATTTTGTATATATATCATAAATCATTTTGTAACCGTTTTCAAGATAAAATGTGATACTTTTTAAAATTAAGTCATACTAATTGATATTTAGTTTAATATTGCTCAGACCGAAAATACGTTCGTATAAATAAGGAGAATATGATAAAATATTGCTATTAAAGGAGAGGTAATTATGACTGGAAAGACACATGCATCTTGTGGACTATTAGTAGGTGCACTAACAACTCAATATTTTCATACAGATTTATTTTCATCAGTGACAGTTATTGTATTGTCGGTCATTTCTAGTTTATTACCTGATATTTGTCATACTCAAAGTAAAATAGGTAGGAAATTTAAAATACTTAGTTTTTTAATTCGACTCTTATTTGGTCATCGGACATTTACCCATTCATTATTATTTATAGGAATCATAGGGATTTTACTTCATATCATAGATACACCTATATATTATGAAGTAGCAATTATCATAGGATTGATTTCACATGTTATACTAGACATGGTAACACCCAAAGGGGTTAAATTATTGTATCCATTGCCAATAACAATTAAAACGCCATTGAATTTTAAAACAGGTGGACTTGTAGATTTATCACTTGCGACTGCTTTAACAGTTGGAGCCATTTATGTGTTTTTTCAAAGTGAAGTAAATGATATCATACATCATTGGGGATACCTATTTACGCAATATTAAAAACAAGATACATAAATTCGAACTTGAAATCGAGTGAAATTATAATTTACATAAGGAGACAAATTGATGTTAGAGAAAAATAAATTAGAGAAATTTAATCAACAACATTTATACGAATATGAAAAATTAATGAGTAGTAATGAAAAACAAGCACTTGAAGATAAAATTGAATCATTAGATTTAGAAGAAATTCAAGAGATGTATAAAAACTTATATGTTAATAGACAAACGATTGAAGATGCATCAGATGTTTCGGAAGTTAAATATACTGTTAAGTCTGAACTTGACGAACAAAGGAAAGATGAATATAGAAATCAAGGTATTGAAGCTATAAGAAATGGACAGTTTGCAGTAGTATTAATGGCTGGAGGACAAGGGACTAGATTAGGTTATTCAGGTCCGAAAGGCTCATTTGAAATTGAAGGCGTGAGTTTGTTTGAATTACAAGCACGTCAATTACTCGAATTAAAGAAAGAAACAGGACATACGATGGATTGGTATATCATGACAAGTGATATCAACCATGAAGCAACATTAGCTTATTTTGAACAGCAACAGTATTTTAATTATGATGTAGACAAAATTCATTTCTTTAAACAAGATAATATCGTTGCATTAAGTGAAACAGGACAGCTTGTGTTGAATGAAGCGGGCCATATTATGGAAACACCAAATGGTAATGGTGGTATCTTTAAATCACTTAAAAAAGCTGGCTATCTTGATAAAATGAAACAAGATAATGTTAAATATATATTTTTAAATAATATCGATAATGTATTAGTTAAAGTTTTAGACCCAATGTTTGCAGGATTTACAGTCTCAAATAATAAAGATATTACGTCTAAGACAATAAAACCTAAAAAAGGTGAAAGTGTTGGGAGACTTGTAAATAAAGATAGTAAAGATACAGTTCTCGAGTATTCAGAACTTGATCCTAATGTTGCAAATCAATTTGATAACGCAAACATTGGTATCCATGCATTTAAATTAGGATTTATTATGAGTGCAGTTGATAGAGAATTACCTTATCATTTAGCAATTAAAAATTTAAAACAACTAGATGAAGACTTTGGAGTAGTTGAACGACCAACACTTAAATTCGAGTTATTCTATTTTGATATTTTCCGTTATGGTACTAGCTTTATTACGTTACAAGTATCAAGAGAAGAAGAGTTTTCACCATTGAAAAATAAAGAAGGAAAAGACAGCGTAGAAACGGCAACGGCTGATTTGAAACGAATGGGAATGATTTAAACTAAGGTGGTCCATATCATGTCAAATACAGAACAACATATTGAATCAAATCATAGTTCTTTTAAAGATATTATGCCTTTGTCATTTGGTGAGGAAGTTGGTAATACTGTCACACATGGCTTTGCATCATTTTGTACAATGATTATATTACCATACGCTGCAGTGCATAGTTTTAATAAGGGCGGCACATTATTGTCGACAAGTATTTCAATATTTGTCATAAGTTTATTTTTAATGTTCATATCATCAACGGTCTATCATGCTATGGCGAATCATACAGTACAAAAATATGTATTGCGAATTATAGATCATAGTATGATATATGTTGCGATATCAGGTACATATACACCAATACTTTTAAATGTAGTTGGTGGTTGGTTAGGTTGGACTGTGTTTATTCTATTATGGGGGACAACAGTGTGGGGCATTTTGTATAAGTCAATTGCCACTCATGTTAACCATAAGCTAAGTCTAATAGTTTATTTAGTTATGGGGTGGGTAGGTGTTATATTTGCACCTATTATCGTTTTACGAACATCATGGATATTTATACTATTTATTGTATTAGGTGGTTTATCTTATACTATTGGTGCTTGGTTTTATGCACAAAAAAACCGACCATATTTTCATATGATTTGGCATATATTTATTTTAATAGCTTCATTTTTCCATTTAATAGGCATACTATTTTTTATGTCTTAAACAGAAAATATAAGGTAACTAGGGATATTACGATGATGTCTCTAGTTACTTTTTTAATTAATTAGAAATCATTTAAAAAAGAGATATCTTTTTTTACAGGTAGAAAAATAAGATAAAATATAACTAATTGAAAAAGTCATACTAATTAATGATTGTTTTATTAAATGAAAGTCTATAATATAGATTGAGTTGTAAGAAAAATTAAGTTGGAGGACAACTAAATGAGATTAAAATCGATGATAACGGTATTAGCGTTAATTTTGATAATGTTTATGGCTGCAATTGAAGCGTCAATTATTTCACTAGCAATGCCGACCATTCGTCAAGATTTAAATGCTGGAAGCTTTATTTCTTTAGTATTTACAGCATATTTTATTGCTTTAGTTATAGCAAACCCGATTGTTGGTGAACTGATGTCGCGATTTAAAATTATATATATCGCTATCACAGGGTTAGTTTTATTTGCCATTGGTAGTTTTATGTCAGGTACAAGTGAAACTTTTACGATGCTCATTATATCTAGAGTCATTCAAGGATTTGGTGCTGGTGTGATGATGTCGTTATCACAAATTGTTCCAAAACTTGCCTTTGAAATTCCATTAAGATATAAAATTATGGGCATTGTAGGTAGTGTTTGGGGCGTATCAAGTATTATAGGCCCACTTTTAGGTGGAGGTATTCTTGAAATAGCAACTTGGCATTGACTTTTCTTCATTAATATCCCCATTGCACTTATTGCGATTATATTAGTCATTTTTACATTCCATTTTCCAGAGGAAGAAATCGTATCTAAAACAAACTTTGATGTTAAAGGTTTAAGTTTATTTTATGTATTTATTGGTTTATTAATGTTTAGTTTGCTTAATCAGGGTCAGGTTGTATTGAATGTTTTATCACTACTACTTGCACTATTGGTAGGGTTTATTTTATATAAAGTTGAAAAAACAACTGATCACCCATTTTTACCAATTGTAAAATTTAACAAATCGATTGCTTTAGTATTTATTACAGATTTATTAATTGCCATTTGTTTAATGGGCTTTAATTTATACATTCCTGTATATTTACAAGAACAATTAGGTTTATCACCACTTCAAAGTGGATTTGTTATTTTTCCATTATCTGTGGCATGGATAATATTAAACTTTAACCTAGCTAAATTAGAAGCAAAATTTTCTAGAAAAGCATTGTATATTGGTGCATTTACGTTCCTAATTATTGGAAGTATCATTATTATTTTCGGTATAAAACTACCTTTACTTATAGCGTTTAGCGTTATTCTTGCTGGCTTAAGTTTTGGGTTTGTGTATACAAAAGACAGTGTCATTGTTCAAGAGGAAACGTCACCACATCAAATGAAAAAGATGATGTCATTTTACGCTTTGACTAAAAACCTAGGGTCATCAATTGGATCAACTGTTATGGGCTATATGTATGCTATGAAATCAGGGTTGTTCGGTAGCAACTTGCATAATGTATTAGGATTAGCCATTGTTATTGCAATTGTATTAGTGGCGATATGGAGTTTCATTTATAAAAACAAACCGGTGACTAACTAATAAAATTTAACAAATCGTTTAGAACGCCTACATGAATTGTGGGCGTTTTTATAATTTTATAAGGTCATCGATTAATGGTAAAATACTTTATGTATTCAAAATAGGAGGAGGATAAGTGTAATGAAGTTTTTTAGAAATAAGATGTATAATTTAATATCTACACTTATTGTTCTTACTATTTTTATTATTTCAGGAACGATTTTTTTAATGTTTTTAGGGTTTGGTTTATATGGCTTAAGTAGGATTTTGATATATTTTAAATTAGGTTATTTTGGCTATAATAAAAGCTTTTACGACAATATTTTCTATTATGGAAGCTATATTGTTTTAGGATATTTCACTTTATTCGCAGTAGAACATCTTATGGATTACTTTAGAAAACGCTTGCCACAAAACCCATACTTTCAAGGAGTTACTTATCATTTAATAGGATACTCTGTTACGACAATATTGTTTTACTTTATAATACATGTCCATTACACATATATAGATATTAAGTTTTGGGTGATTATGGTAATTATAGGATTTTTATATATTTGTAAAGAAATTTTCTATCCAGATAGCACAAATTTAAATAATAAAAAGTAATGAGCACTAAATTTGAATAGTTTTTCGTAGTTTGTTTGAATGAAATACTATTATTGAATAAAGGAGATTATGTTCATGAGCAATATAGAAATTAATAAAAGACGAAGGAATTTAATTGTTTCTGTAATGCTAATTAGTGCTTTTGTAGCTATTTTAAATCAAACATTATTGAATACAGCTTTACCGCATATTATGAGAGAATTAAAAATCGATGAAAGTACATCTCAGTGGTTGATAACGGGATTTATGTTAGTTAATGGTGTTATGATTCCGTTAACAGCATATTTAATGGATCGAGTTAAAACGAGACCATTATATTTATCTGCAATGGGTACCTTTTTAATTGGATCGATTGTAGCTGCCATTGCACCTAATTTTGGTGTCTTAATGACTGCGAGAGTTATTCAAGCTATGGGTGCAGGTGTATTAATGCCTCTTATGCAATTTACATTGTTTACACTGTTTTCTAAGGAAAGACGTGGATTTGCAATGGGATTAGCTGGTTTAGTAATTCAATTTGCACCTGCAATCGGACCTACGTTCACAGGTTTAATTATTGATCATGTGAGTTGGAGAGTACCATTCATAATTATAGTTGGTATCGCATTAATTGCACTTGTCTTCGGTTTTATATTTATTTCAAGCTATAACGAAACTAAGCAAACTAAGCTCGATAAACGTTCTATATTATATTCAACAGTTGGATTTGGTATGATGTTATATGCATTCAGTAGTGCGGGTAGTTTAGGCTTCGCGAATCCAATTATCATAGTTACATTAATAGTAAGTTTGATAATCATATTGATATTTGTTAGACGTCAATTAACAATTTCCAATCCATTACTTAATTTAAAAGTGTTTAAGACGAGAACTTTTTGTTTTAGTACGATTACTTCAATGATAGTGATGATGTCCATGGTTGGACCTGCATTATTAATTCCATTATATGTACAAAATGCTTTAGCATTGTCCGCATTATTATCAGGTCTAGTCATCATGCCTGGTGCGATAATTAATGGCTTAATGTCTGTGTTTACAGGTAGTTTTTATGATAAATATGGTCCAAGGCCTCTTATCATTTCCGGTTTTACTATTTTAACCGTATGCACATTTTTATTGTGTTTCTTAAAAGCAGACACATCCCATATGTATTTAATTATTATATATGCAATAAGAATGTTTGCAGTTTCTTTATTAATGATGCCTATTAATACAGCTGGTATTAACGCACTAGAAAATAAAAACATTTCCCATGGTACAGCCATTATGAACTTTGGACGTGTTATGGCTGGATCTTTAGGAACAGCTTTAATGGTTACATTTATGAGTATGGGCTCAAAATGGTTAGGATCTACAATAGCAACATCAGAAAGTAAAGAAATGATACAGCGACAAACCGTTGCTGCAGGTGTAGATGTATCATTTGCGTTAGTAACATTATTCGTAGTAGTTGCATTTAGTTTCGCATTATTCATCAAAGAACCTAGAAATAAGAATAAAAATATTAGAGAAGTATAAAAATCATGAAATCATAGAAGTTAGCTATTTATTTAAAGCTAACTTCTTTTTTTATTACATAAAAAGTCTTATACTAAAAAAGATAGACTAGGTAATAGCACAGTATAGTTATTTAGTTGAGACAATATAAATAAGGGGGATTTACTTTGTTAACGGTAAATCAAGTCAAAGAATTAGTTGGAGAAATAAAAGATCCAATTATTGATGTACCTTTAAAAGAAACTAACGGAATAGTTGATGTTTCTATTAAAGAAGAAATTGAACATGTTAGTGTTAAAATTGCTATGGCACAATTAGGTGGACAACCTCAACTAGACTTACAAATGGCTGTAGTTAAAACGCTAAAAGAAAATGGAGCGAAAACAGTAGGTATTAGATTCGAAGAGTTACCTGCAGGTACAGTTGAACAGTATAGAGGTAAAGGTACTGAAAAGCCTAAAACGATAGAAGGATTATTATCAAAGAATAATTCTGTTGAATTTATAGCAATTGCGTCAGGTAAAGGCGGCGTTGGAAAATCAACAGTTGCAGTTAATCTAGCAGTTGCTTTAGCTAGAGAAGGAAAAAAAGTTGGACTAGTAGATGCTGATATTTATGGATTTAGTGTACCTGATATGATGGGCATTGATGAAAAACCTGGTATCGAAGGGAAAGAAGTTATCCCAGTTGAAAGATATGGCGTTAAAGTTATTTCTATGGCTTTCTTTGTTGAAGAAAATGCACCAGTCATTTGGAGAGGACCAATGTTAGGTAAAATGCTTACTAACTTTTTCACGGAAGTAAAATGGGGTGATCTAGATTACTTATTATTAGATTTACCTCCAGGTACTGGTGATGTTGCGCTAGATGTTCATTCTATGCTTCCTTCTAGTAAAGAAATTATTGTCACTACACCTCATCCAACTGCAGCATTTGTTGCTGCGAGAGCAGGTGCTATGGCTAAACATACAGACCATTCAATTTTAGGTGTAATTGAAAACATGAGTTATTTTGAAAGTAAAGAAACTGGCAATAAAGAATACGTGTTTGGTAAAGGTGGCGGAACGAAACTAGCAGATGAGTTAGAAACTCAATTGTTCGGTGAATTACCATTAGAACAACCAACATGGGACCCTACAGATTTTTCTCCGTCTATCTATCAACCTGAAGATAGATTAGGCAAAATCTATCAGACAATTGCTCAAAAAGTAATCGCAAGTACACAAAAGTAACAAAAAGTTATTAAGCGTATAAAATTAACTATAATTTTATACGCTTTTTCTATTGCATTTTAGAAAAATCCTGTTAGAATATTTTCTTGTGAGTTATTCAACTCCAAAATATCAATAAAAAAACTTTGATTTTATTATTGACTTCAAAACATTAAATTGATATTATATAAAAGTCGTCAAAAACGACAAGTTAAGTTTAATAAAATTTCGTTAAGAAAGTGTAAAACTTACTATTGCAAAGCGGAAACAAATCGTTTAGACTTAATAAAGTAATCTTAATTAAATATTGACTTCGAATTAAAGAAGTTATATAATAATGAAGATTGTTTCAAATGAACATTGAAAACTGAATGACAATATGTCAACGTTAATTCCAATAATGTAACGAAAGTTACAACAATTAATTTAGTTTTATGAGCTAATCAAACATCATAATTTTTTATGGAGAGTTTGATCCTGGCTCAGGATGAACGCTGGCGGCGTGCCTAATACATGCAAGTCGAGCGAACAGATAAGGAGCTT